>NZ_CEEDEC010000001.1:1057066-1441927 GCF_979253805.1 Bacillus sp. AC266
AGCTTTCCTTCCTTCTCTGTATAACCGTTTAAAATAACTCGTGTCCTTTTCTTTGCTTTTGTAACAATTACATTTATTGTTATTTAATATATCCTATTCATTTTATTTTTACAAGTGTTAAAAATATATTTTTTATTCAAAAAAAAGAAACCAAAAACATTTTTTGGTCTCCCCTTCTCTTTTTTACCAATCTTGTGGTTCGTAATTTAAGTCTGAAAATAGGCGTTTTTTCTCTTTTTTCGATAAATCTCTCCACTGTCCGACTGGTAAATTATTCAACTCAATATTCATAATTCTCGTACGTTTTAACGTGTATACTTGATAACCCAAAGCTTCACACATACGGCGAATTTGACGATTTAGCCCCTGTGTTAAAATAATTTGGAACTCATATTTTGATAACTGTGTTACTTCACAAGGAAGTGTTTTTGTATCTAAAATTTTAACACCTGCTGCCATTTTTTCTAAAAACTCCGGTGTAATCGGCTTATCTACTGAAACGATATATTCTTTCTCATGTTTGTTTTCAGCACGTAAAATCTCATTAACGATATCGCCATCATTCGTTAACAAAATTAAACCGTCTGAGTCTTTGTCGAGACGTCCGATGTGATTGATTCGTAAAGGATGATTCACTAAATCGATAATATTACCTTTTACTGCTTTTTCACTTGTACATGTAATACCTACTGGTTTATTTAAAGCGATATACACATGGTCTCGAGCAATACGAAGTTGCTCTCCATTTACTCGTACGTCATCACCTGGATTTACTTGGTCACCAATTTTTGCAACCTTACCGTTAATAATTACTTTTCTCTCGTTAATTAACTTATCTGCTCCACGTCGAGACGCTTTTCCAGCTTCACTAATAAATTTATTGATACGCAAGTTAGGCACATCCTTTTCATAAAAAATTTCAAGCTCACACTGCTTCTACCGTACAATACAAAAGGGTAAGCCTCCTATTATAACTTAAATATATTAACATGAAAGGGTATATGACGTCTTCACTTAATTACATGTTTACACGAAAATAATTGGTCCTCTTTTCCTTTTCACCTCAAACTGTTTAGCAGTCAATAGATCAACCCTTGAATATAACATCATTTATTTACTTTTTTCATAGATAATATACCGATATAAGTTTGATTAATCATGCCTAAATAACTCACAATATGTGAAAAATAAAAAAGAACCCTTTTGAAAATAATCAAAATGGATCCTTCTTCAACTAAACGAATACTAGTTTTTATACAAAAGTGTTCAATAATTATAATCTTTGATAGAAAACATCGTTCAACAAACAAAATAATCTCGAACTCCCCTAATTTTTTACGCTTCACTATTTTCTTCACATACTCCAAAAAGTAGCCCTTGATTATCTATACAATAAGCAAAGTAACCCATATTAGGAATAGCAGTTTTAGGTACAACTACTTGTCCACCATTTTCAATAACTTTATTTATGTACTCATCAACTGAAGGTACTTCAATCGAATTAGTTGTCCTAGTAGCACCATCAGGTGATTTCATTAATCCACCATCGATACCAAGTCTATCACTCTCACCTGTAATTATGAACCAATAGTCATGTGGCCCAGGCACTTTTTCAAACTTCCATCCAAAACTATTTGTATAAAATTGAATAGCTTCTTCAGGGTTTGGGACTTGCAATTCAAATCTTAAAACTCTACTCATTTAAATATCCCCCCTCTTATTCTTGTACAAAGTAATTGCACAAGGACTAATGTTCTGTATTGAATTTTTCGAAACTAGCTACTTTAATAAGTTCTAACTTTATTTAGAAGCGGCAACAGACCATTCTTCCTTCCGAATAACTCTCTTCCCATTTATATTTTCAACATACTCATTTACATTTGCTGACTGATATAACTCTGGGAAAATTTCTTTCATATAGAGTTCGTGTGCTATTTCATCTTGCCAATACGTTAATACTATGTAACGATTTTCAGTCTTTAAAGACTTCCCAACAACTCCACCTAACATTCCTTTTGCATTTTCCATTCCTTTATTCCAAATTGTTTCTTGCTTATGTAAAAAATACTTTTCTTTTCCTTCTTTCACATCGCAAATTGCAACTCTTACAAATGACCCTTGTGCAGTTACGTCTTTCAAAGGAGTTTCTGTTATATCATACAACGTTTGAAACATTTCAATATTACAGGAAATATATGTGCCTTCTTGATTACTATTTAAAAAAATTGTATCATGAGCATCATTCATGAATGATTGATATGCATTTCTATCTTCCCATAAAGTATATACACACGCTTCCCCTTCATTCCACCCACCAAATTGTCCATAGAATCCGTCTAAATACTGTAAATCACGCCATTTTTCTTGCGCATCAGAAAACAATTCCCTTTTCTCTTCTTCCACCTTGCAAAATATTGTTTTTAATAGCATTTCTAATCCCCCTTATGATACGGTCCATTTCCCACTTGCAATACTTTCTATTTTTCCACCAATGCAAACATTAATTTTACTCTCAATCACCTCTGCTTGTATGTGTATTAGAGAATGGCGATTTATCTCATACCCTTGTTCGACATGCATATTTATCTTTTCCGTTCCAAGATAACGATATTTTATAAGATACGCCGCTAAACATCCATTTGAGCTTCCTGTTGCCATATCCTCTGTGATTCCATAATAATCTGCAAAATCACGGACATTAAGATCATTGATTCCCTAACTATAAAATCCCTAATTTCCCATAAATAACGCAAGTTGATTACCTGAATACTTGCCTTGCGAGAATACATCCACAATGTAAAAATCCCAATATCTCTCCTCTCTTCTATTCTTCAATACAACCTGTTTACATAATGAAATTATAGTTTATTAAATTTGTATATTTTTCAAAGAATCCTCTGCTTTTTCTATCAACCAATCACCAAACGTATCTAAAAATGATAAGATTTCTTCTATATCTTTTATCGGTTCAATTACATATTGTAGTGCTTTCCTCATATTTTTTTCTTGTTCGGGAAAATGCTTACTAAATAACTCATATGCTGGATATAAGTCCCTGGAATACAGCCCTTCTCTATCAATTGTTAATGCTAGACCTGCCCTGACTACAATCTTCATGATCCAACGACAACAATCCTCTATATCATCTACGTCCTTATTATGAATTAACTCTTCGTGTGTTTGTTCAATTTGTTTCCGCAAATGAATGAGATGTTCATACACTATCTCCTGACTTACTTTATATTTAGGTAAATATAATTTTACGTCTTCACCTAATATACATACACTATGTGTCTGAATCATAAATCCTATAAAAGAAAAATCCTCTGAGTTTATTACTTCTTTTTCACTATAAAAACTTAACTCCACTCCTGATATACAATTAAACTGCTGTGTAATTTGGACTTCTAGCTCCTTTCTCCAGCTTAAGTCAATTACTTGAGGATTCTTTCGAACTAATATAATCATATCTACATCTGCAACCCCTTCTATCCCAATCCCTCTTGGAATAGAACCCCTTATATAAACACTGTGCAAATCATCCCGCAAAAATTGACAACAAGTATCCTTTATTTCTTGTATTACCTCCAAAAACACAGGCTGAATTTTATTAAAATGTGCATCGTTTATAATAAATCCTTCATCATCCACAGGACAAAAACGCCCTATTTTTTTTATTCTTGGCAATTTATCAACTCATTTCCCTATAAAATATTGGTTTATTCCACACATACAACAATTATAATTCAAATAATTCAGAATTGAAAATTTGAAAGTAAGACATAAATAATCCTACATTGTTACGTCCTATCTCTTTTATCACCATTCATTTTTCGAATATATAATAAGTAATCTCTCCTGAGATCATAAAATAGAAGATAAATTAGGAATACCAAAAAAATAAGTTTATTTACTATTTCAAAATAAAAAATGATTGCATTTCACTAATTGTATATCTATAATGTTTTTATTGATTCTATACACAATCAATGCGTTTAAGTTTTTAATTTTATAATTCGGATGAACCATTCAGGAGAAGGTCTATTGATCTACCGACGGGGCAAAAAGTTGCTGAACCAACTTTGAAACTCTCAGGTCTTGTTTACAAGTAGAACTGCATGGGGACGAATCTCTGGAGAGACTCCCTCTCGCTTAATATAGCGCGGAGGAAAACGAGCACCGAAGGAGCAAATCCGCTAATCTAGCGGATAATCTCTCAGGTAAAAGGACAGAGACAAGCGAAAGAAAATGCCGATTTGTATCGGTTTATTTTTCTATCCCTTGTTTCTCCAGAGACCATTTCATTTCCTTGAAGTGGTTTTTATTTTTTCTAAAAAAGGAGAATACAGATGGAGACAGTAAGTAAAGTATTAGAACAAATTAATCAGTATGTGTGGGGGTTACCAACTTTGTTGCTACTCGTTGGAACTGGTATCATTCTCACAGTGCGCTTAAAAGGTTTACAGTTTAGTAAACTAATATACGCTCACAAGCTAGCTTTTAAAAAATCAGAGGATACATCATCTTCTGGAGATATTAGTCACTTCCAAGCACTGATGACAGCTATGGCTGCAACGATTGGTATGGGAAATATAGCAGGTGTCGCAACTGCTGTGACAATCGGTGGACCCGGCGCAATCTTTTGGATGTGGATTACTGCTTTATTTGGAATGGCAACAAAGTATGCCGAAGCAATCCTTGCGGTGAAATACCGTGTTAGTAATGAAAATGGTGAATACTCCGGTGGACCAATGTATTATTTAGAACGTGGTTTAGGGAAAAAATGGCTGGCTGTTTTATTCGCTATATTCGGCACAGCTGCTTCTTTCGGTATCGGTAATATGGTTCAATCTAATTCAGTTGCAGAGGCAATGCGAATCAATTTTTCTTTCCCTCCTGCATTAACTGGTATACTCATGTCATTCTTAATCGCTATCGTTATTTTGGGCGGTGTAAAAAAGATTGGTAGAGTTACTGGATATATCGTTCCTATTAAAGCATTCTTTTATATAATCGCTGGCCTTATTATTATTTTCTATCACTTTGATCAAATTCCAGAAGCATTTTCACTTATTTTTTCTGGTGCATTTCAAGGTACTGCAGCTGCCGGTGGTTTTATCGGAGCAACAGTTGCATCTGCAATTCAAATAGGAATGGCACGTGGTGTATTTGCTAACGAGGCTGGTTTAGGGAGTGCTCCTATTGCTGCGGCTGCTGCCAAAACAGATTCACCTGCAAAACAAGCTTTAGTTTCTATGACTGGTACTTTTCTAGATACATTTATTGTATGTACAATTACGGGGCTAGTATTAATTACTACAGGCGCATGGAAATCAGGTAAAACTGGTGTTGAAGCTACAACATTAGCATTCCAATCCGTATTCGGTACTGCTGGTAGTATGATTCTCGGTATCGCCATTATATTATTCGCCTACTCTACTATTTTAGGTTGGTCGTATTACGGAGAGAAGTGTGTAGCTTATTTATTCGGACAAGGTGCTGTACGATATTATAAAGCAATCTTTATCGTTATGATTGCAATAGGTGCTAATTTAAAGCTAGGTGTCGTATGGACATTTGCCGATATTGCAAATGGACTTATGGCGATTCCAAACTTAATTGGCCTAATCGGATTAAGTGGTATTGTTGTCGCTGAAACGAATCGCTTTTTACAAGCAGAGAAATTGAAAGAAAGTCATAAAAAACAGGCAAGTTAATCACTAAAAAAAGGAATGGCTCATTTATAATAAGCCATTCCTTTTTTCTCTATTTCAATTCCTTTCCCTCCTGAACCATATGTAAATAAAGTACAAAATCCATCATTGTAGATGAATAACCAAGTTGACGGATCATTGCTGTTATATTCCCTCTATGATATGTACCATGATTTACGACGTGTTGCACTAACTCTAAAATGGAAGTGTCTAATGCACCTGCATATGGGTTCTCAATAACAAATACAGTATTTACGTCTTGTATTCTACTTAAAAATTCTTTATATTGATTTGCCATGTTTTCAAACATTTTTTCTAATTCATGTAACGATTTAGTTTCGATTTGTTTTCGTAATTTTTCTCGGTCTTGTATTACTTCACTCATACTTTTACCATGCAATATGTGTAACCACACTTGATCTGTAATATAAATATGTACAAAAGTATCCTTAATTGATGGGAATACACTCTGTATCTGTTCATTAAAAATTGTCTCATAGTTTGGTAACTCTTTTAGTCGGTTGAATAATCGTGTATTAGCCCAAGCATGGTAATCAAACTGTTTTAACATGTAATCTTTCAATCTAAATCTCCTCCTTATTGTATGAAACGAATGTTTTGCTTCTTCATTTCCGATTCTCTATCAGCTTTTACAATCCCTTTTTCTTTAACTTCATGTTTATTTATAGTTTTATATTTTACATATGTATAAAATTCCGTTTTAAATGGAAACGATGTAATTTGAATTGTTTCTTCATCCACCCATTCAGCTTGAATAGGCTTCTCCCCCTTACTATTAAACATTTCTGTTCCTTCAAAACCCTCTTTAAATAAATCAATTTCATCTTTCTTTTTTACACCAGGTTTATTCATACATACATATAAAGAAAGTTCATCACAAAACTTTAATAATCTATAATGTTTATCAAACATCGCATATTGTTCTTTTGTTAACGTTTTCAAAATTCTTTTTTGTCGTTCCAATTCATTTTTATAAAAAGACATCATCTCTTCATCTTCCTCATTTAATGAAAATGATAAAAAGTGCTTACTACAAAGTAGCGCCCCGTATGGATTTGACTCTTCAATTGCATTCAAACCAATCGTATAAAAAACAAAGCGTAATGAACTTGGACAATCCATAAATGTATATGGAATATTTTTAGTATCATTCAAAATTGGTACTTTATCAAGCTCTATCCATCCTCTATCATGCTCATATATAGCATCAATTGTCTCTTTTAAGTATATTTTATCTTCAAAAAAATCTTCTATTATATGTCTTGCAATTTCACCAGCTAAAAAACCATGATCATGTTGACGAATTAATATACTTTCTTTCTCATTCTTTTCACGAAAAATCATCCGTATATTCCCCCTCATCCTCATATTACAGCTTGTTGTATGCATCAATTCTTAATTAATCCCTAAATATTAGCAGGGATTCAGTTTCTTTCAACGAAATTAACATAAATATACAGCATTCTTTCTAATCACAAAGTTAGCTTTATCTTTACTAACCATTATACTAAAACATTCATTCTAAAAAAATTTTTATGAGGTGAAAACATGAACAAAACAGAATTAGTTAAAAATGTAGCACAATCAGCTGATATTTCTCAAAAAGATGCTTCTGCAGCTGTACAATCCGTATTTGACACAATTGCTAATGCATTACAATCTGGCGATAAAGTGCAACTAATCGGCTTTGGAACTTTTGAAGTGCGTGAAAGATCTGCTCGTACAGGGCGTAATCCGCAAACTGGAGAAGAAATTCAGATTGCTGCTGGTAAAGTTCCAGCATTTAAAGCAGGAAAAGAATTAAAAGAAGCTGTTAAATAAACAAGAAACCAGCCATTTTATAGGCTGGTTTCTTGTTTATTGTTTAGTTCTTATTTAAGCAGTTCCTTTATATTCTCTGCATGATACACTTCACAAATATAAAATACACATTTGCAGTTACTTACAATTTGATATTTTCTAGTTGGATAAACATTCGCCGCAACAGAACATCCATCAAACAATTCGATAATATTTCCAGATGGCTGATATCCTTCATATAATACATTTCTTCTTACTTCCATCTTTTCTATAAGGTTTTCAACAGGAATATTTCCACTCTCTAATTCACTCTTTATTGTATCCGGTAAAAACGAAGTGTCTGCAAAAATTAGATTTTCAGATAACACCTTACCTTTATAACTAACATTAGATACGCGATAAAGAAATGTTCCGTTTTTATCAAAGAAATTCTTTGCTTCTTTGGGAATGTATTGTCTATCGAGCGCTTCCTGTTCAAGTACATCAAATTGAACTGTATCTTTTACAAGTTTTTCTAAAGCTAGAATAGATGACGTATTTCTAGAAAACAACATATCTTTAATTGCCTGTACATTATAAGTTAATTCAGTTTTTCTATTTTCCGCTACTAACATGAGGAACACCTCTTCTATAAGAAATTTTATTAAAAATTAACGATGATTTAATAGCAATCCCGCGTCTAACTGCGTAATTTCAGTTACTTCTTTACTAAATATTGCAATGGAAGCCATATAATCTAAACTAGGTCTTACATCTTCCATCATTGTATTTTCTGCTAACTCTTGTCTATCTTTAAAAATCAACAATTTTGGAGGGTCATTTGGAGCTGATACTGTAATTTCTACTGGTGGGATCAATAGTCCTTCACCTGTCGCTTTCAGCACTGCTTCTTTTCGAGTCCAATATGTTAAAAATCCTTCTAGTCGCTGCTCATCAGGTAACTTCATAACTTGTGCTATTTCAATGTCTGTTAATACGCCCTCTGCCATTTTCATAACATCTACATTTGGATTCATTTGCTCAACATCAACACCAACAGGTGCAGATTTAGTAAATGCAACAACAACCCACTCACCCGAATGTGAGACTGATATTTGCGGCATACCTTCTGGTAACTGTGGTCTGCCATGTTGTAATTTACATACTGGGCACATTCGATCAATTGGCACTTGGACTGGCGACATAGAAAGTACCTTTCCAAGTACTAATCTACTACTTACACACCCTATTATAAAACGCGCACGGTCTGCCGAATGATGATATGAATTTGCTTTCTCTCGCTCTACATCATTTAGTAAATTGTAATGCCATGATTGTAAATCTGAAATTCTTGCCCACCATATTTGACAACTATTCTCATTAAGAGTTGGTACAGAATCTACAACTTTACTCTCTATCATGTAAACTCTCTCCTTTTAAATGCCAATATTACTTTATTTCAAAAGAGTATTAGCATGCTGCAACTCATTCATTTACAACTTCTTTCTCTTTTTGTAATACAGATAACGGCTTTTTATTCTTCTTTGACATTACCTCTTTATCAGAAATACGTAAAGAAAATAGTAATGCTATGAGTAAAAATATTGCTGATCCAATTAATGCTGCTTGATATGGTAAGAAATCTGACTGTGCATTATTCTGTACGTTATTACTTCCAAAACCAGATAGTATACTAGCTAAAACAGCAACTCCTATTGCTGATCCTAATCGGTTTTGCACATTGAATATAGTAGTTGCTCTACCCATAGAAGGTGGTGCAATATTGTTAAAAGCAGAAAATTGAACCGCACCGACAGATTGGCCTAAGAAAATACCAATGCCAAACAATAGTGCCCGAATTTGCCATGGATTCGTATCATGATTTACAAAACTTAATAAAATAAAGATAACCGCCGTACTTACTAATCCAATGGAGATTACCTTTCGAGCTCCTAATTTCTTATATGACCATGGTACAATCTGCGAAGAAATCATTAATCCAATCGCCTCTGGGAATGTAGTAAGACCCGACTCCAGCGCGGAAACTCCTATTACATTTTGATACATAAGCGGAAAAATAAATAACATTCCTAGTAAACCAGCTGATGAAAACAACGAAATAAGACTCATTTTTCTAAAGACCGGTTCTTTTAATAAGCGTAAATCTAACATCGGTTGCTTTACTTTAAGTTCTACAATAATAAACAATGTAAGTAATACAATCCCAGCTATCCCAATACTAATTATTTCTGGAGAAACCCAACCTTTTGACGGGCCTTGACTGAGTGCATAGATGAGCATCGCAAAACCTGGTGCTGAAAGAACAAAACCGAGAGAATCAAAACGACCAGCCGATTTTTCAATATGCTCTGCTAAAAATAGAAGTCCAAATAGCAACGCAATGATGCCAAACGGCAGATTAATATAAAATGCCCAGCGCCAAGACATTTGATCTACAAAGAAACCACCAATAATTGGTCCGATCGCTGGTGCTACAGCAATTGGAAGTACAATAAATCGAGAAATTTTTGGTCTTTCCTCTGGTGAAAATGTTCGGAATAACATCGCCATCCCGACTGGTGTTAAAAGTCCGCCACCAGCACCTTGAATGATACGAAAAATGTTTAATGAAGTAATATCATTAGCAATTCCACATAGTGCAGATGCAATTGTAAAAACGAAAAGGGCAGTTAAAAATACTTTTTTCGTACCAAAGCGATCTCCTAACCAACCAGAAATCGGAAGGAAAATAGCTAAGCTAACTAAATACCCAACATTTACAGTTCCCATTGCAGATGGGGGCACTTGCAGTTCTTTGCTTATCGTTTGCAGTGCTACATTCACAATCGTTGCATCCATCGCAGCCATAAACATCGCTGTTATATAAACGATGCTTACAACTACTTTTGGATTAATTTTTACTTTCATTATTGTTTTCCTACTAATATTTTTTCGCTAATTTGATTTTTTTTCGGCTCTAAATCATTCCAGTTAACTTCAACGTATTCTAAGCAAACTTGTCTGCTAGCTTCTTCATGTACGACATTCCATCCAATTGGTACATCGAGAAAGGCAGGCCAGAGAGAATACTGGCCCTCCTCATTCATTAATACTTTATATGTGTAATTATCATTTTCAAATGGATTCGTCATACTTTACTTACCCCTTTCTTATTCTGCAAATATTTCGCTAGCACTTGTCCAATTTCTGTAAGTGGACCTGGCTGACATAAATCTTTATGTCTACAATCAATGTCATGCTGCACGATTTCCCCGTCTAAATAATTTAGCCACGTATTTGGAGAAATAGGATCAAACCAGTCTGGTATAACAGTAGATCTAAAGAATAAAATATCCCCGTTATAAACTTTTGGCACGTATTTCCCTAACAACCCTACTGAATTTACATATGTTTCTTTCAAGTTTAAAATAGTCTCTTCCTCAAGACTTGCTAATGCACTTCCATCTTTGCGAAGTATTGCAACCGCACTTTCCATAGTAAGTGGTTTACCATCCATGTTATCTGGATCATATCCACCTAAAGCAAGTAATGCGATTAACGCTTCTTCTTCAGTAGGTGCTTCCGTATTCGGTAAGAAGTGACCAGGATACGAATCAAGCATAACGAGTAATTCTACTTCTTCCCCTTCATTTTGAAGTTGCGCCGCCATTGCATGAACAACATTTCCTCCAAGCGACCATCCGAGTAAACGATATGGTCCGTGAGGCTGTATTTCACGAACGTGTTTTAAATAATCCGCCGCCATCTCCTCTAAGCTTTTTGGAAGTTCTTCATTTTCAGCGATACCACGTGCTTGTAAACCATAGATTGGATAATCTGTTCCTAAAGATTTCATAAGTCCTGCATAGCACCAACTTAATCCACCTGCTGGATGTACACAAAATAGTGGTAATTGATCTCCGCTTGCTCGTAATGGAAGCAACACATCAAGTGCACTTTGACCATTCCCCATTTCAAGTCTTTCAGCAAGCCCTGCAACAGTAGGTGCTGCAAATAAAGTTCCGATATTTAGTTCAACTCCAAGTGCCTCTTTAATGCGACTCATCAGCTGCACTGCAAGAAGTGAATGACCACCAAGATCAAAGAATCCGTCATCAATTCCAATTTGAGACACACTTAAAACTTCTGTAAACAAGTCACATAACATTTCTTCTTGCGGTGTTCTTGGTCCGCGGCTAGAAGATGATGCAATAAATTCTGGAGCTGGCAATGCCTTTCTATCTAATTTACCGTTTGGAGTTAAAGGTAACTCATTTACTACTACAAAAGCGTATGGAACCATATAATCTGGCAAACTACCTCCAGCATACTGACGCATTTCATTCGTATCGATCGTTTCATTATTTGATGCGACGATATAAGAAACTAATCGTTTATCCCCTGGTTGATCTTCCCGTACAATAACAGCTACTTGTTCAACTTTAGGATGTTTCATTATTACCGCTTCTATTTCCCCTAATTCAATTCGGAATCCACGAATTTTAATTTGATGATCTGCACGTCCTATATAATCTAACGTCCCATCTTGACGCCAGCGCGCTAGGTCTCCTGTACGATACATTCTTGTACCTGGCTTACCAAATGGATCTGCGATAAAACGTTCTGCAGTTAATCCTGCTCTTCCTAAATATCCACGAGCGAGCCCTGCACCTGCAACATATATTTCTCCAACTACTCCAGGTGGCATCGGTTGTAAATAGTTATCTAATACGTATACTTTAAGATCCGGTATACTGCACCCGATTAAACTATTTGCTCGTAAAGATACGATACTTTCATCTAATTCAATATAACTAACATGTACCGTCGTCTCCGTTATTCCGTACATATTAATAAGCTTCGGTGCGTTATAAGGATGACGACTATACCAATCTTCTAATCGACTTAGTTCAAGTGCTTCTCCGCCAAAAACAACATATCGTAAAGATAATTTTTGACCAACCTCTTCATTTTCACGATCTGCTTGCATCAATTGATAGAACGCTGATGGAGTTTGGTTTAAAACAGTAACCTTTTCCTTAACAAGAAGCTGTAAAAATTCTTTCGGCGAGCGACTTACAGTATGTGGTACTACAACTAAACGCCCTCCATATAATAAAGGTCCCCAAATTTCCCAAACCGAGAAATCAAAAGCGTATGAATGGAACATCGTCCACACATCGTCTGCGTCAAATTGGAACCAATGATCAGTTGCTCCTAAAAGTCTTACTACATTTTGATGAGGTATCATAACGCCTTTCGGTCTACCTGTTGATCCTGACGTATAAATAACATAAGCAATATGTGAAGGAGATAACGGCTTCATGCGCTCCATTTCATCTATATTGTCTTCACTATATTTCTCAATTTCTTCTATTACGTTCACATCATCAACTAAAATCTTTAGTGCCTCATCACATTCAATTTCCACATCTGAATTTGTTAAAACACATGATGGTTTCGCATCGTCTAGCATAAATGAGATACGATCTGACGGATAATCCGGATCTAACGGAAGGTATCCCGCACCAGCTTTAAGAACAGCAAGTAAGCTTACAACCATATTTAAAGATCTCGGCATCGCTAAAGCAACAAGTTGATCAGGACCGATTCCTTTCGCTATTAACAAACGAGCTATTTTATTCGCTTTTCTATTTAACTCTTCATAAGTTAGCTTTTCATCTTCAAAGACGACAGCAATAGAATTTTGATTTACATGAGCCTGCTTTTCAAATAATTGTGGCAATGTCATTTCAGGTACAATTTGAAAACCACCATTCCACTTTTCTAAAACTGTATTTCGCTCTGCTAAAGTTAATATTTCTAATCTACCAATTGATTGATCCGGATGTTTCTCTGCATCATCTAATAATAGAATGAATCGTTCTATTATTTTTTGAACCGTTTCACGTTTATATAAATCGGTACTAAACTCTAACAATCCGTGTAAGCCGTTTGGAGTACCATCAACTCTGTTACTCTCGCTAATTTCAAATGTTAAATCAAATTTTGCAGAACCAACACTTTGAATTTCAAGGCTCGCTTCTAAATCCGGTACATTAAACGTTGCTTCTGGCGTATTTTGGAAAGCTAACATAACTTGAAACAGCGGATGACTATTTCGAGTTCGTACTGGGTTTAACACTTCAACAAGTCGTTCAAATGGAACATCTTGATTTTCATAAGCTGTAAGGTTTACCTGTTTCACTCTATTTAATAATTCTTTAAAACTTGGATCTCCTGATGTATTTGTGCGTAACACTAATGTATTTACAAATAAACCAACTATATCCGTGAGTACATCGTCGTTTCTTCCAGCAATCGGACTACCTAATGGTATATCAGTTCCAGCACCTAATCTTGTAAATAAGGCACTTAGTCCTGCTTGCAACACCATAAACAAACTAACTCCATTTTTACGAGCGAGCTCCACTAACCTACTATGCATACCTTCATCTAAATGAAAATGAATTGTTTCCCCGCGATAACTAGTTTCAATTGGGCGCTGGTAATCTGTAGGTAACTCCATTTGATCTGGTAAACCTTTTAACTCTTCTTTCCAAAAATCTAATTGTGTTGAAATAATACTGTCTGGTTTTGTTTCATCACCTAATAGCTGTTGTTGCCATAGTGAATAATCTGCGTATTGAACTGGAAGGGTTTCTAGTTGAACACTATCACCTTGACATCGTGCTTTATAAGCCGCTGTAAAGTCTCTCGTTAACGCTTGTAATGACCATCCATCTCCTACAATATGATGCAAAAGAATTAGTAAAACATGTTCGTTTTCACTCACTTTAAAAAGTTGCAAACGAATTGCTGGTTCGATATCAAGATTAAAGCTATATCTTACAGCTTCAGACAGTGTACTTTCTAATTCATCCTTACATGTATTTGTTATAATCATTTTTAAATTCAATTTATCCATTTCTAGAATTCTTTGATATGAACTGCCAAGTGAATTCGGGAAAATCGTTCTAAGTGTTTCATGTTTCTCAACTACATCATAAAAGGCACCTTGCAGTGCTTCCTCATTCAATTTTCCAGACATACGAATGACTAACGGAATATTATAAGTAGGACTTGGACCTTCTAAACAATTTAAGAACCATAACCTGCGCTGTGCAAATGAAAGTGGAACTTCATTTGGCCTACTTACTTTCTTAATAGCTGGCCTTGCGCTTTTTGCACGATCCAACTGGTTCGCTAATTCAGCAACAGTTGGTGATTCAAATAGCTTTCCGATTCCTAATTCTACACTTAACGTTTCACGAATTCTTGCCATTAAACGAGATGCAAGAAGCGAATGGCCACCCATTTCAAAGAAATTATCATCTATACTAATTCGCGAAACACCAAGTACTTCAGCAAATAAATCACATAATATTTCTTCTTTCGGATTTCTAGCAACTCTCTCATTGTTCATTCCATTAAAATCAGGAGCAGGTAATTTCTTTCTATCAACCTTACTATTTGGTGTTAATGGTAATTCTTCTAGCACAACAAATGCCGATGGCACCATATAATTCGCTAAACTTTCTGAAACATAAGAACGAATTTCCGAAAGATTAATTGGTTCCTTCTCTTCGGCAACGATATACGCAATGATTCGTTTATCATTTGGACGATCTTCTCGTACCATTACCACTGCTTGTTGTATATTTTCATGTCGTTGTAATACCGTTTCAATTTCAGCTAATTCAATTCGGAAACCGCGAATTTTAATTTGATGATCTGCGCGACTAATGTACTCTAACACACCATCGTTACGCCATTTCACAAGATCACCTGTGCGGTACATACGTGCTCCATCTTTTCCATAAGGGTTTGCAACAAACCGTTCAGCCGTTAACGCTGGTTTTCCTAAATATCCGTTCGCAAGTCCTTCTCCTGCAATATATAATTCACCGATAACTCCAGGTGGAACAGGCTGTAACCCTGCATCCAAAACGTACACTTCTGTATTCCAAATTGGTCTTCCAATAGGAGGGATACCATTTTCACTGTCATCAATGTTCATGAAAGTAGACCAAATAGTCGTTTCAGTTGGTCCATATAAGTTAGTTATAGAGCAACCTAATTCTTTTAATTTATTTGCTAAATGTGCCGGAAGAGCTTCACCGCCAACGAGTACGTTTAGCCTTTGTAACCTCTCTGGATATTCAGTTATTAACGCCTGCCAGAGCGTCGGTGTAGCTTGCATAATTGTCGCTCTTTCTTCTTGTAACAATGTCGTTAACGCAGAAGGCTCTTGGATTACCTCTTTTTGTGCAATTGTTAAACTTGCACCACTAATAAGAGGTAAATAAATTTCTAGAGCAGAAATATCAAACGCAAACGTTGTAACTGCTAATAAATGATCGTTTTCATTTAATGAAAACATATCTTTCATAGCTAATAAGAAGTTACTTAAACCTTTCATAGTAACAATTACACCTTTTGGATTTCCGGTTGATCCTGAAGTGTAAATTGTATAAGCTTGGTTTAAAAGTGATTCATCATTTTTAAATGGTAGATTCATATGAGAATATGTTTTTAACGCTATTTTCGTTTCTTCGCTATCTAATATGATTTTTTTAATATCATTTTCTATAACTAAAGTAGATGAAACAGATGAATGTGTTATGATACAAACTGGATTTGCATCATTTACTATATAATGAATTCGCTCGGCTGGGTATTCTGGATCTATCGGTAAATACGCTGCACCAGCCTTTAGAACTGCTAGCATACTAACTACCATTTCTATTGATCTTGGAAATACTAAGGCTACAAACTGATTTACTTCTATTCCTTCTTCTAATAAATAGTGTGCTAGTTCATTCGCTCGTTCATTTAGCTCTTTATACGTAAGTTTTATCCCGTTACAAGTAACTGCTATTTTATTTGGATTTTTTTGTACTTGTTTTTCAAATAATATAGGTAGATTAATTAGCTCTTCAGCTTTCTTCGTTTCATTCCATTCCAATAAAACTTTATGATTTTCTTCAGGAAGAGTAATGTTTATTTTTCCAATCGGCTCGTCTTTGTGATAATTATTTATCACTAATTCTAATAGATTCATAAATCTTTCTTTATGCAATGCTAGTTCCGTATCGCTATATACTTCCGGATTCGCATCAAAATGAATCATTAACTCATTTTCATCGAAGCGCTTATATACATTAATCGATAAGTCATCGACAGGTCCTGCTGATAAATTATGTGTAATACCACGATTTCCAGCAAAGTTAAGCCCGTAATCAAAAGGCATAACATTCACTAACGGCCCAAACAACCTTTGATTTTCACCTAGTAACTTTAAGTCTCTTCTTAATTCCTCATGACGATATTTATGATGACGACGTACGTCTCGAATTTCTTTAGAAACTTGCTGTATTAATTCTGCAAAAGTTATATTTGGAGTTAACTTTAGACGAAGAGGAACTAAATTCATTACCATGCTAGGTGTATGAATAGATACAGAACCAAGACGCCCCATCATCGGTAAACCTAAAACAATATCATTTGCACCTGTTAATTTATGCATATAAATACTTGTTACAGCTACAACAAATTCGGGCCAACTCGTTAACGAAATATTAATATCTTCTAGTAAAGTTTTCGTACTAGCATTTGATAGATAAGCAGTTTCTCTTAAAAATCCATTTGATGTTCTCGGCGCTCGTTCTGCTAAACTTATAACTTCCGGTTCATCTGCAAACTTTTCTAGCCAAAAAGTACGATCTTCCTGAATTTGTTTAGATTCACGATACTCATTATCTTCTTGTACAATTTTTGCAAGAGAACCAAATGGCTTTTCATTCTTATTTGTTTCTTCTATAAGTGATGTATACTCATTCGCTACCTTTTGGCTAAGAAGTGAAAATCCATAGCCATCCATCACAATGTGATGGATGCGCTGATACCAAAAGAAACGATTATTTTCAACTTGAATAAGTGCTTCAGTAAATAATTTATCTTCTTTTAAATCTATCGGTACAGATAAATCATTTTTCATCCATACTTTAGCAGCTTCTTCAGGATTTTCTTCTTTACGAACGTCAATAAAATGCATATGAAACGTTGACGATTCCTCAATAACTTGCCATGGGCCAATTTCATCCTCTTCGAAACGAACATGAAGTGCTTCTGCTTCTTTTACCACTTTACGCACAGCTAACTCGAAAATTTCATGATTAATATTTCCGTTTATTTCTATATATTCCCCAGTATTATAAATCGGATTAAGCGGATCTAATTGTTGCGCAAACCACATACCAGACTGCGCAGATGATAACGAATGACGAATCTTTTGACTATTAGGCATTCTTTACTACCCCTTTATTATGTAGTCTATTTGTTACAGCACTTGTGCTGCTTGTGAAGATAGTAAACGGTACCAATCATCAACAGTTGGACGTTCTGCTAAATCTGCAAAAGTGATTTCTTTCCCTTCGCGGCGCCACTTCTCTACTAAACTCATAATTCTGACCGAATCAA
Source organism: Bacillus sp. AC266 (assembly GCF_979253805.1). Lineage (NCBI taxonomy): Bacteria > Bacillati > Bacillota > Bacilli > Caryophanales > Bacillaceae > Bacillus > Bacillus sp. AC266. The sequence goes on from NZ_CEEDEC010000001.1 coordinate 1,075,063, forward strand.
GTCCTCTATTTAATAAGTCTTCATCAACTTCAATACTCTCTACTGGCTCACGGAGTAGTTGTGCAACTAGTTCATGTACTTTCTGTAAAGTGATTCCTTCACTCTCATCGCTTTTTACACTTTGTAAATCTTTTAATAGTAAGTTTGTTGATGTCGTTACTGCACATCTATTAGATGCATACTGCAATGCTTGTTTATGATGCTCTAGCGAAAAATCAGCAACTGCATCTGCTACAAAAAATGGCTCTATACCATCCATAAATGCTTCACAAGCTGTTAAAAGGCAGCCAATATGCGCATAAATACCGCAAATAATAAGTTGATCTCTTCCCTGCTCATTTAAAATTTCTAATAGATTCGTCTTTTTAAATGCACTATATCTCCATTTGGTTAGGAATATATCATCCTCATCTGGAGTAAGCTCATCGACAATTTTCTTTTTATCTGGTCCAGCAGGAATACCGTCACCCCAAAAGTCTTGTAATAACCCTCGTTGTTCTAACGTTTGTCCACCAGGTTGTGCTGTATAAACAACTGGTATACCAAGTTCCTTGCATCTTTCTCTTATCACCTTAATATTTGAAATTAGTTCTACTTTTGGCGATTCTTTATCGCTATATGCATCAAGAAAATATTCTTGCATGTCATGGATTAGAAGAACCGCACGTTTCGGATCTGGCGTCCAATTCACTTTATTTTTTGGTAGTTCTGATTCAATTGGCATTTTATATACTGAAATAGATGGGATAGCCATCTAATCACTTCCTTCCGATTTTTATTATTGTTTTACTGTAATAAGTTTTTCAGCAATGACTTTACGTAATTCTTTTTTGCTTACTTTTCCAACACCTGTTTGTGGGAATGATTCAATAAATTCAATTCGATCTGGAATCTTATAAGCTGCTATACCACGTTCTCTTAAGAACATTTTTAATTCGTTTGCAGTTAGAACTTGTCCACGAGCGATAACAAAAGCGCAAGTGCGTTCTCCTAAATAATCGTCAGGCATAGATACAATTGCTACATCATGTACTGCATCATGTGCTAATAGATGATTTTCAACCTCTTCCGCAGCAACCTTCTCACCGCCACGATTAATTTGATCTTTATCTCTTCCTTCTACAATGATGTAACCTTGTTCATTTACTTTCACAAGATCTCCTGTACGATAAAATCCATCCTTTGTAAATGATCGTGCATTATGCTCTTCCGCTTTATAATAACCACGAATTGTATATGGCCCTCTTGTTAATAAACTTCCTACTTCACCGGGTTTTACATCGTTATCATTTTCATCAACAACCCTTACTTCATCGAATGTAGACATCGGTCTACCTTGCGTATGAATAATGATTTCTTCAGGATCATTTAATCTTGTGTAATTTACTAACCCTTCTGCCATACCGAACACTTGCTGTAACGTACATCCAAATGTAGGGCGAATACGCTTCGCAACTTCGGCACTAAATTTCGCACCTCCTACTTGAATAACTTGCAGGCTCGATAAATCGTCGTTACGGGAAGATGCTGCATCAAGCCAAATCATTGCTAATGGTGGAACGAGCGCTGTAATCGTAACTTTTTCTTTTTCTATAAGAGCAAATGCCTCATCTGGACTGCCTCCAGTTGCCAATACTACTTTTCCACCCGCATAGAAAGTTCCAAATGTCCCTGGAGAACTCATCGGGTAATTGTGTGCTACTGGAAGAACTGCCATATAGACACTTTCTGCATTTAAATTACAAATGTCAGCGCTAACACGTAAACTATAAATATAGTCATCATGTGTTCTAGGAATTAATTTAGAAAGTCCTGTCGTCCCTCCTGATAATTGGAGAAACGCAACATCACTTGGCTGAACTTCTGGTAACGGAATCGGATCCATATAAAGATCAGTTATGTTCACGAATTCTTCTTCTTCCCCCACTACGATTACATGTTGTAAAGCGGGAACTTTCTCTTTCACTTCTCTTGCTAGTTTTCGATAATCAAAGCCGAGAGCCTTATCTGAAATAACGTAAGCACTCGCTTCACCAAACTCGCAAAAATAACTAATTTCACTACTGCGATGAGAAGGTAGTGCAAAAACAGGGAGTGCTCCAATGCGAAATAGCGCAAAGCATATTTCGAAAAACTCTATAATATTAGGCAACTGGATTACAACTCGGTCCTCTTTCTTTATTCCTAAATTCAGTAAACCTGAAGCTAAGCGATCTACCTTTTTATCAAGTTCACTATACGTTATATGCGTATTACTACTTACAACCGCAATTTGATCCCCATATTTTTCAGCGCGTTCTTTTAACATCGAACCAAATGTTTCTCCAAGCCAACACCCTTCTTCTCGATAGCGATTGGCAAATTCTTTTGGCCATTCCGTATAACCTATTAACATTCTTTCTTCCCCCTATTTTTCATTCAGCGCATTATCTCTTAACCCTAAAGCCTTCAACATTGTTTGGAACTTAGCAGATGTTTCTGCTAACTCATCTTCTGGCTTTGATTCAGCAACAACTCCAGCACCTGCATATAAGCGAAGTGTATTCTCTTGCACTTCAGCACAACGAATTGTAACAATCCATTCGCCATCTCCATCTAAATCGCTCCACCCTAACATTCCTGTAAAGAATTCACGGTCAAATGGCTCAATTTTTTGAATAGCCTCTCTCGCTTCTTCCATTGGAGTTCCGCAAACTGCTGGCGTAGGATGAAGAGCAATTGCTAATTCTAAAGAAGACGTATTTGGGTCCTTTAGTTCACCTTTCACTTCCGTAGACAAATGCCACATTGCTTCACTATGAATAACTGAGGGTTTTTCTGGAACATGTAATATATGACAGTAAGGGCGAAGCGCAGCGGCAACCGCTTCAACTACTACCGCATGTTCATGTAAATCTTTTGGAGAAGAAAGTAATTCTTCTGCCCTTCTTTTATCTTCTACTGGATCCTCACTTCGTGGTCTTGAGCCAGCCAACGGATTAGAAATTACTTGCATACCATGACGTGAAACAAGTAATTCAGGACTTGCTCCAATTAACGTCTTACTGTACTCGTTTTCATCTTTCGGCAAATTAACAGCAAATGTGTAGCCGTGCTTATTATGTTCCGCTAATTCACGAAGTAGTTTTTGTTGATCAATTTTCTCGGAAGACTTAACATCCAATGATCTAGATAGAACGATTTTCCTTAAATCTCCGTCCTGAATTTTTGCTATTCCTTGCTTCACACCATCCATATAAACTTCAGGAGCTGGAACCGGTGTCATTTCAAATGTCAGTTTCTCATTTCGTTTTATCTCATTTGTCGTCTCTAACTGTAAACGCTCAGTAATTCTACTATGTTCTGGTACGATAAGTTGAACTTCTTTTCTACGATCAAAGGGCAAAGCACCAACAACGATAGGATTCGGATTTCCGGCTTGTTTTGCATTACTTAATACCGCTTGTACAAGTTCTGGAAAGCTTTCAATTTCACGATGTTTTACTGTAGTAAACTCTCCTTCTGCTAATATTGTTCGAGTTGGTGAAGCGAAAAAGAATGAAGATTCTGTCTTATAATCTTCTAAAAGTTTTTCTGACAGTTCCTTTACGGCTGTAAGTTCATTCATAGTATAATAACCTCCTGAATTTTTTATTAAACTCCTAATGTAGCTCCGCCATCGACACATAAATTGTGCATTGTAATATGACTCGCTTTATCAGAAGCTAAAAACAATACTGCTTCAGCAATTTCTGAAGGTTGTGCAATTTTTTGTAACGGAATACCGAGTCTATATGTATTTTGAGAACCAGCAATTATATTTTCAGCTCCATTCTCATCAGCCCATAGTAATCTTTGCATTTCAGTTTCAGTAGAACCAGGAGAAACTAAGTTGCAGCGAATATTGTATGCTGCAAGCTCTAACCCTAAACACTTCATAAACATTGTCGTTGCGGCTTTTGATGCAGCGTACGCAGCCATTTCCATTCTCGGAGTATTTGCCGCATTTGAACCAACTGTAACAATTGCCCCTGACTTTCTTTGCATCATATGTTTACTTACTGCTCGAGACATATAGAAAACTCCTGTAGAATTTACAGAGAAGGTTTTATTCCAATCTTCATCACTTAAAGAGTGAATTGGTCCCATACGTAATACCCCTGCAACATTTATTAATATATCTATTGGTGCTATATCATTTTCAATACCGTTTACCATATCTTCAACAGCGGTACTATCACTCACATCTAAATGAAATATTTTCATACGTATTTCATTTAATTCATTTTCATTTAAGAGTACGTTTAACCCCTCTTCATTTTGATCAACCGCAATAACTGTAGCTCCTCTTTCTAAAAACATTTTGGCAACAACACTGCCTATACCTTGAGCTGCACCTGTTACTAAAACCGTTTTTCCATCAAATTCCCCTAAGTTCATTTCCTCTATCCTTTCATTTGAAAATTAATCTAATTAAACAAATAGCGATAATGATAACGATTATCACTATCAATGTAAAAAATAATACACTTACTAAACTAATTGGTCAAGTGTACTTTTCATCAAAATATTATTCATTGATAATGTTTTTCATTTAATATTCTTACATCGAAATGATAATCTTTCTCAATAAACTTGTCAACCTATTTTTATTTTTCAGATAAAATATTTTAGTACTTCTCAATACAATTACATCTAAAAGCATTAATAAGTACTTACATTAAAAAATTTAATTCGTACTCCTCTTTTTAAAATTGAAGAAGATAAACTGTAGATACCTTCATTTACAAAGCCTTACCAAAAACTCAAGTATATATTTTCTCAACATTTTTCTGAAAATATCAAGAAAGTATATCTTGCAATTACCGATGCATGTCGTGTTTATAATTTAAGATTTAATAAGTATTTCGAATATAATATATCAATTTATGATATTCCAATATAATCCAAACGGATACTTTACTCATTTTTTTGCCTCTAGAAAATTCCACATGTTGTAATTCATAAAAAAGCACCCTATTAAATAGGGTGCTTTTTAGTAAACATAGTGTTAAAGAAGATTTATATACTTACGCTACACTGCGATACTCTTCTTCTTTTTCTTTTTTCTGCTTAGGCACTTGGATTAAAAGTGCGATAATAAATGATACGACACATAATACGCCGATCACCATGAAAGTTGGTTTGAACCCACCTAGAACTGCACCGATAAAGGAACCAGCGAGCGCTCCAAATCCAAATCCTTGATACACAATTCCGTAGTTCTTACTATGATTTTTCATACCGTAGAAATCACCAACGATAGCTGGGAAAATAGTGATATTTCCACCAAAGCAAAACGCTACACTTGCTACACATACGAAGTAGATACCATAATTTAAATCTACGAAACTTAAAACCAAGACTGAAGCTGCCATAACAACAAATGTACCAGTAACGATTTTTAAACGGCCGATTTTATCTGATAACGGCCCTAAAATAATACGACCTAATGTATTGAAGATTGCAACCATAGCCACCGCATTAGCTGCTGTCGCTGCGCTAAGCCCTACAAGTTGAACACCAATGTCTTTTACCATACCAATTAAGTATAAGCCACTCATACATGATGTAAATAACATAATAAATAATAAGTATACTTGTTTTGTGCCTAACATTTCTTTCGTTGTATATTCCTGAGTTTTTGTTTCATGAACTGCTCCTTGATCTGCAGCTTGATGGATTAAACAAGCGCCAAGGACAATCATAGCTGTAACAATTAAACCCCAGTATATAAACGCTTGTGATACACCAACTGATTCAATTAACTGTGCGTTAATATATTTAAAAATTAAGCTACCTGAACCATATGCAGAGACAGAAATACCAGCAATTAAACCTTTACGCTTTGGAAACCACTTTATTAAATTGGATAATGAAGTGATATATGCTGTACCATCTGCATAACCTACAACAACCCCTGCTAGTACATAAAGCAATATTAATGAGGAAGCTTGTGAACTAAGTATTAATCCAATTCCTAATGCTAGTCCAGCTATCATAATAAGTTTACGAAGTCCCCATTTTTCTTGCAATTTACTCGCAAACAAAGTTGAAAACGCTAAAGACAGGCTAGTAATTGAGAAAGTTATAGCAACAGCGTTAAGACTCCAACCGTATTTACTCACTAAGGGCTGATTGAATAAACTCCATGTATATATCGTACCAAGCCCCATTTGTACTATGACTGTTCCAAGGACAACAAGCCATGGATTAACCGATGATTTTTTCATACCATCTCTCCTCCTCTTTCTATTTCAATGCTATTCGCTAAATATGCTTTTTTTATTTTTATTTTCGCCACCTCATTCGACTTAACAACTTCATTGTATAGGATGTTTTCGCTTATGTAAGCACTTACAAGATGGAGCGTCAAAAATATGGAATCAGTTACAGAAAACGAAGGGTGAAATACAAAAAACTACTTGTTAAATACGTAGTAGTTTTTATAATGTTTTACATCAATACGACTTATGTGTGTTTTCATATCCTCTTTTATACAAAGTTATGCGCCCTGTTACACCATGGCTGGACTTCAAAATTTTGATTATCCTATATAAACAAAAAAACACCATATTCTTTTTAACTCCCCAGCTTTATAACATGTTGCGTCTATATTTCTTAATACAAATCATTTAATAGTCTTGTAATCTGGCTTCTCGTTACAATGCTTGTAATCAAAAATCCCACCATTTCCACTTCCGTATATCTTGTTTTCTAACGAAACATACAAAAGTACAACGTTTTTTACAATTTTCTACATAAAAACAGAAAATATATAATTCATTTACATAATTTTGCACTTTAATTTTTATTAAACAACAAATATTTTATTGATAAATAAAACTAAACATTCACTAATATATCTATACGTGGTTTAATATATATAATAAACAAACATTTCTGACTTTTATAAGGAGGTACTATGAAAGCAAACGTAGGCGATACTATACTATTTCAACGAAATAACTTAAAGATCACAGCATCTGTACTAAAACTATACACTGAATCGGTCTTAGTTGAAGTCACAGATGTAAGCGGTGGTACTTTTGAATTTGACCGAACAATTGTAAATCATAAAAACTATAAAATTTTAAATGCAAATAAATAAAACAATACAATACAAAATAGCCCCTGCTTAACAGCGGAGGCTATTTTGTATAATAACAATTCATTAATTTACATATCCTAAAACACTAACAATCTTGCTTGCTTTTAAATTATTAATATAATAATAAATTTCTAACCCTCTTCTCTCAGCTCTTAGCACTTTACCTTTCATTTTTGATAAATGCTGCGAAACAGTCGATTGAGGAATATTTAATATTTCTGTTAATTGTGTTACATTACAAGTTTTGCGTGCACTTAATTCATTTACAATTTGTAATCGTATTGGATGCGCCATTATTTTTAAAATATCCACATCTTCTTCAGTTACTAAACTTTTTTTTATCTCGCTCGTATATGTTGTCATAAGACATTCCCCTTTTATTTGAATTCCTTTTTATTAAAATCTGCTTCTAAATAAAATATTATCTCTAAATATACAATTAAGACCCTTATATAGAAATAATAGGATTTTGATTATTTAAAAACAGCAATACTATACAATTTCATCTATTTGGTACATATACATAATACAATTTCAATTTGTGCTCTATGTGAAGTTAGCATAAATTTATAATGAAGATTTTTCAAACAATTCACATCTAACTATATACTTCCTCATAATACTATCCAGTGATTTTAACATATTTTAGGCATTTGTATATACTATTGCAAAACACATTAATATTGAGGGGGACTTTATATGCCAACACCGTCACAAGAACAAGTTGAAGAAGCTCGTGAAACATATGTCAGTCGTATTATTTTAGTTGGTGGTTCAGCTTTATTTTTAACAGGTGGTGTTATATCTGCAATTTCAGCCTTTAAAAGTTATAATCGTTTGGCAAATACGCCACCTTCTTCAAATGATTCATAATTGCATCATTCATTCCTTTAAATAATAAAGATGCCGCCTCTACTATAGAGACGGCTTTATATAAAAACATTATTAAATTCATTTGAACTTAATTGAAAAAACGTTATAACAATTTGGTACAATGTTCAAAGTAAGGATAGATACTTTCAATTTGACAAGCTTATTTCACCACAAACCTCGTCTGACTACACCCATCCTTCTGCTTCGTTACTTCTAATACAGCTGGCATTGCATTTTTCAGTTCTTGAACGTGTGAAATTACACCGATAAAGCGACCTGATTTTTGCAAGTCGATTAGGGCGTCAACTGCTTTCGTTAATGACTCTTCATCTAATGAGCCGAATCCTTCATCGATAAACATCGTTTCGATGGAAATACCACCCTCATACGCTTGAATTACATCTGCCATTCCAAGTGCTAAGCAAAGTGATGCGTTAAATTTCTCACCGCCAGATAATGTTTTTACATCTCGGGTTTGACCTGTATATGCATCATATACATCTAATCCTAATCCACTTTGTCGATTCCTCTTTTCAACTCGTTCGCTTCGTTTTAAATAAAATTGTCCATTTGATAATTTACGTAGTCGTTCGTTCGCAATTTGAACAATTTGTTCTAAATACTCAATTAAGATGTAACGTTCAAAGGATATACGACTATCGTTATCCCCTTTCATTACTTCATATAAATCAACAAGTTCTTGGAATGCTTTTTCTTCCTCATGAATTTGTTCATCAATTCGTTTAATATTTTCATGTAAATCCGTAATATATGATACGGCGTTTTGAGCACGTTGTCGTTTTTCTTTAATAATATCAAGGCTAATTTCCAATTCTTTCACTTGCTCATCTAATGAAGAAATGTCCATATACTCTTTATCTTTTAAGTCTGCTTTTAATTCTTCAATTTGTTTTGTAAGTACTTCTAGAGATGAGTAATAACTTTGGATTTCTTGTTGTAACTTATCCATCTCAGCATCATTTAATTTGGATTCTTTATATGTTAATTGATCTGTAAATCCGCTTTGTTCTAGCTCTTTCATAAAGCGTGTGAACGTCTCTTCTTTCTTCTCTTTTGCACTATTAAATTGATTAGAAGCATTATCATGTTCTGCTTGAATACGTATATTTTCATTTTGCCAATGTTGATACGCCTCTTGTACTTTCTCCCATTCATCTTCCATTAACCTAAGTTCTTGCAGAGCTTGGTCAAACTGTACTTTCCAAGCTTGTACCGTTTGCAAGCTTTCCGGAATATTTTGCTTATCATGTTCATATGACGTACGAAGCTGCATACACTCCATTTCAGTACGGTGCTGCACAGTTTCTACTTCACGCTTTTGTTTCTGGAGTTCTTCTACTTTTTCTTCTACGCTTTTTATATTCACAGCAATTTGCTTACGCGTTTCTTCACTTGCTTTTAACGCATTAACTTCTGCTGCTAATTGCTTTCCTTTTTGAACGAGCGCACTATATGTTTCTACTAATTCTTCTGAGCGATAGCCTCGCTTTAGCACTTCTTCTATCACTTGTTCATATTGAACTCGATAGAAATTCCACTTTTCTTCTAATTGAACATGTAATTTTTCCGCAATAGTTTTCTTTTCTCTTAGCTCATTTAACTCTTTTTCATCAATTGCATTACTTTGCTCTGTAGCTTTTTTCGGGTGGTCCATACTACCACATACTGGACAAGATTCACCATCATGTAAATGAAGAGCTAATATACCAGCTTGTTCACTTAACCAGCGGCGTTCCATATTTTCATATGTACTAACTGCCTGTTGCATCTTATGAAACGCACTTTCTTTTTCTAGCTCGTATTTTTGTTTTTCTTGCCATACATCATATGCCTGCTTTAATACTTTTGCATCTTCTCGCATATTCGTTAGTTCTTCTACTTTAGCTACATATTGTTCAAGCGCTGCTTCTAATTGCTGTAATTCGCCAGACATTCTTTGTTTTTCATTTTTATGCGCTTCTAGTTGTTCCTCTAACTTTTGCATACCTTCTTTTAATTTTCCTATGTGAATTTCAGCATTTTGCAAATTTAACTTTTTCTCAGCTAATGATGCAATAATTGGCTGTAACTCTTCTAGTCTTTGAACTTGTTTTTTAGCATTTTCTCGCTCGGATGCCTTATTCTTTAATGCTTCATATTTCTCCTGAGCAAGTGCAAAACTGTTCATTATATGCTCTTTTTTTGCGATTATCTGTTTTAACAAACTTTCAGACTGCTGTTCATATTGCATCGCTTCCTCATACCATTGCTCAAATGGTAATAATCGCTTCGCCTGTTCCGCATGTTTAAAAGATTTTTCTTTCATTTCGATTACGGCACGGTTTTCTTGTAAAATACTGTACTTCTCATTCTTTTGTTCTAAATCTTTGAATTTCTCATTTACAGCTTTTGCTGCATGAAAACGTGCCTCTGCTTCTTTTAATTGTTTCGTTTTGTCATTTTGTTCTAAGTGTAATTGCTCAACCTCTGCATTGTACCAAATTGTTTCTTGTTCTAATGCCTCTACTACTTGATGTGTATTTACATGCTCTTGCTCCACTAATGTCTCTAATAATGCCCCATCACGTATTGGTAATTTAAATACATTACGGAAATATAGCTCACGTTCTTTTTGTTTTTCTTGTAAGACGTCTTTCCATTGTTTACGCTTTTGATCTAATATCTCACGCATTAATTTATAACGATCTGTTTTAAAAATGCGGCGTAGTATTTCTTCTTTATTTTCCGTTTCAGATGTTAATAATTTTCGGAACTCTCCTTGCGGTAACATGACAATTTGGCTAAATTGATGTTTACTTAATCCCATTAAATCTTCAACTTTTTTATTTACATCCGTTACATGAAAACGATCGACACATGGAACTTTCTCCTCATCAATTACTTCATATAATTCGACTGCATGTCCTGTAATTGTTTTATTTCCTTGTTTTTTATGGCCCAGTTGTCGTTTAATTTCATAACTTTTTCCTTTTAATTGAAAAGTTAATTCCACACTTGTATAAACATCATCATCAGCAAATTGGCTACGAAGCATGTTAGTATCACTGCGCTCTTCTCCACTAGCTTCTCCATATAATACATAACAAATTGCATCAAAAATCGTTGTCTTTCCAGCTCCTGTATTTCCAGAAATAGCGAAAATACGATGCTCACCAAGATCTTTAAAATCGATTACTTCTTTCTGTTTATATGGACCAAACGCGGTCATTATAAGCTGAATCGGTCTCATCCTCGCTCACCTTCCCGTTCTTGCACTGTTTGCAAAACATCTAAAAATAGACGTTCTTTCTCTTCTGATAGATCTAGCCCTTTCATTTCTTTATAAAATGCTTTTAAAAGAGATAAATCATCCGTTTTATGTCTTGAAACAGTTACTTCATTTTCATCTGTGAACTCTCGTCTTTGAATAGATCTTTCAACATGCATTGCATTTGGGTATACAGAACGTATTTTTTCCATTGGCTGCAAGACAGGATTTTCATCTAATAATTTCACAAATACATAATCTTCACTCACTGGATGAAGCAATAAATCGTCTATTTTCGCTTCTACTGTACGCATTTTACGACGTGGTGTAAGTAAACGTTTTTCAATTGTTGTTTCACCTTTTTCATCCAGTTCCACAATATAATATCCTTTTTTATGCTTTTCTTCAGAAATAGAATATGCAAGTGGTGAACCTGAATAACGAATTGTCTCATTACGTACAAAATGCGCTTGATGTAAATGGCCAAGCGCCGTGTAATGAAATTTATCAAAATAATGGCTATTTACATATTCAGCACCACCAATTGAAAGTGGTCGTTCCGCATCACTCGTATTTTCCTCTGCCTCTCCTGAAGAAGTTACAAATGCATGTCCTACAAATATGTGTCTCGCTTCTTTATCCATCGTTTCAGAGAGTTCGTTCATAAAAATACGCATCGCATCATCATGAGAACGAACATCTTCATTTTTCAATATATGTCTAACAATACTTGGATCTGCATACGGAACGAGATGGAAATGAACCTCTCCGTATTCATCATTTAAAACAACGGGATTGTATGGAAACTGGAATTGTCCAACAATATGTAATCCTTGTTTTTTCATTAAATTACTACCAAAATGTATGCGGTCCGGACTATCGTGGTTTCCTGCAACTGCGATTATTGGTGTTTGTAAATCAATAACTATCTTTTGTAATACATCATTTAATAAGTCTACTGCTTCTGTAGGTGGAATTGCTCGGTCATATAAATCTCCTGCAATAATTACAGCATCCGGTTTTTCCTCTTCAACAGCTTGTACAAACTGATCTAACACAATTTTTTGGTCTTCAGTCATATATACACCATGAACAAGCTTACCTAAATGCCAATCCGCTGTATGAAAAAACTTCATATTACCCTTCTCCTTTTAGTTTACTGATTGTAGTGAAACAAGCTGATAGTTTAGTGTAGTTTTTCCGTTCTCCCATTCTAACTTTTGGACAATTGCACTACCGATTCTTTCTTCGTTTGATTTATATAAAGGCAATATTTCTTGAATAGTAAATAGATGATAACCATCTAAAATTAATTGAAATAAATTATCTTCTATATGTAATCTTACTTCTTTTTCATTTGAAATAATTTTTGTATGCATCTCAAATTTCATGCTAGATACAACCCCTTTTTTCTAATCTTTACATTTTAATAGTATAGTGGTCCTGCAAGATTGACAAGTAAATACACCGGGATGTACATACTTTTTTAATTATAAATGTTTTATGTTTTTTTATATGAAATACGGTATGTGAAATTATTAATCTACAAAAATAAAAATGCCCTTTCAGGCATCCTTATTTTTGTAAGTACTCTTTCATAACGTAGTACAATACAGTTATTAAGACAATCGCTACAAAAAACGCAAATACGGCCACAACATACCCATCTTTATTTAATAAAAAGCATATGGAAATAGATATTATAAAAATCGGAAACACGAGACGTACCTTAGCCTTCACTTCTTCTGTCGTATCTGTATGATGAAAATACTGTGTAATTCCTACCATAAGAGATGACAAAATAATAACCGACAATAGTAAAGGTCCTGGCATTCCGATCTCTCCTTTCTCTATTTCTAATTATATACAAACCCCGCGCTCTTTAAAAGTTAGATAATTCAGCCTTTTAACTTTTTCTACATCCACTCTTTAATTTACACCACGTATACTAACTCAATATAAGTTATACATATAATAGCGCCTTCAACACGACATTTTCAAATAATAGCACTTACAGTAATGTTGTAATATTCCTCTTCATTCTCTGAAATCCTGCAAATATAACTCGTCAAAATATGCGATAAATACTAACACTAAGCACCTAATTTAGACAAAAATTATAGAGGACATTTCAACATGTATCAAGAAATAAGAATAGAAAGATAAGTAAGGGAGGATTTATAATGACTGAACACGTTTTATTTTCTGTTAGCGAAAACGGCGTTGCATCTATTACTTTAAACCGTCCAAAAGCACTTAATTCTTTATCCTATGACATGTTACAACCAATTGGGCAAAAACTTAAAGAATGGGAGCAAGATGAGCGTATTGAACTCATCGTTTTAAAAGGAGCTGGGACGAAAGGTTTTTGTGCAGGTGGTGATATTAAAACGCTATACGAAGCACGTTCTAACGAAGTTGCATTACAACATGCAGAGCTGTTTTTTGAAGAAGAATATGAAATTGATACATTTATTTATCAATACAAAAAACCAATTATCGCTTGTTTAGATGGAATTGTAATGGGCGGTGGTGTCGGTCTGACAAATGGAGCGACGTATCGAATTGTAACAGAGCGTACGAAGTGGGCAATGCCTGAAATGAACATCGGTTTCTTCCCGGATGTCGGTGCTGCTTATTTCTTAAATAAAGCGCCTGGATATACTGGTCGATATGTTGCTTTAACGGCATCTATTTTAAAAGCTCCTGATGTATTATATATTAACGCTGCTGATTACTTTATGACATCAGATTCATTACCAAATTTCCTTACCGCACTTGAAAATGTAAATTGGAAAAAAGAAGATGTACATACTCATTTAAAAGAAGTTATTCGTACATTTGCAACTGCTCCAAACTTAGATGGCAATCTTTCTTCCTCAGTAGAAGAAATTAATTCGCATTTTGCATTCGATACAATTGAGGGAATCATTCAATCGTTAGAGAAAGATCAAAGTCCATTTGCCCAAACAACGAAAGAAAAGCTATTATCCAAATCCCCTGTTTCATTAAAGGTAACATTAAAACAGTTTATTGATGGCCAAGAAAAGTCAGTTGAAGAATGTTTCGCGACAGATCTTATACTCGCTAAAAACTTCATGCGACATGAAGATTTCTTTGAAGGAGTACGCTCCGTTGTAGTTGATAAAGACCAAAATCCAAATTATAAATATAAACAATTAAGTGATGTTTCAGAAGAAGATGTAAATCGATTCTTTAACTTACTTAACGCTTAAACAAAGAGGCCATATATTGTAGCACACTCTCAGCTACTCTATATGGCCTCTTCTTTTTAGTTAAATAATTTTAAATATAATTTAATTTTATTTAACTAAAATGTATGTTAAACTAACGTTAATCGAATTTTCTAAAAACAAAAAAGGAAGGCGGATAACATTATGGAAAATTTTTTTCTGTTTATTATTATGTCTATATGTCTTATTATTCTACCCGGTCCTGATACAGCAATGGCTACGAAAAACACATTGATTGCCGGCAAAATCGGCGGCGTAAAAACTGTTTTTGGTACTTGTGTTGCGCTTTTAATTCACACTTTAGCTGCTGTAATTGGTCTTTCAGCACTTATTGTAAAGTCTGCTCTTTTATTTTCTATTTTTAAATATGTTGGTGCTGTATATTTAGTCTATATTGGTATTAAAGCCCTTTTAGCAGTAAGAAACACAGAAGACTTAAATACAAATGACGTTCCAATAAATAATGACAATAAACATACTTCTTGCTTTCGCCAAGGGTTTCTTACAAATTTACTAAACCCTAAGATTGCAGTCTTCTTTTTAACTTTTTTACCACAGTTTTTAAATCCAAATCATAATACATTTATACAACTTCTCGTTATGGGACTTACTTATCTCATTTTAACCGTCATTTGGTTTGCTTTTTATATATTTTTAATTGATAAAATTAGTGCTTTTATGAAAAAACCGAAGACACAGCGTTATATTCAAGGGATTACAGGAATCGTCTTAATTGGGTTTGGTATTAAATTAGCCTTTGAAAGAAATAGTTAACACAATACAAACGAAAATACACTACTCCATTATGAGTAGTGTATTTTCGTTTGTATTATTTTTATAATGAGTGGGAATGCACCCCACTCATTATCATTTCACTTTATTAAAACCAGCGCTCAGTTACAACTTTTTTACGTGTATAAAATTGAACGCCATCCGTACCATTTGTACCAAGATCTCCAAAGAATGAAGCTTTGTTTCCTGCAAATGCGAAGAATGCCATTGGTGCTGGAACATTAACGTTTACACCAATCATACCAGCATCAATATTGTCTCGGAATGTTTGTGCATGTTTTCCATTTGATGTATAAATAACAGCACCATTCGCAAATTTCGATTGATTTGTCAGCTTAATACCTTCTTCTAAATCTTTTACTCTTACAATACTTAATACCGGAGCGAAAATTTCATCTTGCCAAATTTTCATTTCTTGATTTACACCATCAAAGATTGTTGCACCAACAAAGTAACCTTCTCCAACTTCTTCATTGATTTTACGGCCATCTACTAGTAAAGTTGCTCCATCTGCTACACCACTATTAATATAGCCTAAAACACGTTCTTTATGAGATTCACGGATTAATGGTCCAACATAATTATCTTCGTTGAAACCGTCACCTACTTTTAACTTCTTCGTTTCCGCTACTAATACATCAATGAATTCATCAGCAATTTCATCAACTACTGCTACTACTGAACATGCCATGCAGCGCTCTCCACTACTTGCGAACGCAGACCCAATTACACCTTGTACTGTTTTCTCAAGGTTGCAATCTGGCATAACAACCGCATGGTTTTTCGCACCTGCTAACGCTTGTACACGTTTACCATTTTTTGTACCAGTTTCATATACGTAGCGTGCCACTGGCTCAGAGCCAACAAACGAAACTGCTTGAATATCTTTATTTTCTAAAATACTATTTACAACATCTTTTCCGCCTTGTACTAAATTTAATACCCCTTTTGGAAAACCAGCTTCATAGAATAACTCTACAAGTCGCTCAGCTAAAAGTGGCGTTCTTTCAGATGTTTTTAATACGAATGTATTACCGCAAGCAATTGCAAGTGGGAACATCCATAATGGAATCATCATCGGGAAGTTAAACGGTGTAATACCAGCAACAACTCCGATTGGGTAGCGCCAAATCGATCCATCAATTCCACTAGCAATATTCGGAAGGGCTTGTCCCATCATTAAATTTGGTGCTGATGTTGCAAGTTCTACCGCTTCAATACCACGCTGTACTTCACCAGTTGCATCCGTTAGCGTTTTACCGTTTTCTAGCGTAATGATTTTTGCAAGCTCTTCTTTATTTTCTTGTAACAGTTGTAGATATTTGTATAGTTGTCTTGAACGATTTGGAACTGGCACTTTAGACCATGTTTTGTATGCCGCTTTTGCCGCTTCAACAGCTTTTTCAACATCTTCTTTTGGAGAAAGTGGAACGTAAGCGATGATTTTTCCGGTTGCCGGGTTCGGAACCGCTTCTACTTCCGTACCAGTAGATTCTACCCATTCGCCATTAATATGATTTTTCACTCGTTTAATTTCAGTTGTAATCATTATATTCTCTCCTTTTTTATCATGGTTTTTATAAGTGCACTATTTTTGATTAGAAATTAATTGTTCGCTAACTTTCTTATATAAAGCAGCCATATCGTTTTCACCATATCCTGCCTCACTCGCTTCTTCATATACGTTTAATAGCATCTCACTTACTGGTAAGTGAAGTTCGCTTTCTTTCGCTAAATCTACCGCAAATCCTAAATCTTTCTTTAATAAATTCACAGTAAAGCCTGGCTCATAATTTTCTGATGCAATGAAACTTTTATAATTACGCTCATAAATTCTACTTTGACCGTAACTTACATTTAAAATATCAAACATTTTATCTAAATCCATATTGTTCTTTTTCGCTAATGTTAAAGCTTCACTCACACCAGCTGTATAAAAACCAATTAATAGATTATTAATTAATTTAACAGTTGTACCACTATCAATCTGCTCACTAACATGGAAAACATTCGCTCCAAGCACTTCCATGACAGATTCAGTTTTCTCATACACTTCTTTCGATCCACCAACCATAAACGTTAATGTACGGTTTTCTGCACCAATTACCCCACCGCTAACAGGTGCTGCTAAAAAGTCTACTTTCTTTTCCTTCGCCGATTCCTCTAATTGTTTGTTTAATTGTGGAGATACTGTACTTGTATCAATTAAAGCTACATTCGAGTGGCTATTTTCAAATAATCCTTCTTCCCCAAAATATACCGCTTCAACAGCACGAGGTGATGGTAAGCTTGTAAAAATCACATCGCATGTCTCTGCTAGTTTTGAGATTGATAGGCCGATAATTCCTCCTTCTTTTTCAAAGGAAGCTTCCGCCTCTTTATTCAAGTCCACTCCATATACTGTGTAGCTAGATTTAACTAAATTTTTAGACATTGGAAGACCCATGTTACCTAAACCGATAAAACCAATCTTTTTCATATCGCTTTCCTCCTATTTACACAATATATTTCCCGCGATTTATAATAACTTTCGCAATATCTCTCTTTTTCGTAAATAAGTTTGAGTATAAAGGCACTAATAATTGACGGATTTCAGCTAATATTTCTTGTCTATTTTGTTCTTCTGTGACAGCTGCTGAAAGAATGGAAATCGCGGATTCTTCTACTTTACGATATCCTTCTTCACAAATAACATCTGTTATCATTTGTTTCGTACGCTCTTTTTCCTCACCATTTTTACTAACTGCTTTCCTCGTACGTAAAAATGCTGATTCCATGACGTACACGTCCGTCAACATATTTGATAATACGCGTGAATATTCTTGCTCTTGCTCAATTTTTAAACCTGGATTTTTAGAGAGCGTTTTCAAAGATTGTTTCAACAATTTTTTCGCTAATAAAATGTAACGATGGTTTCTTTCTACATTTGCCACATCAATTTCTACTTCAGCATCTTCTATTTGCTCGATTTGCTTCATTAACATTTTTGCAACTGTTAATCTATTAATTTCATTCGTTCCTTCAAAAATACGACTAATCCTAGCATCACGATATAATCGTTCTACTTCGTATTCTTGCATATAACCGTAACCACCATGAATTTGTACAGCTTCATCTACGATATAAGCAAGTGTTTCAGAAGCGTTTACTTTATTCAGTGCACATTCAATTGCAAATTGGGACATTTTTTTCATAAGATCTTCATCACTCTCATGAATTGCTTCATCAATTACACCCGCTGTACGGTAAGCTGCACTTTCTGCTCCATATGTAGAAATAATCATATTGGCAATTTTCTCTTGAATCATCGTAAAATCTACTAATTCCGTTTGGAACTGTTTTCGCTCTTTTCCATATTGAACCGATAAACCAATTGCTTGTTTTGCTGTTCCAATATTTCCAAAAGCCAGTTTTAGTCTAGCAAAGTTAAGGATATTAAGAGCTACGTGATGCCCTTTCCCAACTTCCCCTAAAACATTTTCAGCAGGGATGACAACATCTTCTAAAATAAGCGTCGCTGTTGAAGAACCTTTAATCCCCATTTTCTTTTCTTCTAGTCCAATGGATACACCTTCACATGTTCTTTCGACAATAAACGCTGTCATTCCTTTATTTGTCTTCGCAAAAACAACGTATACATCTGCCATATGAGCATTTGTAATCCACTGCTTCTCACCATTTAACTTCCAAGCAGTTCCATCTTCATTCAATACTGCACTCGTTTTTGCACTTAATGCATCAGAACCAGCATTTGGCTCAGTTAAAGCATAAGCCCCAATCCATTCTCCAGACGCAATTTTCGGCAAATATTTTTCTTTCTGTTCTTTCGTTCCATAATATATGTAAGGCAACGTACCTACACCGGCGTGTATATTAAAAGAAACGCTAAATGCACCAGCGTAACCCATTTTCTCTGCTACAAGACCTGAGACAGCCTTTCCTAACTCGAATCCGCCATAATCTTCTGGTACCTCAATGCCTAATAATCCAAGTTCCCCAGCTTTCTCAAATAATTGACGAGAAACTTTATAGTTATGTTGTTCAATATTCTCAATTTGCGGGACAATTTCTTGTTTAACGAATTGTTCTGTCGTTTTTGCAATTAAATCTTCATCCCCTGAAAAATCTTCTGGTGTAAAGAAAGTATTATTCACATCTTTATTGAGTGAAAAAAATTCATCCCATGGTAACTTCGTTTTCTCCATCTGAATCCCCCTATCATTTCGGCCTTCGTTGATTTTTGCATATGCTCGTCTACGATGAGTGGAATATCTTATTATTGAAAACAGAAGGCGATGATTTTTCACATCAAGCAGTTCGTTTTGCCAAAGATGTATTTTCATCGCCTAAATCCTTCTACCTATTGATCTTCAGATAATACTGTTTTTGCAATTCCAGTATCTAACTCTTCAAAGTCATGATATGAAATTGTTTCATATAATTCACTTCTCGTTTGCATATTAGAAAGTGCATCTTTTTGAGAACCCGTTTCCTTAATTAGCGTAAACACATTCTCATATGCTTTTGCAGCAACACGAAGTGAAGTTACAGGATAAATTACCATTTGGAAGCCCATATTCGCAAATTCCTCTGCACTATAATATGGTGTTTTTCCGAACTCAGTCATATTTGCTAGTAAAGGTGCATTCACTTTGCTAGTAAATAAACGGAATTCTTCTTCCGATTG
Source organism: Bacillus sp. AC266 (assembly GCF_979253805.1). NCBI lineage: Bacteria > Bacillati > Bacillota > Bacilli > Caryophanales > Bacillaceae > Bacillus > Bacillus sp. AC266. The sequence continues at coordinate 1,095,066 of NZ_CEEDEC010000001.1, forward strand.
AAGCGCTTCTGGGAATATTGCATCTGCCCCTGCTTTTACATATGCATTCGCTCTTTCAATCGCTGCATCTAATCCTTCCACGCCGCGAGCATCTGTGCGTGCTACAATATATAAACTTGGCGCAACTTCTTTAATCGCTTTAATTTTTTGAACTAATTCTTCTGTAGTAACAAGTTTCTTACCATTTAAATGTCCACATTTCTTTGGTAATTGTTGATCTTCAATCTGAACAGCCGCAACTTTCGCTTCCACCATTTCTACAGCTGTCCTCGCTACGTTTAGTACTCCACCAAATCCTGTATCAATATCAACAAGAACTGGTAAATCTGTAGCTCTAACTAGATCCCTTGCTCTCTCTGCTACTTCAGTAGACGTCACGATTCCTAAATCTGGTAGTCCTTTACTTGCAGTGTAAGCAGCTCCCGATAAATATAGAGCTGAAAAACCTGTGTTTTTCGCAACAAGAGCCGCCATTGCATCATGAGCACCTGGAATTTGCAAAATTTCATTTGCTTCTACTAAAGCTCGGAAGCGATTCGCAAGCTCCTCTTGTGTTGACTGTTTATTCACAACCCAAGCCATTCTAAATTCCCCCTATTATTAAATTAAGAATAGATCTACAAATTCGTTTACATTCATATTTTCTAGTTTTTCTTCATTTAGACAAGCATCATGGATTTTTTCTTGTTGCTTACTAGAATAATGACCTGCCATATTTGCAGTGAATTTTCGAACAACTTTTGGAATTGCTTCGTCTCTACGGAAACGGTGGCCAAGTGGGTATTCACATTCCACATTTTCTGTTACAGTACCATCTTTAAAATGAACTTGAACAGCGTTGGCGATTGAGCGCTTGTTCGGGTCAAGGTAATCTAAACTGTACTGTTTGTTTTCAACAACAACCATCTTATTACGTAATTCATCTACACGTGGATCATTCGCTACTACATCCTCATAATCATCCGCAACGATATCTCCTTTTAATAAACCTATTGCCGTAATGTATTGTAGGCAGTGATCGCGATCAGCTGGGTTATTTAATGGACCTTCTTTATCGATAATACGAATTGCTGACTCATGAGTTGTAATTGTAATACGATCAATTTCATCTAATCTTTCTTTAAGTTCCGGATGTAATTTCACTGCACATTCTGCAGCTGTTTGTGCATGGAATTCTGCTGGGAATGACACTTTGAATAATACATTTTCCATTACATAAGATTCTAGCGGTCTTGCTAATTTTAATTCTTGCTTGTTAAATAACACATCTTGGAATCCCCATCCTGGTGCAGATAATGCCGTTGGGTAACCCATTTCACCTTTTAATGCAGTCATTGCAAGATGAACACCGCGGCTCGTCGCATCACCTGCTGCCCATGATTTACGTGAACCTGTATTTGGAGCATGACGATATGTACGAAGACTAGAATTATCAATCCACGCATGTGATAATGCATTAAAGATTTCCTCACGCGTTCCGCCAAGCATTTTTGCAACTACTGCAGTCGTCGCTACTTTTACGTATAATACGTGATCAAGACCAACACGGTTTAAACTGTTTTCTAAAGCAAGTACACCTTGAATTTCATGTGCTTTAATCATCATTTCTAGTACTTCACGTACTTTTAATGGTTCTTTTCCTTCTGAAATACGAACGCGGCTAATATAATCTGCAACTGCTAAAATTCCGCCTAAGTTATCAGATGGATGTCCCCACTCTGCTGCAAGCCAAGTATCGTTATAGTCTAACCAACGGATCATACATCCGATATTAAATGCGCCTTTTACTGGATCTAGCACATAAGATGTTCCTGGTACACGTGTACCATTTGGCACGATTGTTCCTGGTACAACTGGTCCTAATAATTTCGTACACTCTGGGTATTGTAGTGCTAAAATTCCACATCCAAGTGTATCAAGTAATACGTAGCGAGCCGTACTGAATGCCTCTGCACTTGTAACCTCTTTATTTAATACATAGTCCGTAATTTCTTCTAATAATGCATCTTTTTGTTTAATTTCATTTGTTTTAATCATGCTATTCTTCCCTTTCTGTCGAAAATTCGTTATTATTAATGATGGGTGTCGGTCAAACACCCATCTGGCGGGCGGCGCTAACAACTCCCCAGTTGTTTTTATTTACTAAATGCATGTCGCTCGCCAATATAATTTACACGTGGACGGAACAAACGATTGTTCGCATGTTGCTCAATTACGTGTGCACATAGCCCTACTGTTCTAGAACTAAAGAAGATTGGTGTGTAAAGTTGAATTGGAATACCAAGCATCCAATATACTGGAGCAGCATAATAATCAAGATTCGGATAAATTCCTTTTTCCTTCTCCATAATTTTTTCTCCAGCTTCACACATTTCATATAGTGTATAATCGCCTTTCACATCACATAACTGCTTTAATGCTTCCTTCATCATAAGTGCTCTTGGATCCATCTTTTTCATATAAACACGGTGTCCAAAGCCCATAATTTTTTCTTTGTTATATAGTTTCTTCTGTAATAACTCTTCAAATTTCTCAACATTACCAGCTTCTAAAAGCATGTACATAACCGCTTCATTCGCACCGCCATGAAGACTTCCTTTTAAGGATGCAACTGCTCCTGTTAAAGCGCCGTATAAGTCGGATTGCGTTGATGCAATAACGCGTGCTGTAAATGTAGAGTTTGGCATTTCATGTTCACTATATAAAACAAGGGAACGATCAAAGATTTTCTCTTCAAGTTCAGTTGGTTTCTTTCCAGTTAACATATAGAAGAAATTCGCACTATATGACAATTCTTGAAGAGGCTCAATTGGTTCCTCATTATTTAAAATATGGTAGCTATTCGCTACAATATTTGGCACTTTACTTAAAAGCTTGTATCCTCGACTTTTATTCACTTCTAACGAGCGGTTTTCGATATCACTATCGTAACCAGCTAATGCAGACACACCTGTACGTAGCCCATCCATAGGATGCGTTTCCTTAGGCAATGCCTTTAGAACATTGAATACACCTTCTGGCACTGCATATTCTTCTTTTAATTTCTTTTCAATTGTTGCTTTCTCATCCTCATTCGGTAAACGTTCTTCTAATAAAAGGTGCACAATGTCTAAATACTCTTTTGTTTTTGAGAGTTCGATTAAATCATACCCTTGAATTACAATTTCACCTTTTACTGTGTCAAGAAACGAAATTTTCGTTTCCGCTGCTACTACACCATCTAATCCCGGGGAAAATTTTTCTTCAGCTTTCATCATTATTTCCTCCAATCCTAATAGATCTTCGTGCACATAACTGTAAGCCTTTACAATAATATGAAACTACATTTCTATTTCAATGTATCAGAGTTTTTAGAAGATTTCAATTTATTTTATAATGATAAGTTTCCTATACTTTTACCGATGTAATAATACAATTTTTCAAAAATAACTTTCATCTTTTATAAAGAAAGGACAGACATCCTTTTACAATGTTTTAAAACGAAATATAACAATTATCCATATAATCCCACTAAATATACCTTTAATCCCTTTTTCTTCAACAAACATAAAAAACCGAGCTGCACTCATGCGCAGCTCGGTTTTTTATAATATTTATTTCATATTCCCATAAATATAATTCTTATATAAAATTTATTTATTTTTAATAAAATTATTATTTTACATAATTAAATTAAATTTCTTCCGTTTCTTTACGATAGCTTACAACTAATTCATAGTTTTGAAAGTACGAAAGATCATCAAAATCTATAAAAATAAACTACCGTCTTTCTCAACTGACACTATTTCCCGAACTGATTTCTCAGAAACAATCCCTAAAGAATATCCGGGCTGAATTGAGCTATTTCCTCCGTACCTTACAATACATCAAATAGATTCATCATGCTTTATACGCAAAATCTTTTTTGCCTAATCGTTGTTTTACAAAAATGACAAATATAATTAAAGCTATTAATCCTGAAATTGCACTACCTGCAAATAAAATACGGTAACCAAACATTTGTGAAACTACTCCAAGTAAAATCGCACCTAATCCAATCCCTAAATCAAAAGCGGTAAAGAATGAAGCGTTAGCAACTCCTCTTTTACTAGGATCAACAATTGTCAGCATCGCTGCTTGTAAAGCGGGCTGTGCTGAACCGAATCCAACACCATATAATGCCGCTGCAATCATTACACCTATCAAACCATTTGAAATCGTTAGTACAACTATCGCTAAAATAGTAATACATAGTGCCGGAAGTATGATAAAAACTTCTCCATACTTATCTAATAGTTTTCCTGAAATAGGTCGTACAATTGTTAAAGCAATTGCATATACAAGAAAGAATGTCCCAGGATTCACATCAATTGATGACGCGAATAACGGTAAAAATGTTGTTATTCCTCCATATGCAAATGATAAAAAGAAAACAACAACCGTTATTGATAAAACGGATTTTTCAAACAGCTGAATTTTCCCTTTTTCTTTTTGTGGCGTGAATGGCATTTTCGTTATTAACGATAATACGACTGCCATAAAGGATAAAAGAGTTGCTAACAAGAATAGACCATGAAATGAATAATTTTGTACAACCCATAATCCAATCATCGGGCCAATTGCCATCGCGATTGTCATCGCCATGCCATACCAGCCCATCCCTTCACCACGACGTGAATCTGGAATAATATCAGTTATCGCTGTTCCAACTGCTGTTGTAGAAACAGCCCACGTCACTCCGTGAATAACGCGTAAAACAGCTAAAAGGACAATAGTCGATGCTAAATTATACGAATACATCGTTATCCCAAAAAATATGAGTCCGAAAATAATAAAAGATCTTCTACCATATTGATCTAACATACCTCCAATAATCGGTCGTATTACAACTGCCGCTATTGTAAACATTCCCATCATCAGTCCAACTTGCGATTCATTTCCACCAATCTCTTTAATAAAGAGCGGGAGCGTTGGAACAAGTAAATAAAACCCCGTAAATAAAAATAACATCGCGATAGTCATTTGTATAAATGATTTCGTCCATAATCGTTCCATTAAAATCCCTCCATAAACACGTAAAATATACAATCAACACATCAATTGTATATTTTTCATGTTCCCTTGCCCTCCGCTAATAGACGTATCTTTTCATAATAAATGGTCTACCATCAATTTAAGTTGGTCTTACGACTTTATGCCTATGTTTTAAGCAAAAAACCTATATATGTACCTTTATAGGTTTTAGAAGAATATACTATTTTATTATTAAACTTAGGAGTGATCGTTTTCATGTGGGTATCACCAAGAATAACCGCCGTTGTCCCATCAGCTCCCTCAATACATGTTCCTGTCGTTCATACAGCTAGTTCTGATGTTGGTATCGAACTTCCTGCCGCTTGGCAACAATATCAATCGACTGACCAAGTCACCCCTTCATTTTGGCATCATGGTACACACCCGAGTAGTACTACTTTTTATGGCCCTAGTTATCCAATACCGCCAACTCAAATTTTTTATCATTTCCCATCAATTTACTTTCAAAATTTCTATGGTACTTTTAATATTTAAAAATAATATTACTCTTTATAATACAAAAAGCACCAAAGAAACCGTTTTTCCCGGTACCTTCGGTGCTTTTAAAATGCATTATTTATTGTCCATTATTGGAAGGAGCCTCTCCTGTGTTCCCGCCAGTAGTTGGTGGGGTTGGAGTTTCTTGGCCACCTCCAGTGGTTGGTGGATTTGGAGTTCCTTGGCCACCTCCAGTGGTTGGTGGATTTGGAGTTCCTTGGCCACCTCCAGTAGTTGGCGGATTTGGAGTTCCTTGACCACCTCCAGTGGTTGGTGGATTTGGAGTTCCTTGGCCACCTCCAGTGGTTGGTGGATTTGGAGTTCCTTGGTCACCTCCATTAGTTGGTGGATTTGGAGTTCCTTGACCATTTCCATTGTTTTGTTCATTTTGCTTATTCTGTTCATCTTGTTTCTTTTGCTCTTCTTGCTTCTTAAGCTCTTCTTGCTTCTTAAGTTCATCTTGTTTCTTTTGCTCTTCTTGTTTCTTAAGTTCTTCCTGTTTCTTTAATTCCTCTTGATTTTTCTCTTCTTCAGTTTTTTGCTGTTGATCTTGTTTTGGTTGTTCCGTTGTATCCGGTACGCTAGTATTTGGAGATGAATCACGTTTTTCACCTTTTATACGCAATTCACTACCTTCTTGAATAACACTACTTGGCATTTTAAAGCGTGATTTATCTGTAGCCATCTCGCTCATCATTTCTTTAAAGATCAACTGTGCAATTTTCGTATTTTTACTACTAATATACTCGTCTTTACCATCTTTCGTATATCCAGTCCATACTGCCATCGTATATTGCGGTGTATATCCTGCAAACCAACTATCACGAGTTGCACTTTCTGGAATTCCATATTGTGCTAGTTGTTTTGAAGAATAGTTAGTTGTACCTGTTTTACCAGCTACATCTAAAGAGGCCACATTTGCCGATGTACCAGTACCTGATGTAACTACAGAACGAAGCATATCAGTAATCATATATGCTGTAGAATCCGCCATAACTGATTTTGGTTTTTGTCCAAAACTTTGTGACTTGCCGTCTGGATAAACTACTTTCTTAACAAAATGCGGCTTCGTATACTTACCGTCATTCCCAAATGCCGCATAAGCACCTGCAATTTCAGTTGGTGACGCTTCATTTGTACCGATCGCTGTTGATTCTGTCGGTGCTACATTAAATGTAATACCTAATTTCTCAGAGAACTCTTTCGATTTACTAATACCTACCTCTTTAGCTGTTTTAATAGCTGGGATATTACGTGACTTTGTTAGTGCTTCACGCATTGAGATTGGCCCTAAATGACTTCTATCTGCATTTCTAACTTCTTGGCCAGTTGAATACTTAAATGGAGAGTCATCAATTTGATGATAAGTAGCCCATTTTAAATATTCAATTGCAGGAGCGTAATCAAAAATTGGTTTCATCGTTGAACCAGCTGCACGATCTAATTCAATCGCCATATTATGCCCTTTAAATACTGCTTTATTTTCACCGCGCCCACTACCTATAGCGCGAACTTCTCCAGTTTTCGTATCCATAAATGTGAAAGCACCTTGGAATTTATCATTTGGATAATTAATAATATTTGTATTCAAAATATTATCAGCTAATTTCTGTGCTTTTGGATCCAATGTTGTATAAATTTCTAAACCATCAGATCCAATATTAACATCTGGTATTTCCTTTTCTACTTCTTTAACTACTGCATCCATAAATGCAGTATATGGCATCGCTTGTAGTTCAGCTGCACTCTTAATATTTTTATCCACTGGTACTTTCGAAGCTTCTTCCATTTCTGCCTTTGTAATATAACCATGTCTATTCATTAAGTTTAGTACAGTATTTCTTCTTTCTGTTGCCCTTTGAACATTTTCTTTTTTCGTTGGGTCATAGTTATTCGGTGCTTTTGGTAAGCCAGCTAGCATCGCAACTTCTGGTAATGTTAAATCTTTCAATTCTTTACCGTAGTAGTTTTGTGCTGCTGTTGCGATTCCATATGAACGGTTTCCTAAATTAATTTTATTTAAATACATCTCTAATATTTCATGTTTTGAATATTGTTGTTCTAGCTTATACGCTAAATATATTTCCTGAACTTTACGTTTTGACGTTTTTTCCATCGATAAGAAGTAGTTTTTAATAACTTGCTGCGTTATCGTACTACCACCTTGAGAGCCATAATCTCCCTTAAGACTAACTAAAACTGCACGAGCAGTACCTTTAAAATCTACTCCGCTATGCTCATAAAAACGCGAATCTTCTGTTGCTAAAAATGCATTTTCTACCAATTTAGGGATTTGATCATACGTAACATTCGTCCGCTTTTCTTTCCCATATTCATATACCAAATTCCCGTCTTTATCATAGATTTTTGAGGATAACGGATTAACAAGTTTTGCTTTCTCAAGTTTTGGTGCATCCTTAATCATTACGAAAAAGGTTGCAACCCCTGCCACTAAACCTACAATACCAAGTAGTAAACAACTGATTAAAAATTTACGAAAAAACGATGTTTTACCTTTTGGTTTTGTTTTTTTAGAAGCTGGTTGTTTTTTCTTTTGAACTTGTCGTCGCTCCTCTCGAGAACGATAATTTTCTGACATGTTACTTTCTCCTGCCTTTCAATTCTCCCGTTGATTTACTTGAAAATATTGAGGTCACTTTCCCAAATACATTTAATCAAGAAAGTATATTGACCTGGAGCATTCAATATTTTCCTAATTCACAGATTATACATTTTAGAATACTTCTTATACAAACTATTTTCACTTCTATTTTTTCTAATAATACTGCCCCTTAAAGCATAGAATGTAAGAAGTGAATTTTTAATACCTCGTATAAATAATATACCTTTTTTTCAAATGGTCAATATTTTCTTATTTATAAATCAAAGGTGAAATAAAAATAGCACAACGATATGTACTTCGTGTGAACTTCCTTATAATTACGTATAACAAACATTTAATATATTGCATATAAGTATAATACTCCTTTAATTATTAGGATTTCAACACGACAATCCCCTTCTCTACAAGAAACCATCTAAAATGAAAAATAAGGAGTTGCGTAATGATGGAGCTATCTCCCGTTATTTCAAAAAAATTAGTTGCTGTTGGCTATAATCCTTTTTCTATGATTTTACGTATTCAACTAAAGAATGGTATGTATGATTTCTTTAATGTGCCAGAAAGCATTTACACCGGTTTATTAAACGCACATTCTAAAAGTTATTATCATAATACTTATATTAAAAATTCTTACCGCTATACTAAAATTTAAACTTGATTGGCATACAAAAAAGAAAGGCGAATCAAATCCCCTTTCTTTTTTGTATGTCAATCGCAATTTACCTTCTATTTCTTTTATTAATTTCATCATACGCCTGAACTTGTTTTTTAAGTCGCCTGTCGGCTTTTTTATCATGTACGACAAGAACTGCGTGTATCGCTCCTGGAACCCAAAAAATTAAGGTTAAAATGAAATTAATAATCGCTTGAAATGGCTTTCCGCAAAATAAAACAGCTACCGGCGGAAGTAAAATTGCTAATAAGTACATCATGTCTGAAAAACTCCTTAATGTTTATTTTTCGATTCTTCCCCATCCATCTCCTACACTATCAAACCTATGAAATCATGTTATTTCTAAAAGCGTATATAAGAACTCATCATTACAAAAATCACATATAATAGTATAACTAAATGAGGAACCTCTCACTAACGTTAACAAGTTATTTTCACCTGTTCGTTTATATGTATATTCTACGCCTATATGAAAAAGCCTACAAAAACAATTAACACATCCATCTTGTCCTACTTCTAAAATTGAAATACTCCAAACTTCATTGAAATGAGTATTTCATCACCTTTTCTTAGATTCCAATCGTTGTTCCTCTACTATTTCGGTTAATCCAATTGCTGAAATTACAGTACCTATTGCCTGTATCCAAATACCTATTAGCCCTATTATACGTTGATCTTCTTTATCTATATTACTGTCTTCTTTTCCCTTTTCTTCTTTTGGTATATTTTTAATACCTTCATATGCTTGTAATCCCGCACCTAAACTTTGCATTGAATTCCCTAATACGATAATCCACTGTATTCCATTTATCTCATTCAATGCTACTTCTACTCCTAAAAAAGCGCCAATTGATTGCAAACTATTTCCAGTAATTATAAGGAAATCATTTTCTTTCATTTGTTCATTGAGATTAAAATACGTTCCTATTACATTTGAAATATTACCTAAAGCTAATAACTCAATCCCCGTTTTCGCTAGCGCTTTATTTTTATTATCTATAGTTACCTCTTGCTTCTCATATTTATCTTCATCTTTCGCATCATTAGTTGCTATAATTTGTAATATATATCCGAGAGCTTGTAATGAACTCCCTACAATAACGAGATCGGACTCAATCTTTTCTTCCCCTGCAAACCCTCTAGTTGTTCCAATTGCTGCTATAAGATTTCCTCCTACTTGAAACCAGGCACCTGTCAATTCTAAATCGCGTAGGTTCATTTCCCATCACCTATATTTAAATTTTCTAGTACATTCAAAACAAACAAATATCACCTTTAATTCATTATTCTATTTTTCATATGTAATTTTGTGCATCACATAATGTACTAATAATACAAAAAAGCACCTTTCAGGCGCTCTTTTTGACAAGGAGTTTCTCAATGAATGTATGCCGGACATGTCAATGACTCACCGTTTTTATCTATTGATATATTTAATATATAATGAATTGCTTTATGTGACCACATTTCAGGTGTAGGAGATTCTTTTACATATTGAGGTGCACATAAGTGAAGCATTGGAGTGCTAATACTGCCACCTGGATCTAAAGCAACTACTGCCATACCATTTGGCAGTTCCATTGCCATTGACTGCGTGATACCTTCAACAGCAAACTTCGAGGCACAATATGGCGCAAGTTCAGCCTCGCCTTCTCTTCCCCAACTAGAGCTCATGTTAATAATAATTCCTTCTTTCCTAGCTATCATCGCCGGGACGAACGCCCTAATGACATTTACTACCCCGTTCACATTTACACTCATTACACTTTCAAATTCTTGTGCGGTAACTTTCCATAGAGGTGCATTTTGATTAACAATCGATGCATTATTTATTAACATATCGGGAGCCCTATACTTATTAAGAATACGACTTGCCCATTTACTAACTTGGTGATGATTTGAAACATCAATTATTTGAAAATCATGTGAAGCACCGTAATATTTATTAAGCTCTTCAATTTTATTTTTTGAGCGTCCACACCCTGCTATGTTCCACCCCAATTCATGAAACCTATCAACCATTGCACGTCCTAACCCTTGCGTTACTCCAGTAATAATTACAAGTTTCCCAATGTCGTTTCGCTCCAACTTCATCTCCTCCTTTCCATTAATATTACTCTTTTTATTCTTATTCAACTTCTCACTTAAGTATCAATTCATTTCATACTTTAGAAGTATTTTTGATATTACATATTACAAACAAAAAGAGTAACCATCATAGTTACTCTTTTTGTTTGTATCGTTATTATTTTTAAATTGTATCTTCTATTCCCTACATTTCTCACATCGATAAATATAGGTTACACCTTAATGAAAGTATATTTATGTTTACGGTTCGATTTATCCAAATACTTTTCAATCCACTTTTTCAACTTAACAGAGCCCACCTCTATCAATAAATTTCCACCTAGTCTTATAACATACTTTTATTTAAATTCTCAATCTCATTTTGCAACTTTTTAAATTGCTCAAAATGCATTGTTATAGATTGAATACTATTCCTTTCAACATTTTGCTTTACTAATAAAACGCCTGTATCGTGAAAAATTGCTTCAAGTTCTTTCCTTATAGATACTTTCGTAATATATGCGGTTTTAATTGCCGATAAAATTGCTATTTCATTAAACTTTAATTTTATTTCATTAGGACAAAATGCTTTTTCGATCAATGTGACATCATTACTATAAATATAAGCAATAAGTTTACTTGATTCTGCATCTGTTAAATCCACTGTTTTTATAACATTATCCATTACATTTCGCCTCCTTTAATTCCATATATATTAATTATTCGAATTTATTCTTTTTAAAATTCAGCTCTTCATTAATTTTAACATACTTTTTGCTCGATTGATTAAACAAAGCTTCAAACATTTTTCTATTCCGGAATATTTGTCAAATGAACCAATTAGACTATACCTTCATATAGTAATGCAAACAATTACTTATAAAGCAGGTGAAAATTATGCCCTCAGTTGTTGGGAATTTAGTTGTACAAAATAGTAACGGATCTTTCAACTTAGGTGATTTCTACAATGTTTCTCCAAAAGAGAATACGAAAGCTTATAACGGCTCTGGCGCATCTAACGTTGGTTTCGTAGTGAACACTTTTAGTGGGGTTAGCGCGACTAATACATTTGATTCTGATCTAGCAGATCAAAACCAAGTTGGTACGGCCTAACCAGATCTGTAATCATTTTTGTATAACATTTTAAAATTTGTCTATACTATACTCAGGCTGATACACAGCTATCATTGATTTTTTGAGTGCCAATCTTTTTCTCCCTTTCCCTGGGACTAAGCAGCTAGCTTGCAGCTAGCTGCTTTTTCATTTAGTTCTTCACCTCTTCAAAAAATTAGGTTTTAACAGGTAGCCTGACTCACAGCCGAATTTTGAGGTGTGAATCTGCCTGTCCGTAAATAGCTAGATAAATTAAAGAAGCTAAACTTCAAAATTCAGCTTCTTTTAGGTTACATCAATTATGTCCATTGCAGAAAATATATATGTTTTATAAAATGCATCTGTACATTTTACAATTTGTTGAATTGGATTTATATGAACCACTGTCATATAACTCGTAAGTATGTATCCTTCTTCAAAATATGTCACTAACATCTCTTCTTCAGACAATAATGAAGTTAATAATTTGTCTGAAATGCTGTCTTTCGCTTCATTTGTTATTAGCGGTCTTTGGACTTTTAATTTCTCTCCAATAATTTTTTTCATACTTAATAATTGTTCCGACATTACTGTAAACGGAACCCACTCTCTTCCTTTTTCCTGTATCTTTACATAATTCATTTTCTTTACTCCTCAATTTTCTATATCTATCCATGCTTGAACTACCCCACTTTCACTTCGTTTAGAAGTGGGGGATTCCTAAGTAAAGAGTTCTATCGAACTCTAATTTATTAGGCTATCTCCGCAGCCCTTGCGGTTAGAAGCCTTATCGCTTCATTCTTTATCCATCTCTTATTTATACGTAGCGTAGCTTTCCAATTCAAAACTATTTATGAATTTGTAGACATCTCCACTTCGAAAGAACATTCGTTCTAATTATACACGAACGAACGTTCTTACGGAAGTGCAACATGTAAATTTTTCAAATAAAATGCAACTTTAATATATGAAGTTTATTCATACTCATTTATTACTCCCTTTTATTAATCAAATTTCTTTGCACTTCCTATCGCATCATAGAATACGTGTAGCAACAATAAAAGCGACTCCACCTAATGTGAAGCCGCTTTTATTGAACTAATTATATTTCTAATTTTACTTTTCTATCCTAACTAACGTTCTTTCTGGAATACAAATTTCAGCTATATCTCATTAACCATCCTTCAACAAAAGCATACACTTTTATTATGAACGAACTCACAAAGCTTTAGAAACTTATGATGTAAAACAATTCATTCCTCATAAGTTTCATACATATCGACAATTACTACCATTTATCCTGCTATTTGTAGGCAGTAAGATTCACACTCATCAATTTTTCACTTTCTTTATTGAATATGCTTGGGTTGCATTATAATATGTAATTCTCTCTCTGTTTCTGTTTTTTTCGGATTCCGATAATATTCCAGTTTATATTCTAATACTTCATACTCAACCATCCCAATCTTTATCCCTTTTGTTTCTTTTAATACAGCTAATAGAACGCTTATATTTTCATTAGATGATTCAAAAATTTTCCCTCCGCCTTCTCTCTTAAAAATAACTTTCATATATTCTCCCCCAAATTAATTTAATAATCTAGTAAATATAAAAATATTCATCCTATTTTAATAAGGTGAAGGCTAATAATCAGTGAGGGTTTTGTCCATCACCCACTGATTATTAGCCTTCACCAATCGGGCTTTTACGAGCAGTAAGACTCCCATAAATAGCGGGATAAATAATTCTTATCATCATTAAGAACATACTTTTGTACTAAATGTTCAACATGTCACTTCCTATAAAGTTAATTTATACTCCAATAAATATGATATGTACCATTCTTTAAATTATGTCCTCAATTCACTCTCCACGAAAATATATTTAGTTTATATTTAACAAAATTAATTAACTAAAACATTATCATTTCAACATTTTGCGAATTTAATTGCTTATTCCTTTTATCTACATCCAAATTTTCCTATTGTAATTCTTAATATTTAAATGTAATATTGTATTGTCTTACTATCTATTTATAACTCACACACTAACGCGAAAAGGGAACTCTATATGAGTTCCCTTTTCTATTGAAAACAAAAAAACAGAAATATAGCATTATGCTAAATCTCTGTTTTTCTTCTAAACCTTATTTCTCATCTAAGAATTTAAATGTATCTTTAAATTCTTTATCTGTTACTTTAATATCTGCTTCTTTCAATAGATCATTGATTACTTGTTGTTTCCATTTACCTGTCGCATCTTGCAGTCTTTGTTGTTCTAAATCTTTTCGAATCGTATCTTTTACTTCATCAAATGGTTTCAATTCTTTTTTATCCGTCACTTTTATTATATGATAACCATAAGATGTTTTTATTGGCTCACTTACTTGTCCTGCATCTAATTTATATGCAGCTTCCTCAAACTCTTTCACAGTTTGACCAGGAGCAAAACCAGCGATTTCTCCGCCCTGTTCCTTTGAACCAGTATCTTCCGAATACTGTTTCGCTAAAGCAGTAAAATCTTCACCATTATTTATTTTCTCTTTTACTTCTTTCGCAGTTTTTTCATCTTTCACTAAAATGTGACTTACCTTCATTTCAGGTTTATGGTTATCTTTCACATCTTTATCTGTGACAGTCGCTCTAATCGCTTTCTCAAGTGCAATTTCTGGCTTCATTCTCTCTTTTAATTCATCTTCATTCTTTAATCCTACTTGCTCTAAAGCCACTTTAAACTTGTCACCCATTTGTTCCTTCGCTGCTTCTACTTGTTTTTTAGCTTCTTCATCTGAAACTTTATATTTATCTAGCAATGCCTTATTTAACATCATTTGAGATAAAGTACTTTTTCCATATGTTTGCCTTAATTCTTTACTTAACTCTTTCTCTGTCACGTTTCCTACTTTTGATGTTGCAACATTTTCTGAGGAACCACACGCAGACAATGTTAGCGCCACACATGCAATAATAGTTCCCATAAATAGCTTTTTCTTTTTCAATTCAAATACCTCACTTTGATAAATGTATATTAGGAACTATACAGCGCTATTGTGAAATCAATGTGTTTTCTGCAAGTATTTCTCTTCATGCCAGAGACAAGCCTTATTAAATAAAAAAGCCGGCATAAATCCGACTTTTAACATCATTTAATCTGCACATGTTCTTCTTTGATCCATTTGTTCCCACCTATATCTATATATCCATCTTGACGATTCCAAATACGATAAGGAACCCTCCCATCGACCGCACCTGTATCATTCCCGTTTGGCCCATCGTACGTTCTAATTTCATATCCAGGTGTATACTTTGAATATGCATAAAACCATTGTACATTAAAATGTTCTAACTTAGCCCACTGTTGTTCACCACCTAAACAAATCATATCTTTTTCGCCACCTCCCCAATAACCTTTATAGATTAAATATGGGATTTTTTTCGTAAGTCTTCCTATAAATTGCGGATTCGCAGGATTTTCATATAAATTAATTCCGTATCCATCATCATATTTTGAAACTGCAATACCAATTCCATTTGGTCGCTTACTGTCTCCAATACTAGATTGATTTGTTTGATTTGAACCTATAAACCAAGAAAGATTTTTATTCCCAATTAATTGATTCAAATCACATTTTCCAATACCAGGAACATTTCCTGAATCAGTATATTGCCAAATATCACAAGGATATGCTGGTTTATTCCCTCCATAACGAGGAATCCAAATAAAATCAGCATCAATATTGCGAGCTCCAAATGATACATACGTGTGATGTCCTACATATAAACCAATTTTTTTTGCACCTAATCGGCGTAATTCATCAATAAATGCTTGAGTCCCGCCTTGCATATCTATCATTGTTTGAACTTCTACATCTGCCACCCAAAATTTAGCGTTTTTATCGCCACGATTCCAAAAATCTTGTGCTTCTTTTTTTGCATCTGAAATAGATATAAAACGGCAAAATGCATAATTCCCAAATGGGATACTACGTTTCTTCATTTCTTTCACATAACCTTGATACATAAAATCGATCGTATTCGAACCATCTTGAACTCTAGCAATAACTAAATCTAGCTGAGACGCTGCAATATCCCAATTAATATTTCCATTCCATTTCGAAATATCTACAATATAACCCATTACTAATCAACTCCTTTTTATTATCTTATTCAAAGCTTGTTTTATTGCTAGACCCATACGCCTAATAGCAAGCTTCTATAAGACAAATAAATATATTTTCATCATTTTTTAAAACTAAATAATTTCTTTTTATCGATAATAAATAAGTCCTTCTTTTTTTGCATTTGTAAACGATAAACTTGCGTTTATTTCATACTAAATATTGGAATAAAACTATAAATAATGTACATACTACATATAAGCAATTTTTGCTTATACTCATGAATGACCTCCAAGATTTTTCAATCTCCCTGTAAAAGGCAGCTAAAAAAAGCTGCCTTTTTACAATTTATTATATAGAGACAAGTTAATTAACGCTTATTCCCTCATATTAGTCTGTTTTTAAGCTTTTTATAAACATGATATATATTTTTTCACAACACTATTTTGATACGTAATAGAAATTACATCAACTCATACAGTATATGTAATAATCAACTACAATAAAAATTACATATTATATTAATATGTCTTCCTAATTAAAAGGAAATAAACATATAACCTCTGTTATGTAAGGAGTTTATTTAATGAAAAAAATCCCTATCGTATTCAAAGTTCCCCCGAATTCAAAGCTAAAAGTTACATTCTATGGTCCTTGTAACGAAGTAATTACAAATGTATCTTTAATTAATCAACTACTCACCACTACCTGCCAAACTGTATCTCAATATCCAGACTTCAAGAAATATATAACTGAAGTCCGATCATTATCAAATTGTTAATCGTATAATTTTATGATTTATCATTTCGAACAGTACGATAACAAAATAATAAAAAGAGCCGCATCTTTCAAAAGAAACGGCTCTTTTTCATTTCACAAAACATGACTTCATTAAAAAACTAAAATAACTCATTAATTGATATTCTGTTGATATTTTATTGATATTTTACACATATTAATGAAATGCGCATATATTATCGTATGGAGATTCTCCACTCATAAAACCTATCTTTTTTTGAGCATACTTTATTTGTATGCTCCTTTTTTATTCTTTACTTAACGGCTTACCCTGTTAATATTTCCAAATATCATCTGAACGAACATTGAATATTTCAATTTTTTTATTATGTGCTATGAATATAAGTTTAATAATTTATCTGTAGCTACATTTTCAGTATCACTTAAATCGACAAAATAATGAAGTTGCCACAATTGACTCTTCTTAGCTTGATTACTAATAGGTTTATCCCAAATAGGGTAAACCCTCATAGCCATTTTCCCTTTTTGATTTTGAGTTTTTAATATTTTTTCTTTTAGAAGAATCTCTTTTGGAAAAATAAATTGTCCTAGGTTATTATCCGCTATACAAGTGATAACTAAAAGGTTAGGAGCTGAATCATAAGAAAATGCCTGATTGCTCATGGAGGCATTCTTCTCCCAAAAAGAAACAAATTGTCCAATCTTATTAGGCGTAATTTTTGATACCCTAAATCGGATGCTTCTATTATTTAGCTGGAATACCCCTCCTGCATATTCTGAATTTTGCTTTTCTTCTTTTCGTTTAGTAATTAATAGATTATTAGGTTTGTAAATCATTTCATCTAGTTTTTCAATTATATTACTAAAATTTGTCATGTAAACGCACCTTTTTTATTTTCCAGTATACCAAGAACGTTCGTTCTTGTATATTAAACTTAAACAAATGTTGGCTTTGAATAGTCTTTCAAAGATTATTTTATCTACTCCATCCATAACTTCAAATTTACTTTTATAATATTTATTACATTACTCTTCCAATTCCTTATATTCTTCATTATTTCATTAATATATTAATAAAAAACGAGGTACATATTACATGAATCCATCCAAAATTGACTTCGGCTCCATAGAGCAACCTTTATTCCTATTAATTTTATATCTTATCGCAATTCTTTTAACACTCGGCATTACATTTAGTATATGTCATTCCCTTTTACTAAATTTAAATGCACCGAGATGAGTAGCAAAACTGTTAGCTATCATATTAACTCTAGGTGTTGCTTATCAAGTGTTTATGAACTTATTTTAATATATTACCAATTTAACACCTTTAACTAAAAGGCCCTACCATAAGGTAGGGCCTTTTTTAAAAAATAGTCCATAAATCACAAACATGTCTTTTATTTTATTGGAGATGGGAATCTTGCAGCTTCAAAATGCGTACTAATAAATCCTGGATCATTTTGTATAATCAGTCCATCTACATCACTCTCAGCAAAAATTTCAACTACATCTCCTGCATGTAATTGAAGTATTGTTGAAACAGCTACGACATTTGCAAAATTGGGTGGACCAAAAAAGTCATTATCTATCGCTATAGCTGGATTATCATTTACCCGAATTTCTACACGCGCTCTATAATTCGTATTACTATCATTAGGTGCAAAGCTGATTGTACCAATAATAGAATAAACCCCTCTAGTCTTCGGAATAAAATCTGATGTTACTGGATTATATTCATTCGCTAAATCAAACTGTTCATTTTGGAATAATACTTTAACAAAAGTATTTGCAGTGACATTTTGATTTACTGTACTAACCGCTCTAAAAGCAGATGCCCTTACAAGTTTATCTTTCTCATTATCACAACACTTATCGTAATAATCTGTACTCTTCTTACAACAAGTATGCTTTGTCTTTTTATAGCCATTGCAATGCTTACAATAATAATAAGACATATTTATATCCCCTTTCTAAATCTATTGTTGTATACTATGCAAAATAAATTTAAAAAGTTTGGACGAGCTATTGCTATTATGAAATTAAAAAACTCCACCGAAAAGCAGAGTTAATAAATTTTTTCCTTTTTAATATTTATACAATTGGAGATGGGAATCTTGCAGCCTGAAAATGAGAACCGTCTTCTGTACTACTAATAACCCCATCTATACTACTTTGTGCAAAAATCTCGACAATATCACCTGCATGTAATTGAAGTATTGTTGAAACACTTACGACATTACCGAAATTTATCGGACCAAAAAAGTCGTTATCTATAGCAATTGCCGCATTTCCATTCACTCGAACTTCTACACGCGCTCTATAATTTAAATTTGTATCGTTCGGAAAGAAACCAATCGTCCCAATTACGGAATAAACTCCTCTAGTCTTCGGAGTAAAATCTGATGTTGCTGGGTTATATTCGTTCGCTAAATCAAATTGTTCATTTTGAAATAATACTTTAACAAAAGTATTAGCTGGAAGGTTTTGATTAACTGTATTTACAGCTCTAAAAGCAGATGCTCTTACAAGGTTATTCTCCTTATGATCGCAAGAACAGTCATCACATCTTTTACCGCACTTATTATAATAATCACTTCTTTTTTTACAGCAATCATGATTTTTCTTTTGGTAACTCTCACAATTCTTACAGTAGTAATAACAAGACATATATAGTGCTCCTTTCTAATCTACTACTGCATAATATGTATGCTAGACTTGAAAAGTTTGGACAGGTTATTGCGATTACAAAAATAAAAATGCTCCACCATAAGGCAGAGCGAAGAGAAAGTATAACTTTTAAAAACAAAGCACTCATGTAATATTCTGGTTAAATCAGTAATACAAATTATCTAGTTTCATCAACTCGGATTTTCAGAAAAAACTCCTCTGTACGATTTTATTATTATTGAATAGATTATATTGTTAAGTGAGATATGCAATATTTCATATTTTATTATTTCAATATTCCTTTATTATCGTTGAGTTGTAAACATCCTCTTTAAAACACTTTAAAATCAACACTTACTCTATAACAAATACTTTTTCATCCTTTAGAATTACCTGCAAGCATTATATTCAAATATTATTATTGTAAATTATTGACCTGTACAAACGTATAATTTTTGTGTATTCCATGGACAAGGAGTAAGGTAAGAGTTACTCTTTGCCTTTTTTCATAAACTAAATCGGTAAGATCCCCTAACTAGTAAGCTTTCTTTACCTAAACATCATGCATTTCTTTTTGCATACACCGCTACTCTTCTTCGACTGTTTCGTTTACAATCATCAGACACTATTTAACAGTACATAGTTCATTTATCCAGCACTTTCAAAACAACTTGTACACCGTTAAAATACTTCATGCACTACAAATAAATTATCCGTTCTTGTACAGGATGAGTATAAATTTTGGAATGTCCTGATATTAAATTACTTACAAGGTTTCATACCACTTATACTTTTGGAGACGGGAATCTTGCAGCTTCAAAATGCGTACTATCTTCTACATTACTAATAACTCCAGCTACGCTACTTTGTGCAAAAATCTCGACTAAATCCCCTGCACTCAATTGAATTATGGATGAAACAGCTACAACATTAGCAAAGTTTATTGGACCAAAAAAATCATTATCTATTTCATAGACACCATTTATCAAACACTCCATGTTTCTTCACCTCTTGAATATTTTTTAAATAAAAATACATACTACTTTCAAGTCGTCGTATCCACGGCTAGTACTTCTTTCTTTTGTTACAGTAGTAAGCAGGCAGGTTCTTCACCTATCTGCTTTCTCTGTATATTTTTTTAGATATCGAAAACACTACCTACAAGCTGTTTGAACTAGCAGCTTCACTCTTCTTGTAATGGGAAAGCAATTTATCACAATTAGCTAACTCATTCAACTCACAGGCAGACAACCAAAATTGTTGTCTGCTTTTTGTATGGAATTTTTCATTTTGCATATACTACTTTTGAGCCTGTTTACCAACGCAAGCCATTTTGGTGTTTTGAATTCCGACTAAGCTTTTATGTTGCACAGATTATTACATCTTTGACAACACTGGTTAAAAGCGCGTTTTCTGGTTATTCGTAGTTCTAGTCCAGAATAATTTTCCTCCTATAAAGGACAGCAGGTACGACTGCTCGTCCTTTTTTATTGCCCCAAATACTTTTGTAACAATTCCAACGCTTCATTAATGCTCCCATTTAAATCATCAAGTTCAGCATCTTCTGGACACTCCTGCAAAATCACTACCGCTCGACTTATGACATCTTGTAACTTTTCGATATCGATAGAAGTTGTAATAATTCCCTCTTGTTCTTGCGAATCAGCTTTACCATAGCCATTGTGCATGGACATCGGGTTTTCTAGCATCTAGCTCACCCCCTTAAAAAATGCAGGATTTTCCTTTCCATTATCGAATTAGTAATGTTTGAAAAGGGGGTGTAATATGGCAGAAATTAAAGTAGGACTTACACAATTTTTAGATTTCACACTGAAAAGTAGTGCAGCTAAAACAAACTTTGCGAAAAATCTAAAATCTCAACCGGAATACCAACCAGCTTTTGATTACTGGAAACAATTACGAGACACTGTTATTAAATTTCATCAAAACGAACTACCTTTTGAATGTTTCGAAACATTAGTGCAAACGGTTGATCAGAAGAAAAAGCAAAACTACATTGATGTCATAAAACAGTACAAAAAATTTATTAAAAACAAAGACGTCTCTTGGTTCGATCCAGGTAAATCACATTGGATATCAGATGATTTAATCGTCCGCTCATCACCTGAACTCGGTTTGCTCATTAATGATGAGCCGCATCTTATCAAACTGTTTTTCAAAGGAAAAAAAGAGCGAATTGATAAATACAACATCAACTCAACGCTGACATTATTAAACGAATCGACATTTTCAAATGAACATAACGATGTGAATTATACGGTTCTTAACATCCAAAAGAACAGAATGTATACGAATAACTCTATTAATAATGATCATTTAATAGCGCTTGAATCAGAAGCTAACCAGCTTTGTTATATATGGAATAAGATGTAAAGAGTACTATTCATCTCTTTCAATACCTTTTCCATGCATAATTTGGGCACAATTTTCACAGATCCTATCAGTTTAGCCCACCCTGCATTGTTCCTCACGAACAATGCAGGGTGGGCGTTTTTTCGAAAATAGTTTCTTTCACCATTTCCGCATCCTAACTCACCTCCTCCGAAAGAGTGATATAATGAGCTCTCTCCACTAAATCAGCGTTATCCCCCTGATTTTTAATTGATGAAGAAGTTCTTCGTTTTTTAGAACATGCAAAAAAAAAACGTTATTATATCGCTTATCTTCTTGCTATTACATGTGGAATGCGTAAAGGTGAAATTAATTATGTTCATTTTAATAAAACACATAAAGATTCCTTACCTAAGCCAAAAGGAGATGGGCCAAATGGTGGGCGATTACAATCTCATCATGGATTACAACAAGAATGGGCAAAAAATAATTTCAGTCAGTATGGGTATGATTCGAAACTTGCTCCAACAATAACTGTCGAGACTGGAAAAGGACTACCACATACAATCATTACTAATGCTCAAACTGCGAGACGAAATGAACGGGTGGCTTCAGGGGTAGGGAAATGGAGTACTACTTTACAAGAAGAAATGCAATTCATGGTGGGTGATTTAACTAAAGCTGGTTTTTCACGTGATACTACTAGCCAAGTTCTTGAACAACAATACAAGATGCTAGATAAACTAGGAGTTAAATATGAAAGGATTGATTATTAATGAACAGATTAGATAATATCAGTAGTGTGTATAGAATTGATGCCAAAAAATCTCCTTCGAAAGAAGAAGAAATTAAAGCGCTTCAGGATTTTTCAACAATAGATGTACCTACAGAATATATAGAAATAATTCAGCTAGCTTCAGACATTGAAATTAATGTTAACGACCAAATTTATATTCGAATTTGGGGAGCTTCGGGGTGCATTGAAATGAATGAAGCTTATGAAGTGCAGAAATATCTCCCGAATTCACTCGCAATTGGTGATGATGAAGGAGGCGGTGCATTAATCTATCTACAGGGTAAAGATGGTTTTGGAATATACTATAACAGATTCGCAGATTTGGATATTGAGGAGGCAGTGAAAATTGCAACATCGCTAACCGAATTATTAGAAAATAATGTAGGTGTGAATACTTTATTAGACATTTAAAAAAATTTAGAGACCTTGATTGGCTTGCCTTTCAAGGTTTTTTATTGGTAACGATATAGGTTTTGTAACAACTATGCTATTTTTTACAAATGTTTTAGATTCCAGTGTATGGGGGTAGTGACAGAGTTGTTGTCATAGACCGCAAAGTATGATTCGATAAAATTATAAAAAGTGCACCGTACACTTTTTGAAAAAGGTTTACCGATGAAATATGATGAAATAAATGAGTACTATAGAAAACAGGCGGAACAAAACGCCATAGAGAAAACTAAGGAGACTCCAGAAGATGGAGAACGTAAGAAGCAAGAAGATCATCAAAAGCTAATGGAAAATATCTATGGAGAAGAAATGATAAAAAACGGTGAATTAAATATGAATAAAGAAACATTTGGAGAATAAATAAGAAAAAAGCCGCCCAACAGGACGGCTCTTTTTACATTACTTAATCGTTACATGCTCCGCTTTAATCCATCGATTACCACCTATATCAATAGCATCTAAGTGTTTACCCCAAACACGATAAGGAACCGTACCATCGATGTTATCAATATGATTCGTACACTCAGGTTCGCTATGAACCGCAATTCCGTATCCTGGAGGATATTTAGAGTATGCGCAGAACCATTGCACATCAAAATGCTCTAATTTCGCCCACTGCTTCTCGCTACCTAAACAAATCATATCCTTATCACCGCCACCCCAATATCCCTTAAAAATAAGATACGGGATTTTTTTCGTGATATTTCCTGTGTATTGCGGATCAGCAGGATTCTCATATAAATTCACGCCATAACCATCTGCGTATTTTGAAGTTGCGATTCCGATCCCTTCAACTTTCTCATTATCTTGTTGCGGTTGTTCTTTTACCTTTTCAGTAGTTTGTGATTGGTTCGTAAACCAAGCTAATGACTTGCTACCCACAAGATAATTCAAATCACATTTACCGACACCAGGTACATTTCCTGTTTCCGTGTATTGCCAAATATCGCATGGATACGCTGGTTTATTTCCACCATAACGCGGAATCCATACAAAGTCATATTTCACGTTTGCCATTCTACATAATCAATTGCTTTATGATCTATCCCTAAATTAACAAGTGCCTTTCTTGGCGCTCCGATTCCTCCGAATAATTCAAGTATTTTAATCAAAGCCACCCCTCCCTTCTTGCTATTAAAATAGCGTTTTTATTAAATTCCCTAAATACAACCGCTTGTTCATTACACTTTGCTCTATCATTGCATTTACTATTAGTAATACGAACTTTTAGAGGTGAATTATATTGGACGAGTTTTTATCTTCTACTGCATTAAATCCGTGTTCGATTGGGCCGACACTTCCACCTATGCAACCCTTTCAATTCCCTACAGGTCCCACTGGTTCAACAGGTACTACTGGACCGACCGGATCAATCGGGCCAACTTGGAATACGGGATTGACAGGGAACACCGGACCTACTGGTATTACTGGACCTACTGGCGACACCGGTTGATTTCCCGCATTATTGTTGGTCCTCTCCATATACCAGCTTGCTTCCATTCCTTTTTCATTTTCCCGACATAAGAAGGACTACGATCATACATAATGCTAATATCTTTATCTGGAATGCCTTGTTGATTCAATTCGCGCACACGCTCCGGAGTAAGTCCGATGGGTTTGTCTTTTCGTTTTCCACCGTGCTCTATCGGTTGTGTATCAAAATATCTACCCAACTGACGTAATTCTTGGCCAGTCGGGCAATTTTGACAGACACTAATACTGAAACACTCTTTTTCCGAACGATTGTAATAACACCTTCTGCATTTCTCCTCAATAATATCGCCAATTTCGTATGTGATTTGGATGCGTTCTACTTTCGTTTTACTCATTAACTGAATTATTTCACATACACTATTCACTATCGATGCCATTCTTCTCTTCACCCCTTGAATAATTTTTCCAAATCAATACATACTATTTTCAAGCCGTCATATTCACGGCTAATACTTCTTTCTTTTGTTACAACAGAAGCAGGTAGATTCGTCACTTATCTGCTTTCTCTGTATATTTTTTTAAATATCTAAAAGACTACCTACAAGCTGTTTGAACTATCAGCTTCACTCTTCTTGTAATGGGAAAGCAATTTATCACAATTGACTAGCTCATTCGACTCGCTGGCAGACAACCAAAATTGTTGTCTGCTTTTTGTATGAGATTTTTCATTATACATATACTACTCTTGGGCCTGTTTACCAATGCAAGCCATTTTGGTATTTTGAATTCCGACTAAGCTTTTTTATTGCATAGATTATTACATCTTTGACAACACTGGTTAAAAGCGCGTTTTCTGGTTATTCGTAGTTTTAATCCAGAATAATTTTTCTCCTATAAAGGACAGCAGGTACGACTGCTTGTCCTTTTTTACTTATACTGCGTACTTTCCTTTTGGGTAGCCTCGAACAACATTGCTCACGCTGCTCCCCTTTTCCCATTCTGCAAACCTTTGTAACCAAGCTCCCCAACGTTCTTGTATGGAAGGATATTGATTTTGACAGACGTACCTTATCTGTTAATCATTCCCTCTCGCATATTACCAAAGAGTTTCATGAGCCTAAAACATCTTCAGGAAAGAGATTAATTGTTTTACCTGAAATTACTCTGCTGGCTCTTCAAGGACATCTTCAAAAAATCAATGAAGAAAAAGAACGGTATGGCGATGGAAATAATAATTATGATTTAGTTTGCCCAACCTATAATGGTAACCCGTGCAATTTCAGAAGTTTGACACAGCTCCTGAAAAAGCTTATAAAGAAAAGTGAGGTTCCTAATATTCGTTTGCAGGATATAAGGCGTAAATCCGAAAATCGTAAGTAAACGATTAGGACATAAAAGAGTAGGGATCACATTAGACACCTACTCATATGTATACCAGACCTACAAGAAAAAGCAGTCGAAGATTTTGCAGTTACGGATTTTGCATAAAAAATACTAGCTTATCCGTGTGACATTGAGAGGAGTCAAAAACATGAAAGAAATCAAATCTGAACAAGAATTCAAAGACATCATCGCAAGCGAGGAGCCAGTAGTTGTTAAGTTCTTTACAACATGGTGCCCGGATTGCGTGCGTATGGACAACTTTATCGGAGATGTAATGGAAGAATTCAATAAGTTTGAATGGTATTCTATTAATAAAGATGAATTCCCAAGTATCGCGGAAGAGTATCAAGTAATGGGTATTCCAAGCCTGCTTGTTTATCAAAATGGCGAGAAGCTTGGCCACTTACATAGTGCTAACGCAAAAACTGAAGAGCAAGTTACTGAGTTTTTAGAAGCATACTAAGAAACGAAAAACCTCTGAAAATATTTTCAGAGGTTTTTTCGTTTCTTAGTATGCTATTTGTATTTTTCTCTTTATAGAAAATGAACATTTTTATATTATTCTCCTCTTCTTATCCACTAATTTTTTATCATTTCTTATATATTACTCCCACGAGGAATTACGAAGAGTTATTTTGTGAAATATATATATGAATGGAATTATGCGAATCATTATTCACGCCACCTTCTCCTATACCATAATCATCGTTAATGGTTTAAACAATTTTCCGCTTTGTACTTTTCAACATTTTTTTCCTTAACGAAACTTTGTTATCCCCTTCTTAAAAAGCTATAAAACGTCAACAATGTTTGTATAGACCCACACGAGTTTCGTTTGATACTCTATGTATAGAAAGAAATTCCTTGTAGAAAGGCGAGTGATTAAAATGGATTCTCTTTCTCATAAAGAAGCTGATAAAGGTGCTATTGTCAGCATTATAGCCTACATATTTTTATCCTCTATGAAAATCATCATCAGTTATATTACCCTCTCTAGCGCATTACGTGCTGACGGTTTGAATAACTTAACGGATATTGGTGCTTCTTTAGCAATATTAATTGGCCTGAAAATTTCTCGTAAGCCTCGTGACCCAGATCATCCATATGGGCATTCGCGTGCAGAACAAATCGCATCACTTGTTGCTTCCTTTATTATGGCAACGGTCGGATTAGAAGTTGTTATTAGTGCAATTCAATCGTTTTTCAATCCGAAACAAGCAGCACCTAATGTACTTGCTGCATGGGTAGCTTTATTTTCTGCTGTCGTTATGTACGGTGTATACAAGTATACGAAAAAGATTGCAATGCGAACAAAAAGTAAATCATTAGAGGCTGCTGCAAAAGATAATTTATCAGATGCTCTTGTAAGTATTGGTACAGTAGTAGGTATAGTCGGAGCACAGTTCCAAATGCCTATTTTGGACCCTATTGCAGCTTTACTTGTCGGTCTTATTATTTGTAAGACCGCGTGGGAAATTTTCGTAGAAGCTTCTCATATGCTAACGGATGGAATTGATCCTGAAAAAATGGATGAATACGCTGATGCTATAGGGCATATTTCAGGTGTAGAACATATTGTAGATATTCGTGCTCGTATGTATGGGAACCAAACGTATGTGGATATTACAATTGAAGTAGATGCTCGAATGGATGTTAGCGAAAGCCATTGTATTACTGACAATATTGAAGATATGCTTCGAAAAAAATTCGGAATTTACCATGCTCATATTCATGTGGAGCCCATGCAAAAAGAACCTATTATGACATAGGTTCTTTTTTAATGAACGCCTTATGAAATATAATACATAAAACGAGCCAGCTACCGCCCGCTGCCCATCCGGCTAATATGTCAGATGGATAGTGCACGCCAAGATAAATTCGGCTAACTGAAATAGATAATACAACGAAGCTTGCTATAAAAATAATCAGCAACTTTTTATGCAATGAAATACGATCTTCTGTAATTGTGACGTATGCAATAAATCCTAAAAAAGCAGTAGCATTCATCGTATGACCGCTCGGAAAGCTATATCCAGTTGCTGTAACAAGCTGCGTCACATCAGGTCGTGCTCGTTCATACCATAGTTTGAGCATGCTGTTCAAATAACGTGATCCGTAATAATTAATTGTTAGAAGTAATGCACTTAATATTTTTTTTCTAAGAAGAAAATACATTACAAGTATAATGAGTAACGGGAAATATATTCTTTTTGAACCGATAAAGGACACCCAAGTAAAATAGGTTGTCAAATACTCGTTTCGGAAACTTTGAATAAAGTGTGCGACTACATTATCAAATTTTTCAATACAAGCGGTATGATACGAAAGTGATAGTGCGACAAAACAAATGAGTAGTGTACAACTTAACAAGTATAAATGTCGGTATCGTTTCACATACATAACCTCACTATGCAAAAAAATGGAGCGGTTGTTTTAGTTTTCCTCTCCATTTCTTTTTTATGCATAGTTTATTAAAAAATATTATTGTTAATTTTTTGCTGCATCGTTGGAATATCTTCGTTTGTTACTGTAAAGCGAATAACCTTCTCATCAAGATCAAGTGCTTCTGCGAATAAACCAGCCAATCCACGTGATTTTCTATCTACTTCCATAATAATTTCTAATCGGTCGTGGGCACTTGGCAAAATTAATAATTCTAATTCATCTAATTTCCCATAATACTCTCCGGAAACTGGAATAAACTCAAATTCTTGCGCGAATGGAACTTGCTTACGTAATCGATACGGTAATTCTTCGCATTCTACATGACGCGCTTTAAAACCTAATTGATTTACACTATTTAATACACTGTTCAATAGCGCATTCGGCAATACTTGAATATAATCACGGTCACTTGGATCAATACTACGTTTAATATCAAGACCTGTATGAACCCAAACCGTTTTCATTCCAAGTGTTAGTGGTGCTTCAATTGGCATTAAAAACGAAAATGGAATTTCCACTTTTTCATTTGGCTCTACAGAAAATGGATCTGTTAAACGAACTCGCTCTAAATCATACGATGCAGTTACTTTTTTATCATCCACTTCTCTTACATATGACGTCGACAACGTTAAGTAAATGCTTTCAATTTCTTGGCTAACTGAACCTCCAGTTATATGAATCTTCCCTACTATCTCTTCTCCAACTGTATACTCATCTCTTTCAAGAACAGTATCTACTTTTGCACTTCCAATTCCAACGCTTGCTAAAAACTTTTGAAACATGGGGTCTCCATCCTTTCTAAAGCGTAAGCTACATCTTTTTTCAAATCTTGTACATTTTCATAGTATGGCGCTTTCATTTGTAACAT
This sequence comes from Bacillus sp. AC266, assembly GCF_979253805.1. Taxonomy (NCBI): domain Bacteria; kingdom Bacillati; phylum Bacillota; class Bacilli; order Caryophanales; family Bacillaceae; genus Bacillus; species Bacillus sp. AC266. The sequence goes on from NZ_CEEDEC010000001.1 coordinate 1,124,345, forward strand.
TCGCATCAGCATGTCGCGATTATATTCTTCCAGCACTAACTCTTCATACCAAGGTTTTTCCTTTTTTTCAGTCGATTGATAACTAGCATACAATAAAAATAATACGAAATGACCGAGCGCATAAAAGTCGCTACGAAAGTGAACTTCTCGCATCAAAGCTTGTTCACCTTCATAAGTTATAGCTCGCTCATCACCCTCACCTTTCAATTTAGCCAATCCAAAATCAATAATACTAATCTGATTTTCTTTCATTAATATGTTTGGAATACGTAAATCTCGGTGAATGATACCTTTACTATGAAAATACGAAACAATTCCTAGTACTTCATATAAAATTTCAAAAACTTCACGTTCATCATATACTTGCCCATCTAAGAAAATATGATCTTCGAAATTTTCCCCCGGCATATACTCCATCACAAAAAAGTTCTTTTTCTCCCATATGAAATGGTCATGTAGCTTAGGAATTGACGCATGATTTAATGTTTGTAAAATCACTTTCTCTTGCTCAAATGATTTTCTACCAGACTCATATCTTTGTTTACTTTGCCTTAATTGTTTTAAGACTTTATATTTATTTATTTGTAAATCATTAACGACATATGTAACCCCATAACTGCCCATTCCAATTACTGATTCAATCTTATAACGCTCTGCAACGATTGTATTTTTTCGCAGTGGTCTATCAAATAAAGCTAGTATACGACGCCATTTCATCAGCTACTTGAAAAGAAGCTACGGCTTTTACGTTTTCTTTTATAATGCTGATGCCCATAACCAGATGAACGTCGTTTATAGTCGCTACTTGAATAAGAGCGCCCTCTATGACGATAATCACTACTTGAATACGAACGATGTTTTTTCTTTCCTAATAAAGAATCAATAATTTTTTTGAACATCCCTTCACCTCTTGTATAAAATTTCCTTTTAATTATACCAACAATTCTTGTCTATATTTGTGACAAGTTTGTAAAGAGTAAAAAACGACGAGTTAAGCCCGCCGTTACTTTCAATCTTCCTCTTCATCAAAAACTTCATCAATCATGCATTTCTCTAATAAATACTCAAATGTAATATCTGCCAGGTCCTCAATTTCTTCTCTTTTTGGAACGTACCCTCTTTCAATTAGTCGCTCATAAAAAAACTCCGCAATCTCTTCCGTGTCAATTACGACTTCAATTTCCTTCATGAGCATCACTCCTTTATTTCTGTTTTATGAAAAAATCTCAAAATTATGTATATGAGATTAGAAAAATAGTTTTTCTTTTTTATAAGTCATATCATGTAGGTAAAGGGCATACGATGTTAGTACAAGCTATCCAAAGGGGGAAATAATAATGGAATACCAATATGAAGTAGATCAAGAAGTAGGGCAAACAAAAGAAGAGTTCATGCATGAAGATCAATGGGCAGACTCTCTTATTAAATGGCTTTTTATTTTTTTAATAATTGTAGGCATACCTTATACTGCATATGTTGTTGTTCAATTTATTCTCTCTTTCTAGTTAACTATTTTTTCTCTGTCAATTTAACTAAATAATTTTGAACAACATCCATAACAATTTTATATTCTTCATCTTTAAATGTATCGAATAATAAATGATAATCATTATAAATATCTAATAACCCATCAATAATTTCTTGGCGATTCGTCTTTACACTTACTTTTTTCGAATTGTTAATTGACTTCAATTTTCCTAAATCTAATTTATTCATACCCGCTTTATCTTGTTTCATTTTCTTCAAAATTGCATTTGCCGTTTGTGCATTGGCAAGTAATGTTAAATCCGATTCATCAGCTTCTAACCATTCACCATCAGTAATTCGTGACAATTCATATATAGTATCTTCCCATGCATCATTTTTATATCTCCATACTTCTGTACGAAAACCAACAATACGAAAAACATCTTTATCATATCCAGTTACTTGCACGAGATCACCAAACGTAAAGTTATAATTTAATTCAATCCACTCTGTGTCGCCCTTTTTCATTTCCTGCTCTGTAACATGCTGTAAAGTTTGTTCTACATAAAATCCATCGTGATTATTTACTTCGTATACGTAAACTCCATCTAAAACTTTCATATTTGTAACTTTCCCAACGGTTCCATATAGCGTAATCACGACTATGTCTCCTACGTTATATTTAGGTTGTTTTTTCCTTGCCATCAATATCTCTCCTTTTTTAAACGTCGTGATTTTGATAACAGTATATGCAACCTACATAAAAACGCTTATCACATAAGCTTATATTCATAAATTTTTTCAATAAAAAAGTAGAATTTGTATATAACTTAAAAAAGCTAGTATTTAAACTAGCTTTCACTTTTCATTTATGTTCTAACAACAAGACGTATTGTAAATAAAAAAGCATAATGAATACTTCACTTCTTTCAAAGTAATGTATTCATTATGCTTTCATTTCCCTAAAACTTCATATCGTTATCTCTCTTGTATATATAAATCCCATGCATCATCAAATATAGACATACTTTCTAGCATTCCACTTAACTCTAAGTATGAACTAATTACATCATAGTCTTCAGATTGCTTCGGAAAACTTAAATCATCATACATCGCCTCTGCTAAATCTGATATTTCATTTTTAAATAAAGCTGCACGGTGCTTCATCATATAATGGTAAAATGTCTTTTTCAAAAATATTCCCTACCTTTCTAACTTGGGTACATTATACAAGGCAAAAAAGAAAAAAACCAGCATAAAAGCTGGTTAAAAGTCGAAATAATTCCTTTTTAATAAACGTGGTCTTCCCATCAACTCTTCGTATGTTAGTTGTTTTGGCAAATCTTTCGTATAAATTAAAAACAACTGATCTTCAATTTCTTTTACAGTATGGTCTGCTTGATAGTCCATTCCACATGAGGAACAAGTAATACATGGTGTCTCTTGGATTTCAATGGCTTTCGTACCATCTGGTAATTCCCAATATACAGTATTCAAGCTTTCTTTCGCTTCTGTACTGTCACACCACATACAATTCATACTACGTCACCCTCATTTTTTTTGTCATCATCTAACTTTGCTATTTGTGCTTGATATTTTTTATCTTTTAATTGATCACGCTTATCACGTTTATCTTTTAAAGAAGCATGCGTTTCATTGACTTCATAATCTTTGCGGCGATTCATACGTTGTAAATCATCTGGAACAAGATTAAATTTCTTATCACTCATCAATCCTGCAACGCCGATATCAGAACGTTTCTCTTCATAAGTCGGATAAATTTCTTTAAAGTAGCCTTCTGCTCTTCCTGGGATATAGTTTTCTGGTTCTGGATACGTTGTAATAACCCCTTCAAAGTTACGAAGAACAACTTTATCCGCACTTTGTGAAATTAAATAGTTTGGCTGAAGCGCAATTTTTCCGCCTCCACCCGGTGCATCGACAACGAAAGTTGGTACTGCATAACCAGACGTATGTCCACGTAAGCCTTCAATAATTTCAAGACCTTTCGAAACTGGTGCACGGAAATGACCGATACCTTCTGATAAATCACATTGATAAATGTAATATGGACGAACACGAATTTTCACTAAATCATGCATAAGTTTTTTCATAATTGGAACGCTGTCATTAATTCCAGCTAAAATTACAGCTTGGTTTCCAATTGGAACACCTGCATTTGCAAGCATTTCACATGCTAGTTTCGATTCTTCTGTAATCTCAATAGAAGTGTTAAAATGAGTATTTAACCATACTGGATGGTATTTTTTAATTATGTTACACAGGTTTTCTGTAATACGCTGTGGGAATACAACTGGTGCTCTCGTTCCGATACGAATAATCTCAACATGCGGGATTGCTCGTAAATTCTTTAATACATATTCTAAAATTTTATCATTAATTAGAAGTCCATCACCGCCAGAAATTAAAACGTCACGTACTTGTGGTGTTTCACTAATATAAGCAATCGCATCATCTAATTGCTTTTTCGGTACGCCCATTCCAATTTGTCCACTAAAACGACGACGTGTACAGTAACGACAATACATAGAACATTGATTCGTTACTAAAAATAGTACACGGTCTGGATAACGATGAGTTAATCCTGGAACTGGTGAATCTTCATCTTCATGAAGAGGATCTTCTAAATCATATTTTGTTTTATATAACTCTTCCGAAATCGGTACTGATTGCATCCGAATCGGACAGCGTGGGTCATCAGGATTCATTAGCCAAGCATAGTACGGTGTAATGTTTAACGGGATCGTTTTCGTTGAAATTTTAACGCCTTCTTCTTCGTCAGGTGTTAAGTTAATTACTTTCTTTAAATCATCTAAAGTTTTGATCGTATTCGTTAATTGCCAAACCCAATCATTCCATTGTTCTTCTGTAACATCTTTCCATAATTCAATATCCTTCCAGTGACGATTTGGTTTGTATACATCATGTAACATTGCTATTCCCCCTTTTTATACGCTCATCCTTTATATAAGCAATAATTATGCCAACTTCATATTCTTGATAAGTAAATGCGAGAAATACCCTATTATATAAGAGAATAAATATTTTTAAGTGCTGTACTAAAACGATATTTACTATCATATTCATTACTTGTTATATATGTAAACGCTCTTTTATTGGTGCAAACACACAAAAACCGCCGGTTATTCGGCGGTTTTGTCATACTTGCTCAGTTTATATTGAAGCGTTTGACGCGGAATACCTAACATTTTTGCTGCTTGCAAAATATTCCCTTCCGTTTCAATTAACGCTTGATCTATTAATTCCTTTTCCATTTGATGAAGAGCTTCCCTAAGTGGTAATATACTTTTCTTCTTCGGAAGTTTCTCTTTCCGAAATGTTCGTGGCAAGCAATTTGCTGTTAACGAATTCCCTTCTGTAATAATGACAGCATGTTCAATCGTATGCTTTAACTCACGAACATTTCCAGGCCATTGATAAGCTTGTAATCTTTCTTTCGCTTCCTTATCAATTTGAAGTACACCTTTTTTATAACTTTTATTATATTCTTTCAAAAAGTAAGACGCTAATAACAGTACATCCTCAGTTCTTTCGCGAAGCGGCGGGATATATAATGAAAACACATTTAATCGATAGTATAAATCAGTGCGAATTTTATTTTCTCTTAAACATACTTCTGGAGGCTGATTCATTGCAGTAATAACGCGAACATCTACTTTTCTCGTCTTATTATCACCAATGCGACGAATAACTCCATCTTCTAATACACGTAGCATTTTTGCTTGTAAATCGAGCGGCATTGAATTCAGTTCATCTAAAAATAATGTCCCTCCATCTACAAGTTCAAATAATCCTGCTCGTTCGATTGCCCCTGTATAACTACCTTTTGTCGTGCCAAACAGCAAACTTTCTAATAGCGACTCTGGCAAAGCTGCACAGTTTTGTGCAATAAACGGCTTATTTTTTCGTTTAGAAGCTTCATGAATCGCTTGTACAAATAGCTCTTTCCCCGTTCCAGTTTCACCATATATTAAAACATTCGCATCGGTTGGCGCTACTTTTTGTGCTAACTCTTTCGTCTGTTTAAAGCGGGAATCATCAGTTACAATTGTCTCGAATGCAACATGCTTTTTCACCGTTTTTTTGCTAGTCGATCGTTTTATTTTCGATTGTAGATCTACAATCGTATCAGTAAGCTTTTGAATAGTAGAATAATCTTTCGCAATTTCTACAGCACCAGCAATATTTCCATCTATTAAAATAGGTAACGTTGTATTGACCGTACAAACGTCTTCCCCATTTAAATTTTGGTAATGTTGAACTTGGTGTACGATTGGTTTTTTTGTATCTAATACTTTCATCAACGTACTTGTTTCTCTGGATAATGACGGGAATGCTTCTAATAAATGCTTTCCTAGCACATTTTCAATTTTAGATCCATCATGTTTTGCAGCAACTGTATTATAAAATATTGTAATCCCATTTTCATCTACTGCATGTATGGCCTCATCTATACTGCCCAAAATCGCTTCAATGACTTCCTGTGTCGAAACTGCTAGCAATGTCATCCCCCCTTTTGCCGAAAATCCAGCAAATTCAACGCCGGATTTCCGGCACCCTCTGTGCGATTATAAGCATGACGATTCCGTTCTATTATTTTGATGAAATGTATATATATTTTTATTGCTTATTTATGGTTAAGTGAAACTTTAATCAGTGGGGCTTTATTATTAACCCGACTCCCACTTAACTTCTTTGCTTTACAGCCGAATTTTGAGGCGGGAGTCTTACTGCTTTCGAATAGCTTGATAAATCTTTCACCCATATATTCATATCTTCCAACTTATCAAAAATGTAGCAATTATTCGCAAGCCTTCCCGTATATGTATAGCCTAATTGATGAAAGGCTGCATTCATACCGAAAGATAGCGAGCGAGCAATTGTATAAGAACAAAAAATAGATTTTTCTTGGAGCTCTTCCTCCAATTTAATTAACAGACTTTTCATGAAACCATGTTTTCGATATTCAGGTAATGTAGCACAATTCGTTAATTCTGCATTACCTTCTTTCACGTTCATTTCAGCAGATGCTGTACTAATAATTTTCCCCTCGAATTCATAAACATAGTAAATTGTATCGTCTTCCTTCATCGTCTGCTTTACATAATTCCCATCATTTAAAGGTGTCGGATAAACTTCAAATACTTTTCCAAAGACAATTGCTAATTCTTCCGCATCCTCTTCTGTCGCTTTTCTTAACACAAATTCCTCTGGGACTATTTTTTCTTTCACTTCTTTTTCTTTTACACCACTTAAAATAGTATCTTCCTCAGTCCAATGAATACTATTTCGTCTTTCATCATTATGATATTTCACGAAGAAGTGCGCATCGTGCCCTTGAAAATAATGAGGTATCGTTGCTTCCAGTAAGAAACCGAAAGAGAGCCATGTTGAAACATGCTCTCCCTTTCCTTTAATAATACATTTAGTGAAAGAATGTTTCTTTGCTAATTCATCGATTGTTTGTATGATGCTTTCAACATTTCCTGTATAGTGATCAACTCTAATACGTTTATTAAAATAATCTAAAACCCCTTCTACTGTATAATGCTTTGTCTGTTCACTAAAAGATTCATAGTATTTCATTTTTTCACCTCACACCAATCTAGTAATGTACATGCAATTATTTTTGCGGCAGCAATCATTTTATCAACTTCTATATATTCGTTTGGATAGTGTGCTACTTTCGTCTCTCCTGGACCAAATACTATCGTGGGTACGTTAGCTATTTGTGTGAACAAACCTCCATCTGTTCCCCATGGCGAAGCTTCTATAATCGGCTCGTTCCCTTCGATTTCAACAAAGTTATGTTGAAGCGTTGTAATAAGTGGATGATTTTCTTCTAGTTCACCAGGAACCCATCTAGCCCCAAACCATTCTACTTCTACAGGATTTTTTACAAACCAACTATCCACATCTTTTAATTCACCAATCCAGCCCTCAAACTCTTCTTTTGCTGCCTCTATAGTCTCATTCGGCGCAATACCACATCTTCCTTCTAAAATTAATGAATCGGGAACAGAACTTGGCCAGCTTCCCCCTTCAATTTTCCCGACGTTAATTGGAATTGGAATCGGAATCCCCTTAAATAACGGATCTGTAATTCGACCATTTCTCTTCTCTTCTAATTTTCTCAAATGCTCTACAACAAACATACTTTTTTCAATTGCACTTACTCCTTCATAACGTGTACCACCGTGTGCTGCTTTTCCTTTTATATGTAGACGAAACCACATTGATCCTTGTTGTTTCGGAAAAAACTTCATATTCGTCGGCTCAGGAATAATAACGCCATCTGCCTTATATCCTCGTAAAATAGCAGCTAATGTTCCTGCCCCACCGCTCTCTTCTTCTATTACACTTTGAAAATGTATATCACCTTTTAGTTCAATACCAGATTCAATAATCGCTTCCATCGCAAGCATAAGTGAAACATTGCCGCCTTTCATATCTGTTGTTCCACGTCCATATATGCGGTTTCCTATTTTCTCTCCACTATATGGATGATGGTCCCACTGATTTACATCCCCTTCTGGCACGACATCAATATGCCCGTTTAAAATCATAGATTTCCCTTCGCCACTTCCTTTTAAAGTCGCTACAATATTCGGGCTATCTGTAAAACTTGTACGAGGTGATACGAAATAAGGGTGATCTTTCATTTCATTAAAAGCAGGCTCCCAAATATCAAGATCTAGACCTAACTCACGCAACTTTTCAATAACAATTGCCTGCGCACCACTTTCATCACCAGATACGCTCTTTTCTTGAATTAATCGTGTTAAAAATTTTACACTCTCTTCTTCATGACCCTCAATATAATCACAAACTTGTTTTTTTAATTGCTCCATATATTACAACTCCCCTCATTCAATTACTAGTAAATTTGAGCTTATATGAAAATCAGCTGCCGTATGTCGTTTTACATCTTCTACAGTATATGGACTCATTAATTCTTGTAAGACAAGTCCTCTTTGGGTCACTTCCATGACAGCCATGTCTGTAATAATTAAATCTACACATTTTTTCGAAGTTAATGGCAATGTACATTCCGAAACAATCTTTGCATTTCCGTATTTATCAACATGATTCATCACAACAACGACCCGCTTCGCTTTTTGCGCTAAATCCATCGCTCCTCCAATACCTGGAACGCGTTTTCCTGGTACAATCCAGTTCGCTAAATCACCATTTGCACTTACTTGTAACGAACCAAGTATCGTAACATCAAGTAATCCTTTTCGAATCATGCCAAACGCCATGCAGCTATCAAAATAACTTGCTCCTGTAATAAGAGATGTTGGTAAACCAGCTGCGTTACATAAATTCTCATCTTCATTCCCTTTACTTGGCGTTGGTCCCATACCAACAATACCGTTTTCCGCATGAAACATAACATTCATATCTTCTGGCAAATGATTCGGTACAAGCGATGGAATTCCAATACCTAAATTTACAAGCATACCATTCTGAATTTCTTTCGCTGCACGTCTTGCAATCTTATCTCTTACTTCTACGCCCATACCCATTTCCAATTCACTCCTTCCGATGGCACGATATAATTTACAAATACACCTGGGACGACAATTTCTTCTGGATCTAAACTTCCAAGTGGAACAATTTCTTCTGCTTCTACAATCGTTATGTCACCAGCCATAGCTACGTGTGGATTCATATTACGAGCGCTTTTATCAAATACAAGATTGCCAAACGGATCCGCTTTTTTCGCATATACAATTGCGACTTCAGCCGTTAAAGCTGTTTCAACTAAATATGTCTTTCCATTCATTTCAACTGTACGCTTTCCTTCTTCTACAATCGTATCAACACCAACGTCAACTAAAATACCACCAAGCCCTACACCACCAGCGCGAATACGCTCTGCGAGTGTTCCTTGCGGAGAGAATTCAATTTGCAATCTTCCTTCATTTAATTGTCTTCCCGCATTTGGATTTGACCCAATATGAGAAGTAACTAAAGATTTAACCCTTTCATTCGTAACAAGACGACCGATTCCTACATCAGGAAATCCAGTATCATTTCCTATTAAATTTAAATTTGTAATGCCTTTATCTAAAACAGCTTGAATTAAAGATGGAGGGGATCCGATTCCTCCAAATCCCCCAAACATTAATGTCATATCATCATGGAACAAAGAAATTACTTCCTCTATTTCTTTTAATTTACCGAATGTATTTGTAATAGTTGTCATGCGATACTATGCCCTCCTTTTTGCATCATCTCTTCCACGCTCTTTACAAAAATTGAAAGTAATTCATCTAACTCGGAATATGTAGTTGTCATTGGTGGTGCAACAAGCAGTGCACTATCCTCTTTTCCTGCTTGCCCTGAAACAGCTTGGTATAAGAGCAGTCCATTTTTAGCAGCAACTGAAATAAGCTCCGACGCTTTTGTAAACGGTTGCAATTCTATTCCAATTAGCAATCCTTTTCCACGCACATCGGCAATGATTGTCGATTGTTGCTGAACTTTCTGCAAACCTTTTAATAAATACTCTCCCTTTTCTGCTGTTTTTTCAGGTAAATTATGTTTCTCCATATATTCAATAACAGCTAAAGCCGTTGCTGCAGACAATGGATTTGCACTAAGCGTATGCCCGCTCATTACAGAACGTGATCCACGTAAAATTGGCTCCATAACACGGTCACTTACAACTGTTGCTGCCATTGGTGTATAACCCGCTCCTAGCCCCTTACCAAGGGTCATAATATCCGGTTCTACACCCCAGTGCTCCATCGCAAACCATGCACCAGTACGACCAAGTCCAGTCATTACTTCATCCGCAATAAATAATATATCGTAATGACTACAAATATCTTTAATTACTTTATAGTATTCTTTCGGTGGGACAACCGCTCCTCCAGCAGCTCCGATAATCGGTTCAGCAATAAAAGCTGCAATATGTTCTGCACCAATTCGATCAATCGCTCTTTCTAGTTCAGTCGCACAAGAAAGTTGACATGTTGGATATACCTTTTGTACAGGACATCTAAAACAGTATGGAGCTGGAATAGTCGGATAATCTTCCAAAATAGAAACGAAACGTTGTCTGCGCAGTGGATGCCCAGACATAGATAAAGCTCCCATTGTAATCCCGTGATAGCTCATCCACCGTGACAAAATTTTATGTTTCCCTTGAATGCCACGCTCCTGAAAATGCTGAATTGCGATTTTCATAGCTGTTTCATTTGCTTCCGTACCACTATTCACAAAAAAGCTCCAGTTCAAATCTCCTACACATAAATCACTTAACTTCTTCGCTAATTTTTCAGCTGGTTCACTCGTAAACTGTGATCTATAAACGAAAGCAATCTCCTCTGCCTGTTTTTTAATAACTTCTGCTATCTCTGCTACGCCATGTCCAATACCTGCCGTAATCGCTCCAGACGAACCATCAAAATATTTATTTCCGTTTTGATCATACAAATACACACCTTTTCCATGTGAAATCATCGGATACGGCTGACCAACAAGTGGTTTAATTAAGTAATCGCGCATAGCGCTCCCCCATTTCTTCAATTTGTATATGTATATGAAGAAAATTGACGTTTCTTTCATAAAAAAGAATCCTCTGCAAAAGCAGTGAATTTATCAAAAAACTATTATAAAATATACAAATGACTGCTAAATATTATTTTAAAAACAGAAAATTCAGAACTTGAAATGAAGACCAACCTTACCTGTACGCTTAAATACCCCTTCCTGATTTAAGATAACAGCAAATTGAATATTTTTTTAATATAATATCAACTTCCCTCAATTGCTGACATTGTGTAAACTTCGACGGAACTCCCGTTATTCTCCTTCCTATTATCCTACTTTATATTGCATATTTTCAAACAAAATTCGACATTTTACTCCGCCTCATTTATCGTAACTATTTCTTAACAAATAGTACCACCTGTTTAGAACAATAAAAAAAGAACCGATTAACCACATTAATCAGTTCGGCACGACGCTCTTTTATCGGTATTACCTTATCCAACGCATCACTAAAATTAATAGAAATACTCATAATACAAATCCATAATTCGTCCCACAGCCTATAGCACCAAATCCTCCATAACTTCATTCCCAATAACTATGGGGATATCCCCATCCCAATGGTTCCACTCCTTCCATCAAAGTTAAACTACCTTTCCTTTATAATTTATGTAGGACAATTATCGATTTGTATGTGTGTTTGCCTATAAATAAAAAAATCCCCATTTTAACTTTTCCTTCTAGAAAGGCAAGTTTTTTGCATAACCTCTTTCTAGCTTCGCATATATTTGTAATGATGATAAAGGAGGAATGTTCATGACTCAATCCGAAATTGAAAAATACGGCCAAGAAGCTGCACGTTACGAACAGCTCGCTCGTTACTATCAATATAGCAATCCTAAAAGATATGTAGAACTCTATATGAAATACTATGATGCAATTACAAAACTTGTACAAGCATATGAAAAGAGAGATTCACAAGAAGCGACTTTACCGTCACATATGAGAATCTTCCACACAGCTCCCCATACACCAGCAGTTGATATTATAATAAACGGACAAAAGGTTATTAAAAATATTTCTTTTAAACAATTCAGTCCGTATTTATCATTAGTGCAAGGTAAATACCGTATTGATATTGTCCCTGTCGGAAACGAAACTCCAATATTTTCAGCATTAGTACCAATAATGGGGAATCACACTTATACCCTTGCAGCGGTCAATAGCGATAATCATCTCCAATTACAACCCATTCTTGATAATACTCATTTACCATCTGGTCAAGCAAAAATACGATTTGCACATTTTTCACCAGACACTCCAGTTGTAAATGTAAATTTAAAAGATGGGGATCATTTATTTGAAAATGTACTCTTTAAGCAAATAACAGATTTTTTACAAGTTAGCCCTGGTACAGCAGATATTGAAGTTTCACTTGCTGATACAAAAAAAGTTCTATTAACCATTCCAAAATTCAACGTTGAACCAAATACAATTTACACAATTTCAATAGTTGGTTATTCAACTGAGGATCCAAAATTAGAAACCGTTATACTTACAAATTAAAACAGTCTACACCATTCGCATGGTGTAGACTGTTTACTTTTGAAACGTAATTTGAAATTCTGTCCAATCGTTATCCGAACGACACAATATGGATCCTTTATGTTTTTCTACAATTTGTTTACATACAAATAGTCCAATACCAGTTCCTAGCTTTTTAGTAGTTACAAATGGCTCAAAAATAGTCTCTACATTGTCTGCTGGAATCATAGGTCCATTATTTTTTATAACAATGCGAACAGCCTGATCCTCTTCAAATACATCAATGATAATTTTCCGCTCTTCTTTCACCGATTCAAGAGCATCAATCGAATTCATTAAAATATTTAAAACTACTTGCTTCACTTCACTCCGGTAACCAACGAGTGGAATAGGATACGGCAAATTCTTTTCAATCAAAACATTTGCATTAACTAAACTTGGATATAAGAATTGTATAATATCTTGAAATAAGTCATTTACCAAAAAACGTTCAGATTCATTCCACATTTCTTTTTTCGATACAAGTAAAAATTGCGAAATCCTAAAATTTAATTGATCTAATTCATGTGAAATAATATCTAAATACGATAGATTAGGGTGATCTGTCTTCAATAACTTTACAAATCCCATAATCGAAGTTAGCGGATTACGAAATTCATGTACAAAACTAGCCGACATTTGCCCTAGAATCGTAAGCCTTTCTTTATGTGTTTCATTTATATATTGCTGTTTTTCTTCTAAATTCCTCGATATAATTTCTGAGTATTTTAAAACGGTATAATAAATTAATTTGTCAAAACAAGTATGTATTTTGGCCATAATCGGTTTCAGTTCTCGAGCGCTTACATCCAATTCGCACATTGCTTCAAAAAGTTCGTTTCTTCCCACATTTGCATTGTAAACAAAATCTCCAATATTCGCATCTGCCCCTGCACGCTCAATCGCAATTTTCTCACATAATGGCTGAAGATAATTAATGTCTTTATCTTCCATAATAAGCTCGATAATTAACTCTAATAAATTCGCTCCATTTTGAACTACCTCTTGTTTAAATGGATCTTTTTCGGAAATTATCATTTTGTTTTTCCAGTTCTCTACGAATTGGTGCCTGTTGTTTTTCAAGTGCGAACAAAATACTTCTTTAATATCCTTATCGATTGGAAAAACCTCCATTCCCTCCATTTCCATACGACGAATACCCTTTATATTTTGAATATTAACACAAAAAATACATTTCGTTAATAGATTATTGTCACATTTTGTTAATTTCTGTTGATAAAATTTATTTTTCCCTTCTTATATAAATAAGTTTTATTCATATATCCCTTTTCTCTTCTCATTTTTTTAATTATTTTCCTGTTCAAAACTACTTTTTTTTTGCATCCTTTTTAATTCTTGCGTACAATAAGAAGTGAAAGGTGTGAAAAATATGGTAAATAAAAATGTGGAAGACTATCTCCAAGAAGGCATATATGGCCAAAAGCAAAACAAACCAGAAGAACGTAATATGTACTTAACTACATTACGTGAGCGTGTAGAAATCGCTTTAACAATCGGTCAAGTAATGCAAAGTAATGTGTATACAGAAGTAACGGGTAACATACGTTCTTCTCAATCATTACAACTATTCCTAAATGGAAGCATTGCTTACCCACATTTATCAAAATACATTAAATTAGCAACTGAAAAAAATATTCATTTTACAATTGTTCAAAATAAAGGTACTGAAACACCAATAGGTTTAGTACTCTCTCATAGCACTGCTGTAGATAAAGAACATATTTATGTCGAAGATGATATTTTCAAACAAGAAATGAAGTAAAAGGTACACTTGATTAAATGTAATCGTTCCGAGAAACGTAAAACAAACAATAAAAAACGAGTATGGAATCGTAAACATTTCCTGCTCGTTTTTTATTGCGGTGTTTAAGCTCGATCTACTTTATTTTTTAATACACACTAATTTCATTTCTGTCATTTCTTCTATTGCATATTTAATCCCTTCACGGCCTGTTCCACTCTCTTTCACACCGCCATAAGGCATATGATCTACTCTGAACGTTGGAATATCATTAATCATGACACCACCGACTTCTAATTCATCAATTGCACGCATTGCCTTACATAGATTGTTTGTAAATACACCTGCTTGTAATCCATAACGTGAATTATTTACTTGTTCTAAAGCCTCATCAAATTCTTTAAATGTATTTACAGTCATAAGTGGACCAAATACTTCTTGGCACTGAACAGATACATAATCTGGAACATTTGTTAATACAGTTGGTTCAAAAATCCTTGCATCACGTTTGTTACCACCGTATACAACATTAGCTCCTTCCTTAACTGCCTCTTCCACCCATGAATTTATACGTTCTACATCTTTTTTTGAAATAAGTGCTGATACATCTGTTTCTTCATGAAGCGGATCTCCTACTACAACGTTTTCCATTGCTTTCGTTAATTTTGTAATAAACTCTTCCATTTTGCGTTCATGCACAAAAACACGTTGTACTGAAATACAAACTTGTCCATTATTCACAAACGCGCCCCATTTTACACGTTCAATTATTTCGTCTGTCAATTCAACATCTTCATCAATAATTACTGCAGCGTTCGATCCTAATTCTAACGTCACTCGTTTCAACCCGGCTTTTGCCTTAATTCCAATACCTACTTTCGGACTTCCTGTAAAAGTAATACTAGCAACGTTCTCATCTTTTACTAATGCCTCACCTACAACAGATCCAGGTCCAGAAATTATATTGAAAGCTCCCTTTGGTAAACCAGCTTCTTCAAATAATTCTACCAATGCATACGAAGAAAGTGGCGTTTGGTCGGCAGGCTTTAGCACAATAGTGTTTCCAGCCGCAATTGCTGGGCCTACCTTATGTGCTACTAAATTAAGTGGAAAATTAAATGGTGTAATAGCACCAATAACCCCGATTGGTTGTCGAATTGTATACGCTATACGGCCACCTGCTCCTGGTGCAGCATCTAATGGTAACGTCTCACCATATATTCGCTTCGCTTCTTCAGCTGCAAACTTATATGTTTGAACAGTGCGATCTACTTCTCCACGTGCAGCACGAATTGGTTTTGCAGCTTCTTTTGCGATAATCTCTGCAAACTCTTCTCTTCTCTCATCCATTTTTTGTGCAACCTTTTCTAAAATAGTTGCACGGTCGTATGCGGATAATTTTTTCATTTCTTTCATTGCATTTTTGGCCGAAACTATTGCTTCCTTAACGTCATCTTCTGTACCTTGCGCAATCTCCGCTAATGTTTCTTCAGAATATGGTGCATACAATGGTTTATACGTCTCTACTGATTTCCATACCCCATTTATATATAAATGTTTTTTCATAGTGGTTCTCCTTCCGAATATATGTATACAATAATACATTTCATTTATTTCACCTAGTGAAAGGTCTGACTTGTGTAATTGTATCATAGCCCTAATACATCAAAAAAACATTTTGCTCAAAAAAACTCTGCTACAAAGCAGAGTTTACGAACTAATTTGTTCTTGGAGCGAAATCTTTTTTTCATCTCCTACAATAACAATCGATTCTGAAGGTTTCGTTACTTCTAATCTCTTAATATAGTGTCCATCTAATTTTTTTACGCAAAATTTATAATTTTCAATCTCAATGGTATCACCCTCGGAAATCTCAATATTTTTTGTTAGGATCCAACCGCCAATCGTATCGACATCATCGTCGTCAATAGTCAAACCTAATAATGCGTTCACTTCACTAACAAGTACTTTTCCCTCTAAAATCGTTTTCGTCTCACTAACTTGTTGGATTTCCGGTTGTTCATCAGTATCGAACTCATCTTGAATATCCCCTACAATTTCTTCTAAAATATCTTCAACGGTTACAAGACCTGATGTACCACCATATTCATCAATTAATATAGCGATATGTGTTCTTTCTCTTTGCATTTTTAAAAATAGATCATGAATCGGGATAGATTCAATAACTAAAATAATTGGCCTAATATATTGCTCCACTGTCTTTTCACTAACAACTCGGTGCTTCACAAAATCTGTAAATATATCTTTAAAATTCACAAAGCCTATTACATGGTCCTTATCACCATCAACAACCGGATACCTCGTATATTTTTCATGAGACATTTTTTGTAAAGCCTCTTCAGCAGGCATTTCTTTATTTAAAATATTCATCTCTGTTCGTGGTACCATTATTTCTTTCGCAATACGATCATCAAATTCAAATATTTTATTCACATACTTATATTCAGATTGATTAATCTCACCATTTTTATAACTTTCTGAAACTAACAACCGCAATTCTTCTTCTGAATGCACTTCATCATGCCCTTTTGGTGGTTTCAACCCAAGAAACTTTGTAATTAACCGAGCTGATCCATTTAAAATCCAAATGAATGGGAATGCAATACGATAAAACAAAATGAGTGGCTTAGCAACAAAGAAACTCACTTGTTCTGCTTTTTGAATCGCAAATGTTTTTGGAGCTAACTCTCCTACTACCACATGGAAAAATGTGATAAACAAAAATACTAAAATTATAGCTAAAATGTCTGCGAGTTGAGTAGGGAAGTTCCAATTTGCAAACAACACATCAAACATGTGCTTTAGCGCAGGTTTACCAGACCACCCAATCCCAAGAGCTGTAACAGTTATTCCTAATTGACAAGCTGATAAATATTCGTCTAAGTTTGTAATGATTGTTTTGACAGATATTGCACGATTATTTCCTTTTGCAATTAAATAGTCAATTCGTGAACTCCTCACTTTAACAATTGCAAATTCTGCTGCAACGAAAAATGCCGTTAAGGCAATTAAAACAATCACTATACTTATACTATATATGTCCAAATACTTTTCCTTACTTACAGTGTAAGCAAGGAAGCCACCTCCTACTTAAATTTATTCAAGTGAAGTAAGCATTCTTATACTCTAATAAAATTCTACATTAGTAACCACCTTTTTATATATTATATGCATACATAAAAAAGATATTTATAATTATGATAATCTAATTAGCTTATTATCGTCAAACTATAATAAGCCCAATTTTCCGATAACTAAAAATGATTTATATAAATAGTATGTGCTAAACAGCTGAACTTCGTGAAAAAACACTTTCTTTGCCGATTCCACACTTCTTTTGTCACACCTGAAGGGAACTTGCTACATAACTAGAAATCATTCAACAGGATATATATAGGAGGGATTATTTTGGAATATAAAACACCATTTATCGCAAAGAAATTAGGTGTTAGCCCAAAGGCTGTTGTCCGGATTGCACAACAATTAAATCTTACGATTAAAAAAAATAAATATGGTCATTTTATTTTCACACAAGGTGATTTAGATCTAATGTTAGAATACCATCGCTCTCAAATAGACCAGCCTCAAAACTCTCAAACTACTCAAAAACCATCTTCAAATGATGTAGAAAAATTAAAAACTCAAGTAAACACAATTGTTCAAAACACATCATCGAATGATTTTGAGCAATTAACAGCTCAATTTACCACAATTACGAGAAGACTAGATCGAATGGAAGAACAAATGCAAGATAAAGCAAATGATGTCGTTACATACCAACTTTTACAACATCGCCGCGAAATAGAGGAAATGTTAGAACGAATTCAAAAACTAGAAGCTGCCCTAAAAAAAGAAGAACCAATATACATTACTCCTGATGCAAAACCAACATATGAAAGAGAAAAGAAACCGAAGCGTCGTAAAATGATTTTTAGTATATTTGGACTATAATATTTTAGACCCTTATTCTGAGAATAAGGGTCTACTTTTTGTATGAAAACAGATGCCTGTAATAAGTAACTCTTCTTCATACTATACATATTCATATATTTTCATTTTGTTAACATAATATTTTTACTGTATTCTGCAATAAGTGCCTGCGCATGAGCATTCCCTTGAATAATATCACGGAATTCTTTCAAAGAATACAGATGTGTAGCCCCTTTTCGAGCATGAATTCGCACTGGTACACCTTGTAAAGTATCATGAAACTGGAATGGACTATCTATCGGTTCGATTGGAAAACCGAGTGTAAGTAAATACATATACATTCTTTTTGTAACTGCTGCAATATACCATTCCGCTTTCGTCTCTAACGCATGCATAAATAAAATAGCTGCCAGCCTTTTGAAATGTCCTCTCCCCCGAGACGTTTTCGCAATACTTAACTTTCCTATTTCATACACATTTTTCAAATCTTTCACTAAATCATTTTTAGAAAACGGATAGAAAAACTCAGAATTTGATTGTTCAGGTACTGTAAACTTAATACATTCTACTGTACCAATATGATGTTCATCTTCTATTAATAAAAATCGTGATGGATTTAAATTACGTTCTACAAACATTAAGTTTCTTTCTTCACAAAAATCTCCCCACAGTTGCTCGAACCAAAAATGCTCTTCCTTTGTTTGAACACGCTGGAACATATTTAACCGCCTTTCCCATCGCCGCTCTGTTTTTGATAACGCTTTCACTTACTATCATATAAGAACAAATCTTCGTATGCAACTAAAAATATTTATGTCTTATTATATTCTGCAAAATGAATTAAATTCCTACTTATTAGTCATTCATACACATGCAAAACCCCTTAATTCCCCATACTGTTACAAACATAACAAGATTCAATTACTCTAATAAAAAAATGATAATCACTATCAAGTTCGAACCGTATAATGTGTCTTTCCGTACTGCATATAATTCTTCTTAACCTAAAGAAATCCTTCATTAAAAAGGATTTCTTTTACATTTTATTACTTTTTAACCATTTCTCAAAAATTTGAATCATCCCATGCTTCCCAGCCAACTTCTCTTCTCCTTGTTTCGTTTTATATGGATATAGTTGTAAAAACACTCCACATCCAGATTCAATTTTTTTACTATGCATATGGCTACCTGGATATACACAAATCACTTCATAAATCGCTCTTCGCTTAAAAATTCGTTTACCATTCTGTTCTTCTACATACTTAATAGACCAGTATTTATACATTTGCTCAGTTGCTTTCGTATTACCTACAGGCTGAAAAATATTGTACATAGGACTATATTTCACTTCGATAATAATAGAAGATTTATATACATACTTCTCTTCTTCCTTTACATAACAATCTAAACGAATATCCGGCTTCTTTGTGTCCTCTCCGTTATAAAAATTACTTCCTTTGCTTAGTGCAATAAGAGGGTGTGTTTCAATTAAATCATTAAACGCGACGTGCACTTTTATATCATCTCGATGTAAAATCACTGTCGTTCCATCTTGTAATCCGTCTAAATAAAAATGTTCTTGTATTTGTTCACGGATAGGATTCTTATCTTCAAATCCGATTTGTTCTAATATAGAAATAACGATAAAAAAAGCGTAATACTCATACACTAAAAACGTTGGTTTATATACGAATAATAAAGATGGAGGTTGCTCCGTATGTTGCGGTAACAATTCTAAATGGTGGATTAATTGTTGATGCGGTATAGATAAAGTGTTCGAATTAATGGTAGCTGTTTCAGAAACTTCCCTCCAAAATGGAGAATACAATAAATTTCGAAAGTATTGCACACTTTCATATACGATATGAGCTAATATTTTATATTCTTGTATTTTCACAGAACTTTTCCGTAAATCTGCTTCTTTCAGTAAATGTAGATTTCTATATTTTTGTTTTTCCCTATCCGTCACGGATCCATTTCGTTCAATCGTTTTCATAATTGTTTTAACAGCTTGAAATTCATCTGACTTTTTCTTCTTTTCTCCTTCTAGTATTTCAATAGTTTTACGTACAAAAATTTCTGCTTCAAGTAAATAATAATAGAATTGCATCGTTTTAAATTTAAGAAATGCATTTTCAATACTATTTTTTTGCTCCTTAAATTTACGGTTGTAATATTTCGCATAAAGCTTTCTTTCTGTCATAATGGCAGTTTTTCTCGTTGCCTTCCGCGCTTTCGTTTCCCATTCATATTCGTGTACAAATTCCGCATTCGATTCTACTTTCTTAAAAATTTGTTTTATTCTTTTCATTTTTTGTGGCAACTTTCTTAACAATACCAAATAAGAAGAATCTTCAATATCGCTAAGTGCTGAGAAAGTTTTCTTGTAATAACCTCTATCTAAAATTAACTCGTTTAAAATTGACTTCACATAATCTTGAATCATTTCAAATTGGTCATCAAAAAAGTTTTTAGGAACAACTTGAAACGCACCATAATAAGTTTTATCTTCTATACGCACTTCAAAATGGTATAAGCCACAGCGCCACGGATAAAAAAATTCAGTTTTTCCATGTTCATACACTAATACTCTTTGTTTTTTTTCATTTAATTCATATTGTGACTCTTTTATATTCTTTTGTCCCTCATATACTTTATTCCATATGAATGTAATATCCATTGGATTTTGATAATGGAAATGTAATTTCAGTGGTTTTAATTCCTGTACTTTATAAATACATTGAACTAATGCTGTAGTAGACGTACAAAGCCGGTTTAAAAGGATAAAATCGCCTTTCCCCTCAGTACCAATAATTAGCTTCAATACAAACGGGAGCGTTTCTTTCGTATCGACGATTGCTGTTTCATAACGCTCCTCATTTTGCATAGCCATACAGCTCCAGTTCTCTACGCTTTTGTCTTATATAAGCTAAAGAATGTTCAAATGTAGATACACGATTTGCAAGCGGAGACTGTAAAAGTGGTATCAATGTCGCTCCCCTTTTTGCTTCTTCAGAAAGTAGAGGGCCCACTGTCATTTCTGTCCCCCTTAATTTCGTTAATACACGCTGCTTTATTTGCAAATCAAAACCTTCTTCCCTGCTAATCATATAGGACTGATTATTTTGGAACGGTATATTTTGCAAATACGTAGCGATTGCGCTTGCACATCGGAAAGAAATTCCTTTTGATATATCGTGTGATGATAATACATCATGTAACTTATCCAATAACTCTAATTCCTCTTCAGTATACACTTCGATCATCTCTTTATTCCTAAACCAATTGAGTCGAAATTCTCCCGTTGTTACTTTCAGCGGGGGTTGCTGAACAACTTTCTCATGTTCTATACTCATCTCGCAAAACGGAATTTTTTGTAATGTAATCAAATTTGTTCGATCTAATAATCGATCGGAAAGCTCTTTCGTCGTTTCATCAAAATTTACAGTGCCTACGAAAATAATATTCTCACCAATTTCCACTGAAGGTGGAATTTGATTTTCTATTTCTTGTACTTTCTCATACAAACTCAAAATACGATTTTTCTTTTCAAGTTGAAGAACGGATAGAAACGGAGTAAACCAATGCTCAATATGTGACATGTTCATTTCATCGAACACAATTATATACAATTGATTTGGATTTTCTTTAGCCTTTAACAATGTCCGAACTAACTTCGTTTCACTTTCAATAAAATTACCATTCGGATGAAGGTAACCGAGAATATCATGTGGTTCTTGATACGATGGTGAAATCGGAATCCAAATTAATTCTTCCCCATAACGTAACCCAAGTGATTCTGCATAAGCTTGCACAAAGCGTGATTTCCCAACACCTGGTATACCACCAACAATTGTTAACATATTGGTTTTAATACTAATGTGAAAATTATATATATCTGTATCATCCAAATATAACCCTTTATTACGAACCATACTTTGTACATACTGCAAAAAAGAGGATTCACGCTCATCCCATTCCCAGTCATCCTTTTGCATTTTAATATCTTCTACTTCAACTAACTTACCTTCTTCAGCAATTCGTTTATTTAGTTGGTCATACACATTTTCACTTACAAAATATAAATGAGCATCTACTGCTATTTCTACATGTTTCATCCAATCGTTTATTTCAATATATTTGCATTCTTTTCTTTGCTCAAAATATGAAATTGAACTTATTGATGATTTTAACGATAAATTTCCATATAGCCTTCCTTCATGCCACAATAATTCTGGAGGCTCAAAGTCTTTTGGTAATTTAGGCATAAGAAATGATAAATAACCGTTGCTTAACTTCCGTTCCAATGACGCTCTCTTTTTATAATTTGAGACCTTTGGTGAAGGAATCACTTTATATGAAGATGCTATTTCCCGAGGCTCTTCTGTGCATATTAATTCCAGAAATAAATTTCCACGATCATAATAAAGACGAAACATAACCAGTTGCTTTTCTAATTTATGCTTCTTTAAATCAGTAAAGATTTTTTCATTCTTTTTATTACTGCATAACCCTTCAAACAAATATTTTCCAGTCGGAAATAACTCTTGTAAAGTTAAAGGTATTGAAGAAAGACATTGTACAAAGAAATTTTCTCCATTCTTCTCTCCCTCAGCTTTTGCAAACTTCCCAATAAACCTCATATAATACATTCGCTTTATAAAACTTGGATGAAGAGCTTTATGTAATTTCAACGTAGTCACCTTCTTTTTTTCATACTATCCTTATTGTATGAACTACAATCTAAAACTAGAAATAAAAAACCTGACGTCATCCGTCAGGTTCAAAATTAAAACGTATATTAATGAGAAGGAAATGCTTTTTTTTCTTGTAAAATGGCATTATGAGCGATTTTCATTTTAGCAAGTACGTACCGTAATCGATCTTCGGCATTTTCATCTTTATTTTGCTGCAAACTCGCCAAATTCTCTACAGAACTCGCTAAATTTTCAATCACGCCTCGAAGTTCAGGATGATGATTAAAAAAAGATTCTTGTACTAATACTTTCCTTAAATCACTAGCTAAATCCATAATTCTAGACAACTGTTCTTTTTCTTCCATTTTCATCCCTCCTGAATATCTTATGTATTAAATATTCTCTAGACAAGGAAAAAAGCCCTTTAAATTAAAAGGACTTTTACATTTTTATAGTTCCTGTCAGTAACATATAAAGTGATGTAATAGCTGCAATAACAATTGCCAACATCACATATCGCTCTTTGCCTGCAAAACAACGATTCCCTTTTTCTTTTCTTGCAAACATATACACGAGAATCCCAATACCATATACGATTGAAACAAGCAATAAATTCTTTAAACCAGCTGCATAAATTAACCATACAGAGTATAGGGAAGCAATTAATGCTAACAATCCATTTTTTACTCTCGCAACTTTCAGCTCTTTCGTGATGACTAATTTCAATTGAAATAGCGCTGATAATAAGTACGGCAGTAATATAGATGTTGACGCAATAAAATACATAATTTGATATGTCGATTGTGAAAACAAAACGATTATAAATATAGTTTGGGCAACGATATTTGAAATCCACAATGCCATATGCGGCGTTTGTTTCTTATTTGTTTTCGTAAAGACTTTCGGAAACACGCCGTCTTTTCCTGCTACGTGAGAAATTTCAGAAACAAGTAAAAACCAGCCAATTAATGTACCTACAAGTGACGCAACTAATCCAATATTAATTGCCATTGCACCCCATGGCCCAACAACATGTTCTAATACATGTCCCATTGAAGGAGTCTCTAATACTGAAAGTTCTTTTCTTGTCATGGCTCCCATTGACAGAACAGAAATTAAAATATAAATAGACATTACTAAAATAAGTCCAAGTACTGTCGCTTTTCCAACGTCTCTACTATTTTTAGCTCTTCCTGATAATACAACTGCTCCTTCAACCCCAATGAACACCCAAAGGGTTACGAGCATTGTATTTTTCACTTGACCTAGTACAGAGGAAACTGAGATAGTTCCTTCGCCCCAAAAGTCATGTGTAAATGTATCCCAGCGAAACGCTGTTACCATCACGACAATAAATAATAAGATCGGAACTAATTTCCCAATCGTTGCGATAACATTCATAATGGAGGCTTCACGAATTCCAAATAAAATTAGAAAATGCAATGTCCATAATAAAAGTGATGCACCTACGATTGACGCA
Organism: Bacillus sp. AC266; assembly: GCF_979253805.1. Taxonomy (NCBI): domain Bacteria; kingdom Bacillati; phylum Bacillota; class Bacilli; order Caryophanales; family Bacillaceae; genus Bacillus; species Bacillus sp. AC266. The sequence continues at coordinate 1,148,832 of NZ_CEEDEC010000001.1, forward strand.
ACATTATTTCCGCCTTTAAAAATTGGGAAGAAGTAACCTAATGTACTAAACAGTAACATAATTGTTGCAACATTTCCTAAAATCCCTGCTAGCCAGTATCCCCAAGCACTGTTAAAACCAATATATTCACCGAATCCAGCTCGTGCATAACTATAGATTCCGCCCTCAAGCTCCGGTTTTTGTCTTGCTAACGTTTGATATACGAGCGCAAGTGGAATCATTCCCATTGCTGTAATACACCAACCAATTATCGTTGCACCACTATTTGCTCCTACTGCTAAATCATGCGGTAAACTAAAAACACCGCCACCAACCATCGTTCCAACTACTAATGCGATTAACGGAAAAAACCCTAACTTCTTTTCTATTTGTACCACCCCATCTGTCATTCTAGGTGTTATGTTCGTTCAACTATTAAAGTCACCTTTTTCTCTAATAGACGTTTCTCTTATATTTTTTCAGGAAAACATTACTTATTCTAAAAGAAAATGAAGAAAAATGGAATACTTTTTTGAAAAAATGTATAAGTATGCACAAAAAAACCGTTCATTTTGTAATGAACGGTCATTTCATACATATAAAATTGTATATTTATTGTAAAATTAACGAAGTAACTTCTCTTTTTGTAAAAATTGTTTTGCGACTTCTTCGCTACTTTTCCCATTCACATTTACTTCATAATTCATTTTTCTCATTTCTTCATCTGTAATCTTTCCAGATAATTTATTTAATACTTTTTCGAGTTCAGGATATTTCTGTAACGTCTCTTTTCTTAATAATGGTGCTCCTTGATAAGGCGGGAATAGTCCTTTATCATCTTTTAGCACTTTAAGCCCATATTGCTCCAATTCACTATCTGTTGAATATGCATCGATTACGTTAACATCTCCCGATTGTATTGCACTATAGCGCAGTTTCGGTTCCATCGTTTTAACATTTGAAAACTTATAGTTATATAATTTTTGCATTCCTTTATAACCATCTTCACGATCAGCAAATTCTAATGTAAATCCTACTTTAGCTTCCTGTGCAATTTTTCCTAAATCAGAAATTGTATTTATGTTATTTTGATCTGCTATTTTTTTCGGCATGGCTAGTGCGTATGTATTGTTATACTCCATTGGCTTTAACATAACCATATTATATTTCTTTTCCATTCCAATACGAGCTTGTTCATATACTTCATCACGATTTGTACTTTTCGGTTCTTCTTTCACGAAAGTAGATAAAGCTGTACCTGAAAATTCTGGGTATATATCTACTTCACCTGATTTTAACGCTTCGAATACAAATGCTGTTTTTCCAAGGCCTGGCTTTAATTCCACTTGTAAATCTGTATCCTGTTCAATAAGTTGCTTGTACATTTGAATTAATATTTCTGGTTCAGATCCAAGTTTACCAGCAATAACTATGTCTTTCTTTTCGGTATTCCAAAGAAATGGAGCAGCTATCATTACTACAACTATACATATCGTCAATATAACGCGCTTAGAAGAGCGTTTCGGGCTCTCAAGTATGCGAAGTACTATATCAAAGAATAAAGCGAGTAACGCAGCTGGTACGGCCCCTAAAATGATAAGCGCATGGTCATTTCGATCTATGCCTAATAATATGAGCTTACCGAGCCCACCAGCGCCTATTAAAGCAGCTAATGTAGCCGTTCCAACAATTAATACCATCGCTGTACGAATACCAGCCATAATAATTGGCAATGCGAGTGGAAGCTCTACCTTCCATAATCTTTTCCAGCTATTCATCCCCATAGCTCTCGCCGCTTCTATAAGTGATTCATCTAATTCCCGTATTCCTGTATATGTATTTCGTAAAATAGGTAATAGTGCATACACAACTAATGCGATTATAGCTGGCAGTTTTCCAATTCCTACTAACGGAATTAATAGTCCAAGTAAAGCAAGTGAGGGCACTGTCTGCATAACAGCAGAAGTCCCTATAATAAATTCAGCCATTCGTTCTTTTCTCGTTAATATAATGCCGAGTGGCACTGCAATAATTACTGCAAAAAATAGTGAAATAAGCGATATTTGTAAATGCTCACTTAATGCACTTAGCAATTCTACTTTTCGTTCTTGGAACGTTTGAATAAAATCAGTCACTGTTTAGCCTCTTTCCTTCATTTGTTCAACAATGTAATTGACAATATGACGACTTGTTAACGCTCCAACATATTGACCATGCTCTTCAACCGGCACTGACTCTTCAGTTTGTAAGCGGACTAGTGCTTCTTGTAATGACGAATGTAAAGATAAAGCATTCCCTTCAACTCGTATACCCTCGTCTAGCGGCAATACCTCTTCTATACTCTTCCCCTCATACCAAGGTCGTCCACGATTTCCAATGAACTCCTCTACAAACTCATTTTTCGGGTTATGTATAATTCCTTCTGGTGTATCTAATTGAACAACTTTTCCTTCTTTCATTACACAAATACGATCACCAAGTGATAAAGCCTCTTGCATATCGTGCGTTACGAACACGATTGTTTTTTGAATCTTTTTTTGCAATTGTACGATATCCTTCTGAAGCTGCTCCCTACTTAACGGATCTAACGCACTAAATGGCTCGTCCATAAGTACAATTTTCGGGTTTGCGGCTAATGCCCGTACGACACCAACACGTTGTTTCTGCCCTCCTGACAATTCATCTGGCATGCGATCACGATATACATCTGGATCGAGTCCAACCATCTGTAGCAAGTCATCGACACGTGCTTTTATTTCCTTTTTGGTCCATTTTCTCATTTCAGGGACAACTGCAATATTTTCAGCAATTGTCATATGTGGAAACAGCGCAATCTGCTGCAACACGTACCCTATATTCCAACGTAGTTCGTTTATGTTATATTGTTGAATATCTTTTCCATCGATTAAAATTGATCCTTCCGTCGTTTCAATTAAACGGTTAATCATCTTCATTGTCGTTGTTTTCCCGCAACCACTCGGACCAATGAGAACAAAAAATTCTCCTTTTTTAATTTCTAAATGTAATGAATCCACTGCTTTTGTGCCATCTTCATACGCTTTTGACACATGATTAAATTGAATCACAGACACAACTCCTTTCATGTTGTTTCCTTTATTTTGATGGAATATAGCATTCATTTCAAATGATACGCTTTATTATACAAAAAAAGAGCTCTCATTTGAGCTCTAACGGTCGAACAATATTGTTTTCATAATTGCAGCATATTCACGCACATACGCTTTTTTCTTAGAGCGTCTCGGTGTTTCAGCAGCCAAAGCTTCCATCTTTATCCCTAAACGCTTTGCAATTATTTTCGTTCGATATAAATGATACGTATTACTTACAACTACCGCATGCTTTACATCATATAAATCCATACTAAACTTTAAATTTTCATACGTATTTGTAGAGCAGTCTTCAATTAAAATACGATTCTCATCTATACCATGTACCATTAAATAGTTTCTCATACTGTGAGCTTCCGGTATATCTTCATCTTCCCCTTGACCACCTGAAACAATTACTTTCACCTCAGGGTGAGCATGTAAATATTCCAACGCTATATCCAAACGATTTTGAAGAGATAAAGACGGTCTATCTCCAAATAACTTTGCACCTAATATAAGAACGTATGGAGAGTGATTACTCAATGTTTCACGAGCAACTTTATTCATTCGAAACGTCATATAAATGATGTATAGCGGAGGTAGTAATAAGATTATAAGCAATATCCATTTGTTCATAAATAAGTTAACACTCCCTTTCTTTTTATTATATAGAAAAAGAAAAGGAGGCAGAAGTATTTTTTAAACAATTGATTTATTAGACACATTCGCTTCCGTTTTACGTTTTGAAATTACATAATAAAAAGCAATCCCTAATGATAGGATCAATATACAGCTCAGTACGTAAAACGGGATCATTACCCCTGCTTTAGATACGCCTGCCGTAAACAACATTAATAATACAATTCGAATTCCTGTGCCAATTAATCGAAATAAGCTGTCCACACGTCCCATTACTTCGTTTGGGATTTCTTCCATCATCAATACATTTCTCGCCACTCGTGTTCCAGCATTTCCAATCGCATGGAAAATCGCTAGTCCATATAATAACATAATGGAAGGCTCAATAATCATTGCGGTAATTGAAATTACATAAATAACCATCGTCATAACGATTGAAATTTCTATTTTGACATATTTCATCATGATTGGAATACTTATTCCTGCAAGAACCGCTCCGACACCGTACATCATACCTTCAATTGCGTATACAGAGGCACTAGCTTTGAGTATATCTGAAATATATACTGGGATTAAATAATTTGCCATCATGACACCGATAAACGGCATATAAGTCGCTAGTAAAAACCAAAATAACTTAGGGCGCTTTTTCATAAAGTGAATTCCTTCGAACAATTGCTTCTTAAATGTTGCTTTCCGTTTTACTTCTTTTTTCTTTACATACGGTATACATAAGAAAAGAAAAAATGCTCCTGCAAAAGTTAACATATCCACTAACAAGATCCATTTCAAAGAAATAATCTCAATTAAAAAGCTAGCAGCTGCGCCTGAAATAACTTGCGTTAATTGTCCTTGTATTTCCATTGTGCCACTTAAACTTTTATAATGCTCTGATTGAAATATTTCTTGGTTAAATGCAAATATTGTGGGATAGAATAATAGATAATAGAAAGAACCTGCTATATAAATAATAATGTAATGAATAGAATTGTATGATTGCCCAGCAAATCCCCAAATGGCCATCATTCCTATAATGGCTATCCCGATACCTTCGTTACATAACAATAAAGATTTTCTTGAAAAACGATCTATGCTTTGCCCAATGAATGGTGTTAGTAAAAACATGATGAGAGTTGCAACGATAGAAACATAACCAAATGTTGTCTCTCCTCCACTTTCCTTAATTAACAACCACGGAATCGTTATCATAACAATCCCGGAACCAATAGCTGATAAACTATTGGCTCCTAGAATGTAATACAAGCGAGAATCATGATAAAGAGAGGACATATCACTCAACTCCTAATTGTTTTTTCACCTCTTTATATACACTCATATATGCTTTTAATTCTTTAACTAAATCATGAATTAATGGTTTTGCATCTTCTCCAAGTTCACTATCTTGCACATGTAATCCATCAAGCACGACTTGTTTTGGAATTGCATTTGCGTAAACGCCTCTAGCGACAGTCCGCATACTATTTAATGCGTTTATTCCCCCTTTACCTCCTCCAGCAACTGCTAGTAATGCGACAGGCTTATGGATGAATTCACTGCTACTTAAGTAATCTAACGAATTTTTCAGCGCTCCACTCATCGCATTATGATATTCTGGTGTACATAGTACTACTCCATCCGCAGCTTTCACTAAAGCTTTTAATTTTTTTACTGCCTCTAATTCACGTTGTGATTCTTCTCCATTATATAAAGGCAATTCCGCTACTGCTAAATCGTATAACTCCCCTTCAAATTGCTCTGCAATATATTTTGCCACAACGCGAGTTCTACCGAATTTTCTTGGTGTACCGTTAATAACGACTAGTTTCATAATTATTTCTCCCCTTTGTTTTCAAGTTATATTTATATATTATCAGAAATTTCTATACAAAACACAGTAAAAAGAGGGAAAAACTTTCATTAAATAGTATGAGAAATAAAAAAAACTCATACTTTCGTATGAGTTTCACAAAACTAATATTTCCTATTTTTTCACAACCTCATGTCCACCGAATTGATTACGAAGTGCAGAAACCACTTTTCCGTGGAATGTATCATCTTCTTGTGAACGGTAGCGCATAAATAATGACATAGCGATAACTGGTGCCGCTGCTTGTAATTCAAGCGCAGTTTCAACAGTCCATTTCCCTTCTCCTGAAGAGTTCATAACACCTTTAATGCCATCAAGTTTCGGATCTTCTGCAAATGCTTTTTCAGTTAAGTCCATTAACCAACCACGGATAACCGATCCGTTTGCCCATACTTTTGCAACATCTTCATAATTGAAATCAAAATCACTTTTATCTAGTACTTCAAATCCTTCAGCGATTGCTTGCATCATTCCGTATTCAATACCGTTGTGAACCATTTTTAAGAAATGCCCACTACCGACGCGGCCTGCATATGAATAACCATTTTCTACTGCTAAATCTTTAAATAAAGGTTCTAGTTGATCATAAATTTCTTTTTCTCCACCAACCATTAAGCAAGCGCCGTATCTAGCTCCTTCTACACCGCCTGATGTACCGATATCTACATAATGTAAGCCAAAGCTTTTCGCTTCTTCAGCACGGCGTAACGTATCCTTATAGAATGAATTTCCACCTTCAATAACGATATCGCCTTCCTCTAATAATGGATATACATCTTTTAGTACTGACTCAACAACTTCTCCTGCAGGTACCATTACCCAAATTGTACGAGGTGCTTCGAGTTCAGCGATCATTTCTTTTAATGTATGACGAGCAGTAATCCCTAATTCCCCTGCCTTTTCAACAAGCTCATTATTTACATCGTATACAACTACTTCATGCTTGTCTTCATGTAAGTGTTCAGCTAATGGGAATCCCATTTTTCCTAATCCAATTAAACCTAGTTTCATATTAATCAATCTCCCATTCTATACAAATATATTTAATAACGAAATTAATCCAAGTGCTACAACAGATAATATTGTCTCCATTGCGGTCCATGTTAATAATGTTTCTTTCACAGTCATTCCGAAATACTCTTTAATCATCCAAAATCCAGAATCATTTACATGCGATAATATTAATGACCCTGCTCCTGTTGCAAGTGCCAGTAACTCTACATTTACTCCTGGTGTACTTGCTGCAATCGGTGCTACAATTCCAGCTGCTGTCATCATAGAAACAGTGGCCGATCCCGTTGCAACTCGGATAAGTGCAGCAATTCCCCAACCTAATAATATTGGTGAAATATGTGATTCTTTCGCCATCTCCGCAATTGTAGTTCCGATCCCAGAATCTAATAACACTTTATTAAATGCACCACCTGCACCGATAACTAACAGTATGTTTGCAATTGGGCCTAAACAATCATTTGTAACTTGTAAGACTTTGTCTTTAGAAAACCCTTTTGCATAGCCAAGACTAAAGAAAGAATATATCGTTGCAATTAATAATGCGACTATTGGATCTCCAATAAAATGCAATACTTGTGCAAGTTGGCTTGTTTTATTTAATGCTACTTCCGCTATCGATGCACCTAGCATAAGAAATACTGGAAGTAAAATAGTAAACAATGTATTTCCGAAGCTAGGAAGTTCCTTCTTCTTATCTCTTTCAATAAATTGCTCCGCTATATCTAACGGTACTTCTTTATGTATACGAGCACCAATCCATTTCCCGTAAAGCGGACCTGCAATTATTGCAGTTGGAAGTCCGACAATTAATGCATACAAAATTGTCTTCCCTACATCTGCTTTAAATATACCTACCGCTGCCATAGCTGCTGGATGCGGTGGAACAAGTCCGTGTACAACCGAAAGACCTGCTACTAGCGGAATACCGATTGTAATAAGTGATACCCCTGTTTCTAACGCAATTGTAAATACTAACGGAATTAATAGTACAAATCCAACTTGGAAAAATACCGGAATCCCTACTATAAATGCAACGAACATCATTGCCCAGTGAACACGCTTTTTCCCAAAACGTCCAATTAATGTGTTAGCAATTCGTTCAGCACCGCCAGACTCAGCCATCATTTTTCCAAGCATTGTTCCTAAAGCTAAAACAATCGCTAAAAACCCTAACGTATTACCGAGACCTAATTTAATAGAATCGATAATCCCCGGATGTTGTGGTGAAGTTCCAATTAAGGGCATCCCCATTGCTAGCCCAACTCCGATTGCTGTTAAAATTAACGCGACAAATGGATGCCATTTTACTACCGTAATTAGTAAAAGTAATATAACAACAGCCGCTAGTACGATCCCAACTACCATTTCTCCCAATCCCCCTATTGTTTACGTTGGAAAGCAGCTATACAATCAAATTCTTCTTTCAAACGATTGTAAAGTCGTTCATACATATAAAACATCTCTAAATATAAAGCCGTATTTTCTTTATTCGGTACATGGTGATGGACAATATCAATCCAATCCTTCACCTCTTCAAGAGAATCAATTTTCCCAATTGCATACAAAGCAAGTGCTGCTGCCCCAAGCGCAGATGCTTCATGACTTTCTGGAACAAGCAATTCTTTCCCCATCATGTCAGATAACATTTGTCTCCAAAATGCAGATTTCGCAAAGCCTCCTGAAACACGTATTTCAGTAAGTGGCCCTGTACAATCTCGAATGGCAAGTGCTACTGAATACACACTCATACAAACACCTTCCATAACTGCTCGTATGAAATGTTCTCGTTTATGCTGAAGGTTTATCCCGAAGAATGTACCTCGAGCATTTGCATTCCAGTAGGGTGCACGTTCTCCAGATAGAAAGGGTAAAAATAGTAATCCATCTGCTCCAGCTGGTACACTTTCTGCATACTTAATTAATAAATCATAAGGATCAATTCCAAGCTTTCTTGCTACCTCTTGCTCTGGGCTACCAAATTCATCACGTAACCATCTAAGTAATATTCCACCGTTATTCGTTGGTCCGCCGATCACCCAGTGCTCATCTGTTAATGCGTAACAAAAAGTTCTTCCTTTTTCATCTGTATTAACACTCGATGAAATTGTTCGAACCGCACCACTTGTCCCGATCGTAATTGCAGCTGAGCCAGGTGATATTGCACCGACACCTACATTTGCAAGAACACCATCACTTGCACCAATAACAACCGGAGTATCCTCACTAATACCCATCTTTTGTGCTAATTCCGGCTTCATTCCCGATAAAATATATGTAGTTGGTACAGGTGTTGATAATTGTTCTGGTGACATATTTAACATAGTTAAAACATCTTCATCCCAGTTTAATGTTTTTAAATTAAATAACCCTGTAGCAGATGCGATAGAATAATCAACTACATAGCGTGAAAATAATTGATAAATGACATACTCTTTAATGGAAATAAATTTATGAGCAGTTCTGAATAACTCCGTTTCTTCTTCTTTCATCCACAATAATTTAGAAAGTGGTGACATCGGATGAATCGGTGTACCAGTTCTTCTATAAATGTCATGACCATTCATTTGTTGTAATAGTTTTTCTGATTGCTTTGTGCTTCTATTATCTGCCCAAATAATAGAGCGCGTTAACGGCGCACCGTTTTCATCTACAGCAATTAAGGCATGCATCGCTGTACTAATCCCGATAGAAGAAATATCTTCCGGTGACACATTACCCTTTTCAATGGCAACGCTTACAGTTTTATATACAGCAGCACATATTACATCAGGATCTTGCTCAGCCCATCCGACGTTCGGTTGAATAATTGGATAATCAATTGCATGTGAAGCAACGACTTTTCCTTTTTCAGTGAATACAACCGTTTTCGTACTTGTGGTACCGATGTCAATCCCGATTACTCTCCCCCTTGTTTCCATGCGAACATTCCCTTCGTTTCTAGCAAAATACGATCTAGTAAACCGTTTACATGAATTAGTATATAAAATATTTTTTCATAAATCAAGTTATGAAAAGAAAATTTTTTTCAAACCAAAATGTACCTCTCATCTTCTAAATCATTCTCTTTATCTTTTTTAAATAACCTTTTTAATTTATCAAACATTCTTTCCCCTCCACCTAAAGATAATAATATATAAGTTCTCGTTTTCTTAGTTTGATGGACATAGGGCGTGGCTGCCTACTATCACTTTTTTACCTTGTAAATATATGTTCCATACTATAAAATCTAATAGTATTTATATTTTTCTGAAAAATCAAAACAAAATATGAACTTTATTGTATAATGTTGTAAAAAGATGTCGGAGGGATTTAATGTTATATAAAATATCTCAATTCACAATAAAACTTTCATCAATTCTTTTATCACTCTTACTATTACTAAATTTACCTTATTTATTTATCACTCAACAGGGATTCACTTTTCAACCAATTCATTTTTTTAATCAGATCGTTACTATGTTAAAACAGGTTTTCTCCCCTGAATCATTAGTAGTTATGGGATCAGACCCGAAATTTGGTCATTTCAAAAAGACACCATTATTTCCAACTGTTTTAGAACCTTACCTATATTCATTTACTGTATTATTTATAGCCTTTTTGCTTGCACTCTTTCTATCATCTAGCATGGCATTTTTTTATTTTTTAGCAAAAGATTATATAAAAAAATGGATAAACCGAATTGTGTTCATATTAGAAGCTGTCCCTGATATGATGATGATGATTTGTTTGCAAATATTTTTCATATGGGTACTTCAGAAATTCGGGGAATCTCCTGTCACCATTATTTCTTTTAATGAAAATCGAGCTTATTTACTCCCTATTTTATCTTTAGCAGTCTTACCTACATTACAAATGTTTCGGATGATGGTGTTATACATAAAAGAAGAACATGAAAAACATTACGTAGAGGTTGCATATGGAAAAGGACTTTCATCAAGTTATATACTACGCATTCATTTATTCAAAAATATATCTATCCACTTCTTTCATCATTTAAAAACGATTTTTGTTTTCTTACTTTCTAACTTATTCATTTTAGAATTTGTTTTTAATATGGAAGGCATTATTCAATTTTTATTTAAGAAGGCGTTTATTTCACCTCCAGCTGCATTTATCATACTTGTTATGATTATTTTACCATTTTATGCCATTTTTCAAATAATCTCATTCATGATGAATAGATGGAAAAAGCAATTGAAAGGAGCAGCATTATGAAATCTATTTGGAAATCAAAACGATTTTTAATCGGCTTTACTTATCTATTCATACTTGTTTCAGCTAGTTTTATTTATAGTTGGTTCTTTAAAGATAACATCCCAAAACCTCCTCAGTTACTTTACAATGACAATAACGAATTACTTGGAAAGGCCCCCTTTTCGCCATTGTTAATGCCGCCTTTTGGATCTGATCGTTTTGGAGAGTCTGTTTTCTTACAAATTGTAGAAGGAGCAAAATTCACCATTTTATTAGCCGTGGCAATTAGCTTCTTTCGAATTTTATGCGGAACATGTATAGGAATCCTCTTGAGTTTATACGCTCCAAGATTCAAGAGATTTTTCCAGGCATGCTCAGAAGTTTTTTACTATATTCCTACTTTATTTATCGCATTTATACTCATCACGCCCGTTAATATTGTAATCATATCAAATGCTGATAGATTAGATCCAAATATTTCATTTGCGTTTTATCAAGTTCTCGTACTTATTTTCGTCGCTCTACCTACACTTTCTTTATATATCTCCTCAGAGGTTGATGAATTTATGAAACGAGATTACATTTTAAGTTCACAATTACTGGGTGCTAGCCGTTTTCATATTATCAAAAAACACTTACGAGTCTTATTACTTGATCGCTTATTTGTGTTATTTATGGAACATATCGTCCAAACACTCATACTCGTTATCCATTTAGCGTTGCTTGATATTGTAATTGGTGGGATACAAATGCGTGAACTCTATGACGGAGTACTCAAACCTGTTTCTCTATCGAATGATTGGGCAGGCCTTATTGGATTAAATCGTTATGAAATGAATATTTCATGGTGGATTATTTTGTATACTCTCGTTTCATTCTTTATTACGATTCTATTTATTAAGCTTATGACAATCGGGATTCAAGATGCACTGAAAGCAAGAGATTCGCAAGTTGTATCAATTCAAACCGTTCCAAATCATAAAAAATTTGTTAAAAGTAAAGATTCTTTTTCATTTGTAGATAAAGTGAACCTTTAATCATGTCTCATCAATCAAGTATTAATTGGCATTGATATTAGTAGAATATAAAAAAGATGATCCCTATTGAATACGAGGGATCATCTTTTTTATGCCGTCTAACTTTTTTAAATGACCTTTGCTAGACTCATGCTTTTTATATTTAAAATGAATTATTTACACTCACAATTATGCTGTTTAAAATCGATTACCATACGCCCTTGAATTCTACCTTGTTCCATTTCTTCGAATACATTTTGTACTTTATCTAGAGAACACGTTTGAACAACCGGCACTACTTTTCCTTCTGCGCCGAACATAAATGCCTCCTCCAGATCCTTACGAGTACCAACTAGAGAACCAACTACTTCAATTCCGTCTAATACAAGTCGTGGAATGTTTAAATCCATAGTTTCTACTGGTAAACCTACCGCAACTACTTTACCGCAAGCACGTACTGCATCAACTGCTGAGTTGAATGCTACTTTAGAAACTGCTGTTACTACAGCAGCATAAGCACCATCAAACTCCTCTTGAACAATTTTATCAGCAGGACCTTGAGAAATCGGATTGATAGTCATATCAGCACCAACTTCTTTTGCTAAGGCTAATTTGTCGTCATTGATATCTACTGCAATTACCTTTGCACCAAATACGTTTTTAGCATATTGAATAGCTAGGTTACCTAATCCACCACAACCATAGATTACGATAGGTTGACCAGGTTTAATGTCTGATACTTTTATAGCTTTATATGTAGTTACGCCCGCACATGTAATTGATGATGCTTGAGCAGGATCTAATCCTTCTGGTACCTTCACCGCATAATCAGCTGTAACAATACATTGTTCAGCCATACCACCATCTACTGAATAACCAGCATTTTTTACTTCACGGCAGAATGTTTCTCTCCCCGTTACGCAATATTCACAACGTCCACAAGATTGGAACATCCATGCAATACTTACACGGTCACCTATCTTTAGTGAAGTAACATCATCAGCAATTTTAGTAACAATACCTACACCCTCATGACCAAGGATGCGGCCATCGGTGTTTCCAAAATCATGATTCGCAACGTGTAAATCAGTGTGGCAAACTCCACAATACTCTACATCTACTAGCGCTTCACCCGAGTGTAACGGACGTAATTCTTTTTCAATAACTTCAATATTCGCTTTGCTGTTTTTATTAACTACTACTGCTTTCATATGTGATCTCCCCTTTAGTGTTTTAGAGTTTTAATGAGTTTATCTCACAACTACTGTCCTCACTATTTTGGCTAATTATTGTACCAAATTTAAGTTTTCAATCATCATTACAGGTTCATCATAACATGGAATTTCATAAGCTTATTGTTAAATATTGAACAATATTTGAATTATTACCCAATACGTATTTTGATGTATCAAGCTACTTGTTAAATTTCATATGCAAAATATCGAGGTTTAAAAAATGAAGGGTCTAAAAGATGAGAGATTATTATTATTATAGGTAATTAGCATATTTCTATAGACACTTAGAACAAGTAGATCTAGAGGGTATATCAACAGACTACTCGCCAATATAAAAAGCTCTTCATTTGAAGAGCCCTTTATATTCGCTTCATCGAAATAGTTTCACGTATACTTTGTAAATTTTGTAGTGTTTCCTCTTGTCGCTGCAATGACAATCCCACATACAAAGTATCTAATAAACTAAGCTGCGCTAATCGTGACGAACTTGCTTCTGTACGAAATTCCGTCTCACGCGTCGAAGTATATAATGTTATATGAGCAAGTTGGCTTAATGCCGATTTTTGATAGCTCGTAATCGCAATAATTTTGGCCCCTCTTGCTTTCGCTACTTCTAACGCTTCAAGTAAACCTTTATTACTGCCCGAATGAGAAATTGCAATGACCACTGCTTTTTTTGTCAGCAAGCCCGCTCCCATAATTTGAAAATGTGAATCCGTATGAGCAATACAAGAAATACCCGTTCTCATAAACTTATGATAAGCATCCATCGCAATAATACCTGAACCACCATTTCCATAAAACTCAATTCGTTTCGCTTCATTCAGCGCACTTACTGCCTGTTCCAACGCGTTATCGTTTAACAAATGTAATGTATCTTGCAGTCCTGTAATATGTGAATGAAAAACTTTTTTAGCAACAGTGACAATATTATCTTCTACCGATACTTCCTCATGAATATTTTGCATCGGGGTATGTACAATCTCACGAGCTAATGTAATTTTCAAGTCTTGGAACCCTTGAAAACCTAAGTGTTTGCATAAGCGGAATATCGTTGCTTCGGAACTATTCGTAACTTCCGCTAATTCCGTAATCGATTTATGTACAACATCTTGTGGATGTTTCAAAATATGTTCGGCAATACTTCGTAATTTCGGTGATAAACCATTTAACGAAGCCTGAATCTTTCCAATCCCACTTTTTGTACCAGGCATAGCGTATCTTCCCCTTCCATAGTAGCTTTATCCCGTATTAACGGGCAGTAAGACTCCCACCTCAAAATTCGATGAATGCAAGGGAGTTAGGTGGGAGATCAACTGCCCGTAAAAACCCGATTGGTTCAACTAATAATCAGTGGGGATGGCCCCCCCACTGATTAAAGTTTCACTTTATTGTACCTAATTATTGAAAGAAGAAAAACCTTTATTCGGCATCTCTATACATTTTAATTTCTCATATGTATTCTTCCGTAGCATATGACACAATTATTCATACTTATTTCTAGTTTTCCCCATGCTTTACTGCGTATAAGGCAGCTTGTGTACGATCATCTACTTCCAATTTAGCCAATACGTTAGAAACGTGTGTTTTCACAGTTTGTTCTGTAATATGAAGTTCTGCTGCAATCTCCTTATTGCTTCTTCCTTTCGCAATTTCACGAAGTACTTCTTGCTCCCTTTTAGTTAACATAGAAAAAGGATTCTCTTTTTCTTTCTTGACTGCTGATCGTCCTAATAGTGCTGGTGTTACTTTCGGGTGAAAATTTGCGTTTCCTTGATATACCGCAACGATTGACGCAACAAGTTGATCTGGCTGCACTTCTTTTAATTGATAACCATCTGCCCCAGCTTCTAATGCTGGTAAAACGTAATCTTGTTCTGAAAAACTACTGAGCATAAGAATTTTTATTGTCTCATCGTATTGTTTTATACGTTTTGTCGCTTCAATACCATCCATTTTCGGCATTGATAAATCCATTAATACTACATCTGGCCTTTCTGTTTAGACGAATGTTAATGCTTCTTCACCATTTGCTGCTTCCCCAATAATTTCAAATTCTTCTCTCGTCTTCAAAAAGAATACGAGTCCCCTTCGAACGATATGATGATCTTCTACAAGTAATAATTTAATTTTCACTGACGTTCTCCCTCTCAAACCGGTAATTGAATTTCTATCTTTGTCCCCTTTTCCGGTTCTGCTTTTATTCGAAAAATTCCCCTCATTAATTCAATTCGTTCTTTCATACTTTTCAAACCAAGTGCTGACTCTCTTACTTGATCCTGTATAAATCCTATTCCGTTATCTTCTATGTAAAAATGCAACTTATTATTTTCTATCCTTAAATGAACACATACTTTTTCACATGAGGCATGTTTTTTACAATTATGTAATGCCTCTTGGCTTATACGCCATAAAACTTCTTCTATTTCATCTTCAATTAAAACCATTCCATCAATTCGAACTTCCACTTGAATCCCTAACAGTTTTCCGTAATTTTGAATCGCTTCTGCTAAACCTTTCTCTAATCCTTCAGGCCTTAATTGCCAAATTAAAAGTGTCATCTCTTGTAATGCTTCCTGTGATAACTCTCCAATATAACTTAACATCTCTTGCAAGTCTCTATCCTTCGTCATATTTAGAGTCCCTTTCGCTGTTAGCATAATTGAAAATAACAATTGTTTAACGGAATCATGTAGGTCACGTGCAAGTCGATTTCTTTCAGCTACAACTACATATTTCCGTTCTTTCTCAACTAATTGAATACGTTGTATTGTCGTTCCAATTTGAAATGCAATCGCTTCTAATAACGCTAACTCTTCCTCAGAAAAATGTGTTTTATGGGGCGAAGCTACATTTAATAGACCAAATTTCTCTGATCCAGATCTTAGCGGGATTGTCGCATGATGTGTAACATCTTCTGTCTCGCCCCAATTACATTCAATCGCATCCTCTATTCGTTTACATTCAATAATATTTGTCGCTTTTTCCAATCTTCCATTCACAAAACGTTCTACACACCAACAATCGCCTTCACACATCGGCTTCTTTTCCTGCCACGTAAGAGCTGGGGGTAAGTTTTGGTCTACAAGCATACGATGCTTTCCACTTTCATCAATAAAGAATATCCACCCTGTTTGTAAATTCATAACTTGTAATAATGTATGTAACACTTTCCCTAACATTTCCTGTAAGTTTGTTGCTTCATTTAGTAACTCAGCAATTTCTTTTAATGCCTCTAAACGATGCATCTCTTTTTCATCTATGTTCATTCTCATCACCAACTACCATTATAACATTAAGAAATTTCAAAATACTACAAACAAAAAAGAACCGAATTTCTTCAGCTCTTTTTTCGGAGATATCCCATACAGTTCATTCAAATCTACTGATTCACAAATCTAAATTCTAAACCAAAACAGAAATTAGCTAGTTTTCATTAACTGTCTGATAAAGATTGTCCCACATGGATATTCTGTAAACTTTCAGTGTTAACGAACATATTCGCTGCTGGCATTTGCACTTGATTTTTATGAAAAATAGACATTAATTCAAATCTTACTTGTCTAGAAGTTTCAAAATAATCTTCCGGTTTAATCAAACCTGTAATACAAAATTCATATCCAACATATTTAAGGTTAGGATTTAAGTCTGTAACTCCAACATATTTAAATGGTTCAACAGCTTCATCATCTACTCTATACAGACTTTGATCCAATTTTTCATTACAAATAACACACACTTCTTCTAACAATTCCTTAACTCTTGTAGGATCTTCCTGATAACTTACCGTGATGCGTTCAATAACTCGCATCCATCCTTTATTAAAATTTTGTATCGTTCTAATCTCTCCGTGTGGTATGGTAAGGAGTTTTCCTGACCATTCACGAATTTGCATAAAACGAACGCTAATTTCCTCAATGGTTCCTGAATTTGTTCCGTTAAAAGTAACAAAATCGCCAACACGGAACTCTTTGTCCGCTAATCTTGCAAAGCCTAATATTACATCTTTTAGCATCTGTTGTGCAGCAAAACCGATGACAACTCCCGCTATCCCTGCACCTGCAATAATACTTTTTATATCTACAAATTGACTAATTAAATATATGATAAGACTAATGATAATGATATACCTAAAAATAGATCGAATTACACTTTGAATCGTCTGCTCTACCTCTTCATCAAAAAAGCTTGATTTCCTAAAAAACCAATCAATAATGCGATTTATAACAAAAGAAATAATGATAAGAACTAAAGCAAATAGTAAAAACCTTAAAAGTAAAAACTCCCTTACATAATTAAAAAACTCTTCAGTATACGTTAATAAACTCATCCATCCACTTCCTTACTAATAAAAATTTCATACAAAGCTACTATATTTTAAATACGCATTTATCATCTCAACACTTGTTTTCGAAACATCTTTTATCCTGATCTTAAATCGTACTTTCTTAACTATGTATTTGTATTCATTGTTCATCTTCAACAATATAACCCTTTAATCAATCTTTCAACTTCAGATGTTCTTTTCTATTTACTATAATCCTTTTTAATCCTCTAAAGGGATATTACAATAGAATTTTTTATAAACGACTTTCTTTTAAGTCCGCAATACTCACCTCGTTAAAAGCAGACGAAGCTGAATCATTACATTGTACAATTTTTTGATTTAAATGGGCTACCAGAAAAGATTAGACCGTTCATTAAAAAGTTAATTCAACAGCAAGTCGTCTCTATTTAAATGTGAAAAAGAGACCTTTTGAAGGCCTCTTTTTTTTCACTTCACTTCTGCATTTAAACAAGATTTAAAATGTCCAAGTGCATATTCATGCCCTTGCGCATTAAAAGATGCTACTGCTTTTTCATAAACCACAATTTGAAACCCTTTGTTATAAGCATCTACTGCTGTATGAAGGACGCAAATATCTGTACATACACCTACAAGATGCACTTCCCCTATTCCTCTTTCTCTTAGCTTCATTTCTAGATCCGTTCCTGCAAAAGCACTGTAACGTGTTTTGTCCATATAGTATACATTCTCTGCATTTTTATATTTCTCGCATACATCTTGTAATTCACCAAATAAGTCTCTTCCATTTGTACCTGCTATATTATGAGGTGGAAACAATTTCGCTTCTGGATGATATACATCATTGTCTTCATGTTTATCGATCGCAAATACTACGTAATCACCTTTTTCAATAAATTGTTTCGTTACACTTACAAGTTCCTTCTCAATTTCTTGACCTGGTTTCCCACATGTTAAAGCACCTTTTTCAGCTACAAAATCATATGTATAATCAATATTTATAAGAGCTCTTTTCATAACTACAATCTCTCCTTCTTCTGTTTCACAGTAAACAATAGAAAATTTGTTATTACGACATCGTATGTACTATTCGACATTTCAAATGAAATCCCTACATTTCCAACTCAATACTTACCTTAATCCGAGTTTATCATAAAGCGTAACTTTAATCATAGGGGGTATTATCCTTCACCAATCGGGCTTTTACGGGCAAGTTGATCTCCCACCTAACTTCCTCGCATGTGCCGAATTTTCAAGTGGGGTTCTTATTGTCCGTTAAGGCTTGATAAAACCGATACACAATGACAAAACATACAGCTCCAATTAACAAGTCATGAATGTGATAATTGAGCGTAACTTCAACCGCCTCTTGTAAAGTAAACCAAATGACCGAAAACATTATAATAAATAAGAAAATACGAATAACTCGTTTCAAACTTTCAATTCCTTCCTCTTACATGATAGTAAAGAATAAGTTCTTTCTATTCATTCGTACTAGAAAGTGAAACAAATTATTCTCAATGACATAATTCAATCCAAACTAAAAAGTACACTACTTTTGAGTAATGTACTTTTTTCCATATTAAGACGCAGGTTTCGTTTCAAACGTCGCTTGATTCAAGCTAATGACTTTTCCTTTTGGATCATTGTTTTCAAACTGAGCTGCGGTAATCGTATGACTACCTGTCTCAAGCGTCTTTTCTTTTAATTGTACTGTTGTCTGTGTTGTACTAGTTACTTGATGTTTATCTGCAAATATTTGATCTACAAATACAAATGTTTCTTTATCGTTTTGAAAATTGGAAAGTTCTAATTCGACTTGCTGAATTAAAGTATCCTTTTTTATGAATACAGTTGGTATATTGCCATTTTCAGAAGTACCATCTGGAGTAGTTACTTTTACTTTCCCTTCTCCGATTGGCACTGCTCCTTCAGGAAATACGACCATATTCTCATCACTTGCATTTACAACTTGTTCTTCCTGGTTTGACTGTGCATCCTCTTTTTCCTTTGGAGTACCACAGCCTACTAATAACAATACAGACAATCCAGCGATTATGAATTTCTTCAAAATTCATTCCCCCTGTTATTTCATTATAATTTATTATACAAAAATAACTTCTTGATTTTAAAACTAGTTTTTAACACTTTCATGAACAAATATTAGCTTGCTCACGATTACTGTACCATACTTTCATTTTAAGAACATTAATTTTTTTAAAGAAATAAATAGTAATTCCAATCTATTCATCATTTTAGCCCAATTCACTAAAAAAATATCCATTCAAAATAAAAAGACATTGTCATTTCAATGTCTTTTCTACATAACATTTAGAAAATAAATGTTGTAATCTCATCAACTTCTTTTCGAGAAAGTTTCTTCGGCTTATCTTTCGGAAACCCGAGTGAAATTACCATATTAATTTGTTTTTGAGGCTCAATTTGTAAATATTGTCGCAGTTCATCTTGAGCTAATAATACAGGTCCTGTCATTGGACAAGTACCCAGTCCTCTCGCATGTGCAGCCAACATTAAGTTTTGTGCTGCTAAACAGCTACTCTTAATTCCTTCCTCTTCCCATACTGAATCAGGAACGAAGGCAATTGGATCAAATATCTTTTCACGAAACTTTGATTCATATGGTGTTGCCAAACATACGATTAATACTGGCGCCTCAGAGAAAGCTGTCGCATATGGACCGAAAGAACGTGTAAGTAATTTCCCTGCTTTCTCTTCTCCATTTTCTGCTGCTTTTGCTGCAAGTTTATGTAATGCATCCCATGTCATTTGTTCAATTTCTTTAATTTTCTCTCGGTTCATAATGACCAAGAACTCCCACGTTTGTGAGTTCGTATCACTCGGTGCATAACGAGCACAATCAATAATTTCTTTTATATCACTAGTGGATACTTCTTGTTCTGTAAACTTTCTAACACTTCGTCTACCGTGAATTACTTCTTTAAAATCTTCATAATTCATATATTAAATCCCCTTTTTACAGCGTTTTCAAAACTTGTCCTATGGTTGAATTATATCATGAAAAAAAGCTGGGGGAATACCAGCTTTTTCCCTCATTATTAATTTGTCACTTTAAACAAACTAATACTTTCTTCATATGCAGCTTGTAGTTTTTTCGTAATTGGTCCTCTTTCGCCGCTTCCAAACTTCTCATCACCAATTTGAACAACAGGGAACATTTCAAGTGGTGTCGCTGTAAAGAAACATTCGTCAGCCTCGTATACTTCTTGCAATGAGAATTCACGCTCTTCTACTTCAATATGTAAAGCTTTCGCTAATGTAATAACGTAGTGACGAGTAATGCCGTGTAGAATGAAATTATCGGCCGGATGTGTAATTAATTTATTATTTTTCACCATAAAGAAATTCGAATGACACCCTTCTGTTACAACTCCATCTCGTACTAATATCGCTTCTTGATACCCTTGCTCGTTTATTTTATTTTTAATCATGATATTAGGTAGAAGGTTTAAAGATTTTATATGACAGAACTTCCAGCGTATATCCTCTTCTACAGTAACCTTTATTCCTTGTTCCATAGTAGTAGTAGGTCTTGGAAACGAAACAATATTCGCAAAATATGTTGGTTGTAAATCTTTTTCATACACATGATTTCGAGCTTGAGCACCACGTGATATTTGAAGATACACATTCCCATCTTCTTGAAATTGATTTTTTTCAATCATTTGATGTAACTCTTCCACTAACTCTTCTTTAGTAAACGATGGAATTAGTTTTATTTCTTCCATAGAATTAAAAAATCGTTCCAAATGTAAATCCAATAAATGTGGCTTCCCATCATATAACCTAAACACCTCATATATACCATCACCAAATTGAAAGCCCCTCTCCTCTAATGGGACCATCGGCTGTTCTTCCTTCGTATTCACAATTCTTCCGTTAAATAAAATCCAATCTTTATGAGTAGCTTTCATTCCTTCCCACTCCTTTATTCCATAATTGATTTTATTGTACAACTTATCCACACTTAAAAGAAGGAATTTTCTGTATTTAACTAAACAAAAAAAGTACATCACCTATTTAAAGTGATGCACTCAACCATTCATTTATTTCAAAAAATATTTTTCAATATCATCTAGCATTAAGTTTGCAGCTTTAATACCGCCTGCTGTATTCCAAATTACTTCATCCACTTGGAATACTTTATTATCTTTAGAAGCCTGCAGCTGCTTAAAGAGTGGGTCTTCTGTCCATTCTTTTGCTAACGTGGTTCCTTCGTTATTCTTATCTGCATCTTTATCAGATGTGAAGTAGAATATGTAGTCTCCATCCATATTCGGAATTTGCTCTTTTGTAATTCCTTTTATCGCAAACTCATCTTTATCTTGTAGTGGTGGTCGCTTAAATCCAATATCATTTAAAACAGCACCTGAGAATGAGTTTTTCTGATAAATACGAACGTCACCTGGTACGAAGCGAATAATAGAAACTTTAGAATTCAATTTATCTCCTAACTTCTCTTTCATTCCTTCAATACGTTTTTTATAATCTTCAAGAGCCTTTTGCCCTTCTTTTTCTTTATTTACAGCTTTTGTATAGAGTGTAAAGTTTTCTTTCCAATCCCCGCGCAATGTTTCAGCGTACACAGTTGGCGCTATTTCGTTCAATTGCTCATATATTTTTTCATGACGCATTTTATTACCGATAATTAAATCTGGCTTAAGCTTCATAACTGCCTCTAAATTAATATCACGCTCAGTACCTACAACTTTCGTATCTTTTAAATCTTTCGCTAAATGAGGATACCATTCATCACCAGCACGTGGTTTTGTAGTTCCAACTGGTGTTACTCCGACAGCTAAAAGCGCCTCCGCACCCTCATTTGTTAAAACAACTACTTTTTTAGGTGTACCATTTACTGTTGTTTCACCCATTGCATGCTTTACAGTATACGAATCTTTTGCTTTAGCCGATGTATCATTTTCTTTTTTCTCTTCTTTGCTACACCCTGCGATTATTACCATAAATATCATAATGCAGAACATAAATATTTTTTTGCTATGTACCATATGTCCTCCCTAGATGAAATCGATTATCATTAACAATTAAAGATTAATGTATATTACATACATTGTCAATGTATATCAGAAAACTTTTTCAATATATACATTTTAGATTCTATCCGCTATTCAAATGTTTATTTTTAAAATAAAGTGTATAAGTATGAAAATAATAAACGTTCTTAAAATGCGTATCTACGTTATACATAAATACGCATTCATATTACATTATAAACTCATTTCCTAATATTGATTATATTTAATATATGATGGATCATTATACACCCATTGATTTCCACCAAGGTTCAACCAACCGTTTTGATTAATATATACTAAATAAGATTCTGGATTATTTAATTTACGAATAACTGAAGAAGATGTTGATGGACCACTTCTTAAATTCACATTCGTTCCTTGTATATATGCGACACCAATTGCACTTCCATCGCTATTGCTCGTCTTTACAAAATTAATGTACGAAGGGTCATTATACACCCATTGTCCATTTGCTAAGTCTAACCATCCGTTACTTTCCTGATATACGACATACGATTCTGGGGAGTTTAGTTGACGAATAACCGAAGAAGACGTTGATGGACCACTTCTTAAATTCACATTTTTCCCAAGGATATAAGCAATCCCCTTCGTTTGTGGTGTTGGCTGAGGATTTGGAGGTTGTGGATTTGGAGGATTCGGATTTGGAGCTACTCCAAAAATAGCTGCTATTCCGTTTGCATATGCTTGACTTAGATCTTCGATAAATTGTGGATTTTTCAATAAATTAGCATCAAATGTTGTATCAATAAAAGCAGTCTCAGTTAAAATTGCATCCATTGCAGTCTCCCTTAGTACCGCATAATTTGCTTTTTTTGCCCCTCGATCACGAAGACCATATTTTGTTAATACAGGATTGACTGCTGCATGCATTTTTTGTTGCTTTTCATATGCGGAACTACTATTAGATAGCGCATTGTAAATATAACTTTCAAATCCAGTGCCACCGCCACTATTAATGTGAAATGAGATAAAATAATCTGCACCAAATGAATTAGCAATATTAGCACGTTCTGATAAAGAGATAAACACATCACTATCACGTGTCATTTTAATATTGATTGGGTAATTTGCAGATAAAATATCTCGCACACGTCTAGCAATTTGAAGTGTTAACTCTTTTTCCACTAACCCATTACCAACAGCACCAGAATCATATCCACCATGCCCTGCGTCTATAACAAGTTTCATATATCTTTTTCATTCCTTTCTTTATTGTAATAAGCTTTCATTTCTACTCGTCCTATTTTATGTTAATTGTACAAGTTCCGTTACAAGTACAAGTACAAATAAAAAAACCCCCTTATGTAAGGCGGTTTCTATCGCTTTGCTTTAGCCAATTTAAAATGAATATATACGATTGATAATGGATGTAACGTATGCAAAATAAAAGAAATAAAAGAAATATCCCACCGCCGCTATATAGCAACCCAAACTTCAAAAAGATGTTCAAAAGAGGTGGGAAATACGTTATGTTTTGCAATACAAATAGCATACAAAACAAAATTACAAACACGGGTATATATTGTAATTCATATGGTCTTCTCTTCTTATACATTCTTTTCCGAATAAAAGTCTGGCATAGTTCTGCTACTATAAAACAACCTCCAACTAATACAAGACCAGAAGTTATCGTCATACGTCCACCTACCTTATATTCATATCATCACCTAATCAATATTCACTATATTTTCTTTACATATATTCCATTTTCCTCAATAAAACCAGATCCCTCTATGAAAGATTTAGCTTGTTCCGTAAACATCTCTTGCAATACTTTTATTTCTTTCACATTTCTCTGTTTCATCATTTCTTCAAATGTAAAATACGTATTTGTCCCGTATCCATAACCTTGATAATCAAAATGAATAATTAACTGTGACAAAATAGCACTCTCTTCTTGAACGCTATAATCTATTACACCAATATATGTATCATCAGCCTTTACACAATACTGAACCTTTTTCTCATCTAAGCTGTGTGAGTGAAACATTTCTTTTACAGCGCTTTCATTTTCTATATTTACTTTCTCAAATGTAATCATATGTTGTCCATCCTTTTACTATTATTGTATCAATAATAAATGCAATTTATGAAAAAAACCTTAAGATCGAATGCGACCTTAAGGTTTTTTATTAAACTAAGCTATACGCACGCTTTGTTTCTTCGTGGAACTTATTCGTATCGTATTTATGCTCAACATAAATTTGATGCCATACCATAAACGCAAGTACAGTCCAAATTTTACGGCTATAATCGCCTTTATCTGCACAATGTGCTTCCAGTAAGTTTAATACATACTGTTTTTCGATTAAATGCTCAGTTTTGCTTTCTTTAATAATATTTACAGCCCAATCGTGCATTTCATCTTTTAACCAGTGACGAATTGGTACTGGGAATCCAAGCTTTTTACGATCTAACACGTGATCCGGAACAATTCCACGAGCAGCTTCACGTAATATAGCTTTCGTTGTTCCGTTTGCAATTTTAAATTCTGTCGGAATTTTAGATGCAACGTCAAATACTTCTTTATCTAAGAACGGTACACGAAGTTCTAATGAATTTGCCATCGTCATTTTATCAGCTTTTAATAAAATATCGCCGCGTAACCATGTGAACATATCAATGTACTGCATTTTACTTACATCATCATAATCTTTAATTTCGTTATACAATGGTTTCGTGATATCCATATAGTTAACACTTTCATCGTAATACTTCATTAATTCAGCTTTCTCTTCTTCACGGAAGATTTTCGCATTTCCATAGTAACGCTCTTCGATTGGCGTACATCCACGCTCTAAGAAGCTTTTTCCTTTAAACCCTTCTTTAAGAGCACCACTTAATGCCTTTAGAACACTCTTTCCTGGGCTAGGAATGTAAGAGAACATTTTTAACGAGTTTGGCTCACGATAAATGTTATATCCACCAAATAGCTCGTCTGCACCTTCACCAGAAAGAACAACCGTTACATGTTTACGCGCTTCTTTCGCAACGAAATACAATGGTACAGCTGCTGGATCCGCTAAAGGATCATCCATATGCCAAATGATTTTTGGGAACTCATCCATAAATTCTTGCGCTGTAATGAATACGTTATGGTTTTTAACTCCTAATTTCTCAGCAGTTTCTTTCGCAACATCAACTTCACTGAAACCGCGTTGTTCGAAACCAATAGAGAATGTTAATAGATTTGGATTCATTTCTCTTGCGATAGAAGCAATAATAGATGAATCGATACCACCAGATAAGAAAGAACCTACTGGTACATCACTACGCATATGTACTTTTACAGAATCGTATAATACATCACGAATTGCTTGGATATGCTCCTCTTTCGTTGCGCTTGAAGCGTTGAAATAAGGATTCCAGTAGCGATGGATTTCCATCTCTTTACCGATTTCTTTTACGAAGTAATGACCAGGCTCAATTTTGTTAACATCAATTGTTAATGTTTCTGGCTCTGGACCATATTGGTACGTAAAGTAGTGTTGTAGTGACTTTGGGTTTACCCCTTTGTCTTCCATTACATGCATAATACTTTTCTTCTCAGATGCGAAGAATGTAGTATCACCTTGTTGTGCGATGTATAAAGGCTTAATACCGAAGTGGTCACGTGCACCGAAAAGTGTCTTTTCTTCACGATCCCAAATCATAAATGCGAACATACCACGAAGGTAGTCTACACATTTTTCTTTCATATGTGCATACAATGCAATGATAACTTCTGTATCAGATTGTGTAGCAAACGTTGCACCTTTTTCAAGTAACATTTCACGTAGTTCTACATAATTGTAAATTTCACCATTAAAAATAATTACATATCGATCATTTTCATAAGTTAACGGCTGATGTCCTGCCTCTAAGTCAATGATACTTAAACGGCGGAAGCCAAATTGTACATGTTCATCACGAAAATATCCTTCGTCATCTGGACCGCGGTGGAAAATCATCGTGTTCATATTTTCAAATTGATGTTTTTCTGTTTCTGAAAACTCTCTAGGGTTTTCACATAAACATCCTACAAAACCACACATACTTCTTACCCTCTTTCAGTTTTCATTCTGTCTCAATACTACTATATCAACCCTATTTATACTAGCATAATCAACTGAATATGGCGACCAAAAACTATAAAAAACTCACTCCATTTCACATTTTTAACATTTTTTTATGAAAACATGAAAACTAGGCACTCACCTTTCTCCGCTTTTGTCATATGATATTGCAAATTGATTTCTAGGAGGTAATACCATGAGTGAAGAAAAAAAAGATTCTTCTCGCCCACCAGTTCGTAATTATTTAAAACAAATTGATGATTTTTTCGAACAAACGCCTCTTCGTGGCGTAATTGCTGATTTAAATCATTTTTTCCAAAAAGGAAACCGTTTATTAACATTCCCAGTAGATTTATACGAAGTTGGTGACGAACTCGTCGTTACAGCCGAACTACCAGGTATACAAAAAGAACAAATTCAAATTGAAATACAAAGCGAATACTTAAAAGTCTCTGTAAAAGAAGATATACTTGAAGAGACGGAAGAAGAACAAACATCTCATAACTATTATCGCCGAGAACGTTCCATTTCAGAAGCGTCAAGAATTATTAAGTTACCATATTTAATTAATAAAAAAGCAACGAAAGCTTCTTATCAAAACGGTGTATTAGAAATTCGCGCACCGAAATTACCACAACAGCATGACATATTATCCATAGACTGAATACTAATAAAAGAAGGGTGCTAAGCACCCTTCTTTTTAATCAGCTAATCGCTTCATATCACGTATAATATCTTCGTATGGCGTATTGCTAATGCCGCTATATTTTTTCATTACTTTTCCATTTTGATCGACTAAGAAAAATGATGTACCGTGTATTACTTGCCCATTCTCTGGTTTATCTACAAGCGACTGGAAGTTATCTTTTGAAAACTTTGTAATATCCTCCAGTGAATAACCAGTTAACAAGTTCCAGTTACTTGTATCCTCTGTAAACTTTTGAATGAATGCTTTCAAATTTTCTGGTTTATCAAGTTCAGGGTCTACACTAAACGAAACAAACTGAACGTCTAATTTCTCTTCCTTAGCCATTTTCTGTAATTTCGCCATATTAGCAGTCATTGGCGGACAAACTGTTTGACAGTTTGTAAACATGAAATCAGCTACCCAAACTTTCCCTTTTAAATCTTTTGTACCAAACGGCTTTCCTTCTTGATTTGTAAATTGGAAAGTTTCTAAATCCCAGTTTAACGGTTTACGGAGTTTTGCCCCTGAACTACTACAACCTGCAAGTACAAAGAGACAAAATACAACCATAAGACCAATTAACTTTTGATAACGCTTCATTATTAAACCTCTTTTCTCTATCCTTAATTTATGTAAGTTATGTATATCATAACAAAAGTAAACACTATGAGAAAATTGTTTACATCATTTGTTCACGAAATCGTACGAATTTACATATGTTACTTCTTTATTTCAAGCGAATTACTAGACAAAATATATTTTACTACTATTATTTCTCTAACCATTATTTGCGAAACGAAGTTCATTGTTAAATTTGTAAATAAATCTCCCTATTTTTTTACAATTACTTAAACATTAATCCATGTTAAACACTGTATTCCTTAACAACATTTCGGTACAATACAACTACAACGATTTTAAATGAGGTGATGTTCATGGCAAAGCGCTATGAAAATATGGATAATGCAAGTACAAAAAAATCAATTCGCTCCTTCTTACGTTGGCGTAAAGAGAGAAAGCAAAACAAAAAAGACTTTTCTTTTCTAGTAGAACAATCACCTGTTAAACAAAGTAAATTTCTACTAAATAACTTTGAAAAAACGACTGTCACATGGATTGGTCATTCAACTTTTCTCATTCAAACGAACGGCTTAAATATTTTAACAGATCCAGTATGGGCAAATAAATTAAAGTTAGTTCCACGACTTACTGAGCCAGGGCTCACTATAAAAGAACTACCTAAAATCGATATCGTTCTTATTTCACACGGTCATTACGATCATTTAGACTTTTCATCTCTTCGTCAACTAAATGATGATACCTTATACCTTGTTCCTATTGGGCTAAAAAAATTATTTACTCGTAAAAAATTCACCAATGTAGAAGAATACAACTGGTGGGAAAGTACAACAATTGATGACGTCTCTTTTCACTTCGTACCTGCCCAGCACTGGACGAGAAGAACATTATTTGATATGAACACCTCTCACTGGGGAGGATGGATCATTGATAATATGACTTCTTCAGAAACCATTTATTTTTGTGGTGATAGTGGTTATTTCCAAGGATTTAAAGAGATCGGCAAACGCTTTTCAATCGATATTGCACTTATGCCAATTGGTGCCTATGAACCAGAATGGTTTATGAAAGTGTCTCACGTTTCACCAGAAGAAGCTGTGCAAGCGTATCTAGATATAAAAGCTACACATTTCATTCCCATGCACTACGGTACTTTTGCTTTAGCAGATGAAACACCAAGGGAAGCAGTAACACGAATACGAAATAACTGGAATTTACGAATGCTACCGTGGGAACAACTACATGTTCTCTTTTTAGGTCAAACTTTCACGTATAGCCCTATTGTCCCAGATAAAAAACCAGTAAAAATCACAGAAACTTCTCATGTATAATAGTACTAATTTTTGCGAGTAATTTATCATATACTTTAAAAAATTGAAAAGGGTGTTTTTCATGAAAGATTATTTACAGACTCGCTATATAATTAGCGGTAGCGCCTGTATTGCCCTTCTCATTTCTTATTTTCTGTCCTGAAATAATAAAAAAGCTACTTGAAAATTCATTTCAAGTAGCTTTTTTATTACTCTGCTAAATACATAAAACCAATTGCTCCTGGTCCTGTATGAGTACTGATAACTGGTGTTGTATAGAAAATCTCTGATTGAGTGAATCCATTCACTTTTTCAACAGCAGCTTTTACACTTTCTGCTAAAGGAATTGCTTTAGCATGTGGAATCGCAACAGCTTTCACCACTTTTCCAGCAGTATCTTCCTCGAATAGTTTAGCCAACGTTTTTACAATCTGCCCTTGGCTACGTACTTTCGTTACCGGATTATATACGCCGCCTTCTAAACTTGCAATAGGTTTAATATTAAGTAATGAACCGATAAAAGCCTTCCCTTTACCGATACGTCCACCCTTCACTAAGTTCTCTAATGTATCTACGACAACATATAAACGAGTATTCTTTCTTACTTCATCAATACGTTTTAAAATATCTTCTAGTGAGCATTCTTCTTTTGCCATTTTTGCAGCTTCAATTACTTGATATGCTAAAGCATGTGTAATAAATTGAGAATCAACAACTGTTACTTTTGTATCTGTCATTGATGCAGCACTATTCGCTGTTGCGACAGTACCGCTCATTCCACCTGTCATATGAATAGAAAGCACTTGGCTTCCGTCTTCGCCTAGCTTGTCATACATTTCTACAAATGTACCCATAGCCGGTTGTGATGTTTTTGGTAATTCTTCTGATTTAATCATTTCTTCAATAAATTCATCCGGTTGCAAATCTACACGATCTAAGTATGTTTGTCCATTTACAGAAATAGATAATGGTAAAACATGAATATCATACTTCTCAAGTATATCTTTTGATAAATCTGCCGTTGAATCTGTTACAATTTTAATTTTTTGCATATTATATTCTTCCCTTTCCAATACGCTCTCCCTGTTATTATACTAGCATTCCCGAGGCTTTCAACAATTTCGAATGAATTTCACCAAATTAATTATATTTTTATACCTAAAATGAAAAAGACAGAGCCTATCTAACTCTGTCCCTGCTGTGTATTATGCATTCTTTTCAAGAGTATTTGTCTTATATACATTTGAATAATCATTCCACTTCAAACAACTTTGTAAATATTCACGGAAAGAGTACGAGAATCTTGGGTTTTTATGTTTTTGAATTTTTGCAATAAATAATTGAAGACGAGACTGAATTAGAAACGCTAATGGATGCTGTGTTTGTAGGACAGGGATTTCAAATATTTTAATACAATTCCCTGTTGCATGAGTGAAATAAAAACTTTTCGTAATCACAATATCAATCCTCTTTTTCGTTGGATTTTTGAACTTCCTCCACTTTATTCTTTAACACGTTTTTTAGTGTAGGTTTCCTATGAATACTAAAATATCCTTAAGCTGCCCCATTTAGAAGTTAATACTTCATTTATATCCACCTAATTCGAACCCTGTCCTATATATCCTTTGAGACGGGAGTCTTATTACCCATATATAGCTTGATAACTTCAGTATAAACTTATAAAAATGAAAAGTTTGTCTAAATTTTGGAGATTCTATAATTTTTTCCTTCTATATATTGTATACAATTATAGCTAGAGTATAACAAATAAATTAAAAAGTGCCTTTATAACGAGGCACTTTTCGACTGTATTTCTTCTTCTCTTTTCTGTTTTCGTTTACTAACTATCTTTGATAAAGCGATACTAATTTCATAAATACAAATAAGCGGTACCGCTACTAAACTATGTGATAAAAAATCTGGCGGCGATATACATGATGCAATTATAATCAACACGACATAAGCATATCTTCTTATTTTCTGAAGAAATTCTGCCGTTAGAAGACCTATACTCGTTAAAAACATAACAACTACAGGTAATTCAAATATAACAGCAAACGGAACTGTTAAATTTAATACGAAATGAAAATATTTTTCCGTTGTAAACATCGTATTAAACATCTCATTACCAATTGTAGTTAGGAAATGAAATAAAAATGGCATGACGATAAAATAACCGAAAGATAGGCCTGCTATAAATAATATAGACAATACCGGTATATACATTAATGTCATTTTTTGTTCATTGGGATGTAAACCTGGTTTTACAAATAACCAAATTTGTATCGCAGCAAAAGGAATTGTACAAACGATAGCAAATACTGTAGCAATCGAGAAAAAAATCCACAACACATCACTTGGACCGAGAACAGTTAATTTCATTGGTAAATCTTTTACAAGCCAAAAATAAATATCCTTCGTAAAAGTAAATCCAATAATTAAAAATAATACAAAGGATAATACTGTATATATTACTCGTTTGCGAAGCTCAACAATATGTTCTACTACGCTCATTTCCCGATCTTCCATCTCGTTCACCACACTTTATTTATCCATTCCGAGAAAAACTTCAGCATATTCTTTTATTTATTTTTTTCTTTCTCTTGAAATGCCTCATCAGTCAATTCTTTTGTTGATTTTTTAAATTCTTTTAACGTTTCCCCTAAAGCTTTCCCAATTTCCGGTAACTTTTTTGGGCCAAATAAAATTAACACTGCTACTAAAATTAAAATTAACCCCGGAAAGCCGATATTTGAAAACATTTCCCCATCCCCTTCATAAGTAGATTCCTTGTCCTACTATTCCATAAGTTCATTTTGTCAAAAAATTTCGTAAACGTCAATGTATCCGTTGTCTTTTGTCAAAAAAATTCAAAAATATAATCAATTAAATATCATTTTCTATTCCTTTTGTATATGATATGGTTAAGGAAAATATAACTTATCTCAATACAGTGAAAGGGATTAACATTATGACGCAAAAAATTAAAAGAATGACCCAATTTGTAAAAGAAGAAATTGCGAATGCAATTACCCATGGTATCGGTGCCATTTTAAGCATCCCTGCCTTAATCATATTAATTATTCATGCTTCCAAACATGGCACAGCATCTGCTGTTGTTGGCTTTACCGTTTATGGCGTAAGCATGTTCTTACTATACTTATTTTCTACACTGCTACATAGCATCCATCATCCAAAAGTAGAAAAGTTATTTACCATTTTAGATCACTCCGCCATATATTTATTAATTGCCGGCACGTATACACCATTTCTACTCATTACACTGCGTGGCCCGCTCGGTTGGACTTTACTCGCAATTATTTGGACCCTTGCGATTGGTGGCATTATTTTCAAAATCTTCTTTGTTCGTCGCTTTATTAAAACATCAACATTATGTTATATCATTATGGGTTGGCTCATCATCGTTGCCATTAAACCCCTTTATGAAAATTTAACCGGTCACGGCTTCTCACTACTATTAATAGGCGGCATTTTGTATTCTGTCGGAGCTATATTCTTCCTTTGGGAAAAGCTTCCGTTCAATCATGCCATTTGGCATCTCTTCGTACTAGGCGGTAGTACAATGATGTTTTTCTGCGTACTGTTTTATGTCTTACCCGCAGCATAAAAAAAGTTTCAGCTTGTTTAAGCTGAAACTTTTTTTATTACTTATGTAATTGAGATGCAATAATATCTTTTGTATGCTGGGTTAACTCTTTAGCATCCATACTTGCATATTCTTCAGGTGTAATTGGCTTAGAAATTGTTAATGTTGCATGAGCTGGTTTCATACGATTTCCATTAGCCTCAAACATCTTATATGTACCATCTAAAGTTACTGGTAATATAGATACGCCAGATTTTACAGCAAGGTGAAAACTCCCTGCTTTAAACTCACCGATTTCGCCACCCTTACTTCTCGTTCCCTCTGGAAAAATCACGATAGAATGCCCGCTCTTTAACAGTTCAATTCCATCTTTAATTGCCTTAAGAGATTGACGACGATCACTGCGGTCCATAAACACACAATTCATTAGTTCCATCCATGTTGGCACAACCGGAAACTTTTTAATTTCCGCTTTTGAAACGAATCCAATTGGCTTATTTAAGTAACCTAGTAACACAGGAATATCCATATTACTTTGATGATTACTTACAACTAGCACTGGCTTGTCTTTCGGAACATTTTCAAGTCCCTTTACTTCTACAGTCGATCCAGTTACACGCACCATTTTCTTACCAAACCAGTTTGTTGTTTTATACACAACACTATCTTTTTCTTGCGGTGACATCGCATTTGCTTTTCTTTTTATACGCCACAACCTTGGTGTAATCGCAATTACGATTAAAATTAAATAAAAGATTTTAAAAAACGTTTGAATCATACAGAACCCCCACCTATTATCATTCCGACCTTCATTATACTAGACAAACGAAGGAAAAAGAAGAAAAAATGTCCAAACAACAAGTGTTTGGACATTTTGAAGTTTTCTATATTAGAAACGTTTTGCAAATTCGCGTGCACTTGCAATTGCTGCTTCTTTAATGTCTTGTGCTTTTTCAGGATTTGCATTCATTCCTTCAACTGCAATATATTCAGTGTCTGATACACCCATGAATCCTAATACTGCATTTAAATGATTGCGACCGAAGTCCATAGATGCGTATGCTCCTTCAGAGTAAACGCCGCCTGTAGCTTGAATATGAAGTGCTTTTTTTCCTTCTAGTAAGCCAACTGGACCATTTTCAGTATATTTAAATGTTTTACCTGCGATTGATAAGTTATCTAAGTATGCTTTCACTACTGCTGGGTAGCTGAAGTTCCACATTGGAGTCACGAATACATAACGATCTGCATGCATAAATGTTTCTAAGTTATTGTTCATTGCTGCAACTTTTTGTTGCTGATTTTCACTTAAAGCTTCGAATCCTTCGCCTGCTGCAAATTTACCCCAAGCAGCGAATACGTCTGCATCGATTGCTGGTACAGTTGTATTGAATAAATCAATTGTTACAACTTCGTCTTGTGGATGTTCGTTTTTATATGCTTCGATGAAAGCTTCCCCTACTGCCATACCGAAAGAACCTTCTGCTGAATTTGGATTTGCTGTAATAAATAGTACTTTTGTCATTGTATTATCTCCCTTTTTCTAATTTATCTTTAATTCGAGATTTATTACTTTATAGTAAATAACTTACCTTATGTAAGTATAATACAAAAAGTTTTAATGGATGTCAATAAAAATAGCTACTTTTTTTTCGTAAGTTAATAAGTTATATTATTTCAGTTAGTTTTTGTATATAAATATTAAGGTTTTAATCAAATAAAAAACTATCTCCATATTTCATGGAGATAGTCTTCTTCAATTACTACTTTTGAAAAACATGTTTCACTTTTTCAGCTGGAATATTACTTCCACCTCTACCTTTTACATCTTCAATCATCATTGTAATAACCATATCAGGTGAATTTAAATCAAACGCAGCGAACCAACCTAGTTCTTTTCCTTCTGCCTCTTTTGATACTTTTAATTCTGCTGTTCCTGTTTTACCAGCAAGCGTCATACCATCAATTTTCGCAATTTTCCCCGTACCATCTGGATCGTTAATTACTTTCGTCATAGCAGTCTTTAATATATCCTGATTGCCTTTTGAAATGACATTCTCTTTCCAAACTTTTGGTTGCTTATCTGTTTTAATAATATATGGAGAAGGTATGTTTCCATCATTAACAATTGGTGCATAAGTTAATGCTAGATGGAGTGGCGTCATTAATACTTGCCCTTGTCCATAACCTGTGTCTGCCATTTGAATATCATTTTTAATCCCATCATTTGCGATTTTAGAAGCTGGGAATCCATATTCAATTGGTAATTTCTCATCGAATCCGAATTTTTTCGATTCACTCATAAATTTATCTTTTCCGATTTTCAAAGCTTCTTGTGCGAAATAAATATTATCCGAGTATTTCATCGCTTTATCAAAATCAATCGGATTTGCATCTTTTACACGCGTTACATAATAATTACCCCAAGAAGAATCTTTCGTCCATTTCAATCCTTCAATTTTCAACTCTTCTTTCGGATCGATTGTTTTCGTTTCAAGACCGATTGCAGCTGTAATTGGCTTAAATACAGAACCTGGTACCGATAATTGTGTAAATCGATTCGTCATCGGTTTTTTCGGGTCATTATTCCAAGCCTCGCGCTGTGCTTTTGATGTTCCTCGTGCAATTAAATTAGGATTATAAGCTGGACTACTTACAAGAGCAATTGTTTCTCCACTTTTCGGATTAATTGCCGCACTTGAACCAGCTTCTCCTTTCATTTCATTATACGTTTTTTCTTGAACAACACTATCGATAGTTAAAGTTACATTTTCTCCATCAACAGCATCTGTTTTCGCTAAATTTTTAATTTCTTTTCCTTGTGCATCCTCCATGAAGACACGGCCACCTTTTTTCCCGCGTAGCTGTTCTTCCAATACTTGCTCTAATCCAGCTTTACCAACTGGATCATCGGCTTGATAGCCTTTCTTTTGAAGCGTTTTTAAATCTTCTGCATTTACTTTTCCGATATAACCAGTAAGATGCGCTGCTGCTTCCCCTAACGGATATGTACGAACATTTACAGGTTTTGCTGCAACACCAGGTAAATCGATGTACGTATTTTGCGTTGCTCCCTCAGGCAAAATTCCAATTGGTACGAGATACCCTGGTTTTACCCATTTCGCAGCTAGTTTTTGATCAATCTCTTCTACAGACATATTTAACAACTTCGCTACTGCTTCTTTCGTTTGCGGAGCAGTTTCATCTAATTTTTCTGGAATAATTCCAATCTCAGAAGCTTTCCCATTCGTCGCAAGACCTTTTCCATTACGATCGTAAACTTCACCACGTTTTGGTTGTGTTGCCTGCATACGCACTTTACTATCTTTTGTCATGCCAGGGAAAATGAAATCAGGAGTCCAATCTATTTTCCAAGATTCTTTATCTCCATCTTTTTCTTTCACCATTTTTGCTTCATGGCCAAAAGAGATATTACCACCAACTGTATCCATACTTACTTTAAAAGGAACAGGACCTTCATCTTTTTTATCTTCTTTTACTTCTCCTGCTTCTACTTTTAAGTTTTTCACTTCAATGCCAGAATAAATTTTTTCATATTTCTCAGTGAACTCTTTCTTTGAAATATCTTTTTTTGCCTTTTCTGATAATTGATCATACATTTCTGCAAATTTTTGTTTATTCCATGCTTTTGTATATGTATCAAACGCTTCTTGTGGTTTTTCTTCTTTACCGCATCCAACTAACATGAACGTTAAGCAAAGAAAAAGAATCCCCCATATCTTTTTCAATCGATTCTCCTCCTCTTTCTATATGAATACTTTTGAAAATTTTAGCATTTTTACATGCTAGATTTCATTATAGCACTATTGAATACCATCTATAAACTTATATTAATGAATACAAATAAAAAGATTGATGTGAATTTCACATCAATCCTTCTTATTATTGTTGCTTCTCATATACATGATAATAGTACGTATACGGATTCTTTTCATCCGTTAAACCTTTTTCAACAAAAACTTCTTTCCAATTTGTCATATCCATTTCTGGGAAGAATGTATCTCCTTCAAATGCATAATGGATTTTTGTTATATATAACTTGTCTACGTAAGGTAAAAAGAGATCATAAATTTGTGCTCCGCCGAAAATAAAGATTTCCTCTTCATTTTTGCATAGTTCAAACACTTCTTCTACAGAATGTGCTACTTCACAACCTTCAACACGATACCCTTCATTACGTGTTACAATAATATTACGTCTTCCAGGCAGTGGTCTACCAATCGCTTCGTAGTTCTTTCTGCCCATAATAAGTGAATGGCCCATCGTTGTTTTCTTTACATACTGCAATTCACTTGGTAAACGCCAAGGTAAATTATTATCTTTGCCAATTACTCTATTCTCGTCCATTGCGACCATAAATGAAACAATCATTTTTTCATCTCCTCTACAATTATACTGCAACCGGTGCTTTAATTGCTGGGTGTGGATCATATCCTTCAATCGTTAAATCTTCCATTTCAAAATCAAACACAGATTTCACATCTGGATTTAATGTAAGTTTCGGGAATGGACGTGGTTCACGTGCCAATTGCTTTTCTACTTGTTCAAAATGATTCGTATAAATGTGTGCATCTCCAATTGTATGAACAAATTCTCCCACTTCAAGACCACATTCATGTGCGATTAAATGTGTTAGTAATGAGTAACTTGCAATGTTAAATGGAATTCCAAGGAATATGTCACCACTTCTTTGATATAACTGACAAGAAAGTTTGCCATCCGCTACATAAAACTGGAATAGCGTATGACAAGGTGGTAATGCCATACTTGGTACATCTTCAGGATTCCAGGCAGAAACAATTAAGCGACGGGAGTCTGGCGTTTTTTTAATCATTTCAATTACATCTTTTAATTGATCAAGCGTCTCACCAGCTGTCGTTTTCCAGGCACGCCACTGCTTTCCGTATACATCTCCTAAATAACCATATTTATTCGAGAAATCATCATCTTCTAAAACGTTCTTTTTAAACAATTCCATTTGCTCATCGTACTGCACTTTAAATTCCTCATCTTGTTGTGAGCGAAGACCGAAATCTGTCATATCAGGGCCAGTATACTCATCGCCTTCTACCCAGCTCTTAAACGCCCATTCATTCCAAATATTATTATTATGTTGCAATAAATAGCGAATGTTTGTATCACCTTTCATAAACCAAAGCAGTTCACTTGCTACTAGGCGAAATGGCACTCTCTTTGTCGTTAATAAAGGAAATCCTTTACTTAGATCGAAACGCATTTGATATCCAAATACAGATACAGTACCTGTCCCTGTACGATCTTCTTTCTTCGTACCGTTCTCCATTACATGACGGCATAAATTTAAGTATTCATATTCAGCATGTTTCATATGTAAGAAAACCTTCTTTCAATCTTATATGAGATTTATCATAACATGAAAAACAGCGAATTTAATAATCCAAATTAATAAAAATTCTTTCAATATTTCTTACAAAATTATTAACTTTCAATATTAAAAAAGGTTTTCACTTTTCTATTACAGAAAGTATAGTGCGGAACATAAAAATTATATTTGGAGGTTGGAAGCATGTCTAAAATCAAAACTCCTGTTTTAAGTACGTTACAACATAAGGTTGAGAAGATGATGAAGGATTTACACGTTCCTGGAGCGGCTGTAGCTGTTATAAAAGATGGTGAGGTCATTATTTCAGAAGGTTTCGGCTATCGTAACATAGAGAAAAAAGAGGCTGTTACTCCGCAGACACGATTCGCAATCGGTTCTGCGACGAAAGCATTCGGTACGCTTTCATTAAGCTTATTAGCACAGCAAAAAAAGTTTAATTGGGATACTCCTGTCCAAACTTACGTACCTAACTTCTCTCTATCCGATATGCTCGCTAACTCGCAAGTTACAGGACGAGATTTAGCTTCTCATCGTACTGGGGTAAGTCGTCACGATGCTCTTTGGTACAGTTCTTCCTTAACTCGAAAAGATCTTGTTGAAAAAATAAAACATTTATCACTTGATGCACCGTTCCGCACAGCATTTCTTTATAACAACTTAATGTATGCGACAATTAGTTATATTGTAGAAAACATTACGAATCAAACGTGGGAGCAATACGTTGCAGAACATATTTTAGAACCTTTAAATATGAGGCATACAAACTTATCTGTTACAGACTCACAAAATACAGATGATTACGCATTACCTTACACTGAAGATAATGGTGAAATGAAAGAAATTCCATTCCGAAATATTGATACAGTTGGAGCGGCTGGATGTATTAATTCTACCATTGAAGATATGGCAAAATGGGTTTTGCTTCATTTAAACGAAGGAAAAACAGAAAATCATGATTTGATTTCTACTGAACTACTCCAAGAAATGTATACACCACACACTCCAATCCCGGATCAGCCAATGTTATCAACAAGTGAATCACCATTAAATAGCTATGGACTAGGTTGGTTTATTAGTGCTTACCGCGGTTATAAACTTATTCATCATGGTGGTAATATTGATGGATTTTCTGCACTTGCGTCATTTATGCCCAACGAAAATATCGGTATTATCGTATTAACAAATTCAGGGCAAACTGTACTCCCTACTTATATTACAAAACATATTTACGACGAACTTCTCGGACTAGAATATATCGACTGGCATGAACGCGCTGTAGAAGATAGTGAAAAAATGAAAGAAATGATGAAAGAGGCAACTACATCACTTCCCGAACCAATAAAAGGGACTACCCCTTCTCATGCATTAGATGACTACACTGGAACTTTTGAGCATCCCGCTTATGGAACACTGAAAGTATACAAACAAGATGATTTCCTACATGTACAATTTATGGATATGGAATTTCAGCTAAAACATCATCATTACAACATCTTCTCAGCATCAATTAGTTTGTTCCAAATGAAAATGGGGCTTTTATTCGCTTATGATATGAATGTAAATGGTGAATTCCCGACTCTTCAATTACACGTACCTGCAACTTTAAGTACTCAGCCTCTTACATTTACGAAAATTAAATAACAAAATAATAGAGGGAAGATTACTCTTCCCTCTATTATTTTGCAATCAGAAATTTACCTTGCAACCTATAATCCTATTATTGAATTTAACAAATAAAATGATGATAACCCAAATGCTAAATTATTTATCGTTTTCTGACAGAAGACTCCTTCCTCAAAAATGTGAAGGTGTGAAACACCAATTTTAGGTGGGAGATGAATGTCAGTAGGCGTAAGCCTACGTTTTTTTGTATACTGTAGATATACGATGAAAAAGTGAGGTGCAACCTATGTTAGTAAATAAAGCATATAAATTTCGTATCTACCCGAATAAGAAACAAGAAATATTAATTGCTAAAACAATCGGTTGCAGTCGCTTTGTATTTAACTATTTCCTTGCTCTTTGGAATGATACGTATAAAGAAGCAAGAAAAGGGTTAACCTACTTTTCTTGCTCTGCCAAGCTTACTCAATTAAAGAAGCAACAGGATACGATTTGGTTAAAAGAAGTAGATAGTATCGCTCTTCAATCCACATTAAAAAACCTCGCAGATGCTTTTTCACGTTTTTTCAAGAAACAGAATGATATGCCTCGATTCAAGTCTAAAAAGAATACAGTTCAATCCTACACAACTAAGCAAACAAACGGAAATATTGGAATTGTAGGCAACACAATAAAATTACCGAAACTTGGCCTTGTTCGCTTTGCTAAAAGTCGTGAAGTAGAAGGGCGTATCTTGCATGCAACGATTCGTCGTAACCCAAGTGGTAAATACTTTGTATCTATCTTTGTTCAAACAAGCGTACAAGAAATGCCTAAAACTGATTCCACTTGTGGAATTGATGTTGGATTAAAAGATTTTGCCATTCTTTCTGATGGCACAACATACAAGAACCCTAAATTCTTCCGTACATTAGAAGAGAAGTTAGCGAAAGCACAACGTATCCTTTCTAGAAGAACAAAAGGTTCTTCGAACTGGAATAAACAACGTGTGAACGTTGCACGAATCCATGAACATATTGCAAATGCAAGAGCTGATTACTTATATAAACTTTCTACTGAAATCATCAAAAACCACGATGTTATCGGTATGGAAGACTTACAAGTCAGTAACATGCTCAAAAATAGAAAGCTTGCAAAAGCGATTAGTGAAGTATCTTGGTCACAATTTCGGACTATGTTGGAATATAAAGCAAAATGGTATGGCAAACAAGTTGTTATAGTATCTAAAACATTTGCTTCTAGTCAATTATGCTCCAATTGTGAATACAAAAACAAAGACGTTAAAAATCTAACCATTCGTGAGTGGGATTGCCCTTCTTGTGGCGCACATCACGATAGAGATCGAAATGCAGCACTCAATCTTAGAAATGAAGCAATTCGTCTCTTAACCGTAGGAACTACGGGGATAGCCTAATGAATTAGAAACCGTTAGGTTTCTGTACTTAGGAAACTCCCACTTCAAACAGTCCGTGAGAATGTTAAGTGGTGAGTAGTTCAACAAAACAGCTTAATGAACAAGCCATGCATTAATTATTATATTCCCTCAAAGGAAAAGACTTTCTTATTACCGATTCAATGAATGTGGAAGAACATCATTATTATTTGTGCGTTTATTTTTCTTATCTTTCCATATAAATTTTTTCAAACACATAAAAACAGTAACTGAAATAGCGACTCCAACTGTAACATCTGAAGCAAAATGGGCTCCTACCACAATACGACTCATTGGTACTAGTATCTTATTAGTTGGTTCATATAAACTATTGGATATTTGTAAGTCTGTAAATGCAAAGATACATAGTAAAATAGCGAAGCTGGAAATTAATATCACTTTTCTATTTCCCATCATTTCTCCTACTTTCCACTATGCTTTAATATAAAATTCCCCATCTCAATTGCTAAATCTTCACTTTGAGGATAAACCCCTACATTATCTCCATAAGCGTGCCCTAAACCACGATAAAGGACCGTTTCAGTATCCACTCCTTTTTTAGTCAATTTAGCTGCATACGCTAAACATTCTATCATTAAAAAATCATGCTCTCCTACCGTAATAAATGTACTTGGATAGTCTGGGGATACATCAACATATGGACTTAAATACTTCGAATGAATTTCTTTCGTACCAAGTACTTCTGACATACCTCCAACCATTGAATGCATTATATTAAGCATTTTTTCTAATCCTTTTTTATACTTAGGAGCAATTTCATATTTATCTATACTCCAAGAATAAAATTCATCTTCATAGTCACACATATTAAGTGTAGGATACAGAAGCAACTGTCCCTTCACGTACTTCCTACCATCTTCCATATCTTTAGTTGTACAATACTGTGTTAAGTTCCCTCCTGCACTATCACCAGCAACAAAGATATTATTCTTATCACCGCCTAGTATTTCAGCATTTTCATAAATCCACTTTAAAGTAGTGTAGCAATCT
Organism: Bacillus sp. AC266; assembly: GCF_979253805.1. Taxonomy (NCBI): domain Bacteria; kingdom Bacillati; phylum Bacillota; class Bacilli; order Caryophanales; family Bacillaceae; genus Bacillus; species Bacillus sp. AC266. The sequence goes on from NZ_CEEDEC010000001.1 coordinate 1,190,976, forward strand.
GTATGCCCAGTTGGAAAAGGATTTTCCGGAGCTAATCGATAATCCACAGAAACTGCTAGTATATCCGTTTTTTCTACTATCAATTTCACAAGTTCTTCTACTACATCTGGTGATCCTGCCATAAATCCACCACCATGAATAAAGTATAAAACTGGCGCATTCTCTTGTTTAGAAACACTGTTATAAATTCTTATCGGAATATCATATCCATCTTCCGCTTTCACTGTTTTATGCGTAATATTAACGTCTTTAGTGACAATTGGAACACTCTTAATTCCATTAAATTGTTTTCGCATATTCCTTACCGATTTTTCAGAAGCGTCCATTTTCATCATATTTTTAGGCATAAACCTCATTACATTCATTTGAACCTTCGTGTCCTTATAAAGACGTGGATCCATCGCTCCTTTTTCATCACAATCTGGTATGTTTTTTACTAAAACTTTCGCCCCCTGTACATTAATTATTTCTTGTTTTTCTTGAATTTTTTCTAATAGGTTTAAGTCATATTTTCTAGTCATCTAGTATTCATCCTCCCTTGTTTTAAACGCTTTCATTTCTTCAGATTAGATAAATCTCTATTGAATCTCACTTCATTTACTATTACTAAATAAAAATACGTTCCATGTACAAAATGTACCATGGAACGTATTTTTATTGTTGTTCATATTTGATTCGATTATTGTCATTTTTTGATATGATATTTTTCCTATACTGTAATGGTGTATATCCGTATTTTTCTTTAAACTGTGAAATAAATGATTTTACATTTGGAAATCCGTGTTTCACTGCTATATCTTGTATAGAATTTGTACTATTAATAATATCTTCATACGCTTTATAGAGCCTGTATCTCGTTAAAAAAGTGGTAAAATTTGATCCGAACGATTTTTTGAACATACGTGAAAAATGTTCTTCACTTACAAAAAAATATTTAGCTACATCTTTCAGTTTAAGTTCTTCATCATAATGTTTATAAATATACGTAATCATTTCTTTCTGTTTATTTCCAAGTTGATAATTATTGTCTATACTCTCTCCTTCTTTGCAATATCGCAATAGAATATAAACAATTTCATAAATTAAACTATTAATTTTTATGTAACTTAAATCATCAGAATTTGTGACTAACTCCTTTAATTCATAAAATATTTGCTGGAGGTTAGTTTTCTGAACAACTGATTCTTTTATATTAAATCTATATTTATCAAAATCTCCATTTACCTCTTTAAGAAATTCATAAGAAATAATTAACATCATTACTGCACAACTTGTATTTTTAACTTTTTCGAATTCATGAACATCGCCACTATTCACAAAAATAAATTCGCCAGCGGATACTTTCTTTTTTTGCCCATTCACATACAAGAAAACCTCTCCATATACGACTAGACTAATTTCAATACTTCTATGCCAGTGAGGAGGAATATAATAGTGAAAACCAGTAGGTAACATCGTGTCCTCTATATATTCAACCATTCCTGGAATTCTATCGCGTACTTTTATTTCTTCATATTTACCTTGCCTGATTTTCAATAGTCCACCCCCTTTTTATATTATAAAGTGAAACTTTAATCAGTGGGGATTTTGTTCATCCCCACTGATTATTAGCCTTCACCAATCGAGCGTTTACGGGCAGCAGGGCTTCCACCTAACTTCTTTGCTCAAGCCGAATTTTGAGGTGGGAGTTTTACTGCCCGGCAAATAGCGGGATAAAGTAGACGTCAAGGTTTTCATTCCTTCATAAAAAAACTACATACATAGTATGTAAAGAGACCGTCTCATGAGTTATTTACAAATAGCAGGTGTGAGATTTCCCACCTGCTATCCTTATTTTTTATTCATCATTTCACTATCAAACCAGATTGGCTTTGATAATTCAAAGTTTTTATGATCCTCTAAAACTATAGTAAGACGTTCTAACGTATCATCTAACATATGCGGTGCTGCTCGTAAACTCCAGACAACTGAAGAAAAAACCGTCATGCCAACGTAAACCGCATATAATTTCCAAAACTCCTCTGGTATTCTCCCATTAAAGTATCCTTCTATTTGTCCGATTGAATATGGGATACTAATGTCTCTTGCAAATAATGCAATTTTTACGAAATCATGAAGTGGATCGCCCCAATCATAGCCGTTAAAATCAACAACACCTACATATTTCGCATCACGTACAATTATATTTTCTAAATGAAAATCATCGTGTTGAAATCGATTTGGGCGGTTCTTTAAATATTTTTCATTTTCATCTATAAACTTTATGATTTTATCATCATTTTTAATTCGTATTCCGCATGTTTTATATGCCTCTACATATTTTCGATGTTTTTTCATTGCTCTTTCATACCATGAGAGTATATCCTTAGGAGCTTCATGTGTATGCATTTTTGCTAAGTCTTTTCCTGCTGCTATACCAATATCATATTGTTCTCTTGGCGTATATGTAGGCAATAGCTTCTTAGCATCTTCTCCTTCTAAATATGAAAAAATACTATAACATAAATCTTCTTCCTCCAATATACCGAGTTCAATTGGTCTTTGAGCCTGCACGTTACGTTTTACCATTTCATTTAAAATTTGAAACTCTATTTTTTTCCTATCATACTCTTTTATATCACCTGTCCGTAATAAATATTTTTCATCATCAGTAGTCGTAATAATATATTTTTTATCAGGAGAGAAACCTTTAGAGATTTCTTCAATATTTGCAGCATCTTTTACTATTTGTATATTGTTTTTCCACGTTGTAATTATCTTCATGTCTATTCTCCTTACATTTCTGTATTCGCTGTATACGCAACCTCTACAATAAAGCCCTTCGGGTCATAAAAGTCTATTGTATAGTAACATCCGAATAATGATTCATTTCAATTGGACCACGTATAACCTTCACCTTATTGCCAGTAAGAAACTTTGCTACCCAAAATTCAATATGATAAATAACTGCTCGAAGTTTATTTATATTGAGAATGTGCCGCCTGTACTACTTGCACAATTTCCCCTGGCGTATTAACCATATAATCTGGCGCGTCTCCTTTTACTGTCTCAATTACGTCATACCCCCAAGAAACCCAAATGACATTCACACCAGCTTTTTTACAAGCTGTAATATCACGTTGTTCATCACCGACATACAACAAATCTTGTTCTGTTAGCTTTTTCGACTTTAAAAATCTTTTAATCATTTTATCTTTACCAAACAAATTTTTAGAACAATACACTTCTTGAATATTTTCTATGCCATTACTATGTAAAAATGCCCTAATATGCTCTTCTGAGTTCGAAGATATAATCGCAATCCCGTAGTCTTTTTTATGTAATTCATCTAATACATCTTTCATCCCATGGAATAAAACGAGATCTTTTATAGCAGGTTGATATAATTTATAAAACTCTAACGCCAATATAGGAAGTTTATAAAGTGGTACATCGAGTTTTTTACATCTTTCAGAAATAGTCAATTTTCGTAAAGGCTCAATTTCTTCCTCACTAACTGTCTTATATCCATGCTTTTCAGCAAGTTGATTATAAATTGGTACAAATATATTTTGTGAATCTACTAATGTGCCATCAAAGTCAAAAACGATATATTTTTGCATCCCCATACTCCCTTTTCTTTTTTCCTAAACCTATGTTATTCAACAACATAAATGTCTTACCCTTTCATACACATAAAAAAAGAACAAGATTTTCTCTCGTTCTTTTTAAGACAACCATTTCGGCGGTACATTCGTATTCCAATAAATATTTCCTAACTCATGGTGTCCTGAATATCCATCATCAAAACGATGATAGTGGAAATTAAAATAATATCCATCTTGCGGTGGATGATCTCTCCTCACATGAAATCGCAGTAAGTCATTTCCTGATTTCGTGTCATAAACATGAAAAATCTTTTCATTATTTCCACCAGCCGGTCTTTGAGAAATCGCTAATGATTGCAAAGATTCTTCTGGCACATCATTTGCAAGTTCCGCAATTGCCTCTTCAATTTTAGGTAATACAACATCTTTAAATTCATCTTCAATTACAGGCCCAATTTTAGAGCCGAATTTTTGCATAGATTGCTTTTCTGCTTCTTGCATCGCATAGTTAACAAAAGTATCGGTGGTTAACCTATCATTTGTTTCTTCATATGTATAGGACGTACTCTCCAAATTTTGTTGCCCAGCTGTGCTCGTAGGCTTGTCCGCAGCTTTGGCATTATCAAGTAATATGGAAGGAGGCGTCACTAAACCAAACGTAAATACGGTAATTAATGCGACTAAGGTTTTTCTAAACCAATTTGGCATTTATGTTCCCTCCCCTTTCACTCATTATATTTTATATAACGGTTGTTTCTTCTATTATACAAAATGATTGTAATTTTTGCACTTTACAATTTTGTTAACGTTCACATATTTTTCACTTGAATATGAAATTGTAAGATTTCATACACTATAAATACAACAACAATGAGGGGGCAATCAGATGACTTTAGATGTCGTGTACTCAGCCGCAAGCATACTCCTTTTAGTATATTTTATTTACCAGTGTGTTACAGACTAGAAAAAGAGCCGCTTCCGGCTCTTTTTCTATGGTAAAAATACAATCCAACCAATGAATACTATAAAAATAACTCCAATAATTACTGCTGGTAATAAATAAAACTGAGAAAGGATGACCGTCCCGTATATGAATACGACTGGAAGGAGCAAATAACGATCCGCCTTCCACCTTAATAATAGTAATTCTCCTTCATCACAATATAAATGTAGAAACATTTTCTTCGTAAATTCATTCCAATAATCACGCGCATAGCGAGAAATAGCAACTATAGCAAATACAAGAATAATAGCTGTTATCCACTGCGGAGTCACGATAATACTTACAGTACTTATACATACAATTTGAACATAAAATATTAAAGCACTACTTGTACGCAAAAATTCTTTTAAAAAAGCTTCTACAATACGCGAATCAGAATTTTTTCCTAATATCTTTTTAGACCGAGGGAACATCCACGGTTTTTTATTCGAACTACTTGGTTTAGCTGCATGACCACCAACTTGCATAATCCCTACAGTCCAGCGCATACTTTCTTCTTTTTCTTTCTCAACTTCTTTAAAAAAGAAATTTTTATAATTCATCTTTTCTTTTACTAAGACTACAGTAAGTACAGCTACTAGGCCGGTAAATAATATGAAATACAATGGATTTTTAAAAATGAAAAATACACTGATTCCAAAATAGACTAAACTTAAAGAAAATATAACATCTTTTATAATCAATAAAACCCATCGTTTCCCCACACGTACATTTATGAATCTCGTCAACAACGATAGCATAAATCGAAAAACAGTAAAGAACATCCAGAACAGTACGATTTGTATAATTGTCGCTCCCATACTTTTCATCAATATAGGCAGCATAATAAATACTACAATTGCGTTCGTTATTGCAATCCGAATTAACGTATATATAATGCCAAGCTTCATTAATTTTCGCATATGATTTGGGTACGAAATTAAAAATAAACTATCTGCTTGTTCAAAAAATGAGCGAACTCCTCTTGAAAATGTGACAAAATAAAACGCAAGTAAACCTAACCCAAAATAAATGTTCTCTTCCATCGATAATTCTTTCATCCATAGTGAACGATAATAGATCCCCGCAAATATAAGTGCTGGAATAATAATATATAATGCTACTGTCCAATCTGTTACAGAACGAATCGCTTTCCATTTTCTTTGCAATTCATGACGTAACCTTTTATTAAACTGTTGTTTAATCATTTTGTTCCCGCCTTACAATTGCATCGAAACAATCTAACAGTGTACGTCCTGGCATTTCTGCTAACGATTGGATCGCCTCTAAATGCCCATCTGCTACTAATGTACCTTGCGAAATGAGTAAAAATCTTTCACAAATTCTTTCAGCTGTATCCAGCACGTGCGTACAAAGTAATATACCTGCTCCTCGCTCTTTTTCTTTATATAAATAATTCAAAAAGTCTTTCGTGGCTACTGGATCTAAACCGATAAAAGGCTCATCAATAATATAGAAATCTGGCTCTGTTAAAAATGCTAATATTAGCATCGATTTTTGTTTCATACCTTTTGAAAATTTTGATATGTATTCGTGTATATGTTTTTCCATTCGAAACGTATGTAATAATTCCTTTGCTTTGTCCTCCCAATGTCCCTCTTCATTTCCACGGGCAGCCATTAACAATTCAATATGCTCCCATAAAGTTAAATAATCATAATAAGTGGGATGCTCCGGTACATATGCATATGGATTTTTCTTTTCACCAAACGAGATTTCACCATCCATATTGACAAGCAAACCGAGTATCGACTTAATTGTCGTACTCTTTCCTACGCCATTTGCACCAATAAGAGCCACTAACTCTCCTTTTTCAATTGCAAATGCAATATCATGAACTGTCTTTTCACCAATTTCATATCCGGCTGAGCGGATATTCACCTCTAACATAATACTTACCTTCTTTCCATTTACATTACAATCAAGGAAAATGATAACATATCCCTCTTAATATAGTATTATATCACTTCTGATATATTTATTTCTGTAGCAGGAAAAAGCATATTTCAAGAGAATACTTAATGTTTGTAGATTTTAATTTAAATTGAAAGGACTATAACTATGACAAACATTGAAGCAATATTCATTGATCGTGACGGAACAATTGGCGGTGATACTACAATACATTATCCAGGTTCTTTCACATTATTTCCTTTTACAAAGGAATCTTTACAAAAGTTAAAAGCCCAAAATATTAAACTATTCTCTTTTACGAATCAACCAGGTATCGCGGATGGAAAAGCAACTGCGAATGATTTTACGAAAGAATTAAAAGAGTTTGGTTTTGATGATATTTATCTATGTCCTCATAAACATGGTGATGGATGTGAATGCCGCAAACCGAGCGCAGGTATGCTCCTGCAAGCAGCGGAAAAACATGGGCTTGATTTAACAAAATGCGCTGTAATCGGTGATCGCTGGACGGATATTGTTGCTGGGGCAAAAGTAAATGCAACGACTATATTGGTTCAAACTGGCGCTGGATATGATGCTTTACATACATTCCGAGATAAATGGGCACATATTGAACCAAACTACATCGCAGAAAACTTTGAAGATGCTACAAATTGGATTTTAAATCATCAATAAAAAAATTAAATGAGACGTCTTCACATTGAAAACGTCTCATTTAACTATATATATTTCAAAAAGTTAATTCATAATGGAAATAACGATTATCTCTCAAGTATCCATTTTCAGCGTATAATCGCTGAGCTGATAAATTATCAATCTCTGTTTGTAATTTCACACCTTTTGCGCCATTTTCTAAGGCAAATTCTTTTGCAGCTTCTAACAATTTTTTACCTGTTCCGGCTCCGCGCTTCGCCTTTTGTACAAACAGATCATTTAAAATCCATAACTCTTTCATCGAAATAGAAGAAAATGATGGATATAGTTGCGTGAATCCGATATATTCTCCATCTTCAACTGCCACGAAAATAATGGATTCTTTTCTCTCGATTCGATTTCGTAAAAACACTTTTGCTCCTTCAATATCGGAATCTTGTCGATAAAATACGCGATAGTTATTAAAAACAGATGCTAGTCCATCTAAATCTGCAATTGTTGCCTCATATATTCTCATTTTGTTTTATTCCCCTTCCAATATTGTTTCATAATATCCGTTACCCATTTAGGCTGTAGAATTTCTTCTTTCGGCATAAACTCTTTCATTATCGGCTTTATATCCAATATAGGGGTGCCATCAATAGCATCTAACCCCTCAACAATAATTGATTTACCTTCTCTTTTGATCACCTTTACAATTGTAGCTCCTATGCGATTCGGACGATTTTTCCCGCGCTGTGCAAAAATGCCTACTTTAGGATAATCATTATTATTTCTAGGATGTCTAGCAAAATATTGAATTTGTTCATCAGTTACTTTATGAAAATAAAAGACAACTTCAATATGAGAAAAATCTTCAATCCCTTGTATACTTTCCTCTGTATACATATCAGTTAAAGTAATATAGGATCTTACTTCTCCCCACTCATCATCTTTTATTTCCTTTCTTTCATTATGTACAAATGCGATTGGCTGAACTGAAAACATCCGCATTCCCCCTTAAATGTAACCACTTACATTATAAAATATTTTCTGAATGTTTTCCAGACAAATGAGTTGAGTTTACATAATATAATTACAATCTATTATCTAAAGCGAAATTGACTGCTTCAATCGCATGTATATGCGTTGTATCAAATATCGGAACTGATATGTCTTCCTGCTTTATTAATAACCCTATTTCTGTACACCCTAATATTATTCCTTGCGCCCCTTTTTGCACTAACTCTTCTATAACTCTTTTATAATACTCTCTAGATTGAGATGTTATCTTTCCTAAACATAATTCTTTGTATATTACTTCATTTATTTTTTCTCTATCTTTTCCTAATGGTACTATTACTTTTATATCATTCTCTTCTATACGTGATTTATAGAAATCTTGCTCCATCGTATATTTTGTTCCAAGCAGACCAACCGATTGAATACCTTTTCTATTTATTTCTTTTGCAGTTGCATCCGCAATATGTAATACTGGAATGTTAATATTCTCCTTTATTTTCTCAACTACTTTATGCATTGTATTTGTGCAAATGATTATAAAGTCTGCTCCTCCTTTCTGCAATGAATACGCCGTATTCCCTAATACTTCTCCTGCTCCCTCCCAATCTCCGCTAGACTGGAATCGTTCAATCTCTTCAAAATTCACACTATTAATCAGACATTTTGCTGAATGTAATCCACCTAATCTACTTTTTATTTCTTCATTTAAAATTCGATAGTATTCAGAAGTTGATTCCCAACTCATACCACCTATAAGACCTATCGTTTTCATAGTAAAACACCTACCTAAACTATTTTTATAAAACCAATAACAATATTTTATTATGTATATTATACACAATAAAACAAGACTTTAAATTTATAATATAAAGTCTTGTTTTAACTATTTCCAAGGAAATTTTATTATAATATTCTGAAATTAAAACCCTGATGTTTTTATAGCATCTTCATATTGATAATTAAAACACTCTCGATACAACTGTTTGATTTCATCATAAGAAGGAACTCGTGGATTATTTCCTGGGCTACCACTTGCAATTGCATCTTTCGCCATTTTAGAAATAGCATTTTCAAATTCAACTTCGTCAATTCCGTATTCTCTTAAATTAGGAATACGAAGATCAAAACAAAGTTTCTTAATTTCAGCAATCGTGTAGTTCGCTACTTCTTCATCAGAATGAGAATACAAATCTTTGTTTAAGCTACGTCCTACTTCTGCTAACCTTTTTATTGCACTCATTTTTGTAAACTCTAAAACTGTAGGTAATAGTATTGCATTCGATATTCCATGTGGTACATGGAATAATGCTCCCACTGGACGGGACATACCATGCACTAATGTAACAGATGCATTCGAAAAAGCAATCCCAGCTTGTAATGAAGCAATCATCATTGCTTCCCTTGCTTCCATATTATCTCCATCTTCATATGCGATACGTAAATATTTCATAATGCTTTCAATAGCTGAAAGAGCAAGAACATCTGTAAGAGGTTGTGAAACTTTAGAAATATAAGCTTCAATTGCATGGCATAATGCATCTACTCCCGTTGCTGCAGTAATATGAGGTGGTACCGAACTTGTAAAAATCGGGTCTATTATAGCAACATGAGGGATAAAGCTTGGATGTTTTATCATCATTTTCACATCTGTTTTTTTATTTGTAATTACTGCTACACTTGTTACTTCCGATCCAGTACCAGAAGTCGTAGGGATTGCGATTAGCGGTAGTGGATTGTATTCTATTTCTATATCCTTTTGGACGTAATCTTCAATTTCTCCACCATTTGTATATAACACTGCTACTGCTTTCGCAGCATCAATACAGCTTCCTCCTCCAATACCTATGATAAAATCGCATTTTCCTTCTTTACAAATAGATAACGCTTCCAATACGTGTAAATTTGTAGGCTCAGTGTTTACTTCATTGTACGTAATAACAGTAATCCCTTTCGCATTTAAGTGATCCACACATCTTTCAACATAACCGAAACTCTCCATAATTGTATCACTGACAATAAAAGCCCTTTTCCCTAACTTTCTTGATTGATCCCCTAGTTTTTCAAACGAATTTCTTCCATATAATACAGACTTCGGCATACGAAACTCAGCAACTTCTTGCAAGTACTCCACCCCTTCTATTTATAATAAATATTTGCAACTACTCAGCCATGCATTTCATTCAGAAGTTTGATAAAGTCTATTATTCCAGTTAAAATAAGCCCCCTTATTAATATACTTTGTTTTAAAACTTTGCGCGTGGCAGGAAAGGCCCTGACCGCTCCTATAAATAGCCAGGTCCTCTCTCGACCAAATTAAAAAACTTTTCTGCCGATTTTTCATAGAGTGACTGAGTAGTTACAATAAATATTTTATTATGTAAAATATCAATCTAATAAATATTTTCTTTTCGTATATTAACTAGTATTAATAGATCCCTGTTAAAGTATAGAATGCGATGACTGCAAATACAGCAATCGTTTTCAAAATTGTAATAGCAAATATATCTTTATATGACTGTTTATGTGTTAATCCTGTTACCGTTAGAATAGTAATAATTGCACCATTATGTGGTAATGTATCCATTCCGCCTGATGCCATTGATACAATGCGGTGCATAACTTCTAATGGAATATCATATTGATTGGCCGCTGCAATAAATTTATCCCCCATCGCACTTAACACAATTCCCATTCCGCCTGATGCTGAACCTGTAATTCCAGCTAAAATATTCGTCGTTACTGCCCCATTTACTAATGGATTCGTGAAAGTTGCAGAGATGCTATCTCTCATAATTGCAAAGCCTGGAAGTGCTGCAATAACACCACCAAATCCAAACTCCGCGCCTGTATTCATTGTTGCAAGTAGCGCTCCACCAATACTTGTATTCAATCCAGCTTGAAATCCAGTTACTACTCGTTTCCAATATAATAAAAGCGTTGATAAAATCCCTATAATAAGTGCCAATTCTACAGACCAAATCCCAACTACCGCACTTAATTCAACTTTTCCAAATGCTTTCATACCAATAGCTGAGAAATCAAAACCATCTGGATACCACTTTGGTATCATGATTGTGAAAACTTTATTCATTACACCTACTAAAATAAGTGGTACAAACGCAATTACTTGCTGTACTCTTGTAATTTCAATACCGCTTAATATCGGCATATCTTTTTGTTCTAATTGCAAAGATGCTGCCATTTCAGAATTTCCATCGTTAAAACCAAAATACCCTTCTCCTGCTGCTTTTGCCTTCTTACGCTTGCTCTCTAAATAAAGTAAGCCTAACGTTAAAACAAAAATTGCGCCTAAAATACCAAGTATCGGTGCTGCATAAATATCAGTTTTAAAAAAAGTTGTAGGTATTACATTTTGAATTTGTGGTGATCCAGGAAGCGCATCCATTGTAAATGTCGCTGCTCCAAGAACGATTGTGCCAGGGATTAAACGTTTTGGAATATCCGCTTGTCGAAACAACTTAGCCGCAAACGGAAATATAGCGAACACCACTACATACACACTAACACCGCTATACGTTAAAATAGCTCCCATTAAAACAATCGCTAAAATTGTACGTTTTTCTCCAACTAACTCTACAATCGTCTTTGCGATGGAATCAGCGATTCCTGACATTTCTACTACTTTCCCAAATATTGCTCCAAGTAAAAACACAGGGAAATATAATTTAATAAATCCTACCATTTTCTCCATAAAAATATTTGAAAAGAAAGGTAATACAAAACTAGGCTCTGTCAAAAATACCGCAAATAATGCAAAAATAGGTGCGAATAATATTACAGAAAATCCTTTATATGCTACAAACATGAGTAAACTAAGTGCTAATAAAATAATAACTAGCTCCAATTATAACCCTCCTTTTAAACTGAAAATTCAATCTTTTAACGACGAACTTTTACTCGTATTTCGAACCCTTTTATTTCATGACATTCCTCCTCTTTTTATCCCGCTATTTGCGGGCAGTAAGACTCCCACCTTAAAATTCAGCAAATGTGCAGAAGCTAGGCGGGATATCAACTGCTCGTAACAGCCCGATTGGTGAGGGCTGATAATCAGTGCCGGATGGACAAAACTTCCACTGATTAAAGTTTCACTTTATTACAAATTTTTCATGCTAAAATTGTCTAATTATAGTATTCGATTACATATGTAAAATCCCTTTAAACAAAAACGATTTCATCGTCATATGTTATAAAGGGATTTCTAGGTTCTATTTCTATAGTTTTATCGTACTATTCTCTATACAAAAGCTTTGTAGCTCTTCGACATCTTTCACTATATGAATCGCCCCAGCATCACTCAATTCAATCTCACTACCATATCCATACAATACACCTATTGAAGAAATTCCGTTACTGTTCGCACCGATTACGTCATGCTTTCTATCACCAATCATCACCATTTCTTCTTTTTTGAGTTCTTCATTTGTTTGTAAAATATGAGCAATTATTTCTTCCTTTTTTATTCTTGTCCCATCTAAATTACTCCCAACAATCTCTTCAAAAAAAGATGTTAACTGAAAGTGCTCTATTACTTGTTTCGCAAATACAGTAGGCTTTGAAGTTGCTACAAACAAACGATTGCCAGCATCCTTTAATTCTTGCAATAGGGCTGTAATTCCATCGTATACTTTATTCTCTAATAAACCACTTTGCTTTAAATATTCCCGAAAGTAAAACACCGCTCGTTCTACTTCTATTTCATTCATATTATATCTATCTGCAAAAGATTGTTGAATTGGTGGACCGATAAATGAATCTAACTCACTTATATTCACTTCTTCAATCCCCATTTTTTCTAACACGTATAGAACAGCATTGATTATCCCTTCTTTCGGATCAGTTAATGTTCCATCTAAATCAAATAGAAATGTTGTATACATATTTAATTCCCCCACTGATTTTATATGTACCCTATTAAGGCCATGCTCCTACTTATCCCTTTACTATACTATCACCATCTAACTTTTCAGAAAATTACTTTTTCTAACCCTTATACTTTCAGTTACAAAATCACAAAAGATATGATAAAGTAAAAAAGTTACAATTATTTTAATAGAAACTGGTGAAACAAATGTCAATTACATTAATTTTTATAATGGCTTTCACAATTGTTATCCACGCAGTCGAAACTAGTTCTTATAGTATTCGATTAGCTGGTGTTCGTTTAAAAAAGATTGTCGTTGCCTTATCTGTCGTAGGAATGGTATTACTTATTTCAAGAACGTCAAATTTACTACAAGCCTTTTTAATTGGCGGGATTGTCGATGACGCAAAACGAGATGCTTCTATTAATTTAGAACATACTATACGACTTGTACTATTATCTGCTTCCATCGGTACATTACTTGCGATTATTCTTTATCCAACTTTGACAAAACTATTTGGATATGTCATTCAAAACTTTGAAACAGATGGTTCTTTCATTCGAATGATGAAAACAAATAACATTCAAAAATTAAAGTACACAAAAAAATATGTGCGCTTTCCAAGATTTGAAATGATTCATAGATTGCGTATCGGTGGTATCCCAAAGCGTATTATGCTTATTAACATGTTTGCTACTGCAATTTATACAGCAGGTGTTCTTTCTGCCCTTTATGCTTCTTTTCTAAATCCAGATTACGCAACAAATGCAAGTACAGCTTCTGGCCTTGTGAATGGTTTTGCTACAATTTTATTAACAGTGTTACTCGATCCACGTATAGCACTTTTGACAGAACGTGCTTTACAATCAGAAAATGGCGCTGAATCTATGAGTAAAATGTATGGTTGGCTAATGATTTCTAGACTTCTCGGCACCTTATTAGCACAACTTTTATTTGTACCAGGTGCTCACTGGATTTTATGGATTATTGAGCTGATGCATTAATCTACTAGGAAGGTGTATTTATCAATGAATATAAAAACAGAGCAAGATTTAATTCACTTAATAGAAAACGACGAATGGATGATGAATGTATTACAATTGGCAAAATCACTAGAGCTACCTGATTGGTGGATTTGCGCTGGGTTTGTCCGTTCTAAAATTTGGGATACTTTACATAACTACGAAGTAAGAACGGCTACGCCAGATGTCGATGTCATTTATTATGATCCATTACATAAAGATGAGGCGTACGAACAATCATTAAAACAGAAGCTGGCGAATATGGATGCCTCTATCCCTTGGTCAGTAAAAAATCAAACTCGCATGCATGTAGTGAATGGAATGCCACCATACTCTTCTTCTGTTGATGCTATTTCTAAATTTCCTGAAACAGCAACCGCTTTAGGAGTTACGCTTGACGAGCAAAACAATGTCATATTAACAGCTCCATGTGGAATTGAAGATGTACTTTCATTACAAGTGAAACCTACACCTCATTTTCTGGAAACGAAAGAACGAATACATATGTACAACAAAAGAGTTAATCAAAAGAAATGGCAAAGTAAATGGCCTAATATTACAATCACTTATCCAGAAATTTAAAATAGAGCGCTTCGCATTATACGAAGCGCTCTTTCTTTTTTAGTTCAAAAAATGAATGACTGTTTCAGCAAATCGATCAGCTTCCTCATAATGTGGTGTATGGCCACTCTCTTCGAATATGATATGCTTCCCATTTTGAGCATCTTTATTAAATGTTTCAATTTGTTTTTCACACGTTACTACATCATGTTTTCCTACAATTAATAACATTGGATTTTGTATATCTTTTATTTTAGATAATAATGACGTATGACATGCTCCCTCTAATTTTAATCTATCAAAATGGATTTTGGAGCGATTTGAAAATACTTCCCACTCTTCATCACTATATAAACTATCGTCTGTCTCATCTTTTTTATAATTGTAAATCTCCATTCTTTTTTCTTCTAATTCAGCACTTAATCTTATATAAGCTTCTAACAACTCTTCTGAACTAGCATTATTAGATGAATAAGCAAAGCAGTCTTCTGCCACTAATTCTTTTCCATACTTTTTTAATAAAGTTCCTGTCTTTTGTAGTAAGGCCCTACTTGTTAATGCAAAATCGAAAGTCGGACCTTCAAATATTATTTTCTCTATTGAATTTGGATACATCGACGCATATAACAACGCTAAATATCCACCGAAAGAATGTCCAATTACAGACCATTTCTCAATTTGTAATACTTTTCTTAGTTCTTCACAGTCTTCAATTAAATCACATAGTCCAAAAGTTTCTTCTTCGGTAATTACTTCTGACCGACAAACCCCTCTTTGATCTATCATAATTACATATAAGGAATCTTTTAATCGTTCCGCTTGATGAAATGAAAAATCATAACAGCTTTCACCTGGACCACCGTGTAAAAATAATACTGGTTTATTTTTAGGACTTCCATGTGTTTCAACGTATAGCTTTTTCCCTCTAATGTTCATATATTTCCCAACTTCAATCAAATTCGTTTTTATGATCATCACCTTCTTTTTTACCGAATATTATAACATTTAATATTAAATAATCCCTATTACATTTAAAAAGACAATAATTATTGCAAGTGGTGCTACAAATCGAAGTAAAAATGCCCAGATAGTAAATACTATCTTTCCGTAATTTCCACCTACAAAAAATTCAGCTTCTAACACTTTCTTTTCCATCTTGAATGATACGAAAATACTAATAAATAATGCTCCCAGCGGCATTAATATATTACTAGATAAGAAGTCTACTGCATCAAAAATATTCTTCCCAAAAATCGTAATATCACTCCATACTCCAAATGATAAGGCAGATGGTATACCTGCTAGGAAAATACAGAACCCGATGATCCATGATAGTTTAGCTCTTCTTTCTTGTTCACCATTTGCTAATGCTGAAACTACCGTCTCTAGTAGAGAAAATGCCGATGTTAATGTCGCAAATGTAAATAGCGCAAGAAATACCGTTAAGAACAATCCTCCTAATGGAATTTGACTAAATACAGATGGTAATACGATAAATAGTAAGCCTGGCCCTTCTGTCGGCTCCATGCCTAACGAAAATACTGCTGGAAAAATGGCAAGACCTGCAAATAAAGAGACGAATAAATTCAATCCAACAATTGTTATTGCTGATTTTGGTAAACTTTCTTTTTTATTTAAATACGAGCTATACGTAACCATAATCGAAATCCCTATACTAATCGCAAAGAATGATTGGCCCATTGCGAATAAAATACTTTCTGAAGTAATCTTCGAGAAATTTGGTTGTAAGAAAAACTTCACGCCTTGCATCGCATTATCCAGTGTTAATGAACGAATAATAAGAGCGACAAATAAAACGAACAATGCTGGTAACATATATTTACTTGCTTTTTCAATTCCATTTTGTACACCTTTTGATACAACCCATATCGTAATGAACATAAAAGCGAAATGTCCAGTAATAGCCCAAAGCGGATTTCCAATTGTTTCAGTAAATAACGAACCGTAATTTTGTCCCGGAGTAATAAGTTGTCCTGTTACTCCCCTGAAAAAATATATTAAAACCCATCCACCTACAACGCTATAAAACGAAAGTAATATAAAGCAAGTTCCAACACCAAGGCGTCCAATCCAGTGCCATCCTGTATTTGGTGCGATACTTTTAAATGCCCCAACTGCTTGTTTTTGTGTACTACGTCCAATCATAAATTCAGCTATAAGTAGCGGTAATCCAATTAATACAGTAAATAATATAAAGATTAAAAAGAATGCTCCTCCCCCGCTCTTTCCAGCAATATAAGGGAACTTCCATATTGCGCCAAGTCCAATTGCTGATCCTGCTGCTGCCATAATAAAACCTAATTTCGAAGTCCATTGCTCCGTCTGTTTCATCCTATTTTCCTCCTGCTAAAATCATTTTATATTAATAAATAAATGTTATTGATCAATCTGAATAAAACCTCCATTTCTTTTTCTATAAAATAAAAAAATGGCCCAACGTCTCTATATAAAGAGACGCTAAGCCATTTACTTAACGCGGTACCACCCTTATTGATTCCATTATGAATCCACCTTAGTAGTAATCGTTTGATTACAAACCTAATATCGAAGGTTAACCGTTAAGATTTACTAAGAATGTGATTCCGTTCCACCTTACTGCTCCTAGGCGAGTTCAGGATGTCATTTGACTATGTCGCACCAACCCATAGCTCTCTGCACAAATACATGACCTTACTACTCCTATTCAACACATTTTAATATTTAGAATATATTTTCTTTTGAAATTAATATGAAGTATATCGGTTATATTTATAACTGTCAAGGGATATATTATTTTTTTGTCGAAAAGGATTTTTATAAAATCACATAGAAAATATTTACAAATAAAAATATAAGGAAAAAATACGTTATGTCACTTTTAAAGAGTGGATGTTTTTTTATTATCCGCTCACTGTTCATTATCCTTGGTATTATTGGGATTTGTTCTTTACCACAATTGTTTTTTGGTACATCTCCAAGTTCATCAACATCGCTAGCTATACAACCAACACCTACTTTACAATTTAATTTTAGTAACTATCATAATTTCAAGTTATATTACGAAAGAGAAAGTAGACGCAGGAAAAATCACACCTGTTCCTGCTTATCAATATGTCGATGGTAAAATAACTAGTACTGCCCCAGCACCCCCATCTTTCTCTCATCCCCTCGGAGTAGATCAGCATGGGGGTGATGTATTAATTTGGACTCTCTACGAGGCAAAAACACCAATATTTTATACAGTAATTATTAGCTTTTTTCGGATTGTTTTTTCACTTATATTCGGTGTTCTTCATGCATACTTTTATCGATATGTACGCTTTTTAGATATTTTATTTGAAACATTCCAATACGTTCCGACTACCTTACTAGCGATATTTTTACTATCACCTGTAATGTTCGTATCTCCTGATGAAGAACGTCTCTGGCTTACTTATATAATTTCGGTTTTAATTTTTATTAGCGTACCAAATTTAGTACAACTTTGCAGTAATGAAATTCGTTTATTACTACAAAATGAATTTGTGATAAGTTCTAAAACATTAGGAGGTAGTTTTTTTCACATTTGCAAGATTCATTTAAAACCCTTTCTTATGCCAAAGATTTTTATTTGGATTAATCAGCAAATGCTGCAAACCTTAGTTTTATTGCTGCATTTAGCATTATTTCAAACCATTTCATTTAACATTGCTGGTACACTTGTTTTACTTGGTCACAATCATCAATTTTTAAATGTATTACCTTGGGTAGCATTCGGACCTGTTTTATTTTTCACTATAGTTATTTTAGCTGTATACATGATGTTATCTGGAATGCAAAGCACACTAGACAAAGATGTAAATTATATAGATAACTCGCTTTTATTAAGTGTTTTGGCTAAAGAAAAAAACGAAAAAAGAAACCTTCTTTTTTCGTTTAAGCAAAGATTTATGACAAAACATTAACAGCAATACCCAATTGTATATTAATCATCTAAATCGTCTTTATCTTCTTTTTGTTACGCTGCTTCTTTTTGCTGAATAGCTTTTATCTATCGATGTAGTAGACATGATTACAATCCCTATAACGTCTATCCATTAAAACATAATTTAAGATGACTTCAAAACATAACACAACCCTTTATTTTGCCCTCTACTATCGTCATACACTGTTCACAGCCATTACAATCTATAAAAATTAACACTTAGCGCACTTATAAAATTATAGTGCTCCTTTAAATTTTCACGTTAAAACACAAAAAAGCACTTGTTGCCTATCGTAGACAATCAAGTGCTTTAAGTTCATATGTTTTAAGTAGCATAAATTTGTAAGTTTTATAGTAACAATATGACACCTTTTGTACATCCTGACAAATATTATGTTAAAACTTACGAGTTTGTACGAGTTCGCTAGTTTAATGCCCATTCCATGTGTTTATATTCATCGCCCAATAAAATGTCATCTCGCCTAAGCTCGTACTTCGTTTTTCTATCCTAGAATTGCACATAGTACTCCATGATGGTACAACCATCATGGAGTACTTACTTTCAAACACCATATATTTTTTCTATCCACATCAAAAACAAATTCGTTTTCATTCTCTTTTCTTGTCTACCTACGTATGAAGCTTTAAATATCCTCATATATAAAATAAAAAAATATAATAATAATACTTATAACTTCTATTCATCATAAACAATTAATCTTCTTATAATAAAAATGACCTTATTCAGCTTTAAGCTAAACAAGGTCATTTATCTATATTAAAACTCTTCTTCCCATGCTTCTTTTGCATCCAATAACCTTTGTGATAAAAACTCATAAAAATTCTTTGCTGTATTGTAGTCATCAAGTCCACCTTGTCTATCCCATGCTATTACTGGGCACTCATTGTTTTCCATATTACTAGTGTCTAGACAATAAGCATATTCCCCAATATCTTCAATAACTACTAAATTCTCACTCATTCCTAAATCCCTATAACTCTCTGTTTCAATAACAACAGAAGCTATATTAGACTTAGCCACCCCTAAAATATCAACACCAAATAACCCACCAGAGCCATAATTAGTTAAAAACCATTTATAACTTTCTGGCAATTTTAACTGTAGGGTATCTTGAACATAATCAACTTGTTTTTTATCTACTCCACCAGTAAAGTCATCTGATTCCATATTTATCTTAATAAAATTGGTTAATTCCTCTTTATTCATTCAAAATTCCTCCTTTTATAATTCAGCTTTATCTATTTGTTTAGCTCTCCATCTCCAATATTTCGACCTAAAATTTTCATATTGCTTTTTTAACACAGGATCGTTTCTAAAGCTTCCACCATTCTCCACTAAGCCATGCAATATTTTATAATATTCCTTATGCATACTACCCGGGAGCTCCACCATTGATCCGGGCTCTCTTTGAATTAAATGATGAAGTTCTATAGCAGTCCCATCTTGCCAAATTGGTGCTCTTCCTTTTTTCATCAATTGGAGATTTGTCATACCAGTTTTAGGGTCAATTCTCATATAATCAATATCTAACCTTTGAAAAACCCGTCTGCTAATATCCCTTACTTCTCCATTAACTTTAGTTGTTCCAGTATATTCTACATCCTTATAGTTTTTATATTCTTTACCCGTACCCTTAACACCCTTCTCTCCAACACTTTTCATATACTGATAAGCATCTTTCAGAGAATGCTGTCCCATCTCTCGGACCATTCCTACTCCAGGCATGACGTAGGCTTTTCCTAAACCTGGGATCCATTTGTACTCCAGTAATGTTTTTACTGCGTACTGAATCTTTTCATTCCCCTGCAAGAAAGTTGTTTTTACGGTTGTGGCACCTTTGTTCCATAAGCTTCCGATTTTGTCGGCAAAGCCTTTTGCTGTGGAGGCTACAAAGTTTACACCCTCTTTTACTTTGTGGGTGGCTGTTTTTATTCCATCGACCGCTGCTTTTCCAGCTTTTCCAGCCACCATCGTTATACCTTCGCCTAGTCCTTTTCCTGCTTTTACAATTGTCTTCCCGAAGCTAGAGGCGACATACTTTATTCCTTTTCCAGCAAGACTCGCAACTTTTCCAACAGGAACAAAGTTTAGGAGTGTCCATCCTGCAGCGATGAGTCTTTCTTTTGTTGATAATTCTTTTCCTGTAATAGGGTCTTTACCAGTAACTGCACGAATTGCATCATTCACTCCGATGAATTCAGCTGCTCCTTCTATTCCCTTTTCCCACCATGATTTTTCATGTTTCTTTTCTTTTTTATGGGTTTCTTTCAATTTTTCATTTTGTTTCTTTTGATATTCTTCATCTGCTTGACGAAACTTTTGAGCAATACGCCGTAATTCTTTTTCTGTAACTTGTAAGTTACGTATGTAAGATTCCATGAGTCTCATTGATCTCATATATTCCCCATAAAAATGCTGACTCGTCGCTCCTTGCCATTGCATTTGAATACTAAACATGGATTGATTGAGATTTTGTTGTATATTCTGGCTGTGTGTTTGCATCTCTGATATGTTTTTGGCAATTTGTTCGAGTTGTTCAGGTTTGACTTTAATCTCCAAACCTTCTCCCACCTTCCTCTATTTTATACCAAAAAGAAATAGAACTGCATCAATTTTCACTTATTCTCTTTAGAGAAAACATCAAAAATACTGTTATCACAAATCGCTTCAATTTCTTCCTTTACAAATAATTTTTGAAATTTTGTTCCTGGGTTCAATATGACATTTGCCTCTAAATCTATCGTCTTTAATAATTCAACCGCATTCATAGAGACATACGGACATTCTTCTGGAATAACCATTTCTAAATGTTTCAAATCAGAATACAGTGGTAACATTAATCCTTCTTCCATTTCAAAATAATGAATTTGCAATTGTGTATTATCAGTTGAAATCAAATTCCCTTCTTCATCTACATTTGTATCTCCCTCGACAGAAGCTACAACGTATAAATTTGTTTTCTGTAATATCTCATAAAAACGAACTCTTTTTTCTTCATTCTGTAAAGCTTCCACTAACGCCTCATCTAATGGACTAATTTCTAGTAAACTCATTGAACTTCACTCCTTATGTGAAATAATTTCGCCATCTTACGCAAAGTAAGATGGCGAAATTTAAATCTAATTATTTTTGAACGTTTATAGCTTTAATTTCGTCTAATTGTTTCATTGCTTTTTGGCGCAATTCTCCATCAATTGTAGCTGAATATATTGGTCGAGTTAAAAACTCGAAACATTTATATGCATTATTACTATCATTTTTCTTTAAATACTCTTCACCTGTCTCTAACATTTCTTTAGAAACAGACTTCATAAATTTATTTACAGGCTCCTGCTGATACCCTAGCATCATTGATTGATGTGTTAATTCAATTACTGATGCTAAATCTTCAATAGTTCTTACATGATTAGCCCTTTTATTTGCAGCATCAAATGCACTTAAATATTCAATGGCAGCTTTGGCTTTATCTTTCATTCCAGTCAGTTCAATACCTGGCGTCTTATAAAGAATTTGATAAATTTCTAATGCTGATACATAATTGCTTTCTTCTGCTTTTTTCCCTTCTTGCAATACAGCACTTGCGACTTTAGTGAATCCTTTTTTATCATTAGCTCCACGATAAGAAGCTTGTCCATAATAGTGTAAAGCTTCGTAAAGTTTTCCGTTCTGGTTCGCTTTTGCATTTGCTACTTGTAGTAGTTGGATTCCCTCCATCTTTTTCGACGCATTATCAATAACACTCATACCAGCGATTTGCTCAATTGTTTTATCAATATCTTTCAACTGTGCCAATAACGTATATGATGGAAGTACAGTTTTCTCAGCCTTTTCTTGCCAATTTGGTGTTCCATTGATTTGCTCCCATTCAACTTCTGTTTTTTCCCATAGTTTATTTGCATAATTCACCATTTCTTCTCTTGAACGCTCTAATGGATGTTTTGTACGAATTGCATTGGCAATATTCAATACAGCTGTATAATATTCTCCTTTATTTGCAGCCTCATTTGCTTTTCTTTCAAACATAAGTGGCATTAACATTTTACTTGCTTCATCTTGAACAGGTTTTTCTACCCTTGCCGTACTTGCTAATAGATTTGCTTTCTTTAAAGCATCTTCCACTGAAAGATTAGGATCTCTCATCTGACCTCGAAGTCCATCTACCGCTATACTAAATTGCTGATTTAGTTTTTCTTTTTGTTGATCTTTTGCGACATCAATCCATTGCTTTGCTAATAGCAAAGCATTTTCATAATTTAGACTTTCAGGGTTTAAATATGTTTCAATTTGCTCAATCGCTTGATTGATCAGATTTGGTTTTTCAGGTTTTTCTGGCTTCATTTGACCATCTGTATCTGTGCTATTTGTGTCTTTATGATTTACTTCTTTCGTATTTTCTTTGTTGTTTTTATTAGCTTCAGTTAATTGATCTTTTTGCTCTTTCTCACTAACTATTTCTGATGCCTCAGTTTTATTCGTATTATCTTCTTTAACCGCTTGTCCTCTATTACTGCTAGTTGCAGTTGCTTTCTCTGGACTTACGTTTTCTTTTGTATCATTTTTAGATGTCACTACTGGTGTTTCGATGTTAATATTTTTTAATTCTTCTTGTAATAGTTTGTAGAAAATCTTTTCTACACGTTGATTTGCAGCCTCTACTAATTTAGGATCCACGCTTTCAATCACCGAAGTAACTAAGTAATATTTACTTAAAGATTGTTCTAAAGAAGCTATATCATTTGGGTTATTTAACCAAATATTCTCCTCTTGTACAGCCTTTTCGTATACTAACTTTGCAACAGATTGAATATACTCTTTCTTATTTTCATTTAAATATGCTTGTAACTCTTGTTGTGTTTTATCCTTTTTCTTAAGTGTATTCATTTGGTTACGTAAATAAAATAATTCACTATGATTCGAATAATTCTCCTTATTAGCTAAAATTTCTCCCAAATTGTCCAATGTTAATCTATGATCAGCAACTGTCTGTGCATTTGAAGATGCATTCAATTGAGATATAAGTGTTAACTCTTTATTTTCCTTGGAATATTCAGCCCTATTATTCAACGTATCAAAATTTTGTCCTTTATCATAATAATCATTGAAAAATACCGACGAGTACCTTTCTCCATTCCCAGCATACCACTCCACCAAAATATCTCCAGTTATTGGGGATACAGTAATTTGATCGTGTGGAACTGGTGGTTTTGGTTTCTCTGGTTCTTTATCATCACCTGGTTTTGGTTTCCCTGGCTCTTTATCATCACCTGGTTTTGGTTTCTCTGGTTCTTTATCATCATCTGGCTTTGGCTTCTCTGGTTCTTTATCATCACCCGGTTTTGGCTTCTCTGGTTCTTTATCATCACCTGGTTTTGGCTTCTCTGGTTCTTTATCATCACCTGGTTTTGGCTTCTCTGGTTCTTTATCGCCACCTGGCGTCTTTCCATCGCCCGGTGTTTTCCCCGTATCCACCAAACTATCCGGTAAATTTTTACTCGGCTCCACCACAGGCCCCCCCATATTCGTTGGCAACTCTGGCTTTTGTGGCATTGGTGCATCTGACAATTTAATCTGTGGATCTTTCTTTTCCACCAACACATCATCTGGCTTATACGTCATTGGTGTAATTGGTGATTTATTATTTCCGATTAGGTCTGCTAAATTAACAGTTGGTTTTTCGCCAGGTTTTTCATCTTTTTTTGCAGGATCAGCAACTAAATTTGGGAACATAGACTGTAAGTTGCTTCCTGTAATACGATCATCTTTTTTCTCTTCTGTATTACTTGCTAGTTTTACAGTTTCTCTTCCCGCTGTGCTAAAGCCTTTGTCATACACAAGATATCCTGACGTTCCAAATAAAGCTACCGACATTACTGATATAGCAACTTTTTTCCCTAGGTTATTATTGTTTTCCTCCATGCCTTTTTCCCCTTTTCCTATCTTTATTGAATCCAGCCGTTTGTTTTCATTTCTGCTAGTTTTTCTTGTGCTGCTCTTACTTCAGCTTCATTTTCATTTGCTTGTACTGTTTTTCTTAAGAAGCGGCTCGCTTCTTCATATTTTTTCTGTTTAATTTTGAACATTCCAAATGCAAAGTTCACATGTGGATCTTCATCATTTTGTGAGTATGCTTCTGTAAAAAATTTCTCTGCTTCATTTCCTTGTCCCACTTTATCGTATAAAATCCCTATATTTACAAGCGTATTTATGTCGCGAGTCCCACTGTTGACAACTCTATTGTAAGCGTCCAATGCTTGTTGATACGCAGCATTACTCTTTGCACCATCTCGCGTTTCGTAAAATTGACCAGCTTCATAATACACAATTCCAAGTTGATTTAATAATTCTATATTTTTCATATCTTTTTGAATCGCAGCCTGTAATACTTGAGATGCCTGTTGATAATTCATTTCTTTTTTCGCACTATCAATTAGGTTTGTTTTATTCCAAAGCACATATAAATTTGAAAGTTCAATTGTATATATGGCATTCTTTGAATCTTGTATAATAGCTTCTTTAAAGAAAGACTCCGCTTTGTCTAACTGCACAGTTGCTGTTGATAGTTGCCCTTTTAAATACGAAACAATTGCCTTATCCTCATTTGTCTTCGTACTCATTTTGACAATAACATCTTCTGCTTTTTCAAATTCTTTCATCTTCATATGACTTACAGCTAAATCTCGCATAGCATCTTTTTTATACGGTTCAATTCCTTTTGCATTATTCGCTAATGCTTGTTCAAAATTCAACACTGCTTCTTGATATTTTCCGATGCGGAAATTTGCTGAAGCTAATAAATAGGCAGCTTCATTATTTTCTTTATCAATTTCTCTATCCTTTATTAATTTGGTAATATAATCGATTGCAATTTTATTCTTTCCTTCAGCAACGTAAATTGTTGCTAATTGAAGATGCGCTTCGTCTCTTCCTTTCACTGTAATTGCATGACCAACAGCCTCTTCTGCTTTTGTATATTTTTTATCATGATAAGCTTGTCGTGCTTGTTCCATATATTTTTGATATTTAGCGTTTGTTGTATAGAAATAAAATAACGTTGAACCACCTATAACAACTACTACTATTGAGCCAATAATCAAAATCCGTTTCTTATTCTTTTTCCACCATTTAGAAAAAGCAGACGGTTCACTTTGTTCATGCGCTACTGTAAGTGGTTGATTCGATGCTTTTGCATTTAAAATTTCATCATCTATATCATATTCAACTTGTTTTTTTGGTTGTTTCCGACTCTGTAGAATGCTATTAGGAACTGTAATTGTGGCTGCTATTTCTTGCTGCGGCTGTGTTCCTTGTTCTTCTTTTATCTCTTCAATAATGCTTTCAATTTCCTTTTTTAACGCATGATCAATGTTTGGAAATTGTACGATTCGTGAATAGACGAAACAAGCAAATTCTGCATTGTTTTCTCGTTCCAATTCAGTAGCTAGTTCCAAATAAATTTGTAGTACCTTTTTTTGATTTATTTCAGGCTCTTGACTCTCCATAGTTTGAATGATATATGCGAGTTCTTGTTTTAGAGCTGTTGATGGATTAAGTGAATTGAAAATTTTTTTATATTCATATAATGCCGCTTGTTTAAGTCCTCTCTCTTCAAACAATCTTGCAATTTCCAAACATTTCGATACAAAAAGAGAATGTTCTTGTGCTGACTGCCTTTCCGCATCAATTTTTATTATTTCTCTTGCGCTATTAAATGCATCGTACCACTGTGCAAAGCTTGGACATTCTGCGAAAGAGTTACTATTCCATGCCTGCTTAAATAGCCTAGCAATTTCCCCATTCCATTGATTATGTAATACTTGCTGAAGTAACGTATATCTTTCACATTCGGTCTGCATTTCTTCCGTTTTAAAGTAACTTGCATCCGTCCATTTTGTATTTCGAACTTCTTCACTACACCAGCTTAATATTTCTCCTAATAAAATAGCACCAGCAAATCGATCGGCTTCTTTTTGCCATACCCCGCTTTTTAAATACATTGGCGCATAACCCGCTGAACCTGCTGGCAATAACGAAGGTCTTTTACTTTTTGGCCCATACATTTGCTCAACATCAACAAGCTCAATACGGTGTTGACCTTCAATAGGATTTTCACTTAAAAAAGGTATTAGTATGTTACTAGATGACAAGTCATTATGAGCAATCTCATTTTCTTCCATTGTTTTAAGTGTTGTTAGAAATGCTTCTGCAATAAAAAAACATTGCTGTTTTGATAACATTCGTTGCTCTTGTAAAATATCAGCCCAAGTTGGCCCTTCAATCCAAGGCATCACAATACTATTCGCAAGATCTTCTGACTTTTCAATTACAGATGTATGTTCTTCTTTTGTAACAATGTAACGTGAACATACTTTAAGACCCGCTATAGAAGAAAGTGGTTTTAAAAATACTAATTGATGTTTTTCATCACGATAGCGTTCCTTAAAAACTTTTAATGCGATTCGATCTATACTATTTTCATGTTGTAGCTGATATACCGTTCCTTGTCTACCTTCTTGCCCATATGGCATATCAATCCCAATAACTGCTGGATGCTTTGCAAAATGATAAGCATCTTTATTAAAAACAATTTTTTCTCCCACTTCTGGTCTGAATCCCATTTTATCCCCTTACTCTCATATGACAATTTTTAAAGAAAAGGCCAGGAACAATAGCTCCTGGCCTTTTGCAATTGTTCTGCTATTAATATGAGTTATCTGCGTTACGGAAGTTAGTAGCAATGTTTTTCAAATCGGCAGAAATGTGTTCTAGAATCGGAATGTATTTTAGCATTTCTTGTCTAGCATCACTAAAGTTCGCTCTGAACTTATCTTGTGTTGCCCCAGACCATTGCCCATTTAAACTTTCAATGTCATTTCCAAGGTTATTGATTTGTTGTTGAGCTTCAGCTGCTGCGTTTGTAAAGCGTCCAGCAATTTGATCAAGTTGTTCAGGTGTAATTTTAATTTGTGTCATCCTGTATTTCCCCTTTCAATCTACTAATATTATAACAATTAGATTATAAACTATATTCACACTATTTTTAAAGGGGTAATTTACAAAAAAATAGTATTTTTTTGTAAATTACCTAATTTTATACTCTTTTTTTAGATTCTAACCATTTCCTAGCAACCTTTTTTGTTAAATCATGTAGTAAATGTAGCGGTGTAAAAGCACATTTTACTTTCATAGGTTGTCTGCGTATAAAATATCCTTCCCCGCTTTGGAATTCTTGATCCATTTCTGTATGCTTAAGCTTTATATTAAAGAAATACACATCATTATTTTGTGTGGTGCCTAATAAATAACTAAAGCTTCGTTTTCTGATTTCTGCAAACCATTTTTCATGTGAATAATTAGTTACACTTGAAGTTGTAGCAGCTGCAACAAAATGGATCCCTTTATTTCTTCCATTTTGAACAATTTGCTCTATTTTATTTTTCGCATCAAAATCAGTAGATAATAACGCCAGCATTTGATCAATATCATCAATAACAATAATAATCCTCGAATATGGAAACTTCATTTTTTCATTTGGATTTAAAGACGGCATGACTACTTCTCTGTTATTTATTACTTCTAGCAACTCATCTAACATTTCTTTTAATTGTATTCCATCTGTAATTCGCTTTTTAACATGAGGTAATTCTCCAAGAGCTAAAATACCAGTTGTTTTTTCGCTTAAATCAATCATGAGTAATTCAATTTCTTCAGGTGCATGTTGATAGGTAAGAGAAAAAATCAGTGTTTGTAATAAAGATGTCTTACCACCTTCAATTCTTCCGCCAATGAAAATATTTGTCATTTCTTCCAATGAAAAGTTTTGCAAACGAATATCTTCTGTTTCGATACCTACACAAATTCGCGATGATTCTGATTGTTCTAGCATATCTTCAGCAAACAACTGTTTTGGAACCATTGGAATTGATTTCGCTTTCTCTCCAGTCCATGCCCCATTCATTTTTTGAATAATTGTTTTTAATTGCTGAGAATATTCCAATTCATTTTCTCCGATAAAAGGCAATGCTGCTTGGAATAGTTCTGGGGGCTGCCCTTTCACTAAACCACGTCCAGATGGTACATCAATTAATGGGAATTTTGGTCTTCCAAGTAAACTATAGTATTCTGTTCTATCTTGCAATTCAAACGAAATCGCCATCGGAATATTGTTACGAACACGGTCAAACATATCATTTGTTTGGTTGAGTGAAAAATGAAAATGAATACCGTACGTACTTGACTCACGTAATAATAGCTCTAAAATTTCATTTTCCTTCTCATACTCACTTCGGAACCTAATATAACCATCTATCATTACGACAATAACTGGAACCTTTCTTTCTACTATTCGGTTATACATCGCGAAAGATTTTGCTCCCACATCAGAAAAACATTCTTTCCGATATGTGACTTCCTTTTTCAAAGAGCTAAACAATCGTTTCATTTTTTCAATTTCGTCTTCTTGTACAATTCCACCCATATGTGGTAAATCTTTAAAGTCTAAAAACATGCGACCAAAATCAACCACATAAAAGTTTACTTCCTCTGGCGTATGAGACAGTGCCAGAGACATAATAATTGTTTGTAAGAAAGTCGTTTTCCCTGTACCCGGCATACCGTAAATATTTAAATGCCCCTCTTGTACATCTAATTTCAAAGGATACTGCGCTTGATTTGCCACATCGTCGATTAATCCTACCGTTAACTGCAATTCATCTTCTCTTTGCTTCCATACATCCGCATTCCAATTCTCTATTTCATAGAATTGATTTAATAATAGTTTCTCTGGTAAAGGTGCTAACCAAGGTCCTGGTAATGCTTTAATATTTTCTTTTTCTGATACGCTCTGTACATATTGAATAAAAGCTTGTAATTGCTTTGGACTATTTGTCATTGGTTTTGGACGCTTTTTCACTTTTATTCTTTCACCTGAAAGCTTAACTTCTGTAAAGTCAACAACATCAAGAACTTTCTCTTCATCTGGATTATAAGGTGCTCCGCTCCATGCAGATTGAAATAACTCCAATACTTCATTGCTGCCAACTTGTAGATATCCTCGTCCCGGTACATTGATTTTAGATGCATCTGGAATCTTTAGCATTTCACGACTATCCGCATCATCTTGTACACGTAAACAAATTCGAAAACGCGAGTTACTCCAAATCTTGTCATTTACAACCCCAGAAGGTTTTTGAGTTGCTAATAATAAGTGAACTCCTAATGTCCTTCCTATTGCAGCGACACTAATTAGCTCGTCCATAAATTCAGGTTGTTCCTTTTTCATTTGAGCAAACTCATCAATGACAATAAATAAATGTGGTAAAGGTTCTTTTTCACGCCAACGTGTTTCATAATATTCATCTAGATGCTGGACATTTCCAGCCTGAATGAATAATTTTTGTCTCCGCTCTAATTCTGCCTTTAATGAAATTCTAGCACGCTCAATTAAGTTTGGATCTTCTAAGTTCGTAATAGATGCAATAATATGCGGTAATCCCGCAAATGTGTTTGACATTCCGCCACCCTTATAATCAATAAGCATAAATGCCATCTCATGAGGATGATAGGTTGCTGCTAACGCTGCTATTATAGACTGAATAACTTCACTTTTTCCTGATCCTGTTGTACCAGCCATTAGACCATGTGGACCATGCCCTTTTTTCTCTATTTTATCGTGAATATTTAGAAAAACAGGCTTACTTCCTTCTCTTACACCAATTGGAACCGGTAATGAAGTCGGATATCGATTTTCTTTCCATCTCTCTAGCACTTGTAACTCTTCCATTTTCTTAGCTTGAAACAAGTCTAAAAATGTTAATACTTTCGGAATGTTGGCTGCTGTAGAACTTTTCATCCGAATCGGAGCAATGCTTCGCGCTCCTAATTCACATCGTTCGAATGAAAGTCGATCTACTTTAAAACTAACACGTGTTGTCCCACTATTTTCAGCTGAACTTGAAAACGTTTCTACTAACTCACCATTTTCTCCATTTAAGCTTATAACAAGATCACATTCCATCGGCAATCTTTCTCTTTGTTCTGCAAATATAAACGTAGATGCTCCGACACTTTCCCCTTCTCTAAGTAACATTGGGATTAGAGGATCATCTTCTAAAAATTCTCGCGCGGATAAGAAAAAGACATACATTGGGATTAAAGGTATTTTCGCATCTGCCTGTGCAGAGGAATTATAAATTCTACGCATATTAAGTGGTGTGAACAACGCTTCAGCTAATTTCTGAGCGTCTTGTTGATTTGCAGATAGAAAACGCATACTTCTCTGCTCATCCCATACGTGAGGAAGCCATCTCATCCAATCCCACTGTTTTTTCTCCTTCTCATGATAAAAAGCTGCTATTTTCACTTCATTTGGCGCATGATGTGTCATAATTTGCGTCGTTACAATTCGAATAAAGTTCAACCTATCTTCTTTATTTCCAACTACACCAATCACATCATTTTTTTTCAAAGAAATTGAAATATGCCCATTAGGAATTGTAGTAAAATCTCTTTTCACATTTTGTGCTTCTGTAACTAATGGATTTTCTTCGTAACCTTTCTGCTCAGGCACTTTCAACTCTACAAGGAATGGCCTTTCCCCCGTTCCAATACGAATATCTAAAAAATCCGGACTTTCGGGTGTTCGCTCCCATAAGTTACTTTCTTGATTTTCAATTCTTTGCACACTTTTTAAAGGACTTGGATTTTGTGTAATTAAATACTTTGCTTGTTCAACCTTTAACGTATCTAATTCCACTCGGTGCTTTTGAATTTGCTCTAAGTATCTTGTTTGCAATTGTTCAACCAATTGACGGTGTTCTTTCTTTCTACGTAAATGCCCCATCGATGTAAATATATATGACCCTAACATAGGAATACTAGAAACCATCATTAGCGGCATATAGCTTGAATTCATTTTCATAACCTTCATCATCACAAAGTATAATACTAGAGTCAAAATTGTCATCGCCGCTGGCAATATCATCGTTTCAATTGAAAATTTCGGCTCCTCCGGTATATTCGGCGGATCATGAATAATAACATCCCCTGTGGGTATATCTACTTTCACACGCGGAGAGCGTTGAAAATATGGTGATTTTTGCACAAAACATTTCTCCTTCCCCATTCAAAAACTATTACTCAATGATTTTCCATACATAATCTTCTCTACTTGAAGATATATCTGGTTTAACAGGTTCATTATAAACTTCTTCTGCCGATAACATTTCAAAAGAAGGAATAATAGCCCCCTTTTTATATAGCATTACATATTGTCCATCCCAAACATCATTATCTCGCAAAGTTTCATCATTCCGAATAGAATGCCACTCTTCTTTATCTTTTGCCACTTTAATTTCATAGATACTGCTTAATGCTTCATCTATTTTTTCATGATGTAAAATCGCTTCAATAATTTGCACTACTTTTATATCATTAGGAATCGCAATATCTATTTCTTCATTTGATTGTTTTATGTATGTCACAATAATCTCTTCCACGTTTTATTCACCTTTTTCCATCGTGTTGTTACCAAGAAATATCTAAAAATGAAATATCATCGCTTGTCGGCGAGCACTGCGCCCTCTCGATTTCTGCTAAGACTTCCTCAAAATTATACTGCATAAGCGACATAAGCCCGTCTGAATGAATAACCATCCGATTAGCTTCTTCTCTGGATAATGTCTTTGAAAAAACCTCCAATTCGCCACCAATAATGCCACGATGTGTAGACCATCTTTTCTCTATATTTCTCTCAAACTTCATTACATTCAAACAATTCTTCTGCTTTTGAAACAATTGTACAAATGAATCACCATGTGTAACTATTGTTACATATACTTTATCTTCATTTGGAATGAGTTCTATTCTCCCGCCAATAAACATAGCTTCACTACCCTGTTTTCTCTTTTCTTCCAATACATCGCGAAGTAGCCACGGTGTTTCTTCCGGCAATTGAAATGCCCTCACTTCCTCTAATCCTTCTTCTTTCCACTTTTCCAGCTCTTCATTTAATAGGGCTGAAATATCCTGTTCTTTTCCCTGAAATGTTTCAAATAAATGTAATAGTTTCATACCAAGAAAGTTCGCAGCGATTTCGCCATGAAAAGACATTCCTACTCCATCACATAATACGAACATGAAACGAGTTCCATTATCTTGAAATGCGAGGAAGTCTTGTCCACTTTCATTTAAGTCCTGTGTTTCTTTAGCTCTTACATAACTATATCGATATGTAAAATGTTCACTTTTCTTCTCCTGTAATACCGTTTCTTTTTCTTGTGACAGGATATAATTCACTTTATTCATCTCCCCTATCGAACAGGCGTCGCAGCGGACATTTGAAATCCAAGTGACACTAAATCCGCATTTGTACCAGGAAACATCATCACTGCACCCTCCCCAATATGAAAACCATACTCAGTCATCATCTCACGGTAGCTTTGAGGGATAGGTGATGAAAGTCGTTGCAACTTTGCTCCGTACTCATCCGTAATTTCTGTATTTGGCATAATACCTTGCCACTTCTTTATATTAGTAATTTGGTCTTGCATAATTTCATCTGAAATAAAAATATTTTCAATTAACACATTTCCATCAGGTACAGACATATCCATAATTCTTCGCACAATTAATTCTGGATCTTCACCAGTTGAAGCACCGTCTGTCATATGACAGACCACAGGAGCTGGCCCATCTTGTAAATTTGGTAATTCCATTTGCAATAACTTCTCCACTACAGAGAAAGCTTTTGCTGTATCAGTTAAGCGATGCGTTTGGATTTTTTCTAGTGGGCGCAGTCTTGCTACTTCGTCTATTGTTTTCACCCCACCCAATAGATCAAAAACATGATCGCTATAGGCTAAAATAGACAATTTATACCTTGGGAGCAAACGACTACCTTTTGTTGAACGAAATACCATTTGGCGAATCGCTAAAGAAAGAGCATCCGTTACAATATCAATTCTTCTTTTTTCTTCTCCGCCTGCATCCATCATTTGATTCATTGATGCGCTTACATCCAGAAGATAGATTATATAAGCTGGTGTTTGTTGTGTTGCTTGAGTTTGATATAACATGTTTCATACCCTTCCATACATTATTATGTGAACTATTTTTATATTCATATTTTATTATAACTTATGAATTTTCTATTTCTCAATTCATTATCAAATTTTCTTGATATAATTTACATATTTTCACACGAAAAAACCATTATCATTCCCTTTAACATATGTTGAAATGCACAAAACCCTTCTATATTATAGAAGGGTTTTAATGTTATGGTATAAGACGTGTACAATCCCTCGGAAAAGCACTCGCTTCTCTTACATTCGATAATTCTAATAGCTTATACACAACTCGTTCTAATCCAATTCCAAAACCACCATGTGGCGGACAACCGTATCGGAATGTATTTACATAAGATTGAAATTTATCTGGATGTAATCCTTTTTCTTTAAAAGATGCGAGCAACATTTCATGATTATGAATTCGCTGTGCGCCTGACGTTATTTCTAGTCCTTTATATAATAGGTCGAAAGAATCGGTAATCAATGGATTCTCTTTATTCGGCATCGTATACATTGGACGCGCTTCTTTCGGATAATGTGTAATGAAAACTAACTCGCTATTATATGTTTCCTTCACATATTTCCCTAGTAACTTTTCACCTTCTGTATCTAAATCCCCTACAGGAGATTCTTTTCGATACTTACTTATCAAAACTTCTTGTGCTTCTGATAATGTGATTTTAGGAATTTCTCCAATGACGGGTACTGCTATTTGTAATAGTTGTAATTCTTTTTCACAGTTTTTTTCTACTTGTTGAAACATATATCGTAATGCATCTGCCTCTAATTGCATCACTTCATGAAAATCATGAATAAATCCAAGTTCTACGTCTAACGATATATATTCATTTAAATGTCGTGAAGAGTTATGATGTTCCGCCCGGTACACAGGAGCAATTTCAAAAACACGTTCGAGTCCTCCCGCTACCATCATTTGTTTATAAAACTGTGGTGATTGCGCTAAGTAAGCTTCTTTTTGGAAGTATGGAAGCTTAAAAACATTTGCTCCTCCTTCTGCCCCTTGCGAGACAATTTTCGGAGTAAATACACGTGTGAAATCGTTCTCTATTAGGAACTCACCAAAGCTTTGAACGAGTGTCGATTTCACTTTAAAAATCGCCGCGGTTCGCTCATGTCTTAAAGATAATACCCGCTCATTCAATAATTGATCTAAGCCAACTTGTAACTTCTTTTTATTTATTTCAAACGGAAGTGGTTCTGCACCATTTAATACTTTCACTTCATGAGCGAGTACTTCAACCCCTAATTCTGTTTTCGAAGTCTCTACAATTTCACCAACTACTTGAACGACACTTTCAACATCAACTTTGTATCCAGCTAATTCATTTTCTAATACGCATTGAATAACTCCTGTTCGGTCCCTTAATAATAAAAAACTAACATTTCCAAGATGACGAATCTTTTTTACCCACCCTTGTAGTAATACAATCTTTTCGCATTGCTCCGTACATTCTCGTGTGAGTGAACGCTTCATTATTTGATCCATTATATTTCCCTCCATTAATTTTATTTTTATTTACGTTATTGTTATTGTTGTCGTCATCATCATCCACGGTCACTCACCTCCTTTCAAAGAATACAAAAATCCGCCCCTATAATAGGGACGGATTATTCCGCGGTACCACCCAAATTGTCATAATGACCATCTTAGCCCTGATAACGGTAGGTACCGTTTGCTTTTACTAATTATCACGTTCAAAGCAACACTCACAGGTGTCTTTCCATCATGCGGTATCGCAATCTTCCCAGCAATCGATTGCTCTCTGTAGACCCCTGCATCATGTACTTTTCCTAATCATCACTTTTTATATTTACAGAGTATTCTATCTCTTTATTTTATAAAACGCAAGCTTTTTTAAAATATATTCTGATTTTTCATATCCAATTTTGCACAATCTCCTCTAAAGCCATTCCACGAGAGCCTTTCAATAATACGACATCCTTTTTCGTTATAATTTTCAATACTTCCTCTGCTATCTTAGCTTTATTATTATATGACTGTACTTTTCCTGTATCATATTTCTTTCTTGCTTCTTCCGCCACTATTTCTGCCATCTCTCCATAAGTAAACACATATGAAATATTCTCTTGATTTAACATTTTACCAATTTCTCTATGATAAGTTTCAGCTTCCTTCCCTAACTCCAACATATCCCCAATGACAATGATTTTTTTCTTATAGGCATTTAATTTCTGTAACGTTTCAATTGCAGCCTTCATTGACGAGGGACTGGCATTCCATGCATCATTAATAATCGTAAAACCTGTTTTAGCAGTTAAAAATTGAAAGCGCATATGAGTAATATTTATTTGCCTCAATGCATCCTGTATTTTTTCTGTAGGGACATTGTAAAATTGACCTACAGCGATTCCAACAATCGTATTTAAAATATTATGTTTTCCATGTAAGGGGACATCATACTGTATTTTTGAATCATTTAATTTAAAATGAACACCATATTCATCTAATTGCACGTTTGTTGGAAACAAATCATTTGTATCCTTTTCACCAAATGACTTACATTCTAGAACTAGTACATTATTTTTTCGAGAAAGTAATGTCTCATCACCATTATATAAGAGCAATCCTTCCTCTTTTAATCCGTCTATAATTTCTAATTTAGCCTTCGAAATCTCTTCTCTTGATCCAAGTGT
Organism: Bacillus sp. AC266; assembly: GCF_979253805.1. Lineage (NCBI taxonomy): Bacteria > Bacillati > Bacillota > Bacilli > Caryophanales > Bacillaceae > Bacillus > Bacillus sp. AC266. The sequence goes on from NZ_CEEDEC010000001.1 coordinate 1,227,332, forward strand.
TTCTAAGTGAGACTGTCCAATCATTGTAATTATCGCTACATCTGGCTGTGCTATTTGTGATAAATTTCGAATTTGTCCTTTCTCACTCATTCCCATTTCAAGTATTAAAAACTCTGTATCTCGTTTCATTTCTAAAATTGTTAACGGCAAACCGATTTGACTATTAAAATTGCCCTTTGTTTTATGCACACGATGAGTTGTACTTAAAATCGTGCTTATTATATCTTTTACCGTTGTCTTGCCATTACTACCAGTAATTCCGATTACTTTTACATCTAGCCCTTTTCGATAAAATTGCGCCAATTGTTGCAAAGCAAACAAAGTGTCATCTACAAATATAATTGGTATCCCTTTTGGCGGAGTACCGTAAGACTTTTTCCATAATGAAGCGACAGCTCCATTATCCATTGCTTCTTTCACATAACCATGTCCATCCTTCACCCTAATGATTGGAACGAATAAATTTCCTTCTTTAATGTTTTTGGAATCTATGCAGACACCATGTATTTCTATATGATGAAACGATTCTTGTAATCCTACTCCATCTACTACCTCTTCAAGTTTTTTCAAATTCATTTGAATCAAAGTATCACCTTTTTCCATTTTATTACATAAACTCTGCTTCATTTACGCATATTAATAAAAATTTTGTAGCGAGGTGTTTATATGAAAAAAACAATTAGTTTCTTTCTCCTATTATTATGCTTAGTTGTAGTTAATGAAACATACGCCTATTCACCAAAATCTTTACCAATCTCTCAAAACTCTGATCAATGGCAAGTGAATATTGATGAACCGAAAAAAACAAGTGAAAATATGCTTCAAGCTAAAAAAGATAAATTTCAAACATATCAATTTTCAGTAAAGAATGTTGGAGAAAACGAAGTATATAACGTACAAGTTGAAGTCTTCCGCAATGAACCAAATATGAAAACAAAATACGAACTCTTTTCCCTAAAAGAAGGTCGTCTAGCAAGTGGAAAAACTGGATTTAGACATGCTAACTTCCCTGTTTCTACAAAATCAGATGAGGTTGACGTTATAATCACTTGGCAAGAACACCCTTTCCGCTCGATGCGAAACGGTCAAAAAGTCGAGTCTAGAAAATTTAAAGAGCATTTTGTTTTTAAAGACGCAAAGAAATAAATGGAATGCGTATAAATTCACACTATCATTGATATAGCTTAATTTACTAGTACCAGTTCTTAAGCAAATAAAAAAGTCGTGGCTTTTAAACGCCACGACTTTTTATATTAATTCGTACTAATTCCTCTCGCTGTCCAAATTCGATCGATTTCCGCGGCATGTTGTCCGCCGTATAAAAGAGCATCTGCTTGCTTAATTGCTTTCGCTCCATCACGGAATTTCGCATTTGGCGTTAATGACCAATGTGATTGTAAAATAATTTTTGTTGCTACATCACGTCCAAAAGATTGCGCCATTTCGTATTGACCTTGAGCCCAAATTTCCCCATCATTATGCACTTCATTCGTTATATCTTTCGGGTATACTTTATTCGTATCTAATCGGCGTAAGCACGTCGGATCTGAACTAGAATAAGCAGCCGCATCCCATTCTCCAATACATGCTTTCCCGTATCCCGTTGTCGATACTGCATCTTCATAAGTAGCACCTAAGAAGTCTCCAAATCCTTCTCCCATCGCTCCACCTTCTGGTGAACTTCCGAAGCCTGGCACTTGATTATCTTGAATAGAATGACCATATTCATGCGCAATAATGCCAGCATCTTCTGCATCATCTACTCCGCCAGTACCGAAAGTTAAAGCTTTCGTTGATGGAGAATAAAATGAGTTATCATCAGTTGTACCATTTACATTCACTTTAATCGAACGTTTATTAATATTTTGAAAGCCTAATCCTTGAATGTAACGCTGTAATGTATCAATATGATAATATGACATAACATCTTCAAAACTATCATTTGCACGTGTATAGTTAAATTGTAAGTTTGTAGATTTCGTCTTCGCTTTTGAAGAAATCGTAACATACTCACCAATTAAAAATCCTGTACCATCTAAACCTTTTAACGTAACAGTTTTCAATTGATTCGTTAATGCTGTTGAATCTGCATCATTATTATCTTTTAACCCTGCTAAACTTCCACTAGATACGACAGGGTTAGGTAAAAATACTTTTCCTGTTCCTTCTGCTTTTCGGTTTATATCAACTTTTTTAATTAACTTTCCATTTTCCGCATCAATGAATGTTTCCCATGCACCGAATGGATTATTAGAATGGACTACCACTTTATATACAGGAATAGCGACTCCCTCTTCAACAATATATCCGAATTCTTTTTCTGTAGGAGCCCATAAGTTTTGCTCACTTTCTCCTCCAACATACGCCATCGATTTTTGTTCTGCATCTTTTTCACTAATTTTTTTCGTAACTTCCTTCACACCTGTAACAGGCTGATAATCAGAAACCGCAAGTAAGCCTTTTCCCTCTCCGTTAAGAGTAACTGTAATTTGTTTTGAAAATACAGGCGCACCATTGACCACTTGTTGGAACCTAACATATGAAGCTACTGATGTTTCTGTTGTAGAAATATATTGCAAGTCTGAAAGGTCTGCCTTCAATCCATATTCCGTAGCATGTCCTTTTAAATATTCAATTGCTTTTTTCTGTGGTGAATAAGCTTCTAGCTTTACTTGCTGTTGTTTTTCCAGTGCTGAAACAGTAGAAATTGTCCCCATTACTAATGGCACAGTCATTGCCATTGCCACCATTTTTTTGTTTAACATAAAACCACTCCCCCTAATAAATTGAAAACTTTACCCCATTCCTATAAGGCTATTCCTGTCCACAAGTAACGAAATAAAGTGAATCTACGAGTAATTCTATACAAACAATTCTATTACCTTTACATTTTGGGTAAGTGAAATTTTCTCAATATTTATGTGTAAAACGAGAAAAATACTGTAGAAATATATTTCTTTTGTAAATTTCTTTACCTTATGCTTTTTAAAGTAATGTGTAAAAAAATAAGTTATTTTTTACCTAACGGTAGGTTGAAAATAATATTAATGAATGATACGATTTATGTAACCTTTTTTATTAGGAGGACTTATCATGAGCAAAAGTGAAGAAACACTCTCTTCCATAGTCGAAGCAAGTTATCGACTATTTGCCGGTCACGGCATTGCCAAAACGACCTATACAATGATTGCTGAAGAAGTTGGTATTGCCAAGCCATCTATTTATTATTACTTTAAATCTAAAGATGCATTAATTGAAAGTATTTTTAATGAATTATGTGCAGCGATGCAGTTCTCCTCATTCTTTCATACAGAAGAATTTACGAAAGAGAATTTCATTGAGAAATGTGTTGAAATTGGCTTTAAAATGATAGACGAACAACAGAAAGATCCTTATTTTAATCGTGTATTACAAGAATATGTATTACTATCTTCAAGAAACGATATGTACAAAGATCGATTACTAACTGTACAAACAGAATATTTAAACGGGTTTGAATCACTCCTAACAAAAGCAAATGAACTTCAACTCATTCAAAATAAAAATCTAGTTTCAAAAGCTCATATGTTAGCATTAGTTCTTGATAATATTGGGAATTTTATGATGTTACATTTAGATATGGATTATAAACAAATATGGATTGAAGCTGTAAATAGCATTTTTGAAAGCAGGGATTGAAGTGAATACAAAAAAGCGCATTATCGGCTTAGATTTTGCTAGAGCGTGGGCAATGTTTGGAATGTTACTAGTTAATTTCATGGTGATAACAGGGGCGGAAGGAAATGGACCTCCTCTGTTAAAAACCTTTATAACACTTTTTGAAGGTAGAGCTTCTGCCTTGTTTGTTATACTTGCTGGGATTGGCATAACTTTAATGACTAAATCATCTGTTGCTAGCCAAGAGAAAATAAAAATCAATACCAGCCGAATATTGATTTGGAAACGATCACTATTCTTATTTATTTTAGGATTATTATTGTATGTAATGGAATGGACGGGTGATATTTTACACTACTACGGCGTTTACCTTTTCATCGCTGCATTACTAATTACTGTACGAAGAACTATACTAATATGGCTTTCTATCATTATTTTACTTGCTGCACAATATCTCCAACTTACTTTCAACGCCTTCGAAGGATGGGGAGGCACAATCCCATTTATAAACTATATAGACTTTTGGACCTTAACAGGTTTTCTTCGCAACTTATTTTTTAATGGCTATCACCCTATTTTCCCATGGTTTTCTTTCTTCTTAATTGGTATGATAATTGGTAGATTAGATCTTCATAATAAAAATATTAGAGAAAGATTACTCTTACTCAGTATTACAATCACAATACTGACAGAACTTTTATCAAAAGGACTTACACACTTCTTTATTCCATACATCGGCAAAGAGGCAGCTACATTTTTGTTTAACACAGGACCCATTTTGCCCAATATATTATACGTCGCATCCGCTACAGGATCTGCTATTGCTATATTAATAATTTGCCTCTACATTGCTGAAAAATATGAAAATAATTGGTTTGTTACTTCCATTATACAAACAGGACAATTAACATTAACGCATTATGTAAGTCATGTATTTATCGGTATTGGCGCATTGATTGTATTAAATCGTATGGAACATCAAACACTACTTTTCGTTTTATTATTTGCTACTGCATTTTTCATTTTCAGTATTTTATTTAGCGTATTATGGCGAAGGAACTTTTCTAGAGGACCTATCGAATGGATTATGCGGAAAATAACTGATTAATTTATCTTCATACAAAAAAGGAAGTTGGAATGATTCCATCTTCCTTTTTTCTTTAATTAGCCGCGTTTAATTTAATTCGGATCTTTGTCTCACCTAAAGAAAGTTCATCGTCCTCATTCGTTAAGTGACCAAATGTAAATTGCTTGACGAGTAAGTTTTCTTCTAATAACTCTTTATGGTTCGTTAATGTATGCTGCAATTCATCTTCTACATCAAGAGTAATATCAACCCGTAAGTTAACTGGTAAATTCAACTGCTTACGATATTCTTGAACTGCACGAATAAATTCACGTGCTACTCCTTCTTGTAACAATTCTTCCGTTACATTCGTATCTAACATTACCGTATATTGACCGTTAGTCGTATTTGAAAATCCTGATTTCGCAACTTTCTCTACTAATACATCTTCAGCTGTTACAACTACTTCTTCTCCTGGTGCTACTTCGTAAACTGCTCTTTCTGTAGATACAAAGTGTTGTACTTCTTCTTTTGATAATTGTTTTAGCCAGCCATTTACTGCATTCACACTTTTACCAAACTTCGGCCCAGCCGTTTTAAAATTCAGCTTTAATTGATAGGACGTGTATTTCGTTTCATCGAGTTCAACATGGAACGCTTTTACATTTAGCTCATCCATGATGATATCACGATAAGATTCCCAATCCATATCATTTTCATTATGCGCTAGTAATACAAGTTCCGCTAACGGCTGTTTTACTTTTAATGAATGTTGATTACGGTTACTTCTTCCAAGTTCAACAACTTGTAAAACAGCATCCATTTCTGCTTCTAACTCAGGCTGGATAAGTGATTCGTTTACAACCGGATAATCTGCTAAATGAACGCTTCTTCCTTCTAAATTCAGATGAATATCCTCAGCTACAAACGGTGTAAATGGTGCGATTAATTTACTAATTGTTACAAGCACTTCATGAAGCGTTTCATACGCAGCTGCTTTTTCAGGATTCATACCAGATTCCCAGAAACGATTACGTGATCGTCTTACGTACCAGTTACTGACTCCATCTACAAGCGCCGCGATTTCACGAGCTGCATTCGTAAATTGATAATCATCAAGTGCTGTTCTCACTTTTTTCGTTGTGCTATGCAATCTTGATAATACCCATTCATCTAATTTCGTACGTTTAACTTCATACTTTTCTTTCGGATTATACTCATCTAAATTTGCATATAAAACGTAGAAGCTATATACATTGACTAACGTATCTACAAATTTAGATTTTGCTTCCAGTACTGTTCTTTCAGAAAAACGCTTTGCATTCCACGGAGCACTGTCAACAAGTAGAGCCCATCTTAAAGCATCTGCACCAAACTGATTTACTAAATCAACTGGATCTAGTGCATTTCCTTTACTTTTAGACATTTTCTGTCCTTCCTCGTCTAGAACATGCCCTAGTGATAACACTCGTTTATATGGTACTTTCCCTGTATATAGCGCTGATACGGCTAATAAACTATAAAACCATCCGCGTGTTTGATCAATGCCTTCTGCAATAACATCTGCTGGAAACTGTTCTTCAAATAACTCTTTATTTTCAAATGGATAATGATATTGTGCAAACGGCATGGAACCACTATCAAACCAAACATCGATTACTTCTGGTGTGCGATTCATTGTACTTCCGCATTTTTCGCAGCAAACTTGCACTTCATCTACATACGGCTTATGCAATTCTAAATCTTCAGGTGCTTCTTTCGTACTATGCTTTCTTAATTCGGCAATGCTTTTCGGTGCAAATTGATGATCGCAGCTTTCACATTCCCATACGTTTAAAGGTGTTCCCCAATATCTATTCCGGCTAATATTCCAGTCCACCATGTTTTCTAAAAACTTACCAAACCGTCCATGCTTCATATGGTCTGGATACCACTTAACAGAATCATTATTTCGTAAAAATGTTTCTTTAATCTCAGTTGTTCGGATTAACCAGCTTTCTCCTGCATAATAAAGTAATGGTGAATCACAGCGCCAACAGTGCGGATAGCTATGCTCATATTTTTCTTTATGATATAGTAACCCTTCTTTCGCTAAATAACGAACGATATCAACGTCACATTCTTTTACAAACTTTCCTTTTAAGAACGGTACTGCTTCTGTATACTCACCTTTCTCATCTACAACATGTAAAAATGATAACCCTTCACTTTGAACGACTTTATAATCGTCCTCCCCATATGCTGGAGCGATATGAACGAGTCCTGTACCACTATCTGCTGTTACAAAATCTGCTGCAATTACGTGGTATCCATTTGTAACTTCCTTCATCGGAAACGGTGCTGTATAAGATGTGTTTACTAATTCTTCGCCTTTATGAACAGATAATACTTCATAGTTTTCTTTTAATACTTCTTGTACACGTTCTTTCGCAACAATGTATACATATCCTTCTTGTTTCGCTTTAACGTATTCCATATTTGGATGTACGGCAAGTGCAACATTCGCTGGAAGTGTCCACGGCGTTGTCGTCCATCCAAGGAAATATTCATTTTCACTATCTTTTACTTTAAACTTAACCGTTGCGCTTAAATCTTTCACTGTTTTATATCCTTGTGCAACTTCATGTGAACTAAGCGATGTTTGACAGCTTGGACAGTATGGAGAAACTCTATGTCCTTTATATAACAAACCTTTTTCATGAATCGTCCCTAAAATATTCCATACACTTTCGATATATGGATTCTCTAGAGTAACGTATGGATCATCCATATCTACCCAATATCCAATGCTCTCCGTAAATTCACGCCACTGCTTCTCATACGTGAATACACTCTCTTTACACTTTTGAATAAATGGCTCAATGCCGTACTCTTCAATCTCATGCTTACCTGAAATACCAAGTTGTTTTTCGACGCCTAATTCTACAGGTAATCCATGTGTATCCCAGCCAGCTTTTCTTAACACTTTATATCCAGCCATCGTTTTATATCTCGCTACTAAATCTTTAATTGCCCGACCAAGTGCATGGCCGACGTGTGGTAAACCGTTCGCCGTTGGTGGTCCTTCATAAAACACAAACGATTGTGCGCCTTCTCTATTCTGAATTGATTGTTCAAAAATGCCCTGTTCGTTCCACTGCTTACGAATACGTGTTTCTCTCCCTACAGCCGACTCTTTTACATCTACTTTCTTCATCTACAATCACTCCTTTGAATGTTTTAAAAGCACACAAAAAACCCGCCCCTATGAAGTAGGGACGGGTTTACCCGCGTTACCACCCTAATTCTATTAGCTTTTCACTAATAGCACTTAGCAACGTACTAACATACGCGTTCTTTGTAACGGTAGACATCCGTCCGAGCTTACTTTATTCAGCCACGGCTCCTCGGAGATGATTTTCAAATAACGTCTGCACACCGGCTTTCAGCAATACACCGGCTCTCTGGAGAACAGCTCACTATTTTACTCTTTCTCGTCTTCAGATTTGTATACTTTATTAAAAGTTATTTTATGCCATTAAACAATTAATTGTCAACTAATTCGAAATATATTTTTATTTATACCCTTTTTCTCTATTCTTATACAATTACTTTTCAAATTCTCGCAATCCTGCTAAATCTTCATCTTCCTCTGCAAGTTCAGCGAAAAATCCTGTTTCATCTTCACGAAGCACAATTTCAAGTTCATCTCTTGCCTCTTCATTTCTGTTTAATGTTGTTAAATAACAAGCATGATCGTATCTTGCTAACAAGTCAGTAGCATCAATTGCTAATATTTCACTTGTTATTTCTTCTGCCTTGGCCGTTTGCCCAGCTCTATGATACGAAGATGCTAAAGCAAGAAGAATTGCCGTTTCATTCGGATGATGCACAGAAGCACCTTCTAATAAATGAATCGCCTCTTCAAACCTCTCTTGACTTTGGTACATTTCCCCTAAAGCAAGGAATCCTCTACTTACAAATGGTGTTTTCTCAATTAATTGCAAGTAAATTTTTTCGGCTTTTCTTTCTTCGCCTAGCTTACATAATACACTCGCTTGTAAAAGAAGAGTATCATAATCATCCGGTAGCTCTCGAACCATTTGTTTCGTTAATTCCAAAGCATCTCGTAACATAGCTTCTTCCTCACACTCAATGAAAAGATTTACAAGTTGCTTCGCTACATCATAATCCCACTTATTTTCTAACGATGTTTGTAAAACCTCTATAGCTTCTTTATTCATCGCCGCATTCTCATAAAATATTGCGAAACGCTGCGCTGCCATACTATTTTTCGGATTTAACTTTAAGGAGATTTCAAATAAATCAATAATAACTGTAATCATTGAAATTTCCTTCGCACGATTTTTCATACGATAAAATGCTCTTGTAAATATAGATTTTTTCGGTTGCTCATTTTGTTGCCTTTCTACTAATCTTTCGGCAACCGCAGTAGCTGCATACATAAACGCTGTACTTCTTTCTGCTTTTTTCACCTTTAGCGTATGAAGTACGTCTCGTATTTGGGATAATTTTTTATGTTGTTCCATTGCTTTTACGTACACACCAAAAATACGTTCACTTTCCAAATCTTTATGCATTACTTTCAGCGCAACTTCGATTGCTTCTGCATTCTGCTTTTTAACTAGCAATTTCGCATAATGATATAGTACTTCCACATGCGCTTCATCTATTTTCATTGCGCATTCGATATATTCTTTTTCTTTATCTATGTCATTCATCGCGCCAAACACGTATGCAATCGCATCTAAACGCCATGTTTCAGGAACTTCTTCCTCCAATTTTTCTAGTTCAACTAGCAATTCTTCCTGAAGATTCATTTCTACTGAAAGCTGCGCTAAATATTCCATATTTATATGCATTGGTTCTTCTTTCATCGCCTGGACCATATGCTTTTGTTCTTTGGAACGATTCTCTTCTTTTTCGTATATTTCAGCAAGCTGCAAATGTACACCTAAGAAGTTCTTATCCATTTCTAAACATGTTTCATACGCATGCTTCGCTTCTTGAAATTGCCCTAACGCCATGAATGTTTCACCGATACGGAAATACGGCAATGAATCTTGTTTTTTCTTAAGTGCATCATTATACCGTTTTATCGCCTGATCATACTGTCCAATAGATTCATATAAAACACCTGCGTAACAACCGTATTCAATTACATCCTCTTTTTCTTTTTCTAACGTTCTTAAAAATGCTATGCCTCGTTGCACAAAAGCTGTGTCTTTTATTCGATTTACATACTCATCCAACACGCTCGCTATATTAGCGTATACGCTTCGTATACCGTTCTCTAATTTAGAAAGTGCAAGTTTTAACTCTTTTTCATCCTCACCTAATGCCATTTCAGCATCCCATAACACCATACCAGCATTCATAAGGAAATCTTGATTGTCTTCAAATTGCTTATTAATACTGACAATATAGTTTTTTGCATCCTTATATTGTTCCTTTGCCATATAAACTTGAATTAAACCGAAATGAGAATATACATCTTCATTATTTTCTTCTAAAGAACGCTTATATATAGTTTCCGCTTCTTCAAGTTCATCATTTTGAAAATGAAAATCTCCTAAACGAACATATAAAGACGCCTGATCTTCACAATTTTGAATTCCTTGTAATAGAATTTCCTTCGTATTTTTCTCATCATCCAAATCCGATTCATAGATTTCCGAAAGCTTCGTATATAAATAGGCTGCTGTTTTATCTAATTGAATCGCCACTTTAAGTCCTTTTACCGCCAAATACACTTTCCCTAAATACTGAGCACATCTTGCACGTTCATACCATATGTGCGCTTCATATTTATATTCTTTTAATAAATCATTAAAGAATCCATATGCTTCTTCATATCGTTCTAAATCTATTAAAATTAAACCGTGATTTACAAGTGTAAACCTTTCTGGACTACGTTCTATAGCTGTTAGAGAATACTCTAGCCCCTTTTCGGATTGATCCATATACATGTATGATAATGCTAAGAAACTCCACGCAACTGGTTGATCTGCATCCAATTGTAATGATGAACGAAAACTAGCAATCGATTCTGCATAATTATCTTGCTCAAAAGAATAACGTCCATTTATAAAATGATACAACGCTTGATTGCTTTTCTTCTCCACACTTTGAAGCATCTGTCCTGCTTTTTCCATATCCTGCAGACGAATAAAACACTGTGCACTATGCAATTTCACAAAGTCAGAGCTCGGAAACTTTTTCATTAATTTTTCTATACAAAACTGAATAAAATCTTTATCTACTTCAGCATCTAAATGTTTAATCGTATATAACCAAGTGTTTGGATTTTCACTTGTTTCTTTTAAAAATAGTACTAATTTTTCAATTCCCTCTTTATCTTGCTCACCTAAATGATCTGTAAGAGAAAAGATTGTTTTATAATAAGTGTGTTCTTCCTCATTTAAAAATGAAAGTTGTTCCATTCTATCTTTTGGTATAAACGTAATAGCTAAACAATCTGTATAACGATATTTTTCTTGCAACTTATCATATTCCACAAGAATCGGTTCCAAGAAATTCGGATCTTGAATATAAAAAGCTTGCAGTACATCGTCATAACCAGAAAGCACTTGTACATGGGAAGCGTGCTCAATATCTATACTTAATAAAACGGGAATACCTTGATTGAGTAATCTCTTATAATTTTCCTCATTCCCTTGAAAATAACGATATTCGTAACCTTGCTCTTCTATATATGTAACTGTATCTGAAAACTTAGAACCTGTTACATCAAAAATATGTTGTGCAATTTCATCTTGCGTACGTTTTTCTCCCCATACCCCTAACATCATTTCCAAACTTGTCGGAACGCAATAGTTATCCTTTTGTACAACCGGAACTATCGGTAAACGAACCTTTTTTCCATCAGGATTTTTTTCTATATGATGATATAGAGAATTTTTCAAACTCTTTTCACTTTTCAATAGTGCTTGCAAATCGTGAATATTATTCATTTTATAAAATGCTTCTGCACGTAAATGTATAAAATAAGTTGTATATGCATGATGCGGAAGCATATGATTGATTTTATCTATTACCGCTAACATTTCTTCATAGCGCTCTAAATCTAATAAATATTTTACTTTTTCAAAATAGAAATATGGTACTTGAGGGAACTTTGCAATCGCATCATTAATGAGTTGTAACGCTCGCTGCTGTTCACCTTTATATGCATATAATTGCGCCAATAAGTACGTAGCTAACTCTTCACAATCTTTATGCTGCTGACCGAATAAAAGTTGTTCCTCTGCCTTCTCCCACTCACCAGTCTGTATATATAAGTAACCCCATTTATCAAAAACTGCACGCGTACTATATTTTTCCGCCTTTTGCATATAGGCATAGGCCTCTTCATTTCGCTTCATATCTAGCAAACATCTAACTAACGTAAAGTATGCTTTCGTTAAAACATCCGCATCAGTTTCCTCTTCGTTTACCTTTTCCAAAGAAGCTTTTAACAATTGTTCAGCATCAAGGATTTTACGCTCATCAATTAATTCATCACAATATAAAGAGAGCGTTCTCATATTCGGGAATTTTTTATAAGTATAACGAATTAAAAAGGAGCTATATTGATGCATCAAACCTTCATCAGCAAGACGAATTAATGTATCAAACTCCTTAGGTGACGAGACGTTAGAAAGCCAGTTCTTCACGTATGATAACTTATTCGTTTCTTTTATATGCGCAATTTCATTATTTATCTCATGTAATCCATCTAGGAATCTCTTTTCTTTCAAACAAATCTCTAATTGCTTAAAATCTAGCATGCATTCACCTCAAATTATTATTTATACTGCCATTTGCAAGCAGTATTCTAACCTACTTGCTTAGATTTTACACATCATATAGTATGCATTCAACTAAAACCTCATATAATGAACGATATTATTTAATATTATTCAAGTTTATAACTAAATATCTTAAAAACGATACTTTTTCTCGTTATTTTGTTTAATTTGATGAAATAACATGTATTATTCGAAGATGGGTTTTATCTTCTTTTTTGAGCCTTCATTCAGTGGATGAAATTATATTAACGATTTGATAAGATATATCGATTCACCGAAAAATCTTGATAATAATGATAACCTTATTAGAAATATAGCAATTCTCCTTCTCTCTTACTTTTCTAATATGATATTTACTTCTTTATTTCACCAAATGTAATTTTCATATTCGGAGCATATACTAAAGATGAATGCATATGAAATGCTTTAAAAAACCGTAGTTCCGCTTCATATTGAGCTAACGCTTCTTCATATGTTAATCCTCTGGCCATTAAAAGTTCTATAAATTGCTGTTTATCACCTGGATTGCCCGCAATTCCCTCTTCTTTTAATGAATGATACAAACTATATTTATCATTATGATGCATATTAGAGTCTAAAAAGTTCACCTTATCACTTACTCTACATTCGATATTTCCCACACCCAATTCACTTAAATACATAGGTATTTTGATACCGATATTTCCATCTTTATCGTTTCTCTGTGTGTCCCTTTCAAATAATTTCTGCAAAATACCTATCTGGATAATTTCCGATTGATTCTCTCCATCTAATACGTATGAAGACATATTTGACATCCAATGTGGTTCAAAACAGATTATTTTACCACCTTGTTTAATTGAATGTATCATCTTCTCTAGCATCGTTTTTGGGGAACTCATATGTAATAAGAAAGCCTGACAGATTGCTATATCATATTTATTTTCCAATTCAATTTCTGTAGCATCTCCTTCAATAAATTCTGATTCATATGGAAGCGAACGAAACAACTCTCTCGCTTCAGCTATTAATGCTTCCCCGCTATCAATACCTGTATACTTTGATCCATTTGGAAGTAACAGCAACAAAATTAAACCTAAGTAGCCATACCCGCAACCGTAATCAACAATATGTACTGGCTCAGAAATCTTCCAAACTGTATTTACTAAAAAACTTAAATAATCGTCATTGTAATATAAATCTCTCGTATTTTTTAAATATGTTAGTTTGCTGTTCCAATCATACTCTTTCAGGTCCAACACCTCCTTTTATATACAAAACTAAAGTTCTCCATTTAATAGTCACATTCCTACACTTCTAATAAAAAAAGCTAGTATACCTTAAATGATACACTAACTTTTCCACTCGCATAATTTAACAATTACAATCAGTATAATCGGTACAAGCTAATGTACTGCAATCACAGTTTCTATGTTCGTCATTTCTTTTTAGGTGAAAATAGAGTAACACAATAAATATTGTACAAATAACAAAAGCAATTATTGCTTCTATATTTCTTTCATAAATGAGAAAACTAATCCCGCTTCCTCCTGAAATAAGAATTAAAACTAAGTAGATCCAAAACATGTAAAGTTCTCCTTCCGTTAATATATGCTTTTAGATGTTATCCATATAATGCTAGAGGCAATAAATAGCCCCATACCATTACCGCTTAATAAACCAGTCGTTACTCTTAGTAAATTTGTGCTGCTTCTCCATTTCCATTTTTGGGTGAATCCATCAATAAGTAACGGAATTTGAGCGGAAAATGATAGTATTATTGCAGGCAGAAACGAAGGTGTCATATAAAAATAAATTGGAAACATCAAAATACCGATAAACATGCCTGTACAACGCGCACATAAAGGTATGTATTTTTGTAGTTTAAGAAAACTTCTTTCCGGTAGTCTATGACAAGGAATATGTAAAATGAAAGCTCGAATCAATACGGACCATCCTCTCTACAAATATTTTAATTGATTTCGCAACATAATTATAGAGTTCTTACACTTCGCAGCGTATAACTCTTTATAGATAAGAGTTTATTTAAGAAAATACAAAAAGACAAGACAGGCTAATAATCGCCTGTTTTGTCTTTTTGTTACTCTATATTACGCTTTAATTTGATCTGTAGTTTATTAGTAAAGTAATGTGAATATTTCTCTCGGCGCATAAGCACAAAATTTTTATTTTACATCTCCTCAGGTGCCCCTACCCCAAGTAAACGTAATCCCTCTTTTAATACAACCGTCACAGCATAAGCTAATGCGAGTCTACTCTCTTTCTCTTCGCTCTCTTCTAATATACGAACATTTCCATAATATTTATTGAACGCTTGCGCTACATCTAATACGTATTTTGAAATAATAGATGGCTCATTTTTGTTGAAGGCCGCTTCAATTGCTTGCGGGAATTTATTGAGTAATTTTACTACACTCCAGCTGTAATCGTCTTTTAATTCAAAAGTACACGTTTCAAATTCTACACTTTCTTTTCTTAAAATAGAGCAGGCACGCGCATGTGTGTACTGCACATATGGTCCTGTTTCTCCTTCAAATTTCAACATATTTTCTAATGAGAATTCGATATTATGCATACGCTCATTTTTTAAATCGTGGAAGATAACTGCTCCAATACCGACTTGTTTTGCCACTTCTTCTTTTTGTTTTAAATTCGGATTTTTCTCTTCAATATTTTGTTCCGCAAGCGCAACAGCTTCTTCTAACACTTCTTCCAATGAAATAATTCTGCCCTTACGTGTCGACATTTTCTTACCATCTTTTAATATGAACCCGAAAGGTACATGTTCCATACCATCGACCCAGTCATAACCAAGCTTTTTTAATACAGTGAAAAATTGATTGAAATGTAAGCTTTGTTCTGGGCCTACAACATATAAAGCTTTATCAAATTCGTATGTGTTTTGACGATACAATGCCGCTGTTAAATCACGTGTTGCGTAAATAGTTGCACCATCTGATTTTCTAATTAGGCAAGGCGGCATACCTTCTTTTTCTAAATTAACGACTAATGCGCCTTCTGATTCTTCAAGTAAATCGTGCTCTTCTAAAATCCCAATAAAGTCTTCCATTTTATCGTTATAGAAAGCTTCTCCTTGAAAGTTTGTAAATTCCACACCGAGAAGTTCATAAATACGAGAAAATTCTTTTAAAGACTCATGACGGAACCAATTCCAAAGTTCGACTGCTTCTTCATTTCCTTCTTCTAGTTTTTTAAACCATGAGCGTCCTTCTTCTTCTAGTTCTTTGTTCTCTTTTGCTTCTTCATGAAACTGAACATATAACTTAAATAACTCACGAATTGGATCCTCTTTAACAACTTCTTCATTTCCCCATTTTTTATATGCAGTAATTAACTTTCCAAACTGCGTGCCCCAATCGCCAATATAATTGATTCCGACAACTTCATGCCCACATTTTTCGGCGATATGTTTCAGCGAATTACCAATCATTGTAGAACGTAAATGCCCCATTGAAAAAGGTTTCGCGATATTAGGAGAGGAATAATCGATAACTACCGTTTTTTCACATCCAAAGTGATTTTGACCGTACTCTTCTTTCTCCGCTAAAATCGTTTTTAATACTTTATCACTTACTGTTTCACGATTAAAAAATACATTTACATAAGGACCCACAGCCTCTACTTTCGTAAAGAACGGATCATTTAATTTCTCCGCCAATTCCTTCGCTATAATAGCTGGTGATTTTTTATATTGCTTCGCTAGTGAAAAGCATGGGAACGCTGCATCTCCGAATTCATCTTGTTTTGGTGTTTCGATTAAATCTAAAATTTGATTTTGCGTTAATTCATTCGTAAAAATATTCGATAAACTTTTCGCAAACTGCGTTTTATAATTCATACTATAACCTCCTTATTTTTTAAAACACAAAAAACTCGTCTCTAAAAAAGAGACGAGTTTTAACCCGTGGTACCACCCTTGTTGTTCATTTCGAACCACTTTCCCGTTTATAACGAGGACAGGGGGCCTCGGCTTACTCTACTATTCGTTCAAGAAGCGTCTCCGAAGTGCGCTTCATCTTTTTCTTCTGCACTAGGCTCACACCATCCCTAGCTCGCTTTCCTTCTGAAAAAGATTACTCTCTTCATCACAGACAGTATATTTAATTATTGCTTATTATACATCTTTTCAAACAATTAGCAAGGGTCAATTACACCAAAGTGAAACTTAGCACTTTTTCTTTTGTATACGTGAAAATTATGTTTTTCAAATCTAGAACTACGAAAATGATCTTTCAGAACGACACGCTTTCTCGCCACACGCTTCGCTTCCGCAATTGTTTCGTCAGTAATATCATGATACAAAGCGAAGTGTTTTAATCCTTTAATTCCATCTGATTCTATGACAGTTTCTTCAAACATTGGATCAAGGTAAACAACGTCATAACTATTATCTTCACATTGTTTTAAAAATGCAAAATGCTCTGTTTGCTTTACATCGATTCTTTGCATTGCTTCATCGATTTCAGAAACGGATGAAGACCATGTTTGCAAGCCTTTTCCCATGATGTAAGACATATATTCGTTTCCTTCAAGCCCTGTTACTTTTCCACTTTCACCAACAACATAACTAGCTACAATACTATCTGATGCCATACCGAGCGTACAATCTAATACTGTCATTCCGCTCTCTAATTTAGCAGCTTGTATAAATGGATCATGTTCTCCGCGCATTAACCTTTTCACACGAAACATCGCTGAGTTTGGATGAAAGAAAAACGACTCTTCCGTACCTTTTGGATAAATGGCTAATCGATTTTTCCCTACGACAAGTACATCTTGTTCATACTGCTCATGCAGTTTATTTACTGGTATGTCATTACGTTTAACGAAAGAAAGATTTAATTCTGCTGCTACCTTGTTTGCATAATCTTTCATTTCTTTATTTGTTCTTCCTGCTGTTGTTACTATCATTTTTTCACCTCTATATAAAGAAAAGAGGGAGATTCACTCTCCCCCTACTTTAGCAATTCTTTTCGAAAGCTTGTTCTAAGTTTGTAATAATTTCGTCCATTGTTGCGCCTTCAATTTCATGACGGTGAATGAAGTGAACAACTTCTTTTCCTTTTAGTAATGCCATAGATGGTGAAGATGGAGGAATTTCTCCGAAGTATTCACGCATTTTTACAGTAGCATCTTTATCTTGACCTGCAAATACAGTTACAAGATGATCAGGTTGTTTTTCAGCACGTACAACCGCTTGACCTGCTGATGGGCGTGCTAAACCAGCTGCACAACCACAAACAGAGTTTACAACTACTAAAGTTGTACCTGATGCATTCTCCATAAATTCTGTTACAGCTTCTTCTGTAGTTAACTCTTCAAATCCAGAACGCACTAACTCTTGGCGCATTGGAATTACCATTTGACGCATGTATTCTTCATATGCATTTGACATCTTGTATCTCTCCTTCAACTTTCATTCCAAATTTATCATATCATGCTCTATTAATAGGTGCAAAAGAAAGATAACGATGATTTCATTTTTTTGTAGGGATTTCACAAACCCCTTCACGACAGTGTCCAACTGGGACAAGTTTTCTATTGTTGGCAATATAATCGTATACTTTACTTCCAAATCCAAGTACGATAGATAGTTTTATAAAAGGTACTGCAAACCAATAAGATGGAACGGCCTTTGCTAATACGTTAATGCTATGAATTCCGTCATACCACTTATTATTTTTTAAAATATACAATCTTTGTTCCATTTTACTTTGTAATTCTTGAGAAAGTTCATACTTCTCAACTACATCTTCATCTCGAAATGAAACAAATTTCATCTTACCCTTTTTATCTAATCTTTTCGTACGTTCTGCAACCGCCGTACACATCGGGCACCAACTATCATAGAAAACAATCATAAACTATTCCCCTTTACGAGACTCCGTCATTTGCTTCCATACTGATCCTTTTGCTTCTTCGCCGCCTTCAATACGTTCTAAAGCTAAACGTGCTTGCATCGCCACTTCAAACTCCGGATCATCTTCTGCTGCTTTTAGTGCCGGAATTGCACTTTCATCACCAAGTTCAAATAAGAACATTGCTGCACGCCAGCGTACTAATTTACTTGAATCTTTCAGAGATTTAATCATAACGAACATCGCTGCTGGATCACCTACGTCCGATAAGCAATCTCCTGCTGTACGACGAACACTTACTGAACGATCTAATAACGCTTTATATAATAACGGCAATACTCCATCACCTTTTACCATACCTAAATAAGCTGTTGCTAAACGGCGGATAGATACTTTCTCATCATCTAATGCCATTTTCAATACCATCATATCTTCTTCCGTTGGATCCATTTGTTCTAAAGCTGCAAAACGGTTTTTCCAGTCAGAATCTTTCATCATCTCTTCTGTTACTTTATATGGCTCACGCTTTTGAATCGTTACTTCAACAGCACCTGCTTGATCTAATAATTCTTTAACCGTTTCATTTACACGTTCTTCTGAATAAGCAGCAATAATTTCTTCTACTACTTCTTTCCCGATTTCTTCAAAATTACCGTAACGTGTACTTTGCTCTACCCACTTACGCTCTTTCACAACGTTAGGTGCAGACATTTGCACTTTCATAATTGATTCTTTAAAACGATCAGGTAAACCAACACGCTCTTCTGAGGTTCCATCTGTTAACTTCACTTGCATCGGAATTGTAAAGAACATTTGAACAAACACTTTCACTTCTCCAAAATGAGAAAGTTGTTGTTCTTCGCTTTCTTCCACTATTTCTTCACCGAAAACAGCACGAACTTGTTGTAATAAAACTTTCCAGTCATACTTCGCATTTCGCTCCACTGCTAAAAAGTCTGCAACATGATACACACCTTTAATGCCTTCAATCTTCAAAATTTCTTGCACTTGCACTGGTGCTTGTTCTTTATTTTCATTTGTATAATTATTACGCGCTCCTGATGGTAATACTTCATTCAAAATAACTTTCATTGTATTCGGACTTGGCGTCGGTTCAATTGCTTTAATCTTCACGTAAAAAACTCTCCTTTATTGCGTGTTCTTAGCTGTATTGTAACATGTTACCCCTTTATACTCCTACTCGGATGCTTAATTTTACTAATTCCTCTTCTACATTTTTAGAATTTCAATTATTTCTATTTTCACCTAATCGTTCCGGAACTATAGTTAAAAGTCTAATTGAAAATAACAAAAAAAGGTATTAATCTTAACTCATAAAATGACCTTGGTCATTTTATGAGTTAAGTCACTTAATTGTGGAGGGATAACAAATGAATAATGTCATGGTTATAGGTGGTGGTATTGCTGGTCTTTGTGTAGCAATTTCCTTACAAAAAATAGGATTAGATGTAAAAGTATATGACAAAAATATTGAAACTACTGTTGCTGGTGCAGGTATTATCATTGCCCCAAATGCGATGCAAGCACTTGAACCATACGGAATTTCTGAGCAAATAAAAAAATTTGGCAACGAAAGTGACGGTTTTAACCTTGTATCCGAAAAAGGAACTATATTTAGTAAATTGACCATTCCAGCTTGTTATCCAAAAATGTACTCCATTCATAGAAAAGATTTACATCAATTGCTACTTTCCGAACTACAAGAAGGTACTGTCGAATGGGGAAAAGAGTGCGTAAAAATAGAACAAAATGAAGAAAACGCCTTAAAAATATTATTTCAAGATGGTAGTGAAGCACTCGGCAATATACTCATTGCTGCAGATGGTATTCATTCTGTCGTTCGAAAACAAGTAACACAAAGTGACGGTTATCGTTATGCCGGTTATACGTGTTGGCGCGGCGTAACTCCAGCTCATAGTCTATCTTTAACAAACGATTTTATTGAAACTTGGGGAACAAACGGTAGATTTGGTATCGTCCCTCTCCCAAACAACGAAGTATACTGGTATGCGCTCATAAACGCTAAAGCTAGAGATCCCAAATACAAGGATTACACAACAACAGATTTGTATAATCATTTCAAAACTTACCATAACCCCATCCCATCTATTTTAAATAACGCCTCTGACATTGATATGATTCATCGTGATATTGTAGACATTATTCCAATGAAACAGTTTTTTGACAAACGCATCGTCTTTATTGGGGATGCTGCCCATGCACTTACACCTAATTTAGGCCAAGGGGCTTGTCAGGCAATTGAAGATTCTATTATTCTTGCTGAATGCATCAAAAATAATGCCCACTATCGCCAAGCATTTATAGAATACGAACAAAAAAGACGAGAAAGAATTGAAAAAATCTCAAACACTGCGTGGAAAGTTGGAAAAATGGCGCAAATAGAAAGTAAACCTTTAACTATACTAAGAAACCAAGCAATGAAACATATTCCGAAATGGATTTCTGATAGGCGAGCACATGAACTATACAGTTTTCATTTATGACAAACTCCAACGAAAAGTATGAACGGAATTCTCTCTATCCTTCTTTCAATTGTATTAAACAGTAAAATTAGGAGGCATGAAATAAGATTTCATTTGAGATACTCTAATAAACAGATATAATTGTTTGTATTAGGAGTCGATTATATGCTTAGAGAAACGAGAAAAAAAGAATTAAAAGAACTTATATTCCTAAAAGCAGTACAGCTCTTTCAAGAACGTGGGTACGAAAATGTAACGGTTCAAGATATTACTACTGCATGTGGGATTGCAAAAGGAACTTTCTTCAACTACTTTCCGAAAAAAGAAAACATATTATTATTTTTAGGTGATTCTCAAATTGAACTATGGAATGAAAGTTTAAAAACGTATGAAAATGTGGAACATCCAAAAGAACGAATCAAACTTGTTTTAGGAGACTTACTAGATCGCTTTACTGGACATGGAGAATTAATGAAGCATGCTGTTTTTGAAATTATTAAATCTAACTACTTAGTAGAAAATGAATTAAAAAGTATACAACAGCTACAAGAAAGTTTGTCTTCAATTATTACAGCAGCGAAAGAAACAGGAAAATTAAACAGTCAATGGGATATAAATATTATCACTTCTACTATTATGAGTACTTATTTTTATACACTCATGTCCCAATCCCTATTAAATTCTAATGAAACAAATGCAAAAAATATACTCAATCAACAGTTAGATGTTGTTTGGGAAGGTATCAATCAAAAATAATAGAGGGCTATACTACATAGCCCTCTTAATTTTTAATGCTCTTTACGTTCTACCCCTATGCACCCTCCCTCCTTCTCTCCAGAAATGTAATACTCTCAATCAGAACTTCAGTTCTATATACTCTCTTTCCTTGTTCATCATCGTAATTACTCGTATGAATACGCCCTGTAATCCCAACAAGTGAGCCTTTCGTACAATATTCTGTTACATTTTCAGCCGACCTTCTCCATACAACACAATTAATAAAATCTACTTGCTGTTCACCTAAACTATTTCGAAAACCTCTATTCACCGCAACACATATTCGTGCATAAGCGACACCTTGTTTTGTGTAGTATAATTCTGGCTCCTTTGTCAATCTACCGATTAATACAACTCGATTCATCATAAGTTATACCACCTCACATATTTTTCTTCATTGTAAGGAAAAATGTGTGCAGGGTAAAAAGTGCAAAATGATATATTTTCAAGTAAAAAGTACTACTTTATATCTTTTAAAAGTAAAAAAGAAACCCTACATATTTTAAACATGTAAGGTTTCCAAAAACATTATACTTCACTGCAAGATATGTAATATCCTCCGCGGGCCATCTTTATTTCAGCGCGGTACATTACATTTTCTAAGTAGAAAGTAATCGGTTTAACTTTACTCTCAATTTTTAATTGTTCATTACATTTAGCCGCATAGCTTTCAATAGCTGAACGAATAACTTCTGCTGATGGATATGTTAAAGCGTCATCTAGTTCTATGAAAAAACTTTTAGAAAATAGTTTTTTCATAATCCCTTTTTTCTCTTTCATCATATTCCATCCCCCTTCAATTTAAGTTGCCAACATCATATTTTCAATTTATCTTTGAAAATAAAAAAATCCTGCACATTTCATGCAGGATTTTTTTATTAGTCATTTTTCGTAAAGTAAGAAACGAAACGAAGAATTTCTAGGTATAACCATACTAGAGTCATCATTAGACCCATTGCACTGTACCATTCCATATATTTTGGAGCTTGACTACGTGCACCGCTTTCGATTAAATCGAAATCTAGTAATAGATTTAATGCAGCAACTACAATAATAACTGCACTAATGATCATACCAATTGTCCCACCTTGGTGAATATATGGAACAGAAACACCGAACATGTTTAGTAAGAATACGATTAAATACATAACCATAATTCCCATTGTTGCTGCCATAACACCTGTGCGGAATTTATCAGTTACCTTCACTACGCGTGTTGCATATAAAACTAACATCGCAAATAGAATTGAGATTGTTAGTAATACAGCGTTTAAAACGATAGAATCCTGAAATTTCATTGCATAAACTGCTGAAATACTTCCTAACACTACCCCTTCTACTGCCGCATAAATCGGTGCACCAATTGGTGATATGCGTGGGAAGAAGATAGATGCAAACGCAACGATTGTCGCAATAACTAAAGCACCAATTAATACTGGCATTTTCATCGTACCATTTGACATCTGTATGTATGAATAGACAGACGTTGCAAGCAGCAAGATAAGCATGATAAACGTTTTGCCTACTGTTCCGCCAATAGTCATCGCGGAAGTATTTGCTCCCTCTTTACGGAATGCCTCTTTTTTCAACATTGGATTAGATGTTCTCATTTTTTCCCTCCTAAAATAGGTTCTACCAATAGTGTAAAGTTTTTCTCTTTACTTTTCAATATATGCAGCTTGTTTTTATTTTAATCCTTCAACGATGTCGGATAGTTCACTCCATCGTTCCATCGTTTTTTCTAGCTCTTCTTCTATCTTCTGCCCTGCTTCAGATAATTCTTGGGCCTTTGTGAAGTCAGATCCAACATTCGTAAGTTCTTCTCCAATTGATTCAAGTTTCTCTTCTAGTTGTGCAATTGTATCTTCAATTGTTTCCCATTCACGCTGCTCATTGTAAGAAAGTTTACGTTTACGTTGTTGTTTCGGAGCCTCTTCTACTACTTTTTTCTCCTTTTGAACTTCTGCTTTCTCAATGAGTTCTCTCGTTTTTTCCATTTCTAAATACTCTGTATAACTACCTAGGAATTCACGCACTTCGCCTTCGCCAGTAAAGATGAACAATTCATCTACTACTTTATCTAAGAAGTAACGGTCATGCGATACAGTTAAAACGACACCTGGGAAATCTTCTAAATAATCTTCTAGCACTGTTAATGTTTGTGTGTCTAAATCATTCGTAGGCTCATCAAGTAATAGTACGTTTGGTTCTCCCATTAAAATACGCAATAAATATAACCGTCTTCTTTCGCCACCAGATAGTTTACCAAGCGTTGTTCCATGTGAATGCGGTAGGAATAAGAAACGTTCTAACATTTGAGATGCGCCAATTACTTTTCCATCTGTCGTATGAATAACTTCCGCAATTTCTTTAATGTATTCAATCATACGCTGGTTTAAATTCATCTCTTCATTTTCTTGCGTATAATAGGCAACTTTTACAGTTTGTCCTACTTCAATTTCACCACTATCAGGAGAGAATTTTCCTGCAAGCATATTTAATAGTGATGATTTTCCGCTTCCATTTGCTCCGATAATTCCAATACGATCACCAGGCTTCACAATATGATTAAAGTTATGTAATACTGTTTTATCACCAAATTTTTTCGTTACATCTTTTAATTCAAGTACTTTCTTTCCTAAACGACTTCCACTTAGTGCAATATCAACTGATTGCTTCGCTGCTGGTCCTTCTTGTCCCTTTAGCTCATCAAAACGCTGAATACGCGCCTTTTGTTTCGTAGAACGGGCTTTTGCACCACGGCGAATCCAAGCAAGTTCACGACGATATAAATTTTGGCGTTTTGATTCTTGTGCCGATTCTTGCTCTTCACGAAGTGCTTTCGCTTCTAAAAATGTACTGTAGTTTCCTTCGTAGCTATACAGTTTACCGTTATCTAATTCAAAAATACGGTTTGTCACACGATCTAAGAAATAACGATCATGGGTTACAAGTAATACCGCACCTGTATATCTTGCTAAATATTCTTCTAACCATTCAACTGTCTCATGGTCAAGGTGGTTCGTGGGCTCATCCAAAATTAATAAATCAGGTGTTTCAATAAAACATTGCGCCATTGCAATACGCTTTTTTTGTCCACCAGATAGGTTTCCAACAGTTGCTGTAAAATCAGTAATTCCTAATTTCGTTAATAACGATTTTGCATTCGCATTTGCTTCCCATGCACTCATCGCATCCATACGTTGCTGCACTGCAAATAATTGTTCCTGTACTTTTTCATTACTTGGATCTTTTTCGATATTTAATAACGATTGTTCATAATCACGAAGAAGACGAATTAAAGGTGTATCACCATGGAACACTTGCTCTAATACTGTTAGTTTTTCATCAAACTCTGGTTGCTGTGATAAATAACTAATTGTATATCCGCGTGAATGCGTCATATCACCTGTATCAGGAGTTTCTAATCCTGCAATAATTTTTAATAACGTTGATTTACCAGTACCGTTTACACCGATAATTCCGACACGTTGTCCTTCTGTAATACTACATGATAATCCATCAAATAACGGTTTTTCTCCGTATGATTTCGATAAGTTCTCCACAGTTAACATTTTCATATTTGTGCATTCCACTCTTTCATAAATTGTTCAATAAACTGTTCCATATAACGATGACGAACTTCAGCCTCTTGTTTTGCTGCGTTCGTGTTCATTAAATCTTTTAGTTTTAAAAGCTTTTCATAAAAATGATTTAAAGATGGATCATTATTTTTTCTATATTCATCTTTCGTCATCACTTCTCGAGGAGGGATAGTTGGATCATACATTAATCTCCCTTTCGCTCCTCCGTATGCAAACGTTCGAGCTATTCCAATTGCACCAAGAGCATCTAAACGATCCGCATCTTGAACAATTCTCCCTTCAAGTGACTCAACTGTGCCACCATGACCGCCCTTATAAGACATATTGGCGATGATATGAAGAACATGCTTACTTTCCTCTTCTTCAACACGTAACTCTTCTAACCAATCAGAAACTTTTTTCATTCCTGCTTCTTCACTCTCATTTAACTTCTCATCTGCTACATCGTGAAGTAATGCTGCCATTTCAATTATAAAACGATTTCCCCCTTCTTGCTCGGATAAAGAAATCGCCAATTTATGTACGCGTTCAATATGATACCAATCATGCCCACTCGCATCTTTTTCTAAAATATGCTTTACGAAAGTTATTGTTTTTTGTATTTTTTCTTGTTTTATCATTTTATCTTCACCCAGTTACTTATTGTAACACGCCCGCATTTTTTCATCACATATTTTCTTGTCCGCCCATACACTAGGTGGTAAGCATCATTATGAAGGAGGAATAAAAATGTTCTATAATAACCAACCGCCTTACCCACAACAACCTCTTTATCCTCAACATCAGGAACAAAGATATGCTGAACAATATGAGGAGCAAGAATTACAACAGCAAGAACAACAATACGAACAAAATCCATACGCTACACCGCAAACTCAAGAACAACAAAATCCATATGACACACGTCCAAATTATGAATATCCTCAAAATCCATATGCAGCACCGCAAACTCAAGAACAACAAAATCCATACCCAACTCAGCAAACTCAAGAACAACAAAATCCATACCCAACTCAGCCACAACAACCACAATACCAACAACAAATGTATCAACCCAACTACGACGCACGTGTCTCACCACCAAAACCACCAACAATCGATCCGACGCAACCTCAAATTTTACCACCTGGACCTACATTCGATATTACGCAGCCTCAAATTTTACCACCTGGACCTATTACAGAACCAACGCAACAACAAATTCAACAAGTTGTCGGTACACAGTTTTTACCTTTAAAGAAACCTGTACTTGATTTCGTAAAACCTTGGGTAGATTACGGCTTGAATGAAGCGAAACATACATCACACAAACATGCTTTAACAGAAGTTGCTGCGATTATGTTCTTAGTTGGTAAAGGATTTAATCCGACGATTGCACATTATATTGTGGAATCTTGGGAGAAGAATGAGCAGTTTTAATCTTATTCATCTTGTGTTAAGCAAAACTATAAAAGTGTCGCAAACGCCTGTTATACAAGCATTTGTGACACTTTTTCATTTGTTATATTACATTCTATTTCAATAGGGAATTTCATATTTTTTCACGTGTTTTTATATTATTTGTGAGCAAAATGTGAGCAAATAATAGCCTTTTAATTAAACTGTATTAAATCGATTTTTATTTTAAAAACAATTCATTTAACATACATTTCTACAATAAATATTGTATTACAATCACCTTGATAAATAGGTATTACCGTTCCCATTTTTGAACTTGTGTGCGGAACAAATTTCAGGATATTAATTCAAATCAAATTCATTGTGAAACATTACTTTATCAGCCTTTTGTATATTCGATAAATCAAAATAACCCAAAATGCACTGTATAAAATCGGGCATTTTTAAATCTAAAACAAAAGAGCATAGCGTGTATATAAGGTGATACCAACACTCTATATACCGTCCGCCTACGCTAGATAGGCACAAACACTTGCTGTACTCTTACGGACTATTTTACAGTACGTAAGAGCTCCTTAACAACAGTTTGCTTACAATTGGCATTCTGTTGCTTTTTTGTTTATACAAAGGGGCTAATTAATGATGGAAAAGAAACGTATCGATGTTATCGCAAGTAAAGAATCCTTCCATAATTTATCATCATTCACAGATTTAGAAGAACTAAATAAAACTGTACGTACATACAGAGACAACATTCGTATGTCTATTAAACGTACTGACGTACAATCTAAATTAATTACATTACTTGAAATTTTAAAGCGCCACAGCTTTAAATATGTAGGTGTTAGTTTCCTATGCAGAAATAGAATTGCTGCATAGATGGAAGTTTCATATAAAACTGTACAACGTTTAATGAAGAAACTTGTCGATTTAGAGATGATTAAACAAGTGGCAATGAAGCGCACAAAAGATATGCTACAAACTTCTAATGCCATTATCATTCAACCAATTGTGGAAGAAGTATCCGACAAGGTAAATACAAAAACTCCTACAAAGTGCCCTACCATTAAAACAACCCCTTCTTCCTTAAAACAAAATATAAAAGATAAAAACAAACGTAATAGTAATGAGAATAGCAATACTCCTGAAAAAAACATTAAAGAAGCTGATTTCGTAGCTCACTGGGTACCAGAACGTTTTGTTTCTTTAACTAGCTCTTTTTACAGTGAATCAAAAACAATTCAAGAACTGTGGAAGGTCGTAAGACAGTGCAATAAAGTTACAAACTTCTCTACAGGTGATAAAGCATTTACTAAGGACCAAGAGGTTACTAATATAACGCGCGAAAACGGTGATAAATTCAGAAAATCGATCCCCTCCTCCGGTGCCCCTTAGAGCAATTTTTGATGAAATATTTTAAGGGGGGGTGCTGTTTCCGAATCATTTTCACCACTTTTCATCATGTTCCCATTTGTTGATTTTCTTTTTAAATGTTCTTCCGTGTTCTTTATTGTGGCAATTAACACAGACTGTTTCGAGATTGTCTATTTCTAATGCAAGTTCTGGATGATGTTCTAGTTCTTTTATATGATGAACAACGAGTTGTATCTTCTTACGCTTTGCGCTCTCACTATACTCATTGGTATCAGTTTGAACTCGACCATTTCGTTTACATTCTTGGTTGGCACTCATAGTTGTCTCGTTTCTTTACTTGTTCTCGTATACTCTTCCACTCGCCACTGTAATAGAACTTACGCTTCTGTTGTTTGGTTTTGTATTCTTTCATAACCGAAAGAACTCTACCTGTTCTCCCACAATAGGATGATTATGCTGTATGCTTTTTGTGTTAATACCTTGTTCATCTGGTTCAACGTGTTCGGTGTGAATGTAAGAACCTAATCTACAATTATAGTTTGTCTTCCAATCAAAACTAACTCTTACTCTACCTTTTATCTCTTCGCCTTTATAAAGCACAATAGGAACAGCATTGATATCTGATTGCACAATTTGTAATAAAGGTTCTTCGTTAGCTTTTATATCATCCGATTGTTTGTACTTCCCTAACTTAAACATATCTACAAAAGCACCGTTACATTTCGGACAAACGGTTACTTCTTGATATTTTTCTTTAGATGGATGATACACCTTATTTTGATGACCACACGCTAAACATTCAGAACGATTGAAATATCTTGTTTCTGTACGTACCTCACACATCTATCCTCACTCCTTATCTATAAAATAAAAAGCACCCGAATGGATGCTTAGATTAAACTTATTCATTATCAATATCTCTACTTTCATCATTAACTGATTTCGGGTCTAACAAGCTTCCTATATCAGGCGGCAAAGTTAACTCTATACCAGCTACTGGCTGATTATCCTCATTAAAATAATACTTCTTTACCTTATTCAATTCTTCATTTTTCTTATTTTCACTCATATTCTCCCGCCTTTTATGTATGATATTAAACACTTTATTTAATATGTACATCGAGAAAGATAATATACTATTTTTTCAAATCTCACACGAATTATACACTTTTGGCATTATAAAAGAGCAACCATGCGTCAGTTGCCCTTTCGTCAAAATCTTATGCTATTACTATAAATACGGTAAATGAAGTTTTATTCTTCTTCCAACCACCTAACGTTGTTTACACTTATCTAGGTAACAATATTAAGTAACTGGAAGAAGAGCAAAAGCCCTTCTCCGTTTACACAACGTGAATTGCAATTGAATGTGAAATCAAGAAACAACTGTTCAGCCAATCTGCAACCATCGCCACCGGTTATGACGATCCATTTTCAGATATAAGGAGTTTTGTGAGCAATGTTTTCCGCCACTACTCACAATACAAAGATATCACGTTGATTCCAAAACAACCGACACATTTACTGCCAAAAAGCGGTCACGACTCTGCCAATTATTTTAATTTGCTAATCGCCTTTATTTCCCTAGACAACCTCACTGCAACAACCATAAAGAATAGATTGAATTTTATTTAGTTATTATGCTTGATCTGATTGTAGAACATGTAATGGAGGCGGAATAATCCAACCTTTTTTCTTATTCAGACGAAGTAATATAGCTCCAGCTTGGGCCTTTTTCATATGAAATTGACCAAACATCATTCCAACGTCTTCTCGAAGAGATTGTCCCATAGCTTGACTACATGCTACTAACCCAGCAGCAAGATCCATAGAAACTTTAGCTGCAATTTCTGCATCATTAATACGAGCACCAGGAGGAATCGTTTCAATAGATGCAACTGGTCTTTCTGGAGGTGCTGGTGGTAATGCAACACCATTCAATTTTAATATATTTTTTAATTCTTCAACTTCTGATTGAATATCATTCTCTACAAGGTTTTCTAAAAATTTCTTTAAATCCTCGTCTCCTGTGTGGTTAATAAGAACTTGATATCCAGCAATTGCACCTTGTGCCGCTGCAAGGTAACTCCAAATTCCAAAGACTTCTCCGTAGTGCATTGGTTCATTTTGTGGATTTCCACTTAAAATACCCATAAAAATATTCCTCCTTAAAGAAATTAGACTTTTAGCAACAATACTTACTATAGAAAAAATTTTCCCAACCATGTTCTTGATTAAAGAAAATAAATTCTTATAACTCATAAGGAACACCTTACCCAAATATAGTAATTACCTCTCATAGAATGTACCGTTACCAAAAATTTATTCTTATAAAGAATAAATACATTTCAATTAACTTAATCCATTATTATAAGTACTTTTAATAATAAAAATTAAAGATGTTTATTGGAATTTCAATTCAAATGGTTTTATATATTTTCAACCGAATATTGTCTAAAGGAACTGGAGATATTACTAAATACGAAAGGAGGGAAAACCATGAAGAAAAAACTTTCATCTATTTTAGGTGCCCTATTACTAACTATTATGGTTTTTGGTACAAGCGTCCATGCTGAATACGATGGATATAATACGAATAGAGTTAACAATACTACAACTCGAGTTAATGACTATAACACGAATAGAGTTAATGACTATCATATGAATAGAGTTAATAATGATGTGAGAACTCGAAATGTAAATACGACAAATGATTTAAATGATAATCGTAATAAAAATAATAATTGGGCTTGGCTTGGTTTACTGGGGCTAGTAGGATTATTTGGTCTTAGAAAAAAAGACAATGATCCAGAAAGACGTTAATGTAGAACATTGTATTTAATTTTAAAAGATATTTATTTATCAAAAAAATGCAAAATGAATCGCCTTTAATAAGGCGATTTTTTATTTTTTAAAATCAATAACAATCACAATAAACGGATGCAATTAATCGGAAACAATGAATTTCTTAACTTAATAGTAATAGAGCATTACATCTATTTGACGAATTACGCTCCTTTTTTATGCCTTTTCTTCACTTACCCATATCTTATATTTTGTGTAACTGCCCCTATTGCTGAATCCCTTGATATTCTTAGCTTCATAATACTTTCCCTTTTAAGTTACACAACGCATAAAAAATGGGTAATTATAAAAATCAAAAAACAAAAAGGACTTTGCTATATCTTAAATCGAGTCATAGCCTTATCCATCGCATCTTAGTTTACACCTATATATCGAAGTGTCACTTTCTCACTTGAATGATTGAATATCTCCATTAACAACGCAATGTTCTTTTTTTGCATGTACATATGATATCCAAATGTCTTTCTTAACGTATGAGTACCTATCTCCTTTAAGCCAAACTCTGCCGTTGTACTTCTAAGTATCTTATTGCCATGCTGCGCCCAATTGGTCTATTAGTTCCTTCACGACTCTTAATTTAAATATTCATTTTCATCTCTTTCCTCAATGTACCGTTCTCTTTTTAACGCTGGAGTTAATTGAATCCGTTTCTGTTTGCCTGTCTTCTTTTCTCTCATTGAAATATGGCTACCTTTCAAGTCACCTATCTTCAATTTTAGAATGTCACTAATACGTAATCCCGTATTAATTCCCATTACAAACAAAATATAATTGCGTTCATTGTTTTCCTTCAGATATTCTTTAATCTGCTGTATTTGCTCTGGATCACGAATAGGTTGAACAAAGTTCATATATCCTTCCCTCCATTTTGTTCTTCTGTCTCATATACTTCTAATCTAAGAGCAAAAGCTAATTTATAAAAAGCATTAGATTTATTTCTTCTATATGTACGTTCACTCATACCAATATCGTTATAAACCATGTAATCAAACACTTCTTCATCTTCTAAATATCGTTTTACAATAATCTCCCTTTGACTCTTGCTAAAGCGACTTAACGCCTTATCGATTTGAAAGATAAACGTTGTAATTTCACTTCTCTTTCATTCATTGCAATATTTGCTAAAGCAACATCTTCAGCTGGCTTTCCTACTATGTTTATTGGACCGTGATATCTCACCTCACAAGAAGCTGTAACCTTCATCTCATTTCTAATCATCCCAAATTGTCTATAAATACGAACATTTTCAAGAATCTCTTCTAAACGAACTTGTGTTGCTTTACGATCGATTTTGGGTAAGAATGTTAATTGCTTCATATGTATAAACACTCCTTGTCTGTTTTATTAATGAAAATAAAAAAGCGGACATCAAACCATAGGGCACTATCGCTAATGCTCTTTATGGTTTGATGTCCGCTAGTTCTTCCAGTAGGACTAAATATTTAATTTTTATTATACCATTTTTACATAATTTATCTATTTTTCTATTCAAAGGATTATTTTATAAACATATTAACTAGCAAAATAATTAGTATTATTAAGCTATTACTCCAATCGTTCTATTTAATTTATACATATATTAACAGTAAACCGAGGAAAGGAGGTTTTTTATATGGCTGAGCATACAAAATGTGTTTGCGAACAATTAGAAAGATTACAGTTAGGTACAGAAGTAGATGTTTTCCTTACAGGAACAACACTAGAGGATCTTATTTTTACTAACTTTAATCCTGATAATTTTTGTGTAACATTTGTGGATAACACAACAGAACCTGGCTCTATTATTATTTTGGACTGTCGTGATATTCAAGCACTTAGAATTGAAGCTGAGTAGAGTAAAGATGGGGCTTTGGAAAAAAGCCCCATCTCACAATTCCATAAGCATATTTCAATACAAACTATAAAAAAGAGGAGCCAGAAAAATGTCAGTTTTCATAAACTATGCTCTTACTCCCAAAGTATTCAATCCTAATCTAACATCTCTTCCAAATAACCGCCCTTCTTTTATCCCAACCCCAAAAGAGAGTTCTAAAGATATTTGCTATCTTTTAGAAACATTTTACTTAGGAAAAAAAATAAAGCAACTTTTAGTTAACGGCACAGTATTAAAAGCTTCTATATTTGTAGGATTCCATAATAAATCATGCCTTGCTACATTTATAGGTGAAAACGGAGATATCACTGTAGTTAACTGTGAGCGTATTGATGCGATTCTACTCTAATTGTGAAGTTATATTTGAATAAATAAGCATTATTTTTAAGATACACTTGTAGTTCTTACACATAACGCCAGTAACTGATACTGTAAGAGACTTAGTCTGAAGAGCACTAATATACAGTTCTTTTTTTGGCTCGGCCAAATAAAACTAAATACTCCGTCAATAATGTAGATAGGCTGTATGCCAAAACTCATTTAAAGTAGTTTTCTCTGTATCTCCTTGTAGCGAGCAGTTAGCTTTTGCTAGCTGCTTTTTTTATATTCTCAATTTCATTACACATACTGCTTACATATCAGTTAAAAGGGGCATTTCACTCTCTAAACTCATGGACAAGTAAAATTTCTTGTCTTTTGTTATTCTTATACAAATTTGGTTTTATTCCACGCTCCTTAAACATATCCTAGTATCGCAAGACACTCGCTCAAAGAGTTACCTCCTTATCGATGGGCACTTGTTTACAGTGCTCTTTTTTTACATGTTGATTTTATTTTCAAATGAATTTTTTGCCTAGTTCACTTTACCCACTGAATAAACTTTTAAGTTTTCACCTATACTACCCATGAGCTATTACAGATGTAGCTCAATCTTTCCAAATCACAGCTGTTCATTCATTTGGTAGGCAGTTTTCACTTACCAACTGTCTGCCATATTATTTTCATTGGTTCTTTATTATAAAATCCAAGAATAAATCCCTAAAAATTTTACATACTATAGGTGGGCTAACAGCCATAATTGTTTTCCTATGAAATTGTGCCGAATCACATATCCTTTAGAGACAGTACTGAGAACATCGCAGTTAGCTTAATTAGCTAGCTGCTTTGTTGTATTAAAATTCTACATAAGTACATACTATTTATGAAATGCTTGATTGATTGTCATTTGAGATGCACTTCAAATTCAGTATTCCCGCTCCTTAGGAGAACAGCCTATGTATCTGTTCTCCTATTTTACGTTTAATTTTTACCTTAAAATAAGAAAATCATCAATTTTATTGAATCGATCTCTTGTTATTATTGAAGCTCGTCTTTCAAGAGCACTTACAAATAGCGCTCTTTTTTTGTTATAAAATAAATTCTTTATCTTCTTTTACATATTTTTTAGCTAAACTGCACACGATACTTATAAGCCATTCGAACTAGTGGCTTCACTCTTCTTGTAAAAGAATGGGAAGGCAATTTATCGCAATTGGCTAACTCGTTCAACCCACAAGCAGGCAAGGAAACTTTGCCTGCTATTTTTGTATAACTTTCTTAATTTGAATCATACTATCCAGGAACCTGTTTACCAATACAAGTCATTTTGGTGTTTTGAAGCATCTCCTCCTTCTAGAACAAGCAATTTTGCTTGTTCTATTTTCGATTAAAGTACTATTTATATACCTCTCTTCCCTAGTCTCTAAATTTTATTTTTTAGTATCAAAAATAAGAATTTGTACATTATAAAAATGTTCCACACTATTATGTGGTTACATAAGGAGGAGTTAAAAATGGACAAACGTACTGAGAAAAAAGTTGAAGCTGTGGCACGTAAAGCTGCTGATTTAGAAGTTTCACAAGAATTAACTAGTCTTAAAAATCAAATTCAACAGTTACATCAATCTTTATCACAAGCATCTCAAGGTCAACAGCAAGGATTACAACAAAATCAACAAATGGGTGGCCAACAAGGATTACAACAAGCTAATCAATTAATGCAACAACTTCAACAATTTAGTAATCAATCTCAACAACAAATGCAACAAGCTGATCAACAATTACAGCAAACAATTCAACAAGCTATTCAAACATTAAACCAAGGATTACAGTATCTACAATCTAATCAAACGTTAAGTCAAATAAATCAAGCTATTTCTCAGGCTCAATCACAAGTTGATCAAGTGAGCCAACAAATGGGTGGCCAACAAAGCCAACAAATGGGTGGCCAACAAAGCCAACAAATGGGTGGCCAACAAAGCCAACAAATGGGTAACCAACAAGGTCAACAAATGGGTAACCAACAAGGTCAACAAATGGGTAACCAACAAGGTCAACAACAATTTCACTAAGAATATTCACAGTAATTCCAACCGTAATAAATTTTCCGCAACTTATATCACAGTAAGTAAACTCCAATTTCTTTTTGTTAGTTATTATTAAAATTAAGTAAATAACAATATTTTTTTGAAGGAGCACTTTTTATAGTGCTCTTTTAAAGTGGATAATTTTAGTATCAAATAATGTTTTTGTTAAAAACTTTTCACACTTAAACTGGACAAGCATATGCTATTGTATGGAGACTCTCCACTCATAGAAATCAACTTTTCTTGTTTAAGAGCATACTTATATGTGTGCTCTTTTTATTTGTTATTCAATGAAGATTAAGCTTTAAAATCACACCATTCTAAAACATCATGCATATAATGTCATGTTTCCTCTTTCAATATACATCTTGGTGCAGGGCGCTTTTCTTAAGCGCTCTTTAGCTTTAAAATAACGCTTTTGTTTAATCTTCTAGACCTACCACCAAATATGTTGTGTCATCCGACCAACCTGCTTCTTTCTCCATATGAATTTCCTCTAACGTTTTATAAACAGGGAGTCCAATACACTCCCACTCGACTTTTTCAGCCGGGTCCATTTCCTCAATGACAACATCATGAATATCTCCGAAGCCTATAACATCCATTAGGTAATACCCAACCGCTTCATATCAACTCTTCGCCCTAATGACTTTTATATTTTCACCAAAACCAAACATCACTTTATAGAATTTCATTTGAACCTTATTTGTTTTTTCAACACATTCTGCAATCCAATCATAATAACTCTCTTCGACGAGAAGCACCTCACCTACACCTTCAAGATGCTTCTTCTCCCAAATCGATTTATCTTC
The DNA here is from genome assembly GCF_979253805.1 of Bacillus sp. AC266. Classification (NCBI taxonomy): domain Bacteria; kingdom Bacillati; phylum Bacillota; class Bacilli; order Caryophanales; family Bacillaceae; genus Bacillus; species Bacillus sp. AC266. The sequence continues at coordinate 1,263,358 of NZ_CEEDEC010000001.1, forward strand.
TCTTATATCCTGGTATTTCATTTACATACCTCTTTTCTACAAGATAACTATTTTATGAAGCTTTTAAGTATCCAATTTCCCTTGCATAATCACGCATCTTTTTCATTTCTTCCTCTGACCAACCCCAATGAGTACAGTACAGACCGCCATATCCATTTCTACCGTTTGGATTGTCATTCCCATAGATGAAGTCAGTAAGATCTCTAATTAGTGCCCACATCGTTCCACCGCTTGAGAAGCACCTTTCTTGCTTCTTGTTCTTATATGAGCTTCTTGTCATACGCATAGAAACATTTGAATAGTGATCTACAAACCAAAGATTTCTACCATCATGTTTAAAATGAGCTGTTCTATTTTCATCTTCATAACGAAAGAAATCCTTTTCGTGATCTGCTAAGTAACTAAGAAGTGAATTCACAATTTCTATGCGTTGATTTCTATCTTTCTTCATCTCTCATTCCCCTTTGTTCATGATTTTGTAACAGATGTATACAAGTTTGTGTGTTACACTAAATTCATTCGAAGATGTCATTCGTTATTTATAGAATCAATAATTCTTAATACCCCGTCCCCTGCCCTAGCTCCCCTGCTAGGGCTTTTTGTTGTTAAAATAACGTTTTTGTTTAGTTTTCCTCTACCATGTTTTCTAACGCTTCTAACACATGATTCAATGTTATTTCATCACCCAAAACCGTTCTATTCATCTTAATGTGCCAGATAATGTTTTCCAGATTCTTTTTCTTATCCATATTTCCACGCCTTTCTATACAAAATTCAAACTCTATTAAATTAATTGCGTTTTCCGCTCATCCATACGAGTTACTTTTCCGTTTTTATATACAAAGGACTGTTCACCGTGGCCACTAGTTGGTGGTTCAATCAGATGAACTTTTCCATCTTTCACAACGTAAATCATATTCTGATTTAATGAAATTTCAGCTGTCATTTCTGCAATGTTTTCTTTAATAATTCCCAACGAGACCACTCCCGAATTACTTTGTCGAAGTAATTCGGGAGTGGTCTCGGCTTTTTTATTTGTCTACAAATATTGCACAATGTTTTCTGGAATGAATGCTTTTTCATCTCTTGCTCGCTTACACATTTCTTCAGCTTCTTCCCATACAAATTGTTTATCCTCCGCTCTACTTCCTGCCGTAACTACATGATTAAGCCTCCTGTTGATGACTAAACTTCCGGTCTAAGTTCACAAATTTACTAAATTCTTTAATGAATGCTAGTTCAACAACACCAACTGGACCATTTCTCTGTTTCGCTAAAATGATTTCCGTAATGTTTTTATTTTCTGTTTCACGGTCATAGTAATCTTCGCGATATAAGAATGCGATTAAGTCCGCATCTTGCTCAATTTGACCATTTTCACGTAGGTCTGAAAGTAACGGTCTTTTATCTTGCCTGCTTTCAACAGCACGGCTTAATTGTGATAGTGCGACTACGCAGATATTTAACTCTCTTGCCATAAGTTTTAGCTTACGACTAATCTCACCGATTTCTTGCATACGATTCCCTCTATGCTTTGGATCACCGACAATGAGCTGTAAGTAATCAATTGCAATTAATACCTTTTTATCAGGATGCTTTCGCTTCAATTTCCTAGTCTTAGCGTAAATCTCTTGCATCGTTACATTCGCTTTATCGTAAATTTCTAGTGGTAAATCATTTATCAAACCCATTGCTTGACTAATCTTTTCCCAATCTTTTAAATCGCATAGTTTTTTGGGATTCTTTAATTTCGTAGCATCTATATTTCCAGTACTTGAAATCATACGTTTAATTAACTGTTTTTCTCTCATCTCTAGCGAAAATACCCCTGTTGCTGCATGAAAAGCGACGTTTAATACAAATGCTGTTTTCCCCATTGAAGGTCGAGCACCAACAATGATTAAATCGCCTTCTTGTAATAATTATTTATGCATCAAATGTTTCTGGATTATCAAGAAGCAAAAGCAAATAATTTTGTGTCCCTACTTTTATGTTAAGAAAACTTCCTTCCCTACAGTTAAAAACATATATAATCACAGAAAAATTCAATGTAACACCACAATTTGCTGAAAAAAGGCTTTTACATTATGAAAATCAATTACTAGCAAGTAAATTACAGAACCGAATATCACAATACTGTAATTTTAAAAATTAACAATAATAGAGGTATTGAACATGAAAGGAAGTTTTCAGAAACGTAGAAATATGTGGTCTTTTACAATAGACATCGGTATAAATCCGGTCACAGGAAAACGACAGCAAAAAAGTAAAAGTGGATTTAGAGCAAAGAAAAAAGCCCAAAATGCTGCTGCAACAATGATTATAGAGATTGAAAAAGGAATATATTTTGATGACAAACAATTAACTGTTTTAGATATATGGGAAAAGTTAAAGCCTCTTCGTAAAGCTGAATTAAAAATTACATCTTATGAAAAAGACATGAGTTTAGTTAGGCTCTATATCCTTCCCACATTTAGTTATAAAGAAATTAAAAGTATTAAACCCGTTATGGTTCAAAGCTACTATGCTGAACTTAAGGAAAAAGGACTATCAAATGGTACAATCAGTAATATCCACCGCTGCCTAAGATGTATTTTCAAACACGCTGTAGAATGGGAAATCATACATGATAATATAATAAATAAGGTTAAAAAACCACGCGAAGAGCAAGGTGAGATGAAAACATGGTCTAGCGAAGAATGTAATCAATTTCTTCATTATCTAAAAGAAAAAAATACTAAGTACCATATGTTCTTCTTACTTGCAATCTATACAGGTATGAGACGCGGAGAATTACTTGCACTAACATGGAAAGGTATGGACTTTGATAATAAACGTATCCTGGTTAATAAATCGCTTGTAAAAACAGAAAAAGGACTATTTAAAGCTGCTACAAAAACTAATTCTTCAAATAGAAGCATTAGTATCTCTTCTTTTGTTATAGAGCAGTTACAATCCTACTATTCCTATAAAAAGAAAGAATTTTCCCGCTGGGGTATACACTTGAATGAAGAGGCCTTTATTTTCACCGGCAATACGATACATTCGCCCTTACATATAGATGCTCCTCATCGCTTTTTGAATGATCACTATAAAAAAGCTGGTGTTCCTCGAATTCGTATACACGACTTACGACATACTCACGCTACACTCATGCTTCAAGCTGGAGAGCACCCTAAAATCGTTCAGGATCGCTTAGGCCATTCTTCCATTCAAATGACTTTAGACAAGTACAGCCATATCACACAAAACATGCAGCAACAAGCTGCCGAAAGTTTTGTGAACGTTATAAAACCTTATGAAAATATCAAATAAAAAACCGAAAAATTCTAATGTGAGCAAAATGTGAGCATTGAGTAAAAACAGGGCTCAGAAACCTTGATATAACAAGGTTTATAAGCCTATATCTTTGAATCTTGGGAGAAGAATGAGCAGTTTTAGAATTGTTGATTTAAAAAAACATAAAAACCTCAAAAATGCCAAATCCCTTATTTCACAAAGAATTTGGCATTTTTAAGTTTCTAGAAAAACCCGCTAAATATAAAGAGGAATTAAAAGTCATAAATCCGGTACAATACTGTATCCACGCCCAAGGAACTGTCAAATGAAATAACGTGTCTAACTTTTTGGAGTCTATTGACCTTTTCAAATCCCCTCATATTAATGCTCGCTATTAAGACCTTCTCCTTCTAGGACCTACAATTAATTTGATTGCTGTTCTTTCTTGATTATCGATAGTAACCTCTTGAAACGCTGGAACAAGAACCAAGTCAATGCCACTTGGAGCTACAAAACCTCTTGCAATCGCAATTGCTTTAATCGCTTGATTTAAAGAACCAGCTCCAATCACTTGGATTTCTACTTTGCCACTTGCTCTTAGTACGCCCGCTATTGCACCTGCCACTGAATTCGGACTTGATTTTGAGGATACCTTTAATATATTTTCCATGTAAGTTGCTCCCTCTATTATTTAATCTCTCTTTTCTTACTGTTTGAAATATAACTAACGTATCTTTAACTACTATTCGAAATAAATACAAACAATTCTGTATAATTACATTCATTCGATATTTTTTGCCTTCTTCCTGCACAACTACATAAATAAAAAGCGACGACTAAGTTAAAAACTTAATCATCGCTTTATCCATTTCTCTGTTTCACTAAAATGCTGTCCTTTAAATACTTCTCTTCTTTACTTTGGCGATATTTGTGATAATGGTATAAATTCAGTTGAATTAACAGTTACAAAACTAAGTTAATACTATTCCCTCACATTCAGATGCTAATTCAGCATCTTTTTTATTGCATAACATTTTTTTGATTCCTATCGTCCTCTTATAGAACATAAGCTCCTATTTCACTTTTCTATTCATCTAATAAACATGAAAAAGTGCCGAAATCCTTCTTCCACAAGAATTCGGCACTTTTTTTATTAAAACCGATTCATTCTTTCCTACTTCTCCACATAAACCGATTTAACTATCGTACGATTATAAGGTTGTCCTTCCTTATTCATTCCTTTCATATCAATTGTAACGTTATATACACCTGGCTGTTCTATATTTTTCAAAGCACCTGTAAATGTAGTTGTATTAATGTTTTTCGATTCATTTGATTCAGAAACTAATTTTCCATCTTTATTAATTACTCGTACTGTTACTGAAAGATCGCCTTTCATTTCTGGAGCTACAGGTGATTTTTTGAGTTTATACTCTGCCTTATTTACTTTAACCTTTGCCGGCATTTGAAGGACGAACGGAGCATCTTTTTTGTAATCGGTCACGATTAAATATGCATCTTTCGGCTGCTTCGCCATCATTTTAACTTGCCATTCTCCTGCTTCCATTTTATCAAATTTAAATGTTCTTATAGTGGCTCCTTTAAAGAGAGATTCACCTTCACCAGTAGATACAGCACTATCTTTATTTGTATAAACTTTTCCTTTTGGAGATATTAGTTGTATTTCTACATCTGAAGAAGCTGTTAAAATAGAAACTACCCCTTCTGCTTTTTTATCAACTGCGACAGTTTGTCCTACCCACTCATTTTGTGACAACTCTCCTCCTAAAATAGCTTGATTAGAAGTTGTGTTTAATTGTTCTACCTTATCCTCTGAACTATTACTCGGGGCTAATAAAGCTGGTACTGGTACATTTACTGTCCGTAAATATGGTTCAATTCGTGCGAAAACGGCTGAACCTTTTCGTATATTATCATGATCAAATCGTGAATCTGTAAATAAATGTGTTCCATATGGTAACTTAGCACTCCATTCGTTCACCAATCCATCATTAGAACCGTATGATGACAAATACAACCCGCCCATAGATAGTGCTGAAAAAACAGGTCCCCAGCTTGTCCCAGTAGCCGTATAGTAACGGTTTAATTTAGCTGCAGGATTATTATCTATTGTAGAACGAAACTTTGCCATTTCACCTATTTGCAATGAATATGTCCCATCATCTTTTTGACCTAATATAGAGGCAAGCCATCCTGCCCACCAACTATATGATAAATCCGCTAAATTGGATCCGTAATGCGGAGTGGCAAGCGTAATAACATTTCCAACAAATCGATTCGCTCCATATCCAACTAACGCAGCTTGTGTATCAATACCACCTTTACTGTGAGCTACAATATTTACTTTTTTGCCAAAATGATTATAAATCTCTTCAAGCTTTTGTGCTAACAATTTTCCATTGTCCCATTGGCTAGCTGATCCTTTCCCCGCGGCATCATATAATTGAATAAATACAGTTTGATAGCCTGCTTTCAAAGCATAATCGTACATATCATTCATCTCATGATATACTGTCTTTCCATACCAACTATCCGCATTACCATTTCTTCCTTGTACAAAGAGAATTGGTGTTTTATTCTCATCATAATTAGCAGGTTTCTGACCTAAAAACCATTCTCCAGGAGTAAATACTTCTTGATTTGGAAAGCCAGTCTTAAGCTCTGTTACAACCTCCGCGTGTACATTTGCACTAAAAACCAGCGGACTCATAAAACAAAGTACAATAAATAATGCGATACTCCTTTTCATAATTCCCATTAACATCCCCCTTTTTCTCCCGAAAGAAAACGCTACCATTCCGTTGAACACCAATTGTTTTAAATTCCATTTAATCAATTACTTTTACGTTACAATATAATAAGAAATTAATAGCCGCATTCCTTTCTTATCAAACGTTATTCTCTCAACATTTCTTCATTCCTTTTTACAATAAGCGTTTTGAATATTTCTCAATAAAGCTTTCTCTTTACAAAAAAACTGCGTATAAAAGGTCTCTTTAATAACCTTTTATACGCAGCTTCTTTGTTTAAAACTCGATGATGTACTCATCATCATATTTATCATATTGCAAACCCGCTCCTATTTTGAATTCTGTAACTTGATCTCTTAGAAATGGTGCATCTTCTATTTTACTAGTTGCTATTTCAATCCCATATTTTTTTGTTAAATGCGCTAATTCTATTAAAAACCATTCTCTTCGTAATACGACTGGAATATCATACGTTCGTCTTTTCATATATACTAGCACCTCTTTTATTTTCATTATTGAAAAGAATATCACTTCTACTTTCGATACACTTTTTAAAACTATCGTTCATCATCAAAGGCCAATGAAACATTATAGTATATGCATGTCCGTTTTAAACGTGCTATGGCAAAAATAATATTAAAAAACTTAAAAATCCTTATTTAGTTTACATAAAAAAATTATGTAATAGTAAAAGGGGAAGGCTTGTCCCTCATCCTTTTACTATCAAAAGCTAAATTAAGAACATCTTGGTACACCTAAAGCTAAGAATAAACCTGCTACTCCTGCTGTAATTGGCACTTTCAACGTAATAACATCGTCTACTTTTGTTACTAAAAAGTAAGCATTCCCTTCTTGTAACACACAATTCACTAATAATTGAAATTCCATTCAAATCTCCTCCTTTCAATCGATATACCATAATTTATGAAATCTCTTTCAAAATGTAATAGTAGATATATCTATTTTTCCTTATATACGAAATAAATGTTTATAAGTCTATTAAAAATATTAATTTTCTAAATTAATATAAAACGTGTAATATCCAATAAATCCCTATATAATCAATAGAGAAAATCTTACAAATGGAGGTATGAAAATGGCAGTTTTGAGTAATATTGGTGCAGCTTTATTTTTTATTGCTTTTATCCTTTTAATTCTTTGCATCATCTCGTTCTTTAAGAAAAATGGTAAAGCAATACGATATGGTCGTTCTACCGTTATTCTTTTTATGATTTCAATCGTCTTAATAATAACTGGCGCAGAGACTTCTAATCACCCAATCGTTGAATTCTTTTCTATTTTAAGCTTTGTTTTATTTATTTTCTTCCTCGTACTAGCAATATTATCTGTAATTAAAAAGACAGGTGTTGCAAAAAAACAATTTATCATTACAGCTATTTTATTTGTCATTTTTGTTGTGCTATTAGGTATTTCAGGTCCTTCTTCTGAAAAAACGACAGCAACTAATAAACAAGTCGCTTCTAATAGTGAAGAGAAAAAAGATGACGAAAAGAAAAAGGAAGTAGAAAAGAAAGAAGCGGACGAAAAAACTCGTAAACAACAAGAAGATGAAAAACGCCAAGCCGAAGAGCAAGCTCTTAAGCAAGAAGATGAAAAGCGTCTAGCTGATGAACAAGCTCGTAAACAACAAGAAGAGCAAAAACGTCTAGCTGATGAACAAGCTCGTAAACAACAAGAAGAGCAAAAACGTCTAGCTGATGAACAGGCTCGTAAACAACAAGAAGAGCAAAAACGCCAGGCTGATGAACAAGCTCGTAAACAACAAGAAGAGCAAAAACGCCAGGCTGATGAACAAGCTCGCAAACAACAAGAAGAGCAAAAACGCCAGGCTGATGAACAAGCTCGCAAACAACAAGAAGAGCAAAAAGTACAGCAAGCTCAAACACAACCAGCTGCAGGTAACAATAGTAATGTAACTTACAAAAATTGTACTGAAGTTAAAAACGCTGGAAAAGCTCCATTATATAGAGATCAACCAGGTTATAGCTCTAAACTTGATCGTGATGGCGATGGAGTTGCATGTGAAAAATAGTAGTAAAAAAGAAGCTTCTAGTAAGCTTCTTTTTTTATTATCAGAAACTATTGCGACGAATTACCCTCCCTCTCCCTTTTATAAAACTCATTTTATTATTCTCAAAAATGACACATAATAAGTGATTTAAATCACCACATTGATTTTAATTTAACGCTATTCTTAATTTAGATATTACATTTAAACTTTATGGAGGCATTCATATGAAACATACATTTACTGAAACTTCAATTATCGGTGAGATTGTTACACAATTTCCGAAAGCTAGTGACCTTTTTAAATCATATAGAATAGACTTTTGTTGTGGTGGTAATAGACCACTTATTGACGCAATTAATGAAAGAAATTTATCGGCAACAGAGGTAATTACAGAGTTAAATACACTTTATAATAATACGAAACTATTAAATGAATCTGAAATTGATTGGAAAAATGCTTCATATCGTGAATTGATTGATTATGTGATTAATAAGCATCATCGCTATTTAAATGAAGAGTTGCCACAGTTAAGTCCATATGTGACGAAAGTATTACGCGTTCATGGGGCAAGTCAGCCTCATTTAGCTCAAATTCATAAACTATTTCATGAACTTAAGATTGAATTAGAACAACATTTAATTAAAGAAGAAACGGAAGATTTCCCGTTAATTTTAGAATTCGAACAAAATCCAACTGATGAAAACTATGCAAAGTTACGTAAAGTAGTAGATGAGCTCGAAAATGAACATAACCACGCTGGCAATATTATTAAAGAACTTCGTAAGGTTACAAATGACTTTACTCCACCAGAAGGAGCTTGCGGTACTTATCGCCTTGTTTACCAGCGCCTTGAAGCCATTGAATCTGATTTATTTGAGCATATTCATTTAGAAAATAATATTTTATTTCCGCGTGCTATTACGAGAGTATAAATCAAGTGCAGGACATGAGTGTAAATACTTATGTCCTGCTTTTTCATTTTTTGAAAAATACCCACATCCCCCTCACACAAATCCTAATTTTAACAATTTGTGAATCATTGTCAACTACCCCCACTGAGATAAAACGTTTCAGTGGAGGCTTGAGTTAGAACGCTAGGTCTTTTCGTCTATCGCTAGACAGTTTGACGCTCTAGAATTCATGCCACCTTAAGGTAACACCCCAAGTAAGTTTTTGGTTGGTACTAGAAACGAACAATCGTTTCCCCACTTGCACCACCCTTTCGAAAAAGAGCAGTTCTTCCTTGAGGAAGAAGCCACCACTCAGATGAATCCGGCGTGTGCTACAAGCCCCGACAAGTCGAGTACACATGGATGGTTGACACACCCACTAAGCTATGCGCGAAGCAAAAGCCCTACGTTTTTGCACTTTTAATAGAATCGGCGTTTTCACTTTGAGATTGTCATCCAATTGTACAATTTTTGATTTTTCCAATGTATTCAATGCACCATTAATATCAGCATGGATACATGTTCCTGCTTTACTTTGGTACAGACCACGAGTGATTCGTTTGCCACTAAAGCGATAATGCGTCCTATCATCCTTATCCCAAACTGGAACCCTATCTTTATCAAGAAAACTAGCTTTTGAAGTATAGCTTTCTTCTTGTTTTAAAAATCGGATGCCTTCTTTTATACATTTATTCTCAATTGCTGCAATCAGTTTATGAAATGGGATTTGAACAAATTTTTGATTATTCTTTTTTCCCATATCAGATTTTTGTTTCCAACCAGCGTTATACCCTACGACAACAGTATCTATGTTGAATGCTTTCACTTTTTCGAACAACAAGCCTACAGTTTGTGAAATGTAACCATTTATTTGTCTTTCCCGTTTATGCCAAAGTGCAGCCATTTTGTTCGTTACAACTCGTTTAGAAAGTCCATTTTCCATGTTTTTCAGTTGTAGATTACGTATCATTTTGTTGAAGTACTGGTTAATGGATTTTAATTTTTTTCCATCAATTAAAAATGCATCACCTGTATTTGTTACGCAACTTACTAATCTGTCTACACCTAAATCGCAACTCAAAGCTTTACTAATAGTCGTGGGTTGTTTCTTCATTTGAGAAACGTGCATTTCATATGTGTAATGCACCTCAAAGAACCGACCTTTTTGCTTCGGTACAATCTCAATGTAGGAGATTTTTTTATTTCTTAAGTTTTTAGGCATACGTATTTTAATGGAACCGAATTTTTTTCTGAATGCAACATTCATCGGAATCATCCAATACCCGTTATTATCAACTTTTGGAACTTGATAGATTTCAATGATTCGTTTGTCAGTGGAACGGGAATAATTCGGAAACTTAGGACGACCTGTGAAGGTTTCAGGTTTTTTCTTCCACTGTTCCATTGCTTTAAAAAAGCTCTTCACTTCTGTAAATAAGGCTCTACGAATCGCTTGAACAGAGTTTGATTGAATACCCCAGTAGTTCATATCGGTTTGCATGGCAGTGTCCACTTCTTTTACAGTAGCCATCTTGTTATTATTCAAATAACTTTGTTTAATCGTGTACAATCCAACATTTCGCAATGCTTTAGAACTATGTGACATGCGTTGCAGTAAGCGAAATTCTTTAGCTGTGAGACAAGCTCGTCCGATATTCTGTTTCTGCGTGAATCGTTGCATGGTTTCTCTTTTCTTTTGTTTACGTAATACTTTCACTGCTTTCTTTCTAGCCATTGTTTTCACCACCTTTCTTAGAGAGTCCATTAAAATTATTTCTTTCCTAAGATAGTATTTTATCTTAGGAAAGAAATAATTTTGTAACTGTTAATTACTTTTGACAAATCAATATTTGGAACGAAACGGAACAAAATGTGAACATGTTCTTCATCGTAATTACATTTGGCTCAAGTAACCGAATGATGATTATTATCCAATTTCGTTATCTTACGATATATTCCCTCCTTATCTAAGGGCGGATTATATCGCAAGACAAAAAGAAATAAATATTCGCCCTCAAAAAATTATTATGAACCAAACAAAAGTGTTTGGTCTATTGAATGATAGCAATTCATCTCCACCTGAATTGTTGGGTTTCACCCGTAACACAAATTAGATGGAGTCTTCTTGCCGAAAGGGATAAAAATGTGATAAATATCACATCTCCCTCTTTTTTAATTTTCTATAATAGAAATATAATCCTTTGTTCAACATTTCACATAAAAAGGGGAAACGAAAATGAAAAAACGTTTAGTTATGATCGGAAATGGTATGGCTGGCATACGTTGTATGGAAGAAATATTAAAACATGATAGTAATTTATATGAGATTACTATTTTCGGAGATGAACCACATCCGAACTACAACCGTATTATGCTCTCTCATGTATTACAAGGAAAAACAAATATGCAAGATATCATTATGAATCAATACAGTTGGTATGAAGAAAATGAAATAACTTTGTATACAAATGAAAGAGTTCAAAGTATTAACCGAAAAGAAAAAATTATTATTACAGAAAAAAATCGTACTATTACATACGACAAACTCATTATCGCAACAGGTTCTAGTGCTTTTATTTTACCAGTTGAAGGTTCCACCCTTCCTGGTGTAACAGGATTTCGAACAATTGAAGATACACAATTTATGATGGATACCGCTAAAGAAAAGAAAAAGGCCGTTGTCATTGGTGGTGGATTACTCGGTTTAGAAGCCGCAAGAGGTCTTATTGACTTAGGAATGGACGTACATGTTGTTCATTTAATGCCTAGCTTAATGGAGCAACAACTAGATACGAAAGCAGCTTCCCTATTGCGTGAAGATTTAGAAGCGCAAGGCATGAAGTTTCTAATGGAAAAGAAAACTGTAAAGATTCTTGGTACAGACCATGTTGAGGGCATTCAATTTGAAGATGGTGAAGTTGTAGATTGTAATTTAATCGTAATGGCTGTCGGAATACGCCCAAATACTCAAATAGCAAAAGATGCTAGTTTACTTGTAAATCGCGGCATTGTAGTCAATGACTATATGCTAACGAATGATGAATCCATTTATGCAGTTGGAGAATGTGCAGAACATGACGGTATCGCATATGGACTTGTTGCTCCTCTTTATGAACAAGGCGCAATATTAGCAAAACATATAACGAATTTACAAACTAATGGATATACGGGCAGCATCGTCGGTACACAGTTAAAAGTTGCAGGTTGTGATTTATTCTCTGCTGGTCAAATTTATGAAGATGATCAAACGAAAGCAATTTCAATCTTTGATGAATGTAAACGTTCCTATAAAAAAGTATTAATTCGTGACAATAAAGTCGTCGGTATCGTTTTATATGGTGATGCAACTGATGGTACACGCCTCTTTAGCATGTTAAAGAAAGAAGAAGATATACAAGAATATACAGCCGCTTCCCTTCTTCACAAAGCTGGTGAAGAAAGTGAACTTGACGTTGCTACAATGAGTGCGGATGACACAATTTGTGGATGTAATGGCGTTACGAAAGGTACAATCGTTCATGCCATTTTAGAACAAGAGTTAACTACTTTTGAAGAAGTTAAAGGATGCACGAAAGCCGCAGGGTCTTGTGGTAAATGTCGTCCGCTTGTGGAACAAGTTCTAGCTCATACACTCGGAGATGCTTTTGATGCTTCTGCGCAGTCTGCTGGTATGTGCGGATGTACAACTTTATCACGTGACGAAGTCGTAGCCGCCATTCACGAGAAAGGTTTAAAATCGCCAAAAGAAGTACGAAATGTACTCGGTTTTGCACATGAAGACGGCTGTTCGAAATGTCGTCCTGCTTTAAATTACTATTTACGTATGGCGATTCCGGAAGAATATGTAGATGATAAATCATCCCGTTACGTTAATGAAAGAATGAATGGTAACATCCAGCATGATGGTACATTCTCTGTTATTCCACGTATGTACGGAGGCGTTACAACCGCAGATGATTTAATGAAAATTGCTGAAGTCGCAAAAAAATATGACGTTCCTCTTGTGAAAATTACAGGTGCGAGCCGAATCGGCTTATATGGTGTTAAGAAACAAGATTTACCTAACGTATGGGCTGACTTAAATATGACTTCTGGATATGCGTACTCAAAATCGCTTCGTAATGTAAAATCATGTGTTGGTTCTCGCTTCTGTCGTTTCGGTACGAAAGATTCTTTAGGACTTGGTATGCTCCTTGAACAGTCATTAGAAATGGTAGATACACCTCATAAAATGAAAATGGGTGTAACAGGTTGTCCACGTAACTGTGCGGAAGTACTTACGAAAGATTTCGGCGTTGTGTGTGTTGAAAATGGATTCCAACTGTATATCGGTGGAAATGGTGGTACGGAAGTACGCGAGGCTGATTTTGTAATGATCGTCCCTACTGAAGACGATGTCCTTCGCATCGCTACAGCTTACATGCAATATTATCGTGAAACTGGTATTTACGGGGAGCGTACTGCCTATTGGACAGAACGATTAGGCTTCGATCATATAAAAGAAATACTACAAGATACAAGTATGGTCACGATGTTAAATGATCGTTTCCAAACAGCTCGTAGCACATATACGGAAGCTTGGGGAGAAGCACTAGAAACGAAGTCTTTAAAAGCGATGTATGAAGTAGAAACTGTGAAATAAGGAGCTGTGATCTATATGATACAAACGAAAGAAAAAATAAAAGTTATGCGTGCGGAAGACCTTCCTATTCAAATTGGTAAAGAGGTACAAATGAAAGACATGTCTATCGCCCTATTCCGCCTTTCAAATGGTGATATTCGAGCTGTAGAAAATCGGTGCCCTCATAAAAATGGACCGTTAGCGGAAGGAATTGTATCTGGGGAATTCGTCTTTTGTCCACTGCATGATTGGAAAATCTCATTGCTAACAGGTGAAGTTCAAAAACCTGATGACGGCTGTATCCAAACGTACGAAGTAGAAGTTATTGATGGTGACATTTATATAAAGTGAAACTTTAATCAGCGGGGATTGGTTCATCCCCCGCTGATTATTAGCCCTCACCAATCGGGCTTTTACGGGCAGTTGATCCCTACCTAACTACTTTGCTTTCGCTGAATTTTGAGGTAGGGGTCTTACTGCCCTGCAAATAGCGGGATAAACATGTAATTTACGAAAGGAAGCCTCCTCTGGCTTCCTTTTAAATAAAAAATGATGAGGTGCGATTATGAACGGATATGTATATTTAGTTGGTGCAGGACCAGGTGATGAAGGGCTTATTACAAAGAAAGCGATAGATTGCTTAAAGCGTGCAGATATTGTCTTATATGACCGCTTATTGAACCCTAACTTTCTTAGCTATACAAAGCCAACTTGTGAACTTATTTATTGCGGTAAAATGCCAAAGAATCATACTATGCGTCAAGAAATGATTAACGCCCACCTCCTTCAATTTGCACAAGAAGGAAAAATCGTTGTCCGCTTAAAGGGCGGAGATCCATCTATTTTTGGCCGTGTTGGTGAAGAAGCAGAAACTTTAGCAGCAGCGGACATTCCATATGAAATTGTACCAGGTATTACATCTAGCATCGCCGCTAGTAGCTATGCAGGTATCCCCCTCACCCACCGTGACTATAGTAATAGCGTTACTTTACTAACTGGGCATGCAAAAGGTCCTTTAACCGATCATGGAAAATATAATTCATCCCACAATAGCGATACAATTGCCTACTACATGGGTATAAAAAACTTACCTACAATTTGTGAAAATTTACTACAAGCAGGAAAACAAGAAAATACACCCGTAGCAGTCATTGAGTGGGGTACAACTGGAAAGCAACGCGTTGTCACAGGAACACTTTCAACCATTGTTCCTGTCGTCAAAAACGAAAATATTTCTAACCCTTCTATGACAATTGTTGGTGATGTCGTTTCCTTACGGGATCAAATCGCTTGGAAAGAACGTAAACCATTGCATGGTAAAAAAGTTTTATTTGCATCCGCAACAAATAAAACCAGTTTCATAAAGCAAAAGTTACAAGAATGCGGTGCAGAAACATATCAAATTCCAACTTTCAAAAGGGAAGAATACACGTTAACATCTGAACAAATCAATGAAATTTTTAACGTTGATCGCCTTGTATTTTGTTCAGATGAAAGTGTAGAAATCTTGATGCGATCATGTAGTAAACACCAGAAAGATATTCGTTCCTTACAGGCGAAACTGCAGTATATGAACGTTGCCACTCAAGAAAAACTTATGCAATATGGGCTACTAAGTAAACAAGCAGAGTTCTCTTCCGATACAACTGTTTATTTAGGCAGAAATATTAATCGAATTGGTTTTATTCAAGAAAAAATTGGTGCTGGGTCTTATATGATGACTCATGAGTATACAATTGATCATCGCTTCGATGAAATTCATTCTCGTATGCTTTCTGAATTCTCATGGGATAGCATTGTATTTGAAGGGCGTGCTTCAATTGATACGTTTCTAGCAGAAATAAAACGACTTGGCTTTATCGATATTCTTACTCTTCCCTTCTCGTATACCGACATTCCAACGTTACACTATGCGAATAAAGTTGGTTTTCATAATGTAGATGAGCAATTACAAGACATGATTATGAAGAAAGATTTGGTGGTACGATGAAAGGAATTGTATATGTTGGACACGGTAGTCGCCTGCGAGAAGGTAATGAACAATTCATTCACTTTATTCAATCTGTTATGAAAGAACGTAACGAAAGGAGTCAAAAAATAGCTTTTCTAGAACTAACGACACCTACCATTTCGGATGCAGTTACAGAAGCAATACTAGAGGGCGCAACTGAAATATTGATTGTACCTGTTTTATTATTTGCAGCAGCTCACTATAAACGTGATATTCCTTTTGAAATAGAGCAACTACAAAAGAAATATCCACATATAACATTTTCAGTTGTACCACCTTTTAGTACGCATCCACATATGGTTGAACTTGTAGTGAAAAGAATACGTGAAACTATGCCAAAGCAAGATAGTAGCGTTTTACTCGTAGGACGAGGCAGTAGTGATCCACAGCCGATACATGAGTTACAACAAATCGGAGCAGCGGTCGAACGAAAACTCGGTATGCCCGTATCGTGCTCCTTTTTAACGAAAGGAGCGCCCTCTTTTACTGCTGAGCTCAAGACGATAACATCGACTGCGTCCCATGTATATGTCATGCCGTACCTTCTCTTTACCGGATTGTTGCTTCAAAAAATTAAGTTGCATACAAAAAAATATGATCACGTTACGACTTGTAATTGTCTTCAATTTGATACATATATGAAGTTGGCATTATTAGAACGAATGGAGGAATGTGTGTATGTATAATATGTATCCTCTTATGTTTAATTTAGATAAAAAAGTTGTTGTTATAGTTGGTGGTGGTAAAATTGCATATCGGAAAGCGTCTGGATTAAAAGATACAGGCGCTTTTGTCACCGTTATCAGCCCAGAGATTTGCGAGGAAATGAAGGAACTTCCTTATATTACTTGGAAGCAAAAAACTTTTAGTAATGATGATATTAAAGATGCTCACCTTATTTATGCAGCTACAAATCAACATGATGTCAATATGATGGTCAAACAGGCCTCCCATGATTTCCAATGGGTTAACGTTGTAAGTGATGGCACAGAATCATCCTTTCACACACCTGGTGTCATCCGAAATGATGAATATATTGTAACGATTTCAACTTCAGGTAAGGATCCATCGTTTACAAAGCGTTTGAAGCAGGAACTAACATCTATATTTCCTAAACTTATAAAAAAGCTTTCTCGTACTCACAAATAATAATCTATTTCTTAGCTAAAATAGTAATTACCTTTGGACAAACGTTTTTTTAGAAGCGTTTGTTCTTTTTGTTTTAGTTCCTTTTTTGAATTAAGCCGCTTGATTATCAGACATGGTACAATTGTAAACGACACCCAATATATCAAAGACTGTTTTCTTCTCATATCGATGGGATTTCCGTCCATCATTTACCGCCTCAAATCTATCCGTTTTTGCACGTATATTCAAAACAAAATATATGACAAATAAATAACGACAGTTACTGTAATAATGCTGAAAAGTGTTGAAAATAAAACGATTTGTGCATGTAGTTCAGGCTCTATTTGATACTCCATAGCAATAGTTGCTGTATTTCTTGAAGTAGGAAAAGAACTTGCAATAAATAATGATTGTGCAACAATACCATCAATGTTTAGTAGGTATATCATGGCAAGTGCTAATAATGGTCCCATCAATAATCTTCCAATTAAAGCCCATGTTATGACTCGATGGAAAAAATTAAGCTTAATGTTGGATAATTGCGCTCCTAGCAATATGAGTGCTATTGCAACAAAACTATTCGCAAGCTGATTAAGAGGTAGAAAGATAGAATTAGGTATTTGAATTGTAAAAGATTGAAAGAGAACCCCTAATATGAGTGCATGAAATACAGGCAGTCTTAGAAATGATTGAATAATACTTCCGATTGTTTTTGTTGCTGATAGTAAGTTATATATCCCGTATGAATAAGTTAAAAGATTCTGGAAAATCACAATGAAAATCTGAATGGAAACCCCCACTGGATTGTGACTGAAAATCAATTGACTTACTGGTAATCCATAATTACCGGAATTCATTAACGAAATGCTATTTTTTAGAGCTGCACTTTCTCCTTTTTCTAACTTTAATGTTTTTGAAATGAAATGACTTACTATCATCACACTCAGACTGTAAAGTATTAAATAGTATATTATCTGGAGCAACAAACCTGTTTCTATACTAATATCATATATATTCACAAATACAGCCGCTGGCATCAAGCAATAAGTAATAAGTGTAGATAGCTGCTTTAAGTTAAATTGGAACTTTCTTTGTAAGATTGCACCAATTAGAATCAATATTAATATTGGTAATATCACGTCTAATATAATAAAAACAAACATTTAATACCCCATTCTAAATACATTATAGTTGGATTAAACTCTTTACTAAATATGGATACAGTTAATTCAAATGTAGCCCCTGACGCTACCCAAAATACCATTTGAAAGCATTCGTATACAGGATTTTATCGGTAGCTTGTTCATCAAATAGCTGTTGAATCAATTTGATATCTCCATACTCAAAAGGTCTTTTTGCTCTTGTAGATGGTAAATCTGTTCCAAACATAAGTGCATCTGGGTTAACTTCATAAATCGACTTTAAGGCATTCTCAACATCTAATTCGACACGACCAAAACCAGTAGCTTTCACATGTACCCCTTTATCAACTAGTTTTAATAAATATGGTAAACCTTCTTCTGATAACCCTAAATGGTCAATTGATATAGCTGGTAATTTTTCTATAGTGGATGCAATTTCGGGCAACTCTTTTGCATCCATATAAAGCTCACTATGCCATCCTACTAAATCATGAACTCTTCTAGCAAAGTAATCCAGCTTCGATAAATCTTCTGAACCACCTCTTTTAATATTAAAGCGTAATGCTTTTACCCCATTTTCATTTAAATTTAGTATTTCTTCATCCGTCACTGTAAAAGGTAATTGTGTTACGCCACAAAATGTTGAACCCAACTGTTTTAGTGCCTTTAATAAATATTCTTGATCAAACCCTTGGAAAGAACCAGATACGATCGCTCCACCAATTACATTCAAATTAGGAGTTTCATTCTGATAATCTTCTACAACAAAGTTGGGTGGAAAATACCCTTGGTTCTCAATAATCGGAAAATTAAAATCAATAATATGAAAATGTGCATCAAAAATTCTCATTTCATTTCCCTCCCCTCTCTTTTCTTTAACATATCAAATATGACTCATAAAGAAAATTATGGATTATTTATACAAATTCATAATTTTATCTTATCGACCTAAACTTTATTCTTTATTTTAAGTGTACTTTTTCACAATATCCATTAGCCTTACGAAAAAATCTGGCCCTAAAAAATATGAAGTTTTTTCTTGTTATAAATACCGTCATATGTTTTTGGAATTTCAGAATATTTAAATCCACCAATATATTTTTATACAGATTAATAGATATCCTTTAGAAAGGAGCGACTATTTATCGATTCGTTAGCGATCAATAGTCATCGTTTAATTCAAAAGTTATTATTTTCGTTCTCGATATATTCCGAATGTTTTATGAGGATTTTTCGTTTGTTCATTTCAGTCTTATAACAATCGTACTGTTGCTTTTACTTTGGAAACTTTCAATAGACAAAAAACAGAGTTCTCGATTGTGGAATTAGATTTAAGTTCATACATTTATCTCTTAATATCTTTATCTGTAGGTAAAACAATTGCAGCTATTATATAAAGTAACACCGTAAATCCACTAGTAAAAAAGGCTGATAATGCAGTGACTATGCGAAGGATACTTACATCAATTCCATACTTATCGCTTAAGCCACCTAATACACCTGATACTTGTTTATCTTGAGTGGACTTATATAATTTTTTCATCTAAACACCCCGATCCAATTAAGTATTTGTATGCTAAAAATTAGTTCTATCTTCGGAAGAGATTTAAACTTTCTTTAACTAACCCTTTAATTGAATAACATCTGATATCTATATTTTAACATAAAATTCCATAAAACTTCTGTTTTTCATTTTTAAACCACATTATTTTAGAATACAAGTGTTTGTTAAGTTAGCAATAAAAAACATATCGAAGCCTATTACTAAAAGAACCCTCCTAGATTACTTTAGGAGGGTTCTTTTTCTTTATTAATGATTCTTTAACATCACTAACAGCTTCTCTTGGCTATACATCCATACTGTAATGATTAAACAAGCAAGAGCGACTTCTGATAACGCCATAAATCCAATTGCATAATGACCTGTTAGTTGGAATAGTAACGTTAAAATTAATGGTGGGAAGAACCCTCCTAATCCACCTAAAGCTGACACAACCCCATTTACAATCCCTGCTTGCTCAGAGAAGTACATTGGAACAAGCTTAAAGATTGTGCCATTTCCAATACCTGCACAGAATGCGACTAGTAAGCAACCAAACGTATACACGTTCATACTAGGCATGAATGATAAAACAATACCAGATAGTGTTAAGCCGATAAATACGAAGATTAATATTTTAAATGGATTAAATTTATCACCGAGCCAACCACCAATCGGGCGCATCATTGTTGCTAATACGATGAATCCAGCTGTCCGCATGCCTGCATCTACTTTCTCTAATCCGAAGTGAGATACTAAAAAGTTTGGTAAATATACTGTAAATGCAACAAATGATCCGAAAGTTAAAAAATAAAAGATACATAGAAACCAAAGTTTTTCATTTTTATATACACCTTTTATTTGTTCCATTAATGGTGTATTCACCTTTTTTTCCTTACGATCGCCTAATAAAAAGTTCATAAGTGCAAATGCTGCAAGTAAAACTAAATAACACTGTACTGTTGTTCTCCAGCCAACTGATGTCGCAATTACAGGTGCTAAAAATGAAGTAATTGCTGTTCCAGCGTTACCCACACCGTAAATACCATTTACAAAACCGTGACTCTCTTTCGGGAAGTATTTCGGTAGAGAAGTTACTCCTACAGAGAATACAGCACCACCAATCCCTACAAATAATCCACCAATAATTAAATCCATCATAGAATTGGCAACACTAATGTAAAAGACAGGGAATAATAAAAGTATAAAACTAATAAAGAACAATTTTCTTGCTCCGTAACGATTTGTCCAATAACCAATTGGAATGCGAAGAATAGAACCTAAAATAACGGGTACTGCTGTGACCATAGAAATTTGTCCCGCAGTTAATGGAATATCCGCTTTAATATATGGCATTAATGATGATAAGATAACCCATACCATAAAACCGATAACTAGATTAGAAGTTTGTAAACTTAATTGAAAATTAGGACTTTTCACCTTGTTCCCTCCTATGTATGCATAGTTATATTCATTCTCTCCAGCCTAATCACGTCCTAACATGATTAGGCTGAAAAGAATCAACCACCACTTACTGGCGGAATCATTGCTACTACATCGCCAGTTTGAATAATGTCATCCTCATTTGCATACTCTTCATTTACGGCGACCATTATCTCGTTTGAAATCGCTACGCTGTATTTCTTAATGAGAACTTCCTTTAGTTCAACAACCGTAATATTTTCACAATCTATGTACAAGGCCGGCTTACTTGCTTCTTCTTGCAAATGTGCAAATAATAGTACTTCAATCATGTTCTCATCTCCCTTTTAGGCTCACCATTTGCATATGCTATTTTCTCTAACTGATCACCTATCCATGACTCACCATCTTCCCAAAACTCTTTCTTCCAAATCGGAATAATTTGTTTTATACGCTCCATAATATATACGTTCGCCTCATAGGCTGCTTTCCGGTGTGGTGTTGAAACGGCGACAACAACAGCAAAATCAGAAATTTGCAATGTACCAATGCGATGTGTAATTGCTACATATGTCCCAGGCCACTTCTCTTCTACTTCATTACCAATTTTCTCAAGCTGTTTTTCCGCCATTGTTTTATATGCTACATACTCTAAATATAGCGTACGACGTCCTTTCGTAAATTCTCTGACGGTACCAATGAAAGTAGTAACCGCACCACACTCACACCGAATTACTTTGTTTGTAACTTCTTCAATTGAAATAGGTGTATCAATTACTTCATAATACGTATGTGTCATTTTGCACCTCTTACCTTTGTATAAATTAGCAATCTATTTTTCTATTACTTGTATGATCGAAGTGGTTCTTTCCACGGCCACTCACTTCCTATGCTCGATTCCAATAATAATACCGAAACAATTATTCCTGCTTCAAATCCTCTTGTTCCGCCCGGCAGGACGATAAATGCGTTCGCCTCTGCAAGTAAAGAAATTGCACTAGATTTATCTAAACCAACTGGTGTAGCTTGCAATTGGCCATCTACAATTTCTACTCTCCCTCTTACAAAACGAGTAAATGGGTTTGCTTTCGGAAAATCTTTCTGTAAAATCGCTTCTGCACGATATACATGCGGATCTTTTCTTTGCAAATATGTTCGAATAACTGGTCTAACATATAATTCACATCCGACATAACAAGCAGAGGGATTACCAGATAGACCAAATAATAGTTTTCCTTCTAGCTCAGCTACAGTTGTCACGCTTCCTGGTCGCATCGCTATTTTATTGAAAAGTACATTAGCTTGTAATCTCTCATAAATAGCAGGTAAATAATCGTAGTCTCCTACTGAAACGCCACCAGTTGTAATTAAAATATCGACTTCTTTTATTGCTCTTTTTACGGTCTCATAACACGTCTCTAAATCATCAGCAAATTGTCCATAATAGCGTACAATTCCACCTGCTCGCTCAATTTGAGCAGCAATCATATAGGAATTACTATTTCGAATCCTCCCCGATTTAAGCTGTTCATGTACTTCTAAAAGTTCACTTCCTGTCGCTACAATTCCAATAACCGGCTGTTTTACAACATGTACGGAACTATAACCAAACGTAGCAAGAAGCGCCGCTACTCCAGGGTTAATAGAAGTCCCTTTTTTCACAAGTATGGCATTTTGTTTTACATCTTCTCCTTTAAAAGAAATGTTATCACCAGCAGCAAAAGAGCGTTTTAATTTCATATAAGTCTTTTCTTTTTCTTCAAATCCTTCCGTTAGCTCTAACATAACAACCGCATTACATCCTGCTGGAATTGCAGCTCCTGTCATAATACGTACAGCTTGAAATACTTTCACCTCTTCTCTAAAAACAGAACCTGCCCCGATCTCACCAATCACTTCGAACTGAATCGGGTTACTGCTATTTGCTTCTTTTGTATCTTCCGCTCGAATCGCAAATCCGTCGTACGGAGAGCGATCGAAATGCGGGACATCATGATCTGCAATAACATCTTCTCCAAGCATTCTACCGTAGCTGTCTATAAGAGAAACCTTTTCTATTTCACCTTGATGAGCATACTCCATTATGCGTGCAACTGCTTCTGCTACTGGAATTGGTTTACGTTTTTCTAGCATTCTTTTTTCACCTCGTTTTGATAAGGATAAACTCTCTTTCTGTTCATCCTATATATTTTGCGTATAATCGTTTTGCCATTTTTACATCATTTGTCCCATGAATAAATGCCCTACCGTCTGTAAATAAAACAAAACGATATTCATCTACTAGAAACGATAGTAAATATGGAGTTTTTTTGACACTCACGCTTTTTTGTAAGCGATTTCGAACTTCTTCTAAATTAAGAACTCGCTTTATCCCTGGACGGATTTGAACTGTATTCCGCCCGCATAGCACTTCAGTTTTCATCTGTGATCCAAATGTTAAATTTGGGTAAGTGCGTACATTCCCACAAGATGGACATGTACTTTTCTTCTGCCTATTTACTTTTAATGAGAGATATTGATTGTTCCAAATATCAAATGATAACATCGTTCCCCTTAGCGCCTGAAAATCATTCACCAATATTTTCATCGCTTCTGTCACTTGGTGAGCAACGACCATTTGTACAGCCGGCTGAATGATTCCTGCTGTATCACATGTTGCACCGCCCATAGGATGATCCATTAGGCAGCGAAAGCATGGTGTTTCCCCTGGAAGAATTGTATACGTTACACCGTAACTTCCAATGCATCCACCGTATATCCAAGGTATATTTTCTTTTTGCGAAATGTCATTTATAAGTAGACGCGTATCGAAATTGTCAGTCGCATCTAATATAAGATCCACTTCTTTTGTTAACTCTTCTATTTCTTGCATTGTGACATCCGTTACAATTGGTACAATTTCTACTTCAGAATTAATCTTTCTTAAATGTTCTGCCGCTGCAATTGCTTTTGGTTTACACTGCTGTGCATCTTCTTCTGTATATAACTGTTGCCGCTGTAAATTACTCCATTCGACGTAGTCACGGTCAGCAATTGTCAATTTCCCAATCCCCATCCTAACGAGCGCTTCCGCATTTGCAGCTCCTAGTGCACCCGCACCGATTAGGAGCACATGTTTTTTTCTTATTTTTCTTTGTCCCATTTCACCAATTCCAGAAAACAATACTTGCCTTGAATATCGCTCTTGCATAGGGAATCCTCCTTTCGCTATCCACCAATATAAGACATTTCAACTTTTGGATGTTTATTTGTACTTTCAGCCGTTCTTTCATCCGAATAACGATCTGTTCTGCACTCCCATGTATGTTGGAGAATTTTTAATAATGAAGCATCAGAAATATTTTCTCGAAGAAGCGTTCGCAAATCGGTTCCTTTCGTTCCAAATAAGCACGTAAAAAACTTACCGTCTGCCGAAATACGAGCTCTCGTACAAGAGGAACAAAAAGATTCAGAAACAGAAGTAATAAATCCAACTTCTGCATCGCTCCCTACATATCGATACAATTTCGCAACTTCTCCAAAGTAACGAGGTTTAACAGGCTCAATCGGATATACACGATTAATTTTCTCTATTAATTGTTCCTTCGTAATAACTTGTTCAAAGTTCCATCCGTTCGTACTGCCCACATCCATAAATTCGATAAAACGAAGCTGAATTTCTTGTTCTTTAAAATAACGAGCCATAAGAAGAATTTGACTATCATTCATCCCTTTTTTTACGACCATATTTACTTTTACTTCTAATCCAGCTGCTTTTGCTGCTTCAATTCCTTTCAATACAGGTTTTGTACTTACATTTCGTCCATTAATTTTTCGGAAGACATGATCTTCTATCGCATCTAAACTAATGTTTACACGTTTTAATCCCGCTTCTTTTAATGCCCTTGCCTGTTTTGCTAAATGAATACCGTTTGTTGTGAGTCCAATATCCTTTAAGCCTTCTAGCTTTGCAAGCCTTGCAATTAACTTCGGTAAATCTTTACGCAATAACGGTTCGCCGCCAGTAAGTCTAATTTTATTAACACCCCTACTTATAAATAATCTCGCTAACCTTTCTATTTCATCGAACGTTAATAAAAACTCTTCCTGTAAAAAAGCATAATCAGGTCCGAACACTTCAGCTGGCATACAGTACGTGCACCTAAAATTACAACGGTCAATAACTGAAATACGTAAATCTTGAAGTGGCCGCTCTAAAGAATCTTTCATCTTCTCGTGCATCTATATCCCTTCTTTTCTACTGCAATCATTAGTAAGCTTTCAAATTTTTTATTTGCCTTCATTATAAAAAAGAAGCTACATATTCAATGTGACTTTTCTCACATTACTTTCCCCATTCAAAAATTCTTCACAAATCCGTTCGAATTTTGTTCACATCTCTAGTCCCATTCTCTTTACATACTAAAATTTCTTAAACTAAAAAACTTATATTCGTATAATATAAACCCTTACTATAAGTAGCTTTTTAGACATTTAAGGTCGTTATTCCTTACGGTCATTGAAATTTTACTTTATTTTCAAAAATATCTCTTGCAATTTCATCATGATTACATCCAAAATAAGAAATATACTGCTTATAAGAAGAAAGGTGATTGCTGTGGCAAACAGTACGGCATTATCCAAAGATTTAAAGGAGTTACTTTCATCTGTTGAATATAAAATGCAAATCAATAAGGGGAGTTTTATTTTTCAAGAAGGTATGGAAGCAACAGAGATTTATATCATTCACTCTGGAAAAGTGCAAATCAGTAAACTTAGTGCTGACGGACAAGAATTAACACTTCGCATTTGTTCACAAAATGATATTATTGGGGAATTAACATTGTTCACGGAGGATGCAAGGTATTTATTAAATTCAAAATGCCTTGAAGATGTTGAAGTAGGCGTTATAAAGCGTGAAGCCTTAGAAAAAGCATTACTCCAAAAACCCGCTCTTGTATTTGAATTTATGAAATGGATTAGTGAACATTTAAGAAGAATGCAAACGAAGTTCCGAGATCTAGTATTACACGGCAAAAAAGGTGCCCTATATTCTACTCTCATTCGAATGACAAATAGTTATGGTGTGTTAAAAGAAAATGGGATTCTCATCGATTTACCATTAACGAATCAAGAACTTGCAAACTTCTGTGCAACTTCGCGTGAAAGCGTAAATCGAATGTTAAATGATTTGAAAAAAAAAGGTACGATTTCTATTCATAAAGGAAAGATTACAATCCATGATTTACAATTTTTAAAATGTGAAATTGCTTGTGAAGATTGCTCTGCCTCTGTTTGTAGCATAGAGTAGCATCTTATTTAGATGCTACTCTTTTTCTCTTGCATACAGTTATTTCCTAAAAAAGACGAGGCCTTCCATTAGACCTCGTTTCATGTTAGTTGCTAACTTCTATTCGTTTACTGTGGCATTATTTTTTCAATTCATTAGGAATACGTCTTCTGTAAATCACATAACTACGGCTTAAGTATTTAATTGGGGCACTAAATACATGAACAAGTCTAGTAAATGGCCATACTGCGAATAGACCCATACCTGCAATTATATGAATTTTAAACCATACTGGTACTTCCATCATATATTCAACTTTCGGTTGGAAAATAAAGAGACTTCGGAACCACGGACCGATTGTTGTACGATAATCAAACCCTTTTGAGTCGATATTTAAAAAGGTTGAAGAAAGTCCCGCTAGCATTACGATTAGTAATAAAATAAGCGCAATATAATCTCCCCTTGTACTCGTTGCAATGATGCGTTTTACTGTTACACGGCGGTACGTTAATATAATTAAACCGATGATAGAAGCAACACCTGCCGGAAGCCCGAAACTAATTGCCATTATATGATACATATGCTCAGAAATACCTATTGAACGGTATACAGACTCTGGAATTAAAATCCCCATAACATGACCACCAATGACGAACATGATCCCAAAGTGGAATAATAGACTTCCGATTCGGAGCATTTTCTTTTCTAATAGTTCACTAGATTTTGACGTCCATCCAAATTGATCATAGTTGTATCTGAAAATATGTCCACCGATAAAGATTGCAAAAATGATATAGGGAAACAATACCCATAGAAATTGATCCATCATTTTGACAACTCTCCTTTCTAATTTGCCTGTACACCCCATGTATTGATAGCGAGTAGAACAGCGGCGAGAATTGGTTCATACATACAGTTTGCTTCTTTTAATTGCCCGTGCAACGCTTGTATATTTTCCGTGTATTTACTCATAATTGGTTCGCTATCTTTTTCATTCGCGTTTGCAAGAAACTCAAGTAGAAGCGGTAAATAATCAGGTAGTTCTTTATCTGTTACGTTAAAACCAGATTTTTGATAATGCTGTTTTAACTCTAATAATTCAATTCCACGCTCTCTTTGTTCACCTGTTTTCATGTAGGTAAGATACATATTTGTCTTCTTTCCAAAGTCGAATGTATAGACGTAAGAATCAATAAGTTGATTGTCTGTTTTATTTAGCGCTTCTTTTATAAATGTTGTAAGTGATGCTCTGATTTCTTCCTGTTCAATTTCTTGAATCTCTTCCTGTAATTCTAGTAAAGCTTCCCTCCAACCTAGTTCAGGATAGGAGAGAAGAAAAGAAGAACAAGAAAAAGCTGTTTGTAAACTTTGTTTCATAGTTTTCTGCCCCCTTTTTTTAAGAAATTGTCGTACAAGAGCCTGGCCCACCTGCGAAAGATAAACCACAACTTCCTTGCTCGCTATATAAATCTGCAACTTGTTCGCGGTGAGACGTCGGGATAACAAAGCGATCTTTATATTTCGCAATAGCAAGAAGACGATACATATCTTCTACATCTTCTTTCGTTAAACCGAGTTCTTTTAATACAGCTTCATTTGGTTCTTTATTAATTTGCAATGCTCTCATATGTGTTCGCATGACAGCCAATTTTTTCAATGTAAGACGAATATGTGATTCATCTCCTGCAGTGAGTAAATTCGCTAAATATTGAATTGGAATACGCATATTATCAATAGCAGGGAAAATCTCTTCTGCTTGCCAGTTACTACCTTTCCCCTCCACCATGTTCATAATTGGGCTAAGCGGCGGGATATACCAAACCATTGGCATTGTACGATACTCTGGATGAAGAGGTAGAGCGATTTTCCAATCGATAATCATTTTATAGATTGGCGACTGTTGTGCCGCTTTAATCCATTCTTCAGGAATCCCTTGTTTTTTCGCTTCAGCTGCTACTTCTGGATCATTTGGATCTAGGAAAACAGTAAGCTGAGATTCATATAAATCTTTTTCATTTTCAACAGAAGCCGCTTCTTTTACTTTGTCAGCGTCATATAGCATTACCCCAATATATCGAATACGTCCTACACATGTTTCAGAACAAATTGTTGGCATACCAGCTTCAATACGAGGGAAACACATTGTACATTTTTCAGCTTTATTTGTTTGCCAGTTAAAATATACTTTTTTATACGGACAAGACGATACACAAAATCTCCATGCACGACATGCATTTTGATCCACAAGAACAATCCCATCTTCCTCACGTTTATACATCGCACCCGATGGACAAGAAGAAACGCAAGATGGATTCATACAATGTTCGCAAATACGTGGTAAATACATCATAAAGACATTTTCAAAATCCGTTTTAATTCCTTCTTCCATTTTCTTGACGTTCGGATCTTGTAACCCTGTTATATGTCCGCCTGCTAAATCATCTTCCCAGTTTGGACCCCATTCAATTTTGTCGATAAATTCACCCGTAATTGCTGATTTCGGACGAGCAACTGGTTGATGCTTACGCTGTGGGCTATTTGTTAATGTTTCATAATCATAATTCCAAGGTTCAAAGTAATCATCAATTGTTGGCTGATCTGGATTGTGGAAAATATTCATAAGACGCTTCATTTTCGAACCGGATTTCAGCTGAATTTCACCATTTTTCAATTCCCAGCCGCCTTTGTATTTCTCCTGATTTTCCCATTGTTTCGGATAACCAATTCCAGGTTTCGTTTCTACGTTATTGAAGTACATATATTCAGCACCTGGACGATTCGTCCAGGTGTTTTTGCATGTTACGCTACAAGTGTGGCAGCCGATGCATTTATCTAAGTTCATTACCATTCCGACTTGCGCTTTAATCTTCAAGCCAATCTACCTCCTTCAGTTTACGGATTACAACGTTTAAGTCACGCTGGTTCCCAGTCGGACCATAATAGTTAAATCCATAGCTTAATTGGCCATATCCACCAATCATATGTGTTGGTTTAACGTGAATACGGGTTGGACTATTATGTGTTCCCCCGCGGGTGCTTGTTAATTTCGTACCAGGCACGTTAATGTGACGATCTTGCGCATGGTGCATAAATGCCATCCCCCTCGGTATACGGTGTGTTACAACAGCACGTGCTACGACTACGCCGTTACGGTTAAAGCATTCAATCCAATCATTATCAGCAACACCAGCTTCATTCGCATCATCTTTATTCATCCAAACAGTTGGACCACCTCTAAACAGCGTTAACATTGGCAATGAATCGAAGTACATACTATGAATCGACCACTTATTATGCGGTGTTAAATAGTTTAGTGTAATTTCTTTCCCTTCTACTTCAGGGCGTGATTTACGGAATGGTTTATGTTGCAGTATTGGTTTAAATGTTGCCATCGTTTCGCCAAATTCTTTCATCATGTCGTGATCTAAGTAGAAAGATTGTCGACCAGTTATCGTTCTCCAAGGGATGAGACGTTCAACATTTGTTGTAAATGGTGAGTAACGGCGTCCACCTTTTTCAGAACCCGTAAAGGCCGGAGAAGTAATTACTGTTTTAGGCTGCGCTGTAATTTGTTCAAATGTGAAGCATTCTTCTTCACGTTCTTCTGCTAAGTCACGTAGTTTTAAATCGGTTTGTTTTTCAAGCGCTTCCCATGCTTTTACCGCCATATGACCGTTTGTTGTAGAAGAAAGTGTTAATACCGCCTCAGCAGCATTAATTGCTTCTTTTATGTCTGGGCATCCTTTCGCAATAGAATCCGTTCGAACAACTCCTAATCGACTCTTTAATTGCTCATATTCTTTTTCTGCCGACCAAGAAATCCCTTTCGTACCAATCGGTTGTTTTCCGGTATTTGGTCCAAGCGCTGTCATCTTGTCATAAATCGTTTTATAATCCCTTTCGACAACATGAATTTGCGGCATTGTTTTACCTGGGATCGGTTCACACTCACCTTTGCTCCAGTCTTTAATCTTACCAAGTGGTTGTGCTAATTCTTGCGGTGTATCGTGAAGAAGTGGTGTTGCAACAACTTCTTTCATTGGTTCAAGATCGATTTTCTTCGCTAAATCTGACACAGCTTTAGAAAGAGAGGTGAAAATATCCCAGTCAGAGCGTGCTTCCCACGGTGAACCGATTGCTGGATTAAATGGATGCACAAATGGATGCATATCCGTACTGCTTAAATCATGCTTTTCATACCAAGTTGAAGCAGGTAAGACGATATCAGAATAAAGCGCCGTTCCAGCCATACGGAAATCTAAATTAATGAGTAAATCTAACTTCCCTTCAGGTGCATCTTCATGCCACTTAATTTCTTCTGGTCTTAATGAGTCACTATCGTCATTCATTAATCCGTTTGTTGTACCTAATAAATGTTTTAAGAAATATTCGTGTCCTTTACCGGAACTTGAAATTAAGTTTGCACGCCATACGAATAAGTTACGCGGGAAGTTGTTTTTATTATCTGGGTCTTCAATCGCAAATTTCAGTTCTTTTTCTTTTAGTTTTTGTGCAACGTATTTTCCGATTTCTTCTTGTGTTGTTGCACCAGCAGCAACAGCTTCTTTATATAATTCAATCCCATTCTTCTCGAATGTTGGATAAGAAGGTAACCAGCCAAGTCGTGCTGCTAATACGTTGTAATCACCGTGATGTTGATAACGAGAGTTGCCCTCAACTGGTGATGCTAAATGTCCAACAGGTGTATCTTCATAACGCCATTGATCTGTTACGAAATAGAAGAAAGATGTACCGTTTTGTAATTTCGGTGGCCCTTGCCAATCTTTCGCCATCGCGATTGTTTGCCATCCTTCTGCTGGTCTTAATTTTTCTTGACCAACATAATGTGCCCAACCGCCGCCGTTTACACCTTGTGCCCCAACGAGAAGAACAAGATTTAAAACTGCGCGATAAATCGTATCAGAGTTAAACCAATGGTTAATACCAGCTCCCATAATAATCATCGAGCGGCCATTCGTATCAACTGCATTTTGCGCGAACTCACGAGCAATTTGAATAATAAGCTCTCGCTTTACTCCGGTCATTTTCTCTTGCCATGCAGGTGTAAACGGTACATCATCATTGAAATCTTTCGGTTCTTGCCCGCCAAGACCTCGGTTCACACCGTAATTTGCTAACGTTAAGTCATATACAGTTGTAACGCACACTTCGCCTGCTTCTGTCATAACTTTTTTCACTGGAATTGTACGTTCTAATATTGTATTTCCATCATCAGAGAAGTACGGAATTTGCACTGTTTCAACACTATCTTCCATTCCAAGTAAAGAAAGACGCGGATCAATCGTTTCACCTGTCTGTTCATCTTCTAAACGCAAGTTCCATTTCTTCTCGTTATCCCAACGTGATCCCATTGTGCCGTGAGGTGTTGCAAAATCATTCGTATTCTCGTTCCAAATTACAGGTTTCCATTCCCCTAACTTCGTTTCGCGTCCAATATCAGAAGCATTTAAGAAACGATCAGCAACGAATTGATCTCCTTTTTCTTTCAATGTGACAAAGAAAGGAAAATCAGTATATTGCTTCGCATACTTTGTGAAGTATTCCACTTGATTATCTACGTAAAATTCTTGTAAGATCACATGCCCCATTGCCATCGCAAGCGCACCGTCTGTACCTTGTTTCACACTAATCCAATCATCTGCAAACTTTGTAGACTCGGCAAAGTCAGGACTTACAGAAACGACTTTCGTTCCTTTATATCGAACTTCGGCTAAAAAGTGTGCATCTGGCGTTCTCGTCATCGGTACGTTTGAACCCCATGTCATAATGTAACCAGAGTTATACCAGTCACTACTTTCTGGTACATCAGTTTGATCACCCCAAATTTGCGGAGAAGCTGGTGGTAAATCTGCGTACCAATCATAGAAACTAAGCATTGGTCCACCCATAAGTTGCATAAAGCGGCTACCAGCTGCATGACTTAACATCGACATTGCTGGAATTGGTGAAAAACCAACATTTCGGTCTGGACCGTATTTAATTACTGTGTATAGTAATGAAGCAGAAACGAGTTGTAATACTTCATCCCAATTCGCACGAATGAATCCCCCTTTACCACGCGCCTGCTTATACGTACGTGCTTTTTCAGGGTTTTCCACAATGCTTTTCCAAGCGTCTAGTGGTGACTCGTTATTTTGTAGTTCCTCTTGCCACATTTCCCAAAGCACACCACGTACATACGGATATTTCACACGAAGCGGACTGTAAATGTACCAAGAAAAGCTCGCTCCACGCGGACATCCTCGTGGTTCAAAATCAGGCATATCAGGACCTGTTGTTGGATAGTTAAGCTCTTGACCCTCCCATGTTACAATTCCATCTTTCACATAAATGTTCCAGCTACAAGAACCAGTACAGTTCACACCGTGTGTAGAACGGATTACT
Organism: Bacillus sp. AC266; assembly: GCF_979253805.1. Classification (NCBI taxonomy): domain Bacteria; kingdom Bacillati; phylum Bacillota; class Bacilli; order Caryophanales; family Bacillaceae; genus Bacillus; species Bacillus sp. AC266. Next base: position 1,295,928 of record NZ_CEEDEC010000001.1, read on the forward strand.
TTATCATGCTGCCAACGCTTTCTGTACACATTTTCCCATTCACGATCTTCATATGTTTCTTGTGTATGATTATCGTTATAACGATCTATTGGTGAAAAATATTTTAAACGTCTCATTAATGCTGAAGGTTTCTTCTTCATACTGTTCACTCCTTTAATACGTCTCTCTTACATACCCTTACTATAAGAGAGGTTGTAAAATACAGATGTGACATTTCGCACAGTTCAAGAGATTGTCATAAATTCATTTGGAAATCGGTTTAAGGGGAAACATTTATAAGTAAAGATTACTTTGTTTTGTTGTGAAGATTTCGGCCAGCGGTGGGCTTATTAGGAGAATAGTATTTGGAGGATTCACCTTTTTTTGCATAAGAAAAAACGCAGGAGAAATTCCTACGTTTTTATATAAATATATTAAAAAGAGTTTTGATACTACTTCAATAACGCTATAAGGAATTTACTTTTCTGCAACGATACTATTATCAAGACATATTTTATATAAAGTGAAACTTTAATCAGCCCGCAAATAGAGGGATAAAACTACAAATCATTATTTACTGTATTGCCCTTAATTACGGAAACAATTATACTAGATGTTATCTACATATATAATCTGAATATTCATAAAATTATGAGTAGGATTTCCTTTTGGGACATATAAATTATAAAGTATATCACCATGATTTTTTAACATTTAAGTTTTTCCTATTTATATAAGTTCTCAATATGAACTTATATAAACCATTCCTACTTACCTCTTAGATTACTATTATACTGCATTAAAATGAAGGAACTCCTTTTCTTTAACATAAAAATGAATTAGAAAAGATAATAAAATTAGGAGGATTACGATGCCCCAGCTTGATTCATTACATCCCATAGTAGAAAGAATAATCAACAATATTGAAAAATTAATGGTCGGAAAACGAAAAGAAACGATCTTAGCTTTGACAGCTCTCTTAGCTGAAGGTCATGTACTATTAGAAGATGTTCCTGGCGTTGGGAAAACAATGCTAGTACGTGCTCTTTCTAAATCCATTGATGCCGATTACAAGCGTATTCAATTCACACCTGATTTACTGCCGTCAGATGTAACAGGTGTTTCTATTTATAATCCGAAAGAGCTCCAATTTGAGTTCAAGCCTGGACCGATTATGGGGAATTTTGTACTTGCTGATGAAATTAATCGTACATCTCCAAAGACACAATCTGCCTTACTTGAAAGTATGGAAGAAGGCACTATCACAATAGATGGCATTACAAGATCGTTACCAAAACCTTTCTTTGTAATGGCTACACAAAATCCGGTCGAATATGAGGGAACATATCCTTTACCAGAGGCTCAGCTCGATCGTTTCTTGTTGAAGCTAAGAATGGGATATCCTACACCAGAAGAAGAATTTGAAATTTTAAACCGGATGGAAAAAACAAATCCACTCTCTCATTTACAAGCTATTACTACAATAAAAGAATTACTTTATTTACAACAAAGCGTACGGGAAGTAAGCATGGACAAAGCAATCAAGCATTACATTGTAAAACTTGTTACTCAGACGCGTTCTTATAGTTCTATACAGCTAGGTGCAAGTCCACGCGGCTCAATCGCTTTAATGAAAGCTTCACAAGCTTATGCATTCATCCATGGCAGAAATTATGTTATTCCAGACGATGTTAAATTTTTAACTCCTTACGTTTTAGCTCACAGACTCATTCTAAAAATGGAAGCAAGATTTGAAGGAATAACAGGAGAACAAGTTATCGCCAAAATCGTTGCACGAACTACCGTGCCGACTCAAAGGACGAAAAACCTTTGATGAAACGAATACTACGAGCACTATATCACGTTACGAAGTTATTGCTAATCCCTTTATGCCTAGTCTTAACATTTGTGTACGCTATGCTTCAAGGAGGATTTGTAAGTTGGTTTTTGTTTTACAGTACGATTCCTATTGGTCTTTATTCACTACTACTTCCCTTCTACGCTTTACGAGACGCTGAAGTAAAACGAATAACAAACCAAAATGAATATGCAGCAGGAGAACAATTTTTAAGCACCATTACAATAAAAAGAAGATTTCCTTTTCCCTTACTTTATTTAATTATAGAAGATGAACTGCCAGCACAATTTACAAATTGTAGACAAACGAAGGTGAATAAGGTAATACTCTTTCCAGGATTCAAACGGAATATTTCGTTTCAATATGTTATTGACACAATCCCTAGAGGAGAGCACACTTTTTCAAGCGTACGTGTCAAAACTGGTGATCTATTCGGTATGATGGAGAAGGAAGTAACTTTTTCAGTTCCAGATACATTTTTAATCTATCCCCAGTACGTAGATATAACGTATCGACAATTGGAAAATCATTTCGAACAAGGAGCGCTTTCAGCAAATATAAATTTAGCAAAAGACTCTACAATCTCTGTCGGTGTCAGAGACTATAAACCTGGTGACCGCTTTTCATGGATTGATTGGAAAGCAACTGCCCGAACAAACAATATTATGACGAAAGAGTTTGAACAACAGCGCAGCCATAATATCATGATATTCATGGACAGAACTGAGTCCCCTCTATTCGAATCAGTCGTAACATTTTCCGCCTCTATTGTAAGGGCTGTCTTGAAGCAAAATTCACCAGCGTCATTCGTGTCTGTCGGAAAAGAACGAACTTTTTTCCCTTTAGACAATGGAGATAGTCAGTTACAACAAATCTTTTGTCATTTAGCGAAAGTACAAGCAGACAGTGTATTCCCGCTCTCCCGGAGTGTAGAAATGGAATTAAGAAAAATTTATGATCCCGTAACGATTATACTCGTAACAAGCGATCTTTCTCCCGATATTCAAAAGGCGGCTGACTTTGCTGCTATAAAAAACAGAAAATTAATGGTGTTTGTCGTGAAAGAAAAAGCAAATCAACTCTCACATCGAGAACTAAGTATTCTAGAAACTCTACAAAAACGAAAAATATTTGTAAATGTGGTTTATGGGAACCGGTATACAAACGTGTTTTTTGAGGTGAGCAAATGATAACATTACGAAAAAAATACAAATGGGATATGAGCAGATTCTTCATGCATGTATGTGCATTTCTACTTTTACTAGAATGGCTAAGACCCCTTATAGGTATTACAAACGTAGGTAGATTAGATATTTTTGTAATATTTATAGGAATTTGCTTCACTCTCTCTTTTTTTCAAACAAGGTGGCAGATTCCAATAAAGATCGTCACGATCTTATTCATCATTCATTTCCTGTATTATAAAAATGCTTTTATAAATCCATCTTGGCTAACGAAATTTTTTGCTGATATTTCTCGAAATTCCTCTCTGTTTTTCCAGGGGAATTTGCTAGATATTTCTCCCGTTTTTCCAACACTTTTATTTTTTTTATCCTTTTGGTTTTTGAGTGCTTTCATCTCTTTTTGGATGATTCATAAAAAACGTGGGTTGTTATTTCTTATATTGACTATTATTTATATCACCATTTTTCATAACTTACATTTATACAATGCAAACTACGCTATTATTCGTACTATTGCCATCGGCTTTTTTATGCTTAGTCTTCTTCGCATAGAACGAATAAGAGAGATGGAACACTTACAAAATTTTGCTAGAGAAATCTCAAAATTACTTAGACCTCTTACAATATTTATTGTATTGTCAGCAACTATCGCATACTTTGCTCCAAAATTTGGCCCTCAATGGCCAAACCCAATGGATTTTTTAAAATTCAACACATCCGAAGCAAGTAAAAAACAAGAATTTTCTAAAATTGGATATGGTTTAGATGACTCGCGATTAGGCGGTCCTTTTAAGGCAGATCCTACAATTGTTTTCACAGCACAAACGCAAAACAAACAATATTGGAGAGTCGAAACGAAAGATTTTTATACAGGAAAAGGCTGGGAAGTTTCTGAAAATCCAAAAAAGATTTCTTTTAAAAATAAAAACGACGTCGTGAGCTGGTACGAACAAAATACAAAAACGGAGGCCACTGAGGCGACAATCACCATGAAAAAAAGTTATCCACACCTTACCTATCCAGCAGGATTAATATCAGTTGAGGCTTCTTCTAATGTATCATACAGCGTTGACCCCTTTTCAGAAAAAATCTATACGATGGACGGAGATTCTTCTACTATTTTAAATTCATATAAAGTAACATATGGGGTCCCAGAGTTTTCCATAGAAAACTTGAAAGCTGTAAAAACAAATGAAGGTCAAGAATCAAATCCTTATTTCATGACAAAGTACACGCAACTTCCCGAATCATTACCACAGCGAGTAAAAGACTTAGCTGTAAATCTAACAAATGATAAAGACAACCGATATGATAAAGTATTAGCTATTGAAAACTACTTTACCGACCATTCTTTTGTATATGAAACAATGAATGTTTTGTTCCCTTCCAAAAACCAAGATTATGTAGATCAATTCCTTTTCGATACAAAAAGCGGCTACTGTAATAATTTCTCGACGTCTATGATCGTGTTACTTCGTTCTGCCGGGATTCCTGCTCGCTGGGTAAAAGGTTATACAGAAGGAACTCTTGATAATACACTTGCCTCTGCAGAAGGTGAGGATGTTTATAAAATCGCGAACGATAACGCACACTCTTGGGTCGAAGTATATTTCCCAGGATACGGATGGATTCCATTCGAACCAACAAAAGGATTTACTAATCCCTATAATTTCACAAATAATACTCCTGCTTCTACTTCACAAAATAACGAAGTAAATAATTCTAATAACGAGCCAATACACCAACGGAACAATGAAGCAAAGCTCAAAAGTTTAATAGAAAATACAGAAGAAGCCTCTACTAAAAAGATCACAAATTCCAAAAATGATTTTTCTTGGTGGTACGTATTCCTCTCTACGATACCGATTAGTATCATCGGATACATTCTCTTCACCACTAGAATGAAATGGATTACATTTTTTATTATTCTTTTCTATAAATACCGAAAAGATGATGCTGTTTATCAAAAAGCTTACGGTGCACTTTTAAACCAATTTGCGAGAATTGGCATACCACGGGGTGAAAGTCAAACATTCCGAGAATACGCTCTCCACATCGATACACTTTACAATTCGGCCGATATGCAACAACTTACTTTCAGTTATGAGAACGCTATGTATCAAAAGGAACAGGCCGCAGCCGAATGGAAGACATCCGTACACTTATGGGAAGTGCTTATGAAAAAAGCAGCTTCTCTGCCTAAATCAAACGACTACGATAGAGTGATTTAATCTTGATAATGTGAGTTTAAAGAAAACACCTCAAAGAACTACATTGTTCTTTGAGGCGTTTGTTAATAAAGTGAAACTCCTAATTATTCCCCAAGTACCTTCTCAATCTCAACCTCTAAATCCACCGGCTTCGTCTGCGGTGCAAAACGCCCTACTACTTTCCCGTCTTTTCCAATTAAAAACTTAGTAAAGTTCCATTTCACTGCTTTCATACCGAGTAAACCTGGCGCTTGTTCTGTCATGTATGTATAGAGAGGATGAGCCTTGTCACCTTTTACATCAATCTTTGCAAACATTGGGAAGTTCACACCGTAGTTCAATTCACAAAAACTAGTAATATCAGCTTCTGTGCCTGGTTCTTGTCCCCCAAATTGATTACAAGGGAAACCGAGTATTTCTAGTCCTTGGTCTTTATATTTATCATATACTTCCTGTAACCCTTTATATTGTGGTGTAAATCCACATTTACTAGCTACATTTACAATAAGAAGTGCTTTTCCTTCGTAATCTTTTAACGATTTTTCTTCTCCTGTTATTGTTTTAGCTGAAAAATCATAAACTGTCATTGTTCATACCCCTCTCTTCACTATCATTCTATGTTTATACTATACTACATTCGTGAATATACAGCTCTTATTACGTATTCACATACCGTAATGATAGCGCTTTATTTTCGTTCGAAAATTCGACACAATATACTAGACTTTTATGATGGAAAGTTTTACAATTAATTTGTGAACAAAATGTGACAGTTTATATTTCCATTATAATAGAAAAGGATGGTGTTCATTATGAAAACTGCACAACATGAAACGATTTCAAATCGCGAGTTTTATTTCGTACTATATATGATGTTATTGTATGTTATTGGCTGGGTAATCGATGTAAATGGTTTATTTTTAAGCTCCTACTTTAATTTAGCAGGAGAAATTATGCTTCCGATCGTTGGTGGCATTGTTGGACTGTTCGTTATGTCTATCAATAAAGAACAAACGAAATAACTACATTACAAAAGGGCAGAAGACGAGCTTTCGTTTTCTGTCTTTTTCTGTTTTTAGCGTATAATAGATACATACCGTATATAAGGAGTGGTAAGTATGAAAAAAGTAGAACAACTATCTTCTCATCTATATCTTATTGATGATTATGACTTACAACATGATGAACGCACAGGTACATACGTTTTATTAGGTGACGATATTACTTTAATTGAAACTTGTGCGGCCCCTTCTCTTCCCTATATTTTAGACGGCTTACAGCAATTACATATTAATTTAAATGATGTAAAAAACATTATCGTTACACATGTTCATTTAGATCACGCAGGCGCAGCAGGGTTAATGATGGAAAAGTGCCCAAATGCTACTCTATTTGTGCATCCGCGCGGGGCTCGTCATATGATTGATCCAACAAAACTAATTCTTGGCGCAAAAGCTGTGTACAAAGAAGATTTTGATAAACTTTTTGATCCAATTCTTCCAATTGAAGAAGAACGTGTTCATATTGTACAAAATGGTGATACATTAAAAATTGCAGAAGACCGTACACTCACATTTTATGATACACCGGGACATGCGAAGCACCATATTAGCATTCACGATTCATTAACAAACGGCATTTTTACTGGTGATACAATAGGAATTTATTATAGAGAACTCGCAGACCTTGATGTAGAACTATATCTACCATCAACGTCTCCTTCACAATTCCAGCCAGATGCGATGATTGCTTCTAAAAATCATATTCAAAGTATGAATGTAGATACTATTTATTTCGGTCATTACGGCGCATCATCCAATGTTACAGAAGTATATAACCAACTTGAACATTGGTTACCTATTTTCGTTAATACTGGAAATGAAATTTTTCAAAAACATACTGATTTTGATGAGGCTACTAAGGCATTACAATCTTTACTACTGGAGAAAGTCTCCACTCATCTTACAAAGCTAAATGTTCCATCCAATCATTCTGTTTATAACATTTTACATCTTGATTTAGAAATTAGCGCGATGGGAATTATTGATTACTTAACGAAGCAAACAAAATCCACAATTAACTAATAGAAAACGAAGATATATACAACGCCATTATCGTATATATCTTCGCTCCTTGAATATATTTTTTAATAAAGGATGGTGGAATGGAATGCAAAAAGTGATACTATACCTCTGCTTTACATTATTTATCATCTTATTATTAGTTGTAGGTGTTAAAATTCAATTTTATTTAGATACAGACGCGCAAGTGAACTTTAACGTCTATCCAAGATTATTCTACTTTACACTCTTCCCTCTTTTGGTCGGCATTTTATTACGATTCCTACAATCAATTAATCGCGAAACGAGTAAACAAAACTGGAACTTTCAGCCGGATAAGTTTATCGCTATTACGTTGCCAACACTATTCATTGCCTTTTCTCCAGCTCTACTCTTTTCACCAGTTGGTAAATACCTACCTTATTTAACTAATATTATTCTTGTGAATACAACTTTCATTACCATTATTAGTTTAATAGCTGGTTACTCACTTTTAGATTGTTTGATACAAAAAGACAAGGAGAATAGTAAGGAATATAACTAAGTGATTTCCCACTTTCACTTTATTAAGCAAGTCAAGGTAATTCTGCCCCTGACTTGTATGCAAAAGAACCTAATGTTCAATTTTTAAGTGCCGTTGGTTATGCTGGGTTATTTATAAGTGCAATACTCCTTGTAAGAGTTGCTATACATGTGGTAAGGAAATTTAAGTAATAACAAAACGAGTATGAAATCGCATAGATTTTATACTCGTTTTTTATTGTTCATATATTTAATTGGTAATAGGAAATTTATGTTAAACTAAAGAAAGTCGCGCACTAAATCAAAATACATTTCAAACAAGGGAGACTTATTATGAAATTAGGGACTTTCTCGTTTCTAACGTTTATCACAAGTATATGTTCTTTCTTTATTTTAAGAGGACCTAATTCAAATTTAACATTAATTATTGTGCTTCTAAGTATTCTTTCATTACTCGGTATTATTTTTGCGATCGCATCAAAGAATTGGCTATTTAAAATAGTTGGTACGACATTAAATGGAGTCATACTAATATTTGTATATTTCTTATTGCTAGCAAAAGGAATAGGTGGTTAATATATTTACGTTTCAATAAGAAAAGCTCACCTTTTCATCTACATACTCCATAAACTGTTCTGCTTTAATAAATCTTTCTTTATAAGCTTCAGGTACTTCTTCTACTGTTATCCCACCACTCGATTTCGCTTTTACTAATACAGTTTGATATGACATTAACGCTTCCATATATTGTTCATACTCTTCTGAAGTTAATACTTCTTTACTAGATTTATGGCCATTTAATTTATCAAAATACGGCTGAAGTTCCATTTCTACCTTTTTCATTTCCTCTTTTTTAGCTGGTGATAATTGATCATAATCAATATTACCGTTCGAATCCCCGTACTCAAGCTTTGCATTCGTTAATTTCTTTAGTTCTTTTGTAAACTCTTCATATTCCTTCGCACCCATTTCGTCTTTCGCTTGTGATAACTTTGCATTAAAACGCATGTATCCTTCTAATGTTATAGCTCCGGCATGTTTTTTTAAGTTCTCAAAAGATCCGTATATACCATCCGCCATAATAGATTGGTAAGCAAAACCAGTCGTTGGGATTAAAAATGCGGCTGCAAGCACTCCTGCGATAAGGCGCTTCTTCCTTTTACTTCCCCCGCTCTTCATTTTTATTTGAACAATTACTTTTTCTTTTAACTCCGGCGGGGCAATAATCCCCTTCGCTTCTTCTTGTATAGATTCTCTAACTCTACAATCTAAGCTCATTTCACATTCCCTACCTCTCCTAAAAAGATTTCTTCTACTTGCTCTTTTTGACGTAGTTTCTTTAAGGCCGCATGAATTCTAGATTTCACGGTACCGATTGGAATATGTAATATTTGTGCTACTTCTTCTTGTGAGTAATCATGTAAGTATCTTAAGATAATAACTTGTTTCAATTTATATGGTAATTTATGAATGAGTTCAATTAATTTTTGGTTTGATATTTTACTTACAACATCGCTAGAAAAATCAATTTCTACTGGTTTTCTTTGCTCTTCTGCTTTTTTTACAATTCGCAGTCGCATCCACCTCTTTCTTCTATAAGAATGGATTTGTTTAATCGCAAGTCCAATTAACCATGGACGAAATGGCTTCTCACTATCATATTTACGAAGCGATTCATATAGCTGTATGTATATTTCCTGAACGACATCATCTATATCTGCTTTATCCTCTATTAAAAAATGTGCTGTCTTATATACTTCTTGAATCGTTTTATCATACAATTCGCTATACGCTTCTTTATTGCCTGATAAAGTTAATTGGATTAAATCTGTATACACTGTTTCATCTTTCATGTACCATCCCTCCTTTGTCTTACACTATATATTGGCAAGCAAACGATATTTCGTTCGATTTCTTTCAAAGATTTTTCAAATAAATTAATATAATGATGCAATAACTTCATAAGCTTCACTTATAACCCTGCATAACAATTATATAATTTTCCAATTCCTAATGAAGATTTAAAATAATATATATAGTCAAATTTAGGAGGATGTATATGAAAGCTATCGTTGTAACTTCATTCGGTGGTCCTGAAGTGTTGAAATATACGGACATGGATATTCCTACAATTTCAGATAATCAAGTTTTAATTCGTGTTGTCGCTACTAGTGTTAATTTCGCCGATATTAAATCACGTTATGGCAAAAAAGGAAACAAAGCCTTACCTTTTATTCCAGGGATAGATGCAGCTGGTATTGTAGAACACGTAGGTTCTCATGTGAAAAATATTTACCCTGGCCAGCGTGTCATTACTTTTCCTCAAAATGGCTCTTACGCTGAATATGTTGTCGCGAACGAAAATCTTACTTTTGTATTACCTGATGAAGTTGATTTCCAAACTGCAGTTGCCTGCCCTATCGTATCTTTTACAAGCTACAATTTACTTGCAAATGTTGCAAGACTTCAGCAAGGTGAATCTGTTCTAATTCATGCCGCTGCTGGAGGAATTGGTACTACCGCGATTCAACTCGCAAAATTATTAGGGGCTAAAAAAGTAATCGGGACTGTCGGAAGTGAAGTAAAAAGAAAAATTGCTTTAGATGCTGGCGCTGATTATGTTATTTGTCATCAAGATGAAGATTTTGTAGAGAGGGTAGATCAGCTTACAAACGGAGAAGGCGTTAATATTGTTTTAGATTCTATTTCTGGTACTGTGTCCGAAAGAAGTTTAGACTGCCTTGCTTATTACGGTCGTCTCGTCCATTTCGGCAATGCTAGCGGAGAAGTTGGTAGTTTTCAAACGAAAGATTTACACGCAAGTTGCCGTTCTATACTCGGTTTCAGCTTTGGCACTACACGGAAAAAACGTCCTGAATTGCTTCAAGAAACTGCGAATCAAGTTTTCCATTATTTACGCGATGGAAGTTTACAAATTAAAGCTACGAAATCTTTTCCTCTTCAAGATGCAGGGAAAGCACATGAATGGGTCGAAAGTAGACAAAGTACAGGGAAAGTAATACTACACGTTCAGACAGCTCCCTAAAATGAATACATGAAATAGAGGTGTTATTCATGGGATCACGAATTATGCATATCATTATCGCGAGCGGTATTGCTGAGAAACTTTCTATTCAAGATAAAACTTCTTTCTTACTTGGTGGTGTAGCTCCTGATGCTGTTCATTCAAAAAAAGAAAAAGGAACTTCACATTTTTACGCTGGTACAACGAAGAACTATACGAGAAGAATAGATTATGATTCATTTATTCATAAATACGAAGATCATCTGGATTCCCCTTATATTTTAGGTTATTATACCCACCTCATTGCCGATGATAATTGGCTAAGCGGCTTTTTTCTACCTTGGCTTAAAAACAGAATAGAAAACGACGAAACTATCGCACCTATGTACTATAACGATTTTAAATTATTGAACGCACAATTGTTGCATCATTACGATAAAGAACAGCAGCTCTTCGCCCTACTTAATCAAGAGGCTAACATTGTGAATATAGAGGAGATTTCTAGAAAGAATGTTTTAGCTTTTCGGCAATATATTTTTGAAGATATGCTATATCCTGAGCAACACTTGCACGAAAACTTACAAGTGTTTTCATTTGATCAAATCGTTGGTTATATTGAGACTGCAATTGAAAAAGGAACATTTTTTATAGAACAACTCGTTAATAAAAAATTGACTTCAAATATTTAATCCCCCTCATTATTTACGAGGGGGATTTTCACATAACTATATAATTATTTATTTTTTCCCATTACTGCAAAGTAATTCCCTTCACTATCAGCAAAGTTAAACACTTTACCAGAAGGCATAGTTACGTCTTCCCAATTATTTATCTAGGCTTTTTCTTACCAGTAAAAGCTGGTTTCTTTTTCTTTGGTGCTGGTGGTTTCGATTCTACAAATGTTCCTTTGAACATTTCTTGTTTCGTAAACACGATACCTAATTTTTTCGCAAATTGAAGTAATTTACGCTCTTCTTGTTCTGTTACAAGAGAAACAACTGTTCCTTCTTTGCCCATACGTCCAGTACGTCCTGAGCGGTGAATATATTGGTCTACTGTGTCTGGTAACTCTAAGTGGATTACGTGTGTTAAATCATCGATATCTAATCCACGTGCTGCAATATCAGTAGCAAGTAATATTTCTAATTTCCCGCTACGGAACGCGCGCATCGTTACTTCACGCTCTTGTTTGCTTGCCTCTGCATGAAGTGCTGCTGCTTTCATTTTACGGAACTTCAGTTTTTGAGTAATTTCATCTAAACGGAATGGATCATTTAAGAAGGCAACTGCTTTTACATTTCCCATATGCATAACTCTTCTAATATAATCATTTTTTTCACGACGCTCACAAACGATATACGTATGTTCAACTAGGCTCTGTGCCTCTGAACGTGTTACACGTACTAATTGTGGTTCAACTGTCAAATCACGTGCCGCATCTTCTGCAGCTTTTGTTATTGTCGCCGAGCAGAACACTAATTGACGATCGCGCATCGTTGATTTAATTACATCAAGTACAGCACCCATCATCTTTTGTTTTACAATTTGATCAAACTCATCAAATACAATCGTTTTCACTTCATGCATCTTTAATTTTTTCATGCGAATCAACTCTAAAATACGTCCTGGTGAACCGACAATAACTCTCGGATGTTTCTTTAATTTTTCAACTTGGCGCTTAATATCCGCACCACCAATTAAAGACGCACCTGAAATATCCGTTCCTGCTGTAAACTTTTGAACCTCTTCATGAATTTGCATAACAAGTTCACGAGTTGGCGCTAAAATTACAACTTGAGGTTGTTTAACTTCAGGATTAATTTTATGTAAAAGTGGTAATAAGTACGCTAATGTTTTTCCTGTTCCAGTTGGAGATTCAGCAATAACGTCTTGTCCTTCTAAAATAGTTGGAATCGCTTGTTTTTGAATTTCAGTAAATTCTTTAAAACCAGCCTTTTCCCAAGCTTGTTGTAAAAATGGTTGCATATCTTTTATCATTTGTTTTTCTCCTTTATCTCTATTTTTGAAGAAAATGTTGTATTGTTCGCACCGTTTCTATCATGTGTGAAATAACAGCTATTAAATCATCAACATGGTCTTCTGTAATCGATTTTTGAAATAGAACCTCTACCTTATTATGATATGAAATCGCTTGCTTATTATATTCGTATGAAATTTTTTGCGTAATCATTCGCTCTTTTCCCCATATAGAATGCAATAAAGTTTCAATTTCTTCGCATCCTATCTCTGGTTGCTCCATTTCGAACGAGAATTCCAGCTTCATTTCACAACCTGGTATAAACTGAGGTACTTCTAATATTTCACCTGATAAATTCTTTGCATCAACAGATAGTGAAAATGTCGCCTCTACCATCGTTTTAAATGTTTCTGTTAGTTGAAATGAAATACTATACATACGACTTAATGAAGCAAGGTCCATCACATCTTTTCGATCCGTTACGAGAATATCACCGTGTAAATCGAAATCATAGACAGCTCCTTCCACAATTACCTTTAAATTTTCAAAAGCAGTTGGATCAAACATAATTTCCTCCAAAAAACAGGCGCCTTTCGATGGAAAGGCGCCACTTGATGTATATATAGTTTACAGATAAACGAGATGAATTACAACCTTTTAGAATAAACCTACTGCTTTTCCATCTTCATTTACATCCATTTGCAGCGCAGCTGGCTGTTTTGGAAGGCCTGGCATTGTTAACATTGTTCCTGTTAACGCAACGATAAACCCTGCACCGATAGATGGTTTTAATTCACGAATTGTAACGATAAAGTCAGATGGGCGACCTAATTTTGTTGCATCATCTGAAAGAGAGTATTGTGTTTTCGCCATACAAATCGGTAGGTTACTCCAACCTTCTCCCTCATATTGAGCTAATTGCTTACGTGCTTTCGGAGCAAATTCAATATCTTTTGCGCCGTACACTTTTTGAGCAATTGTACGAATTTTTTCTTCTAATGGTAATTCTAATTCATAAAGTGGTGCGTAGTTGTTTTCACCTTTTTCAATTTCTTTTAACACTTTCTCAGCAAGGTCAACTCCGCCTTGGCCACCTTTCTCCCAAACTTCTGTTAAGGATACTGCATAGCCACGCTCATTGCACCATTCTTGTAAGTATGCAACTTCTGCATCTGTATCAGTAATGAATTTGTTAATGGCAATTACGAAAGGAACACCGAAGCTTTGAATTGTTTCAACATGCTTCTGTAAGTTCTCCATACCTTTTGCTAACGCATCTACATTTTCTTCTTTTAATTGATCTCTCGCCACACCACCGTGCATTTTAAGCGCACGAATAGTCGCAACAATAACTACCGCTTCTGGTTTAATACCAGCTGCACGTGCTTTAATATCTAAAAACTTCTCGGCACCTAAATCTGCACCGAATCCAGCTTCTGTAATAACATAATCACCTAATTTTGCTGCCATTGTCGTAGCGATAACACTGTTACAACCGTGAGCGATATTCGCAAATGGTCCGCCATGAATGATAGCTGGTGTATTTTCTAATGTTTGTACTAAGTTCGGTTTTAATGCATCTTTTAATAGAAGTGTTAACGCTCCTTCTACTCCTAAATCTTTAACTGTTACAGGTTGATTTGAAAAATTATAAGCGACAACAATGCGAGATAGACGTGATTTTAAATCTTGAATATCTGTTGCAAGGCAGAATACGGCCATAATTTCAGATGCTACTGTAATATCAAAACCATCTTCACGTGGTACACCTTGAACCGGTCCACCAAGGCCAATTACTACATTACGAAGGGCACGATCATTTAAGTCAACACAGCGTTTCCAAACGATTTTACGCGTATCAATTCCAAGTGTGTTTCCTTGTTGGATATGATTATCAATGAACGCCGCTAATGCGTTATTGGCAGTTGTAATCGCATGAATATCTCCAGTAAAGTGAAGGTTAATATCTTCCATTGGTACTACTTGAGAATAACCACCACCTGCTGCTCCGCCTTTTAATCCCATTGTTGGTCCAAGAGATGGTTCGCGAAGTGCAATTACTGTTTTCTTACCAATTTTATTAAAAGCTTGACCTAAACCAACTGTTACTGTTGATTTACCTTCTCCTGCTGGAGTTGGGTTAATCGCTGTTACTAAAACAACTTTACCGTCTTTCTCATCTTGTAAACGCTTAAAAATATCAAGAGATAACTTGCCTTTATAATGTCCGTATGGCTCTAGTTCTTCTTCTAAAATATTTAAATTAGCTGCAATTTCTTGAATCTTCTTCATACTTGCTTCTTGTGCGATTTCAATATCAGATTTAACTGTTGTAGTAGTTGTCATATACCCTAGTCCCCCTTTAATTGATTCTGATGATATTGTATCAGTTTTTTGTATTTTCTGCACTTATTTACCTCCTAAAACCCTTCAATTTTGTTATACGTTTTTTAACATAAATACCCATAAAAATGTTAACGCTTGTTGTAACTCTGTAGGTAGCTGACCTAACATCTTCTCATTTACTCCGCGCTTATATACGCCGGTACCATCTACAACTTCAAATCCTTGTTCTTTTGCTAACTGTTCAAATTCCCAAGGCATCATCGTATTGCAAACAACGTCTTTGCCATATAGGCGCGGATAACTGTTCTCTCTCGGTTTTGCTGTCGGTCCTAAAATTGCAATACATGCGTATCCATCTTTCTTTAAAACACGCTTTATTTCATTTAATGCTCGCAACGGCTCCTCGGTCCATTCTAAAGAATTAATTGCCATAATTGCTTCAAATTTCTCATTTTCAAATGGTAATGAAGAAAGATCACCTTTTATAAAAGATAAGTTTGGGTCTTCTCCGCGCTCCTTACCCTTTTGAATCATAACTTCCGATAAGTCCACCCCAACCGCTTTGTAGCCAGTAAGACTTAATTTATATGTACCATACCCATCACCACAGCCAACATCTAACACTTGTACTTCCTTTTCCACGTACTGCTCAAAAAATGGAATGATTGTACTCCTGCTCCCGCTATCCCACATTTCTTGACTATTTTGATTCCAAAACTCTGCATTGTTATCCCATTTTTTCTCTGCCGATTCATGCCAATTAAACTTCGCCATACATTCCCCTACCTTCACGTATTATCATTCATTTCATTCTACATCATGTTCCAAAATCCCTGTTTATCTTCATAAGGAGATAAAGTGAAACTTTAATCAGTGGGAGTGTTTGTTCGTCCCCCACTGATTATTATTTGAGCAATCGGGCTTTCACTGGCAGCTCGACTCCCATCTAACTTCTTTGCTCCAGCCGAATTTTGAGGCGGGGGTCTTACTGCATGGCAAATAGCGGGATAAACAGGATAACAACGGAATCTATTTTCTCCAATTTTTGCTTTACTTGGGTTTAACTCATACTCATGTTCTGCTCCTTATGAAAGATACTATAGATACACCCAATTGAAAGAGAGGGATGTACATGCGAAGAAAGAGAAATCATCATTTTAAAAGTGGTGAAAAAAACGAAGAGTATGCAGCTGAAATATCTCCGGCTGGTATTCCGATTAGACATGAGCGCAAAGAAATTGCAAATGAAATAGAAGGTACAAATACCGGTGCAATGATCGGCTATGTCGCATTATTTCTTTCGTTATTCTCCATTGCTTTTTATCCTGTTACACTCGGCTCCCTTGCTATTTTAGTTGGCTTATTAGCTGTCAATTTTGGAGCGAGAACACTTGGATATACCGCAATTGGTTTTGGTAGTTTTTCTGTTTTATTTACTTTACTCTATCCGCTTGCTTTGTCAGCGTTTTAAAAAAAACACACCAAGTTATACTTGGTGTGTTCATTCATGATACAACATGATATGACCGCATCCACAACAATGCTTCGCTGTAATTTCTTGAAAAACTGGATAATTTTCTTCATCTCTATGCTCAATAAACACCTTTTCAAATCGGTACATGTTTGGCGCATATGCCCAATCTTGTTTCGTACGTGCATATAATGTTGAAGAAAAAAACTCCTCACCACCACAAACGATACATCCCTTCTTCATCAATACCCCTCCTATGCTTGTCTTACTTCATCTATATGAACATAAGCATAAAAAAAAGACCTTCTATTACTAGAAAGTCTTCTCTGAAACAAAAAGAAATGTACCGAATATACCTACTCCGCTATATTCTTTCGTAACACCAGCTTCTGTTTTATACGTTTGCTTTACAGTCATAAAGAAAACACCATTTCGTGCATCAATACTTTCAAACTGTAATTTCTCTTTTTTTTCATCTACATTTTGCGTGCATTCAAAGCTACTCTCGTCACATTTCAATGCATACTTATCCTCTAAATACAATTTAAAATCTGATTCTTTCGGACAAGTTATAAGTAATATTGCCACGAGAATAATACTTACAATACCCACAATTGTATAATATTTCTTCATTTGTTCTCCTTTCAAAAAACAAGAAAACTTGACTTCATGCGCCAAGTTTTCTTAGTCTACAACCCATTGCCACTCTTGTTCTTTCTTATCAAAAATGAGCCAACCCGTTTCTGTTGCTTCCGCTTTCAATTCATCGATATTATCTAGTACCTCATCCGTACTTTCGAATGATCCTACTACATATACCGGAATTTCAAGACCTCTTCTCGACTCAATTTTCCCCGCTAAATCAATGTATAATCCATCTTCCATTAACGGCATAAGCCCAAGGATAACTTCCTTTGAAATTGCTGGGAAAATTTTTGATTTTTGGAAGAAAGTAAAACGTTTCTTTCCAAACGAACCGAGTTTATATGGAATGACTTTACTTAGCATTCCTACAAAATCACCGATTCTACGGTAATACACTTTGTTGTACCAACCGTCATCATGTGAAAAATAAACGAATCTATTCTTCAACAATGGGAAGAACGTTCTTCCAAGTGGTTCTTTTTTGTGAGCCAAATATAATAATTCTGCAATTTCTTTTGGCTCTAACTCATCTAAATCGCTTGCATCATCGAAATCTACCCAACAAAATTCATCAAATTCATCAATCTCTGCTTGAATGAGTTTATGTATGTTTTCTTCCTCAACATATTCAAATAAAGTATGATAATGAAAATCTGTCCACTCAAAATTATGCTTTAAAAGCAATACTTGATGAAGCGGTGAAGGGATGTTACTTGCAAACTCTTTAAACGTAATTCCAGATGTAATAAAACAATGACCCCGACGATTACCATTAATATATATCATATTGTTTACTTGGTCAGATCCTCCAGACAAAGCACCTAGCCACCTTCGTTTTATATGTTTCAATTCTATAGCATATTTTAACATGAAAAATTTTAGAAACATAGAAAAAACTTCAAAAACTATTTACAATTTCATGTGTTTTATTACATACTGATTACAAGAAAAAACGCCTGCTTATGAGCAGGCGTTTTTAAAGGATTTCATCTGGGTTTTGAGGGTGATGATTTCCCTCTTTCTTTTCATCTGTTTGGAACATCGATTGAATTTTATCAATTGTTTGTGGAGCTAATTCAATTATTTTTTCTGCTAAATGTGTCGCATTTTGTAGATGTAGAATATTTACTCCATCTTTATTCACTACAAGAAATGCTACTGGTGTAATAGAAACACCACCCGCACTACCGCCACCAAATGCAGGGTTACCGTTCGCTCTTTGTCCATCATTCGTCTGGAAATCAGAACCTCCTGCTCCAAAACCGAACGCTACTTTAGAAACCGTTAACACTACACCACCGTCAGCCGTTTGAACAGGCTCTCCAACAATCGTATTTACATCGACCATTTCCTTCAAATTTTCCATTGCTGCTTTCATTAATCCTTGAATTGGATGATCCACCGTTCATAACCTCCTTTGTCATATCTTTCCTAGTTTTTCCGAAAGTTTGTGAACTAAACATAAAATTTTATATTGATTTCAAAAAACTTAAGTTATAATATTTAGAAAAATAAAAAAGAGGTCGATTTTTTATGATGAGAAAATTAACAAAGAAAGATCATGAACAAGTATTCGCTTACCTAAAAGAAGAAGCAGCCCTTAACTTGTTTATCATTGGAGATATTGAAGCTTTCGGTTATGATACAGATTTTCAAGAATTATGGGGCGCATTCAAAGAGAACGGAACATTAAAATCAATTTTGCTACGCTTCCATGAAACATTTATACCGTATAGTAAAGGAGAGTTTATAGTCGCTGACTATGAGGCACTTCTTTCCGCATATAAGCCGCTTAAACTCTCTGGCAAGTCAACTATTGTAGAAAGATTTGAAACTGCTCCAAGTGTACAACTAGGCGCCAAAAATGAAATGTATTTTTGCGAATGTCTAAATGACAGCAACTTACCTAGCACACCAATTCATGAAACAATTAAACTTGCCTCACTCGATGATATAGAACGAATTATGAAATTACGAAGTGACATCGCTGAATTCCCGGCTGCTAATGAATCAGAAAAAATGTTAAGGCAAGCTATCGAAACAAATACAGGACGTACATATTATATTGAAAAAGACGGCGCAATCATCGCATCCTCCTCAACTTCCGCTGAAAATTCATTATCCGCTATGGTAGTTGGTGTATGTACACACCCGAATTACCGCGGAAATGGATATGCTTCACTCATATTACAAAAAATGATTCAAGACTTTACGAAAGAAGGCCGAACGCTTTGCTTATTTTATAACAATCCAGCTGCTGGACGAATTTATAAAAGTTTAGGGTTTAAAGATATTGGAATGTGGACGATGTATCGTTAAAAAGCCGATTTATTCATCGGCTTCTTTTATTTTATATTTTGCTATTCCAGCTTGAAATATTTTCTCACTTCAAAGTCATAATTACTTGTCTTTCAATGAACCCAAATTCTTCGTACATCTCTTTTGCAAAATTTCCAGCAAATACGTTCAAACGAATTTCGGAATACTTCTCCTTCAATTCCTTAATGCCAGCCTCCATCAATTCTCGCGATAATCCTCTCCCGCGATATTCTGAAAACACATACAGCTCATATATAAATCCAAGTTTTTCACGAGAAAAATAGTCTGTATTTTCCCCTATTAATATCCATCCCATTACTTTATTTTCTTCTTTAATGACTAAATAATATGCCCCTTTTTCTATTATTGGCTTTGTAATTTCAATCGCTTTTTCTTTACTTAACTGACAATTCCCTCTCGTTCCTTCGAAAAGTGATTGAGCTGCATAATGTAATATTTTTTCCGTTTCTTTCTCATTCGCTTTTGTAATCATTCCTTTCTCCCTCCTACCCTCTAATCATCATTGAAATACCATTTTCAAGTCCCTCCGACTCAATTACAATTGCCATCAAGCCCTTTTCCGTACTCGTCTCATGAAACTCACCCTTCTCCCAAAACACAGCTTGTCCAGCTTCCACCTTCACTTTTTCTTTATCTGCCCCGCATACATATCCTTCACCATCCACAATAAGAAGCAGTTG
This sequence comes from Bacillus sp. AC266, assembly GCF_979253805.1. Taxonomy (NCBI): domain Bacteria; kingdom Bacillati; phylum Bacillota; class Bacilli; order Caryophanales; family Bacillaceae; genus Bacillus; species Bacillus sp. AC266. Next base: position 1,316,226 of record NZ_CEEDEC010000001.1, read on the forward strand.
AGATACAACTGCTTCATGATATCCGATAATTCCATTCTCTTGTAAATGCATGGCACCGATATGTATATTCCCTTGATGTTTTAATATTTTTGACATTATAAAGTTAGATTGAAATGCTGATATATGCTCTCCCACTTTTTCACTGAAATCAAAAATTTTCATTTCTGATCCTCCTTATATGTATAAAACCATTCTCACTGTTTGCAGCATATGTCCTTCGAAATCTTCTTCAAATTGCTCTAAAGCCGCAAAACCTTTTGCTTCATAAAATCGTTTTCCTTTTTCATTTTCCGCTTCTACATGAATGTACATTTTTCGAATCCCTTTTAACGTCGTGATCCCTTTTTGTAACAAAGCTGTCCCTATCCCTTTCCCTTGCTGATCTGGCAACAAATAAATTGCACCTAATTCTGCTTCGTTTTGCAGTCTAATTGGTGAAAAATTTGCAAAGCCAATTACTTCTCCCTCTTCTTCCGCAACAAATAAATGTGTATTTTCAAGACGATATTTCATTTTTTCATCGGAATACGCTTCATTTAAAAAGTTGTCTTGAATCTCTCCCGGAATAATTCCTTCGTAAGTATCATGCCAAGCTATTTTCGCTACGTTTTGTACAGCATGAATATCTTCTTGCTTCATTTCTCTAATTACATATGTCATCTCGATGTCTCCATTCTCTTTAAATTACACTCTGCTAAAATACTAGAAGAAACGGCAGAACCATCTTCATAATTTACCTTAATTAATTTTAACTTCTCAATCGAAGCTAGTGTAACATTAAATTTTTCATATATATATTCCATTACACTTAAAAATTGATTTGAATTTAACCCATTAGCAATCGTGCAATGCGGAATCCATTTTCCTGGAACGTAATAGGACTGTGGATTATCATGAAAAGTTTTGAAATAATCATGATAAGAATGATGAAGTCTTAATAATTCATCAGTAATGGTTGGTGCTAGAAAGATCGTTCCGTTAGTAGGAAAAGTTCCAACTGAAGGAAAAGTTACAGCGGAGATGTTCTCTTGAAAAACTACAAACTCCTCTAATTTCTTCGTATATAAATTAACATCTAACTCATTATAATCAGCCAATGTAATATGTGGTTCTACTCCAGCTAGTTGATTTATTCCAATTATATTTGTTAATTCATTTTGCAATTCTTTAATTTTATTAGTAAACACACTATCCAATGTAGCAATAATTGCGTACATGCTTCCTCACCCCTTCGTTACACATAGCGCTTCCCACTCTTCACGAATCATTCCCATTCGAATAGAGTCATAGTATGTCCCGTTATAATAACGGCATTTTCGCATTCTACCTTCTAATCGCATTCTTATTTTCTCCGCTACTTTCATCATTCGTTCATTACCAGACCAAGTCGTAAGTCCTACTCTACCAATCTCCATATTTTCAAATAGCAAATCTCTATATAGTTTTAATGCTTCTGTACCATATCCACCATTCCAGTATGCTGGGTCATAAATTACGATTCCCATTTCTAACCAACGCGTCGGTTTATGTTCCCAATAAAATCCGACTGTCCCTATAATTTGACCGTTATTTTCTATTATTAAATTTGATAGCGGTTCTTCTTGTAAACGAGTTTGCATCTTCTCTTTATAGGACGAATATTCTTGCATTGAGAACGGAAAATACGGTGCATCCCATTTTTTCCACTCTGGATTTTCTTCTTTATATATGAAGCTCCATAATGTTTTTATATCTGATTCTTCAATTGTACGAATTGTAACTTTGTTCCCCTTTAATATAACGTTTTGCATAATTCCCTCCTACATTCCTCTTTATTTCATATACAATTATAATATTTTTTCAGAAAAATCAAAACAAATATCATTTATTATATTGTATAATTTTGTTATAAAATACGAATTATTTATGTAAATTAGCCTATTTTTTCGAGTTTAATTTAGAAACGGAACTTCGGAAAAAATCAGATGAAGTACGAACTCGTAACATAGTTAATAAAAAATAGGAGGTTATATCCCTCCCATTTTAGCTAAATATTGTATTCCTCTTCTTTTCTATCTCAAGTAGAATTCCTTTCTCTATCCAGCCTTCTACACCATCTTTTTTAATTAAATCATATCCGACACAACTACCATCAATGAGAGAAACAACATCCCCGTTTCTAACGCTTAATTGTGCACAAGAAATATCCGTTTTCACTGTATACTCACCTGATTCAAGTTGCTTTATATACTCGTTTTTCACATGAAGTAATTCATTTGTTCCTAGTTGTTTACATACGGTAAAACCTTTCATTCTCTCCACAGGCTCTATATAATAATGCGGATATGTAACCTCGCCCTGCATTACTGAATTCGCATTAAAATCGGCCAATACTTCATACTGCGGAAAATGATCTACATATGTATAAGAAAACGTATCACCTGAAGTTGTCCTCTGAATAATAAATGCATTTAATTGCCCTGCTTCTTTAATCGCATTACCACCATCAATCGCAATAATTTTTTTCTCCTTATCAATAACTGGATTGTTAGACGGCGCCTCCTCGGAATAGTTCACAACAGGCCAATGTCCAACAATTACGTACTTATCCGCTCTATGTGACTTATTAAAAAACTCCGGCATTGCAATTGCATTTTTCCTGTCTGTTTGTCTCCAATTCTCTCTATCTTCAAGGCCAGCATGTACAAAGATATAATCATCAGTTTCAATAGCAGTTGGCAATTCTGTTAGCCACTTTATTTCTTTTGAAAAATGGCTCATCAATATTTTTTTCACTTCACAAATATCACTTTCTTCATTAACGGTAACGTTCAATTTCGCTAACCATTCATTAAAAATTGTATTCTTTCTCGTACATAAATAATTTATTAGCGCAGGATTTTCATTTACAAGCGCTTCAACTACAGCTTCACAATTCCCTTCAATTACATAAACATTTGGCTTGCTAACTACTAGATCCATCACATAGTTTACGACGCCAATGCTATTTCTTCCTTTCTCACAAAGATCACCATTAATAATTAAATAATCTTCATCTTTAAAATTAACTTTATGTAATAATTCCTTTAAAAGATTTAATTCGCCATGAATATCAGATATTACGATAACTCTTACACCTTTTGGGATTAATAGTTTCTGAATTTTTTCCAAGTATGAACTCCCCTAACCTTCTTTACATTCAATATTATCGTCTCAATTATAAAGAAACTATTCGACAAAATAAGCAATTAACCCTCTTCATCTTAAACTTCTAAATAAAAGTAGGTTCTATATGTTACCTCACATAGAACCTACTTAATATTATAACTCTTTATAAAAAGAATAACTTACCTTATCATAGCCTTCTCTTTCATAAAAACGATGTGCATCAGCTCTTGGAAACGCTGATGTAAGAACGATAGAACTGCACCCTTTTTCTTCCCCCCACTTTTCTACATATGACAGCAGAACCTTACCATATCCTTTTGATCTGTGAGCTTCTGCAGTTACAAGATCATATACGAAAACATGTTTCTCATTATAAAAATTCGTACAAATCGCTACACCAGCTAGACTAACAACTTCGTCATCTTCATTCTGTAACGAGAGTAGTTTATAATTTTCTTTTTTCATTTTTTGAAATAAAGAACTTGCTTCTTCTCTTGAAATTTTTGTTCGTAATTGCTGTAATACAGGGAATACATCATGTAAATCAGCTTCTGTTACTATTTCTCTAATATTCATTTTGATTCTCCTCTTTTTATTTATTAAATTTTCTAAATGTTGTATCATCATTATAAAAAGTAACTGCCCTTAACTTAAGTGACAGTTCGATTATTTTTTATATGGCCAGTTTTTAAAGGAGAATTCTTAGAATGGATCTTACTATCCCATTACAATTAGAAAGTAAAACACCAATTTATTTACAAATTTACGAATATATGAAACGAGAAATCTCTCAGGGATCACTGCCTGCCGGTACACGCCTTCCTTCTCACAGAAATTTAGCGATACAACTTAATGTTAGCCGTATTACTGTTGAATCTGCTTATCAACAATTACTAGCTGAAGGTTATGTAGAAAGTAAACCGAAGCGCGGGATTTTTGTTGTGGAAGTTGATATTGATGTCATTCAAAATAAACAACACGTTGCGTCAAACAGCGTTAACAATATTAAAAATGAACAATATGACTATGATTGTAGCCAAGGCCTTATTGATCAAAAAGCTTTTCCAATTACAAACTGGAAAAGAGCATTACAAGAAACTTTATTCCAGTATGAAAATGAATTATTTGCTAGAGAAGATCCTCAAGGTGAGTTCGTTTTACGAGAGCATATTTCAAAATATTTATACCATGCCCGCGGGGTACATTCTTCACCTGATCAAATTATTATCGGAGCCGGTACGCAGCCTCTTCTTTGGCTACTACTTCAACTGCTTGGTTCAAAAAAAGAATATGGAATCGAAAACCCTGGATTTCACCGTATAACTGCTATGATTCAAAGCTCTGCTCTTCCTGTTCACCCTATACCTCTAGATGATAAAGGGCTTCATATTTCAGCTTTACGTGAATCAAGTGCTAATGTAGCATACGTCACTCCATCTCACCAATTTCCTCTTGGAATGATTATGCCATTATCTAGAAGGCTCGAATTATTAAGATGGGCCAATGATTGCGAAGGATATATTATTGAAGATGATTATGACGGGGAATTTCGTTATGTAGGAAAACCTATCCCCTCTTTACAGGGACTAGATTCAAATGAACGCGTTATTTATATGGGAACTTTCTCGAAATCCTTTTTACCTTCTTTGCGAATGGGGTATATCGTTTTACCACCTCATCTATTAAAAATCTATACAGAGCTTGAAGGTAAGTTTAAACAAACTGTTTCCACAATACAGCAACTCGCTTTTGCAACCTTTATTCACAATGGTGATTGGGAGCGCCATTTGAACCGTAGTCGTACGTTATATAAAAGAAAACATATTTCTTTAGTTAAATCTATTACAAATGAAATGGGCAATAACGTTCATATACTCGGTGAACAATCAGGGCTTCATATCGTACTTCATGTTCATAATGGGATGAACGAACAAGAACTTATTCATGCTGCTGCAAAACAGCGAATCAAGTTGTATCCTCTCTCCACATATGATTCTGTACATAATTTAAGAGAGGCGTCATATGTATTACTCGGTTTCGGCAGTATTCCCGAAGATAGTATCGAAACGGTTGTCAAATTACTGAAAAAAGTCTGGTTCCCTAACTAAAAATAACTCCACGTAAGTTATACTTACGTGGAGTTATTTTTAGTCACTATTTTTCTGATACTTGCCCTGATCTCGCTGTCCTTCCTGGACGCTTAACACCAGTTGTTTCTGTTGAATAAGAAGCTTCAATTATAGCGGTTGGATCTACAGAGAGAACGAGATCTTTCATTTTTGGATAAATGAAACGGTTTGTAATACAATAAATGATTTTCTTGTGCTCTCCTAAAAAACCACCTTCTCCATGTAGATACGTAACGGATAATTGCAATTCTTTCATAAGCAAATCGCCTATTTCTTTATTTTTCCCAGAAATAATCATAACGCTCTTTCCTTGATTAATACCATCTAATATGAAATCAATCATTTTCGTAACAATATAGAAAATAGCTAATGAGAACATCGCTTGTTCGATTGAAAATAAAATGGCAACAAAAATGAAAATAACCGCATTTACAGCAAGTAAAAATGTACTAATTGGTACTTTAAAATGCTTGTTCATCCAAACAGCTAACATTTCTGATCCATCAATTGCTCCGCCCATTTTTACAACAATCCCAACACCAACACCAAATAGAACTCCTCCATAAAGTACAATTAATAATTCCGAAGTCGTAATTGCTGGAAATGGCTTTAAATAAATCAATCCAAGTGTTGTAACAACATTTGCATAGGATGTACGGATGAAGAACTTCTTTCCCATTACTTTTGCAGTAAATAACAAAATAGGAATATTAAGTCCTAAAAACACTCCGTAAAGCGGTAATCCTGCAACTTTATTTGCCATAATAGCAATCGCAGTTACCCCACCGTCTACTAGGCCATTAGGCGCTAAAATAAGCTCTAGTGAGCCCGCTACAATAATGGATCCAATTGTTAATAATACGTATTCGAATAATTTTTTCATTCATTACCCCCAAAACTTATATATTTTCTTAGTATTATTTTAACGTAATTTTACTACTAATTCAAAGATATCAGTTTATATACACAAAAGTTTCACCTTTATAGTGATTTTTTATGTAATTTATTTATAAAAACACACTTACGTATTTCAGTAAGTGTGCTCCAAACATTTATTTAAGTTTTAAGTATGAATTCACTTTCATTTTAAATATTTCATCAACTGCTCTATTATACCCACCAGCATTTCGAAGTGACTCTCCAACTTTACGACTATTTTCCTTAAACGTTACATCATACATTACTTTCTTTACAGTCTCACGTAACAATTCAGAAGTTAATTCTTTACGATTAAGCCTTATTCCAGCTCCTACTTCACTCACTCGTTTCGCAACTAAAGGCTGATCTCCTGTTACCGGAATTACAACTAACGGGACACCGTAATATAGTGCTTCACTCGAACTATTCATACCACCATGTGTCACGAATACATCAGCGTACTGTAATACTTCTAATTGCGGCACATAATTATACAACTTAAAGTTATTCGGAATGTTTTCAAATTGACTTATATTTATCTTCTTACCAACAACTAATAGGACTGTCGCTTCTACATCTTTAAACGCTTCAAAACATTTTTCATATAACTCAGGTTGTTCATTAAAAACTGTTCCCATAGAAATGAAAATCAATTGTTTATCTTTTAAACCTTCCATAGGAAAGCTATCTACTTCTTTTCGAGTAGCAATTGATGGACCGACAAACTTATACGATTCATCGAATACATCTGAACGGGGCTGATATTCCTTTGAAGTATATACAATAGTAATATCACCAGGATGATTCATAATATCATACATATTAATACATTTCATTCCATACTGCCTATTCCATTTTTCCATTCCCGCTAAACAAGATTGATATAATGGATTAGTTTCATCTACTTGTCTCGATTCTTGTTCATCATTAAAAGTAATGTACTGATTAAAAGCAAACGTTGTACAAGAAGAAACGCTAGGTAATTTTAAAACATTCGCTATAATACGTCCTACTGGAAAATGATTATCGTATATCAAGTAATCGTACTTTTCCCCTTTTGTTTCTTCTACAATTTGAGTAACAATACGCTCTGATGCTTCAATCATATGAGATAGCATCGTCAAAGGACTCCCACCTTCATTTACTCGTTCCATAATATTAATTTGAGAGAGAAAATTCTCAAACACTCGGAATTCTGCACCTGTTGCTTCAATCTTCTTTCTATAATCTTCAATACAATACGAAACAACTGTTTCCCCTCGCCGAATTAACTCACTTACAATAGCTAAAGTCGGATTTATATGACCTTCTCCAGGGAAATTTATTACGAGTACATTTGCCATAATATTCTCTCCTATCTAATATAATTAATAGTTAATCATATTAATTAATTTAAAACTATTAAGTAATCTATTCTACTTCTTCATATTTTTCTCTTCATTTTATAATTGAGAAATATTTTTCATAACCTACATTATAACTCTTATAAAAGTAGGCTTAACCTTTCATTTATTGAAAAATACGGGATTTACATTCAGGCATTTTTACAGATTTATCATCAGAAACATTATTTTGATAATTCATACAAAACTAGAAAAATATAATTTTCACACTGATTTCTCACCATAAATTTATTTAAGTTCTATGTTGTCCCCATCATTATCCACTTGGTACATATTCTGTTATATAATGAATTTATAGAATTTACAGAAAAAGGAGCTCTTTCATGCTACAACAATTGTTCACTTCACCCATTTTATCTGTTCAAACTTTGCATCCAGGCTATGTAGACCATGCAAGCGACGTGTTTCTTGTTAAAACAGAAGCTGAAGAAGTTATTGTTCGTTCCTCAAAAATGACTGAAGAGCCCGACAATGATTTTTGGTGGGGATGTAAAAATCTTTTTGGAATTGATCCAAGGCATGTACATCATTTAGAAACAATACACGCATTATTGAAAAAGCATACTACCTTACCCATCCCGACTATTTTGCAAAAACATGTTTTAAATGAGCGAGAGTATGTAATCGTCGAAAAACTAACCGGAAATACGCTGCAATCATTTATCGGACAACCTGATTCTATTTTATTCAGCCTTGGAAAAGGACTAGCAGAAATTCATTCGTTTCAAGCAGAGTTTATAGGAAACCCATCAAATAATTTCCACATTCCACTAGAAGAATTTAAGTCTCACATATTAAAAGTCAGTAAAGATCTTGTAAATAAGTTCTATTCCGATAACGCGAGCATCCAAAACGCATTTCATACTTTTGAGTCACAGCTCTCTTCCTTGCCGTCACCGAAGGAATCTACACTTGTTTTAATTGATATGGATCCTACTCAGTTTTTATCAGATGGAGAATCTATTACTGGTTTAGTAGATACAGAGGCTTATGCAATTTCTCCACGAGAGTTTGATTTTATTGGATTAGAATATGTACTTACAGAAAAAGAGGCTCATGCTTTTAAACAAGGTTACGAAACCATTATGCCCATTCCTCGTCTTGAAGAATGTAGACACCCCTATCGATATTTGTACCGGTTATTATCTGTTCAGGGCAATGTGGAGTTAGAAAAGTGGCTAAGTCATCCATCCTATTTTTAAATACGAATGAGAGGGATTATGAAATGAATATTGAAAAAAAGAAATCTTTAACAGCAAACGAAATTCAGCAAATGAAAGATTTAGCTCATATTTGCGGACAACACGATCAAATTGATTATTCGTCAGATTTACATGTCAACTTTTTAACTGCCCGTAATAAAGAAAGGATAAATGATTTTATATTTTATGATGGTACTCAATTAATTGGTGCATTAAGTATGTATGACTTTGAAAGACCGACAAAACTGGAGTTAATAGGGTTTGTTCATCCAAACTATAGGAAACAACATATAGGCACCACTCTTTTACAAACCGCAATGAAAGAAATACGAATAAGAGAGGCAGATGAAGCTCTTCTTATTTTGAATGGGGATTCTGCTTCTGGGAAAGAATTTGCAAAACAAATGAAGTTACCTTATTTATATAGTGAATATAGTATGGAGTTCAAAGCAAAAGAAGTGCAAAAAACAACAAAGAATACTATACAGCTCACTCTTGCATCTTCAGAATCACTTCTTAATCTTATTGAAATTTCCAGTAAAGCCTTTGGAGATTCTGTAGAGAATACCGCTACATGGTTACAGAAAATGATGAATTCACCTTCTCATCAAGTTTACATTGCTCTTATTAATGAAAAAGCAATTGGAACGATTACAGTTACTGAGCAAGAGCAATCTACTACACTATCAGGATTTGCAGTTCATCCTTCTTATCAAGGTAAAGGATATGGTAAAGATATTCTTAGTTATATGGTACATACACTTATTACAGAAGGAGTTTCAACAATTCAACTAGACGTCGAAACGAAAAATAACAATGCTTTAAAACTATATACACAATGTGGTTTTGAAATTATGACGAAGTATGATTATTATGGATTGCTGGAAAATGAGGAGACTTATTATGTCTAATAAAATCATTTATTCGGACTATGATATCTTCGCATCTATTTATAATAAGTATTGGGGGCATTTTGCTGAACACTCCTATCCAGCCTATCATAAATTTATTTTACAATACGCCAGTTCCCACTCCCGCATATTAGATCTTTGCTGCGGAACCGGTCATCTTTCTAAAATATTAATCGATAACAATTTCATTGTAACTGGTATAGATGGTTCAGCTCAAATGATTGCACATGCACGTAAAAATGCATCAGAAGCAACCTTCATTGTTGATGATGCGCGCTATTTCAAAGTAGATGAGCAATTCCACTATGTCATCTCAGCCGGCGATAGCTTAAACCACATTATGAAATTAGATGAACTAAAAAATACTTTTCACAACGTTTACTCTGCGTTATATGATGGCGGCTCATTCGCATTTGATATGAATATGGAAAAAGGCTTTTTTGAAAATTGGAGTGCTTCCTTTCATATTTCAGAACGCGAATATGTTTGTACCATCGATTCCACTTATGATAATGAAAGTCACAGAGCAGAGATGAATTTCATTCTATTTAAACATGACATAAATGATAATTGGAAAAGAAGTGACTTTTCTTTTGAGGAAGCTTGTTACTCCAATGAAGAAATAATTTCTTCGTTGGAATCTGTAGGATTTAAAAACATTCAACTACATGGTACAAATAGAACATTTTTCATTTGTCAAAAATAAAAAAACTGAATCATATTGATTCAGTTTTTTCTTATTTTTTTCTTAATATATTTACAACCGCAGTCGTTTCATCATTTTTTTTATAAACACGTGGAATTCTTCTATCCAACATGCATGTAACTTCATAATTAATTGTACCTAACATATCTGCTATTTCTTCCACCGCAATCTCTTCTTCACCTTGTTTGCCGTAGAATACAACTTCGTCTCCTACTTGTACTGGCATTGCATTTGTAACATCTAGCATAAGCTGATCCATACAAACACGGCCAATTACAGGTACTCGTACTCCGTTTATTAGTGCATACCCTTTATTAGATAGCTGACGATTATAACCATCAGCATAACCAATCGGTACAGTTGCAATCCATTCTTCGCCCGTTGTTACATAAGTATTCCCATAGCTAACACCACGATTTTTCTTCGCATGTTTAACATGAGCTACTTTTGATTTTAAAGACAACGCTGGCTGTAAGGAAGCAACTGTATGATCCACTTCTCTTGAAGGATACATACCGTAAATTCCAATACCGACACGAACCATATTTTGAAATGTGTTACTAAGTTCCATTGATCCTGCACTGTTTGAACTATGAATATATGGAAAATGAATTCCTAATTCTTCCGCTGTATTTACAGCTTTCTCAAACAAACTTGTTTGCATATTTGTATAAGTTTTATCTATTTCATCAGCGGTAGAGTAATGTGTAAACATCCCTACTACTTCTACATATCGCATACGTTTTAACTCTTCAAAAAACGGTTTAACTTCTTCTTCCTGTAAACCAATACGGCTCATTCCTGTATCAATTTTCACATGAATTCGCACTTTCTTTTGAAGATGGTTTGCAACTTCATCTATACCTTGTAAATCTTCTACTCTATAAACAGTCATCATAACGTCATATTGAATTACATCTTCTACAGCTGCTACTGGTGTATATCCTAAAATTAAAATAGGTACAGTGATTCCAGCTTCTCTTAATTCAATTGCTTCATCTACAAATGCAACTGCAAGTTGGTTTATTCCTGCTTCAATAGCCGATTTCGCAACTTCAACTGCCCCATGACCATACCCATTCGCTTTTACAGCAGCCATCATTGCAATATTTTCATCATTCACACGTTTTTTAAATTCTTTTACATTATGTTTTACCGCATTTAAGTCAACTTCAACAATTGTATCTCTTCCATATTTCAAGCTCATTGGTCTAACTCCTAACTCAATAATTACATTCCATTCTATTTCACGTTTCATATGACCTTTTACAATATAATACTTTTCACTATGCTAGTCAAACTACTAGAATTTTCGGAATTTTGAGTATGATATAATACCCTTAAGAAACTATTATATACGGAGGTGAGAATAATTACAATGTTTGTTCCATCTGCATTGAATCAAGTTAAAATTGCTATCGATACTTCCATTCAAATACTGAACCAATATACTGAAAGTGATTTGAAAATAAAGCCTATTGAATCAAAGCGGTCATTATTTGAAATGTGCACACATCTTTCCCTTATTTTCCATGCTGATTTACTCATATTAAATGGTATTACGGAAAAAGACTTACATACCTTTTATATAGAACAAACACCAGAAACAATTACTCAAATACAGCAAACGATGATACAAGGATACGATTTACTTTCGAAAACTTTTTTATCCTATTCCAATGAAGAATTAGCGGAAATTATGACTGCTTATTGGGGTATTTCTTACTCTCGATTCGAATGGTTGCTTGAAATCGTTGCACATTTTTATCATCATCGCGGGCAAATTCATATTTTATTATGTGAGCACGTTAAAGATCCTAACATACCTTTATTTCAATAAAGGTATGTTAGACGACATTAAACTTTTTTAAGGCAAATAAAATACCACCTTCACTCGCCTTCTTTGTAACGAAATCTGCTCTTGTTTTTAACTCTTCTCCGCCATTCTCCATCGCAATTCCTAGTCCTACATACTGTAACATCTCAATATCATTTCCACCGTCACCAAAAGCAATTGCTTCTGATTTACAAATTTTCAGATGTTCCAATACCTTTTGAATTGCAGTTAGTTTCGATACTTTATTATCTTCCAACACATTCATAACGTAACCATGAAAACGTTCAAACGTAAGCATTGGATATCTTTTCAAAAATTTTTGAGTTTCTGATTCATCAGCATACAGACATACACAATAAACCTCTTCTAACAAGTTTCTGACTTTGTCAGGATACTGCTCTAAATTTAACGTTTCGTTTAGTGCTCGTATTACACGTTCATCTTTCGAGGCAACACCATTCATAGCAAATTCTTCTGTAAAATAAGAAACACTATGACCATGTAATTCAGCGAAATTTGAAATATCATGAACAATTCCACTTGAAAGTACCGATTTATGTATAACTTCTTCCCTACATTTTATATGTGCACCATTTGCAGAAATAAACGTGTTTATGCCCAGCTCTTTAAATTGTGAACATAAGCTATATGGTCTCCCGGTTGTAACAACTACGTGAATTTCTTTATCTATTAACCTTTGTATCGCTTCTTTTGTGCTTTCATGCATACTTCTATCAATCTCACTTAAAAGAGTACCATCCACATCGAAAAATACAACTTTGTACATATCCTCTTACATTCCCTCTAAATGATTTGTATCATTTATAAAATGAATAGTTTTCTGTTTATCCGTAAGTTCAATCAAACTAATTCCCGTATCTCCCATTTTAAAATAATAGTCCATGCTAATTGGCATTTGGAAAAACGCTCGTAAAATACTATTTATTACACCACCGTGTGCAACAATTGCAATTCGGTCATCTGTATTCTCTGTCACGATTTTAGAAAAAATTCCTTCTATTCTCATTCTAAATTCAATAAATGATTCCCCGTTTTCAAACCGGTCATGAAGAAACTTTGGCTCTGGATATTTTTTCGCTTCTTCAAATGATAACCCTGCTTGTACCCCATTATTAAACTCCATTAATTCTTCTTCTAGTTGAATTGGGCACCCAGTTCCTTCTGCTAATGTTTCACCAGTTTCGCGAGCACGTTTTAATGTGCTTGCCCAAATGAAATCTGGCGGGAAATCTGCTTTCACTTTCTGTACAAGTCTTTGCACTTGCTGTCTTCCCTTTTCTGTTAATTCAAAGTCAGCTCGCCCTTCATGTACATTTAAAATATCAGCTTCTGATTCACCGTGGCGTATTAATATTATTTGCATATTTCCCCTACTTCCTCATTTAATATTCACAAGATTCCATTATATCATATTCTTACCTTTATATAACAAAAAAGGAACGGTTTCCCGTTCCTCACCCATTCACTTTCTCCGCATTGTTCCAATAATATTTACTAAACGCTTCCGTCAACACATCAATTGTGTTATATAATTCATCTAATGTATTATCAACACCACCAACTTCAATTAACATCGCATTTTTAGATAAATCTTGATTATAAACGCCATTTCCATCTTTTTTATACTTTGGAAAGATTCCTCTGCTTAATCCGTAATAGTTTTCATCTAAATAACTATTGATTGCTCTTGCAATTTTTTCATTTTCAGCACGCCCTTCATTTTCCATCCCAATTATAAAATATAATCTTGCATACGATTTCCCGTTAATTACTTTTGTTGTTACCTTCTTCCGCTGATCATCACGGTGTATATCAATCGGAAACGCAATTTTATTATTTTGTGCTAATGTTTCTTTTACATATTCATGAGACGCTTTATATGATTGCGGCCATTTCCATTTTTTACTCGCTAATAAATCCCCCATATTCGTTTTATCATGAACTACCGGAATTCCTTGTCCTTCAAGTTGTTCTTTCATACGTTTCCCTAGTAAGGACACATTTACATCTGGACTTGATGGATCGGTAGCCCCTGGTAATAACGGAAAGAAAGATTCCCAGCTATGTGTATGATAAATATATACTGCACTTTCACCTTTTTTCGCTCCGTTCTTTTTCTGAACCGGATTATTCTTTTCAGCTTCTGTAACTTTATCTTTTGCTACTTCTCGCTCTTTCGTTACTTCTTCAATCGGTACACTAGATTCATTTGGGATATTCGTAAAGTTTGTCCCTTCCCCAGCTACGATAATGTTAGAGTAATACTTTGACATACCAGGCACTTCTTTACCGACAAACGTTCTTAAATCTTTAATTTTCAAATCCGTCGCCATCGAGAACATTAAATTTCCAAATGACTCCCTTTTATTCTGCTTAAAATAATCAAATCCGTAATAGCGATTCTCACTTTCTATCATTTGAACAAAACCTTGCATCGATACTTTTCCAAACCATTGATTCGCGTAATTCGATTTCATTGTATGTAAAAGCGACGTCAAAATCGACGCAATAATAATTGTGACTAGTGCATATAGAAAGAGTAACGAGATTAGTTTCTTCCCATGTATACGGGTTGCATACTTTTTCACTGTATCACCTTCTTTATACATGGATATGTACAAGCCTTTCGTAATATACGCAAAAAAAAGAGAAATGGCATCCCATTTCTCTTCCTCACTCTTATTGTTCTTTTTCTGTATCTGACGAAGGTAATTTCTTCGTTTGTTTCTCTTTAAAGATTTCCCCAATTGCCCCAAGAGTACCAAGTGTTTCAATTGCATTAGATGGAATAAACACTTTATTCGCTGGGCCTTTTGCAACCTCAATCAATGATTCAAATGATTTATAAGCAAGTACGCGCTCATCTAAATCTGCTGCTCGTAGTAATTCAATTCGACTTTGTTCTGCTTTTGCGATTTCCACAATCGCTCTTGCTTCCCCTTGCGCTTCTAATTCTTTTGCTTCTTTTATACCTTCAGCCTCGCGGATACGAGCTTCTTTATCCCCTTCGGCCATTAAAATCTTACTTTGTTTTTCCCCCTCAGCACGAAGGACTTTATCTTGTTTCGCAGCTTCTGCTTCTAAAATAATCGCACGTTTATTACGCTCTGCTTTCATTTGTTTTTCCATCGATACTTGCACATCTTTCGGCGGGTTAATATCAACTATTTCGACACGCTCAATACGAACGCCCCATTTTTCCGTCGCTTCGTCAAGCGCTAAACGGATTTCCATTGAAATTTTTTCACGACCTGATAATGTTTCATCAAGTTCCATGTTACCAATAATTTGACGCATCGTTGCAGATGTAATATTACGAACACCATATTCATAGTTTGAAATACCATATGTCGCAAGTTCTGGCTCAACAATTTGATAGAAAATAATTGTATCAATTTCTACTTGCACATTATCTTTCGTAATTACCTTTTGCGGTGGTACATTCGTTTGTTGAATACGTAGATCGTGATATACACGTACGCGGTCTACAATTGGAATTAAAATATTTAATCCTGGGTGCATAATACGTTGGAATTTACCAAATCTCTCAACAACCCCAACCTTTTGCTGTGGAATAATTTTAATTGTTAACGCAATAAATACAACGACAATTAAAGCAAAAATAATCGTTAATGTTAATGCTACCATATTTATTCACTCTCCTTTTTCACTTGTAACACAGTACTATGCCTCTTTATAACAACGACTTTTTCTCCGGCATCAATAGAAACATCTGAAATAGCTGTCCAAGTATCTCCATCCACTTTCACAATACCGTTCACTTCACTTGTAATCGCTTGCATGACAATCCCTTTTTTACCAACAAGTTTATCTACTGTATCAGTAAAACCTCTTGCTTCTCGAAAGTTTTTTGAAATTCTTTTCGTAAAGAAGGTCAATGTTAAACTTACAATTGCCCCGACAACCAATTGTAAAAACAGTGCATCAGGAGCAAACAAAGCAATAAGACCTCCGACAACAGCTCCAATTCCAAGCCAAAGCATGTAAAACGTAATCGACAACATTTCCGCAATAAATAAAATACCCGCTATTATAAACCAAATCACCCATCCAGCCATATGCAACCCTCACTTTCTTTCTCATTTTCTATATGTATATGAAGAAAAGAATGGTTTATCCGCCCTTTCTCATAGAGGGGGCGTTTGCTACAAGCTATTATATGTATTCGCTGTTACAACAAGCATTAATATAATGCTATATTAATATATTCTTCATTATACACGAAAACCCCTTTCAAAAAATGACAAAAAATTTAATTCTTTCAAAAATATATTTTTCTGATTATAATTTGAAAAATATTATTGATTTGAAGGTGGGCTTCTTATTGCAGAAACGTTCACTAGCTTACTATTTAGGCTCCAAAATGTGTATTATCCTCGCTGACATTGTATACAACTAAATCAGCTACAATTACCGATATTTTCGGTGTTCGTACTATTTATATTATCGCTTCTTTTCTTATTTTATGTTCTACTTGTTTGTCTTTTCGTTTATTAAAGCATCAGAGATTGCAAAAGAAAGAGATTTCTATTTAACATATTGTATCTAAGTGATTTATTTCTTATATAAGACTTCCAACTAAATAGTCCAATGAATTTATATCAACGATTTTTCAATTATATCTATTACAACTTACAATATATCAACGATTCGATATGAGATATCGATTCATCAAAAGAAATCGACAATACTTTTAGCTATTAATAAGAGAAGGCTGGCCTCCATAAATCCATTTCAGGCAACCTTCTCTCGTTTCTATTTACGATAAGTTTGGCATTTTTCTATGTTTTGTCGCTTGTTCAAAAGCATATGCTAGTTTAATTAATGCCCCTTCACTAAAAGCAGCACTTGCAAGAGTAATTCCAAAAGGCCTCCCATTATCCATATATCCCGCAGGCATTGCTATAGATGGATAACCTGCTTTCGCACATATAGTAGATCCTATATAAGAAGGGAACAGTATCGCATCCAGATTATATTTTTCCAACGCAAAATCAATACCTTGTTTTTGCGAAAAATATATATCTTCTAATCTTGCGTTTAAATATTCTGGATTTCTTAACGTATTAGGAAAATCTTTTCTTCTTTCTAACTTAGTTTGTCCATATTTCAAAGCTCTTTCTGCTATGTTTTTATTAAACTCCATTAACTCCGAAATAGAATGTACTGGAATAGTAGAAGGTAATTTAGAAAGATAGTTATCTAAGCTATGCTTCAGCTCATAAAGTGGAACCCCCCAGCTCCATTCTCTATGAAAAGACGGAATATCAATATCTTCTACTATTGTCGCTCCCTTACTACGTAAAACTTGAATCGTTTCCTTAAACAATTTTTCATCGTATTCTCCAGATTCATAATAATCTTTTGGCGCATTGCTATAAACACCAATCTTCGCTCCCTTTAAACCATTAGCATCAAGATAAGATGTATAATCTTGATATGCCATGCCTTCACTTTTATGAGTAGCTACATCTTTTTCATCCACCCCAGTTAGACTCCCTAGTAAAATAGCAGCATCTGTTACCGTTCTAGCAAACGGACCGGCTGTATCTTGAGAATATGTGAACGGAATAATTCCTCTACGGCTAATTAAACCAACTGTCGGTTTAATACCTACTACAGAGTTTTGAACAGCTGGGCTCAAAATAGAAGCATCTGTCTCTGTTCCAACGGATAATACAGTAAAGTTAGCAGCAACTGCAACGGCAGATCCTGTACTCGATCCACCAACAAACATATCATCCTTTCCTGTACCGTAAGGATTAATCGTTTGACCGCCTCTAGCGCTATATCCAGCCCACATTTCAAAAGACATTCCGTTTGCTAACTCTGTCATATTTGCTTTCCCTAGTATAATCGCACCTGCTTCTCGGAGCTTTTTAACAAGAAATGCATCTTCACTACTTATATTTTGTTCCAGGGCAATCGTACCAGCACTTGTATGCATCGAGTCATTCGTTTCAATATTATCCTTAAGTAAAACAGGTATACCATGTAATGGACCTCTTACACCTTTTGTCTTTCTTTCATGATCTAGCGCTTCTGCAATAAAGATAGCATCCGGATTGATTTCTAAAATAGAATTGATTTTCGGACCATCTTGGTCATACTTTGCGATTCTATGAAGATAATACATGACTAGTTCTTTTGAAGTTAACTTCCCAGCTTCCATTTCCTTTTGAATATCATGAATTGTTAATTCTTTTTGCAATAATGTATTAAACTGAATTTCCATTTTCATTCTCCTTTTATAAGCCCTTATATATATGACGTGTATCTATTACTTTTTCATTTTCTCCGCTCCTCGCATAAACAGCTACAATCCCTTTAAAGAAATTCAACTCACCAGTTTAAAAACCTTTAATTTCCAGAGAAATAAAAAGAGTCTGAAACGAATACAATATCGCCTCAGACTCTTTTTATTATTTTACATATACCTCTTCTAACAAATGTAAAAACTCACCTTGTTTACCTGCTAATTCAGGGCATTTGTTAATATCAATCCATTCATAACAAAATACTAAACCTTTGTCTTCCTCACCAGCACTTACTATATGTTCCCACGTATCTTTCACATCTGTTAATAATGAAATGTGGAAAAAATGACGTTTTTGATATTCCTTTTTTTCTTTCATATAAATAATGTAATCAGAAAGGAAGCGCTCGATACAAAAATGGCGTAGTCCTGACTCTTCTTGTACTTCACGTAAAATTGCTGCCTCTAACGTTTCGCCTTCATCTACCGTCCCGCCTGGAACTTGGATACCAGCCTCTCGTATATCACGATGTTTAAAAACGAGTAGTTGCATAGCCCCTTCTTTTTCTCTCGTAATATATGCATGTACCTTTTTCTTATATAACATCGTCATCTTAGCCCTCTCCCCTCAATTCATTACTGCGTTACTTCTTCAATCGTCAGTTGGTTTTCATATAAATATGTAGCTTGCGGATTCCCAACATACCGTACATGCCACGGTTCATAACGATAACCGGTAATCCCTTCTTTCTCTTTCGTATATCGAATAACAAAACCAAACTTATGGGCATTTTCAGAAAGCCACTTTCCTTCTTTCGTCTCCCCAAAAACAGTTTCTAGCTGAAATTTAGCAGATTGAGATGTAATATCCATAGCTAGTCCTGTTTGATGTTCACTCGTACCAGGAACTGCACTAGACATCGCTGTCTTTGCTTCTCCATCTTGTCTTTTATACATTGTATTTAATGCTTTTTGTCGATCAAAAGATCTAAATCCAGAGACTGCAAAAAGGAAAATCCGCTCATTATTGGCTTGCTGAAACATTTCCTCAAGTGCCACCGCTGCCTCTTTCCTCATCTTTTTCTTCTCTTGATCACCTTCACTAGAGTAACGTACTTTCGGAACAACTAAATCTGGCGGTCTATACCCATCTGGTAAACGCCTATTTTTATTCACAAGTACAAGCATCGAACTTGGATTACTAATGACTGCGATATCCCCATCCATATTAGCAATCGTTTCTTTAGCTTTCGGAAATATATTGTTTACATTTACTTCCTTCGCCTCTTGCTCCTTGTACATCTTATAATTTATTCCTGCTACTCCAATGATCAGTATCATTGCTACGATACCAAGTAGTGCCCATCTTTTTTTCATATAACGACCTCTTATTTTAATAATTTGGCCATTTCATACTCATCGATACCTTTTCCATCGATGATAAGAGCAGATTTTTTGACACCTTCTTGTTCAAATCCAATTTTGCTATATAGTGCCTGAGCTCTTGTATTGTGGGCCATTACCGTTAATTCTAAACGCCATACATCATGTAATCTTGCCCACTTCTCCACTTCTTTAAACAAACTCGTTCCAATACCTCGGCCACTATACTCTTGCAAAATACCAATTACAATGCCTGCCACATGTCTCTTTCTTTGAATATTATTTCCATTAACTAAAATAAACCCTACTATTCTCTCTTCTTCAACTGCTACAAATATTGTCACATATTCATTTTCAATAAAACGGTGGACCATCTTTTCTTGTTGCTCTACTGTAGTTTTTCTTTCTCCTAGTTCGTATAACATAAATTTCGTTTCTTCGTCCAATTGCTTATTTAATTGCAAAAACGATGTTGCATCTTCTACTCTAATCTCTCGTATCACCTTGATCCCCTACCCATTCTGTTAGTTAAAAATTTTCCTTGTAAAAAGATTTTCTCTATTTTTGCGAAAATCCCTTTCTAATTCTCCTATTATAAATAGACAAATTTCGATATTACTATAGCAATTACAAATTATGTCTATAATGTGACATCTTATCATCCTCATTTCATGACAAACAAAAAACGTAAGCTGTACACTTACGTTTTCCCCCAATTGATGTAGGCTGATAACCATCGGCAATGCCTACCACTAATTCAAATTTCACTTTATCCATTCACTTTTTCTGCTTGCCAAAAATATTCACCAAATGCTTTAGCAAGTGCATCAATTGATCGATTTAATTCTTCCTCTGTATTATCTACCCCGCCAACTTCAATTAATATCGCTTGTCCTGATAGGTCTTGATTGTAGACTCCATTTCCTGTTTGGAATCCTTTTTGAATTACACCACGGCTCATTCCCGGATATTTCTTACTAATCGTCTCATGTAACGCAGTTGCTAATTGTAAGTTTTTTTCATAGTTTTTGTTACCTTTCCCAATTACAAAAGCAAGCTTAGCATATGATTTATCTCCAATTGTTTTTGTTGTTACATTTTTCCGTGCACTATCACGGTGTAAATCGAAGAAGTATTGTAATTCTTTATTACCAGCCATCGCTTCTTGTACAATTTCCCGTGACATTTTATAA
This sequence comes from Bacillus sp. AC266, assembly GCF_979253805.1. Classification (NCBI taxonomy): domain Bacteria; kingdom Bacillati; phylum Bacillota; class Bacilli; order Caryophanales; family Bacillaceae; genus Bacillus; species Bacillus sp. AC266. The sequence continues at coordinate 1,337,353 of NZ_CEEDEC010000001.1, forward strand.
GAACTAGTATCATTCAATCCTTTACTTATTAACTTTTGACCGACATTAGTCTTATCGTTAGTAGCACCTATCCCTTCACTTGCCAGTTGTTCACGAAAGCGATCTCCAACTATTGAAATATTCGTTACAGAACTCGTTGCTTTATTTGGATTAGGATCATTTGTTAAGTTAAGTAACGGCAAATAAGATTCCCAGCTATGTGAATGATATATAAATGCAACTTGTCTTTTTCCAGTCGTTTGAGCTGGTTGTTTTTTCTCTTTATTCGTATCAGGCTTTGGCGCTTGTCCACCTTCTCCAGTCCGTTCTTTCACTACTTCTTCAAGAGGAACACTCGACTCTATCGGTAAGTTAGAATAATTTGTTCCCTCACCTGCGATAACGATTTCTGTATCGTACTTACCAAAGCCAGGAAGCTCTTTCCCGACAAAACTACGTACATCATCAAAACGAATATTCGTAGCCATCGAAAAGAGGAATGAAGAAATAGAAAAGTCTTGATTCAAATTCCGGTACTCCTGTGTAAAATAATGATTCTCTTTCCCAATAACGTACATGTAGCCATTCATCGATAACTCATTTAACCAATTATATAAATACGTTGACTTTGTCTCTTTCATAGAGGTTACCATCATACTAATAAGAAAAAAAGTCGCCAGTACTGTAGTAATAATAAATAAAACTAACTTACGTACACTTGTGAACTTCACGTAAAAAAAGCCTCGATTCATACTATCACCCTCTCTATTTCAAGTTATGTACAAGCTCTAGAGAATAGACCGCTTAAATTCCGGCTATATTGTTAATGAGGTGAAATGAATTGAAGCTACTAATAGGAACATTACCAATCGTCTTATCATTTATTTTTTATTTGTCCGCTAAACATCCAAAAGTCTCTATTGTGCTACATATTTCTGCGTACTTGGCACTGTATGTACTCGGTACAGTTATTTCCATTAATATATACGATGTTTTAATACAAGATTTAGTTTTCATGACGAGCATTCATGGAATTTTACTGAATCCATTTTTCCTTATTGCAGGAGCGTATATAGGAACATACACTTTATACTTACTTTTGTCTTACATTATTACAAATATAAAAAATGGAGCGTAATGAAATGCAGCCACCATTCATCTGTCATAAATGTAAAAAAAGAATAACGAGAAAGAAAGATCTTATTACCTCTACACGGTATTTCCGCTTTTATTTGTTTCACAACACTTGTTTCAAAAATCAGCAATTATTTGTCTCACGCTTTATTCCTATAAATACACTCTTTGGTTTCTTTCTTATTACATATGGGCTTATTGCTGGCAGCATTCTAATGTTCACGGAGCCCTCTATCAATTGGCTTATTTTTTTACTTCCTATTTTATATCGGTTTCTTTCATATTATTACGTTGAACGTTTTTTCTGTAAATAACTAGTAGATTGACCTCTAGGAATACTTAAACACTCCCATTCATTTTCTTTTAACATTTTACCAATGTAAATGATTTGTCCAATATGTAAAGCATAATGAGAAATTTGCCTTTCGATCGCTTGCATGACAGTGTGTTCTTCTCCGCGAATGTATACTTTCTGCAAAATCTGTTCTGCTGTTAAAGTATCCATCGTTTTAAAGACATACTCCCACCCTTCTTGCCACGCAGCAAGCGCTTCTTGTTTTGAATTGTAGCCACCTTCAAATTCACCATCTCGGTTACGATCTATTTTTTCGCCATCAGACTTTAAAAATTCCGTCCATCTTGAACGCATATTACCATGTAAATGTTTAATAATAATCGCGATACTATTTGTCTCTTCCTGAGCTGACCACATTATCTGTTCATAAGATAATTGAGAAAGTACACGTTCTCCTTGTTTTTGTGTTGCCTTGAAATTCGAAATGGCACATTGTAAATATTCTCGTCCGATATCCATGTTTACCCCTACCTTCACACTAACTAATTTTCGTTCCATTTGGCAATTCCATATTAGGCTGAAGCAACACAACATCACCAGCTTCAGGAACACCACCCAATACAAGCACTTCCGATTTAAATCCTGCCACACGCTTTGGCGGAAAATTTACAACAGCAACAATTTGCTGACCGATTAAGTCTTCTGGATTATATCTCTTCGTAATTTGAGCACTTGACTGCTTGACCCCAAGCTCCCCAAAATCAATTTCTAGTTTAATCGCTGGCACTCTCGCTTCTTTAAATTCCTCTGCCTGTGTTACTGTTCCAATTCTTACATCAAAAGTTAAAAAATCTTCAAAATTAGCCATTTTATCATTCCTCCCAATTATTACTTAGACAAAATACAAAAATCCCCTTTAAAAAAAGAAAGGCGCCTAAGCACCTTTCTTTTGTAATTCACTTAATTCATTTGATTTATAGAAGAAGAAACCGAGAATCCCGCCAATACATGATGGGATTAGCCATCCTATTCCTTCTTTATATAATGGTAACATTTGTAGCACATTAGAAATCGCATCAATTTTAATGTTCGCACTTTCTAAACCGTTAAAGAAACTAATTAACAACGCACCTAAAATAGCTCCAATATATATTGTATTACGCTTCCCTATCCATTTATGGAAATATGAAAGAACGATTAATACAATTGCAACTGGATAAATGATCATTAACACTGGTAATGTTACTGTGATTAATTGTGTTAACCCTAGGTTAGATACAATTAAACTAAATACACATACCATAGTTACAATCGTTTTATGCGAAAGTTTTGGGAATAAGTTTGTAAAGAAGCCAGCACACGCAGATGTTAATCCAACAGAAGTTGTTAAACAAGCGAGTATAATTACAAGTCCTAATAAAATTTTGCCACTTGTTCCATATAACTCATTTACAACATTCGTTAAAATAAGACCACCGTTCTCCGACACACCAAGTGATGTACTTGTAGATCCGAGATATGCAAGTGATAAATATATTAACGTTAAGCCTAATACAGCAATAACCCCTGATACAACTGTTATTTTTGCGATTTGTCCGCTCTCTTTTATCCCTTTTGAGCGAATAACTTGTACAACAACAATCCCAAACACAAGTGCACTAATCGCATCCATCGTTAAATATCCTTGAATAAATCCACCAAAGAAAGCATTCTCTTTATAAGCAGCTAAAGGTGCAGCCGGTTCTCCAATTGGATCAATAATTGCTTTTCCGACAATAACAGCAACAATCAATACTAACAATGGTGTAAGAAATTTCCCGAACCAATCCACTAATTTAGATGGATTTAATGATAAATACCACGTTATTCCGAAGAAAACTATAGTGAAAAGAAATAGCATGTACCACTCAGAAACCATTGTCTCTGATAGAAATGGCTTCATACCCATTTCAAATGAAACAGCTCCAGTACGCGGAATCGCAAAAAATGGTCCAATCGCTAAATAACTAATCAATGGGAAAATAAACGCAAATATAGGGTGAACTCTAGAAGATAGCGCTTTCAAGTCCCCCTCTACAAACGCGACAGCTGTTACAGCTAATAGGGGTAATCCGACTCCCGTTACAAGGAATCCAATTGTAGCAATCCAAACATTTTCTCCTGCTTGTTGACCTAAAACTGGCGGGAAAATTAAATTTCCTGCTCCTAAAAATAGTGCAAATAACATTAAACCAATCGCTACCGTATCACCTGGCCTTAAACGTCCCTTCATGCTTTTCATTTGCATAGCACTTTTTCATTGTTTATATCTCTTTTCACAATATGCTATGCATCCTCCTCTCTGCTCAAGATGATAAAATATGCCCCTTACAAAGCAGTGTCTTTCTCCATAATTTCTCCATTCCCCTTATTCTTACTCTAATTATTAATTTTTGATTTTTTCGAAAATTTAACTCATTAGAGTGGTATAACGTGGAGTTTAGTTGTCAGACCTCTTTGTTTTTATCACACATATAGTAACATATTTAGTTGAAAAATAAAAACATATTTTCAATTTGATTTTTTTGAAAATCAAAATTATCTACATATACTTCCTTTATTCATTCTATTACACAAATATTTTTTAAAATTTACGATTCATATATTTTATTATATTTAGATATCTTTATGTGAAAGAAAGTAAAAGCCATCAAAAATAAGATGGCTTTACTTGTTAGTCTATCGTTTCAACTTCACGTGGATTTTTCATCTCTTCAACATACACAACTCTAAATCCATGATCTTCTAAATCCTTTAGCAATGTTTCTAATTCACTATCTTCAAACTCTTCTCCCAATGTAAACATTATTCTACGTACTAATAAAGCATCATTATCAAAAGTCATTAAGCTTTGAATACCAGTGTATTTCTTTAGCACTGTCGATAATTTTTGAATGGCCCCATTATAATCTTGTGTTCCAATCATGACAGAATATTTACTAGAATGGACTCCCCATGCATCTTCTAATAGTTCAAAAACTTTTTTATGAGTTAAAATACCAAGGAAGACCCCTTTTTCATCAACTACTGATAAATACGGTAGTTTTTTAATTGTAAAAAATACTTTAAAGAAGGAAGAGTCTTCTCTCACGTACCCATTTTTATCGTTCAATAATTGTAATACATTATCTTCAAGTGAACCTTTATATTCTAAAATATCTACTTTATATACATTCCCTAAAAACTTCTCTTTTTTTTCATCTAAAACTGGTACACAACGATACCCCGTTTTATTTAAATGTTCCAGCGTTTCCCTTATCGTAATTGAACTTGAGCAAAACAAAACTTCCCTCTTTGGTACATAATTCCCTTTAATCCTCATAAAAAAGCCTCCTTATGCTAAAATACTTTCTGTGCCATAACTATATTATATTTTCAGAAAAAAATAAATATATTATTTTATTTTTCTGAAAATTATTCATTTTTCCGTCATAATTTATTCATTAATCATACACTTATTTAAATTGAAACTTTAATAAGTGGGGATTTCCCCCCACTTATTATTAGCCTTCACCAATCGGACTTTTACTGGCAGTCGATCTCCCCACCTAACTTCTACGCATTCGCCGCATTTTGAGGTAGAGTCTTACTGCCCGTTAAAGCGGGATAATCTCTCTAACTTACTTCGAGAAAAATATGTTGTAACTTTATCCGAAAAAAGCTAAAATAAGAATAAGAATTTTCTGAATATTCAAAGAGTAGGTGATTGTATGTCCTTATTGCGCTCACATATATGTAAATTTATAGCCGGTGTTTTGATTATTTTTGTCATAAGTCCCCTTCCAGCATTATTCATTACACATAATTACTCCTACTTAACTGGATTTGTAAGCATTTTTCATAATTTAGCACAGCCTTCTTCCATTTCAATTCCAACAATTGATTGGATGCATGAGCCTATCCTTTTCTCAGCAAATCAGCTTGTACATACACAAAATATACTACATATCTCTAACCATTCGTCACCACTGTTCCCCTACATATGGGAAATATATTTTTTATCAATCGTTCGTTTCACATTCACTCTTGTAATCGGTTTCTTTATAAGTCTAGGAATTGGCCATCTATTTTTAAAAGCACCAAACTCATTAAAAAAGTGTAGTTCTTTATTTCGCTGGATACCGTATTCTTTTGGCACTGTGATATTACAATGTTCAGTCCTATTATCACTTCTCTACATATCTAAATTCATAAAGTTTCCTTTCTTCTCTTCTTTTATCATCGTATGTAGCACTTCTATGATAATCGTTATGCAAGCAATTAAAAAATGGCTACCGTTCTTAAATACTACTAATGAATACGAAATAAAAAATTCATCTTTCCTTGTTGATACGTTATTTATTGCGCTTACTTCCAATCATAAATCTATTTTGAGTTCCATTATTCTTTCATTCGTTTTTATGGAATGTATTTTTCATACAAACGGACTATTACAATTTATCGTCCAATTTGGTAGAAATGCACCTATAGTTGTCACAATTGGTTTATTACTACTTTATATTCCATATAGCATCTTATCGTTTCTCCAAGCTTTATGGACAACAAACCACTCTAAACAAAACACGTATACTTTAACTAGAAGTATTTCGAAACCATAACATAGAATAACCGTCTACTTAAATTAAAAGTAGACGGTTATTCCTATTATATAGAGGACAAAATAACAGCAAATTAAAAAACTACTATAGAAACCTACCATTATTTACCCATTTTCTTTGACTAATCTTTTCATTTGGATTTATTATAAAAGTATAACATAATTACAGGAGGTGACATCTTTATTCCAAATTAGGAATAAAGAACACACTTGGACATATTAAATATTTTTCTCATCTTTATACTTATCCTTATTTCTGGCTTTTTCGTTGCTTCAGAATTCGCTGTCGTAAAAGTACGAAAAAGTCGAATTGACCAGCTTGCTAATGAAGGTAATAAACAAGCATTAGCTGCAAGAAGCGTTTTATCTAACTTAGACGTTTATTTATCCGCTTGTCAGCTTGGCATTACTATCACCTCTTTAGGACTTGGTTGGCTTGGTGAACCAACTGTGGAACATTTACTGCGACCACTATTTGAAAAAATCAATATTACTGGAACAATGGCTAACACGTTATCCTTTATTATTGCTTTTAGTGTGATTACTTTTTTCCATGTTGTATTAGGCGAGTTAGTTCCTAAGTCTTTCGCAATCCAAAAAGCTGAAGCAATCACATTAAAATTTGCAAAACCACTTATTTTATTTGATAAAATTATGTATCCGTTCATTTGGCTTCTCAATAGTGCAGCTATATTTTTCACAAAATTACTCGGTTTAGAGCCTGCTAAAGAAAATGAACTTGCCCATTCCGAAGAAGAACTACGACTCATTTTAGGTGAAAGCTATAAAAGCGGCGAAATTAATCAAACCGAATATAAATATGTAAATAATATTTTTGAATTTGATGATCGTGTTGCTAAAGAAATTATGGTACCTAGAACTGAAATGGTTTGTTTATCTACTGAAAATACGTTAGAAGAAAATATGAAAATCGTTGCAACTGAAAAGTATACACGTTATCCTATTATTGAAAAGGATAAAGATGATATTATCGGAATGATAAATACGAAAGAGATTTTTCATAATCAAACAAAAGGCATTTACAAACCACTTGATGCCTACATACATCCTGTTTTAACTGTATTTGAAACAGTTCCCATTCGTAAAACGTTAATACACCTCCAAAAGAACCGCGTACAAATGGCGATTGTTATGGATGAATACGGCGGAACTGCTGGCCTTTTAACGATGGAGGATATTCTTGAAGAAATTATCGGAGAAATTCAAGATGAATTTGACGCAGACGAATCACCAATGATTGAAAAGCGTACTCCTAGGCTTACTGTTTTAGATGGGAAAGTACTCATTTCTGAAGTAAATGATATGTTTGGCCTACATATCGATGAAAGTGATTTAGATACAATTGGTGGTTGGCTTCTCTCTCAATCAATTGATTTAAATATTGAGGCTGGCTATTCAGTTGAATATGATGGTTTTCAATTTAAAGCATTAGAACTTGATGGGCATCAAATTAAAAAGATTGCTGTACATAAATTAGATACTACAAAGGAGTTATAAAGTGACTGTTTTACTAACAATTTGTATCATTGCTTGTTTCATTGTTTCATTTCTTGCCTTTATATACCCCATTATCCCTGGCATCCTTGCCGTATGGGCTGGCTATTTCATTTATCATTTTGGAATAAACGGCGGAGAGTTAACGACATCTTTTTGGATTATTCAAGTCATTTTTACACTCTTCATTTTCGTTGCTGACTTTATTGCAAATGGATACTTCCTAAAAAAATACGGAAGTACAAAATCGGGCGAACGTGTTGGTATGGTTTCTATCATTGTCGGATCGTTCTTCTTCCCACCATTCGGGCTTATTATCATACCGTTCTTATCTGTATTTATTACGGAACTAATGCATAAAAAGGCGCCAAAAGACGCCCTTTTAGTCGGAATTGCAACTGTTGTCGGTTTTTTAAGTAGTACAGTAGCGAAAGCAATTCTCCAAATCATTATGATTATCATCTTTGTATGCTATATCATTTTTTAGCCATCCCTATTTTGGGATGGTTTTTTAATATGAAATACCTACTCGACTTTTCTCGTATAAGCTTTTATTACGTAAACTCCATGTAAACTGAGCTGTATCACCAACTGTTATTTTCGATCCATCTGTTGGCAACATATCTTGTTCAGTTCGATATACACCGGTTACATCACCATCTATTAAATGCGTCGGACAAACAACAGTCCAACATAGTTTACTATTATTCAGCGCTTCATAAGCAGCTAAATGATCTTCCGCAGCTGTTGTCATTTTTCTTTTCGATTCTTTTGATTGGAAACGATATATACTTGGGTTTGTTCGTGCTTGTAAAATACCAGCAGTTCCTATTGTAACAATTTTCTTTATGCCCTCTTCTTCCATTTGCTTTATAATAATCGGTAAACTCTTCTCTAACGTCCCATTCCGATCAGTTCCAAGAGCACTAATTACAATATCACATCCTTTAATCGCTTCCTTTATATCATTTCCGTTTAACACATTTCCCTCTATAATATGTAACCTTTCATGCTCTGTTTCCACTCTACTCAAATCACGAACTAATACCGTCACTTCATATGAATCATGTAATGCCAATTTCATAATGTGTGATCCTACTCTACCTGTCGCTCCTAATATACATACTTTCATATATTATCCCCTCTCCCATTCTTTCTCTCTATTTTTCCGCAAAACTTACAAATACGCAACAAAAAAGCTCCCTCATATATGTGAGGAAGCTCTATTATCCATTTATCCCGCTATTTGCGGGCAGTAAATTCGGCGAATGCGAGGAAATTAGGTGGGAGATAACTGCCCGTAAATGCCCGATTGGTGTGGGCTAATAATCAGTGGGGATGGACAAAATCCCCGCTGATTAAAGTTTCACTTTATTTCTTTTCTTTCGAATCAGAAGATTTTTCTGTTCCACTTGTTTCTTTATCTTTCTTTTCATCTTGCTGCGAAGTTGTGTCATCCTCTTTCTTTTTATCCTCATCTTTACTACAACCTACCATTAATAAAGAACTTGCAAGTGCCATAGCAGCTAATGACTTAACCCATTTGTTCATTTGCGTTTCCTCCCTTTGATAGAATATGTACAATCCCATATTACTCTTTATTTTTAAAGGAAAGATTTAAAAACAGTAAAGATATTGTAAACTTTTGTAAATACTCTGATAACACAACTGGTTTGTCTCAATTCTTCTAATTGAGCCTTTCATTAGACATAAAAAAACTAAGACGCCTTTCATTCCGTCTTAGTTTTTCACGCAAACTTCTCACTTTCATTTTCATATAAATGTTTAATTTTATATTCCTTCTTCACAACATATTGCCAAACACTATAAGCATAACGATTCATTTTCACAAAACAATTTTCCAAGAAAGAACGAAACTCTGGGTTCGCAACTTCCACTGCAACTTGAGCAAACTTTAATGCTAATCGTTTCAAATGTGAAATATAACAAATAGCAATCCCAATATCCCCTGTACACTCATTATCTGTTTCCCTATCCATTTCAGTAAATTCCGGCCACATTTGTTTACAAGTTATATGTTGTATATTTTCTCCTTCTTGAAAATTCACTTGTTCATTATATGCTTGTAACATATACGGCAAATGATGCTGTAATATATCCTTTAATTCTTCATCTCGAACCTTGCTCGTGTATTCTCCAACTTTATATATAAGTGTGTAACTATATGTCATCAATTCTTTCATACAATCCATTAAAGCGCCTCCCTTCCTATTTCATCTCTATACTATAAATATGATGCGATAACATTTGATATTCTTGCTAGAAACCAATCCCATCTACTAATTTTCTCAAAATCTTCTTCAGAAAATCGTTTTGATTTATGAAAGTCTTCTTTTAATCGATTCCATACGTCAGCAACGACTGTCTTATCATATATGAAACAGTTAGATTCGTTATTTAAGTAAAAACTTCTATTATCAAAATTTGCTGTACCAATATCAACCATTTCCTCATCGATGATTGTTACTTTCCCATGAAAAAATCCATTTCGATATTGATAAATCTCCGCTCCAGCATCTAACATGTCTTTCAAATAAGGATAGGCAGCCTGTTTTAGCAATACTGCATCACTTTTAAATGGGACGAGGATTTTTACATGGACACCACGATTTAATGCATCTTTCAGCCCCTTCACCATTTCTTTACTCGGTACAAAATATGGTGTAGCGATAATTAAAGAATGTTTTGCCTTCTTTAAAAACGCTCCATACTCCTTCCATAAACCTTTTCCATTCGAAAATACGTATTGATATTTTACATTTCCTTGTACAGGTAACTCTTGGTGTATAGGAAACTTTTCTCCCGTATCTTCTTGCCAATCTTCCGCAAACTTCCGTTCCATATCAGTAGCTCCATTCCCTTCGATGCGTACATGATAATCACGCCACGGACCAAATTTAGGATCCTGTCCAAGATATTCCTTTCCGATATTGAAGCCACCAATGTACGAAACTTTCCCATCTATAGTAACAATGCGTCTATGATTACGTTGATGCAAAGAATAAAATAAGTTTTTTAATTTAGGTTTTTTACTAAATGTAAACTTCACGCCTTTTTCTTTTAATTGATTAATTATCTTTTTCTTAAGCTTATATCCGCCAATGCGGTCTACTGACAATTTCACATCTACTCCGCTAGATGCTTTTTTCTCTAATAACTGTAAAAACTTTTGGCTTACTTCATCTTTTCCTACAATATAAAAATGAACATACACATTCTTTTCTGCACGATTTATATCCTCAAATAAACTTTTATATAACTCATCACCGTTCGTATATACTTGAAAATCCCCTGATCGGATTTTTTCTAATTCATATCCACTAGCCATTTTCTTCCCCATTTCCACATCAACGTTCATCCATATGAATACACCTATAAAACAAATTATTACAATTAAAAAGCGCTTCATGGATACGTTCCTTTCTCTAACTACTGTTATTCCTATATCTTTCCTTTTTTAAAACATTATCATACAAAAAATATGTCATTGCATGATATACGTCCATATCAAACAGGAGCTCATCTGCATATTGTATGTTGTATCTTAAAATAAAAGGAGGAAATAACAATGGGCTTCGCACATGGTAATGGATTTGCGCTACTAGTCGTATTATTTATCCTCTTAATTATCGTCGGTGCTGCTTGCTTCTGCTAAGCAGTTATTATAGTACGATATGGGGATGAAAAAACTATAAAAGCGGACACCTATTTTTAGGTGTCCGCTTTTCATTTCAAAAATCTCCTAACCTATTACAAAATAGTACCACTAGGAAAATATTTTACATCAAAAAGTTAGCAGTGTAGCTACCTTCTTACTCTCTGCCTTACGAATATGGCGCTGTTCTGCACGTAACACAGCAATTCGATGCAATTCTTTCTCCTCTTCTGTCTCAGGGATAACACGCGGTACAGGGACTGGATTATTCTCCTTGCTAAGCGCAACAAAAGTAACGAATGAAGTTGCTGCTACACGTTTTTTACCTGAAATTAAATCTTCTGCTATTACTTTCACAAATATTTCCATAGAAGTTCTTCCCGTCCAAATTACGAAAGATTCATAACTAACACAATCTGAAGAACGTACTGGATGTAAGAAATCTACCCAATCCATAGACGCTGTGACACATTCCATTCTCGAGTGTCTCGTTGCTGAAATTGAAGCAACCATATCCATCTCCGCCAATATCTTTCCACCAAATAGCGTGTTATGATCATTTAAATCCGTTGGAAATACTCGACTCGTTTTAAACACCCTTGATTCATTAGCTGTTTTACCCTTTACTTCAGTCATTGTTATCACCCCTTTAATTATTTATCCCTAATATCCCAATATACACTACACCTCATGAACTACACGTTTAATATTAACAATTTTTAGAACTTTTAGTCCACAAAAAAGAACCGATTTTATCAATCGGCTCCTCTAAACACATATTGTTCTTTCGGCTGTTCAACTTTATTCCATTTCGTTACCTCTAACACTGGAATATTCGCATGAAACGGCTGATAAAATTCAGTTGAAATTTCTCCCTCTATCTGAATCCAATCATCATTTTTCCACTCTACCCCTTCTGGTTTTTTAACTAACATACCATATACACCCGAATCCGCAACACAATGTATAATGCCGAAACGGAATAAGAAATATTGTTCCTTTTTAGAAGAATCATCTCGGAAAACAAATCCTTTATAAGACAGGGTTTTACCAGTAAATTCACCAGGATAATTATAAATTGTCTCCATACCCTTTAAGAAATCTTCATCTTTTAAAGTGATATTATCTTTCGTAACAAACTCTTTCTTCCCTTTTTCCATTACACCACGGTATCCTTCTTTCCCGTAATAAATACTCGTATCCGGTCTTAAGAATTGTCTTGTCATAAATGGATCTTTACTTTCTGCTTGCGCTACTGGAAAATGGAATCCCTTCGCCTTAACAATATCGGAATCTAATGTTGCAATTGGGAAAAACAATCCTGTAATGATTGGAAAACAGAATAACGTGTAAGAAAACACTTTTTTCCACCATGTATTCTCATCTTTCGAATGATCATGCCCACAATGACTATGATCACAACTACAATCATGTTTCTCTTTTTCTTTTTGATGTTCTTTTTGGAAAACGATAATAATTTGTACAATCGTTAAGAAACCTAAAATAATAGCTGCAGTTTTTGATAAATAGGCGTACTTCATATTTATATACTTCGTAATATTACCGGAAATATGAAGCTGTCCAATTAAAATTGTAAAGCCTAATAATATATATGCTCGAAACATAACCTACCACCCCATCGCATAAATGAGTAGTGAGCTTGCATAAACAACAAGTGTAACTGTAACCGTCACAACAATTACAAATTTTGTTTTAAATGTCGCAAGCATCATAAACATATTTTTAATATCCACCATCGGTCCATATACGAGGAACGCGACAAGTGACGCTGTTGAAAATGTACTTTGGAATGACGAAGCAATAAACGCATCCGCTTCTGAACAAAGTGATAATATGTAAGCAAGCCCCATCATAACAGCTGGTGAAGAGAACGGCCCTTGTCCTATAGCAAGAAGTGTTGAAGTTTGTACGAACGTTTGAACTGCCGCTGCAATTAACGCACCTAATACTAAATATTTTCCCATCGAGAAAAATTCCTCAACAGCATGCGTACATACATCCCACATTTTTTTACGTAATGGACGCTTATGATTCACTTCTGGGAAGTGATCATCTCGTAATTGATGTTCTTTAAACATAAATGATAATATAATTCCAACGATAATTGCTACGATAATCGCTACAATAGAACGATACCATACCATGTGCATACTACTTCCAAAGGCAACGTATGTTGCAAATAATACGACTGGATTAATGATTGGTCCAGTTAACATAAATGCAATCCCGGCATAGGGCGGAACCCCTTTTCCGATTAATCGCCTTACAATCGGAACGATTCCACATTCACAGCCCGGAAACATCATCCCTAAAAAAGTAGCCATTAAAACAGACAGAAATCGATTTTTCGGCATCCATTTTGCTACCATATCTTCTGTTACAAACATTTGAATGAATCCTGAAATAAATACACCAATGAGCACAAAAGGAAGTGCTTCGATCAATATGGAGATAAAAATTGTATTCATTTGCAGGAATGCTTTCGGTAATTGAAACAATTCCATGATGTATTTCCTCCAACTTTTCATTAACAATATGTAATTTTAACCTCATTTTATGAATTGGACAAGACTTATACGGAATTCACCCCTTTCATATACATTACATTTTATAAGTTATATTCTATTCAAAATTTAGGATTTCATAGCAAAAAAGCTGCTCTAGCGCAGTTACACAACTATGCTAGAGCAGCTTTCTTCTCGTTAAAAGTAACGTTTCTTCCAAAAAACAAACGCTAATGTGAAAGATAGTGTTACACATATTATGAGTACAATTACAAAACCATGTGCTTCCCCTTCAAACGGAACCTTTACGTTCATTCCAAAGAAACTAGAAACCATCGTTGGTAACGATAAAATGATTGTAATAGACGTTAACAGTTTCATAACACTATTTAAATTATTTGATATAACAGAGCTAAAAGTATTCATCATTCCACTTAAAATGTGACTATATATTTCCGCCATTTCAATAGCCTGCTTATTTTCAATTAATACATCTTCTAGTAAATCTTGATCGTCTTCATACATTTTTAAAAATGTACTGTTACGCATTAATTTTTGAATTACAATTTTATTCGCCTTTAATGATGTTGTAAAGTAAACTAAACTTTTTTCAAGGCCTAGCAATGTAAAAATTTCTTTATTTTTCATCGACTTATTTAATTGGTGCTCTAAATCGATTGTTTTTCTGTTAATTTGCTTTAAGTATCTTAAATAATAAGTAGAAATCGTATATAAGAGCTGAAGTGCAAAGCGCGTCTTTTTAAACGTATAAAATTCTTTAATACGTTGATTAATAAAGCGTTCAAAAATTGGATTTTCTTCTAAACAAATTGTCACAAAGCAATCTGGCATTACAATCATACCTATTGGAATCGTGTCATAAATCGAATTTCCTTCTTCATCATGTCTAACTGTTGGAATATCCACGATAATTAAAGTATTATTGTCTTCCTTTTCAATACGAGAGCGTTCTTCATCATCTAAAGGGTCTTTAATGAAATCTAAGTCTACATTTAACGTTTGTACTAGATATTGAATTTCTTCTTCCGTTGGATGAAGTACATTAATCCAGCAACCCTTTTGCATTTCCTCAACCTCTTGTAGTTTTCCGTTTCGGTCTGTTAAATAAATATTTAACATACTATCACCCCGATTCTTTTTACATGTAGGAATCTACCTCTCTTACATAACAGTTTTTGAACCGCCATTCTCAGCATATGAAACATACGTTTAAATTTCAATAGAAAAATTATTTTGAAAACGTTTTTATAAGAAAAATATTCTAAACAAAGAAAAAGACAGAGTGCTCTCTGCCTTAAAAAGCTTATGTTGCCTTTATAACATATTTAGAAAGCATCCACAAGTTAAAGCCAACTGAAATCGTATAACCAGCGTATGTTGAAATAATAAAACTTACATAATCGAAATACGGAAGCAATACGATATTTAAAACTATCTTCACAATAATACCAATTACTAATCCTAGCACTGTTTTCTGTTGTTGATTAATTCCTTGTAACATCGCAGCTGTTACTGTAAAAAGCGAAAATAGTATACAGGCAGGAGCATAATACTGTAAAATAACTCTCCCCATCTCCGGATCATTTCCGGCACCAAATAAAAGAGTATATACTGGTTTTGCTAACAACATCATTCCAATCGCCGCTGGTACCGTAATACCTACTACTAATACATTCGTCCTCGTAAAATGTTTGTACAGTAACTTCACATTCCCTGCTGTATAGGCTTTTGTCATCTCAGGCACGAGAGACATACTAAAAGCAGTCGCAACGGAAACCGGGATAAGTACAACCATCTGGACAAGACCAATTATCGCATTAATCTTCTCCGCTTCTCCTTGCATATACCCTATTTGTATAAGTAGTTTATTAATTGTAAATGTATCAATCGTCTGATATAACGGAATCGCTAATCCAACTACAACGAAAGGAATAGAATATGTAAACAGTTCTCTATACAACGAAAAAAAAGTTTTCGTCGTTTGTGGTATACTGGCAATCTCTTTTTTCTTTAAATGTTTTCTCCTTCTTATATAATACGCACTTAAAACACTTAATCCACCTAGTGCTCCCATAAATGCTCCAAACGTTGAAATACCAACTGCCAACGAAACAGAAGCTTTTATAACATATAAAACGACAAAGCTTCCTATCAAAATAGTTAAGACCCGAAAAAATTGCTCTACAACTACACTGAGCGCAGAAGGTCCCATAGATTGAAAACCTTGAAAGAAACCACGTAACAAGCTCATTACAGGAACGAGTATTAACGCAAAACTTACAATTTGAATATTGTGCGTGACAGCTACCACACTATTCCCCGACTGATCATTTCCATCAATCACAAGTTTAGCTAAATGTGGTGCTAACATATATAATGCTAAACAAGAAATAACGCCCATAATGACCATAAAAACGATACCACTCTTTAGCACTCTCTTAACAGTGTGATAATCATTGAGTTGATCATATTTTGAAACCATTTTTGAAACGGCAAGTGGTAATCCCATCGTTGCAATACTAAGCATAATTGTATAAGGACGGTATGCATACGTATATAATACGTACCCACTCGTACCCACCATTGCTGTAAATGGTATAACATATATAAACCCTAACATTTTAGATATCATCGTTGCCATCGTTAAAAATATCGTTCCACGTAAAAACGGTGATCCTTTCATCACATTCCCCCGCTACGCTTTATTACTACACATTATGGACAACTCCTTTTTTTTAGAACTGAAACAATAAAAAAAGCCAATGAAAAATCATTGACTTTAACGCGCTGCTTTTTTCTTTTTTAAATACTTTAAACCGAAGTATAGAGCAACAAAGAGAACAGCCCCTATAATTATGTAATGTGTGTAATCAGATGCATACTCTTTAATGTGTCGCCAATTTCCACCAAGCTTTTCACCTAAGTATATAAATAGTATTGACCATGGAATAATCGCAACTACTGTATATAGTGTAAATAGTTTTAACGGCATTTTAGCTAATCCTGCTGGAATAGAGATTGCATGACGTACTACTGGGATAAAGCGTGCAGAAAAGATTACTCCTGCTCCGTAACGCTTAAACCAACCTTCCGCTATGTCTAAATGGTGTTTATTAATAAGTAGATATTTCCCATATTTCTCTACAACCGGACGCCCTCCGTAATATCCAAGCCAGTATAAAAAGATTTGGGCTAAAGTACCACCAATAGTTCCGGCGATAACTGCACCGACAAAACTAATTTTACCATCCGCTACTAAAAATCCAGCATACGAAAGTACAATTTCACTCGGGATAATTTCAATCATTAAAGCTAGCGCTACTCCAAAGTAACCTAGGCTTGCAAAAAATTGCAATAACTGATCTATTATGCTTGCTAACATTTTATTTTCTATCTCCTTTTTTCTTCACATACCATCCCATTATTACATAAAGGTCGCATTCTGCCAATATCTTCATTTCAACAATATCATCGGCATAAGCATTATTAATCTATTAATGTTTCTTTTTGAGGTTCTTTCATGTAGGCAAACATTTCTTTAATTTGCTCTTCTGTATTTCTAGCAATCGATAAATTAGGCAATTCATTCTCACCAAAAAACTCCACATCTTCTGTTTCAATACTAGTTTTCTTTTCGCCACCAATAATCTTACAGCCAATAAAAATTTTATATACATGTGTTGCTGAAGGCGATGGTTGATGTTTTTCTTTATCAAATATAGCGAGTAGCTTAAAATCATCTACTTCATAGCCCGTCTCCTCTAAAACTTCTTTTGCTGCTACTTCTGTTGGCGTATAACCAACATCAGCCCATCCACCTGGCAATGCCCATTTCCTATCACTTTTTTCTTTCACAAATAATAGTTTTTCATTTTGAAAAATAACTGCCCGTATATCAACTTTAGGTGTTTGATAGCCTGTCCCACTTGCAAATAAATTCTCTACTACTTCCCAATCTGTCTTTGTGTAATGTGACATCATTGAAACTGAAATGTCCCGTAATTGTTGGAAACGCTCTATATCATATACATCCTGAGAATACGTTAAACCCGCTTGAGCTATAGATTGTATTTGTTTTACCCAATCAATCCACTTGACCGTCATGTTTCCACATCTCCATTCTTTATTAAGTAAATATTACGTCAATTCAATCGATACATCTTTATTATACAAAAAAAGAGATTGATAATGTTCCAATCTCTTTCAAAATTAATCCAATTCATGTAAGTGGTCTTGTATATACTTCCTTCTTTTATTTATATATTCATCAATCATATCAGCTTCTTGATCAAATGTTTCTAATTTTTCTTTCATATATGGATCTTGTAGTAAATATGGACGAATCGATTCACACAAACCTTCTACTTTCGGCATCATAAATGAAACGGTAAATTGTTCTTCTAATATTTCTTCTAAAATACTTCGGTATTGTTTTCTAAATACAGGTATATCTAACAATCTTGCACTTAACGTATTATAACCTTGAATACGAATATATTCATGATTAAGTGGTCTCCCTTGTACATCTCGCCCCCAAGTCGCATCATAATCCCACGGTATCACTTCAAATAAATTTGTCTCATCGTTATGATATAGTGCATAGTTATGAACGAAACCATCAAAGTTTTGCGTAAAAATAACTCCAGCTAACCATCGTAAATATTTATCAACATTAAGGTATTTTCCAATCCCTTTTTCATACTCATCCCTCGATAGTGTATTTGCTTGAAAAACGAATTCACTAAGTTGCTCTTCACTATTTTCATTCGAACATTTAAATTCATACCCTGCAAAAAGCTCAGTTTTAACATCTTTATCTCTCTCGCTCATTAGAGAAAAATTTGCGTCATCATCTATCGCATAATAAATAGAACCACTCGGTAACCCTCTATTTTTCAAAAAGTTTTCATCAACTGATTCTAACTGTAAATACACACCTTGAATTTGACCATTTATTTTTATAAACACATGCTGTGACTTCGGTGAAAGTACCCCAATATCATTAAAAAAGTCTAATGATAATTTGTTACGAATAAGGGATGGATCCATAAATTCAGAGTTTAAATGAAATTCCTTCACACCTAGAAATTTTTTCGGTTTATAAAACTGAACATGATATGACTTTTTCTCAAACTCACGAATATGAGCACCCCGATAAACGATATCAATATCATACTTCTTTTTTCCATATGTTAACTTTGCTGGCACTGGACTATCTGACCAAATGTCTTTTTTCATTTCCACTAAGTACATTGGATGAATAAAAAATTCATATGAAGGTAGCATATATTCTCATCCCTTCTCTGTTCTCTTCATTCAATGTATGCGCCTTGTCTTGTCCATACATCCGCTATCATCTATTTATATAAAATTACACTCTTGTCTTGTTCAGAAAGAAACCTAATCTCATATCATGTTAAGGAAAAAGAATACTTGTTCAATTTAATACACGATAAGGAGGATTTCTATGAAACGTGACATTAGAAAAGCTGTTGAAGAAATCAAAAGTGCTGGGATGGAGGATTTCTTACACCAAGATCCAAGTACTTTTGATTGCGATGATGATCATCATAAATGTACAACAGGGTGTAAATGTACAACAGGGCGTAAATGTACAACAGGGCGTAAATGTACAACAGGGCGTAAATGTACAACAGGGCGTAAATGTCCAAGAACAAGATGTACTCGCGTGAAACATTGTACTTTCGTTACAAAATGTACTCATGTAAAAAAATGGACATTTGTTACAAAATGTACTCGTGTACGCGTTCAAAAATGGACTTTCGTTACAAAGGTTACTCGCAGAAAAGAATGCGTTATAGTTACAAAACGTACTCGCGTGAAAAAATGCACTTTCGTTACAAAATGCGTTCGCTTTGAAAAGAAATGTTTCTGGACAAAACGATGTTTCTGTAAAAAATGTGTATTTTTCCCTCATAGCCATCATGGTTCTTGTGATGATTCGTGGGATCGTGGCAAGGACTGTCACGATGACGGGCACAAATGGGACGATTGCAAAGATAGCAGACACAAGTCTTCTTCTTGCAAGAATAAAAAATTCGATCACTTCTGGTATAAAAAACGTAATTGCTAGTTTTTTATGTCCACCAAAAAAGGTCGCTTTGCGACCTTTTTTACGTTTACTGAAAATGACTTATATCTGCAAATTGTTTTACTTTACCACGGTTTTCATCAAATTCAATCACACTAAGACTCGCGCTATGCATAAATGGCTCTTCCCATACATGTTCAATTTCAAAACCTGCAAAATGCCCTACGAGTAATTTCGCTGCTGCAGCATGAGAGACAATTAAAATATTTTCCCCTTTATGCTTTTCTAAAAGAAATTGTATCCCTTCAATTACTCTTTTATGAACGGCCGCAAAGTTTTCCCCTAATGTTGATTGAAAAAGATGTGGTTCATTCCAAAATAAATGTACTTCTTCTGGATATTGCATTTCCAAATCAGCAATTGTTTGCCCTTCCCATGTCCCCATATTTATTTCATAGAAATGTTCATCTGCTATAATTGGAATATCGCGTTCTCCTTTAATCAATTCGGCAGTATGAATCGTTCTTTCACTTGGACTACTATATATGGCGTGGAGAGGTAAATCCTTCATACGCTCCCCTAATTGTTTCGCTTGTATCATACCATTCTCAGTTAAGGCTGAATTTTTTCGTCCTTGCATCCGCTTTGCTACATTCCATTCTGTCTCACCGTGCCTTGTTACATATACTGTTGTCTTCATTTCCTATTTCCCCCTTGTCATTTCGGCCGCAATTCCCACGGCTCTACTCTCCCTACAATCCATTCTGTGCATTTACTTTCAATTCCTTTTATAACTCCGTCAGCTATCTCTTCATGAGTAAGCCACCTTGCATATGTATCTTCTAAAATAAACCCTAATATAACTCTGTAATAACTACATAATGCCCCGCCTATTTTTTTTGACTTCGTACGTGATGCACTACTACCTAATATATGAAATAAACTGTACTTTTCCGACGACAATTCTACCTCATTACAAATGAGTCGTAATGCATGCTTAGCACTAGAGTGTATCCAGGCAACAACTAATGTTATTGGACCATTCTGTTCAATTGTATTAGTAATAGATCGCTTTAGATCATCGTCATTTTGATAATCTAAAGGAAGACATGTAATATTTTCTGGTGCCGAACTAGCTTGCTTAACATTTTCTAATTTCACTTCATCTCGTCCAATAACAGACACACGAAATCCTTGATCACAAAGCCACATAGAAACTTTCTTTAACATTCCTGTTCCACCAATTACAAGCGCATGCAACTTCTTCCCCCCTTAGTAAAATGTCATATGAGGTTTCTCATCTCTATAATAATTTAGACGGTCTTGTAACGTCCCTGAATGAAACTCAAATTTATGACCATCAGGATCCACAAAATATATAGATTCACAATCTCTCACATCACGCTCTCTTCCTTGTAAAATATGAACTTTATTTTCTTCTAATCGCTGCAGTAAGCGTTCAAAGTCTTCTTGTTCAACAGAAAATGCGAGGTGCGTATAAGATTGATGAATCTCCTTTCTTGGAATATGTGCCTCTTCGTTCAGTGCTATCCATACTCCACATATATTGAAATATGCAAGTTTTCTCCCTTTAACTAATAGTTCTCCTTCTAGCACTCTTTCATAAAACATAATAGCGTTTTCTAAATTTGATACTGAAAAACAAAGATGATTGATTCCTTTCAACACTCCACGTTCCTCCCTAAACAAATAAAAGATGAGTGAAAATTCACTCATCTTTTATTATACTATTTCTTTGTAATATATGCCCATTTATAACTAAAGTCGCCACCGAACGTATGGTTAGCAATACCATTTACATACGTCTTCTCTAAGTAAGCTGTACTTTGTTGGTACGTAGGTGAGATTGCAGCGTCTTGACCAATTAAGATTTTTTCAGCTTCTGCAAGTGCTTTCCAGCGTGCTGCGTCATCTTTTAGTAGTTCTCCTTTTGATTTTGCTACTAAATCATCGTACTTCGGATTTGAATAATCCATTTCATTAAACGAGCTTCCAGTAACGAACATATCAATATATGTCATTGGGTCTGGATAATCTGGACTCCATGCAGATAATGAGAATTCATATTCAAATTTCTTTTCTAAATCTAACTTCTGCTTATATGGTTGTTGCTTCAGATTCACTTTAATACCAGGTAAGTTTTTCTCTAATTCTTCTTTAATAAAGTCGCCCACTTTTTTACGACTACCGTTATCATCATTTAGTAATTCTACTGTAATTGTATCTTGACCAAGTTCTTTCTTCGCTTCTTCCCACAGTTTTTTTGCTTTCGCAGCATTATCTTTACTGTCACGGAAATTTTTATTTACAGTACGGAAGTCTTTTCCATCTGGTCCTGTCGTAAACTTTTCAGGTACTAAGAAATACGCCGGCAATGATCCATCATTCAAAATTACATCCGCAATTCCTTTTTTATCGTACGCTAAATCAATCGCCTCACGAACCTTTTGATTTTTAAACGTTGCATTTTTTTGATTAAAACGTAGGAAATACATACGTGGGTCTAGCTTCGTTTTAAATTCATCTGGTTTATTCTTTTTATATTTGTCTACAAACTCAGAACTTAAAATGACACGATCTGCTTGATCACTATCATATAAATTTACCCCAGTACTTGTCTCTTTTACTATACCCACATTAATTTCTTGTAATTTTACAGCATCTTTATCCCAATAATTTGGGTTTTTCTTTAACTGGTAACTTTGTTCATGTTTCCATTCACTCATTGTAAATGGTCCATTGTACAATAATTTATCTGCTTCTAATCCGTATTTATCCCCTTGTCCTTTTACATACTTTTCATTTAATGGGAAGAATGTAGGGAACGAAGTAAGCTCGAGGAAATAAGGTGCTGGTTGCTCTAATTCTACTACCAACGTTTTATCATCCTTCGCTTTAACACCTAATTGATCCGACGGTACTTCTCCTTTATTTACTTTCTGTGCATTTTTCACATCAAATAAAATAAATGCATATTCTGCTGCTATTGCTTTATCTAATGTACGTTGCCATGCATATACAAAATCTTGTGCTCGAACTGGATCACCATTTGACCATTTTGCATCACGTAATTCAAATGTATATGTCTTTTTATCTTCACTAATCTTCACGTCTTTGGCCATACCTGGAGTTGGTTTATTATCTTTATCTAGACGATATAATCCTTCCATTGCATTTACAAATACACGGAAAGATACAGAATCTGTTGATTTAGATGTATCCATTGAAGGAATTTCAGCTGTTTCTAGTAAGTTTAATACTTGCTTATCCGCTACTCCCTTACCTGCTTCTTTCTTCGTTGTAGATGCCTTCTCCCCATTTCCGCAACCTGCAACCAATACACTAGCCGATAATGCAACTGCAGCAATCGTTGTTACCTTTCTCTTCATTCTTCCTTCCCCCAATCTATATGTATAAGTTAAAACTTGTATAATATATTTTATTATACAAAAAATTCTGATTATTTTAAATATTTATTTTCATAAAAAGAAAAAAAGCGGTCAGAAATTGCTTTCCCTCCGCTTTGTTGAATAGCATTTACTTGTAAGCCATCCTCTATATCAAATGGATTTTGAACTTTAAATATTTCCTCCATTATCTTCAAAAACTCTTCTTCATTTTTAGATTCACCGTTAATCGTAAGTGAATATGGTTCCACTTCTCCCAATTTATAATCAACAATAAATTGAATTCTCACCTTTTTCCTTGGCATCTCAGGACTCTCCCCCTGAAATTCTACTAATTCTAATCCTTCCGTTCCCCGATAGTATATCCATCCTGAATTTTGAAAATAATTTTCGAACGATTCACCAATTGAAAAGACTGGATATTCATAAAGCGAGCTTGTACGAACTTTTTGAATAATATCCCGATCAGTCGGAAAAAAGAAATGACTGAAAAAAATACTTGCAACTGCTAAAATAGTAACGATTGTTGCTCCCATTTTACTCGTTCCACCACTATCACGGATGAGATAATTTTCAACCGATTCATCTTTAATTCCCCGTGCTTTTATTCGATATATACGCCTTTCTGCAAATTGATAAAATAATCCATTTGCAAAAATCCCCATCCCAAATAGAATGAAAACGAGTAATAAAAACGTGAGAGGTACCATATTAATAATTGGCAATGCTACGTTGAACCCCATATAATAAGAAAATGCATCACATGCTACTAATAACAGTATAAATAAAGCAGCAGGTACGTAATACTTACGATATCCAAGCCAACCTACATTAAAAATAGCAGCCAGACCATTCCAGCTCCACCTAGCAATTCGCTTATTCTCAAGCTCCCATTTTCTTTTGTAATATGGATATTGTCTCCCTACATATACTTCTAATTCTTTGTCTATTAGCGAGCTTTCTTCACCTTGTTCATTATGCAAGTTTCGTTGACAATTTGCACAATTCAGCTGATCATTAATACAAGGTCGCCCACAATTTATACATTTCAAAACAATCCCTCTTTCCATCCATACTTCATTGTGAACTACCCACCACTTAGTATCTCTTACGAGCTTACCCCGAAGTGGGGGCTTCTCGGTTCATCGTTACTTTTGATAGCTAACGAATTTGTCTTAGGACAGCCGAGCTAACTCCCTCGTTCCAAAGGTTGTTTCTTACGATTTATTTAAAATACCTTCATGTTTCAATAACCACTCTTTCCTCCATAAACCACCCGCATACCCAACAAGTTTTCCACTCTTTCCTATTACACGATGGCATGGAACGATAATTGAAATTGGATTCCGGCTATTTGCCCCTCCTATCGCTCGTACAGCTTTCGTATTCCCAACCTTCTCCGCAATATCTAAATATGAAGCACTTACGCCATACGGAACAGTGTAAAGTGCATCCCATACATTCTTTTGGAATGGTGTTCCTTCAGCAGACAATGGAACTGTAAACTCTTTTCTTTTTCCTTCAAAGTATTCATCTAATTCATTTATACATTGTTCAACAAGTTCATTTTTATGTTCTTCTTTTCTTTCTTCAACAAATATAACAGACGTAATTCCTTCTTCGTTCGCTGTAATTTCTAACAAACCTAATTCACTATCATAATAAGCCTGGTACATATGTCATCCTCCAATTCATTACATATTATTTATTGTAACACGAATAGACGAAATTTTTCGTATAAGCGTTTTATTAGGGAAACAAAAAAGAGGATGATACAATGTAAGAAAATTCAATCAAGGGGGATATTTGATGGAGTTTCAACTCTTTTCACCTTATACAATTAAGGACGTTACGCTAAAAAACCGTATCATTATGTCACCTATGTGCATGTATTCATCAGAAAATGAGGATGGCCAAGTAACTAATTTTCATCTCGTCCATTATGGAACCAGGGCTGCTGGCCAAGTAGGTTTAGTTATGATTGAAGCAACAGCTGTGTTACCTGAAGGACGAATTTCTAACAAAGACTTAGGCATTTGGGATGATAATCTAATTGAAGGCTTACATAAAACGACAACATTTATACATAATAACGGTGCAAAAGCAGCCATTCAACTCGCTCACGCCGGAAGAAAGGCTGAATTAGAAACAGATGCTTTCGCTCCCTCAGCAATTCCGTTTAACGATAGAATGAAAATACCAGTAGAAATGAATAAACAGCAAATTAAAGAAACTGTTTCTGCTTTTCAAAAAGCAGCTTTACGCTCTAAACGAGCGGGGGTTGACGTTATTGAATTACATGGTGCTCACGGTTATCTTATTAATGAATTTCTTTCTCCGCTTTCCAATAAGCGGATTGATGAATACGGGGGCTCACCTGAAAATCGCTATCGTTTCTTACGCGAAATCATCGATGCTGTAAATGAAGTTTGGAACGGACCGTTATTTGTTCGTATTTCAGCAAATGATTATCATCCCGACGGGTTAACGGTTCAAGATTATGTGCAGTATACAGGATGGATGAAAGAACAAGGGGTAGATTTAATCGATTGTAGTTCTGGTGCTGTTGTACCCGCACATATTGATGTGTATCCTGGTTACCAAGTACAATATGCTAAACATATTAAGGAGCATGTTAACATCGCGACTGGTGCGGTAGGATTAATTACAACCGGATCACAAGCAGAGCAAATTTTAAATAATAACGAAGCAGATTTAATTTTTATCGGACGCGAGTTACTTCGTAATCCATACTTCCCAAGAATAGCTGCCAATGAACTTGGCTTTGAATTAAAAGAACCATATCAGTACCAACGAGCACCCGGGAAAATTAAAACTAATAAATAAAACCGAGAAATTATTCTTCTCGGTTTTACTTATTTTATTTCTATAATATCGTTTGAACTATAAATATGAATACCAGATTCTTCACGTAGCGCTGTTATATACATTCCTTTCGCCACATCTTTAGCTGAAATTGGTTTATACTTTTTAAAAGCCCCTTTAAATATAAACGGAAGAATACGAGATAATTTCTCAGCCATTCTTTCCCCAAAACGATATTCTTGACGATTTCCAACTAATAATGACGGCCTGAAAATATGTATGCCACCAATAACTAGCTTTTTTAGCTCCTCTTCCATTTTCCCCTTCACTTGCGAGTAAAAGAAAAATGATTTAGGTTTTGCTCCCATTGATGAAATAACAAGAAAATTTTGCACGCCTTGTTTTTCAGCTAAGCAGGCAGCTCGTAATGTATATTCATAATCTACTTTTTTAAAATTAGACTTCGACTTCGCTTTTTTTATCGTTGTTCCTAAGCAACTAAAAACATCATCTACTGCAAAAAATTCTTTGTATTCCTCTAATACTGAAAAATCCACCTGTTTCTGTTGCAATTTCTCATGCTGTAATTGTAATGGTTCCCTTACAAAAATAGTAACCGAATCGTAGTAATCTGAGTCAAGTAATAGTCGCGTTATTTCTTGTCCAACTAACCCACTTGCGCCAAGTACTAACGCTGTTCGCTTATTCATATATGTGTATACCTCTTTATTTACTATTCTCTCCTATAGCTAATCGTCGCTAACAGGAGTTTCCGTTCTCCCATTTTACCATAAGTAAAGCACTATGCGTATGCATAGTGCTTTACTTACTCTTTTTTCTCTTCTTTTTCTTCTGCTGGCAATTTTGTAATTGTTGTAGCATCCCCTAAATTACTTATTAGTCTTCTTAAAAAAATTAAAACAAAAGATAATGGCAAAACAACCGCAAGTATTAATAAGATAGCTTCCATGAAGTAACCCAAGCGCTCATCCCCTTTTTTCTGCTCCCTCCCAATATATGAAAGTAACATTGTCACATATGCACCAATCATAAAAATTAATACCTTTCTTTTTGACAGATTTATTACAAAATCAAATCGTAATGATTATTATTTATTGCAACTTTCATAAAGATGTATTATACTAGGTTCGCAAACTAAAACGTAATTATTCCGTTTTGTATTAAAACGATATTTTCTTCTTATATTTGGAGAAAATATAATTGTAAAAAAGAAAAGAGGAGAATTATATGCCTAAAAAATTAGCTCTATTTTCATTTATACTTATTTTCACACTCATCTTTGCTGGATGTTCTAACAACAAAGATAGTGCAGCGAAAAAAGATGGGAAACTTTCTGTTTATACAACCATTTTCCCACTCGCTGACTTTGCAAAAAAAATCGGTGGTGATTATGTAAATGTAGAAACAATTTACCCACCTGGTGCGGATTCTCATACATTTGAACCAAGTCAAAAGCAGACTGTACAAGTGGCGAAAGCCGATTTATTTGTTTATAACGGCGCAGAATTAGAACCATTTGCCGAAAAAATGGAAAAATCATTAAAAAAAGAAAACGTAAAAATTGTAAATGCATCTAAAGATATCGAACTTCGTGCTTCATCTGAAGAAGAGCAGCACGATCATGGAGACGGTCATAAAGAAGATGAACATCATCACGATAAAGACCCACACGTTTGGATAGACCCTACTCTTGCGATGAAACAAGCAGAAAAAATTAAAAATGCACTTGTAGAATTACAGCCTGAACATAAAAAAGAATTCGAAAAAAACTTTGCAGCACTACAAACAAAATTTACTGATTTAGATGATCAATTTAAAGCAGTTGTTGCAAATGCAAAAACGAAAGAAATATTAGTTTCACACGCAGCTTACGGCTACTGGGAACAACGATACGGTTTGAAACAAATTCCAATCGCTGGAATTTCAGCATCTGATGAACCATCTCAAAAGCAGCTTACTGACATTACAAAAACAGTAAAAGAGCACGGTCTACAATATATTTTATTTGAAACATTCTCTACTCCAAAAGTAGCATCAGTTATTCAAAAAGAAACAGGTACAAAAATTTTACGCTTAAATCACCTTGCTACTATTTCTGAGGATGATGCAAAGAACAATAAAGATTACTTCACATTAATGGAAGAAAACGTAAATACTTTAAAAGAAGCAACAAACTAATCAACTATATTTTCTAGGCAGCTGAATATGTCATCCAGCTGCCTTTTTATGTATTTATCCTTGACTTGATCGAAATAACAAGTAGAATTATCCATATTAGCTTGTAAGCTATACTAATTTAGAAGGTGAGTTGGAACTATGAATCTTCACATTTGTGAAGTAACAGCAAATAATTGGCGTTCAGTTGCTGCTTTAGACGTAGCAAAAGACCAGCAGCAGTTTATTGAAAGCAATGCGTTTTCTTTAGCGGAATCATTATATGAAGAAAACGGAACGTCAGTAGGCTTATATGACAAAGAAA
The DNA here is from genome assembly GCF_979253805.1 of Bacillus sp. AC266. Lineage (NCBI taxonomy): Bacteria > Bacillati > Bacillota > Bacilli > Caryophanales > Bacillaceae > Bacillus > Bacillus sp. AC266. The sequence continues at coordinate 1,365,940 of NZ_CEEDEC010000001.1, forward strand.
CACTCGTTGGATACGCAATGTACGGTTGGTATTCCCAAAAACATGAAAGCGTATGGTTAGATCGTTTTATGATTGACCAACAATTTCAAGGAAAAGGATACGCAAAACGTTTCCTTCGCTTACTAATTCAATTCTTGCAACAAAAATTCGAATGTAAAATAATTTATTTAAGTTTACATCCTGACAACAAACACGCAATGGGACTATATGAGTCATTTGGCTTCCGTTTAAATGGGGATATTGATGACGAAGGTCCAGTTGTAGGTGTTGTAATGGAATTACTTATAGATGAAAATACAAGTCTGTGAAAACAGGCTTTTTATTATGCATTTATCAATGTTATGTTTTCTATTTTTGTTTCGTTCCCTTATTACTTCATTTTTGTAATCTAGTATTATCTCATTAAAATGCTCATAAAAAATAAGCCTGCGATTTACGCAGACTTATTTCACACATTCTTCAAAATGTTCTTGGAACCATTCTTTATTAATATCTCTTCCGATGAAAACTACTTCGCTTACTCGCTCTTCGCCCTCTTGCCACTCTCTATCGTACGAAGCAGCAAATAACGTATGCACACCTTGGAAAACAATACGTTTATCTACTCCATCAATAGATAAAATTCCTTTGTAGCGATATAAATGCTCCCCTAGTTCTTGAACGACAGCTGACATCCACTCATTCAATTTTTGTAAATCTAACGGACGTTCTTCACGTAGTACAAACGATTTTACACCTTCTAGATGGTTATGTTCTGTATGAGGGTAAATTTGCAGCGTATCTTTCGTTTTAAACGTTTGAATTTGTAATAACGATGGAATATCTACCTCACAGTTAGTCGCCTCGATTAACTTTGCAGTCGGGTTAATTCCTTGAAGTTCATGCAAGAGATTTTCTTTCTCATTTTCTTCAATTAAATCTAATTTATTAACTAACACAACATCAGCAAAGGCAATTTGTTCTTTTGCTTCCAGTCCCTTTTCAAAATGTTTATGTATATGATAGCTATCTACAACTGTTACAACACCGTTAATTTGGTATGCAGATTGAATAACTGGATCTAAAAAGAAAGTTTGAATAATCGGACCTGGATTTGCAAGACCTGTTGTTTCAATTACTAATCCATCAAAGTCCATTTTCCCTTCTGCTTTCACATCCAGTAATTGTTTTAAAGCAACAAGTAAATCTTCACGCACAGTACAGCATAAACAACCGTTTGTCATTTCCATAATTTCTTCTTCAACGTTCATAATTAATTGATTATCGATACCAATTTGCCCTATTTCATTTACAATCACTGCTAATTTCTTGCCGTGATCCTCTGATAAAATTCGATTTAATAATGTCGTTTTCCCTGATCCAAGAAAACCAGTTAGTATTGTTACTGGAATCATTCCTTACATCTCCTTATAGCTATATGTTTCTACATTATAGCATATAGAGAAAAACGTTTTTGTAGCAAAACATATTTATTGTATGTACAACCGGGTAACTATATAATAATATGTAGCAAGAAAGCCTTTTCAAAAATATTATCATTCATCAAGGGGGTACTTATAATGGAACGAGTTCAAATGGCCGAAACACTAGAATTTTCTCGTATTATTCAAGGGTTCTGGCGTTTAGCAGAATGGAATATGACAAAGCAAGAGTTACTTTCTTTTATTGAAGACTGTATGGATTTGGGGATTACTACTTTCGATCACGCTGATATTTATGGTGGGGATACGTGTGAAGGATTGTTTGGAGAAGCGTTACAATTAAAGCCTTCCTTACGCGAAAATATGCAAATCATCACTAAATGTGGAATCGCTCCCCCATCACCTAAATTTCCAGAGCGATATGTTGCTCACTACAATACGAGTGCTGAACATATAATAAAAAGCGCGGAAGATTCATTACAAAACTTACATACAGATTATATTGATGTATTGCTCATTCATCGTCCTGATCCATTCACGGACCCAAACGAAGTGGCAGAAGCGTTCTCACGCTTAAAGCAAGAAGGAAAAGTTCGTCACTTCGGTGTTTCTAACTTTTTACCTTCTCAATTTAATATGTTAAGTTCATATTTAGATTTCCCGCTCATTACAAATCAAATTGAAGTATCTGCGATGCAAATGGAGCATTTTGAAAAAGGTACGATTGATTTATGCCAAGAAAAACGAATCAATCCAATGATTTGGTCACCTCTTGCTGGTGGAGAAATCTTTACTGGCCAATCAGAACGCGCCGTACGTGTACGTGAAACTTTACAAAAAATTGCTACTGAGCTCGGCGTTGATAGCATCGATACTGTTATGTATGCATGGTTACTTGCTCATCCAGCTAAAATGATGCCAATCGTTGGCTCTGGTAAATTAGATCGAGTAAAAACGGCTGCAATGGCAACAAAAGTTAATTTAGACCGCCAACAATGGTTTACAATTTTCGAAAGCTCTAACGGTCATCCTGTACCATAATAAACAAAAAGAAGAGCTGTTGTATTTTATCAAGACCTAATTTTAAAAAAGATAGAAAAATTAAAGGGTTCTACATATTAGATATGACTAATATGTAGAACCTTTCTTCTTTTACTAAAGCCCCCGTTAGTTGAATAAGTAATTTATCACTTTCGAATATATTTATATACGATATAAAAAAACACCTATTAGAAATATATAAGTCATCCCTAATGATTCTTCAACTTCTTTAAAGTCTTTATATTTCAATAGAATCAATTATTCCCCATTTTATTTGGTTAGAAATGCAGTACACAAGTGTCCTGTTTTTACTTTTAAATAATCAAAAAAAGCGAGTATTTTCTACTCGCTAGTTACCTCCACTGTTGGTTTCTGATTTTCCTCTTCCCTTATGCCCATATCAAATTGAATTTTTTTTAGATGCCTTGGTATTACATAAACATATTCCAAAATTATCTCTGTAAATTTGAATAGGGAACTTACTAATTGTTGATCAAATTCCACATCATCACCGTGTGCAGCTTCGTTGCCAATATCTTTGATGATAGAAGACATTACTGAAAGAATCGGTGGGATTACACCATTATCTGATAAATATTTCAATTTACGATATAGATTTTTCCCTTCCGCACCTTTATCCTTACACATTCTTTCAAGTGTTCTCCTTAAAGCCAGAGATGTTATAGCTCCATCAATATTTCTCACTTTATGTGCTGCTTCAAAAGCCTCTTTCACTCCGGAGGGAAACTTTATTACTTGAGATTCTATTAGAGGATATAATACCTTTTCGCTCCAATATTCTGTTCCATCTGGTCCGCACTCAAAAGTACTTGAGGATTTCAGTTCTAATGTAACTTTCTGACATACTGGACAAAGAAAAAGGTTATAAACATCCCAATATTCCCCGATTTGTATTTCTCCGTAACCTGGTTCATATTCAACTTCAGGAATATTATGTTTATACGTAGTCACTAACTCCATCTGTGTTTTATTTCCACAATGAAAACAAAGTCTAACTTCTTTCATTCCTCCTCACTCTCCTCTCATAAAATTTCTACAATAGGATAGTTTTCCTCTTTAAATATAAAAAAACGAGGAGACACCTATTTTTAGGTCAGTTAACTTGAACGTATCATAATAAAAGATACCCACAAATTAGAACATATCTAATATGTGGGTTATTTTTGGCTTTAAAATTCAACTAAAGCACTCCGTTAGTTGAATAAGAGTTGTAATATCATTACTAATCAAATTTATCTTTATTTAGAAAATACAATTAAATCATTCAATTACAATTACTTCTCCATCCCTTTCCCGTTTATTTGTAAGAGCCCCTCTTATTGGTTATACTAACTTTATTAGGGAAAGTAGTGTTGAGAATGAAAAGAAAAATCTTATTCGGTTCTGCTGCTATTGCCGTTATACTTATTGCCACACTTGGAGTTCGTGAATATGGGGCTCTTAAATATTCAAGCGACAAAGATGACTCAACAAATAGCAACATTGTAGAAGCATCTGAATCCCAAATTTATAATGCTGAAATCGGAGAATGGGTTTCAAAGATGAACGTATTACTTTCCGAACCGATGAACGACCCAAAATTGAAAAAAGCTAGTAACGATGAAGGTTTCGAGTATTACTTGAAGTCACTAGTAGTCAATGCTGAATCACCAATCCATTTAATTAAAGGAAATAAAGAATTGGAAAAAGATTATATAAATTTGTTCCTTTTAACAAGTTATATATCTAATAAGCAAGTTGCCCGTACGGTACATTTAGATCCTAATGGTGAAGCAATGGAATCAACAGATTTAGTTAATCAATGGGCACCTACTGATGAAAATACGCGTATTGCATTCGAATACATGAAGCAAATTATCAATGATTTAGACGTTGCAATTAATCATAATGGAAAAGGTGAACTATATGGTGTGACGCATGTATTGAACACGCGTTTGGCTTCGCAACAAACGAAAAAAAAGCCAGTCCTATTCGCTGTAGGACTGGCTTTCGTGTTGTCTTGCTAAATTTCATAACGTTTCGCACTTAAAGTATATCATGATTTAATTTCTCAATCAAAAGTATTGAGTATTCTTTTATCATACTTGTTACGTAAAAAAAGAACCTCTAAGCATACAAGACTTGAATAATATTTTTGTATATGAAAGATTAGTTCTTTTGAAAAGTTTTTTTAATGTATCATCATATTGTGTAGTGTAGAATGAAAAGAAACCTTATCTAAGGAGAACAAAATGAAAATAGAACGTATGTTAACCATTATTGTGATGTTACTTAATAGAAATCGTATAACAGCCAATGAATTGGCTCAAAAATTTGAAGTGTCGGTTCGGACTATTTACCGAGATATTGAAACAATCAATCTAGCCGGAATTCCTATCATTTCCCACTCTGGAAACAATGGTGGATTCAGCATTTATGAAAATTATAAATTAAATCATCAAGTACTGACTCTTAATAATCTGTCCTCCCTTCTTTCTGTTCTCAAAGATATTAATTCCACGGTTGACGACATTGAGCTAGAATCATCCATAGAAAAGTTAGAAAATATCATTCCTAAAAACAAGGCAGATGAACTAAAGCTGCATATGGAACAAATCATCATTGATTTACATCCTTTTGGAGAATCTCTAGAACAAAAGTCATTAGTTAAAACGCTAAGAAAATCTATTACACAGACTGATATACTGACGATTGACTACAGAAATTATAATAATATTGTCAGCAAAAGACGAGTTGAACCTATGTCACTCATATTTAAAAATTATACTTGGTACTTATTTGCTTATTGTCTTTCAAAAGAAGATTTCAGAATATTTAAAGTTTCCCGTATAAGTGATTGTTATATCGAAAATCAATCATTTGAACGTCGAGAAAAATCGTATCATGAGATTAGGACATTATTAAATGAGCAAACAATAATGACAACAATTGTCTTAAAGATTTCCTCTATAATGCAGTCTCGTGTGGAGGATATTTTTAATAAAGAAGATATTTCGGTGTTAGAAACAGGTGAACTTCTTGTTAAAGCTACACTCCCCGAAAAAGAATGGTTGTTCTCTCTCATATTTAGTTTTGGAGAGCATGTAGAGGTCTTAGCTCCAAAAGAAATGCGTGAAGCAATTGCTTCAAAACTCAGATTGATGGCTGAAAAATATCGTTAATTGCGTTTCTCAAAGTTGACAGACTGTTGTCAAATCACCGTGATAATATTGTTGTTATAAGACACATTTATTTTAATTAGGAGGAACGTTAAATGACAAACAATTATGAATTTCCAACACCAACACTTATCTCAGTTAACGGTGTGAAACTAGAAGTTTTTGAAGCTGGACAAAAAAATTGGGGGCGACCTATCGTTCTCTGCCACGGATGGCCAGAACATGCCTATTCTTGGAGACATCAAGTGACTCCTCTTGTAGAAGCAGGTTATCACGTTATTATTCCCAATCAACGGGGATATGGAGAATCTTCTTGTCCCAAAGAAGTTACAAAATATGATATTAAACATTTAACCGGTGATCTTGTTGCTCTATTGGATCACTATCAGTACAAAGATGCCATTTTTATGGGGCATGATTGGGGTGCAAGTGTTGTTTGGAGCATGGCTTTGCTGCACCCAGAACGTGTTCGTAAAATGATTAACTTATGCTTGCCCTATCAAGTTCGTGGAGAGAAACCTTGGATTGATTTTATGGAAGAAGTTTTTGGAGACGATTACTATTTTGTTCACTTTAACAAACAACCAGGTGTTGCAGATGCTATACTAGATGAAAATTCATCACAATTTCTTAATAACTTATATCGAAAGAATGCTCCATCACAAGTTCCTGGTAAAGGAATGGAAATGATTAATCTAGCTAAAGCAACCAAGCCATTAGGTAAACCTGTTATGAGTGATGAAGATCTTTCTGTTTATATCTCAGGGTTCAATAAGACAGGTTTCACTCCAAGCATCAATTGGTACAGAAATCTAAATCGTAATTGGCATTTATTAGGTGACGTCCCTCCTATTATTCATCAGCCAACATTGATGGTATATGGCGAGAAAGATATTATTCCGCCACTTCAAAATATAAAAGATTTTGTACCTAATATAGACGTTAAGAGTTTGGACACTGGTCATTGGATTCAAGAAGAAAGACCTGAAGAGCTTAATCAAATGATTTTAAAATGGCTGATAAAATGAGTGAAGCCTTATTTTTTATTAATCAAACAGAATTTATTGATTGGTTAGATATTCATCACCAAACAGCTAGTGAGATTTGGGTAGTTTTTTCAAAAAAAAAGACCAATAAAGCTAGTCTTACTTGGTCAGAATCAGTAGATTGTGCACTGTCGTTTGGTTGGATTGATGGGATACGAAAAACAGTTGATGAAGATAGCTATAAAATCCGCTTTACTCCACGTAAGTCTAATAGCCTCTGGAGTAAAGTTAACGTGCAAAAGGTGCATAAATTAATAGAACTTAATCAAATGAAGCCTGAAGGATTGACTATTTTTAATCAAAGAAATGATCAAACAGGTTATTCTTCCGCTAATAGGAACGTTACTTTAATAAAAGAATATGAGGATGAAATTAAAAAAAATCAAAATTCTTGGAAATTCTTTAATCAGCTTCCGGATTCTTACAAAAGAGATTCTATTTGGTGGGTAATGAGTGCCAAAAAAGAAGAAACTAGGCTAAGAAGATTGAATCGATTAATCGATTCATGGAAAGAGGGAGACATGTTAAGACCGTAGTTTTATCAATCAACAGCATTAATTTATATATACCTGGATTGTTTAGAGAGAAGAATATGTAGCTTTTGAATAAAGTTCGATTAAAAGTAAGTTGCAAACGCTGATTTTATACAGAAAGAAACCAACTGTTTTGAAACAAAGTTTGATCAAAACAGTTGGTTCTTTATTTATCTAGTTTGGTTTTTATAATAAAGATTGATTATTTCTGGTTGCGAATCTTCAATTAAAGCACCCTATAGTTTAAGTAGATTTCTTCACAAACTTGTCTTTTTTAAGCCTAATTAATTATTACTATCTAATTAACGAATATAATATGCATAGGAAAAGAGGATATATGCTCATATATTGAACATAATATCCTCTTATTAGTTTAGTCTATATAGTTCTTTACAGCTCTTCTTTTTCATATGTATTTCTCGTCATTGCAAATACACACATATCCCTTAATCCATTTCCATCCACCGCAACACTCGCGCTTTCTAAAGTACCCTCTAATTTAAAGCCTAATTTCTCTGGTATCGCTCTACTCTTCTTATTTAGAGAATCACAACGAATTTCTACCCGGTTTGCTTTCAGTTCAGTGAAAGCATAATCCGTTATTCCTTTTGCAGCCTCTACCATATAGCCCTTTCCACTAAACCTTGAATCAATCCAATACCCGATTTCAAATTGAGGTATATCCCAATTAATACGATGTAATCCGGCAGATGCAATAAATTCACCTGTTTCGTTCGAAAAAACTAGTAGTCTCAAATCTTCACGCTGCAAAAATTGAATATGCGATTTTCTAATACTCTCTTCTATTTCTTCCTCTGTTTGCTCTTTTTGTGCAAAGACCATCCAAGGTTTTAATTCTTGTATTGAAGCTTGAATTGCGTCATATACAACTTTACCATCACCTGGTTTTGGCATTCGAATAAAAAGCCTGTCAGTATAAAATTCAGAAGGAAAATCGAATAATAACGGATTCACTGTAAACACTCCCTATAATTCTTTTATATAATAATATCCATCTCAAGTTATACAGTAAAGAAATTTCTGAATTTTAAACTTTTTAATCATTCACTTCCATCGCTACACGAACTCCAGATTCAATCGCACCTTGAATCCATCCGTGATACAGCGTTGTATGATCTCCGGCAAAGTAAATTCTCCCCTCAGGTTTTACAATGACCGGTTGTAATTCAGATTCTTGACCAGCTTGAAATAGTGCAAATCCTCCAAGTGCATATGGATCCAATGTCCAACTCTTTGATATTCCAGACATGAACTCATCATATACTTGACCACCTAATATTGTTGCTAAATTTTGTAATGTGTAATAGATACGATCTCCTTTTGATAAACCATCCCATAGTAATGCATCGTATGACCACGTATAGCTCCCAAGCATAATGGCTGGTCCTTTTGAACCGATTCCATGACTTGGATAATACGCATAACGTATAGGAAGATCTGTTATAATTCTCCCACCTAATTGCCCTTGTTCCTCCCAAAAACGACTTTTAAATTGAATCCCTATTTTTGTAGCCGGCATATAATGCAATTCACGAATTGTTTTCCACTTCGCATGAGATATCGAATCAAATGGATCTACTTCTACAAATCGCATTGTTGAAAAAGGAATTGTAACAATAACTAAATCACCAGTTATACTACTATACTCAAAAGTTTCCTCATTTCGGTAATAGGCTGTTACACTATTGGCTTGTTGATGAAGCTTCATTAATTTTTGATTATATATAATATTTTCTTCTAATTGTGGTAAAAAAGACTTTGGTAATCTATCATTCCCACCTATTATTTCACAAAATCCACTTTCCTCTTGCATAATGTATAAAAATCGTAACGTCTCAACGAATGACCTTTCCAAAAAGCCTTCTAAATCTAATAAAACACCTATCATCTCAATCGTTACTGGCGAAAAATAAGTATTATATTGATAAGGATGATACTTTAAAAATTGCCCTGTAGAATATTTCCCAAAATCCTTTACTACAATATCCCAATTTTTTTCTGGATTTCTTTTAATAAAATTTATAATTGGCTGTACCGCTAATAATAATAGGGCCTCCGACGTTTTCCCCTCTTCGTTCATTTCCACCGGATACTTTAAAATACTTGGGTCCTTTTCATATTGTTTCAACGTTGTTTTTCGGCCATTAACATATATAATATCAGTCTCATTCCTATTAATAAAAGGGCTCACCTGTAGCCCAAACTTTCTTATATATGCCATCGTTAATGTATGCGAATACGGAATTCTCATCGCTCCAACATCTAAATATAATCCGGTATCTTCCATCCTAACTGTCTCTATGCGGCCACCTACACGGTTGTTCGCTTCAAAAACCTTCACTTCATGCCCTGCTGCTTTTAATAAAGATGCCGAAACTAATCCAGCCATACCAGCCCCTACTACAATGATTTGTTTCGGACGTGTCGTCTTCTTCAATCCCTTATTTATAACTTTTAACGTTTCATCCATCTCATTGTTAAACATTATATCTTTCTGCACAATCCCACCCCTTACTTCATGAAATACAAATTAGTGGTTTAGTGCATTTTATTCATAAATTCACTTAAACATAACACCACCACAATTTGAAAAATCACTAAAAATACATAAGGTGCAGCTCTCCCCCTTCCACATGCTTCATATGATAAACATACAGATAGTAACTGTATGGAAAGGATGGATACACATGAAACGTACTTACGATTATCAGGCTACAAAAAAACATTTAGAATTTAAAAAACAGCAGTTATGTAAAAAACTCACTAGCGTTAAACTAACTGAAGAAGAACGCAAGCAAATACATTTAGAAATTGATAACTACGAATATATATTAAACTTAGTCGAAATGAATCATTATGAACGAGGGTTTTCTCATTAAAAGCGGATAAAAAATTATTCACTTTTCCTTTTGAGCATTTCATTACGCATTTTTCGTAAGTAAATATATAATAGGATGTACATTAAGATTGAGAGGTATATTCTATGATCAAATTAAGTGTATTAGACCAATCACCTATTTCAGATGGTAGCACAGCAGCCCAGGCTATTTCGCATACAGTTACGCTTGCACAAGAAGTTGAGAAACTCGGATTCACACGTTTTTGGGTATCCGAGCACCATAATTCAATTAGCTTAGCTGGTTCAAGTCCAGAAATACTCATTTCACATATTGCCGCGAAAACTGACCGTATTAGAGTTGGTTCTGGTGGTGTTATGCTGCCACATTATAGTCCATATAAAGTTGCCGAGAATTTCCGCGTTTTAGAAGCACTTTATAAGGGCCGCATCGACCTTGGTGTCGGGAGAGCGCCTGGTGGTATGCCGATAGCAACTCGCGCACTTCAAGAAGGTAAAATGGTCTCACTTGATCAATATCCAGAACAAATTGCAGATGTTGCTATGTACTTACATGATCAAGTACCAGAAAACCATCATTATGCAAACTTAAAGGCTACTCCAGTTATCCCAACATCTCCTGAAATGTGGATGCTCGGTTCTAGCGGAGAAAGTGCACTGATTGCGGCAAAGCAAGGCGCTTCTTTTGCATTTGCACAGTTCATTAACGGATACGGTGGCCCTGAAGTAATGAAGGCTTACCAAGAACAATTCCAACCTTCCTATTTAGGTGATAAACAAAAATCAATCGTATCTATTTTTGTTATTTGCGGAGAAACAAATGAAGAAGCGGAGAAGATTGCATCAAGCCTTGATTTATCGATTTTACTATTAGAACAAGGAAAACGGACTACTGGTACTCCTTCTATTGAAACTGCTCAAAATTATTCGTATAGTGCTTATGATCTATTCCGTATAAAAGAAAATCGTCAACGTATGATTGTCGGTGATCCGTCTTCTGTGAAAGAAAAAATATTAAACTTAAGCAAAGCGTATAATACTGACGAATTTATGATTGTCACGATTACTCATCAATTTGAACATAAATTAAACTCTTATCGCCTATTGGCAGATGCTTTTAATTTATAATAACGAAAAGGAGATGCATCACATATGATGCATCTCCTTTTCTTACTACCAATCAATTGTTTTTGCTTCCTATATATTCAATAGCTTCTTTTAATAACTCATCAAAATTATGAGGGTAATCATGATTTAAGTTAGGCACAACTTTATACTTATGTTCTATATTTTTATCCTTTAATAACTTTACAAATTGCTGTGTACCTTCAAAACAATCTTCATCTTGATCCCCACATATTATATATCCTTTTATGCTTTTATCATGCAATATTCCAATCATTTCTTCCCATTCTTCCATTTCCGGGAGCCACGGTGCCACAAAAATAAAACCGTTCACTTCTATTTCACCTTGTAACATGGAATGTAACGCTACTCTTGCCCCAGCAGAAAAGCCACCAATAATAATATTCCCAAATGTTTTATTCACTTTAATCTTATTGTAATGTCCTTTTAACTCTTCTCTTCCTCTTTCGATATTATCCCAAACATATCCATCTGAAAATTGAATTTGGGAAGATTGAGGCAATGCCAGCATAAAACCTTGTTCCATTACAGAGTTCCAATATGGTTCTATTATTTGTATATTTTCTTGATCCCCATGCAGTGTTATTAGTAGATTTTCATTTTGTTTGCTGTATTTATATTTCACGTCTGCTTGTTCCGATTTCTTTTCTAATTCTTCTCTTTCTTTACATAATTGAACCATTCTATGAAACTCTTCAAATTTATGTAGTGGTTTTAAATCATCATCGGAAATTAAATACTCACTTTCGTACCAAAATCCATTTTCTATAATTGCTTTCTTCATTAAATGCAACGCTTCTTCTTCAAGTCCTGCTGCACTTGCTAATGCATATTTAAAATTATATATTTGTGCTTCATTACCCATTACATCTTTAGCATTATTCATTATATAAGAATACGCTTCAAAACTTCCTTTATTTGCATAACAATGTAACGTTTCATTTAATAACTTAATATAAGTCATATTATTTTCCATATAGGAATTCCCCCGTAACCTTTTATAATAATTGCTTCTCCAATCTTCCTATCATTCTAGGGTCACGGTATAAATAGTTAAATTCTACAATTTAACTTAACAATACCTGATTCTCAGAATGATATTTAATAGTTAATGTATGTATACGCATAATACACCACTCCTTCCTATCCACTAGTTGTAGTATAAAGTTAAATAAACTGAAAAATCAATATTTTAATAAAAAAAAGACAACAATAATATTATTGTTGTTCTCATAACATCTGCCCACTATTCTTTTTTTTCTTATCCGGTTTACTTGAAACTAAATAATGCTTTTCTGAAATATATAAGTTTCTTTTTAATATACGATTTAAATATGGTCCTAACTTCACTCCGCATATGAGGCGATCTTCGCTATCTTCAACAATTGGGAACATTTCTTTTTCTGTTACATATTGATCTACGGCCTTTTGTACGATATCAATTTCTTTAACTAGGTTTAAATTTTCTTCTGTATGTTCAAATACTTCAAGCGTTTCCTTCGTTATCAGAAAAAAATTTGTTGGAAATGCAGGTAAATAGGGCTTTAACAAATCATAATTTACTGTGTAATCATCATTTACTAAAACTGTATAAACGATATTAGCATTCGTTTCTAGAAACTTCGCCATCGCTTGTTCTAATTCATCTTTCGTAATTTCCCTATCCTCTTTTCCAGTTCTGAAAAAGCGAAACATTGTATCGCCTCCTTTTTACTATATTATAGCATAAAAGAAAACTGAAAAATCATAAAAAACTCTATTGAAAGAATTTTTCGATAGAGTTTTTCTTTAATCCATTTATGTTTATTTTAAGAATGCACTTAACATCCATACATGTTGTTCTAATGTCGTATGAATTGCTAATAGCATATCAGCCGATGTTTCATCATCAGCTTCATCAGCTACTTCCATACCTTCTTTTAATTCTTGAATAAGTGCAGAAAAATCGTTTACTAAAATTTGCACCATTTCTTCTGCAGACTCTTTGCTTGTCCCTTCGATTACAGTTGAAGTTGCTAAATACTCTTTCATTGTCGCTAACGGTTTTCCTTCTAACGCTAAAATACGCTCTGCTAACTCATCAATGTATGTTCCTGCTTCATTATAAAACTCTTCAAATTTCTCATGTAATGTAAAGAAGTGCGGTCCTGTCACATACCAATGATAATTATGCAGTTTGACATATAATACATTCCAGTTTGCTACCTGCTTGTTTAATACTTCAACAACATTCGTTTTCGTACTCATACAATCCACCCCTCTTATCATGTTACTATCTTTTAATGACCTAACTTCATTTTACCATACATTCCCTATTCTTTTGAATGAACAGCTTTTATGTAACAAAGTTTTAACAACCTTAATATTTCCCTAATATCATATAATTCATGTATCCTTTCAACTACTTCATATGTCTAATTGTCCAAGCTCACACATATGCATAATAGTAAGTCAAGCTCATCATAGAAGAAAGAGGGATAACATGGACAATCAACAATGGCAAGTAGCAAAGAAAGTCGCTGCTACTTATATCGGAACGGTCGTTGGAGCTGGATTTGCTACTGGGCGAGAAATTGTCGAATTTTTTACAGTTAACGGATTGTACGGAACCATTGGCATATGTATAAGTGGATTTTTTTTTATTTGGCTCGGTACAAAAATGATGTTACTTTCATCACAAATCGGGGCATTTTCAGCGCAAGAATTTAATAAATATTTATTTGGGGATGTATTTGGAAATGTCGTAAATACTTTATTATTACTCGTATTATTTGGCGTAACTAGCGTTATGTTATCAGGAGCTGGGGCAGTATTTGAAGAACAACTTCGTCTCCCAAGACAACTTGGTATTTTCATCACAGTCATCGCCTGCCTCATTATTGGGAGCCGGGGATTACAAGGTGTTTTTGAAGTGAATACACTTGTCGTACCTATTATGATGATTTTCATTATCGGACTTGCTATTACAACCCTTATTCATGGTACAACTCCTATTATTGACACCGTTCCTACAGAAAGTTGGAATATGAAATGGATTACTAGCCCTATTACATATGTTGCATTAAATCTGTCTCTCGCCCAAAGTGTTCTCGTCCCATTGGCCAGTGAAGTAAAAGATCGAAAAGCTATTTTATGGGGTGGTATTTTAGGCGGCGCGGGGCTTTGCTTTATTTTATTATGTAGCCATCTAGCAATATTATCAGTTGAACAATTTTATCAATATAACATCCCAATGGCTGAAGTTGTAAGAAGGTTTAATGCAACTTTCCATTTTTTCTTTGTTCTTATCATTTTTGGTGAAGTATTCACAACATTAGTTGGGAATATATTCGGAATGACAAAACAAATGCAATCCATTACCGGATGGAAAAGTAATAACATTATTTACTTCATATTACTAATTAGTTATTGCTTTAGTTTCATTGGATATAGTGAATTACTTCATATTCTATATCCTATTATCGGTTGGGTGAGCATCATTTTACTACCGATTATTGCCTTTAAAAAACTTCAAAAAACATAAAAAAACATCCGTGTATACGGATGTTTTTCATCTTCATTCACAGTCTTCACATACTTCCCAGTACGGCCCCATTTCTACTGCAAGATATGGCTTTAATTGCAAACGAATCATTCGACTTGGCATGCGTTCCAATACGAATTGAATGCCGTCTTCCTCTTCATCCAACTCAACTTTTGAAATAGCAATTCTTTGCATAGTAGTAATAGGGCTTCCATCTTTATATAAAGTGATTTTCACCTCATCATACTCATTAAAATACAATTCAACATTCATTTGCTTTTTTAACATTTCATCAACAATTTCATAATTATCATTTTGTTCCTGGATTATATATTTCCAGCCGCCTCTATCCAATTCTATCGGAGCAGCTTGGAATAATGTCATCAAATCCTCGTACAGCATAAGATAACCCCTCTCTTACTAAAAAACGATGAGTATTTTATATACCCTTTATCTCTATCACTATCCATGTTTATTGTACCATATATCACGAATCTTACTGCATTCATTTGCTTTATATACACATACAAAACATATAGTATTTTCAGTTCACTCTCTATTCACTAGTACGTCCTCTTACTGATAACTTATCACTTTCCTTATTTCCTACATACTACTTATAACTCTTAAAAAACCACAAAAAAGAAGAGTAATTTATATCACTCTCCTCATAAGAATTTTCCTGTAGCTGCTAATGCTAACACTATAATTAAACTTGCAAATAATAGTGATACAATTAAACTAAAAATCGGTAATATTTTCTTTTCATTCTTCTTAAATAATAACCTTAAACTAAGAATGATATTTAATGGGACAAATATAAAATAAAAGTATTTAACGATTTGTAATGAGCTATTTGAAAGTGTTTTAAATACAAACACTTCAATTAAAAAAGCAACAAAGAATAAAATGCTTAACCAAAACGAGACATAGCTAAGCCAAGAATGTCTTTTCGTTCCCCAATACACTCCCATACTGATCTCCTTTAAACGTAGTCTATATTATATTAATTATACACCCGCTTAACAAATTCCTCTATTTTTCGACAAACATTAAATACATTGAACCTCTAATCCGTTTATCAGCTAAAAAACTGTCTCTAATAGCACTAATGCTATTTTGAGACAGCCTCCCCTTTTTATACTTTAAATCTTTCAATTAATACTTGTAACTCTTCAGCCATTTGAGATAGTGTTCCAGCTGCAGAACCAATTTCTTCCATAGAAGCTAACTGCTCCTCAGCTGACGCTGCAACACTTTGTGTACTCGTCGCATTATTTTGTGCCGTCATAGCAATTTGACCAACCGAAATAGATACTTCATTTGCACCTTTTGACATCCCATTAGCTGTTTCAACCATCGTTTTAATTTGGTCAGCAATTTCATTTGTAGATTGTAAAATTTCAGTGAAATTTTGTTTTGTTTCATTTGCAATAACAAGTCCAGATTGCACTTCTTCATTTACATTATTCATAGATTTTACTGTCTTACTCATATCATCTTGTATTTCACAAATTAATTTACTAATTTCACTTGATGATACACTAGATTGTTCTGCTAATTTTCGTACTTCATCAGCAACAATTGCAAAGCCTCTTCCATGCTCACCAGCTCTTGCAGCCTCAATTGCTGCATTTAAAGCTAGAAGATTTGTCTGATCTGCAATATTTTGAATAACTTCTAAAATATCACCAATTTGCTTTGATTTGTTATTCAACAACTGAATAACAGCATCTGACTGTGAAACAGATTCCGCAATAGATTGCATTTGATTTACTGTTTTTCCAACTAGCTTTCCACCATCTTCTGCTTTTTCGCGAGTGTGAGCAGAAGCAGTATTAATAGATGATGAGCTATTTGCTACATGCTGAATCCCTTCTGTTACATCAAACAGTAACATAGCACCATTTTCTACGCTTGCTGTTTGCGTCGTTGCACCACTTGATATTTCATCCATTGCTGATGTAATTTGTTCAGTCGCTTCACTCGCTTGTCTCACACTTGCGGTTAACTCTTCAGATGCCGCTGCAACATGCCCTGCTGAAGTATTAATTCTTCCAATTAACGTTCTTAGTGAATCTGTCATTTCATTAAAACCTTTTGCAAGTTGACCGATTTCATCGTTTGAATTAATTTCAATTGTTTGCGTTAAATCTCCTTCACTTATTTCTTTAGAAGTGGCAACTAATCTCTTTAAAGGTTTTGTAATAGAAAGAGTTACGAAATAAATAAGTGCCCCTCCTACAACTAATGAAATAAGCATAACAATTAACATATTATAAAATACAGGCTGAGCAGCTTCAATTACTTCATTTGAGTACATCGTTCCACCGATTTTCCAACCTGTTTTTAAGTTTGTAGCAAATACCATTTTCTTTTCACTACCGTCATACGTGTATGAAAAAGTGCCTTGATTATCTTCGTAAATTCTCTTTGCCCAAGAATCAGCTGCTTTATCTCCTGGTTTTTCTTGAGGATGCGCAATTATTTTTTGTTTTCCATCTAAAATGAAAGTATATCCTTTTTTACCAATATTGATTAACTTTGTTGTTTTCAATAAATTCTCTAAACTTAAATCTACCGCAACAACACCATTTTTATCTTCTGTTTGTTTCGCAATCGTTACGACAATATGTCCATTTCCTTTCGCCTTATACGGTTCAGTGACCACGATTCCACCTTGTTTACTCACTGCATCTTTATACCAAGAACGAGTTGTTGGATCATAATCTGCTGCCATTTGTATATTTGGTTCTTGCACAAATTTCTTATCATTGCCGGCAACATATACTTGTTCAATATCTTTATTTAAATTAATATATTGAGATAATACCTTTCTTAATTCATCTTGATTATCTCCTTGATACATATCACTATGAATCACTCGTGCAAAGTTATTTACTTCGTTAAATTTCGCCTCAATCATTTGATTGATTAAATTATCTAATATTTTTATATTATCGTGAGCACTACTCGTAATTTGTGATTCAAAATTCTTTTTAGCCGTTTGATAAGACATTCCTCCAATAATAGAGACAGCCGCAATTAAAATTATCAAAAATGAAATTAATAGCTTTTTTGCTACTTTTATATCTCGAAACCACCTTAACAGTTTACTCATTATAAACCTCCTACATTTAAATATTAAGTTTTAAAGATAAATAACCAATTATGAATATATCCCATTCCCTATCCTCTATTTTTACAATTCGTTTTTGATAAACACCTTGTAAAGTTTAAACAAATATCCCCCCTTTGTCTATATATATGAATAATATTATTATAAAATTTACAAATACAAAAAACCAAAGGAATAATCCTTTGGTTTTTTACATTTTTTTATGTTGTTTAGAAATCTTTTTCCATCTATCTCGTTCCGCTCTTGCCAGAGTAATGTTTTGTTTTCTCATAACATATGCCAATTCTCTTTGCAGCTTTTTATAGCTTAGTAAGCGCTCTACGGGTATAGTTCCGTTATCTATAGCATTTCGCACTGCACATCCTGGTTCACCTTCATGTTTACAATCTCGAAAGCGGCAAGTATTTGCAAGATCTTCAATATCGGAAAATGTAGTTTGAATTGCCGTGCTTCCTTCCCAAAGCTGAAGTTCCCTCATACCAGGCGTATCAATTACTAAACCGCCACTCGGTAATTGGAACAATTCACGGTGAGTTGTCGTATGCCTTCCTTTACTATCTTCTTCACGTATATCTCCGGTTTTTGCTACAGCTGTTCCTATTAATGCATTTAATAAAGTAGATTTCCCTGCACCTGAAGATCCAACTAAAGCAATTGTTTTTCCTGGTGAAACAAATTGTTGCAATGATTCTATTCCGACGTACACTAAGCTATCAACAACAAATATAGGAACACCGATTGCTACCGCTTCAGTTTCTGCAATTTTCTGTTCCACATCTTCACATAAACTACTCTTCGTTAAAACAATAACAGGCATTGCACCGCTCTCATAAGCCACCAGCAAATAACGTTCCATCCTTCTTACGTTGAAATCATGGTTAAGTGCATTCACTAAAAATAGATAATCTACATTTGTTGCGATAATTTGTTCTTCAGTTCTGTTACCAGCTTCTTGTCTTGAAAAAGAACTTCTTCTCGGAAAAATACGGTGAATAATTGCCTTTTTCTCATTTTCTATTTTCTTTATATATACCCAATCCCCAACTGCCGGATAATCTCCCTTCGTTAACGCTTCATGACGAAACTTCCCAGACAGTTCCGCTACATATTCACCATCATTACAAATAATCCGATATATATGCTTATGCTCAAGTAAAATACGCCCTACTTCATAGTTCTCTACAGCTTGTTCTTCAAAAAAAGAATCCCATCCGAAAGATTCTAAAATATTTTGATCCAAATTGATATCCTCCCTAGTTTGAACTTAGTGGAAGGATTGTGCGCTCACTTATAGAGTATCGCCCTTTCCGTCCACCTTTGTATTTGGTTTATTATTCATATAAGTTAATTTCGCCATAATACATCACCCCGTTCTTATTTTAATTACTCTCATTATATGGAATATTGATTTAAAAAGCTACCTTATTTAACGTAATTTTCAAATAACTTATTTTTTAGCATTTTAATTTGTCCGCGATGACTAATTTCATCTTCTAGCACATGAAACCAAAGGTAGTGCTGATTATACGCTACGCCATTAGGCCACTTTCTTTCTGACATTAGCCATGTATCATCTACTTCACTCAAATACTTTAGCGACTCTTCTCGAACACTTTGCAAAAGTTGTACATAATACTGTATTTCATGACCATGAATCGTTCTCCCAACTTCCCCTAAATACAGTGCGTCTTCCCATATTTCTAATTCTTCTTTTGTAAAGTCACGATTTTGAAATGAAATAAGCTGATGGGCTTTTTCTATAGCTGCTATATGTTTTAATAAGGCGCCAATTGAATTCCCACCACTTGGCATAATTAAATCTAATTGTTCAACTGATAGCTCGTTTATTTCCTGGAATGTTACAGCCCTCGTATGTTCCAGCATGCTTACTAATTCCCCTATATTTTTTGTATAACCATCTACACTTCTTATTCGATAATCTATATTCATATCACGCACCCCTTTCTACATTCATATTAAGGAATAACCGCTTCATATAATATGACTGAAATATATCAGATTTTTCTGTTAAAATTAAATTGAATACGGAATAAACCTAAACAAACTTTCTCAATATGCTTATATGAAATATTAAAAGGAATCAATATAAAATTATCGAATCTTATTCACTAAAAGGAGTGGATTCGATGGAAATGTATCAATGGCTAACCGCAGTTCTCGTTGGTGGCATTACTGGCTTCGTTTCCCATCTAATCAATAACCAAGGCAAGTTATTGCTTCCACGCCGTTTAAAAACTTTTTTTCATTTTGGATTTTTAACTGATATTTTTACAGGTAGCCTCGCCGCACTTCTTGGACTCGTTTTATTCGATGTCACCTTAATAAAAGAAATTATAAAAGTCTCCATTGTGACCGCTATTTCCGGTCAAACGTTTTTACTTCACCAAGCTCTTGGTGGTGAACAGGCTAAAAATACGCAAATTGGGAAAGCTGATGAGAAAATCCAAGAAATTGACAAACTATTACGACGTTAGTCTATACTTTCTCTAAAAATTATTGTTATAATAAAAAATAATTATTTTCTATTGCGTCGTTTGTCAGAAGAAAGGGTGTTTCGTATGACAAAAAAGAAAATAGAAGATTTCTTAACAAACACCGAAAAAGAGGAACTGCTAGAAAACTATAAATGTTTACGAGAAGCCCGCACAAAAAGCGAAGCTAACTATTTTGGTGAGGCAGTAGACCATCTATTAAATAAAGTAAAAAAACGAATTATTGAAGAAGCAGGAATACATGATGAAAATGCGGCAACAGTTCAATCTAAACGAAAAGCACTGTTTTAGCTAAAACAGTGCTTTTTATTACGGCATTTTTCACATTACTTTCACATCTATTTCACAAATATAAGTATTCCTATATGTTAAACTAAGTATATCCTTTTCCAAGGAACTATATGCCGATATATAAATCCCTATCTCTTTAGGGATTTTTTATTTTTTTGGATTTCTCCGATTTATTTTTAAAGGCTTTATGATGCAATTCCTGTTTCACTATCTTCACTAAGCTTTTCACTTTTTCTAAACAAAAATAAAGCTCCTATATATAGTAACGCAGTAAAACTACCTACAAGTATAAAATTGTGAGATGCTGCAAATAACATTCCTGCTATTGCCGCTCCAATCATTTGGCCAATATACATAGAAGCATTAGCAAGAGCGGCTCCTGTTCCTCTTGCTATACTAGACATATTTTGTAAGCGCCCCATCATCAATACAAACAAAATTCCTGTCACAAAAAATAAAACAAAGAATAATAACTCCACAAATATAATGTTCTTTACATGAGGAAGTAATACATATAGCACAGCTGTAAATACAATTCCACCATAGAAAGAAAGGTTATAACCAATTTTATTTACGATTCTTGGGCCAAAAATATTCCCTGTTAAATTTCCTAACCCTAATACGAGCATAGCTGTTCCTATTTCATGGACTTGTAAGCCAAATTGAATGGAAAGCCATACACCAAAAAATGAAAATGCAGCAAAATTACCAGTTTGAAAAACAAAATATGCAAAATAAGAAAGTGAAACCTTTGAATCTGTAAGTAATTGTTTATAGCGCTTTAAGATGTTTGTTTTACTTCCACCTATATGAACCGGTTGTATTTCTGGTAATACTACATAAATAAGAACGACAAGTAGTGCTGATAATATACCAATGACGAAGAATGGTGTTGTATAATGTATCGTTGCTAAATATGCTCCAATTGGCAGGCCTAAAATTTGGGAGATTGATAACCCTGCTGTTGCAATTCCAATTGCTTTTACAATTTGCTTCTTCTCTATAAGGAGCGGAATAGATGCCCATACTTGTGGAGATACAAAAGCTGCACTTACACCTGCTAAAAATCTAAATATTAGCATCCATAAAAAACTCGGTGCCATTCCACACAAAAATGTACTTAATGCAAAAAAACTCATTCCTAATACCATCACTTTTTTTCTGTTTAAGCCATCTGATATAGGACCAGCGATAAGCGCAAATCCAGCGTATCCTAAAGCATATGAACTCACCATCCATCCTGATAATTCAGTTGATACATGATACACTTGTTGTAATGTCGGCAAAAGTGGTGAAATTAAGAAAGTATCTGTACCAATCATAAACATTATCGTAAAGAATACAGCTAGCACTCTTTTCATTTAAACCTTCTCCTTTTATATAAAAAGAGGGCCCTATCCCTCTTTTCAACTAATCTTCTAAAATAGATTCAATCTCTTTCATAACTTTTTCATTCAATGAAACATCCACTGCTCTTACACTTTCTCTTATTTGCTCCGCTCGTTTCCCACCAGGAATAACAGTATCAATTCCTTTTTTATTTAATAGCCACGCTAAAGCTAAATGTGATACTTCAAGATTCATTTCTTTAGCTAAATCTTTTAACATCTCAACTTTTTTAAAGTTATTTTTATATGTATTTTCTTCAAATAGATTTACACTTTGACGCCAATCGCCTTCGTTTAATTTAAAATCTTCTGTATATTTACCGCCTAGTATCCCAAAGGCAAGAGGCCCGTACGGAATAAATGAAATACCTGATTCTATACAATATGGCAAAAGTTCTTCCCCAGCAGCACGATCCAACATATTATATGGTGATTGTACAACATCTATATGTCCGTGCTGATTCGCTTCTTTTAGTTGCTCTACATTTACGTTAGATATTCCAATTGAACGAATTTTCCCTTCTTCTTTTAGGCGAGTAAGCTCCCCAATTGAATCTATGTAACTTGTTTCAGGATTTGTAAAATGTAAATAATATAAATCAATATAATCAGTTTGTAATCTTCTTAAGCTATTTTCCACAGCATTTCTTAAATAGCTTCGTTCATTATTAATATGAACCTCTCCATTTAATAACGGCTGAATTCCACCTTTTGTAGCAAGTACAAACTCGTGGCGTTTTCCTTTTAATACTTCTCCTACCAATTCCTCTGATCTACCGAAACCGTATGAATCTGCTGTATCAAAAAATGTAATCCCTTGCTGAATTGCTTCTTCTATTAATCTTTTTCCTTCTTCCTCATTCACATCAGCATATAAATTATGTCCCCCAACAGCGTTTGTTCCTAACCCCAACTTCGAAATATTTAGTCCTGCCTTTTGCAATTTTGTATACTTCATTTTTTATCCCCCTATATTTCTATTGTTCGATTATATTCGAACAATAGAAATATACCACTTTATATGTTATAGTGCAAATATATTAACTTATACAAGCAGGTGAAAAAATGCGTACTCTCTATCATCCAAATCGAGAAGAAATTCAATTCTCTTCTGTCTTATATGCACTTAGCGATCAAATTCGTTTACAAATTGTAACTATGCTACTAGAGAAAAATGAACAATCTTGTGGTGCGTTAAACATTCCAATTGCGAAATCAACTTTATCTCACCATTTCAAAGTTTTACGTGAATCTGGTGTTATGTTTACACGACTTGAGGGAACGCAACGTTTCATTTCAATTCGTGAAGAAGATTTAAATACTAGATTCCCTGGTTTATTAGATGTTGTAATACATGCGACAGAACCATACTAAAAAACATCTCATATAAATATGAGATGTTTTTTAGTAATTACTATTCTTTTAATAAATCTATTAATCCATTCCCTTCAGATGTACGTTCATACCCTAAAGGTACAGTCCTTTTTATAAGTTGCGCATATATTTCCGGCTCTGATAATTTTCTACCATACTCTCTCTCACACTGCTTTATGAGAAGTGCTAGCGCCCCAGCGACATGCGGCGTCGCCATTGAAGTACCACTTAATACCGCATATTTCCCCTCTGGATACGTAGACAGTATTTCATCACCCGGCGCTACTAAATCAATTTCTTGATTTGAATTACTAAAGCATGAAATTTTCCGCTCTAAATTAACAGCACCTACTTCAATTACTTCAGAATAAGCACCTGGAAAATCTAATTCTTCAGTATCATCGTTACAATCTCCATCATTTCCTGCAGCGCACACGACAAGTACGTCTTGTTTTACCGCATTTTGAATAGCTTCATGTAACTCTGGTACATCTTGCGGACCACCAAGTGACATTGAAATAATTCTCACTTTCTCTTTATTCGGTCCTCTCCAATTTACAGCATAATGAATGGCCTCAATAATTTGCTCATAACTTCCAGAACCATCTCCAGCTAATACTTTTAAAACTAACATTTTAGAAAGTGGTGCGACTCCTAGTACACCCACTCCATTTTCAGTCGCTGCAATTGTCCCCGCTACATGAGTACCATGCCCATTATTATCAAGATAAATATTGGGATTTCCTTCATAATCTTTTGTGAAATTTCTCCCACCAATAATACGATCTTTTAAATCTACATGATTTACATCACAACCTGTATCTAAAACAGCAACGACAATGTCTTTTCCTTTCGCGCTCTTTTCCCATACTTGCGGAGCATGAATCAATTGTACACCTGGTGGAATTTCATTTACTTGTTCAACCACTTTATTTACAGTAAACGGAATTAATTTAATGCCTTTTTGTTTATTCGCTGTACTACTATTCATCGTAATCCCTCCTGAAAATATATTATTTTCATTTCAGACCACTATTGAATGCGTTTAGATTTAACATTCGTTTTATTCGTTCCATTTCCCTTCCTCTCAAATATTTCTCAATAAACAAAAGAAAAGGACCCATTATGGTCCTTTTCTTTTTCAGTTTTTCAAAAGAATAATATAAAGTGAAACTATAATCAGTGGGGGGTGTTCATCCCCCACTGATTATTAGCCCTCACCAATCGGGCTTTTACGGGCAGTTGATCTCCCACCCAACTTCTTTTCTTCAGCCGAGTTTTGAGGTGGGAGTTTTACTGCCCACAAATAGCTGGATAAATTAAGACTAAATCTTACTCTTGTTCAAAAACTGCTCAATTTCTTTTATTACATGTTTTGCGCCTTCTATACTAACAGTAATGTTTCCATTTGCTAATGAAATATTTTGGTCTGAAACATCACCTGTTATTTGACAAGCATTGTAAGGTTGATATTTTTGTAAAATGACTTTGTCTTCTTCTACAAAAATTTCAAGTGGTGATTTGATTTGTATTCCTAATACATCTCGTAATTCTTTAGGAATAACTATCCGTCCCAATTCATCTACTTTTCGAATAATTCCTGTTGCTTTCATGTTACTCCCCCCTTACTCTCTATTATTTTTTTCACCTCGCTATTTTCATTTTATCACTATATATTTGGTAATGCCTTACTCTTTTTAGAAAATATAGTACAAAAGTTAAAAAAACACATTTAACGAATATTCAATCTTTCTTTCAATTGTTTTAAATAACGCGATCTTATAATTAAGAAGTATACAACTTGAATACCTACGAAAATACTTAATACAATTGTATTTTCTTTAAACAGTGAGTACTCAAACATTTGTCCTAACGCAGTTAATGCTACTGCCCCGTGTAATGTTGCAACTCCAACTGGAACGAAGAATAAAAGCGCTAAGCGGATTGTGACTACTTTCGATAATTCCCCTCTCGTCAATCCAACTTTTCGAATCATTTCAAATAAACGAGTATCGTCCTCCAAATCTGAAAATAAACGGAAGTAAAGGAAGCTTCCTGCACAAACGAAAAATACAATACCAATAAAGAAACCTACAAATAAAATGGGTCCTGCGATTTGTAGACTTTGATTTTGATCGTACTCTTCTGCACTAAACGTTGAATGTTCTTCATAAGGCTTCATCTGAAGCGTAAGTTCCTTACCGACCTCAATTTCATCTTTCGCGGATTGTGTTTTATACATATAATCTTTTTCTTCTTTAAATCCATCTTGTAATGAATCATATTGATTTTTAGAGATTACATACACATTACCTCTTAGTATTTTACTTAATGAAGAAGTATTAACTTTTTTCACATTTAAACGTTCATTCATATTTGGTAAAGTAATTTCTTTTCTTTCTTTCATCGGTGGTCCGGGTATTTCGACTGACAAAAATAAAGCCTCTTTATTTGATACACTATTAAATGGTTCTCCTGTTAACTTTGCATATTCTTTATAATCTGATTCTTTTATAAAAATGGCGCTTCTTAACGACTGCTCCTCCGTTTTCTTCGATGAAATATTTATTTTTGAAGCTGCTATATTATGTTTCTTTAATCCTTCGTCAATGATTTTCAGATGCTGTGACTCATTGCTATTACCTTGCTTAGACTGATAGTGAAACGCAATTGGTCTGTCCATAATTTCTTTCGTCATCGAAGCAAACCCAACCAATGTACCTATTGCTGAAAATGCTACAGTTGAAATAATCGTTACAATAAAGAACATCCTTGCATTATCTCTCATACGGTATGCTAAATCTGACAAAGTAATAATATTTGTCTGTGTCCAATAGAAACGTTTACTTTTTTTACATAATCGAATAATAAAGACACTCAACTGCTTGTACAGCAAATACGTACCAATAATGACTACCGTTGTAACAGGAATCATCATTATAAATACCATTGCACCATGTGACATAAGAGCTCCTGCATAGCCAGCACTAAGCAATACTACTGCTAATATAGAAGAAATTATAGATGCCTTCGGTTCCGGCTTCGCCTCTGCTGATCCTCTAAACAATTTCATAATTTTATTTTTACGAACCATTCCTGCACTAAACAATGAAATGATCATAAATAATACGAAAAACATAATACTCGTTACAACAATCGCTTTCATCGGTATGTAATAGGATAAAGAGATATCTAGTTTTAATATCATCGGAGCTACAAATATTAATATCCCTGAAAACAACATACCTGAAAGAATCCCAAAAATTATTGCTCCTATTCCAATCATTATATTTTCAAAGAAGATAAGACGCTTTAATTGATATTTCGTCATACCTAGCATCATTAAAATTCCTAGTTCACGCTTTCTCGTTTTTAAAAACATTCCCATTGAATATAAAATAAAGAAGAATGTAAATAAGTAAATAATAGACTGCGCAAAAGACATACTTACGAATACGTACTGTCCTAATTCTCCAGCACTTAATGCCGGATGAAACGCAAAAAATGAATACACAAAAAAGGCCATAATTGCAAATGCACTACTCAAAAAATAAGCTGAGTATGTTCGTCTATTTCGCGTTACATTTCGAAATGCGAGTTCTCTAATGTTCATACTACTTCTCCGCCCTTCTACTAACTATACTTTTATATTAGTAAAGTTCGGAAATACCTTCCATCGATTCAAATGACAAAAACCTTACATTATTGAAAGGTTTTAAACAATTGCTTATATAAAACAGTTTCATTATAATGACTACATTCATACACGCATCCTATTGTATATTCGTTAGTTTTGCGAAATAATAAAGGATAGAAGTATGTACCAATATACATATAAACTTATTTACCGCTTTAATATGAATAGGAGGAAAACATAATGACATTACAAGAACAAATTATGAAAGCATTACATGTTCAGCCTGTAATTGATCCGAAAGTAGAAATTTGTAAACGAATTGATTTCTTAAAAGATTATTTAAAAACTACAGGTGCAAAAGGATTTGTACTTGGAATTAGCGGCGGACAAGACTCTACACTGGCAGGACGTTTAGCACAGCTTGCAGTCGAAGAAGTTCGTAATGAAGGTGGTAACGCAACGTTTATCTCCGTACGTCTTCCATACAAAGTACAAAAAGATGAAGATGATGCACAATTAGCATTACAATTTATTCAAGCTGATCAGTCTGTTGCTTTCGATATCGCTTCAACAGTTGATGCTTTCTCAAATCAATACGAAAACTTATTAGACGAATCATTAACAGATTTCAATAAAGGGAACGTTAAAGCGCGTATCCGTATGGTTACACAATACGCAATCGGCGGACAACAAGGGCTACTCGTTATCGGAACTGATCATGCTGCTGAAGCTGTAACAGGTTTCTTCACAAAATTCGGAGATGGCGGTGCAGATTTATTACCATTAACGGGATTAACGAAACGCCAAGGACGTGATTTATTACAAGAATTAGGTGCAGACGAGCGACTTTACTTAAAAATGCCAACAGCTGATTTATTAGATGAAAAACCAGGTCAAGCTGATGAAACAGAGCTAGGCATTACTTACGATCAATTAGATGACTATTTAGAAGGTAAATCCGTTCCAGCTGACGTTGCTGAAAAGATCGAGAAGCGTTACAAAGTGAGTGAACATAAAAGACAAGTACCAGCGTCAATGTTTGATGATTGGTGGAAATAGAACATAAAAAAGAAGCTAATCTCATTTAGCTTCTTTTTTATACGTTAACGATATACCCCTACTCTTTTCTCTAATAAATCCTGCAAGCAATCTTCATGTTGTTTATTAAACAATGGCGGCATTTTGTCTAAAGGGAAAAACTGCAAATCTAACGTTTCATCACCGTCTATTTTTGTATTCCCTCCAACGATTGAAAACTTAAAGAATATTACAATTGCCTGTGCCTGATCTCCATTCGGATATGCTTGAAAATATTTCGTATACACACCAATGAGCTCATCAATTTTCACATCATATCCTGTTTCTTCTTTTATTTCTCGAATCGCAGTTTCTGCCGCAGATTCCCCGATTTCCATTGCACCGCCTGGAAATCCCCAAGCATTAAAGTCTCCTCTTTTTTGCAGAAGCACTTCACCAAATTCATTAAATACACAACCTCCTGCAAAATTCAAAATAACATAATCATGCCCTATTTTTTCACGTAATTCCTTTATATAATTCGCCATCTGCTTCTCCTTTTTATCCATCTTCCATTATTCTTTTTTATCTTTTTCAAGCAATTCAATAATCCGATCTAACTTCTGATTCATATTAATCACATGTTGTTTTTTCATAGTGTTGTTTTGCAATAATCTTTTAATGAACAGAGTAAATGATACAAAAAACAAAACGATAAGTCCGATTACTAGACAAAAATATATCAATGCAAATATATTATTTTCGAACAAATTCATTCAGCTATCACATCCTCTATTTTCAATTATTTTATCGCATAATTCTAAATAGTCACTAGAATTATACTCAAACGTAAAAAGAGCACCTTTTAAAGATGCTCTTTTTCATTAATACGTAAATGTAATTGTCGCTAATGAATAACCTGTCATTGCACTATATGGCGCAACTTGATAAGATACACGCTTTGCACCTTTTGGCCAAGTTATTTCATTTAATACTTTCTTTATATCTTGCATCGTTCCATCCATGGACTGCTTATATCGTACTTCTACTTTTTCTGGCTTGGAAGCAAATTGTTGCTGTAATTTTTTCTTAAACTCATTGTAATTTTCCGCTCCGTATTGTGCAGATAAATACTTTAAATTTGTTTCTTTTAACATTTGTTCATATACAGCAGTTTTTGAACTACCGGCTTTTATTTTGCTTGTTAATTCGTTGAAGTAGCTTGTAGTTGCCGCGGGATATTCACTACGATCCCATTCATGGTCTTTGCTTAATTGTTCATCAGACATATTAAAATATGAATATGTTACGCGCCCAGCTTTATCAGGAACTGGATCATCGAATGTAGTATCAAGGTGGTACCACTTGTTATCAATGTTCACTAAATTCCATGCGTGAGCTTGTCCATTCCCTGTACCTGTTACAATATGATTTTGAATACCTGCTTCTTTTAGTAATTGATATGTTAACAATGTATATCCTTGGCAAACGGCAGAACGATTCGCTAACGCTTCATACGCTGTATATGCTTGATAAGAAGTATCATATGATACTTCTTTCACAACATAATCATGAATAGCTTTCACTTTTTCATGTTCATCCATGCCTTGTTTAATGATAGAATTTACAATTGCTTTCGCCTGAGACTTTACATACTGTGTTTGCTCTTTTGATTCACGATACTTCACTTGTAATGTAAATGTATAATTCCCTGGCATCCCTTTTATAGAATATTTAGTAGACGCTACATTATATTTTACATACTCATCAGCATCTACAATTTTATTAAACTCGCCATACAATTGGTCCATAATATTTCTAGCATTTCTATCTTTTGTTTTATATGTGATTGTAATATTTTCTTCTCTATTATCAATCTGTTTTTTTAATTCTTTTCTGAAATCATTTAACAACTTTGCATCCGATTGTGTTGTCACTGTAGTCGGATTCGTAGCCGCATAAGATACAGCTGACGCCTGTAAGCTTCCCATTACTATAGTTGAACAAAGTGCGGCAGCTGTCACATACTTACTTGTCTTTCCCATCTTGTCACTCCTTACATTCTATAACTATACAAAAAAGTATCGTATAGTTTCAGAGTATACAATACTTTTCAAAATAGGTCATATGAGATTATGCATATTTAACATTTTTAAAAGGGTTGTTCTTTTAGAAAAAGAACAACCCTTTTCTTAGCAAGTTTGCAACACACAGCATGTATTTTCAAAATGGCGATTTTTCAAGTCTTCATTTCCAATACAGAAATAAAGCATCCCTAAATCTCCCCACATCATATTACAATTTTTAGTATCTGAATCAATTTGGAATAAGAGCGTCATATGCTGTGGATCTATCCCCATATATTGTCCAGTCTCGTACAATACCTCATCTTGTACAGAGAATGGTTCTCCAAACATTTGATGATTATCATAGTTGTCTGGGATTAGCTCTTCAAGTAATTGCAAGAAACGATCTGAATCCGCCTCATCTTCAATGAAAAGCTCCGGTAATTTATACGTCAGTTCAAAAGTAATTGCACACTGGTTATATTTCGCTTGTATTTCATCTGCTCTACGTAATTGCTCTACAGGGATATCATAATAAAGTACACGTCCAGCTTCGGTTGGATCCACATCTTCTTCAAAGTAATTTTCAATACTAAAGAAATATAACATCCCTGTCTTAGGAAGATTATGATCCATACCAACGTTTTGTAAATCACTTAAATTAAATTGTGCGATAAAACGTAACGGATTCTCTTTGTATGTTGGATATTCAAATGTATTTGGCAAATCAGGAACTCCGCCCATTTTCGAACTGCCTATCGCAATTATTTCCTGTTGTTTTGGCACAACTTTTACACAAGGAAATACAGTATTAATAAGTTCCTGTTTCAAATGTGTTAGTTCATATTTATCAATTAATATTTCAATTTTCTGTTCCATAAATTCTCCTTACATTTACATACTTATTTGTATCATAGCACAAAGATTATACTTCATTCATTGTAAATTCAACAAGCCCTCCAAAAAACGGGCTTATCCCTCGTACGCGAACAAGTTTAAAAAAGCATAGTATACATTGTTCCTACAAACACGATAATTCTTTATTTCTTCCAGTACATTTTCCCCTCGTTCATTTTTATTTTTAATTTAAGGAGGAATTCCACATGGGTTACGGATATAGTTGCGGCGGTTACGGCGGTGGTTACGGTTACGGCGGTAGTTGTGGTGGCGGTTGTGGTTATGGAGGTTTCGCTTTATTAATCGTTTTATTTATCCTTCTAATCATCATCGGAGCTAGCTGTTGGGGCGGCTTTGTAGGCTGCTAGTAAACTTAAAAACTATTGTAAAAAAGCACGTACAATACGTGCTTTTTTTCCATTTTCATTTTTTAGAAAGGAAGTATGTTCAATGAAAATTGATGGTGTTTTTGAAGGAGGCGGTGTACGCGGAATTGCTCATGTAGGGGCAATTTGCGCGTTAGCCGAAAAAGGATATGAATGGGAACGTTTAGCTGGAACATCAGCCGGCGCTATTATTGCAGCTCTTCTAGCAGCAGGATATTCTTGTTCCGAATTAAAGACGATTGTAACAGACATTGATTATGAAAAATTCACTAAAAAAACTTTTCTTGATAGAATCCCCTTTATTGGTAAAGGATTAAGCGCTTGGTCTACTCTAGGTATTTATTCAAATGTATTTCTCGAAGAATGGCTAGAAGACCTGCTTAGAAAAAAAGGAATTCATTTGTTTACAGACTTACCCGATTTGAATAAACTCAAAATTATCGCTTCAGATATAAGCAATGGTAAAATGGTTATTTTTCCCGATGACTTGCCAAACTACGGATTTTTAAATTATCGCTTCTCTATCGCTAAAGCAGTAAGAATGAGTGGAACCATTCCTTTCTTCTTCGAACCAGTGAAATGGAGAACCCCAAAATGGAAACAACCTTGTTATATGGTTGACGGCGGTATTTTAAGTAATTACCCAATTTGGATTTTCGATTCACCGACTTCTCCTCGCTGGCCTACCTTTGGATTTCATTTTGTAAAAGATGAGATTCAAGCTGATCCCGCCCACTATGACGAACCTATTTCCATGTTCAAAGGATTATTTAAAACGATGATGCAAGCTCATGATTTACGTCATTTAGATAAAGAATCAAAGGCTAGAACTATTACAATTCCAACAGGAATCATTACCAGTACTAATTTTCAACTAACTAAAGAAGAGAAAGAATGGCTCTATAACTCTGGTTATAATGCAGCTAATAAGTTTTTACAATCCTGGAACTTCAGACAATATGTTGATGAATATAGAGACGGCAATCAGGATCGAAAAACAAATCGGTATTTCCGCCAACTTGACTCATAATTATATTATTTTCCCTGTCACACTTTAATAGTAAATAAGCCTAATAATATAGTACATTGTTAGGCTTATTTACTTCTTATGTACTCTCCCATTATTTAAGGATAAGTTAACCCTTCAGCTTCTTCTGCGGTAATTACTATGTAACGGTTTCCGGTTCTTAATCCTAACAGTTCTGCTTTTTCAACTGCATCCTGTTTTGTCTCTGCATAAGCAGCTAAATATTTATCCCCATCGATAATTTGGCAAATCACATATTGTTTCATGGTTTTCTCCTTTTACCCTTTAATTAATTGCGCAATCTTTTTTATTCCAACTTCAATTTCTTCTACAGTTGCATAGGAATAAGAAAGACGTAAAAATTGGTTAGCACTTCTATCATACAAAGTGCCTGGGTTTAACAACACCCTTTCTTGTAAAGCTTTTTCAAATAAACTACGATTCGAAATTGGTAGATTTATATGTAGCCAAATGTAAAAGCTTCCTACTGGCTCATGCCAAGTTGCAATGCCACTACAATACTTTTCTAACATACTTATCATAAAATCTCTACGTTTTTTCAATTCACTTCTTACAAACTGTAAATGTTCATCATACAATCCATTTTCAAACCACTCCGCTGCAATCTGCTGGGATATAGAACTTGAACCATAATCAGTTTGCATTTTTATATCTGCTAATCTTTGAATAACTGATTCTGATCCAACAACCCACCCAATTCTTAAACCAGGACTAATGACTTTGGACATACTTCCAATATGTAGCACGATACCATTTTTATCATATGCCTTTAAAGGCTTTGAAACTGGTGCATCGAACCATAAATCTTGATATACCGCGTCCTCAATAATAGGTAATCCAATTTCATTACATATCTCCATCACTTCTTCCCTCTTCTTAGTGTTCATACTAAAATTGGTCGGATTATGAAAAGATGGGATTGTATATAAAATAGATGCGTTAAATTGTTTCTTATATTTTGTGATATAGGAAGTATTTATACCATTCTCATTCATTGGTATTCCAATCAAGCGCATTCCTGCTGATTGAAATACATTAAGCGAATATAAATATGATGGTTTTTCTAGTAAAATTGACGCTCCTTTCGGAAGAAGCCCCATAGAAATAAGTTGCAGTGCTTGGATTGCTCCCGAAACAATTAAAATAGAGTCAGGAGATACATATACCCCATGCCCTTTTAAATATTCCGCAATTTTTTCTCTTAAATGGAGATTTCCTTTCGGTTCCTCATACCCAAGTGTAACATTTGATTGTAGAATTTTATTAATAATACCCTTCATCTTTTTCTCAGGCAAGAGACTCGGTGAAAGTTCACCTGTTCCTAATCGAATTACATTGGGAGTAAATTCAGCTTGATTAATCTCTTGTACAGCAGGAAGATTCGGATAATGAAGTCCTGTTTCTACATAAGACTGCCAGTTTGGAGGCGGGGCATATGTAGAAGTACTCTCACTATTATTTATAACAATTGTTCCCTTCCGGCCATTCCCCTCAACATACCCTTTTGCTACTAATTCATCGAAAGCCATTACAATTGTACTTCGATTCACTTCAAACGTATGCGCCAAATCTCTTTGTGAAGGTAATTTAGTTCCAATTGTCCATTCCCCATTAACAATTCTCTCTTTTATATAAGATTCTATTTGTTTATACAAAGGAACAGATGAAGACATATTAGGTTTCCAAACGAGCCTTTCCATTATCTCACCTCACATACTTTATGGTTGGTAACCTATCCAACCATATGGATGGATACAAATTTTCATTTCTTCTATACAATATAGACTATCATAATTAATCAAATTAAGTAGGAGGTAATCTGATGAGTGAAGCAATTATTCACGGTATCATCCTTGCATTTGGTCTTATCATTCCATTAGGTGTCCAAAATGTTTTCGTCTTTAACCAAGGCGCTAGTCAACCAAATATTTGGCGAGCTGCTCCTGTAGTCTTGACTGCATCTATATGTGATACATTATTAATATTAATTGCTGTACAAGGTGTCTCCCTTGTCCTCTTAACTTTCTCTTGGTTAACAACCACCTTGTATATGATTGGATTTTTCTTTCTTATGTATATGGGCTGGGTTATTTGGAGAAGCGATCCTTCAAATGATGTAAAACAAGAAAAAAGCATGCCTTTAAAAAATCAAATTATTTTCGCCGCATCAGTTTCATTACTAAATCCACACGCAATTTTAGACACAATTGGTGTAATCGGAACAAACTCTATACAGTACATAGGAAGTGAGAAATGGGCTTTCACTTTTGCAACAATTATAGTTTCTTGGATCTGGTTTATTAGTTTAGCTTTTGCTGGAAAATTTCTAAAAGGATTTGACTCGACAGGAAAAACGATTATAATATTAAATAAAATTTCAGGGCTAATCATATGGGGAGTCGCACTTTATATGTTAAAACAAGTTGTTTTTCCTAACTAATTAAAGAGAATTGCATGTTATGTAATTGGCATGCAATTCTCTTTCGCATTATGAAGTTGGTTCCGGTTTCTGTTTTAACATCATTTTATCTTTTGCTGGTTTAATCCAAATAATTGCTATGACAGCACCAATAGCAGCGAAGATGCTTGTTAAATAAAACACTTCATGGTCTGCCCCTTTCATAAAAAAAGAATACAGGGGTGGTCCAGCTGCTACACCGATAAATCGCATTGAACTATAAAATGACGTAACTGTCCCCCTCTGCTCTTTTTCAATCCCTTGTGTAATAAGAGCATCTAGACATGGTAACGCCATACCAATTCCTCCCCCCATAATAACGAGACAAAGAAGTAGCAAATAGATTCCTTTTAGAAATAAAGGTAAGAAGACAGATGCAGCAGCCAGTAAAAATCCAATATAGATACACTTTTTCATAATATCTTGTTGATCTCCAATTTTTTTACCAGCCATATATGAGCTAAGTGATAGTACAAGTAAAGGAATAGCGAGTACACACCCTTTCCATATACCATGAATATCGTACTTCGACTCCAGTATAGTTGACAGATAAAAAAGTATTCCGAATAAAATAAGCATAATAATTGCACCTAGTATAAAAATGGCAATTAACCATCTTCCCTTTTCTCGAAACGTAGAGATAATAGATTGAATAAATTCTTTAAGTGGTGGGACTTCTTCTTCTTGTTTCTTCGCCTTTACTAGTACCAGTAGTAAAACAATCGATATTACACATAAAACTGGAATCGCCCAAAATGGTAAGAACCATACAATAGCTGCAAGAGCTGATCCTAATATGGGACTCAATACTTTTCCAAATGTATTTGACGTCTCAATGATTCCTAAACCTGTACTAACCTGTTTTTCATCTTTGTATAAATCACCGACACATGGTATGACAACTGGCATAGCACCAGCAGCACCTATCCCTTGAATTGCTCTTCCGATAAGAATCCAAACATAAGGGTTATCAACTTTCCATGATACCCATCCCGTTATCGCTCCTCCAATAGCTGCAATTAATAAACTTGGAACCATTACCATCTTTCGTCCCCATCTATCTGATAAATAACCAGCAATCGGTATAAGTATAATTGCAATGATAGAATAAATTGTAATTATCATGGATACTTGGAAAGATGAAATATGTAATTTCTTTTCAATGGTTGGCAGGATTGGAATAAGCATTGAATTACCTAGCGTCATAACAAGTGGAACTGATGCAAGTGCAATTAAACAACAGTTTTCTTTTTTTAACATGTTGATTTCGGAACCTTTCATCATATATTTCTTACCATATAATAGCCCTGCTGGAAATTATGTTTACATTCCACCAGGGCTATTTCATCTTTACTACTTTCCATTTACAACAAAAGAAATTGGGTAAAATATAGCATTACTCCTATTCTTTGAATCCTGTTCACAATATATCCATACCAATTAATTGAAAATAAAAAAGAAAGGAAGAATCCTTCCTTTCTCCTATAACCTTCTACATTTAGCGAGTATATCCGCCACCAAGCTGTTGTTCTGCCATCGCTACAAGGCGTTTTGTAATTTCACCGCCTACAGAACCGTTTGCACGTGAAGAAGTATCAGCCCCAAGCTGTACACCAAACTCTTGTGCAATTTCATATTTCATTTGATCTAGAGCTGCTTGTGCTCCATGTGATGCTAATTGATTAGCGTTACGATTTCTAGCCATTACCGATCACCTCCTTATATATATTAAACTGTATCAAATCCGAAATTAAATACATGGTAATTTTTGGTTATTGATAAAATAAAAAAAGAGTCTCCTAAACGAGACTCTTTCATCATTTCACCTTATGAACTTACTACTTCTAATTTTCTATTCGTTAATGCTTTCATTTCTTCTTTCAATATATCTTTCGCATTATGCCCAAACCATTCAAGCGAAGCAAAATGATCAGTATCTCTTACTTCCCGGATGATTTCATCATAGTTTACAATACCTTCAAATAATGGAACCATTCCTACACGACTTCCAGCAGCGGCATATACATTATTTGGTTCAAACACGTGTAAATACTCCGCTGATGATATATTCTTAAAATGGTAATGTTGTATCCACGGCTTTAATCGATGAAAACTATCTACAGGGTCTGCACCAGACTCCCATATATGAAGAAAATCAAGGTTTATTTTTAAATATGGATGATTTACTTCTTCTAACAATTTCAAAGTAGACGGCAAAGTATCCGTTAACGTATTTGGATGTGTTTCTAATAGTATATACATATTATGCGGAGCAAATAGATCACAAATCATGCGAATTCGCTCCACATACTCTTTTCTCTCTTGTTCCGAGAAATCCTCACTACCTTTTTGCCCGGCAAACGTACGAATTTTATTTGTATTAAACCAATTAGCTAGTGTTACCAGCTGTTCACATTTTTCCATCGTTTTTTGAAAATCCGCTAATAATGATATGTCCAAGTAATCACTTATCATCGTAACTTCTAAATTTTTATCCTTTAAATAATCTATTTCTCGTTCTGTCGTTTCACGCTCTTGCATATATAAATTTTGTGCATGGGTCCCCCACAACTCAATTCCTTCAAAACCGTTTTCGTATGCAAATTGAACAATATCAGTAAATGAAATTAGTTGATGGCGAAATGAAATTGTACATAGCGAATATTTCATTGGTTTGAACTCCCTTATCTTAAATTCAATGAACTTGTATTAGTTAAGAAAGACTGATTTGTTATCATTTCTTTCCATAACAGAAACTGTTTCTCTAGTTCATCCTTAATCTGCAGTTCAATTGTATTCATTTCATCAAGTTTCTCAACAATTGGTAATAACATATCTTTATTATTTGTCATTGCCATTTTAATAGCACGGTACTGTACATTTGTAAATCCTTGTACAATGTCTTCCACTCGATCACACCAATAATCAAATTCTTGCTCCGAATATTGTAAAGTTTCACGGAAGTATGCAAAGGCATGTTCATAGCTATATTTACGTATTGCCAATACGGGTATTTGCTTTACTGCCGTTACGAGCCCGGAAAGTGAATACCCATCCTCTTCATTTACCATTTTTATTATTAATTTTTTTAATTCCATTGTTAGTTCATTATCATCTTTTTTGAATGTTTCCATGAAATAACTTTCTACCATCTCTTGTGTTGGCTCCTGAATTCCTTCTATATCAATGAAATAGCCTCCACCAAATGGGTTGTCTTTAACAGAATGGAGCACTTTTTCTCTTTCCATATTCCCTTCCCAGCGAAAATCAGGATCAAGCATGAACCATTCATCTTCTTTCTCTGTCTTCGATATCATTAAGTAATGCGGAAACGGTTTTTGATGAAACTTATTTTCTCTCTCAGGCAATAAAGACATATCAACCATTACAATTACGTAACGATTTTCCGGCTTATTTTCTACTAATTCTAAAAATGTTTCTACATTGCTACTTTTATCTTTTGAATGATCGTACCATTCGTTCACTTTAATGCCATACAATTTTTCATACCAAAGTAAGTAGTTATCATGATTAATGTTTTCGGAATGATAAGAAATAATCCCGTCTTCTGTTATATCAAAATCTCCATCCCATAATCCGAAATAAAATGGACGGAAATCTATATCGCTACGCCTTTTTATAATTTCACAAAAACAACTCACTAAACAGTGAACTTTAATTGAAGTCATACTCTCATCCACTTTCCTAAAAGGTTAGTTATTCACATTTATTTCGTGTAACGGCTGTAACTCTTCCATAAATTCAAGCAAAGATCCTACAGTAAGAAACGCCTTTGGGTCTATCTCATCCTCTGGAACGCATAGCTTTAAATCCATTTCTATGTATACTATAAGCTGTAACATCATTACCGAATCTATATATAAATCTTGATTTAAACGCATCGTTTCTTCTAAATGCGTTACATTTTTCAGTTCCATTTTTTCTCTCATAATACTTAAAACTGCTTCTTTTAACATTTCACGACTCATGTTGTTATCTCTCCCATCTCTAATAACTTCCGACTTACTTTCCCTGTTTTATTTTTCGGAATCTCTGCTACATTTTCAATTTCATGTGGCACTTTATAAGACGGTAAATGCTGTATGCACCATTCTCGTATTTGTACTGTTTCAATACGAGAGACTACTTTCGCTTTTACTATTTCTCCCATCACAGGATGCTTGCCCCGGTATACAATCGCCTCCTGAATACCTTCTAATCGAAGTATCGTTTCTTCCACTTCTATAGGAAATACCTTTAGACCGGACACATTAATAACATCATCTATTCGCCCCATGAAATGAAGGCCTTGCTCAGATCTATAACCTAAATCTTTTGTATAAATCTCCTTTTCAGCAATTTTCACTACGATTTCTTCAGGTTCATCTTCATTTGACCCTATGTTAATACTTACATGAGGAAGTGGTTTTCCTAAATCCAAATGTGTTTCCATAGCATGACATATACTAATGCAACCAGCTTCAGAACAGCCGTACTGCTGCATCATGTATTTCGTCATGCCCTTTAACTTATAAAATAGCGTTTCTGGCAAAGGTGATCCTGATGTCATAATTTTATGAAACTGAAAAGTCCCTTGTGGAAAACTCCCCATAATATGTAACATAAGTGGTACTGCGTATATGATATGTTTTTCGGTATTACGAACTATATTTAATGCGAATTTAGGGTTTTTATTTGTAATGATTATAGGCTTACTACCTCTCGTAATTGCTGATAACGTGCCACAAATTAATCCGTATGAATGTGAAACTGGAGCCATTACAATTGGCACTTCGTCTTCTTCACATTTTAAAGCTTCATTGTAAGCAGCAATTTCTATTTCAATTTCCGTCCATGCTCTACGAATCAGTTTTGGCTCTCCTGTTGTACCTGAACTATACTGCAATAAAGACGGTTCTTCTTGTAATAGATTTGGAACTTCTAATTTTGTAAAGTCGTTACTTTCTCCGTATAAAAGTGCAGTACACTTTGCGCGCTTTGCCATTTCAATAGCTGTATCCTTTGGCGTATCTTCATGAATAAGTAGTACAGATGCTCTTTTTTCTTTTAGGAAAAACACAAGCGTAATAATATCGAATGGATCTTTCAGACAAAGTGCAAATCTATTTCCTTCTGCTTCTTGAAATTGTTCCACTCCCTCGTAACCTTGTAATCTCAATTCAAAATCATATTTGCTAAATTCTTGTTTATTAACGATTAGCATGATTTCCCCCTGTAACAACTGATTTTTGTATTGTAAGTTGCTTTGCTCTATACAATGGATTTGGAACTTCATGAACAAGCGATTCCACATCCATATATAAACGACGCTTCGTTAATTGCTCTGCATGAAATGTAGGTGCATATAATTGTAATGCTTCAAAACGTTCTTTCAAATGCGAAAATCTTTCAAAATGATCTTCTATTTCTTCAACAAGAATGATCCAAAATTGTTCCTCTTTCAACTGATACTCATCTGCCAACACGAAAGCCAGTTCACCTAGATTGAATAGGAAAAGCGCATCTAAAACCATTTCTTGCAAACATTCAATACGGTCCATTTCAAAGAAATCATTCATTTGACCATTCGCATATGTTTTATGCATTTTAGTAAAGTCTGGACATTTTTCGAGTTCTTTCAAAAATGGACGATAAAACTCCAGTCCTTCATGAAAATCTTTTAGTGCAATACGGACTGGTATTCCCTCTTCATGAACTAAAATCATGTTTTGTCCATGTGATTCTAATGCGACTCCATGCTCTACAACGAGGTGTACAACTGGGATAATTGCTTTTTGAATAAGCAATTGTAACCAGCTTTCTACTCCATATCTCTTTAACCACAAGTCAATAGTTGGTGTCCCATCTTTTCCCTTGGCATATAAACCGTTAAATGGGATTGCCTCTTCTTTCTTATCTAAATATTTGTGAACGCTTTCGCGCCAAATACATCCTAATGAGCCATACGTAGCTTTTTTATTCGCATCGTAGGTAACACTCGAAAATTCATTTAACAAAATTAAACGCGATTCATCCCTTAAATAAGGGTCATGATTTACTATATCTTTTAACCAATTCGATATAGCAGGTGCACTCACAACCGAATGTGGTTTTAATGTACGGATAGTTGAAGTATTGAGTAAATTCATTGATAACTTTACATATGGTTTCTCTCGATTCGTAACATTTCTTAATGTCCGCATCGACTGCTGCGCGCAATAATCATCTTCTGATTTCCCTAAATAAATAATATATTTACCCTGTATATGGTCAGTATAATTCGGAATAATAAAGTTCTCCCACTGCCAAGGATGAACAGGTATAAACATGTACTTCTTCGAATCACAGTCCATTGTTCGAATACGATCCATATACTCTTCGATTTTCTTTTCACCAATCTCTTCTTTAAAGGTACAGTTATAACTCTCTTCACTTTCATATCCTACAGTCGTATATTTCTCATGAACTGCAATCCATATAATTTTCATTGGTTGCATAAATTCAAATCCATATTGAAAATTATCACGATATTGAAACCCGATGCGTGCTTTATAACTAGGATGATACGGGTGTCCATCTATTAAATGACTTTCAAGCTCATCATAAGATTTCGCAAGATAGTCTTCTTCACAACTTCTCTCATATTGTGCAATCGTATCTTTAAAGATTGTTTGTTCTAATTCTTGAATAAAAGAATCCAATTTCGTTCGATCCACTTGAACAATCCGAAAAATCTCCTGTAAAAATTGTGAAACTGATTGTATTTCTTCTTCCTCATCTTGAACTCTCATTATTAATGAGTCATGTAAACAAATACGCCCAAATGTCATACGTTCTTGCCCATAGCATTGGTACATTACATTTTGATCCTTTTCATCAAGACCTTGTATAATAAAAAGTATTTGCTCTCCCTTTTGTATACGAATCGGCGTAATGATTTCTTCATAAATTAACGATTCTACTAATTGCCGGAATACTCTTCTTCTTACTGAAATATACTCTTTTGATTGGAGTGCCTTCAATATTTTTATGTGATAAACTTCTTCTTTCATAAATCCCTCCGCTATA
Organism: Bacillus sp. AC266; assembly: GCF_979253805.1. Classification (NCBI taxonomy): domain Bacteria; kingdom Bacillati; phylum Bacillota; class Bacilli; order Caryophanales; family Bacillaceae; genus Bacillus; species Bacillus sp. AC266. The sequence continues at coordinate 1,407,989 of NZ_CEEDEC010000001.1, forward strand.
ATACGGAATATCAAATTCCATTATTTGTATTACGTGAAATTTTAGCACTACTTATGAACGAACAGCCACTTCTCTAACGAGTGGATTATCTACTTGTACATAAATTGCTTGCTCTAAAGGATTTGTCAGTTCATCAACATCGAAAAATCTCGTTAGCAAATTTGCTTTACATGCCAATTTATTTTCTTCCAACAATTCACTTAAAAATGTAGAAGGTTCGCGGTTATATGGAAGGAACGCTTCAAGTACAGACCTTAATTCCGAAAGAAGAATTTCCTCCTTTATTAATCCTGCTGTACCAAAACCGTTAATTAGTCCAAACATATGATTAAAAATTAAATAGTAACGAAATCTTTCATCTACAATGTAATCGTCATATAAATTCCCAGTACGTTCGCCAATACCCGCTAGTTCATTATCTAGCACTGACTTCATTGAATTGCAGAAATAAAAACCTTGATTATCACGGAAGTAAAACTTAACTGGATAACCATCTTTCAATTGAACAACACTATTTTGTTGATGCGCTTCTAATGCAACGCCATAACGTAAATACATCCATACCATCGGCTTTAAAGAGATATTCATATATCGTCTAAACCACTCTAAACTTACTTCTTCACAGCTTCTACCTTCTAAATCCGCTAGGCGATGGATAATATTTGCTAAACGAGTTCTTTCACCCGGAATTGCATCTTGTACTAATCCAGCGATAAGCGTTGCATCATTTTCATTTTCACTATAAAATGTGTTTTCTCGAATAATCACTTCAAATCCAGACTCTTGTGCCCCGTATTTTAAAGTAATAAAGGCCGGATCACATATAAAATCAAATCCTGGAAACTTTTCTAGCACCTCTCCAATTTTAGTATTCAATATTTCCTTACCTTCAAGTCCACTCTCAAGTTCCTTCAATTTATTAATACGCATTGAATTCGTGACCTTTACAGGGAATGAAAACTTGAACATATACTTCGAATGAGGATGATATAGCGTTCTAAGTGATGATGTCGCCATATAACACTTACCTACTGGACCGATATATTCAAGTACACCTTGATTCATCCAATTTTGCACATAAGATTGATGTAATAGCCATTCTGCTTGTAGCGGATGGATTGGAATTAATGAATATTCATCTTCTTGACAGTACTCTTCAATAAATTCTTGACCTACCTTTTCATCGTTCTTTAATTCCTTTTTTATCATCGCCGTTGTAGAATCTTGTAACAATGACTTTTCACTTACTATACTTTTATGTGCCCGAAAATAGTGAAGTTGGCACTCCCCTTTTAATTCAGGAGAATACATTGAACTTTTCCAATCCAATATACCTTGTCTACTCTTTGGTGTAGGATGAGTTAAATGTCCAAATAATAAAGATTGCTCCGCCTCTATAAAAGTCGTATGGAAACCATATAATTCAGCTGTATCCTGCTCCCTTCCTTGTATAAACTTCTCAATATTTTGACAACTACAGATAACTCGAAGCATAAGTTCATCAGGATTCGTACCTTCTCCATAGTTAATAGACATTTCCTTTATTAAAAACATAATAACCGTAATATAATCTGCTTTAATAACATTTTTATTTTCGCCAATTTGGTAATAAAATTGTTCTCCAAATAGATGACGGTCCGTTGACGATCTATATATAACTTCCCCATACAAAGTAACGTTTTGTGCCGATAAAGGGCAGCATAAATAAGTGGGGATAGCGTCTCTTTGAAATGAATGGCAGAAAATATTTTCTATCCTTTTATCCTCCGTAATCCATTCTCCACTTCCTGTTTCTCTTAAATAACAATTTAAAAAGCTTTGTATTGTTGCATGTTCCGCGATTTGTTTCGCATGCTGCATACTGCTCCTCCTCTTTTAGACGAACACTATCATTTTTTTGTGAAACTTCTGACAGTTGAATTTTATTATCAACTATGATTTTAATTGATAATGATAATCATTTCAAGATATATTTCAGAATTTTTTTATCTAGCTAAACTTTTCACCTTTTCAAAACATTTAATCCGTCAACAAAAAAATACACCAATATAATAATTGATGTATTTTTTCATTCTCGTAAATTAAGTTTACATAATAAAATTATCGTTTTCTAGATTGATAGTGATTTGTATAAACAATCCATATCTCGCCAAGCATATGCTATTTCTTCTACATTTAGTCTTTCTAAAAGTTTCGTGTCAATTTTTTCCGGATTATATTTTTCATAAAACTTTTTAGAAGGGTTATTAGCAACAACCCAAACTAACAGAGATTGCATATTATCTTTTTTACATTCCGATAGCAATGCTTGAAATAATCTTTGTCCTATCTTCATTCCTTGATATTTTTGTAAAATGTATATTGCATATAATTCTCCATCACAATTATATGCACCTGTTCTTTCAACTCCCCCATCGATAAATCCAATTATTTTACCATTTAACGTTTCTGCTACAAACCTAAATTGATGCCCGTCTTCTTTTTGAAATATACTTTCCCATAGCTTTTCTCGTTGGTCATACGTTATATTGTCTAAAATTTCATTAGAGAATATCCCCTTATACGTTGTTTTCCAACTATCCACATGCACTTTTGCAATTGCCGAAATATCATCTTTTATTGCCCTTCTAATATGTATCTCCACCATACTCATCCCCCTTAGAAAATAATTATAGCAAAATGTTTTGTATGCATTAAAAAAAGAGTGAATTTTCATCACTCTTTTTATCTACTTTCAACTTCTACTGAAACAACATGATCGATTTCTTTTAAAGAACTATATAATTCAGTTGTATATAAATCTTCTGGAGCTAAAATGACCATTTCCAATTGCTGAGATGCCCCATTATCAATATCTTTAATTTTCACTCGTTTCACTTGCATATTTAAATTTTTAATTTGCTTAAAAATCCCGTCTAACTCTCGATGTTTGTTTACGGTAATTTTTATAGATAAGTCCTTTTGTCTTAATGAATAAGGGCCTGCAATTTTCACAATTTGCGGAAGTACGTTAATCGCTAATATAATTAAAATCATAGCAACCGTCGCTTGTATATAAAAACCTGCACCAATCGCAATACCTAGTGCTGAAGCGGCCCATACCATAGAGGCTGTCGTTAATCCTGAAATAACGTCATTATTTCTTCGTAAAATTACCCCTGCTCCAAGAAAACCAATCCCACTAACAATTTGAGCGGCGAGACGCATTGGATCCATGTTTGTATGACCCGGTACAGAATAAACATTCACTGATTCAATTGAAACCATTGTAATTAAACAACTCGCTACGGAAATAACCATACTTGTTTTCACACCAAGCGGTTTATTCTTTAGCTGCCTATCTATTCCGATGAATAATCCTAAAAAGAGTGCTAAACCTAATTTGAATAAAAATTCATATGACATAATTCCTTCTGCTACTAAGAATATAGACAAATGTACATTCTTAGAGTATTCCTGCTTCTGCGTGTCCTGTCTCGCCACTAACTCGCTACTACAGTTTGCTGTAACACTCCACAGGCATAAATTCCGATGTAGCCCACCGTACATATATACAATCTATTTACGTTAGTATTGTATATTTTTTTGCTTGTAAAAGGTTGATTGACGCGTTCAAATCTCTACCTATTACATTTCCACAGTCACATTCATATACTCGTTCGGATAGTTTTAAGTCTACTTTCTTTTGACCACAACATGAGCATAACTTCGACGAGGGATAGAACCTGTCTACTTGACGTAGTTCAATTCCATATTCCTCACATTTCGCCAATAACCATGTTTGAAATGTATAAAAGCATTGCTTCGCAACTGCTTTAGATAGATGTTTGTTCTTCATCATACCTTTCACATTCAAATCTTCTACTGTAATAAATGTTGGCTTGGTTTTCACTACATCATTTACAATAGACTTTACATACGCTAATCGAATATTTGTTAATCTGGCATGTAGTTTTTGCACTCTAAGAATATTTTTATCTATATTCGCTCTTTTGTTAGTAACAGATTTTTCACCTCTCTTTTTTATATTTTCAAATTTACGCGATAAAGAACGTTGCTCACGTCTTAACCGTTTTTCTATCTTTTTTACTCTTATTGTTTTGTTGATGTTTTCATGAACGATACCGTCGCTACGTATAGCGAAATCCTTCACCCCTAAATCAATACCTAAACCTGTTTGCTTGAAAGTTGGCTTCGTTTCTGTTTCTTCCAATTCGCAAAGCACGGATACAAAATATCTTCCTGCTCTTTTACCTATCGTTCCACTTTTTACAATCGCATTTTTGGGAATATACCCATATTCTTTTAACCTTACCCAACCAATTGTGGGGATTTTTACTCTATGCCTTTCTACTGTCCAATCTGTTTTGTTGTTTTTAGGAAAATAGCACTTCACATCTTGCTTCTTCTTTTTCTTATATCGTGGAAATTTAGATAAACCCTTAAAAAATCGCTTAAAAGCTTTATCCCCGTTCATAATCGCTTGTTTTACAGCTTTACTTGATACTTCTTTTATCCACTGGTCACATTCTTTTGTATAGACATTGTTCAACCATTTTGAAAAGTCATACCCACTTAAAAACTTTCCTTCGGCTTCATACAACTCTTTGTTTTTAGAGATATACAGGTTGTAAACATATCTGCACACACCAATAGTCTGATTTATTCGAGGTATTTGTTCTTTTGTCGGATGGATTTCTATTAGATATGCTCTTTTCATAAATCTTTATCCTCCGGTATTTTCTTCTTGAATCCCCATATAGTCTTTATACTGTTTATCTGTATAAAATCTTCTTCCTTTAGGGTTTCGGTAAGCAGTCAATACACCCTCGTTATCCTTCTCTGTAAAGTTCTTACAGACACATTGATTATTTCAGCGAATTCTTTTGATTTATATTGTTTCATAGGTAGAATGTAACATATTCATCTGCATTTGCGTATGTTTTATACAACTGTATTGATCTCCTTACTTCCTAATGTTTCCCTTCGAATATTTCACTATAACTCTTTTATGATATCAATTCCAGTCTTTTCTATTCATTTAAAGTAAAAAACCGAAAAAACATTTTTGACAATGTTTCCCCGGCTTTTTATTACAATTAAGATCTTTCTTTATTTTTGTTCTTTAATTTTAATTTGTGCATCTTTATAAAATGCTAACTTATTATCATTATACTCTTTTGTATGTTTATTAAATTGTTCTTTCGCCTTTTGCGCTTCCACATTTAATTCATTAACAGTTTTAACTTTTTCACCAATTTCTTTTAACTTCGTTTCTTTTACTTTTAATTTTTCATACAGTTCTTTTTCAGTCGCTAACGCCTTCGTGTAATTCTCATTCATCTTTTGGAAGGCATCATAACGATTTTTATACGATTCTTCTACTGTTTTTGCTTGTTTTTGTAATTTCTTATCTTCGAGTTTTTCAATATTATTTTGAACGGATGTCGTTTCTTTCTGCGCTTTTTCTAACTGTTCCTTCTCGTTTTTCAATACTTTTTCACGCTCGTCTACATTTGCAGTAGCTTGCTCTATTTTCTTTGAAACTGCTTCATTATGCTCTTTACCTTCTTGTAAAATTTGAGAATAAAGTTCTTGTCCTTGCTTTTCTAACTTCTCTAATTTTTTTGTGTCATCTGCTAAAGATTTTTCTTGTGTAGATGCTGCTTCAAAAGCCGTAAATAAATTTTCTTCTGGCTTTTCACCGAAACAACCTGATAATAATCCTACTGATAATGCTCCAACTACTGCTACTTTTCCATATTTCAACTTCAATTCCTCCATTACATACGGTTATCATGCCAGAGGTTCACGGGGAAGTGATTCTCTTCATGATATGCTTCAAACTCATAACCCTTTTCTTTTAGACCCTTTAATATTGCTGGCACAGCTGCGACTGATTGCGGATGAATATCATGCATTAAAATGACTTCTTGAGGATTTGTTGCACCAGCTAATACATTTTGAGCGATTTGTGCTGCCGCCGCATCGACTGGTACTTTGTTGTATTTCCAGTCTAAAGAATCAATTGTCCAGTCCCATACTTTAAGACCACCCTCTACTACTTTGTTTCGAAGGTCTTCATTTAAACCAGGCTTCGACCCGTATGGTGGACGTGTTAATTGAGGTGATTTTCCAATAATATTTGCGATCAAGCTTTGATCTTCTTTCATTTCATTAACATATTCGCCATTTTTATATAACTTCGCAAAATTGTGTGTCATGCTATGCATTCCAACATAATGACCCTCTGCATTTTGACGTTTTACTAAATCAGGAAACGCTTTTACATTCGCTCCTATTAAAAAGAATGTCGCCTTCGCATCATGCTGTTTTAACATATTTAATAATTCAGCCGTATATTTTCCTGGCCCATCATCAAATGTAAGATACGCAACTTTTCTTTCCACTCCGTTAAAACGACTTGGTGCCGTTTTATTCATTTCAACTTTCGATTGTTCACTTGCAAGCTGCACTACATTTTCTTGTTTCGCTACAGCTTTTGCTGGTGAAGTAATAGATTGAAACATGAAATACCCAATAGCTACTATTGCAATCGCTATTAAAACAACTACAACTCGTTTAATTTTAAAAGCCTTTTCCATTCTATCGAATTCCTCTCCCTATTAATCTTATATGTAAATCACCCAATATAATTATACATCTATTTATTTTCATTACACTATATAAACATATTTTATATAAATTATAGTGGGAGTTTTATCAAAATTGTTGTTCCTACTCTTTCTCTACTTGTAATACTAAGCGTACCACCATGAAGCTCCACCATTTTCTTTACGATAGCTAATCCAATACCTGCGCCTTCAATATGGTTATTAATCTGATAAAATGACTGCTCTATAAATGGTAGATGCTCTTTAGCAATTCCAATACCTTGATCTGTCACCTTAATCACGGCTTGTCCCTCACTTTTGGTCGCTTCAATGTAAACTGTACTTTTTTCATTTGAATATTTAATAGCATTATGAATAATATTTAGGAAAACTTGTTTTAGTCTATTTCGATCTCCTACTAGTTCTACCCGTTCTAAATTAGCAACTAGATGAATCTGTTTCTCTTCTGATTTAGGAGTTAATTGCCAAATCGTCTCTTCTAGTATATCGTATAATTGCACCTTTTGTTTATATAAATTAAAATGATTTGACTGCAATCTTGAAAAATCTAGTAACTCTTCTACTAAATGAATCAATCGGTCTGTTTCACCTGAAATAATTCCCATACCTACCTTTACTTCTTCATCTGTTAAATGATCTACTGTTTTTAACGTCTCACTCCACCCTTTAATTCCTGTTAAAGGTGTTCGTATTTCATGAGAAATAGAGGCAATAAATTCATTTTTCAGTTGCTCAGCCTTTTCTATTTTATCGGCCATATAATTTAAACTATGCGCTAACTCACCTAATTCACCAGGATAATCCTCTTTAATTTGCTCCTTTAATGTACCTTCCGCAATTTGCGAAGAAGCATGAATAATAGATTCGATAGGTTTCACAAACGAATTCGCCAATCGTCTACTGATTAAGAATACGATACCTGAAATGACAATTCCAACTGAAATAGTAAACAAAATAATTTCAATAATCTTTGCATTTACATGTTTTAAAACAGTCGTATATTTTAAAACACCGATAGTTTGCCCTTGATGAATAAGTGGACTAAATACTTCTAATTGTTTCACGTTATCTTTCGTAGTAATAACTTGGTGATACATTTCCCCCTCTAGTAAAGAATAAGGAATACTCACTTTACCTTCAACCTTTTGCCCACTTGACGATTGTATAATTGTACCGTGACGATCAATCAATTGTAATTCCGTTCCTTCTAATTGGAAACTCTCAATTATTTCTCCGCTATATTCTTGCAAACGAATAAAATATAGTGAATTGTATTCCGAGAAAAAACGTGTACTGGTCTTTGCATGAGATTCAACATATTGCACAATGCCGTTATAATAATATCGATAAATAGAAACTGAAAATGCTACTTCAAATAATACAAGCATTAGTGTAATGACCGTCATAAAATATAAAGTCACTTTCCGTCTCATCTTATAGTTTCCTTCCACACATATCCTTTTCCCCACACAGTATGGATAAACTCTGGTTCTGACGGATTACATTCTATCTTTTGACGTAATCGTCTCATATTTACATCGACTACTTTCGTCTCGCCTACGTAATTGGTTCCCCAAATCATATTTAGAATTTCATCACGCGAGACTGGCTTTGAAGCCTGATTCATTAAATACTGTAATATCATGTACTCTGTAGGGGTTAAATCAACTAATTGTCCACCTTTATATAATCTTTCTTCTATAATATTTAACGAAAACGGACCAGACGTGATTGTATTCGTTTTTTCTTCATGTACTTCTATTCTTCTTAATAAAGATTGTATACGTGCAGTTAACTCTACTGGACTAAACGGCTTTGCGATATAATCATCTGCACCAATTCCTAACCCTTGTACTTTATCTTCATCTTGTACACGTGCGGTTAACATAATAATACCCATTTTTTTATTTTCTTCTCGGATAGCTTTACAAACTTGAAAACCATCAATCCCTGGTAACATAACATCAAGTAACGCTACATCAACAATATGTTCACTTAAAATCTGTAACGCTTCTTCTCCAGTACTAGCTTCTAATACATAAAATCCAGCATGTTTCAAATTTAAGACAATAAAGCTACGGATTGGTATTTCATCTTCTAAAACTAAAATTGTTGACATAATTCCCACCTCCCTACTCTTGTTGATAATCCGCTAGCGGTTTTATATATGCTTTTACCTTTTCAAATTTTGATTGCTTCGGTACTGCATATACATGAGAAGCCGTTTTAACTGCTGCCTCGTATCCTTTTATTTTGAACCATTCTTTCCGCTTAAAAATATGGACTTCAAGCCATGTTTCATTTGTAGTTACATCTATAAATTTTTGAACATCCGGTGCTTCTTGCTGAACTGGGACAGTTATTTTTCCAATTAGCGCTTGAGGGATTTTGACAAAATAACCTTTCTCTATATTGACATATCTTTCTTCTATCAGTTTAATTCCCTCTTCACTCCACTGTATATAACGCTCAAACATCGTGCTCTCTCCGTACGATACCTCCTCCCAACCTTTTGGAAGCACAGTACGAACAAATTCAATAATGCCGTCTTCATTAACGTCTTTACTTTCCACAACATAATCATTGAATAAATCTTCTTTCCCGTCTATAGGCAGCCCCTCATAATGATCCTGATCAAATTTTGCTACATATGTTATACCTGAATGAGCCCCAACTCCTGCATCAATTACAACTGCCTTTGACTTGTTAGAAATACGTCCCATTTGTATTCGTTGGATACTATTTATATATGGATCAAATGTAACTTCAGACATAGTGTTAAACTGTTCAATGAACTCAACTTTCAATTGCTCATCTTTTTTATAAGTAACAAGGCTTATATCATTAAGGCCATTTTTATTTAAATCCTCTATAAATAACTTCGTATATTGCCGATTATAAATCTCCTTCATATCATCATTTTCTTCCGAAAAGACATACATTACATGTTCTAAAGATTCACGACTTACAGAGATTCCAATTAATAACTCTCGCTTCCCGTTCCCTGTAAAATCACCGACTTTAACGATATCTATATTCTCACCATCAAATGTATGAGTGGACTTTAATTTCCAGCCATTGCTGCTTTCCGCATAAATAGCTAAATATATACTCCGATCTTCATTCGGTACTTTATAAAATACGATCGCTTCTTTCTTATTATCTTGTTTAAAATCCATTGACCAAATCATCTGTTTATCTTTATTAGACATTGGAGTAAGCAACCGATAATTAACTGGCAAATCTTTATCTATTTGCTCTTTTAATTCATTAATCCACTTTTCATTTGCAGGAGCTCCCATTAAACTTGTTGGAGCTTCAGACATTTTACATCCAGTCAATATAAAAATGATTCCCAAAATGCTTATCCATTTCTGCATATGATATCTTTCCTTACTACAAATTTTAAGTATTTTTTATACTATGTGCCTCTCCAATATTCTCATACATATGAGTATAGTTTTTCTAATATAAAAAATCGTTACAGAAAAGTTACAACTATATTTCCATAAAAAAAGATTGGCAAAGGCCAATCTTTTTTACTATTCGTTTCGAGCTGGTTTTGGTGTTATACCCAAATGATCATTTAATTTTTTTGAAATGTCTTTCACATTTTTTTCGTTTGGAATGTAATAATAAATACCACCAATACGTTTATCCGTTCCTTCTATTTGCATCTTTTCCATTTGCAAATCTGATCCTGCCATATTTTTCGTAATAGCAAGCATATCATCAAACGTTAAGTTTGTTTTCATATTTTTATCAACTGCATCAAGTAAAGAGCCCATTTTACTAATTGATTGAACAGACATTGCTTTTTTCGCAATTGCTTCAATTACAAGTTGTTGTCTTTGACCACGCATTGCGTCACTGTCAATTTTACGCGTTCTAGCAAGTGCAAGGGCTTGTTCACCATTTAAATGTTGGTAACCTTTTTCTAAACGGATCATACCTGCTTGGTCTTTACTATCTTGTTCTGTGAAAGTAACCGGTACATCAATATCAATACCACCAATTGAATCTACAATTTGTACAAATGACTCAAAGTTAAACTTCACATAATAATCAACTGGTACATTTAAAAATCTTTCCACTGTATCTCTTGTACTTTCAACACCACCAAATACGTGTGCGTGTGTAATTTTATCTAATTTCTTTCTAGATGGAATATAAACACGTGAATCACGAGGAATGCTTACTAATTTAACGGATTTATCATCTTTATTAATTGTCGCTAATAAAAGTGCATCTGTCCGAACCGCTTCACCATATTGGCTTTTTCTCATTTCGCTTCCATCGACACCCATGATTAAAATCGAAATATTATCCTTTAAAGGTTCCACTTCTTTGTCCCTTTTTGATGACTTATCAATTTGTGCATATGCATCACTTACAACAGCTTTTGCTTTGTTATATATAAACGATCCATATCCTACTCCTCCAAAAACAAGTAGGAAAAATGGAATTAAAATGAACCATTTTATTGACTTTCGTTTAGAACGTTTTTTATTGCTTCTCGTATTTTGTTCTAATTCAGAGCTCATACCCATTCGCCTCTCTTTCTCTTTCCCTAGTATAATGTAAGTCTATTAATCTTCATATTGAATTTCCTTTCAATTACCTTACATTTTTGTAAGGTTACTTCATGAATCCAACATGTATTCCATTTCACATTATACTCTTGTGCTTATTTTTGGCAAGTCACTATTTATCAACTTAAAAAATCCAATACTTCGGAATATTCGAATTTACATATTTATTATTCTGTTATTTGCAGGTAGTAAGATTTTCACCTCACAATTTAGCAAGAATAAAGAGTCAAGTTTGTGCCGTACCATCTTGATTGGTGATGACTAATAATCAGTGAGGGATAAATCCCCCACTGATTAAAGTTTCACTTTATTATTTCTCATTTGGTGTGTATATCATTTGCTTCCCATTATTATTAATTAAAGCTGACTTTGCTTTTATTTTCGTTTTTTCTATTTCTACATCTTTATTTGAGAAATTCACAATGATTTTAATATCTTTTCCATATGAAGTAGATTGTACTAGCTTATCTTCTGACAGATATGCAAAGTTCGTCATTTCTTCTTTTACTGCCTTTTCATGAACTTCATTCCAAACTTTCAGATGCTCTGTAATTTCTTTTTTATGCTTATTCCACTCTACTTCATCTAAATGGTACAACGGAGGAACATTATACAATAACTCATATAACATACGATTTCCAACCTCGTCCTTTACCTTCAAACTTCCCCATTCCCAGTGGTGCGTTGTAATAACCGAATCATTGTATACTAGTTTATATAATGGCACCGAATATACTGGATTTAAATATACTTGCTTATATTCTTCTTTTAACGGTACTTGTTTTGCATATTTTTCTGGAACATTTTGATTTGGTGACCAATATCCACCGACATAATACGGGCTTGTTTTATTTTTTCTCATATCTTCATCGTCCCACTTAATAACTGGTGTTTCAATTCCATGAGCAAATGCAATCGTGCTACTTGCAAAATCATTTCCGCCCTCAGAGCCAACTACCATACCTTTTTCTTGTGCAATATAATCCATTCGTTTTAATCTTGCTTGTAAATCTTGTTCTTGTGTCGTTAAATGTTTTGTTGAATAATCATCATAAATTTCGCCCGTCGCGTCACAATCAATAAACCATGAATTATATTTAGGGCCATTTTGTAATATATCGTTCATTCGTTCTTTTACACTAGGAAGTGATAATGTCGGATTTAATTTTCGGCCTCTCCCTAAAAACCCTTGCACTTTCTCACCATTTTTCTTCGTTACAGTGGCTTCTTCATATAACGATGGGTCATTAAAAGAAGCTGTGTTCCAATTTTTATCACCTTTTTCGTGAATAGAATGGTAAGAATCATACGGACCAACTAAATATCCCATTTCCTTAGCTTCTGTAACGAAATTAGGCTGCATAAATCCTTGTTCCCAGTTCGGTAGACCAATCCACGCTTTGTCTATCCCTACTTTTTTCATTTCCTTTATTATATCCGTTCCATCTGCTTTACCCCATTTACTTACTTCTTCAACTGCATCACCGAGTACTGACTTTAATAAATGTTTATTTAAGCTATACAGCTCTGTCTTCGATAAGTGATCTACACCTTTCTTTAATAACACACTAGCTTCCTGATTAACTTTCGGGAAAATATCCTCTTTATACAATTCCTTCATAGATAATACTTCGTTTGTATAGCGTAAAATAACATTTTTTTGGTACTTATCGATAAAGTCTTGTTTACTCACCTGCTCAAATACATTCAATTCCCCAGGCTCTGAACTATTCTTTTGAATAAGGTCTTTTATATGGCTAAACACTGGGCTATTTATTTGCTCTCTTAGCTTCGGCCAATTCACGTTACTTTCTGATAAACCATTTTGATTCCAAAAGTAAAAATGAGCTGCCCCGTAAAGTTTTTCGATTTCTTTATTTTTTCTTGCCTTTTCTTGTAATGTTTTAAATTCACCTTTTCGAGCAATATTATCCTTATACAGTTTAGCAATACTTACTGCATCATTATTTGTCACATATAATTGAAATCCATATGTTTTATTTTTATTTATACTCGGGAATTCATGTGTAAAATCAAACCCTATTTTCGGATCTGAATGAAATTTCAATTCATTATTAAACATATTGTTCGCAATATATACGATCGAATATTTAGAACCATTTAATGCAAAAAACTTCATAGAAAATGATTCAGCAAATGAATATGCATCATCCTTTAAAAACTTCTTCCAATTCTCATCATTACTCGGAATTTGCTTACCTTCCCATAACGGAAGTGTATAATTTTCAGCTTGCACTTTTGGCCATGTAAAACTTTCTGCACCAGTCGATTCCACTTCAATATTTAAGTGGTCTTTTTTCTTTTCTAAATTTACTTTTACTTTTTGATCCGGATATTCCCATGATGTATGATCCTTGTCTTTTTTCAAATTCGATACCTTCATTTTTGGTAACGGTTGTGATGCCTGTTCTTTTACATCATCATGTTCTACAGTTAACGTAAAAGTCTCAGGATTTACATCGTAAGTAAAATCTTTATACGTCGCTTTCTTTATTTTAGACTCTTGTAAAGCATCATTACCTTTTACATCACACCCGACTAAAGTCGAAAGTGACAATGTTGTAAGAAGACATATCGCTATCATTTTTTTCATCTTCTGCACCTCCACCACTGAATATACAGGAGGTTTGTTACAGGAATATGGCAAAAAATAATAGAGCTAGCATTATGCTAGCTCTATTATGAGCAAAAAAAATTTACGTATTACTATAATCTGTTTAAAGAAAATATGTAATACAGGGGGACTTTAATCCTTTTTTTATTCTCACTAATAATTAGATCAAGCAAATCTAAATTCCATCAAGCTTTCCTTAACTGAAAAAGTAACTATATATAATATATCCTAAAACTAACACTAAAATTAATGTCCCTGTACCTTTCCAATTCATACCACCTGTCATATCAGCGGGGCTACCTGATTCCGCCCTGTTGAGTCCATCATTCAAAGAACCGGTAGGATTATTTTTCAATTCACTTTGTCTCATGCGTTCTCTTTTTTCTTCTGGTGACTCTTTTGAACTCATATAATCACCTCTAAAATTAATGTTTATTCCGAAAAATCCCCTTTAAAATAGATTCTCCATAACGTAAAGAAAGCTAGCGATGCTAGCTTTCTTTATAATCCAATATGTTCTTCCTTATTTACAGTAATCCCTTTATGATCAATTTCAAGCTCACATACTTTCATAGCTGCAAATACTCTCGCTAATTGGTCAGCTATTTCTTTACGCTTCTCGTACGGAGTTAAAATAAAAATGGATGGTCCCGCACCACTAAGCGCTGTTCCATATGCTCCGAATTCTTTTGCACATTTACGAATTGATGGTAATAACGGTACAAGTTCTAAACGATATGGCTCGTGGAAATGATCTCTTTCCATCATTTCACCTACAACTTCCCACTTCTTTTGACATAACGCAGCTACTAATACGTTACTTATCGCACTAGCCTTAACCGCTTCATGAAACGGAAACATCTCTGGTAATACAGATCGACTTTCATCCGTATTTAGCTCTTCATTCGGAATAAGAGAAATTACGCCTAATTCCTTACTTTCAATCCTTACAACCGAAACATTTTTTCCATCAAGTGCTCCGATTACAGTTCCACCTAAAATAGAAGCAGCGACATTATCTGGATGTCCTTCAAAGTTTGTAGCAATTTGAACCTTTTGATCAGTTGTTAAATATAAATTTCCAAGTTGATTCGCAAGCTCTATTCCTGCTACAATCGCTGATGCGCTACTTCCTAGCCCTCTTGTCAGCGGAATATTACTAGTAACTTCTATTATATGGGGTGATAAAGAAGGACATACTTTACATGCCGTGCTAACAATTAAATTTTTATCGTCTTTTGGAATTGAATCGTCAAAAGAATGTATCACTTGCCACTTATCAGCTTCTTCCTTTACACTTACTTCTAAATATAATGACAAAGCTATTCCAACAGAATCAAATCCTGGTCCAACATTCGCTGTACTAGCAGGAACACGAACTCTTAATGGTATCACGACATAATCACCCCTTTAATATGATCTTTAATTTGTTCTATATCATTTGACACACTTGCAATATCAAATTTATTAGAAGAAATTGCGATATCAGGATCTTTTAAACCATTTCCAGTTAAAACTGCAACAACTGTTTCGCCTTTTTTGATTTTTCCAGATTGAACATGTTTAATTACGCCCGCTAATGAAGCATTTGATCCTGGCTCTGCGAAAACTCCTTCAATTTTTGCTAACAATCTATACGCATGTAAAATCTCCTCATCTGACACCATATCTATTTCACCATTAGACTGTTCGGCAGCCTCTACTGCATACGACCAACTTGCCGGATTACCGATGCGAATCGCTGTTGCAATCGTTTCAGGTGCCTCAATGACATGTCCTTTTACAATTGCCGCCGCTCCTTCCGCTTCAAAGCCGTGAATTCTGGGCTTCTTATAGCCTTTTTCTTTCTCGTATTCACAGAACCCTTTCCAATATGCTGTAATATTCCCAGCATTTCCAACAGGGATAGCTAGAACATCTGGTGCGTTTTGCAACTGGTCACAAATTTCAAATGCCGCTGTTTTTTGCCCTTCAATTCGGTAAGGATTTACTGAGTTTACTAATGTAATCGGCTCTTCTGCAGCAATATTTCTTACAGCCTTAAGTGCATCATCGAAATTCCCTTCTATTGAAATGATCTCCGCTCCATAAGCAACTGCTTGCGCTAATTTCCCATGCGCAATCTTTCCTTCTGGTATTACGATAATACATTTCATTCCGAGGCGTGCCGCATATGCGGCAGCTGATGCCGATGTATTACCTGTAGATGCACAAATAATTGCCTCTGCCCCTTCTTCTTTCGCCTTTGCAACTGCCATTACCATGCCACGGTCTTTAAAAGAACCTGTTGGATTCGCTCCTTCATATTTCCCGTATAACTGAATTCCTAATTGCTTTGATATATTTAATAATGGAATCAGAGGTGTATTCCCTTCCATTAAGCTGACATCAGGTGTGTTTTCATTCACTGGTAAATAAGAAGCATACTGTTTTAATAGTCCTTTATACATATTGTTTTTCCTCCTCAATAATGTAGTAACTGTTTATTTCACTTGCGACATCTTCTATCGCCCCTAAAACTTGTTCGAATTGATATTTTGAAGTTCGATGCGTCACAACAACGACTTCTGCAACTTCGCGATTTAAAGGTAATTGAATAACTTCTTTTAAACTTACAGAATAATTAACGAAACATTCCGTTACTTTTTGCAACATCCCTGGCTCATCTCGTAATGAAATACGTAAGAAATATTTCGAAACTACTTCTTCATCTCCTTGTAATTCGTAAGGCTCTGGTTCTTTTAACGCACTTTTATTTTTCGGAACTTGATTCATATTTTTAACGATTGAAATAATATCACTTACTACAGCAGAACCAGTTGGTAACTTCCCAGCTCCAGGTCCGTAAAACATCACTTCCCCTACTGCTTGACCGTGAACATACACCGCATTGAATTCATTATTTACATTCGATAACGGATGATGCCTTGGTAATAAAGTCGGTTCTACACTTAAATGAATGGCTGATCCTTGTTTCTCTGCTTTACCAATTAATTTCATTGTAAATCCTAATTTTTCGGCCATCTCTAAATCTTCTTTTTCAACCTTTCGAATACCTCTAACTTGAACATCATCTAAAGAAACATTCATCGAAAAACCTAAGTTTGCAAGAATTGCTACCTTTCTCGCAGCGTCTAGTCCATCTACATCCGCTGTCGGATCTGATTCTGCAAACCCTAATTTTTGCGCTTCCTGTAAAGCCTCTTCATACGACCATCCATTTTGACTCATCTTTGTTAACATATAATTTGTTGTTCCATTTACGATTCCCATTATTTTTTCAATTTGATCTGAAGCTAGCCCGTCTGATAATCCTCTTAATATTGGAATCCCACCGGCTACACTCGCTTCGTAACATAGGTCACATTCATTTTTATTTGCCAGTTGCAAAAGCTCCGCACCGTATACGGCCATTAAATCTTTATTTGCTGTTACAACATGTTTTTTATTTTGTAAAGCCGTAACAATATGCTGTTTTGCTTCTTCAATTCCGCCCATTACCTCTACTACAATATCAATATTTGAATCATTTAGAACTTCATCGACATTACTTGTTACTACGATTCCATCAATGCAAACATCACGTTCCTTTTCCAAATCACGTACAACGACTGTCTTTACCTTTACTTCATATCCTGTATCAAGAGCGATCTTTCGATAATGTTCTTTCAAAATATGGACAACACCACTTCCGACAGTACCTAATCCTAATACCCCAACATTAATAACGTTATTCATTTTCTAATCTCCTCCTAAATAGTTTAATTGTTACACCTGTGAATCACCTTACTCTGCTTTTTAATCATGCAGGTGGTGGTTATTTCCGTACGTACTAATCGTTTCATGTTACCGCACCTCCTTTCAAAGTAATAAAAAAACACACTCATCCCTAGGAAAGGGACGAATGTGTTTTCGTGGTTCCACCCTTGTTCCAACCTAGACTTACTTTCTTCTAGATTGCTCAAGTTCAGATAACGGCTGATACCGTCAATAATTACTAGATTGCTCGTTCACTATTGAAGTTCAAAGGTGGTAAGATCATTTCTCGTGTTAGGAAGCTCACAGCCTTGGCCTCCCTCTCTGTAAACCGTAAAAATGTTCTCATGTCCTTATCGTTACTTTTTCGCTCATGTTTATTTGTTAACTCATTATACTCGCATAAAAAACAAAATCAATACTATTTTTTAATTATTTTAAATTTTCAATCTTAAAAACTATAAAAAAACACACTCATCCCTAGGAAAGGGACGAATGTGTTTTCGTGGTTCCACCCTTGTTCCAACCTAGACTTACTTTCTTCTAGATTGCTCAAGTTCAGATAACGGCTGATACCGTCAATAATTACTCGATTACTCGTTCACTATTGAAGTTCAAAGGTGGTAAGATCATTTTTCGTGTTAGGAAGCTCACAGCCTTGTCTTCCCTCTCTGTAAACCGTAAAAATCATCTCATGTCCTTATCGTTACTTTTTCGTTCATGTCTATTTGTTAACTTATTATAGTTATCAACTTTTTAAAAAGCAAGCCTATTTTTCTTCACAATTTTTAAGAATATGAATAATTATATTTTAAAATAACAAATCATCTAATACAGATTTATTCTCTTGCACATATATTCATCACATACAAATTAACAATATTCATAGTTAAAGTCTCACTCTAAAACGTTTAGAGTTTCATACTTCAACACTATATTTAAAAAATAATTTTTAATACAATCTTTCCCTATAACTTTCTTCTAAAGAACGTGCAACTTCCTCTTCTGAAGCATTCACTTTCGCATGCTCCATTAACATTTTCGGTGCTGAAGGTAGCTCTGTTTTATTTAACCATGACTCTGGATCCCACATTTTTGAACGAATAAAAGCTTTTGCACAATGAATATAGCATTCTTCTATTTCAACAACAATTCCAAGTAACGGATTGCGTCCATTCGCCTGCATTTCTTTCAAAATTTCTTCATCGTTCGTAATATATGCTTTACCGTTTATTCGGAGTGTTTCCCCAAGACCCGGAATAAAAAAGATTAACCCTACGTGCGAATTTGAAATTATATTTAAAATAGAGTCTATACGACGATTACCCGGTCTTTCTGGGATGATAATTTTATTTTCATTTAATACATATACAAATCCAGGTGCGTCCCCCCTCGGCGAAGCATCACACTCTCCGAATTTATTTGCAGTAGATAATACTAGAAAAGGCGATTTAGACAGGAAATCTACACAATGGTGATCAAGTGATGAAATAACTTTTTTCAAAGCCCGTTCACTTGGTTGCCCCAATATTTGTCGTAATTCTTCCTCAGTTGAAATTATTGATTTTATTTCCTTATTCTCTATCTTCACTAATAATCACTCCTTTTTCTTTATTTTCCCAAAATTCAATACAAATATTGTATAATAAAATTTGCAGAAAGGGGAATTAAAATGACAGAGTGGTTAACAATATTTGATCCTGAAGGAAATACACTTGGAAAGAAATTACGTGATGACGTGCATCGTGACGGTGATTGGCACGAAACATTTCATTGCTGGTTTATAGAAAAAGATGCTGAGGATATGTTCTTATATTTCCAATTACGCTCTAATAATAAAAAAGAAGCTCCGGGTATATGGGATATTACATCCGCCGGACATATTATGCATGATGAAGATGTACTAATTGGCGGTCTACGTGAAATTGAGGAAGAACTGGGTCTTTCCTTCCAAACGAATGATTTAACATACAAAGGAATCTATAAAATAGATTATGAAATTTCAAGCCTTACTGATCGTGAGTTTTGTCATATGTATTTCCACAATGTAATAAAACCACTTCCATTTGCACCAGGTGAAGAAGTAGACGATGTGATGAAAGTACATGCGACTTCTTTTCTACAACTATTAAGAAGAGAGATTTCATCTTTAACGACTAATTCTGTTTTAAACAATAATCCGATAACGATAACATTTGAAGATATTTATCCTTATGATCTTGAATACTATGAATTTGTTATAGTGCAAGGACAAGAATCGCTAAACAAAAATAGTTTATAAAAAAATAGGACTCCCAGCTTACTGTATTCGGGAGTCTTATTTTTTTATTGCTCAAGTATCTTTAATTTTTTCTCTACTCGTATAAATAATCGTATAATTAACAACAGCATAACAATCATAATCGCTATCATTGTATGTGGATATCTAAACAGTATACTAATAACACTTCCAATTAACATCATAATGAATCCATTTTGTTTCATCACTTCTGCACTATACTTGTTACCTGCATCCCATAATTCCTTATTTTTCATAGACCGTTTCGTACGGTAACCATATGCTGCGTTAATATCCGTCGGTGGATTTTTTTGAAGAATAAGTGCCGCAAGTATAAATATAATACCAATCAATATGCTCATTCCTATGTTTACTAGTGCATCCATCAATTATATCCCCCCTAACTTACACCTTCATTATACTATACAACCCTTAAAATCCCAATTATTAACATTTTTATTTTCTCTCTTTAGATGTCTGGAACATACTTGGAAGTGTTACAAAACGTGCCCCTTTCGTTTTTAACTGCGGAATGATTTTGTCTAGTGCATCGACAGATCCTTGCAAATGTCCACCTGGAGTCGAATGTTGAAGTATGACACTTCCTGGAAATGAATTCCCTAGCACATTATTTGTAATCGTATCAGCACTTACCCCTTTCCAATCAACTGTATCAACACTCCACTGTACAATCATAAAATTTTGCTCTGTCGCCCACTTCAATTGATTTTCAAGTATTTCACCGTATGGTGGACGTATAAACTTCGGTGCATAACCAGCTAAATGATTTAATATTTCTTCCGTTTTTATAATTTGATTACGGTATTCAGCCTCATTTACTTTCGCTAAATTCGGATGATTATACGTATGGTTACCAATTACATGCCCTTCATTCGCGATACGCTTTACTACATTCGGAAACTTTTCTGCATTTTCACCAAGTAAGAAAAAAGTAGCTTTTACATTATATTGTTTTAACTTATCTAAAATTTTTGGCGTAAATACTAAATCTGGTCCATCATCAAATGTAAGAGCTACTTCCGCTTTATTGTATGGTCCTGAAAATGCATACGCATATTTTTCAACCCATGAAAAAGGTGTCCATGACCCCCGATTCTCTTCCTTCACTTTGACTTGATCATTTTGCGGAACATTTAATACATACGGCACTGCGTCTATATAGTTTCCATAATAAAATGAATGATATGGCATATAAGCATACGAAACATTTCGTTCTAGTCCCCAATGAAATGGAACGAACATTTCTGGTGCGTAAAAATAATACATGATAAAAACCTCCCTAAAATTTCATATGTGATTCATCTGTACTTTGTTAGAGAAATTCTTATTCATGAACAAAAATAAGACTGTCCGTAATTAGGACAGTCTTACTGCTTTATACAATTAATAAAGTGAAACTTTAATCAGTGGGGCTTTTGTCCATTCCCGACTGATTATTAGTTGAACCAATCGGGCAGTTATCCCCCACCTAACTTCCTTGCATTCGCTGGATTTTGAGGTGGGGGTTTTACTGCCCGTTTATGCGGGATAAATCGATGTACTACCTTTCGGCAAAACTTTCACATGTTTTAAATAGCTTGTCACTTTGTCATCATCATCTTGCGGGTATTGATATCCATATGTGTTAGCAATTTCGTTCGCAACTTCCCTAAATAAATCACCCATTACAAAGAATGACTCCCATATATTTTCATATTCTGCATTTGAAAATGTATTTCTAAATTGCTCCCACGTATCTTTTTCAACATATTGCTCGAAATGCTTACCAAACTTTCCGGTATTCACTGTAAAATTTGTTTTCATACCAATATGCCATTCTAGCATTACGATTAACATATCACGCATTGGGCCTTCAAGCATTCCTTTCGCATAAGAAAGTTCCTCGCGCCACAATCCTTTTCCTACATTTGTACTGCACCACCAAAATTCATTACAGCAATCCAAAAACTCTTTTTCTGTAGGATTTTTTATAACGTAATCTTTATCACTTGCTGGCGGAAATTCTCCAATACATTTGTCTTTATCCAGTAGTAATTTACTTAAACTATCCTGTCCAATAAATTTATTTATTAAATCAACTGGAACTAGCATTAAATCAATTCGATTCCCATCCATGAACTGCATTAAATACGGAAATTTCCCGTCTTTATCAGCTGGAAGTAACGACATTTCTTCCGGCATTTGCACAATCATTATTTCTCCAAATCTATTAATCCAACTATGATTACACGTAAAAGATTGTATATCTTTTACAACATAAATAATATCATAGTCTTGAAAACAATCTTTTTTCACATTTGGATTCACACGTGACCCATTCATGATGACAGCTCGAATTCTTTCATCCTCTTTTGCTGTATTTATAATTAAGTCTAACATTTCTTTTTCAGTTCTCATCTTCTTATAGCCTCCAAGTTTTTAATATATAATATAAAGCTATGTAAATTGGAGGTCCACGAGCTAAATTCGTTGTACAAGATACACGTTATAATTTTTGAAACTTCTTTTTCATCCCTTTTTCCTCCTTACATTACTCTGTTACGACTGCCATTACAAACCCATCGTACCCTTTACTTCCTACAGTTTGAAGCGCAGTAGCACTTACACGCGGCTCAGCAGCTATTAGCTCATAGAAATGGCGTATCCCTTGCACACGAGGGTCGCTGCTAGTATTGTCAATAACTTCTCCTTCACGTACTACATTATCCCCAATAATTACAGTACCCGGTCGTGATAGTTTCAGTGCCCATTCAAAATAAGCAGGGTTATTTTGTTTATCCGCATCTATGAAAATAAAATCAAATGGTTCATACTTCTCATTTTCTATTTGTTTTAAAGAATCTAACGCTAATCCTAATCGTATTTCAATTTTATCATTCAAATTGGCACGCTCAATATTGCTCCGTGCAATTTCAGCATGCTTTTCACTTGCTTCTAATGTAACAATTCGCCCTCCAGATGGCAATGCTCTTGCAAGCCATATTGTACTATATCCGCCTAGAGTGCCAATCTCTAAAATGTTACGCGCTCCTTGAATTTGTACTAATAGTTGTAAAAACTTCCCTTGAGTTGGCGATACATCATGTGCCGGTAAATTAGCTGAAGCATTTGCTTGAAGAACTTCTTCTAATGTAGAGTCTTTCGGTATTAATACATCACTCATATATTGATCAACAGCCGTCCATTTCTCAATCGTACTCATGGAAATACCATCCCCTTCAAGTTTTTCATGCTTTTCTACCATTCACTTCACATTATACCGAAAATTCTGCTTTACATACAAAAAAATAAAAAAGGGACACCCATTCCATTACAGAATAGATGTCCCTTCTTTGTTTATAAATTTACCCCTTACGGATTAGTAGACCAAAGTCCTGCTGATTTAATAAATGTACGTTTATTTAATTTCAGCTGCGCTACGATAAACTCTGCAATATCTTCCGCTTGCATTACTTTATCAGGATTTCCATCAGTTAATCCTAAGTCTACAGCCATGTCAGTTGCTACTGTACTTGGTGTTAAAGCTGTTACACGGATATTATGTTTACGAACTTCCATCGCTAACGATTCTGTTAAACCAAGAACACCAAATTTAGAAGCACTATATGCACTTGTTACAGGTGCACCTTTTTGTCCTGCTGTAGATGAAATATTAATAATATCACCAGATTGTTGTTCAATCATACTTGGTAAAGCTGCACGAGTTGCATAGTATACACCCATTAAGTTTACTTGAATGATTTTTTCCCAATCAGCAACGTCTAATTCTAAAAACTTACCGAATTTAGAAATACCAGCGTTATTAATTAAAATATCGATAGATCCTAAACCGTTTTTTAATGTTTCAATTGCAATAGTTACCTCTTCATATGAAGATACGTCAGCAGTCGCAATAACAGCTTTTACGCCTTCTGCTTCTACTTCTTTCGCAACTGCTTTTAAGTTTTCTTCTGAACGAGCTAAAAGACCAACATTTACGCCTTCTTTCGCTAATGCGATCGCTACAGCGCGACCAATCCCTCTACCTGCTCCTGTAATTAAAGCATTTTTTCCTTGTAATAATTCTGCCAAGTGTAACACTCCTTAATCTTCTCAGTTGTTTATTATATTAAAAGTGTATCTATGTTTATGTAAAAAGGCAATGATGCACTTTTATGTGCGTAGGTTACTTATAGGTAACTATAGTAATGGTAAATGCATTTTTAAAGAAAAATAGTGTTAGAAGGCCTCCTTCTAACACTATTTTTCTTCATGATTTGGAATACGCACAATAAATTCTGTACCATTTCCTTCTACACTCTCAACTTTTATTTTTCCTTGATGAAGGTCGAGTACTTTTTTTACAATTGCTAGACCTAATCCACTTCCTCCATAAGCACGGTTTCGTGAAGAATCCGCTTTATAAAAACGTTCAAAAATATGTTGTTTCTGTTCTTCGGATATACCAATTCCCGTATCATGAATACTTACTTCCAGGAATTCTTTATGTTCTTTTAAATGAATTGTAATCGTGCCACCATTTGGTGTGAATTTAATACTGTTATGAATTAAATTAATCCATACTTGGCTCATACTTTCTTTGTCTGCAGTAACACACACTTTATCCATATCAAGATCTAGCTCAAGTCCTTTTTCATCCCAAAGAGGCTCACTATTTAACACAATTTGTTTCAACTGTTGATCTAATCGATAAGTAGCTCTTTCTGGTGAATACTCCTCTGACTCTAAAAGTGTTAGCTTCAATAAATTTTGACTCAATTTAGATAATCGCGTTGTTTCAGTTTCAATAATAGTAAGATAATGTTTTCTTTTTTCAACTGGTAGATTATCATCTTGTAGCGCTCGAGCAAATCCCTTAATAGATGTTAATGGCGACTGTATTTCATGAGAAACATTCGATACAAATTCTTGTCTCATTTTCTCCATTGCATTAAGTTCATCCGTCATATCGTTAATACTTTTTACAAGCACACCAATTTCACCATCATACTTTTCTTCATTCCGTATTTTTACAGAGAAGTCCCCTTTTGCAATTTTTTGTATCGGTTCAATGATCGTCCAAATCATCGCCTCTCGCTTCGGTCTCATTAAAATTCCGATTAATGTCCAAATAAGAACGATAAAAACAAAGCCGACCATATCACTAATTAGAAAAGTAATAAAAGGCGATACGTTTATTTCAAAAGCTTTCATTACACTAGACGATACAAAAAAGGCTATTGACCAAATTATAGTAAGAAAAGCAAAGAGCGCTACTATCGCCCCCATTACTTTTAACATCTTCATCTTACTCATTCTTTCTCTTTTTCTCATTTACTTACCTCTAAGCGATACCCTAAGCCCCTTATCGTCCTTATACTAAACTTTGATAGCTCTTCTTGAAACTTTTCACGCAACCGATTAATATGAACGTCTAGCGTGCGTTCATTCCCTTCAAAATCATATCCCCATACGTCTTCTATTAATTGCTCTCTTGAACAAGTTCTTCCCGCTTTAGATCCTAATGTAAAGAGCAACTCAAATTCTTTTAGCGGCAGCGTCACCGTTTGTTCTCCAACGTTAACTTCAAATGTTTTACGATTTAACAGTACATTCCCAACTTGAATAGATTGCGATACTGTAATTTGGTAACGTTTCAATAATGCCTTCACTCTCACAACTAATTCTAAAGGATCAAATGGTTTTACAAGATAATCATCTGTTCCGAGGTGAAATCCTTTTACTTTTTGAGATGTTTCACCTTTAGCAGTCAGCATAAGAATTGGGATATCATAGTATTTTCTTAATTCATAACATAAATCAAACCCATCCATATTTGGCATCATAATATCAATAATCGCCATTTCGACTTTCACTTCTTCTATTTTTCGAAGAGCATCTAATCCATCAACGGCCTCATATGTTTGAAAACCTTCTCGTTCCAAAAATACAGAAACAAGTTCTCTAATGTGCGGATCATCATCTACAATTAAAATTTTGGGTATCAAGGAATCATATCCTTTCTGCTTAACATACTTTTTAGCACTCTAAAATCAACAAACAGTGAAGTGCCCCTTCACTGTTTGTTTTCATTCTATAATGCTCCTTCTTTAATTTTCAATTGTTGCATTGCAAATTCACGGTACATGTCATGTGTCCGTAATAACTCATCATGTGAGCCACTTCCTGTAAGATTCCCTTTTTCAATAAAGATAATTTTATCTGCATCTACAACAGTAGAAAGTCTATGCGCAATAACTAAAGTTGTTCTACCTTTCATTAAGTTATTTAACGCCTTCTGAACAACCGATTCCGATTTACTATCAAGACTTGACGTCGCTTCATCTAACATAAGGATTTGCGGGTTTCGTAGTAACGCTCGAGCAATCGCAATTCGTTGTCTTTGCCCTCCAGAAAGCTTCACACCACGCTCTCCAACTTCTGTTGCGTATCCACTTGGTAAATCATGAATAAACGCATCAACATACGCCATCGCTGCTACTTTTTCAATTTCTTCATCCGTCACTTCACCCTCAACACCGTAGCAAATATTATCACGAATCGTTCCATCAATTAACGGACTATCTTGTGAAACGTAACCAATTTGACGTCGCCATGATTGTAATGAATATGCTTTAATTGGTTCTTTCCCTAATTTTATGAAACCACTAGTTGGCTCATAAAAACGTTCTAACAGCGAGAATAAAGTTGTTTTTCCGCTACCACTCGGTCCTACAATCGCCGTTACTTTTCCAGATTCAATCGTGAAGTCGATATTTTTCAAGATTTTCTCTTCTTCGTTATACTCAAAATGTACATTTTCAATAACGATCGGCTGCTTCGCATTTGTAACATTCATACCTGTTTCATGATTTTCTACTTCATATTCTAAAATCGTATTAATTCTTTCGGTTGCACCAATTGCTTTTTGGAACTGAGTAAAGAACATTGATAACTGACTCATTGGCATAATAATTTGAACCAAATACAAAATAAATGCTACAAGTTCACCTGTTGTTAATGCACCACTAGAAACTCGCATTCCACCATACCCTACGATAATAACAAGCAATGCCATTAAAACAAACGACATAACAGGTGAAATTAATGCTTGCACTTTTCCTTCTTTCAAACCAAATTGCAATAATTTTTGGATACCTGTATTACCTGTTTCATATTCTTTTTTTTCCGTATTTGAAGATTTTACTAAACGAATTTCTGATAGTACTTGTGTTAATACACTAGTAAAAGAAGCCGTTTCATCTTGAAGTGCTTTTGAAATCTTATACATTTTCCGTCCAAGTGGAACTAAAATTAGTACCGATAATGGAATAACCGTTAAAAGTAAAATTGTCATTTTCCAGTCTAAAACAAATAATACAATTAATGACCCAATAATTGAGATACCGCCTGTTAATAAGTTTGACAAATGCTCAGAAATTAATGTTTTAACAACACCTGTATCATTTGTCATACGACTAATTGTATCTCCCGTTCTGTTTTGATCATAATAAGACACTGGTAAAATAAGTACCTTTTTCCACAATCGTTCTCTAAGTCCAGCTACAATTTTTTGTCCAATATAATTCAGTAAATAAATTGACAATCCTGCAGCAATTGTTTGAATAATAAAGAATGCAATTAATCCAACAATTTGTCCCGTACTAATTGAAGAAAGTGAAAAATTATCAACTAAACCTTTTGTCAGCATTGGAATAAACAAACTCGCTCCAGTAGAAAGTAAGCTCATTATTAATGCAAAAATAAGAATGCCTTTCGGTGGATTTGTATCTTGAATGAGACGTAAAAACTGCCTCCAATTCCCTTTTTTCTTTTCTGTATTCCTAACTTCCATTGTCGTTCATCTCCTCGTTATAAACAAAACTATTCTTTCTAAAACTAGAATACGCTATAAATGTAAACTGAATGTAAACACACTTTTTTCTAATTTTACAAAATATACATATAAACTCATCTTTACAACAAGTATAAATATCTGATATTATTACCTGGTACTTATTATTATTCTATGTAAATTATAGACTACGCATAGAAAATATATAACTAATTTTATCAATTAGCTAATTTAAAACACTATATAAATCTCCAGCATTGAAAGGAGTATCCTTTTTGCAAACAAATACACATTCCGAAAAGGAAACAATCATTTTTATTCATGGATTAGTTGGAAATCGCCGCGCCTTCAAAAAAGAGCATAAACGATTTTCTGCCTCCTACAACATTATAACTTATGATTTATTAGGTCACGGCGACGATAAAGGAGAAGCTATCGACTTTTCAATACAGCGCCTCGTAGATCAATTATTGAACTTGTATGAAAAAGAGGGAATTAAAAAGGCTCATATTTGCGCTCTAAGCTATGGCTGTTATATCTCTACGACATTTGCACAAATGCATCCAGAAAAAGTATTGAGTATTTGTCATATTGGTGGACATTATAATAACCCTTCCCGTTTATATAATGTTTTTCAGAATTTTTGGGAAAAACGTGGTGATGAATATTCATCTTGGCTTTCTCAGTATGCTAGTACTATTTTTCCAAGTGGAATACTAAGGGCAAATCCATTCGCTGTTATTTCACGAAATATTTATTACCGTTTCGGATTACAATTACACTCGTCCATTATTGCTGAGTCATTACGACACCGCTTAGAATTCGACTTAAAATCTAAATTAAAAGCACTTCCCCATCCTATATTATGGGTGATGGGAGAACATGATCATCTCTATAAATCTTGTCTCTTTGATTTGAAGTCCATTCTTCCGAACGTTTTATATAAAGAAATTCCATTAGCAGGTCATGCAGCAAACTTATTCCGTCCAAACTATTTTCATGATTTATATGCTAAGTTTTTGCATGGAAAATTGACATAAAGTGAAACTTTAATCAGCGGGGATTTGTCCATCCCCGCTGATTATTATCCCGCAAATAGCAGGATAAATACTACTATACTGTTAGTTTATCCAACTATGAAAAAGGCTTCCCAAGTTTCCCTGGAAAGCCTTTTCTCTATACGAAAAGTATATAAAATACTTTTTCTTAGTATGCTTTTGTGTAACCTAATAGGTGCTTACTCCAGTAAGAGTTGCTTACAGAGCTAATGCGTACACCAGTTGCGTCAGTTTCTGCACTGATGAACTGTCCATTACCTAAGTAAACGCCCATGTGAGAAGGACCTGATTTATAAGTATTTTGGAAGTATACTAAATCACCTGGTTGTGGACTGTTAGTCTTTGTTTTAGAGCTCCAGTATCCAGCAACTGTTTGACGAGCGCCTTTATGACCAGTTTGATTTAATACGTAGTGAATGAATCCACTGCAGTCAAAACCAGCAGGTGTTGTACCAGCAGTTCTGTATGGTGAACCATTTAAAGATCTAGCGAATCCAGCGATTGAAGATGTATCTCCACCTGTTGGTGCTGTTGGTTTTTGTACTTGGTTCGTACCTTGGTTCGTACCTTGGTTACCACCAGTAACTACATTATTCACTCCGCCTTTTACAAACTTAACAAAGTCTGCACTTACGTAACCAGTGCGGCCATTATGGTTAATTTTATACCAACCATTTTCAGCGCCAGTAACGTTTAATACTGTACCATTTGTTACCCCACCAATTACAGGGTTATATGTAGCTGGACCTGTACGTACTTTTAAAGCACCTGTGTTAACAACATAAGATCCACCAGTTTGAACTGTAGTAGTATTGTTGTTGTTTGTAGTTGGTTGCTGAGTTTCGTTAGATACAGCTGAACCACCTTTTGTTACGAAGTCTTTACTTACGTATCCAGTTCCACCATTGAAGTTAATTTTAAACCATTCTTGAACTTCACCTACAACTTGAACTGTTTTTCCTTTATTTACAGAACCTAAAACAGTATGAGATGCACTTGGGCCTGTACGTACGTTTAATGAAGAAACGTTTACTGTGTAAGTACCTGTTCCTTGCTGAACAGTAGTAGTAGTTCCTTTATTGCCACCAGTTGTTACGAAGTCCCCACTTACATAACCTGTTTGACCATTTACACTAACTTTGAACCAACCGTTTTCTTGTCCAATTACTTGAAGTACTTGACCTGATTTCACTTTAGAAATAACGTTATGTCCTGTACCAGCACCTGAACGTACATTTAATACATCAGCTGTTACTGTGTATTTTAATTCAGAAGTTGTTTCTACCGTTTTTGTTTCAGTTACAGTCGTTTGAGTTTGAGTTTGTCCATTAATTTCTTTTAGCGCATCATTTGAAACTTGTGCATGAGCAGAATCCATTCCAGGAACTGCTACACCTACTACAGATGCTGCTGCTAAACCTGCGATTACTTTTTTCATAAGTTGTCTTTACTTCCTTTCCCTACTATCCTCTTGAGAAAACTATAAACTTAGTACTTTACAATATTATCAAAGTAAAATATTCATCCAGTTCCATTTTTTAGCAAGAGTTTTATTTTTCACACATCGTTTATTTTAAACGATTGAAGTGAATTTAGTGTGAACTTCATGTGAACTTTATCATTAAACAGTGTGTTTTTGCAATGCTTTTTTCAAATTTCTTATGTATTTCATTGAAAATTCGACATTCCATTCATTATCTTAATATATATTTTTCTTTTGCTATCCACTTTAAAAAACTCTATTAATCTAATACAATGCAAAGAATGTATTTTCTAGTAAAGTCCCTTCCATGAAGCATACTCTTATCATGACAAAAAATGCTTTTTTTATCAATAGTATAATATTTTTAGAAAACTATTTTTGATATTATCCATCGTTTTTAAAAGATTTGACGATTTGTAAGATTTAACTCCAAAAATTCTGTTCTAATTTGACGAAAATACACATTCCACTATCTATTTTTCACTATCCATGGAATTTTCAGGATATTTATATTATCATATATAAAGTAGGATTTTAATCCATACAAATTTTATTCACCCCACACTGAAACCAATCGAACTTTTACAGGTCGGTATTCTATACGTATCATTGAATTTTGATATGGAAGCCTTACTGCCCGCAAATAGTGAGATAAAAAAAGGAGATATATTTATGAAAAACATAATAGATGATCCTATAAATAAAAATATAGAACTGTACTATGCTTTTTTTCAATTCGTTTCAATTATAACATTACAAAAAGTATCAACTATTGAAACACGTAAAAACAAATTAAAAAATCAGATGAAAAATTCCTACAAAAAAAATCCTTACTACTTATAAAAGGTGAACAGATTATATCTCTGTTCACCTTTTATTTTTTATTTTATTTGTAAATTTTCACACGAGTTTCTAATGGCTGATATTCTTTATCTCCTGCCGAAACTACCGGTTTACCAAATGGCATTTGCGCAGTTAACTTCCAGTTTTCAGGTACATCCCATTCTTTTTTTACTTCCTCATCAATCAACGGATTATAATGCTGTAGTGTAGCACCAAAACCTTCAATCTCTAATGCTGTCCAAATCGCAAATTGCAACATTCCAGAAGATTGCTGAGACCATGTAGGAAAATTATCTTTATATAGTGCAAAGTTCTCTTGCAAACTTTCTACTACTTTACTATCTTCGAAATACAAAACTGTTCCATAGCCACTTTTAAATGCATTCATTTTCTCTTCAGTAGGTGCAAAATTATTTTCAGGCACAATTTTTCGTAACGTTTCTTTCGTAACATTCCATAATTTGTCGTGTTGTTCACCTAGTAATACAACAACTCTTGCACTTTGAGAATTAAAAGCCGAAGGTGTATGTTTCACAGCATGATAAATCACTTCTTGAATTCTTTCATCAGAAACTACTTGCTCTTTACTAATCGCGTAAATAGATCTTCTGTCTTCAATTGCTGAGTAAAAATCTTTTGCCATTACAATTCCCTCCAATTTTCATTTGAGGCAGTATCATATGTACGAAGCATGTAATGCCTCTCGAACTTATTATTAATAAGTTCTTAACTTAATAATATCAACAAACAAAAACAAACTCAAATGATATCACTTGAGTTTCCACTTCCTATACGTCAAAAAATAAGACAGACAGTTTATTGTCACCAAAATCAAGGTTCAATAAACTGTCTGTCTTATTTTTATAACAATCTAAATTACTTCTTTCTTCACCTAATTAAGCAATTGAAATGCATAGGACATTAATTTATTTGTTTCTGTAAAACGTTTTGTTTTACTTTTTGTCCCCATAACAACTGTAATAACACGATTATCGCCTTGTTTTGCAGTACCTGTAAAACAATACCCTGCGCTATCTGTAAACCCTGTTTTTAAACCGTCTATTCCTTCTATATATAAAGCTTTATTATTTTTGTTTAACATCTCATTTGTGTTTGTAACATTAATATTATTAAATGCTAACTGACTTTGACGTAAGTGAGTCACTTCTAATATCTCTGGGTAATCTTTTATAAGATGGTACGCTAATTTCGATACGTCAGCTGCTGTCATTTTCGTTTCACTTCCGTCGGGCTCCTGCAATCCGGAAGCATTCGCGAATTTAGCTTTATCTGACATTTCTAACTGCTTTGCTTTTTCATTCATAAGTTGAACAAAGTTTTTTTCTGTCTTAGCTACATGTTCCGCTAAAGCGACAGCCGAATTATTAGCCGATTCAATCATTAACGCATGATATAAGTCCTTAACAGTTAATGTATCATTTGCTTGCATCGGGATTTTTGCACCCTCTGTTTGTGCCGACTTTGCACTTATTTTCACTGGATCTTCCCAGTGGACTTTCCCATTATGTATACTCTCTAAAACGAGATATGCTGTCATCATTTTTGACATACTAGCAGGGGCAACAGCTTCATTTTCATTATTTTGATAAATAACTTCTCCATTACTCGCATCGATAATAATAGCTGCTTTTGCATCAATTTCTGGTGGTATATATTTTGGTGGAACTACTTTTTCAGATAGCCCTGTTTTAGGTAGCTCTGCCACTTGTAAAGGCTGAGTATCTACATTTGTTTCACTCTTTTGAACTCCTTGGAAAAAGAACCAACATATACCCAGAATTACTACTAACAGGATTGTTAATCTTCCCCATTTTAACCGCTTCATTCTAAAACTCCTTTAACAAACCTTTTATACACTCATGTTTAACCATAACAACAATTACTTTATATCGTCAAGGTAAAAAGCATATTTATTCATCTATAACAATTATAATTTCAACCTCGTTCTCTTTTTCATATGTGTTACACTAAAAACAACGAAATATAAGAATATTCAATTACATTTAAACACAAAAACACTATATAATAGAAAGGATTTATACAAATGATACTTCCAAAAGCATTAAAATATGGCGATACCATTGGCAACTACTCTCCCTCTTCACCAGTAACCTATACTTCTCCAAAGAGATTTGAGCGCGCAAAATTATACTTACAAAAGAAAGGATT
The DNA here is from genome assembly GCF_979253805.1 of Bacillus sp. AC266. Classification (NCBI taxonomy): domain Bacteria; kingdom Bacillati; phylum Bacillota; class Bacilli; order Caryophanales; family Bacillaceae; genus Bacillus; species Bacillus sp. AC266. The sequence continues at coordinate 1,441,314 of NZ_CEEDEC010000001.1, forward strand.
TCATATATTAGAAGGTTCACTAACAGGTCAATATGATTATTATCGTTCCGGGAGCATTAAAGAGCGTGCTGAGGAATTAAATGACTTGATTAGAAACCCTAACGTCTCTTGTATCATGTCGACAATTGGGGGACTGAATTCAAATTCATTATTACCTTATATTGATTATGAGACTTTTCAAAAGAATCCTAAAATAATGATTGGCTATTCAGACACAACAGCATTATTACTAGGTATTTATGCAAAAACAGGAATTCCTACATTTTATGGTCCAGCACTTGTTCCTTCTTTTGGTGAATTTGAGCCTTTCGTAGATTGCACGTACAAATATTTTGCGGATACTTTATTAACTGATCAACACCTTCCTTACAACATAAACCAGCCGTTATTTTGGTCAGATGAATTTATTAATTGGGAAGAAAAAACGAAAGAAAAAGATCTTCGACCGAACAATTGGATTTCAGTAATGGGCGGAAAAACTACTGGACGTATTATTGGTGGGAATTTAAACACTATACAAGGTATTTGGGGTAGCCCCATGCCCATCAAGTTAACCAAGTAATTTACTAGGTAAGAAATAATCCTTGTTTCAAAACTAGCAAGTGATAAAAAAG
>NZ_CEEDEC010000002.1:0-169594 GCF_979253805.1 Bacillus sp. AC266
ATGGGGCCTTAGCTCAGCTGGGAGAGCGCCTGCCTTGCACGCAGGAGGTCAGCGGTTCGATCCCGCTAGGCTCCACTTATTTGAATATAACTTATGGCGGTGTAGCTCAGCTGGCTAGAGCGTACGGTTCATACCCGTGAGGTCGGGGGTTCGATCCCCTCCGCCGCTACCATAAAGGACCTTTAGCTCAGCTGGTTAGAGCAGACGGCTCATAACCGTCCGGTCGTAGGTTCGAGTCCTACAAGGTCCACCACTCAAAGTTCATATCTCGGAGGTATACCCAAGTTCGGCTGAAGGGATCGGTCTTGAAAACCGACAGGCGGCGAGAGTCGCGCGGGGGTTCGAATCCCTCTACCTCCTCCATTTTTTCTAAATTAAATCTTATATCATCGCGGGGTGGAGCAGTACGGTAGCTCGTCGGGCTCATAACCCGAAGGTCGCAGGTTCAAATCCTGTCCCCGCAACCAAATGGTCCCGTGGTGTAGTGGTTAACATGCCTGCCTGTCACGCAGGAGATCGCCGGTTCGACCCCGGTCGGGACCGCCATTTTTTTTACATAAAGGCTCGGTAGCTCAGTCGGTAGAGCAGAGGACTGAAAATCCTCGTGTCGGCGGTTCGATTCCGTCCCGAGCCACCATTTTGAAATCGCAAGCCGGCTTAGCTCAATTGGTAGAGCAACTGACTTGTAATCAGTAGGTTGGGGGTTCAAGTCCTCTAGCCGGCACCACTTTCAAAATGAGCCATTAGCTCAGTTGGTAGAGCATCTGACTTTTAATCAGAGGGTCGAAGGTTCGAATCCTTCATGGCTCACCATTTTTAATTTAATGCGGGTGTAGTTTAGTGGTAAAACAAGAGCCTTCCAAGCTCTGGTCGAGAGTTCGATTCTCTTCACCCGCTTTTTATGGGCCTATAGCTCAGCTGGTTAGAGCGCACGCCTGATAAGCGTGAGGTCGATGGTTCGAGTCCATTTAGGCCCACCATAATTATTCCGCAGTAGCTCAGTGGTAGAGCTATCGGCTGTTAACCGATCGGTCGTAGGTTCGAGTCCTACCTGCGGAGCCATATTATAGAGAAGTACCCAAGTGGCTCAAGGGGCTCCCCTGCTAAGGGAGTAGATCGCGAACGCGGTGCGAGGGTTCGAATCCCTTCTTCTCTGCCAGATTTTGGCCCGTTGGTCAAGTGGTTAAGACACCGCCCTTTCACGGCGGTAACACGGGTTCGAATCCCGTACGGGTCATACTAAAAGAGATAGCATAATCTGCTATCTCTTTTTTGTTGTATATATGTTATCTAAAGCGGACTTTTAGTAGTCTGCTTTAGATAACATATATAGATAGAAGAAGCTGTCTCTAAATAGGTAATCTATTGGAGACAGCTTCTTTATGGTGTTATCCTTGTCGAAACGTCGATATAACCAAAGTTGTGTTCGATATAATTTCACTTACCAAGAAAACTTTAAGAAAAAACCTTTCACAATCTAAAGAAAACGCCTCCATTGAGATGAATTTCACCCGCATTCTAACAACTTTACACTCTATGTGAAAAAGTTCACAAATAGGTCATAATTTGTGAAGGAATTCACAATAATCCGTGCTACAATATGTATGTAAAGAAGTTAAACAACATTAAATTAGTATTTTAATTAATTACTTAAACAATAATAAAAAATAGATGTAAACAATTGAAAGGGGAAATTAACATGAAAAAAGGTATCAATCGCGTAGTATTAGTAGGAACAGGAGCTGTAGGTTGCAGTTACGCTTACTCAATGATCAACCAAGGTGTAGCTGAAGAATTCGTACTAGTAGATGTTAATGAAGCAAAAGCAGAAGGAGAAGCAATGGACTTAAGCCATGCGGTACCATTCTCTCCAGCACCAACAAAAGTTTGGAGCGGTAGCTATGCAGATTGTAAAGATGCAGATTTAGTAGTTATCACTGCTGGATTACCACAAAAGCCAGGCGAAACTCGTTTAGACTTAGTTGAGAAAAATACAAAGATCTTTAAACAAATTGTTCGTGGTATTATGGATAGCGGATTCGATGGAATCTTCTTAATCGCAACTAACCCAGTTGATATTTTAACTTACGTAACTTGGAAAGAATCTGGTTTACCGAAAGAGCGCGTAATCGGTTCTGGTACTACTTTAGACTCTGCTCGTTTCCGTTACATGTTAGGTGACTACTTAGATGTAGATCCACGTAACGTTCATGCTTACATCGTTGGTGAGCATGGTGACACTGAGCTTCCAGTATGGAGCCACGCTACTGTAGGTGTACAAAAACTAGAAACAATCTTAGCGAACAACGAACAGTATAACCAAGAAGATTTAGATAAAATCTTTGAAAATGTACGCGATGCAGCTTACCACATTATTGAGCGTAAAGGCGCAACTTACTACGGAATCGGTATGTCACTACTTCGTGTAACTAAAGCGATCTTAAGCAACGAGAACAGCGTATTAACTGTATCTGCATACCTTGAAGGCCAATATGGTGAGAAAGATGCTTACGTAGGTGTTCCAGCTGTTATTAACCGCGAAGGTGTACGTGAAATCGTAGAACTTGAATTAAACGAAGAAGAAAAAGTGAAGTTCGCTCATTCTGTAAAAGTATTAAAAGAAACAATGGCACCAGTACTATAATAATTGCTAAATAATTCAGAGGCGGGAAACTGCTTCCTACCTCTGAGTTTTTATATAATTTAATATAAATTCCTTTTCCGGTTTCCCTTGTATATCCCCAATATACCCCTTTTGCTGGAGAAGGGTCGTTTATAGAAAAAGCACTCTATTTTTGAATAGAGTGCTTTTGTGCGTTATCCCACTATTTGCGAGCAGAGTTTCACCTTATTCTTTAGGAGTTAACCTTGTGGCGATTTTTCCAAAACGGCATTCATCTCCCGCATACTCATTAGATATTCCTTGAGGTGGGAGTTTTCCGTCGGGAAGTGATAAAATTTGGGACAAAAAATGTTGAGAAATATTTTTAAACAATAGATTATTTCGCATGTATTTTACGTGGAAAGAGCGTGAAATACAGAGAAAAACCAATAAAATAAATATTGAGCAACAATGAAAGGTGAGAAATAGTAAGGGGAATAAAGCGTTTGCAATGAATATTCGTCAAAATTCGATAATTTACACGGAAAATGTGAATATTTTAAGTGAAATTTAAGAAAAAAACGAATATTTTTTAAAAAATAACAAGGATATTTCAGTTTTTCGCAGAAATGATAAAGAGTAAAAAATTTCTGTCATCTTAGTGAGGTGAACATATTGGATGTAATAAATTGTGAAGAAGTGAAACGAGATGAGTTTCATACAGAAAAGTACTATGACAGTTATAACATCTTTGGCGCACATATTGTGACGGAAGATGGGATGCGAGGTGTACGATTCACAGTATGGGCTCCTCATGCGAAAGCAATGAGTGTTGTTGGGGATTTTAATGAATGGGATTATGAGCAACATAAGATGCTACAAGTGACAGAAGAGGGGATTTGGTCCTTGTTTGTACCGCATATTGAAGAGAATGATATATATAAGTATGCGATTGAAACGATGGACGGTGACGTTATTTTAAAAGCGGATCCTTATGCAGTATATGCAGAAGTAAGACCAAATACGGCATCTGTAGTTTTTGATATAGAGGGATATGAATGGAATGATAAAAACTGGATTCGTAAGAGAAAGAAAAAATCGATTTATAAAGAAGCGATGACAGTTTATGAATTACATTTCGGTTCTTGGAAAAAGAAAGAGGATGGCGCTCTGTATTCTTACAGAGAAATGGCCGAGGAGCTCATTCCGTATGTGGTGGAACATCAATTTACACATATTGAAATTATGCCGCTTGTTGAGCATCCATATGATCGTTCTTGGGGATATCAAGGAACAGGATATTATGCGGCGACAAGTAGATTCGGCACGCCACATGATTTGATGTATTTTGTCGATGAATGTCATAAATATGGAATCGGTGTCATTTTAGATTGGGTACCGGGGCATTTTTGTAAAGATGCTCACGGTTTATATTTGTTTGATGGGACACCGACTTATGAATATAAAGATAGAGACGTACAAGAAAACCTGGTATGGGGAACTGTTAATTTTGATTTAGGGAAGAGAGAAGTACGTAATTTCTTAATTTCAAATGCGTTATTTTGGATGAGGCATTTCCATATTGATGGTTTCAGGGTAGATGCAGTTGCGAATATGCTGTACTGGAATAAAGAAGGAAAAGAGCAAAGCAATGAACATGCTGTTTCTTTCTTACGAGAGTTAAATGAAGCCGTGTTTGCAGAAGATGAAGAGTTTCTTATGACAGCGGAAGATTCAACAGCTTGGCCACTTGTAACAGCTCCAACATACGAGGGTGGACTTGGATTCAATTATAAATGGAATATGGGTTGGATGAATGATGTGCTGAAATATATGGAATGTGCGCCAGAGTACCGGAAATACATTCATGAGAAAATGACATTCTCTTTAATATATGCTCACTCTGAAAACTTCATATTGCCGCTTTCTCATGATGAAGTCGTTCATGGGAAAAAGTCGTTATTAAATAAAATGCCGGGAGATTACTGGGATAAGTTTGCTCAGCTTCGTTTATTATATGGATATTTCTTTACTCATCCAGGTAAGAAATTACTCTTTATGGGTGGAGAATTCGGGCAATTTGATGAGTGGAAAGACCTTGAAGATTTAGATTGGAATTTACATGATTTTGAAATGCATCGTAATATGCATGATTACTTTAAAGAGCTCATAGCATTGTATAAGCGCTCAAAACCACTTTGGCAGTTAGATCACTCGCCTGAAGGATTTCAGTGGATTGATGCTAATAATAATGAGCAAAGTATTTTCTCGTTTATCCGCCAAGGGGATAAGCAGGAAGATGCGTTAGTTGTCGTATGTAATTTTACGAAAGCTACATATGAAAACTATAAAGTAGGTGTACCAGATTTCGAGTACTATAACGAAATTTTAAACAGTGACTCGGCGCAATATGGCGGATCGGGGCAAGTTAATAAGAAACGTCTCAAGACGATTCTAGAGCCATATCATAATCAAGCGGCACATGTAGAAATTACAATTCCACCATTTGGCGTATCCATATTACGACCAGTGAAGACGAGAAAGGGGAGCAAAAAACAAGATGGCTCAAAAACAAAAGTGCGTAGCAATGTTACTAGCAGGGGGAAAAGGTAGTCGTTTAAGTGCATTAACAAAAAATTTAGCCAAGCCAGCTGTTCCATTTGGTGGTAAATATCGCATTATTGATTTTACGTTAAGTAACTGTGCAAACTCCGGTATTGAAACGGTGGGGATTTTAACACAATATCAACCGTTAGAACTTCATAATTATATTGGAATCGGAAATGCTTGGGATCTTGATCGTGTAAACGGTGGAGTCACTGTGTTACCTCCTTATGCGGAGTCTTCAGGTGTGAAGTGGTATACAGGTACGGCAAGTGCTATTTATCAAAACTTAAACTATTTAAGTCAGTATGAACCAGAATATGTCCTTATTTTATCAGGCGATCATATTTATAAAATGGATTACAGCAAAATGCTAGATTACCATATTGAGAAAGAAGCGGACGTTTCGATTTCTGTTATTGAAGTGCCGTGGGATGAAGCAAGTCGCTTTGGCATCATGAATACAAATGAAGAGATGGAAGTTGTTGAATTTGAGGAGAAACCGCAATTTCCAAGAAGTAATCTTGCATCAATGGGAATTTATATTTTTAACTGGGCTATTTTAAAAGAATATTTAGAGATGGATGCAAGAAACCCTGAATCTAGTAATGACTTCGGAAAAGATGTACTTCCGCTTTTATTAGATGAAGGGAAGAAGTTGATGGCGTATCCGTTTGAAGGATATTGGAAAGATGTTGGAACGGTGAAAAGCTTATGGGAAGCGAATATGGATTTACTTCGCGATGAAACATCGTTGAACTTGAACGATCGTAATTGGCGCATTTATTCTGTAAATCCAAACGAGCCACCTCAATATATTGCAGAAAAGGCAAAAGTAGAAGAGTCACTTATTAATGAAGGGTGCGTCATTGAAGGGGACGTGAAGCATTCTGTTTTATTCCAAGGAGTGACGGTGGAAGAAGGTAGTATGGTAATCGATTCTGTCGTTATGCCGGGGGCAAAGATTGGTAAAAACGTTGTGATTGAAAGAGCGATCGTTGGATCGGAAATGGTTATTGAAGATGGGACAATAATTCGTCCAGAAAAAAATGTTGATGATGTAGTACTAATTGCTGAAGGAAAATAGAAAAGGGGGATGAAATGAATGGGAGAAAAAATGTTAGGAATTATTAATGCAACGGGAAGTTTTCCTTCCTTAAAGAAAGTAACAGGGCATCGTTCATTAGCGGCGTTACCGTTTGGAGGCCGTTATCGCCTCATTGATTTCATGCTTTCAAATATGGTGAATTCTAATATTCATAGCGTGGCGGTTTTTACAAGTCATAAAAATCGTTCTTTAATGGATCATGTCGGTTCAGGAAAACAGTGGGATTTAGATAGAAAGCGTGATGGACTGTTTTTATTCCCACCGAACTGCCAATGTGATCATGACGAATTTGGATCTTTTGCACATTTTAGAAGACATATTGATTATTTTCTAAGAAGCAGAGAAGAATATGTTGTTATTACGAATAGCCATCTTGTAACAGCGTTAAACTTTCAAGCGGTGTTAGGGCGACATATACATACGTCTGCAGATATTACTGAAGTTTGTCATGAAGGGGTTTCGCTTCAAACATATGTGTTAAAGAAACAATTATTGCTAGACTTATTTGAGACATATAAAGATGTAGAGCAATACAGTTTATTTGATGTAGTGAGAGAAAAGAGCGGGAAATCACTGCATATTACTACGTACGAACATACAGGATATGTAGCTATTATTGATTCTATTGAAAGTTACTATAAACATAGCCTAGAAATTTTGCAGCCTTCTATTTGGAAGCAATTATTTAAGAAAGAAGCACCAATCTTTACGAAAGTAAAAGATGAGCCACCAACTCGTTATGTGAAGGGTGCAGTAGTGAAAAATACGATGATTGCAAACGGCAGTATTATTGAGGGTGAAGTAGAAAATAGTGTTGTCTCCCGTTCTGTTAAAATTGGAAAAGGTTCAATTGTTCGTAATAGTATTATTATGCAAAAGAGCCAAATTGGAGATAATTGCATAATAGACGGTGTTATTATTGATAAAGACGTGAAAATTGGTGACGGTGTTGTACTAAAAGGAAACGCCGATGAGCCATATGTTGTAGAAAAAGGAAGCATTCAAAACAGTACGATTAATAGTTATTCTTAAAAGAATCAGTGGGGGTTTTTCCTCCACTGATTAAAGCATTCATTCAAATGAAAACTCGAAGGGAGGAAGCTGCAAGGGAAGTTGTATAAGCTTTTCGTGCAGTGGGACAACAAGTGAATATTTTATTTGCAGTATCAGAATGTGTACCATTTGTTAAATCGGGAGGATTAGCTGATGTAGCAGGTGCGCTCCCAAAAGAGCTAAAAAAATTAGGCGTGGACGTTCGCATTATACTTCCAAATTATAGTCTTATTCCGCAAAAATTAAGGGATGGATGTACGTTACATAAAGTAATTAACGTCCCGCTTGGGTGGAGAAATCAATATTGCGGAATTTTAAAAGGTGAGCAAGACGGGATTACGTATTACTTAATAGATAATGAATATTATTTTAAGAGAGATTCTCTATATGGTCATTATGATGACGGAGAGCGTTTTTCTTATTTTTCGAAAGCAGTTTTAGAGTGTATTCCGCATCTTGATTTCGAAGTGGATGTTCTTCATAGCCACGATTGGCATACAGCTATGGTGAATTTCTTACTGCGTGAAAAGTATCAAGATAATCCATTATATGAGCATATTAAAACGGTGTATACGATTCATAACTTGCAGTTCCAAGGTGTATTTCCTCCTGAAGTGATGTACGACTTGTTAGAACTTGGTGATGAATATTTTCATAGTGAGCAGCTAGAGTTTTATGGAAATGTGAACTTTATGAAGGGCGGAATTATCGCTTCTGATCAAATTACAGCAGTTAGCCCGACATACAAAGAGGAAATTCAATATGAGTTTTTCGGTGAGAAGTTAGATGGGTTGTTACGAAAAAATAATGGTAAGCTTAGCGGCATCGTAAATGGAATTGATACGAGCGTATATAATCCAGAAACAGATTCGTATATTACTGCTCAGTATGATGCAGAGTCATTAGAGGAAAAGAATGAAAATAAACGCGCCTTGCAGCGTTATTTTGGTTTGCCAGAAAAAGAAGATACACCAATTATTTCGATGGTAACGAGATTAACGAAGCAAAAAGGTCTTGATTTAGTACGTACTGTATTCCGCGAAATAATGGAGGAAGATGTGCAATGTATTATTTTAGGATCAGGTGATTCTGAATATGAACAATTCTTTGAGTGGATGGCATACGAGTATCCTGAGAAGGTAAAAGTGTATATCGGATTTAATGAAGAACTAGCCCACCAAGTGTATGCGGGAAGTGATTTATTCTTAATGCCATCACTATTTGAACCGTGTGGACTTGGACAACTTATCGCATTAGCGTACGGTACAATTCCGATTGTAAGAGAGACAGGCGGATTAAATGATACTGTACAATCTTATGACGAAGAAACTGGAGAAGGAAATGGTTTCAGTTTCACGAACTTTAATGCGCATGACATGTTGCACACGGTTCTTCGTGCGATTGAATTTTATCATGATAAACCGGTATGGGAGCAGCTTGTAAAACAAGCGATGACTGAAGATTATAGCTGGGAGAAATCAGCTCTTGCCTATAAGAAATTGTATAAAAGTCTCATGGAATAACATGTAGGTGGTGAAGAAATGTTTACTCATGTTGAAAGTTTCAAATCAGCTTTTCTAGAAAAGTTAGAGACGATGTATGGTAAAAGTTTTAAAGACTCTACAACTCGTGATCAATACAATACGCTTGGGTACATGGTACGTGAGTATATGAATAGTCAATGGATTGCAACGAACGAAAGTTATCGGTCTGGAGAGCAAAAGCAAATGTATTACTTATCCATTGAGTTTTTACTTGGGCGTTTGCTTGGAAGTAACATATTAAATTTAGGCATCAGGGATGTATGTGAACAAGGACTTTCTGAGCTTGGGATTTCTTTGCAACAATTAGAAGAGGTGGAAGCAGATGCAGGTCTTGGAAATGGTGGACTTGGACGATTAGCAGCCTGTTTCCTTGATTCACTTGCATCTTTAAACTTACCAGGTCATGGCTGTGGAATTCGTTACAAACACGGCTTATTTGATCAAAAAATTGTTGATGGTTATCAAGTTGAATTTCCAGAACAGTGGCTTCTTCATGAAAACGTATGGGAAGTAAGAAGGCATGATCAAGCTGTAGAAGTAAGTTATTTCGGCAATGTTGAACCGCTATACATTGATGGGCGTTTAGAGTTCAGGCATACGAATGCAGAAGTGATTATGGCAGTACCATATGACGTTCCAGTAGTAGGTTATGAGACGAGTACTGTAAATACACTCAGACTTTGGAATGCTGAACCAGTTCCTTTCCCGCAAAATTGCAAAGATATTTTGAAATATAAGCGTGAAACAGAGGCTGTATCGGAGTTTTTATATCCAGATGATACGCATGATGAGGGGAAAATACTTCGTTTGAAGCAACAGTATTTCCTCGTATCAGCAAGTTTGCAAAATATCGTTCGTATGCATAGAGAAAGATATGGTGACCTTCGTCAATTACATGAGAAAATTGCGATTCACATTAATGATACACATCCAGTTTTGGCGATTCCAGAACTAATGCGTATTTTATTAGATGAAGAAAAACTAGCATGGGAAGAAGCATGGCACATAACGACACAAACGATTTCTTATACGAATCATACGACGTTATCAGAAGCGCTTGAGAAGTGGCCAATTCACATTTTTAAACCGTTATTACCGAGAATTTATATGATTATTGAAGAGATTAATGAACGTTTCTGTCATGAACTTTGGGAACGTTATCCATATGAATGGCATCGTATTGAAGAGATGGCGATTATTGCGCATGATCTTGTGAAAATGGCTCATTTAGCAATTGTCGGTAGCCATAGCGTAAATGGTGTAGCAAAAATTCATACGGAAATTTTAAAGCAACGTGAAATGCGATTGTTTTATGAGTTTTATCCAGATAAGTTTAATAATAAAACGAATGGAATCGCTCATAGACGTTGGTTAATGAAGGCGAATCCGCAGCTGACAAACCTGATTTCAGAGGCGATTGGAACAGAGTGGAAGAAAGAACCGATTAAGCTTCAAGCGCTGCAAACAGTTCAACACGATGCGAGTTTCCAAGAGAAATTTGCAGAGGTAAAACAAGAGCGTAAAGAGATTTTAGCGGAGCGTATTCATAATAAAATGGGGATTATAATTGATCCTAATTCTATTTTTGATGTGCAAGTAAAAAGACTACATGCTTACAAACGACAACTATTAAACGTTCTTCATATTTTATATTTGTATAACCGTTTGAAAGAGGATGCTAGTTTTACATTTTATCCGCGTACTTTTATCTTTGGAGCGAAAGCATCACCTGGCTATTACTATGCGAAAAAAATTATTAAATTAATCAATGAACTCGCAAGGAAAGTAAATAATGATCCGTACGTAAGCCAATATATGAAAGTTATCTTTCTAGAAAACTATCGAGTGTCTTTAGCGGAAGATATATTCCCAGCTGCGGATGTGAGTGAGCAAATTTCAACTGCGAGTAAAGAAGCATCAGGAACAGGGAATATGAAATTTATGATGAATGGTGCGATTACACTCGGAACGTTAGACGGAGCTAATGTTGAAATAAAAGACCGGGTCGGTGATGATAACTGTTTCATTTTTGGTTTAACAGCGGAAGAGGTTCTTCATTACTATCAAAATGGTGGATATCGTGCAAGTGATTATTATCACCACAATATGCATATTAAAAAAGTAGTAGATCAGTTAACGAATGGTTTCTTTGCACATTCGGGAGCTGAATTTGAAGCGATTTATGATTCTCTCGTAATTCAAAATGATGAATACTTCGTTCTGCGAGATTTTGGTCCATATGCGGAAAGGCAAGAAGCTGTTGGTAGAGCGTATGAAAACCGGACGAAGTGGCTAGAAATGTCGATTTTAAATATTGCACAGTCTGGTCATTTTGCGAGTGATCGAACGATTTTACAGTATAGTAATGAGATTTGGAGTATTGGTAATGCGGTTACACAGTATTAAGTGAAAGTCCCTTTTGAAGGGACTTTTATTCATGGAGACAAAGTGTAAAAATGAATAATACGTATAGGGACGCTAAAGTGTATTCACTTTTAAAAGAGGAATATAATCACTTAAAAAACCGAGCTTAATCTCATTAAGCTCGGTTTTCTTTTTTTGCTTAAGAAAGAAATGGGATAGCGGTATATATGATACCTGTTCCATCATATTCTCCCGTCGCAAAGTATGAAAATGTAAAGAAACCTGTAAACGTAAAAATTACAATGAGAAAAAGTGCAAAGATAAATTTTAGCATGTAAGGTCCCCTCATCCAAAAATAACTTCATATATTATTATAGTATAAGGATATAGGGTTTCCAATCATTACCTGGTTAAAAATGAGAAGTCAGACATGTTTTGTATGTTGTCATGGCATGATTATTTGTAATAGATTTTGTGTTTTTTGTAAAAGTCATGTTGTGATGAACATGTGCATATTCCCAGTCTTGTTCATTAAAATGGACATTGCGCGGAGGGAGAAGAGGAACGACATCAAATAAATTAACAAAGCGAAAGCTACTAGCTACTTGTAGTTTATAATAATTACGAAATACAATATCGCCCACTTTGGGAGAGGCAAATGTATAAAGACCGTACTGTGCGAAGGCGGTGTTGATACGCGCATCGAGTATATGTAGTGTGGCGAGCGCGCCGCCTAAGCTATGGCCTGTTGCAAGAAGTTTCTTATGGGCTGGTAATGACACGAGCATATCCATAATAGAATCCCGGCAAGATTCATAAATTGAAAGAAAGCCGTTATGAACATTTCCGCTATTTAAAGCGTATGGGTATGGTCTTTGGTTGACGAGTGAATCGATAATCCAATCTGTATCTGTTTGTGTGCCTCTAAAAGCTACAATAATCGTATCTTCAGATTCTAATATGAACCCAAACCATTCCATCGTTTGAATCGCTTTTCCTTGAAAGCCTTGTACATATTGGAATCCATCAGGTATTTCAAAAATCCCATTTTGTTTATATTGTTCATACGTTAACTCACAACAAGATGCTAACAATATGGCAGTATCTTTATCAAAGGATAAAGGAGTACGCATCAAGCAAGCCCTCCTTAAGAAAAGGTATAGTTCAATATATGCAGTGAGGGACTTGATTCATTCTTTTTTGAAAAAAGGCTTGAACCTACAGTTACGTGAGGGAGTATGATTTTTGTAAACATATTGTTAGGAGGAGTGTAGGATGAGCAAAAAGGAAGGGTATTCAATTGGTGAGTTTTCAAAGAGAACAGGTATATCAATAAGGACACTACAGTATTACGATGAACTTGGCCTGCTTAAACCTGAAAAAAATATAAGTTCAGGACACCGTGTATATAAAGATAGAGATATATTAGCGCTCCAAAAAATAGTGAGTCTTAAAGTATTAGGATATAGTTTAGAAGAAATTCGTGTCATGCTCAATGTGAAAAGTTTGAATATAAGCTTAAAAGAAACATTACAAAATCAAAGAGTAGCCTTTGAAGAAAAGAAAAAACAACTTGAAGTTTCGATAAAGGCGATTGAACGAACAATGGTATACCTTGAGGAAGATGAAGAGGTAGATAGTAACATATTAATGAGCTTAATTAATAGTATCCAAAAAGAAAATGAACAACGTTTATGGCTTGAAGAATATGTATCAAAAGAAGTGGCTGATGGATTATATAATAAGCCGGAAGAAGAGGACATAGCACTTGATAAAGAGTTTATGCGTTTAGCAAAAGAAGTGAAAAGGTTATTTGGAAGACAAATTGAAGATTCAGAAGTGCAAAAATTGGTTGATGAACATATGAAAGCGACTCTTAAGTATGTCGGTGAAGAGACAATGTATTCTCTAGGTAAATTAGAGAATGTAGAAGAACAATATAATAATACGATGCCTTCTCCTTATACAGAGGAAGAAGAGTTATGGCTTAATGAAGCGATGGAATGTTATATGGTTAAAAATGGTTTGTATAGTCCACCTAAATAAAAAAGCCGATTTCAATCTCAAGGAATCGACTTTTTTAGTTATACTTAATGAACTAACGCATGCGTTAGTTCATTAAGTAAGAGGTTTGAAAAATAGCCTGTATATATTTGAACGATGAATAACTTACCTATTTTCTTGTGTTTGTTTGCACCATATACAGAAAATTAGGGAAAATGTAACGTGTTATTTATCTGTTTGTTTTTGCTTTTTTTTCAAATACTCCGCACGCAATTTTTCAAGTTGCTGCTTTTTATCAAATTTGGCAGGCGTCTGTTTTTCATGAAACTTTGCCACAGCTACCTGACTTTTGTAATCCAATTGATATTTTCCCACTTTGTTCACCTACTTTTCTTGTCTTTAAAGAGAATCTATTCAACCAATATAATATACCTTATTTTACTGAAGTAAACCTTATTAATTTTTTACTTATATCTATCTTAATCCAAATATTACCTTATTAAACTAACCTGCCCGTTAGCTTAAGGCAGATTTTATCTAAATAATGCGAGGTGAACCAAAATGGAGAAAAAACGAGGACAGCATTATGTCTGGACATATTATCTAACCTCATGGACTGATGATTTGGAAAATTCATTTCGGAATTTTTCACCTAGTATGCGTAACTCCTCAACCAACGTGTTGTTGTTTGTAGACGTAAATTAAAACACCCTTTCATGCAGTACTATGAAAGGGTGTTTTAATTTTATTCATTCTCTTAAGTTGATGGCTAAGGCCCCAGAAGGACACTATTTATTCTTTCCCATCTAAAAGGCGACCAAGTCCGCCTAAAACGCTGCCTTCACCGCTGCTTTGAGCTGCTGGGCTTGTAAGGCGTGCTGCTAAGCGGCTAAGTGTTAAGGACTGAATCCAAACCGTTCCAGGACCTTCTAGCGTTGCGAAGAATAAACCTTCGCCGCCAAATAGAGCTGTTTTTACTTTTCCAACGAATTGAACATCGTAGTTAACATCTTTCGTCATTGCAACGAGACAACCTGTATCAATGCGAAGTTTCTCGCCAGGTTTTAATTCGCGCTTATATACAGTTCCGCCTGCATGCATGAAAGCTAGACCATCACCTTCAAGTTTCTGCATGATGAAACCTTCACCACCGAAGAAACCAGTTCCTATTTTTTTAGTAAACTCAATTCCGATAGAAACACCTTTTGCGGCACAAAGAAATGCATCTTTTTGGCAGACTACTTTTCCTTGATATTCTGTTAAATCAACAGGAATAATTTTTCCAGGATAAGGAGCGGCGAATGATACGTGTCGTTTGCCATGACCTGTATTTGTAAATACAGTCATAAACATACTTTCACCCGTAACGAGACGTTTACCTGCGCCCATTAATTTACCGAATAGACCACTAGATGGTCCAGAACCATCACCGAAAATCGTTTCCATTTCGATATGATCTTCCATCATCATCATTGCGCCAGCCTCTGCGACAACGCTTTCTTCTGGATCCAATTCAATTTCAACAAACTGCATATCATCGCCATATAACTTATACTCGATTTCATGTGCTTGCATTTTTTCACCTCATCATATGTAGTAATTATATTGTACAAAAATTAAAGAAATTAGAATACTGTAGTTTTGTTAATTTTTGAATAAAAATAGAATGAGAATTTAAGGTTATACTAGGATTATAAAAAACGATGGGAAGAAAGTGTTCTCATTTGACGTTTTTGATATAGCATGATATAGTGAGAACACTATTGAGCTACATAATGTGGTACGGAAATAAAGCACGTTGTATTAAAGGCTGTAAGCTTGTTATACATTCATGTCCTTTATATCCACCTTTTCATGTGGATTCATAGTTTCATTTTTATTTAGGAGGTACATGACATGCAAACAGGTAAAGTTAAATGGTTTAACGGCGAAAAAGGTTTTGGCTTCATCGAAGTTGAAGGCGGAGAAGACGTATTCGTACATTTCTCAGCTATTCAAGGCGACGGCTTCAAAACTTTAGAAGAAGGTCAAGAAGTTTCTTTCGAAATCGTTGATGGAAACCGCGGACCACAAGCAGCTAACGTTACAAAAAACTAATTAGCTAGCGAAAAAAAGCATTCCGAATTTCGGAATGCTTTTTTTATGCTTTAGAACCAGACTCATCTGAAGATAATTCACCTTTAAAGGTTCGTTCTTCAGAGTCATCAAGCAATTGTTCATATTCTTCATGTTCTTCTGTTGCGAAAACTTGTGGGTTTTTTCCATACATATCTGTTCCAATAAAGTTTTCGAAATCCTCTACATACCCAACATTTTCTTCACTATTTACGTACATGCCATTATAGTTTTTTGAATCCTGTCTTTCTAAATCGGATGGTGTTTCTGATGTTCCGTAATTTGCGACGTCTTGCCAAGCATCTTCAGCATCGTACTCTACAGAATGATCTTCGTCGTGCTTATGAAAAGAAGAATTTAGCACCTCTTCTTCAACTGGGCGCGCCTTCATATCTAATTTATTTGTAGTGTGCTGAATACACGTTGTAGCAGTTGGCATTGCTTCTAATCTTTCAAATGGAATTTCCTCACCAGACACTTCGCAAATTCCGTACGTACCAGCTTCAATTTTTTGCAGAGCATGTTTCGTATCTTCTAACTGTTTATGCCAAAATTCGATGAGTCCGAAATCTTTCTCACGTTCGTACAATTCTGTAGCCATATCACCTGGATGGTTGTCATAGCTAGACAATTCTCCTACTGAATCACGTTCAGATGCACGGTTTTCATCTTCATGAGTTTGTATCGTTTGTTCAACTTCTTGCTGTTGTTTTTCTAGAATAGATTTAAATTGATTTATTTGTTGTGGAGTTAACATAGTCGTCCACCTTCCTACAATTCAGTTTCTTTACATAGTATGAGCGTTGAGAGTAGGAATTATGAGATGAATTTCAGCCGGGAAGTCGGTATATGAAAAAAGGAGCCGCATAAGCAGCTCCTTTCTATCCCGCTATTTGCTGGGCAGTAAAACTCCCACCTTAGAATTTGGCTGGAGCAAAGAAGTTAGGTGGGAGTCGGGCTACCCGTAAACGCCCGATTGGTGAGGGCTAATAATCAGTGGGTGATGAACAAAACCCCCACTGATTAAAGTTTCACTTTATAGGAAGTATCCAAGCAATAATCCGATTCCCATTAGGAGACCGAAAATTGTATTTGTTTTTGCTGTTGAAATCATCGCAGGTACCATTTCCATTGGAATGCTTTTGCCGATAAAGCCTTTCGTCGCTTTAAATGCTTTCGGTACACTTAAGAATACGATAAGCATCCATGGTGATACGATGTTAACGATGATTAAAGCGATTGTCCAAATGTAGGCAACGATAAACATAGAAGCAAGTACACCAACGGCTCTTTCGCGTCCAACGAGAATTGCTAACGTTTTACGACCATTTTCTTTATCACCATCTAAATCACGAATATTGTTAGATAGTAAAATTGCACCAATTAAAATGGAGCTTGGAATAGATAATAAAATCACTTCTGATGTTACTGCCCCTGTTTGGATAAAGAATGAAATACCAATAATAATGACACCCATAAATAATCCTGCTGTTAGCTCTCCAAATGGTGTGTACGCAATTGGAATGGGGCCACCAGTGTAAAGGTAAGCAACGGCCATACAAACAAGACCGATTGCAGCAAGCCACCAGCTAGAGTTCATACAAATATAAACACCTAATAGCGTTGCGATGCCTAAAAATCCGAATGCTAAGTTAAGCACGGTTTTTGGTTTAATGCCATCGCGGACGATAGCACCTCCGATTCCAACTGAACCTTCATGATCGAGTCCTCTTTTATAATCAAAGTATTCATTAAACATGTTCGTTGCTGCTTGAATGAGAAGGCAAGCAAGAAGCATCATAAAGAAAAGAGGAAGATGTATTTGATTTATACCTCCGACCTGCATTGCAAAAGCTGTTCCGATGAAAACAGGAACGAAAGCTGCTGTTAATGTATGGGGACGTAATAAACTCCACCAAATTCGCCAGCCTGTTTGTTTACTTGGCTTTGGCGCCGTAGGAGAGGAATTCGTTTCGACGTTCATTTCCATGTTGAATCCTCCTTGGTCACATATTGTACACAATTAAGTGTAGAAAAAGCATCATTTAGTGTCAACGTTTATTTTCTAGGAAGAGAAGGTGAATTTCTCAGAAATGCTAAACGTTGACAGGCCTTTCCTTTGAGGTGTATCTTAAAATCAAGCGTAATTATGACTATTTTTCGCCCATAGGGGGGAGACAATTGTGATTCAAACGAAACGAAAAGGCTTACAAGAAGTTCTTGTTACAGCTATTAAGCGTACGACTGATGAAAAAACATTAGTTAGTTTTGTAAAACAAATAGATTGGGTGGATCCACTTCTGTTTTATGCAGCAGGAAAAAGGATCGCATTCGAAAATAGATGTTATTTTGCAGACCCAGCTCAGCATGTAATATTTGCTGGAATTGGCTCTGTTTTCACTATAGCAAATTCTTCTCACAAACGCTTTCAAACTGCTCGTGACGAGTGGGATAAAGTAAAAGAGAAAGCATTCGTACAAAGAGAAGGATACGAATTTGGAACAGGTCCTCTTTTATTTGGTGGATTTTCATTTGACCAAGAAAAAGAAAAAACGAATCTTTGGAAAGAATTTGATGATACCACATTTTCACTACCAGCATTTTTATTAACTGTAAAAAATGAAAAGGCGTGGTTAACGATTAATCAGTTCGTTTCAGCTGAAGATTGTGCAGAAACTCTTTATAACGAAATTATTTCTGTAGAAGAGAGAATTTTACAAGAGAGTAAATGTGCACTAGTAGGATCAAAATTAACAGTTACTTCTAAAGTAGAAGTTGATCCGATTGGCTGGATGAACGCGATTGGAAAAGTGCAAGATGAAATGAAGCAAGGGAACGTGCAGAAGGTTGTATTAGCAAGGGAGCTAAAATTAACGATGGATCAGCATATTGATTCCGTTCTTGTTTTAGAAGCGCTTCGCATTGGGCAACCGGATTGTTACGTATTTTCTTTTGATTATAAAGGAGCATGCTTCTTAGGGGCGACACCTGAGCGATTGATTCGAAAAGAAGGCGAGAAGTTCACATCGATGTGCCTTGCTGGTTCAATTGGTCATGGCAATTCTATAGAAGAAAGTAAACAAAATGGTGAGACGCTTCTTCATGATGAAAAGAATTTGGCTGAACACGGTTATGTAGTTAACATGATTCGAGGTGTGCTAAGTGAGCATTGCGAATCTGTTAATATTCCGGAGAGCCCAGGCTTATTAACGACGAAAAATTTAATCCATTTATATACGCCAGTAGAAGCAAATGGTGATGCAAGTCTTTTAACGATGGTAGAAGAATTACATCCAACACCAGCTCTTGGTGGTACACCTCGTCATGAGGCGTTGAAATTAATTCGTGATGTAGAGCTTTTAGATAGAGGATTATATGGTGCACCAATTGGCTTTATAGATGATGAAGGAAATGGTGAATTTGCGGTTGCACTTCGCTGCGGATTATTAAATGGCGAGAAGGCATCCTTGTTTGCCGGCTGTGGTATCGTAATTGATTCAGTAGCGCAGCTTGAATATGAAGAAACAAGTTTGAAGTTTAGACCGATGCTTGGTGCTTTGGAGGAATTAATGAAATGAACAATCATATAGAAGCATTATCATATTATTTAGGCGCGTTCGTGGACGAACTGACGCGTCTAAATGTATGTGATGTTGTCATTAGTCCTGGCTCACGGTCAACGCCGATTGCCTTACTAATGGAACAACATGAGGGAATGAAAACATATTTACATGTAGACGAAAGATCAGCAGGATTTTTTGCGCTCGGTATTGCGAAAGCAAAAAAACGTCCTGTTGCGCTATTATGTACGTCAGGGACGGCAGCAGCGAACTATTATCCAGCTGTATGTGAAGCGTTTCATTCACGAGTGCCGCTTATCGTATTAACAGCGGATAGACCGCATGAATTAAGAGATGTGGGTGCACCACAGGCGATGAATCAATTTAATTTATACGGTACTTTTGTGAAGCAATTTACAGAGATGGCACTTCCTGAAGCGAGTGAAGCAATGTATCATTACGCTCGAATGACAACGCAGCGTACGATAGCAAGCGCACTTCTAGCGCCGCAAGGACCTGTTCATCTTAATTTTCCAGTTCGCGAGCCGCTTATACCGGATTTCTCATTAGAAAGTTTATGGGATAAAGGGCGTGGTGAATATACAGGAGTAGTTCAGCAAGGGAACGTGACGATGCCGAGTGAATATGTAGATTCTCTTGTAGGGCGCCTTTCACATATGGAAAAGGGGCTTATTATTTGTGGAGACGGCAGTCATCCAGAAATAACAGAAGTTGTTATGAAGGTAGCTGAGAAAACAGGGTATCCAATTTTAGCAGATCCACTTTCTAACCTCCGTAGTGGTAATCATGATAAAACGATGGTTATAGATTGTTACGATACATTTTTACGAAATGAATTGTTAAAAGAAACGTGGAAGCCGAATGTTTTAATTCGTTTCGGAGGAATGCCTGTCTCTAAAGCATTAACGCAGTTCATCAAAAAACAAACGAAAGCTGTTCATATCGTTGTCGATGAATCTGGACAATGGAGAGATCCAGCTCTAGTTGCGACAGAAGTTGTACAAGCTAGTGACAGTGAATTTTGCAGAGCATTATTAGAGAAAATGCCAGTTATGAAAAAGAATGATTGGTTCGGAACGTGGAAACATATAAACGAGAAAACGAGAGAAACGCTTCGTGAGATGGAAACATATGAAACGGCATTTGAAGGAAAAGTAATTACGGATATTGTAAGTGTATTACCAGAAGGGGCAACGTTATTTGCGAGTAATAGTATGCCAATTCGCGATACCGATTCATTTTTCTTCACATCGGATAAAAACATTCAAGTAATGGCGAACCGCGGTGTAAATGGTATTGATGGAATCATTTCAACAGCTTTAGGAGCGAGTATTATTTGTGATCCGCTCGTATTAGTAATCGGTGATTTATCATTTTATCACGATTTAAACGGACTATTAGCCGCGAAACTACATGAGTTAAATATAACGATTGTTGTTGTAAATAATGATGGTGGAGGTATTTTCTCATTCTTACCACAATACGAGAAAAAGGAACATTTCGAATCATTATTTGGAACACCAATTGGGCTTGATTATGAACATGTTGTCAAAATGTATGGTGGTTCATTTAGCCGTGTAAATGGTTGGGAAAACTTCCGAGAAGAAGTACAAACTGGAACGAAAACGAATGGATTACACGTTGTGGAAATTTGTACGAATCGCGAAGAAAACTTGAAATTACATCGTGAACTATGGGCAAAAACAATGGACGTTATTACTACATCTTTGCAAGGTGAATCAAAATGAAAGTAAAATTGCAAGGTGTATCGTATGAATATGAAGTAGCCGGAAGCGGGGAACCACTTCTACTTCTTCATGGTTTTACGGGAAGCATGGAAACGTGGGGTTCCTTTATTCCTTCTTGGAGCGAGCAGTTTCAAGTCATTCTAGTAGACATCGTTGGACACGGGAAAACGGAAAGTCCTGGAGATGTGACGCATTATGATATTCAAAATGTGGCACTGCAAATGAAAGAACTACTGGATCATCTTCATATTGAAAATGCGCACATACTTGGCTATTCAATGGGTGGTAGACTTGCGATTACGATGGCATGCTTATATCCAGAATATGTGCGTTCGCTTCTTTTAGAAAACTGTACAGCTGGACTTGAGAGTGCAAAGGAGCGAAAAGAACGCAAGGAAAAAGATGAACGACTTGCCGATAAAATTGAGCAAGAAGGTATCCGAAGTTTTGTATCGATGTGGGGAAATATTCCGCTATTTGAAACGCAAAAACGTTTAGTGCAAAGCGTAAAAGAAGCGGTGCGAAAAGAACGACTTGCTAATAATCCAAAAGGACTTGCAAATAGTCTTCGCGGCATGGGAACAGGGGCTCAGCCTTCATGGTGGAACGAATTGCAAAACCTAAAAATGCCTGTCCTTTTACTGAATGGAGAAAGCGATGAAAAGTTCTTTCGCATATTAAAAAACATCGAAAAATGCATCCCTCATGCGAAATTTGTCAAAATTGATGGGGCTGGCCATGCAATTCATGTGGAACAACCGGAAAAGTTTGATACAATAGTAAAGGGATTTCTAAAAACTATGCAGTGATACTTTTTTCAGCAAGAAGGAAGTTGCACTTATAGCGGAGATCAGAAATATAAAAGGAGGTAATAGTAATGACTATTGAATGGGTAAAAGAAGGCAATTACGAAGATATTATTTATTCAACATACAATGGCATCGCAAAGATTTCGATTAACCGCCCTGAAGTACATAATGCATTCCGTCCTAAAACGGTAATGGAGTTAATCAATGCTTTTGCACACGCTCGTGATGATGCAAATGTTGGCGTTATCATTTTAACAGGTGAAGGTGGACGTGCATTCTGTTCTGGCGGCGACCAAAAAGTTCGCGGTCATGGTGGCTATGTAGGTGACGACCAAATCCCACGTTTAAACGTATTAGACTTACAACGTCTAATTCGCGCAATCCCTAAACCGGTTATCGCAATGGTAGCAGGTTATGCAATCGGTGGTGGACACGTACTTCATATCGTATGTGACTTAACAATCGCTGCAGACAACGCTGTATTCGGACAAACAGGTCCTAAAGTAGGAAGCTTTGACGGTGGATACGGAGCTGGTTATTTAGCTCGTATGGTAGGCCATAAGAAAGCTCGTGAAATTTGGTACCTATGCCGTCAATATAGTGCACAAGAAGCACTTGATATGGGCTTAGTAAACACAGTAGTACCATTAGAAGAACTTGAAGCAGAAACAGTACAATGGTCACAAGAAATTTTAGCAAACAGCCCAATGGCACTTCGTTTCCTAAAAGCTGCATTCAACGCAGACACAGACGGTTTAGCTGGTATTCAACAACTAGCTGGAGATGCAACGTTATTGTATTACACAACTGACGAAGCAAAAGAAGGCCGCGACGCGTTCAAAGAAAAACGCAGTCCCGACTTCGGTCAATTCCCTCGTTTCCCGTGATCAAACCAAAAGCGGAAGCGGCTCGCTTAGAATGTGAGGGGGATGCAACTTCTGACAAAGAGGCGCTTTTTGCCTCGTAGGAAGAAGTGAAGCCACCGAACATTCTAGCCGCTGTAGCTGGATGAAACCAAAAGCGGAAGCGGCTCGCTTAGAACAAGAGGGCGTTGGAACTCCTGACGTAGAGGCGCTTTTTGCCTCGTAGGAAGGCGTGAAACGACCGACTGTTCTAGCCGCTGTAGCTGGATGTTTTAAAAGCGGAGCCGACTGTTTAGCCCCGTAGGCTAAGGTTCTTTCGCACAGAAAGTGTTTTTTACTTTCTCGTGCGGAAGGTTCTTAGACGGAAGGGGCTAGGAGGCGCAGCTGGATGAGATCAAAAGCGGAAGCAGCTCGCACACAATGTGAGATGCTCCCAAAAGATCACACCGGAAACAAAACAACTAAGAGACTTGATGTCATATCAGGTCTCTTTCTTTCATGAAAGGAGAATGAGTGATGGAGACGATGCCGAATTGGTTAATGCAACGTGCATTTTTAACACCTGATCGCACTGCAATTGAAATTGAAGAGGAGAAGGTTACTTTCGTGCAGCTGCATGAAAAAGTAGTATCTGTTTGTGAATACCTCACGCATGTAGGAGTGAAGCGGGCGCAAAAGGTGGCTGTTCTGATGAAAAATGGTATGGAGATGATTACAGTTATTCACGCCCTATCTTACATAGGTGCAGTAGCTGTGCTTTTAAATACGCGTCTTTCAAGAGAAGAGCTACTTTGGCAAATGGGTGATGCGGAAGTTGTTTGTTTAGTGACGGATCAAGAGTTTGAGACGGAAAATGTTCCAGTACGTTCATTTGCTGAAGTGATGCAAGGACCGAAGGCGGAAGCATTTATACAAGAAGAATTCTCTTTAGAAGAAGCGATGACAATTATTTATACGTCAGGGACGACAGGGAAACCGAAAGGCGTTATTTTAACGTACGGTAACCACTGGGCAAGTGCAGTCGGTTCTTCGTTTAATTTAGGGCTTCGTGATGATGATTGTTGGTTAGCTTGTATGCCAATGTTCCACGTTGGCGGGTTATCTCTTTTAATGAAAAATATTATGTACGGTATGCGCATTTTACTCGTTCCAAAATATGATGCTAATTTTATTCATAAAGCACTTCAAACGAGAGGCGTTACGATTATTTCTGTCGTTTCTAAAATGCTAACAGATTTATTAGAACGACTTGGCGAAGGTATATATCCATCTTCTTTACGATGCATGTTACTTGGGGGAGGACCAGCACCGAAGCCGTTATTAGAAACATGTGTGGAAAAAGGAATTCCTGTGTATCAAACGTACGGTATGACAGAAACATCATCGCAAATTTGTACGTTAACAGCAGATTACATGTTAACGAAAGTAGGATCAGCCGGAAAACCACTATTTCAGTGTCAGCTTCGTATTGAAAAAGACGGCGTAGTTGTGCCGCCACGTGCTGAAGGAGAAATTGTAGTAAAAGGACCGAACGTAACAGGTGGCTACTTTAACCGTGAAGATGCGACGAGTGAGACAATTAAAAACGGATGGCTTCATACTGGTGACCTCGGTTATTTAGATGAAGAAGGATTTTTATACGTATTAGATCGCCGCAGTGATTTAATTATTTCTGGCGGGGAAAATATATATCCAGCTCAAATTGAAGAAGTATTGCTCTCTCATCCGGCGGTAGTAGAAGCGGGTGTTGTCGGTATGGCTGACGAAAGTTGGGGACAAGTACCAGCTGCTTTTGTTGTAAAAAGTGGAGACGTAACAGAAGAAGAAATTATTCGTTTTTGCGAAGAGAAATTAGCGAAATATAAAGTGCCGAAGAAAGCATGTTTCTTAGAGGAATTACCACGAAATGCTTCGAAGAAATTGTTAAGACGAGAGTTAAGACAATTAGTGGAGGAGATGTAGGTGGAAATAAAAAAAGCGACACTTTATATAACGGAAATGCCGCTCATTATCCCGTTTGCGGCAAGTTACGGGACTTATGAAAAGCGTGAAAGTATCGTCATTGAATTAGAAGATACAGATGGATACATTGGTTTTGGTGAAGTCGTTGCATTTTCTGAACCGTGGTATACGGAAGAAACGGTGAAGACAGCGCTGCATGTACTTCAGGATTTTTTATTACTAGATTTATTGAAAGCTGAAATCTCTCATCCGAATGAAGTACCGTCTTTGTTCAAACATATAAAGAGAAACCGAATGGCAAAGGCCGGAATTGAAGGTGCTGTTTGGGATTTATATGCGAAGCGTCAAAAGCAGTCGTTAGCGATATTGCTTGGCGGAAATAGGTCTGAAATTGAAGTCGGCGTTGTGATTGGGATCAATACAATTCCCGTTATGTTAAAACAAATCGAGAAGTACGCGGAAGAAGGATACGAGCGCTTTAAAGTGAAAATAAAGCCAGAACATGATTACGAATTACTGAAAGAAATTCGCAAAGAGTTTCCGAACATCCCGTTAATGGCTGATGCAAATTCAGCTTATACATTAGCGGATACGGAGAAGTTGAAACGACTAGATGAATTTAGGCTTATGATGATTGAACAACCTTTAGCGGATTACGATTTTCTGGATCATGCACAACTGCAAAAGAAAATTGAAACACCGATTTGTTTAGATGAAAGCATCCATAGTTTAGAAGACGCACGTGTTGCGATTACGCTTGGCAGTTGCCGCGTCGTTAATATTAAACCAGGGCGAGTGGGCGGATTAACAGAGTCCGTTCAAATCCATAATTATTGTATGGAGCATAACATACCAGTTTGGTGCGGTGGAATGGTAGAAATGGGGATTTCACGAGCTCAAAATGTTGCACTCGCTTCATTGCCAAACTTTACGATTCCTGGAGATATATCTGCTTCTAGTAGACATTGGGAGAGGGATATTATTTCACCAGAAGTGATGCTTGAAGGCGGAAAAGTAAGGGTACCGCAAAGTATTGAACGTGAGTATGAAGTAGATCGAGGCAGGTTGGAAGAAATAACAAAGCAGCGGATTATTTTTGAGCGATGAATGGGAGCTTTTATTAGTACTGACTACCTGCAAATAGCGGGATGATTTTGTCGTTAATTTTCGGTAAGTCGATATATTTAAAAAATCGCCGATATAATTTCATTTATCAAGGTTACTCTTACGGGTAGCCTTTTCTTAGTGTACAAATTGGATAGACTAGTTTAAAATCGAGCGTATGAAAACAGAATAAAGTAGGGGGACTAAAATGAAGCGCATTTCAATTTTAATAGCTGATGATGAAGCGGAAATTGCTGATTTAATTGAGATACATTTAGAAAAAGAGGGTTACCACGTCGTTAAAGCAGCTGATGGAGAAGAAGCCATGCATATTATTCAAACGCAGCCAATTGACTTAGTGGTTTTAGATATTATGATGCCGAAAATGGATGGATATGAAGTGACGAGGCAGATTCGCGGCAAGCACCACATGCCAATCATTTTCTTAAGTGCGAAAACATCTGATTTTGATAAAGTGACAGGTCTTGTATTAGGCGCAGATGATTATATGACGAAACCTTTTACACCGATTGAATTAGTTGCACGTGTAAATGCACAACTGCGTAGATTTCTTACGTTAAATCAGCCAAAAGTAGCGGAGAATAAATCTGCTTTAGAAATAGGCGGAGTCGCTATTGATCCTGAGCGAAGAACAGTAAATGTGTACGGAGAGCCGATTGAATTAACACCAAAAGAATTTGATATTTTATATGTATTAGCAAGTCATCCGAAGAAAGTGTACAGTGTGGAAAATATTTTTCAGCAAGTATGGGCTGAAGGGTATTACGAAAGTGGAAATACAGTTATGGTACATATCCGTACTTTGCGAAAAAAGCTTGGGGAAGATAAAAGAAAGGATAAGTTAATAAAAACAGTGTGGGGGGTAGGTTATACTTTCAATGGCTAAAACGATGAGAAGCTTTCGCTCGAAGATGATTATGCTATTTGCGTTAAGTATGATATTAGCTGGTGGCGTAACGTATTTAATTTATGAGGGGCTACGTCTCTATTATAAATTAGCAGTTCGTTATGAGGATCCTTTAGCCCAATTTCGTTCAATGGTAAGACAAATTGGGGACATTAATTTCTTTTTAATTGTATTTATTCCTCTGTCCATTATGTTTTTCTTCTTCCTTACTAGACCGTATTTAAAATATTTTGATGAGATTTCGAACGGGATTCATCATCTTGCGAACGGAGATTTTTCAAATCAAGTTCGTGTTTCATCAAATGATGAGTTTGGATATATCGCACGCGAAATTAATGTAGCGAGTGAAAAATTAAAAGAAGCGGTTGAACGAGGAGACTTTGCGGAAAGTAGTAAAGATCAGCTCATTGTCAACTTAGCTCATGATTTAAGAACGCCGCTAACATCTGTTTTAGGGTATTTAGATTTAATTCTTAAAGATGAGAATTTGACGAAGGAACAAATTAAACATTTTTCCACAATTGCTTTTACGAAATCCGAAAGGCTTGAAATCTTAATTGATGAATTATTTGAAATAACGAGAATGAATTATGGCATGTTGCAAATTGAAAAAAGACCAATTGATATAAGTGAATTACTTATACAGTTAGATGAAGAATTATATCCGTTATTAGAAAAAAAAGGTTTAGAAGCGAGATTGAATATGGATTCGCATTTACCTATTAACGGTGACGGGAAATTGTTAGCTCGAGTATTTGAAAATCTTTTAACGAATGCGATTCGCTATGGATACGATGGAAAGTTTGTTGATGTGAACGGATATATTGAGAGTGAAGAGATAGTAGTACAAATTATAAATTACGGAGATAGTATCCCAGAAGAAGATTTACCGTATCTTTTTGATATGTTTTATACAGGTGATAAGGCAAGATCAGAGCAGCAAGGTGGTACAGGCCTTGGGTTATTTATTGCGAAAAATATTGTCGAGCAGCATGATGGGACCATCTCTGCTGAAAGTAACGTAATTAGAACGATATTTGAAGTGAGATTACCAAAAGAAGAGAGCAAAGCAATTTAATAAAAATTTAAACTTTACCCCACTTTTTATTTTAATAGTTTTTTCTATTCTATACGTAAGTTACGTTAAGGAGGAACTAGAAATGAAAAAGTGGGTATTTATTTCTCTTTTTATAGTATGTACAGCATGTGTAGGCTTTTATATATCACCAGTATTTCAAAAGGAGATTGATGTTAAAATTGCAGAAAAAGATTACAAAGTAAAAGCCGTGAACACTGAAAAGATAGAGGTTACAGAGGAACAAATTTATAAAGGTGATCTATTATTAGTTAATAAAGATTATCCGGTTAAAAAAGATAGTGTTAGGTCCGATATTGTCAATGTAAATCACAATAGTGAATTAGTAAGAGGCTATGTAATATTTGATAGAAATCTTCGCTTATCAGAGGGTGTTGTAAAAAAGTTTTTGAACGTTGTCGATGCAGCTGGGAAAGATGGAGTACAGCATTTCTTAATGAGTAGCGGTTACCGAGATTTTCAAGAACAAAGTAAATTATATAAAGAAATGGGATCGGATTATGCACTTCCAGCAGGATATAGTGAACATAATTTAGGGTTATCACTCGACGTTGGGTCTACTCAAAAGAAAATGGAGAAAGCTCCTGAAGGAAAATGGATTGAAGAGAACGTATGGAAGCACGGATTTGTTTTACGTTATCCGAAAAATAAAAGTGATATTACGGGCATTCAATATGAGCCGTGGCACATACGTTATGTCGGCTTACCACATAGCGCAATTATGCAAAAAAAGAAGATTACGTTAGAGGAATATTTGGACTTCTTAAAAGAGGAAAAAGAAGTTTCAACTGAGGTTGAAGGTAAGAAATATACGGTTTCTTATTATAAAGTTTCAGATCGTATGAACGTGAATGTTCCAGTAAATAAGCAGTATGAAATTTCCGGGAACAATATGGATGGGGTTATTGTGACTGTTCAGGAATAGAGAAAAAGGCTGGTCCGTTTTGGGTCAGTCTTTTGGCATATAAGAAATAGATTGCCGTTTTTTGTCGGTAAATCGATATTCCTTGTCGAATCATTGATATAATTTCCTGTACTATCAACATTTTGTGGATTGTTTTTTTATTTACCATTAAACATTATAACGTTATATTTACTTTTCTTTTTTTTCGTGATACTCTAAATATGTGAAAGAGATATAAAATGAAACTTTAATGTAAGCGTATTCTTATGGCTTCTTATAGAAAAGGGTGGAAATACAATGACAGAACGATTCGTGCTACGTAATGTGAAGCGTGTGAACGGGGAAGAGATTGACATTGTAGTTGAAAATAATAAAATCGCACAGGTGACGAAAGCTGGTGCTGGCGAGGGTGGAAAGGTTCTTGATTACTCAGGTACTTACGTATCGAGTGGCTGGATTGATTTGCACGTTCATGCTTTTCCAGAGTTTGATCCGTATGGCGATGAGGTAGATGAAATTGGCGTTAAGCAAGGGGTAACGACAATTGTTGATGCGGGAAGCTGCGGGGCTGATCGCATTGCGGATTTAGTATTAAGTAGAGAACAGGCAAAAACGAATTTATTTGCCTTTTTAAATATTTCTCGCATCGGTTTGAAACGAATTGATGAATTATCCAATATGGAATGGATAGATAAAGAGAAAGTAATAGATGCAGTAGAAAAGTATAAAGATGTAATCGTTGGATTAAAAGCGAGAATGAGTAAAAGTGTCGTTTGTGATAGCGGAATTGAACCGCTGCACGTAGCGCGCTCTTTATCTCGTGAAACATCATTGCCGATTATGGTACATATCGGTTCAGCTCCTCCACGTATAGAGGAAGTTGTACCTCTTTTAGAAAAAGATGATGTCATTACACATTACTTAAACGGGAAAGAAAATAATTTATTTGATGAAGAAGGAAAACCGATATCTGTGTTATTAGATGCATTGAAACGCGGTGTGCATTTAGATGTTGGTCACGGTAATGCTAGTTTTTCTTTTAAAGTAGCAGAGGCAGCGAAGCGTTACGGTATTGCCTTTAATACAATTAGTACAGATATTTACCGGAAGAATCGTATACACGGTCCAGTTTACAGTATGGCTAACGTTCTTTCGAAATTCCTTTACTTAGGGTATCCGCTAGAAGAAGTAATTGATGCAGTTACGAAAAATGCGGCAGAGTGGCTGAAGAAACCAGAGCTTGGCCGTATTCAAGTAGGGGATATTGCAAACTTAACTTTGTTTACGGTGAAAGATGAACCGATTACGTTAATTGATTCAGAAGGGGATCAGCGCATTGCTGAAAGAAGAATTGATACGAAAGGGGTTGTAATTAATGGGTCATTCATTGAATGCTAAGTACGGATTAAAAAGAGTTATTAATGCGAGCGGTAGAATGAGTATTTTAGGTGTATCCGCTCCGACAAATACAGTCATGGATGCGATGAAACATGGTGGACAAAATTATGTGGAAATTGCCGATTTAGTAGATAAAGCGGGAGACCATATTGCGAGAATTTTAGATTCAGAGGCAGCGGTCGTTGTGAACTCAGCATCGAGTGGAATTGCGCTTTCTATTGCTGGTATTGTTACAGAAGGAAATCGTCGTAAGAGTGAACGACTTCATCAAGAGGTAATCCTGAAAAACGAAGTGATTATGTTAAAAGGTCATAACGTTCAATACGGTGCTCCTGTTGAAACGATGATTTATTTAGGCGGCGGTAAGCTCGTTGAAGTAGGTTACGCAAATGAAGGGAAAGCGGAACATATTGAAGATGCAATCGGCGAAAATACAGCTGCGATTCTGTATGTAAAATCCCATCATGCAGTACAAAAAAATATGATTTCTGTTGAAGAAGCGTGGGAAGTAGCACAGCGAAATAATGTACCACTTATCGTTGATGCAGCAGCTGAAGAAGACATTCAAAAATACGTGAAGTATTCAGACCTAGCCATTTATAGCGGTTCAAAGGCAATTGAAGGACCTACTTCTGGTATTGTCGGAGGGAAACAAAAATATATTGAGTGGCTGAAAGTGCAATTACATTGCAGCGGTAGAAGTATGAAAGTTGGGAAAGAAACAACTTTCGGTTTACTTCAAGCGCTTGATGAGTACGGAGTAAAAGAAGATAAGAGTGAACAAGAAAAAGAGTTATTACAAGTACTTATGCCGCTAAAAGAATTAAACGGTATAAATGTAACGATCGTTCAAGATGAGGCAGGAAGAGCGATTTTTAGAGCGCGTATTCATATTAACGAGAAAGAGTTAAATAAATCAGCAAAAGATGTTGTGACGGCATTACGCGAAGGGGAAATCGCAATTTACACACGTGATTACGGAGTAAGACAAGGGTTCTTTGATATTGATCCACGTCCACTTCAAGATGATGACATACATGTGATTGAAGAAAAAATGAGAGGAATTATAGGGGGAAATTAAAATGACAAACATTCAAAAACGTTTTTATAAAGGCCGCGTAGCATTAAATGTATTAGCGAACAATACCCGAAATGCGAAAAACATTTTTGAAGCAGCAGAAGGTTATGTAGTCGTTGGAGTGTTATCAAAAGATTATCCAACAGTAGAAGAAGCAGTAACTGCGATGAAAGCATACGGAAAAGAAATTGATGACGCTGTATCAATCGGACTTGGAGCAGGAGATAATCGCCAAGCGGCAGTTGTAGCTGAAATTGCGAAGCATTATCCTGGTAGTCATATTAACCAAGTGTTCCCTTCAGTAGGAGCGACGCGCGCAAATCTTGGCGGCAAAGATAGCTGGATTAATAGTTTAGTATCACCAACAGGAAAAGTAGGTTACGTAAATATTTCTACTGGCCCAATTAGTGCGGCTGGGGAAGAAAAAGCAATCGTTCCAATTAAAACAGCAATCGCACTTGTACGTGATATGGGCGGGAATTCATTGAAATACTTCCCAATGAAAGGCTTGGCTCATGAAGAAGAATATCGCGCTGTTGCGAAAGCATGTGCGGAAGAAGGATTTGCATTAGAGCCAACAGGCGGAATTGATAAAGAGAACTTTGAAACAATTGTACGTATTGCATTAGAGGCAAATGTAGAGCAAGTTATCCCGCACGTGTACTCTTCTATTATTGATAAAGAAACTGGCAATACGAAAACAGAAGATGTTCGTGAATTACTAGCGGTCGTGAAGAAGTTAGTTGATCAATATGCGTAAGAAAATTGCAGCATTCGGTGAAGTAATGATGCGCCTGCAAGTGCCAGGGTATGAATTGCTGTCGCAAGCAAACTCATTAAATTACTCATTTTCAGGTACAGGTGTGAACGTTGCAGCAGCACTTTCTCATCTAGGTCATGAAGGTTTTCTTATTTCAACTTTACCGGAAAATTCGGTTGGAGATGCGGCGGTATCGCACATTCAAAAACTAGGGATTCAAGCACCGTTTATTTCAAGAGGCGGTAAATATGTGGGCATGTACTTTTTGGAAAATGGATTTGGCGCACGTGCAAGCCGCGTTACGTATTCTAACCGATTAGAAAGTAGTTTCAATACGGCGTCTGAAGAGATGTACCAGTTTGAAAAAATAGCTAAAGAAATTGATATCGTTCATTTTTGCGGAATTACCCTTGCGATGAATGATACTGTGCGCCATCATATGAAATCTTTGGCGAAGGCAGTTAAAGAAAATGGAGGCACTGTCGTTTTCGATTGCAACTATCGTCCATCGCTTTGGGGAGAAGATGGGTATGAACAGGCGAAACCTCATTATGAAGAAATGCTAGGCTTTGCCGATATTGTAATGATGAATGAAAAAGATGCGATGTTTGTTCTCGGAATGAAAACGGAAGAGACAGAGCGAGAAGCACAGCTTGTTGATCTTATTCCAAAAGTCGCTGAAATATATAATATCGCTACAATTGCTGGTACACATCGTTCTATTAATAGCGATAATACACACTCACTTCGCGGATTCATATGTAAAGATGGAACGTTCACTTTTGCCAAAACACTTACGTTTTCTGTATATGATAGAATAGGTGCTGGAGATGCTTATACGAGCGGAATTATTCATGGCGAGATAGAAGAGTTTGCACCAGAGAAAGCTGTTTCATTTGCGTCAGCAGCTGGAATGCTTGCACATACAATCGTCGGTGATACGCCAATGTCATCAGAGAAAGATATACTTCGGGCAATGACGGCATCAGTAGGTGATGTAGAAAGGTAGTGGGTGTAACGGTGAACGTAACGAGAAAAAGAGGTCCATTATATTTACAAATTAAAAATATTATTCGTGATCGAATATTACATGGTGTTTATGCCATTCATACAAATATTCCTTCTGAACCACAATTAGAAGAAGAGTTCAAAGTGAGTAAAATTACAGTGCGAAATGCAATTAAAGAACTCGTTCAAGAAGGATATTTAGAAAAGAAAAGTGGTAAAGGAACGAAAGTCATTCGAAATACTTCTGCGACAAAGCTTTCAAAGGGAAAGAAATTTACAGAAGTGTTAGTGGAAGAAGGCTATAAAGTACAAAAGAAATTGCTAAAGGCAGAAGTGGTTCATAATGAAGAAGGAACAGTACCATTTCGTTTGTTTGGTAAAGAGAGTTTTCGTATTGAGCGTCTATATGCTTTAAATGATACTCCGTACATTCATTATACGCACTATTTCTCAGCACAAATGGCAAGTACAGACTTAGCGGACTTTGACTTACAATCGCTTTATGATCTAGTCGAGGACCGTGGTATACATTTAGAAAACTTCAGAGATGAATTCGCTGTTGGATTTGCGCCTAATTTCGTTGCAGAAGTGTTAGGAGAAAAAGAGGGAACAGCGTTATTAAAACGTATGCGCTATTCTTACGATGAAGTTGGCGAAGTAATTGAATATAGTGAAGGCTACTACAATACGGAAATGCAGCATTACGTTGTAAATTATGATGTGTAAAAAATGAAGAGGGACCAATTCCCTCTTTTTTTGTAAAAAAATTTCATATCGAAGGGGAATGGGATATGGATATATACTTATTAATCGTCACGTTAATTGCGATCGCAATTGTTATTTTAGGAGTATCATGGTGGAAATGGCATGCGTTTATTAGTTTAACAGTTGCTAGTCTATTTTTAGCTATTATGTCTGGGTTGAACTTGACCAAAATTGTTACTGCCTATGAAACTGGTGTTGGTAGTGTACTAGGGCATTTAGTTGGTATTTTGGCTCTCGGAACAATTTTAGGGAAAATGATGTCTGATTCAGGGGCTGGCATGCAAGTAGCAGATTTCTTCATTCGATTCTTCGGGGTGAAAAAATTACCTTGGGCTATGTTATTCGCCGGATTTGTTATAGGTATTCCAGTGTTTTTTGAAGTGGGAATCGTCATTTTATTACCACTTGTTATTTCAATTCGAAAAACGACGAAGCAAAATATATTATTAATTGCGTTACCTGTTATTGCTGGATTATCGATTGTACATGGGCTAGTGCCACCGCATCCAGGTGCGATGACAGCAATCGGTATTTATAATGCGAATTTAGGAAAGGTACTATTGTATTCATTAATTATCGCGTTACCAACAGCAATTATCGCAGGACCGGTATTTGCAAAGTGGGTACATAAGAGGGTTATACCTGAAAATGAACCGGAGCTTGTTCGAGTTACGACAGTATCAACTGATTTACCGAGTCGTAAAGTTTCATTTTTTATTATTTTACTGCCAGTAGTTTTAATGATTTTATCAGTAGTCGCACCATATATTTCATTACCGAAAAAAATAACTGAATTTTTAGTATTTGTGGGAAGTCCGGTAATCGCTTTACTTATTTCATGTTTCGCAGCGTTTTATTTGCTTGGTATAAAACAAGGAATTAATAAAAAGATGATTAAAAAATTAACAGATGAAAGTTTACTACCTGTCGGTTCCATTATTTTAATAATTGGTGCAGGCGGTGGATTTAAACAAATATTAATTGAAAGCGGCGTTGGAACAGCCATCGCTCAAATGGCAGAACACATTTCATTATCACCAATCGTCTTAGCGTTCATGGTAGCGGGATTAATCCGAATTGCAACAGGTTCAGCTACTGTAGCATTAACGACAGCAGCTGGAATTGTTTCACCGGTTATTCAGCACATGTCTGGTGTAAATTTAGAATTACTCGTTATTGCAACCGGTGCAGGTTCATTAATGTTTTCTCACGTAAATGATGCAGGATTCTGGCTTGTAAAAGAGTATTTAGGTTTGACAGTAAAAGAAACGTTTAAAACGTGGACGGTGCTGGAGACATTGTTATCATTTATTGCATTCGGCTTTGCGCTTTTACTTAATATGTTTGTTTAGAAGAAGGGGGTGCCTATTTAAAGGTATCCTCTTTTTGTGTTGGGGCTCTTTTCATGAAACAAGCCCGTTTTTAGGAGTGCCAAGCTTCCTATTTGCCCTGAAAACATAATATAAATGGAATCCCCTCATTTAGAGCAAGACGATCTTGTTATGAATGATACTAAAGGAGGAATAGAGTAATGAGCGAAAAGTGTGAACACAGACATGATGATTGTAACCGCAGGCATGATGATTGCGACCGTAGACGTGGCTGCGGCGGCGGTTTTGCGCTTCTAATCGTATTGTTTATTTTATTAATCATTATCGGTGCTAGCTGCTTCGGCGGAGGCGGCGGCGGTTATGGTGGTTACGGCGGTTATGGCGGCGGCTATGGTGGATATTGCTGCTAATTATTTAAAAACTATTGAAAATAGCCTTGTGCAATATGCACAAGGCTATTTTATTCATATTTTTATATGCTGTGATAATTTATTAATGTACAGAGAGCGGATTAAGAAAAAGAAAATAATCTCGATAATCCCGAAAAAGGTGAGTACAATCAGTAACTCTTTTAGTAACGAGAAAGAAAACATGCTTTGTAAAAACTTAACCGCAAATAACGTGTGAACACCAGCAACGATGTAAGGAACGAAAAATAAAATTCCTAATTGAATCGTTGCGGAGCGAAACATTTCTGATTCAGTTAAGCCCAGTTTTGTAATCGTAATGTACTTTTGTTTTTCATTCGTTAAGTCGTTATACATACGGAAGTATAAAACGCTAGCCGCACCGATAAAGAAGATAAAGCCAAGAAATGCCCAAATAAAGAATTGAGCAACTGCATTTCCTTTATTATGGAGTAACTCATCAGTAGCTGTATAAATATTAAAAGGGACGGGAGATGCATGCTTATCGTCTTTATGTGCCTCATAATATTTTTCGGTGTCATTACTAATACTTTTTAATATATTTTTCGTTGGAATAATTGCATTTTCCCAATTATCCACGAAGTAATTATAAACTGTAATGGTTTCAATATGAGGAATCATAGTATCGATTGCATAATCTTGCATAATAACTAAATTTGCTAATGCAAATGGTGGTGCTATTCCTTTGTTAATAAATCCCTTTATATAAAACTCCTTTTTATTGGATTCAAGCGTAATTGTATTTTGTTTTACAAATGGATTTGATACAAGGTTTAATAGCTCTGGTGAATAGCCAGAAATAATGTAAACTTCTTTTGAATCAAGGGTGATTGTAGGTCTCTTTAACTGCTTAGCAATTTCGTTATAATCACTCATTTTCATAATTACAATCTCTTCTTTTGAAGCATTATCTTTTAAAAGCGTAAATTTATATTTTTTATATTGAAAATGAGCATTGGAAAGTTCGGATTCAATAGTATTAACGTGCTTTCGTTCAAGGGAATGATCCCCTTCTAATTTGTATGTGAAGGGAATAGGATATCGCTCTAGTATCGACGCTTTTGTATTATTATTCGCAGCAAATAGTCCGATAATAATCGTAAATGCAAGCGCAGATAGCATAGAAACGATAAAGAGTACATTAATATTACTACGGGTACGAGCAACTAAGTCTGAAATCCATAACATGTTTATTTGTTTCAAATAAAACTTTCTACGCTTCTTTAAAATATAGATAAAAAGAAGAAATGTTTGTGAAAAGAAAAAATATGTTCCGACTACTACGAGTGGCAAAATAGATAATATAATAAAGAAGACAGATCCGTTTTGCACATTTTTTTCGGTTACGTAGCCTTGTGGATAACCAGCAATATAATAACATAACCCTAAACAAGTTAAAGCAAATATCGAAATGAGTATAGACGGCCTTTTTTCGGCTGTCACTTTCTTGTTCCCTTTAATAAGATGGACTGTTTTACGAGTCCGAATAAACATAGGTGTAAATGTAGAAACGATTAAAAATAAAATGATAAACGTTACGGTTGTCACGATAATCGCTTCTGTTGGCCAATATAAATAGAGACCTTTCGCACTTGTTAATTTTGAAGTGACTAATAAGAAAAAATTAGAGAACACTAGGCCACCTTGTATACCGATAAAGATGGACAATATCCCGATTATCATGTTTTCAGTAAATAACAGTCTTTTTAATTGTTTCTGTGAGATACCGAGAATCGTGAGTATCCCGAATTGCTGCTTCCGTACATTTAAAAATGTTCCAATTGAATATAAGAGAAAGAAGAACGAGAACATAACAATCACAAGCTGTGCTGTACTAGCTAAGTTCATTAGAGGATCTCGATCTTGAAAGCTTTGTACATTTTGTAAGCGTGGATGATACGCGTATACAGTAAATGAAAAGAAAACCATGATAGAAAAAGCACTACTTACAAAATAAGCAAAATATGCTTTAGAATTACGCGAGACATTTTTAAATGCAAATTGCCAAAACGTCATCCACGCCTTCCTCCTAATAATGCTAAAACATCTAATATTTCTTGATAAAATTTCTCGCGATATAGTCCGCGGTGTAATTCATTGTAAAGCCCACCATCTTTAATGAAAATAACGCGGTTACAATAACTTGCTGCAAACGGATCGTGAGTAACCATTAAAATTGTGGCATCCTCTTCTTTATTTAATTTCGTAAATAGCTCCATTACATCAATTGCTGCTTTAGAATCTAAGTTTCCTGTCGGTTCATCCGCAAGTAGAAGTGACGGATGATGAATAACAGCGCGTGCTACCGCGGTACGCTGTGCTTGTCCTCCAGAAACTTCAAAAATACGCTTGTCCAAAATATGATCAATTCCAAGTTTCTTTGAAATGTTATCGAGTTTTTCGTCCATCTCTTTTAAAGGAACATTATCTAAAGTTAAAGGCAGTACGATATTTTCACCGATTGTTAGTGTATCTAATAGGTTAAAGTTTTGGAAAACAAACCCTAACTCTTGGCGACGGAAAATAGCTAGTTTCTCTCTACGAAATGTGTGCGGTTTTTTTCCATTAATCACGACATCACCAGAAGTAGGGGAGTCAATTGTAGAGATAACGTTTAAAAATGTAGATTTACCGCTACCAGATGGTCCCATGATAGCAACAAATTCTCCTTTATCTACATGTAAATTTATATTTTTTAAAGCAGTATGAGGGACCTTTCCTTCATACACTTTTGAGACGTTTTTTATGTGTAATACTTCTTCCATAATAATCACCTTTCTATTTTTAAAACTTAATATGTTGTGATAATTTTTGCATATAAAAGGAACGAATTAAAAGGAAAAAGATAATTTCAACCGTTCCAAAGATTACAAGTACAACTGTAATCTCAGCGAATAATGATAGATGTAATATCTCTTGTAACATCTTTGTCGCAAACATCGTATGGATCGATGCCATAATGTAAGGAACAAAGAAAAGAATCGCAAGTTGAATTGTAGCGGATTGCTTCATTTCGACTTCTGTTAAACCGATTTTTGTAATCGTTATATACTTTTCTTGCTCATTTGTTAAATCTGTATACATACGGAAGTAAAGAACACTGCCAGCTCCGATAAAGAAAATAACACCTAGGAAAGTACCAATTAAGAAAAACGAAGCAACATTTAATTTTGTTTTGTATAGAGAATCGCTTGCTTCACTTGCATGAAACGGTGGATGTTCTGCCTGAATAGCTGCATTGTCAGTATCAATTTTTGTTATAAATGCTGAACCGATATTATGTGCCTTTTCCCAATCTGGAACTTTGAAGCTATATACACTCATCTGTTTTGAAGCGGTTGATAAGGCTTCTACATTTTCATCAGATAATACGAGAAGTTGGTATATTAAGCTGTTTGGGAAGGGGTTATAACTTTTATATTCTTTCACTTGTAGTTGTAAATTGTTTTGAGTAAGTGGAAGAATATTTTTCTTTTCTTTAGTATGAATTGTTCCAATAACTTGATCGTCTAAGTCTTTCATAAGAATATAAGATTCATTCTTATTCACCGTGAGAGTTTCCCAGCTTAATGCTTTAGCAAGTACATTATAGTCACTTTGTTTAATGGCATAATAGAGCTGTGAGTTATCCTCAGCTGAAGATACTTCATATATGTCGGTTTTAAATTTTGTATAAGTAAAGTGCTCTTCGTTAAATTTTTGTTCTAACCAATTTAAATGTTCATCGGCAAGCGTATTTTCAGTATGTGATAAATAAGTAAACGGGAAAGGATTTTGCCTTATTTCATCAAACTTTGTGAATTTCCCAAACCCATATAAGAATGTAATCATTGTAAAAGCGAGTGTCGATAACATCGTCACGATAAAGAGCATGTTAATATTTGTCCGAATCCGAGTTGCTAAATCAGAAACCCAAAGCATATTAATACGTTTCATATAAAATTTTCTTCTCGTCTTTAATATACGAATGAGTAAGAAGCTAATTTGTGAGAAGAAAAAATATGTCCCAGCTGCAGCAAGTGATGGGATGACAAATATACAGGAGGCAGCGTACAAAAGCCCAGCGATATCTCCTAGTGACATAAAATATAGTGGGTTTGCTGCTAAAACATATCCAGATATTAAACATATCGCACCAAAGAGAGAGATGAGTACAGATGCTTTTCTTTCTTTTTGTTTTGTTCCTTCTTTTAAAAGACGTACAGCTTTTCTCGTACGGATTAGCATCGGTGTAAAAGATGATACGAGAATGAAGAGTCCAAGAAAGATAATTATAGTTAAAACGATAGCAGCTGTAGGCCACCAATATAAATATAAACCAGGCACATGCGTAATTTTGGCGGTAACTAATAAAAAGAACTGTGAAAAGACAAGGCCAAATTGAATGCCGAAAAATATGGATAGGCCACCAATTAGCATGTTTTCTAGAAATACGAGCCTCTTTAATTGCTTTGGAGATATGCCAAGTACTGTTAAAATCCCGAACTGTTTTTTTCGTACTTTTAAGAAAGTACCGATTGAATATAGTAAAAAGAAAAATGAAAAGAATACAATGACAACTTCTGAGATTGTCATTAATATGTTCAGAGCAGCATTCACGCCTGTCATATGCAATTTAGGATGAAATAAATAAACTGCAAACGAGAAGAAAATTGCAATGGAAAACGCACTACTTACAAAATAGGCGAAATAAGCTCTGGCGTTCCGCGTCACGTTTTTAAATGCAAACTGCCAAAATGTCATGCGCCTAAACCTCCTAATAGAGTTAATGTGAAAGGAGTATGAGGGGGTCCGCATACTCTTTTCATAAAGCTCACCTTTTGCTTATTTAAAACTTAATATGTTGCGATAATTTTTGCATATAAAGTGAACGAATTAATAGGAAAAAGATAATCTCAACTGTTCCAAAAATCACAAGTACAACCGTAATTTCAGCGAACAATGATAAGTTAATAATATCTTGCAACATCTTTGTCGCAAACATCGTATGAATAGAAGCCATAATGTATGGAACGAAAAATAAGATTCCAAGTTGAATGGTCGCTGAACGCTTCATTTCTGATTCTGTTAAGCCAATCTTCGTAATCGTTACATATTTTTCTTGCTCGTTTGTTAAATCTGTATACATACGGAAGTACAGTACACTACCAGCTCCAATAAAGAAAATGATCCCAAGGAATGTACCAATAAGGAAGTAGGAAGCACTTCCGGATTTGATTCTGTATAAAGAGTTACCTGATTCAAAAATACGAACGAGAGATCCTTCGTGCTTGATACTCGCGCGGTCTTTATCTGCTCGTTTTACAAACTCATCAGCAATAGCATATGTATTCTCCCAGTTTTCTACGTTGTAATTATAGACTGTCACATGTTTAGTGTTAGTTGGTAAATTGTTAACGGCAGAATCAGATAATACTAATGTTTCATAAGCAAAAGTAGACGGGAGGGTATTATCTATTTTGATCCCTTTTATTTGTAGCTTATAATTTGTATTAGCGAGTGTAATATGTGTTCTATTGTAATTTGGATCGAATGCACTAAACAATGGGACATATGCCGCTCCAGATAATATATATGTTTCATTCTCATTTATAAATAGTTTTTGTAATTGTAATGACGTAGCGAGTTTATTATAGTCACTTTGCTTTATGGCATATGTGTCATAATAAATTTCTGTATTATTTTTCGCTTCTACAGGCGTAGCGTATAAATCTACTTTAATTTTGTCGTAAGAGAATTGCCCATC
The DNA here is from genome assembly GCF_979253805.1 of Bacillus sp. AC266. Taxonomy (NCBI): domain Bacteria; kingdom Bacillati; phylum Bacillota; class Bacilli; order Caryophanales; family Bacillaceae; genus Bacillus; species Bacillus sp. AC266. The sequence continues at coordinate 40,904 of NZ_CEEDEC010000002.1, forward strand.
TTCTAATTGTTTTTCTAGCCAATTTAAGTGCTGGGAAGTAAATGGATTCTCATCAAATGAGAAATATGAAAATGCGAATGGTGAATTTCGTTCAACATCAAGCTTCATAAATTTCCCGAACCCATATAAAAATGTAATCATCGTAAAAGCAATTGTAGATAGCATTGCCACAACGAAAAGCATATTAATATTTGAGCGAATGCGGCTAGCTAAATCAGAAATCCAGAGCATATTAATACGCTTCATATAAAAATTCCGTCTCTTTTTCAACAGGTGAATGAGCAAGAAACTAATTTGCGAAAAGAAGAAATATGTTCCGATTGAAACGAGTGCCGGAATGACGAAAATACTTGAAAGCATATAAACCATTCCTATTTGTGGGCTTATTGATACGAAATATATTGGTTTGCTCGCTAAAGCGTAGCCACCTATTAAACAGATAGCGCCAAATAGAGAGATAAATATGGATGGTTTTCTTTCCTTTTGTTTCCCAGCATTAGTTTTTAAAAGGTTTACCGTCTTTTTCGTACGAATTAGCAGGGGTGTAAATGAAGATACAGCGATAAAGAGACCAAGAAACACAATCGTCGTTAAAATGAAAGCATTCGTAGGGATATATAAATATATCCCTGGTAGATGTGTAATTTTCGCTGTTACTAATAAGAAAAACTGCGAAAAGACAAGTCCAAACTGCATACCGAAAAAGATAGATAAAATACCAATTAACATATTTTCAGTGAAAACGAGACGGTGTAATTGTTTTCTTGATATTCCTAAAACGGTCAAAACGCCGAATTGTTTTTTACGTACTTTTAAAAACGATCCGATTGAATATAGTAAAAAGAAAAAAGAGAACAAGACAATGACAACTTCTGAAAAAATCATTAATCCTGAAACTTCAGAGATCATACTGGAATTTTGTAATTTCGGATGAAATAAATAAACAGCAAACGAAAAGAAAACAGCAATGGAAAAGGAACTGCTTAAAAAATAGGCAAAATAAGCTCTTGAGTTGCGCGTTACATTTTTAAATGCAAACTGCCAAAATGTCATAATATATGCCTCCCGTTAGCAGGCCGATATGTAGTCTTATTGCAAAAAATGTATGAGAGTAAATTCTCATACATTTTGCTAGCATATGTTATGGTCATGCTTCGGGCACCTTCTCTGTATTTTCTGCTTGATTATTTGCAGCGTTGTGGAAGATGATTTTAATCGTCGTTCCTTTACCAACTTCAGAGTCTAGTTTCACAGAGTGACCTAAATAATCACAAATTTTACTTACAATATAAAGCCCCATACCAGTAGATTCTCCGAATGCACGACCGTTTTTTCCAGTGTAAAAAGGTTCAAATACTCTTCGAATATCTTCTTGCGGAATACCAACGCCTTCGTCACGAACTTCCAAAATAATATCTTTACCATTGCGATAAGCTGATAAGAAAACTTTCTTTCCGCGCTCACCAGAGTAGCGAACTGCATTTGTCATTAACTGATAAATGATGAACTTTAGCCACTTCGCATCAGAAGCAACCTTTAAATCTGAATGAACTTCTAAAACGGGGAAGACCCCGTTTCGAATGAATAATTCTTTCAATCCGTTAATATTTTTTGTCACAGCATCTTTTAATGAAATCGTCTCAACATGGAAGTCTTCATGGAAGTTATTTAGCCTTGCCATATATAAAGCCATATCGAGTCCTTGATTTAATCGTTCTAATTCTTTTTTGAATTTCGGGATTAAATGTTCATCTTCCATTTCAAGCACCATAAGCTGCATAACAGAAACAGGCGTTTTCATTTGATGCACCCAATGGTTAATAAATAATTGGTGTTCTTGCTGTTTTACTTCGAATGTTTGTAGGTCTTTTTGGAATAGACGATATTGCGTACGAACGAGCTCGTTTACACCGTGTGGCATAGGAGCAGTCGCTCTTTCAATAAATGCATCTTCCAGTTTCTCTGGTGGTTCACTTAATCTGTGATACATTCTACGGTTACGAACGTAACGATAAGCGAGGAAACAGATGAATAAATATAAACTTAAAACGATGAAGTAAAACTTATTATTTTGAAATCCGTCTACTGCATCATAAAGAACGAAAATGATTCCGAAGTTTAATACATATAGTAGGAAAAATGCAAAATGATCACGTAAAAATAGTTTCATGCTTATTCACTCCAAGTTGCGTTAAAACGATACCCAAGTCCACGTACTGTTTCAATAGCATTTTCAATACCAAGCTCATTGAACTTTTTACGAAGACGCGTGATGTTTACGTTTAATGTATTTTCCTCAACGAAGCTTTCGTCGTCCCAAAGAGCGGCTAGTAAATCTTCACGACTCGCTGTACGAGGAAATTTAGATAATAACATTTCTGCTAAAATTGCTTCTTTCTTCGTTAAAAGAACTTGCTCAGCGCCGAAATGAATTTCTGGACGCTCAGGGAATAGTTTTAGTCCTTCAACTTCAACGATACGCTCAGAAATATTTGGTGCATAATCACCGTAAATACGGCGTAATTGCCCTTTAATTTTTGCCATTACAACGTCGTAGTGGAACGGTTTTGTAATGTAATCATCCGCACCGCTTTCAATCGCCATAATTTGCTCCATTTCACCTGCGCGTGCCGAAATGAAAATAATTGGACAAGTAGATTCATGGCGAATTTGACGGCACCAGTAGAATCCATCGAATTTCGGTAAGTTTACATCAAGTAAAACAAGATGTGGTTTCACAGCGTTAAACGATTCCATAATATCATCGAAGTTCTCCGCAACAACAGCATCATAGCCATATTTTTGAATGTGAGATTGTAGTAATGATGAAATATTTGGATCGTCTTCAACGATTAAAATTTTATACATATGTATATTCCTCCTAAAAAAACAATTGTAGCTATAGTGTATCATGTGTTTCTCGTCTTTTCATTATGTTGAAATATAAGCTAGTAAACAATATAGGTCAAAAGTGGAAAAAGTAAAAAGGGCTAGGGATACAATTGACAATTAACTGAAAATATTTTAACATTTAGATAAATATCTAAATGTCTAATTATCGAAAGGAAGAAAGACATTGAATCAAGCATTTAAAGCATTAGCAGACCCGACAAGGCGAAAAATTTTAGATTTATTAAAAGAAGGCGATTTAACAGCTGGCGAAATTGCTGAACAGTTCAATATGACAAAGCCAAGTATTTCTCATCACCTAAATGCGCTTAAAAATGCTGAACTTATCCAAGATGAAAAAAGAGGACAATTCGTTATGTACTCTTTAAACACAACTGTATTCCAAGATTTATTGACTTGGGTGTTTACGTTTACGAATAAGGGGGAAGAGGGGAAATGAAGAAGCATATATTTCCGTTATTATTAATTGCTTTAACGATTATTGCATGGTGCATCGCGTGGCCTTATTTACCGGGAGAAGTTCCAAGTCATTGGAATATTAATGGTGAGGTAGATGGACATATGTCAAAAATGGGAATGTTGATTTTTGATGTAGCAATTATGGTTTTCATATATGCACTAGTTACTGTATTGCCTAAGATAGATCCGAAGTACGACAACTACAAAAGATTTCCTAAAGCACTTGGAATGATAAATGGAGCAATTTTATTTTTCTTATTTACTATTAATATGATGACACTAGCAAATGCTTTAGGGTATAACATTCCAATTGGAATCGTTGTGAACATAATGGTCGGTATCCTTTTCATCGTACTCGGCAATTATATGCAGCAATGTAAACCAAATTTCTTCATAGGTATTAAGACGCCATGGACGTTAAGTAGTGAAAATGTATGGAGAAAAACGCATAGGATAGGATCAAAGATCATGATGATTGGCGGTATTGTAATCATATTTTCCTCGTTTCTACCAGGAATGTGGAAGATGATTTGTTTGTTAAGTGTTGTTGTTGTACTGGTTGTTGGTACGATGGTGTATTCCTATGTTGCTTATAAGAAAGAGATAGGAGCTTAATAGAAATTTTATGGGGGAGAGAGGATGAAAAGACACGTATTACCATGGAGTTTAATTATTGCAATTGCAATGGGATGGTACATTGTATGGCCATATTTACCGGAACAAATTCCGCGTCATTATAATGCTGCGGGAATAGTAGATGGATATTTTTCTAAAGTAGAGGCAAGTTCATTTTCAATAGGTAGTATGGTGTTGCTGTATTTGATATGGCTAGCTATGGGGTATATTGATGTAACAAAAGATAAGTATAAACAGCATGCTAAAGTCCTTTCTGCAATTAACTATGCCATTCTTTTTATAGGATTCGGCTGTAACATATTTGCGTTATTAGCAGCGTCTAATTATATTGCTTCAGGCTCAATCGCCTTTAATTTCGGAATTGGAACGTTGTTTCTTGTACTAGGTAATCACATGCAACAAACGAAGCCAAATGGTTTAGTAGGCATTCGAATGGACTGGACCTTAGAAAATCCTGTAGTTTGGAGAAAAACACACAGATTTGCTTCGAAGGTATTTGTAATAGGTGCACTTTGTATATATGCGGGAGCGTTACTTCCAGATCCATTCAATATCTTTGTGGGGATTGGAATAATATTAGTATGCATCTTCATATCAACGATAAAGTCATATGTTATTTATAAAAAAGAAATGCAATTGTGAGCAATAAGGGATTGAACTGTACTAGTCAAATTTTATATTTATAGTTTCTATGTGTTAAGAAATTTTAATACTCAGTGGGGATAACGAAAAAGCTCGCTGAGTAAATTTTTTGCTTTCAGGTCTGAAAATTCAGTTAAAAAGATAGTTTGGGGGAAATCACATGTTAGAAATTATAAATTTTAGCAAGACATACAAAGGTGGCAAAAAAGCAGTAGATCAGTTAAATATTACTGTTCAAGCAGGAGATATCTTTGGATTTATTGGGCATAACGGTGCGGGGAAAAGTACAACAATTAAGTCGTTAGTTGGAGTTATAGATTTTGAAGAGGGTGAAATTTTTGTTGATGGATATTCAGTAAAAAAGGATCCGATTGTATGTAAGAGAGTAATGGCGTATATTCCCGATAATCCAGATTTATATGAGCAATTAACAGGAATTCAATATTTAAACTTTGTTGCGGATGTGTTTAAAGTGTCTGCAAAAGATCGGGAAAAGGAGATACAAAAGTATGGAGATGCTTTTGAGATTACACCGTACCTAGGTGATTTAATATCTTCTTATTCACATGGTATGAAACAAAAAGTGGCGATTATATCAGCGGTTTTGCATAAACCGAAATTATTAGTTTTAGATGAACCCTTCGTCGGTCTTGATCCAAAGGCTGCTGTAGTGTTGAAAGGTATTATGAAGGAGCTTTGTGAAAAGGGAAGTGCGATTTTCTTTTCTACGCATGTTTTAGATGTGGCGGAGAAGTTATGTAATAAAATAGCGATGATTAATAGAGGGAAATTAGCACTTTCAGGGGAAGTGAATTCTTTAATAAAGGAAGGCTCATTGGAAGAGCTCTTTATGAAGGAGCTTGCTAATGAATATTAGTAGTCTAGGTCTTTTAAAAATCCGCTTGATAACGCAGCTTGGTTTAAATACTTTTAAATACGAAAAAGATAAAAAGAAGAAGCAGAATAAGATGTTACTGTCAGCATCTATTGCCTTAGTTGGTGTCATGTTAATGCTATATTGTGGGGCCTCGGCATATGGGTTGGTGAAGCTAGGAATAAGTGAAATTATCCCAGTTTATGCACTAGTTATTAGCAGTGTATTGACGTTGTTTTTCACTATATTTAAGGCAAATGGAGAGATTTTTGCTTTTAAGGATTACGATCTTTTAATGTCATTACCGATTCGTGTAAGTACAGTTATTACAAGTAGGTTTTTGTATTTATATTTGCTGAATACGATCTTTTCAATCATAATCATGCTACCAATGGGAGTTGTTTATGGCATACATGAGAGGCCATCAGTTTCTTTTTACTTTATGTGGTCCATCAGTATGTTTATAGCATCTTTAATTCCAACAACAATAGCAGCGATTTTTGGAGCTGCGATTACGGCAATCGCTTCTAAATTTAAAAATACGAATAAAATAACTACGACTTTAAGTTTTATAGTAATTATTACATTCGGTTTCTTTATGCTAAAAAGCGGAAATGCTCAATATAGTCTTAATGATATGAACGGAATAGGTGCAATTATTTCAGAGCAACTAACTAAAGTGTATCCATTAGCTAACATGTTTCAAAAAGCAATTGTTCATGCTGATATTGTAGCTTTCATCCTGTTTGTTGGGATATCGGTTATTTGGTATTATCTTTTTGTAAAAATCCTTTCGTTAAAATATAAGCAAATAAATACAGAGATTACCACTTATCATATGCTTTCAAATTATGAGATTCATAGCATGAGAAAAGAAAGTGTATTGGCCGCATTGTATAAAAAAGAACTGAAGCGTTTCTTTTCTTCTACAGTGTATGTGGTAAATAGCGGAATGGGAGTTGTGATGGCGCTAGCTTTCGCACTAGCTATAGTTGTAGTAGGGCCAAGTCAATTAATAGCGTATCCTGGAATTGAGGCCCTGTTGCAAAAGATTGCTCCATTTGCTATTTCAGCAGCGATTTCGATGACGTGTACAACATGTGTGTCATTGTCTTTAGAAGGAAAAAATGTATGGATTATTAAGTCGTTGCCTATAGCGCCAAAGATGATTTATGACAGTAAAATTCTTATGAATCTTTCATTAAGTATACCTGCATCACTTATTAGTGCTGTATTACTGATAATAGGGTTAAAACTAGATGTTTGGAGTTCTCTTTTCATCGTAATAACACCGATAACATATTCATTATTTTCGGCAGTATGGGGGATTTTTATTAATAATCGATTTGGTTATTATGATTGGGTATCAGAAACTCAAGTAGTAAAACAAAGTATAGGATCGTTTGTCGGTATGTTCGGTGGCTTAATTATGGCTGTTATACCTGCCTTGTTAATCGGTACTGCTACGATCTCGAACTACAGAGTGTTTACTTTTGGAGTTGTTATAGTACTTACGATTGTTACTATTTTCTTGTATAAGAACGAGTCGAGAAGAAGTATAAAATAAAGTTAATGTCATATTCGTATTTTGTTTGTAAAGGAGAAGTTAAAATAAAAAAGCTACTGCTCCTTTGAAAGGAGCAGTAGCTTTTTTATTTTAGGGAAATTTGGATCTAGACATTATTTCTTCAAAACCGGTATCCAAATTTCACTTTTGAAGTTTGGAGAAGTTACATCTTTCTGTTCATTCCACAATATTTCCGGTCCTTCTGCTAGTTCATAGTTCGAAGAAGGGAACCATTCGGAATAAATACGTCCCCACACATTTTGTAATGCATCAGGAAATGGACCGACAGCTTCAAATATAGCCCATGTTGAAGCTGCGACTTCAAGTTGCGCAAATTGCTCTGGGCAATCTTTCGTTGTGGCTACTCCAATATAGTGATCGAGTTCGCCTTTTTCTTCCATTCTTCCTTCAGAAAAGTTAGTAGAGGCACTAATGATTCCATTTGGGTTCACATTTGAAAGCATCTTTAATGTTTGAATGGACTGTGGGGTTAAACTTTTCCACATAGAAGCAATTTCTTTGTTTACACCGTTAAAAACAATCGGTACTCGTTTTTGTATGCCAATGATTTGAAATGGCTCTTTTTCTTCAATTCGATAGTTCATTTCATTTCCTCCTTGAATGGATAGTTGGAAGGTCATTGGTGAATAAGCCTTCAAAGAACGAATTGTATTTCGAGCTTCTGAAGGCGTTATTCCGTGCAAATTTTGAAATGCACGTGTAAATGAATCTGGTGAGTTGTATCCATATTTTATAGCGACATCAATGACTTTTGCATTGCTATCTTTTAGTTCAAAGGCAGCAAGGGTAAGACGTCTACAGCGAATATATTCTGATAGTGATATGCCAGCTAAAAAAGAAAACATTCTTTTGAAATGATATTCGGAGCAGAAAGCTATTTTTGCGACTTCTTTAAAATCAATTTCGTGTGTAAGGTTGTCTTCAATATACTGCATTGCCGCATTCATATTTTTAAGTGAATCCATTATATGACCTCCTTTGTATATAGAATATCAGGAACGAAATAGCTCCATCCGACATTTCATGCACAACTTTGTGGGGGTATTTTTAACCTTACAAAATTGTAATGTTCCTGTAAGGAGAATGAATGGATGGCATGATATCCCAATGTTATAGTAACAAAGTACTTTAGTACATTAGGTTAAATTCTGATGTCTTTACTTATGTGCCTTACATAACTGTCATGTTTGTGTAAGAAACATCGATAGTGGCAAGAGTAGAGAGTGTATATAGTTGAAAATAGAGAATAGAAGAAATGAGGGATGTCGAGATGAAAACAGTGTTAGAAGCAAAAAATATTGAAAAAGTATATGACACAGGTGGGAATAAATTTGCAGCTTTAAAAGGTATTAACTTACAAGTAAAAGAAGGTGAGTTCGTTGGAATTATGGGACCTTCTGGTTCGGGTAAGACGACTCTTTTAAATGTTCTTTCTACAATTGATAATGCGACGAACGGTGAGATTTTAATTGATGGAAAAGACATCGTGAAGATGAACGATGATAAGCTAGCGTTATTCCGCCGTGATCATTTAGGGTTCATTTTCCAAGATTATAACTTATTAGATACGTTAACGGTGAAAGAGAATATTGCGTTACCTCTTGCGTTATCGAAGGTGAAAGCGAGTGAGATTGATCGCCGCGTTCTTGAAATCTCAAAGAAATTCGGTATTGATCATATTTTAAGTCAGTTCCCATATCAAGTATCCGGTGGACAGAAGCAGCGCTGCGCAGCATCGCGCGCGATTGTTACAAGTCCTAGTATGATATTTGGGGACGAGCCGACTGGAGCACTTGATTCTAAATCAGCGACAGATTTATTAGAAAGTATGAAGTCGTTAAATGAATATGATAACTCTACAATTTTAATGGTAACGCACGATGCATTTGCGGCGAGTTATTGTAAACGAGTTATTTTCATTAAAGATGGTGAGTTATATAAAGAATTACACCGTGGTGAATCAACACGTAAACAGTTCTTCCAAAAAGTCGTTGACGTAATGTCTTCTATTTCTGGAGGTATGGCTGATGACCTTATCTAGCATTGCCCTCCGCAACATACAGCGGAACTTTAAAGACTACTTTGTATATTTTGCATCTATGATCTTTAGCATCGTCATCTATTTTACATTTAAGGCGTTGCAGTATAATTCACAAATGGAAAAAGCTGCGGAAGGTTCTAAAAAAATTAGCGGTGCATTTCAAGTTTCAAGTGTCATGCTAATCATCTTCGTAGCGGTGTTCATTATATATTCGAACGGTTTCTTTACACGAAAACGTAAAAAAGAAGTTGGACTATATTCGTTACTAGGTATTCGTAAAAGACAAATTGGTAAAATGCTCTTTTATGAAAATATGTTAATGGGATTAATGTCTTTAATTATAGGGATTGCGATTGGTAGCGTCCTTTCAAAATTATTCCTTGAACTACTAGTAAGTATGATGGGGTTAAACTTAAATGTTCATTTTGAAGTACCGATGGCTGCAATTGTGGATACAGCAATTATTTTCTTTGTGATTATATTGTATACATCACTTCAAGGGTATCGTTTAATTTATCGATTTAAGCTAATTGAACTTTTCCGCGCAGAACGTGAAGGCGAAGCAATGCCAAAAGGATCAGTTATTATGGCATTAATTTCAGTTTTCTTAATCGGTTCAGGTTATTTCTTAGCGTTAATGTATGTGAAAGCACTTAAGTATGCCGACTTTATGGTAGTCGCACTTTACATTTTACTGGCGACAGTAGTAGGTACTTACTTACTATTTATGTTCTTTACAGTATTCGTATTGAAACGTGCAAGAAATAATAAATCATCGTTTTATAACGGTATGAATATGGTAACGACGTCACAGTTACTATATCGTATTAAAGGAAATGCAAAGTCACTTGCGACAATTTCTATTTTAAGTGCAGTGACATTAACAGCGGTTGGTACGTCAGTTACGATGTATTACAACACATTTACGCAATCAAAAGTAGCTGCGCCGTACAGTTATTCTTATGAGAAAAAAGATGAAGAGCTTGATAAGAAAGTAAATGCGATTTTTGCTGAAGAGAAGGCGAATCACCCTGTCAAAGATCAATTTGAAATTGAGACGGTTCCTGTAAAAGGGAAGTTTGAAGGGGATAAAGTGGACTTCATTCTTAATCTAAACTACACGATTTCAGAGAAATATCAGTTTATGTCTCAGTCCGAATTTAATAAACTTGCAAAAAAAATCGATGCAGAAACAGTGAATGTAGCTACTGGTGAAGCATTTATATATGATAGCTCTTATATTGAAGGGTATGAGTTTAGCCCTGGGTATAAAGGAAGTGAAGCAGTATTCCAAATTGGCAATGAAACGAAGACATTAACGATTCAAGGTGCAAATAATACAGCAATTACGAACTTAGGTGAATTAGTGATTGTCGTTTCAGATGAAATGTATGAACAGGCGAAGCAAGCATTTGGAACACGTACTGTAAAAAATATTGATGTAAAAGATGAAAGAAACAGTAAAGTATTAACAGAAAAGTTAGCAAAAGTGATGCCAGCTGGTGAATCAGAAATGGTACCACTATTTAGAGATTTCTATACTGGTTTCCAGACGGGGCTTGAAGGAACGGGACTCATGATGTTCATCGGAATGTTCTTAGGACTTGTATTCTTACTAGCAACAGGCTCTATTATTTACTTTAAGCAATTAACTGAAGCAAATGCAGATCGTGAGCGTTACGTTGTACTTCGTAAAGTTGGTGTAACGAAACAAGAAATGAAAAAAGCTATTGCAAAACAAGTAAGCTTTATCTTTGCGATTCCGTTAGTAATTGGAATCCTGCACAGCTTATTTGCACTAAAAGGTTTAGCAAACTTATTACCATTCGAAATTATGATTCCGCTTCTAATTAGTATCGGAGTATATGGCGTCATTTACATCGGATATTACTTCTTAACAGTTCGATCTTATTATAAGATTGTGAGCGCGAAGTAATAAGGAGACAGCTATCGCTACAAGTGATAGCTGTTTTTTTATTCTTCATAAACTCTTAAGAACTCTTCTCAATATTTGTTAAGTAACGATCAAACTTTGGATGTAGTAGTATATAATAATTTTAAATTTTTTTATAAAGAAGATAAAAAATAGTAAGGAGTAACAAGATGATCATGCAGGTTTCTAAGAAGAAAATATTATTATTTCTTTCAATTATTCTTTTGGCTTTATTGATGGTGTATGTACAAATAATAAGCATGTCCAAAATATTGTTCATAATGTTGAATTAGAGCCAACCGATCACCCTTTAGCGATAGAACAAAGAAATGGAATTACTTTAGAGAGAGTTAAAAAAATACAAGAAATTATACAACGACATAATTAGATTAGAAGAAAAAAACGAGTGATATCACTCGTTTTTTTCTTTACACAACATTAGGATTATAAATCATCGTAAAGTGCGCTTGTAACAACTCAATATGACACGGTGTATGTAGAGAGCTTTCACCATCTGTATCTACTTCTTTTTCTTCTTCTGTTTCAATATGAATGGATTTAGCTTTGACGTGGAAGATGTCATTTTCATTTGAGTCTTCAAATAGTTTCTTTCCGATATAATCTTTAAACGCTTGAATGCCTGTTGATTTGACTACGAAAATATCAAGTGTTCCGTCATCACATTTTACGTTCGGAATAAAGGATGGGATACCCCCGAGATATTCACCGTTTCCAACCATAACAAGGACAGCTTCATCTTCATACACTTGTCCGTCGTAAGTAATTTTTACTGGGAATGGTTCAGCATTTTTTACAGTTCGAATGGTGCTTAAATAGTAACCAATTTTACCAAGCTTTGCTTTCTCTTCTGCATCAATATTATTTGATACTTCAGATACGAGTCCAATGCCCCAGAAGTTTAAGAAGTGTTGTCCGTTTGCTTTTGCGACATCAATTGGTTTTACATGTCCTTTTGTAATGAGTTTCGCTGCTTCTGCAATATTTTGCGGAACACCAAGTGTGCGAGAGAAGTCGTTGCAAGTTCCACCTGGAATGATTGCAAGTGTAGGTCTAGTTTCAAGAGGGGCTAAGCCGTTTGTGCATTCAAATACAGTTCCATCACCACCAAAGACGATAATTAAATCTACTTTACTAGCAAACTCTTGGCAATATTTTGTTGCATCACCTTGTTTTTTCGTATGAAGGATATGTAGGTCAGGAAAAGCTGTGGCAAGTGGTGGTACGATTTTTGTTAAGTTCGTATGTAAATCGCCTTGTCCTGCTTTCGGATTTACGATGAGGAGTACTTTTTCAAATTTTGTTTTTGTCATTCTTCATCTCTCCCTTTGTTTTTATAAATTACGGTAGAAATAAAACTTCCACCAATAATGCATGGAAGCTTATTTGATCCCGCTATTTGCGGGCCAATAATCATTGGGAATGGACAAAAATCCCACTGATTAAGGTTTCACTTTATTATATTATTCCGTTACAACTGAAGCGATAAATGGTAAGTTACGATATTTTTCTGCGCAGTCGATACCGTAGCCAACGATAAATTCGTCTGGAATTTGGAAGCCAACATACTCAGCTTTTAAGTCCACTTTACGGCGTTCAGGTTTATCAAGTAACGTACAGAATTTCAATGCTTTTGGTTTATGCATGAAGAAGTGATCTTTTAAGAAGTGAAGTGTTAAACCAGAATCGATAATGTCTTCTACGACAATTACGTTTTTTCCAGTAATGTTTACATCGATATCTTTTAATAGTTTTACTTTTCCAGTTGTTTCTGTTTGATTTCCGTAGCTAGATGCAGAGATAAAGTCGATAGTTAATTCGTTTTTAATATGACGAATTAAATCAGCAGCGAATACGAAAGATCCTTTTAATACAGCGATTACAACGATTTCTTCTCCTTCAAAATCACGTTCGATTTGAAGCGCTAGTTCTTTTACTTTTTCTTGTAATTGTTCTTCAGAAATTAAAGTGTCTTTTATTTCAATTTTCATTTGAATCCTCCTACAGTGTAAAACTTGTGAACATTTCGACTGTAAAGGATAGAAAGAAAAAAGTCAAAGAAGATATAAGGTTTTTACAGAAATCCCCACAAAATAGTCAGATGATATGATATACTGATAGCATTAAGAAAACGCTTCCAAAAAGGGTGATTATGATGAAAAAGAAACAGTATACAAGTGTAACATTTATAAAAGCATTGCTTTTAACAATTGTTCTTGGTATGTTGGCTTACATAATTGATGTACCTGCAATTCGCATTTCACTAATTGGAATGACTTTAGTATTAGGCGCAATTTCCCACGGTATGATGTCGCAGCTGCAAGAGGCTAGACTTGATGATATGAAAGATTCTATAGATAAGAAATGAGAAACCTTCACGTATATAGAGTGAAGGTTTTTCTTTTCTTACAAAAATGTAAGGTGATTTGTAAGACAAATCGATAGTTGCATAGTAGTGTTTTGGATAAACTATAAGTGTAAGGTAAAAGGCAAGCATATTTTAGGTAAATTAAGTTTTAGGCACTCTATATGTGAAAAAGGAGTAGGAGGGCATGGAGAAACATTGGACGACCTTTTCTTTTTTAGCAACTAGTAACACCGTAATGCTAGCTGGAGAAATGGATTTTTTGCATACGTTTGATCGAGAAGACGATCATTCTTCTTCTAAATTTACAATGAAATGGAGTAAGTGGAGCGATAGTTGTAAATTGGAAGAAGAGGCCCCTAACGAAAGGCAAAAAATTATTTTAACAAATCCTATTAAAGCATGGGTCGTTCAATGTCGTAAGTGTAACGTCAAAAATCACTTCAAGAAAACTGAGCCGAGACAATTAGTTATCACTCCGGCCCTTTCTACTTCTCAATCACGCGAAAGTAACAAATAAATATCGAGACACACACCCGAAAAAACATCGTATATATTACGGTGTTTTTTTATTTTTCTAAAATGAAATCTTTAACAGAATTCCATTTCATCTGCATCTTATATTTACATCTCTTGTTTATTCTAATAATACATCCGGTGCGACGTGATGTGTTACTAGAATAAAGTATAAAAGGAGAGAAATAAAATGAAAAAAAAACTATTACCAATTTGTGCAATGGCACTTTTAACAGTAGGATATTCTTCAGTAGCGAGCGCTTCTACTGGAACATTAACAAAAGAAGAATCAGCGCAAATGCAGCAAGATAAAGCTAAAAAAGAAGAAGCAATTAAGGAACAGCAAAAGAGCGAAGTAGAGAAAAAAGAAGCGGCACAAGTACAAGAAAAAAGTGATATGGCTAAAAAAGAGGAAGCAATAAAAGCAGGGCAAAAGAATGATACAGCGAAAAAAGAAGTAACACCACAAGTTCAAGAAAAGGAAGCTCTTGCAAAAAAAGAAGAAGCAATTAAGGCCGGGCAAAAGAATGATGCAGCGAAAAAGGAAGTAGCAAAGCCAGCTGTACAAGGTGAAAAATTACCAAACACAGCATCAAATAATGTAGCAATGATGGCACTAAGCGCATGTCTTGTAGGGATAGGGACATTATTTGGTTTGAAGCGTCGTAATAAAGTTAAGGCGTAAATAAAATATTTTTCTATAAAGAATGGGATAATTTCATATATTAAAAATGGTAGGTTATTCCTACCATTTTTTGCATGGAGGGATGGAACATGAAGTTACTCAATTATATCGGTATCATATTGATGGCCATAGGGCTATTCATGGGATCGTATTGCGCTGTGGAATGGTATAAAGGAAAAAGCTCTGCTCGAGAATTAACGAAAGAAGAAATAAAGAGCCTTAAAAATATACAAGATAATCAACTTTCACATGAAACACCTGTAACTTCCCAAGTACCTTCTTCTCAAACCGAGCATAAAGAAGGAGAAAAGGTAGCAATGTTAAATATACCGAAAATAAAGAAGAAGTTTTCTATATATTGGGGAGCAAATGATGCAACATTGAAAAAAGGAGTCGGTATGTTTGTTAGTGATTTAACGACAACACCATCTGGAGGGGGACATACTGTACTGAGTGGGCATCGAGATACTGTATTTACAGATTTAGGAGAGTTAAAAGAAAAGGATAACCTTATTTTGGAGTATGATAATAAAATTTACACATACGAAATTCAAAAGACATGGATTACACATGCGGATGATCGCACTGTTATTGTAAAAAAAGAAGAGCCGACATTAACACTGACGACTTGCTATCCATTTGATTATATAGGGGATGCACCGGATCGATATATTATCGAGGCAAAGTTAATTACGAGCAATTCAAAATAAAATTATCAAGTACAAAATGCTAGCTACTTAAAATGAGAGGAGGAGACATAGATTATGTCAAAAAACATTTTAATTGTTGAAGATGAAGATATTTTACGCGAAATATTAAAGGATTACTTTTTGAGTGAACAATATAAAGTGCTTGAAGCGAGAGATGGAAAAGAAGCTTTAGTCTTATTTGAAGAAGAAGAGGTCGATTTAGTTATACTTGATATTATGTTGCCGGAACTTGATGGATGGTCTGTTTGCCGAAGGATCCGTAAGACGTCCGGGGTCCCAATTATTATGCTGACGGCACGTGTAGATGAAGATGATACGTTACTTGGATTTGAGCTTGGGGCAGATGATTATGTTGCGAAACCATATAGTCCGCCTATTTTATTAGCGAGAGCGAAACGATTATTAGAAAGTAGACAAGCATCAAAGAAACCTTTAGAAAATGAAGATGATACGTTATCAATTCATGGCATTCACATCCATTTTCCGTCACGTACTGTTACTGTTGATGAGGCAGACATTACTTTAACACATACAGAATTTGAAATATTAGCTTATTTCATGAAAAATCAAGGGATTGTTTTAACGAGAGAACAGTTAATTTCAAGAATTTGGGGGTACGAATTTGCTGGCGATGATCGAACGGTTAATAGTCATATTCGTAATTTGCGAAATAAATTAGGAGAGAAAGCAAAGTACATTACAACTGTAGTGCGAACCGGTTATAAATTCGAGGGGAACATATGAGAAAAGGGATTGTACTTAAATTATTTATCCTTACAACAGCTCTATGTATGTTGATTTTAGCGACGATATTTATTGGTCAAACGATATTTTTTAAACAATATTATGCGAACCGAAAAGTAGAAGATATTAAAGTGAATTTAAATTCCTTTGAGAAGAATTATTTGAATTATGTAGGAAATGCAGAAGGAATTCAGAAGCTGGAGCAAGATTTTTTAAGAGAAAATAATACGTGGATTACGATATTAGATCAGAATGGGAATTTAAAACATGTGGATGATTTTTATTTTGAAGTAACGATAGACCGTAGGCAACAAAAGAGCTTTGGACAACAAATATTCAAGATTCCCTTAGGTAATCTCGTCAATATAGAGGAGATTGATAATAAATTATCAGAGCAGTTTTTAGGACAAGAAATCTATTTTTCTGGAGTGAAAAAAGAAGAAAGTTTTATTCCATTCTCTTTCTCGTTAGGTAAGCAAAATTTAAGTGGATCTAATAAACCGTTAGAAAAAGCATTTAATGAGAAAATGATTAAATTAGATCAGGAGAAAAAGAAAGCAGCTGAGGAACAAGTTGTTAAGGAAAAGAAGCCGGCCGTTCAGGAGCAAGCTGCTCAGGAATTAGATGCTTTCATAGTAGGACGTGTTACGAAAGTACAGTTCCCCGATGTAAAAGGTCCTGTGAATCCAATTTATAAAAATAGTTTATTCTTAGATAGCATAAAGGAATTTCAAACTGATTTATTATTAAAAGAGAATAATCATATACAGTATTCAACACAAATAATGGACTATGAAAAAAATGATATAAAATATAAATTATTAATTAAACCAAAAAAAGAAAAAGACGGATCGGTGACATACATATACGCGATGGCTTCTTTACAACCTGTCGATGAGGCGGTACAAATGGTGCAAGATTATTACATCTATATTGTTGCATTTGTAGTCGTTCTAATTTTTCTAGCTTCGTTTTATTACTCAAAACAAATTGCAAAACCGCTACTAAAAATAAATGATACAACGAAGAAAATAGCTCATTTGGATTTCACAGAAAAAATTCCGATTACTTCAAAAGATGAAATTGGTGATTTATCGCAAAATATTAATACATTATCTAATAAACTACATTCACATATTGGACAGTTAGAACAAGATATTGAAAAAGAAAGAAAGTTAGAAAACACAAGGAAAGAATTTATTGCGGGTGTATCGCATGAACTAAAAACGCCGCTGAGTATTATGAAAAGCTGTATTTTCATTTTAAAAGATGGGGTAGCTGAACATAAGAAAGACTACTATTTTCAGGCGATGGAAAAAGAAGTAGACAAGATGGATATACTAATTTTGGATATGCTTGAATTAGCTAAATTTGAGTCTGGCACATACAACATGAAGATGGATTCTTTCTATATCGATGGAGTGATTGAAGAAATATGTGAACAGCTTTCATCGGAGATAGAGAAAAAAGAACTGAGTGTGCACAAACATATATGTCCAGCAGAAGTGATTGGGAATCAAAATAGAATTGAACAAGTAATTGTGAATTTTATTACGAATGCAATACGTTATACACCAGAAAAAGAAGATATTATTATTTCCACAATAGACGGGAAGGATCATATAAAAGTATGTATTGAAAATAAAGGTGCTCACATTGAAGAAGAACAATTAGATAAAATTTGGGATCGTTTTTATCGCGTGGATGCGGCAAGGAAACGTTCACAAGGTGGAACAGGGCTTGGTCTTGCAATTTCAAAGAATATTTTAGAATTGCACGATGCTGAATATGGGGTGAAGAATACCGAAGATGGTGTGTTATTTTACTTCTATTTACCGAAAAAAGCGTAGACAATACTATCTACGCTTTTTTAATTTATTTTCATATTATCTTTACCTAATCTTTATTTCTAAACAGTATACTTTGAATAGAAAATGAGGTTATGTAAGGAGTAGATTAGCCGTGAATAGCAATTTACTAGGTGTGATGGTATTTATTTTCTTGTGTGCATTTATTGTATTTTTAATTGATATTACGATATGAAAAAAAGAGCGCTAATTAAGCGCCCTTTTTTTGTGTATTCATTTGATAAGCACCGATGCTTTTGAATAAGCGTGGTGAAGTTGTAAATAAAAGAATTAGTAATACAGTACATAGTATGAAAGAACCGATCATGGTGCTGCCGTTTACAATTAATGAATATAGCACAGCTGATTGTCCTTTAGGTGCATATTGACCAAAGAAAATAATACCAGCAATAAAGTGACAGAAATAGCGTGCAAAGCTGCCGACAAATGTGGCAAGGATAATGTAAACGAGTGCTTTTTTTCCTTTGTTTTGTTTTGGTTTATCTTTGCGACTACCAAAACTTGAATGCTCTGCATTACTGTTGTCTGAGGCAAGTGCTTTTTGAATTGGACGATAGAATAAACCAGCAAAGCCGATAAAGGCAAAGGCAATGAAGTACTCAATGAATGCTTGAACTGGTGTTAGAATGTAAGCATCGCCTACGACAATTTGTAAAAGCCCCCAAATTAAGCCTCCTAAGAAAGCCCTTTTGAAGCCCCAGCGGTATGCGATAATAAAAATAGGAATCATAGCAAATGAGATGGAACCGCCTGTTGGAAGTTTAATTGATAATGGTAGAATGTCGATGACCAAGGCGAAGGCTGCAAGAATAGCAGATTCGATCATCGCTTGTAAATTGGTGTTACGCATGTTGTCTCCCCCTAAATCCAAGTTGCACAAAAAAGAACATTATCATAGGAGGATACGAAATACGTAAATAAAAAAAGAGGTGTGTATTTCGGACGTTTGCACAATTCCTGCGTTAGCATTAACTAACAGGTTCAAAGGGTCGGAACGAATTGTTCCCTCTCAGCGGTAAGGCTCCCCCTGTGATAACGAGATTCTTTATTTGTTATTGTTTATTGTAAGTGAAATGGATGAGAATGGCAAACATACTTTGTATGACAATTATTGAAATATAATTGTATTGAAATGTTAATAAATATGAAGCAAAAAGATATAGTCCAAGTGAAATAGAGTGTGATATAATTTTTTTGAAAATAATTATCATTCTCTTCTGAGGGGGAAGGTTATGAGCTTAGTAGATATTAAAATTGGCGAGAAAGTGTTAGTAAAAAGTATTCAGTCTTTAGATCAGTTATTAAAGCGTAGACTAGCTGCTTTCGGTCTCGCGGAAGGAAGCGAACTTCGCTTGAAACAGAAAGCGATGTTTAAAGGTCCTTGTACATTGGAGTGTCGTGGACAGTTAATTAGTATTCGTCATTGTGACGCGAAAATGATAAAGGTGGAATTAGCGTGAATAAGGTTGCTTTGCTAGGGAATCCGAATACAGGGAAAACATCATTATTTAATGCACTTACTGGTTCTTATGAATATGTAGGAAACTGGAGCGGTGTAACAGTAGAAAAGAAGGTTGGTAAATTAAAAGATAAGCAAGGAACATTAATTGATTTACCAGGCGTTTATGATTTGAATCCAGTTTCACGTGATGAAGGTGTCGTTACGAATTTTCTACTAACAGATGAATTTCATCATATGTTAAATATAGTGGATTCTTCTCAATTTGAGCGAAATATGCATTTAACATTGCAATTACTTGAATTTGGTAAGCCCGTTTCAATTGGTTTAAATATGATTGATGTGGCAAAGCAAAGAGGAATTGTGATTAATGTAAAACGGCTATCAGAAATATTAGGTGTAACAGTCGTTCCTGTCATCGCAAGAACCGGAAAAGGC
This sequence comes from Bacillus sp. AC266, assembly GCF_979253805.1. Lineage (NCBI taxonomy): Bacteria > Bacillati > Bacillota > Bacilli > Caryophanales > Bacillaceae > Bacillus > Bacillus sp. AC266. The sequence continues at coordinate 60,790 of NZ_CEEDEC010000002.1, forward strand.
TGTGAGGAATTACTTACTACTCTTCATGAAGAGAAACAAAAAGAGAAAAAGCCATTCATTATTTCATATGGTGTACAAATGGATGAAGGGATTGGAGAGGTAATCGCTCTTTTAGAGACAGCGAATTATGAGCATCCGAGATGGTTAGCCCTTCAATTTTTAAGCAATAACGAAGTAGTAGAAAAAGAAATGAAAGCATTACCAATTTATAAGGAACTTATAGCCATTCGATCTCGTTTAGATGGAAAACTTGATTTTACGTTGGAAGAGCACATTTACAAGACTCGTGAAGCGTATATTGAAAAGTTAAAAACAAATGTTATGCAACATGAGAAAGAAGGAAAAATTCCTTTTTCAGAAAAAATTGATAGGTTAATTACACATAAAATTTTAGGACTTCCAATCTTTTTAGCAGTTATGTTTTTTATTTTTCAGGTTACGTTTACGTGGATTGGTACACCTTTATCTGATATGCTTGATGGATTTTTTGGCGGACAACTTACTGATTGGGTTACAGCTCGGCTCACAAGTGTTGGCGCTTCTGACTTTATTCAAGCACTCGTTACAGAAGGTATTATTGCTGGCGTTGGTGCGGTATTAGTATTCGTTCCACAAATCTTTGCACTATTCTTCTTCATTTCATTATTAGAAGACTCAGGATATATGGCACGAATTGCAGTTGTTATGGATAGAATTATGGAGTTTTTCGGTTTAAACGGAAAAGCATTTATTCCGATGATTATCGGCTTTGGATGTAACGTTCCAGGTATTATGGCAGCGAGAACGATTGAACAAGAAAAAGAAAGGTTACTTACAGTTCTTGTAACACCGTTTATGTCTTGTTCGGCACGTTTACCTGTATATGCACTATTTGCGGGAGTTTTCTTCCCTCATAGTCAGGCGACTGTTGTGTTTTCTTTATATATCGCAGGGATTGTTCTTGCATTACTCGTTACAAAAATTATGTCTCTTACTATTTTAAAAGCAGAAAAATCTATTTTTGTAATTGAACTACCACCTTACCGTGTGCCGCAAGCGAAAACGTTATGGCTGAGCACGTGGGAGAAAGGTAAAGGATTTGTTCGTAAAGCGGGTACATTCATCTTCGGTGGTTCTGTTGTCATTTGGTTATTAAACTATGCAGGTCCATCAGGATTTGGTGTTGATATGGGAGACAGTTTCTTAGCGATGATTGGTGGATTTATTGCACCACTTTTTGCACCGCTCGGTTTTGGAACGTGGCAAGCTGCGGCATCCCTTTTAACAGGATTTTTAGCGAAAGAAGTTGTCGTTTCTACGATGGCAATTATTTATGCGGTTAAAGAAGATGTGCTAGGAAATGTAATGGGAGCACATTATACTGCGCTATCAGCATATGCATTTATGTTCTTTATTTTATTATATGTTCCGTGCTTAGCGACAGTAGCTGTTATTAAACGTGAAACAGGATCGATGAAATGGACAGTTTTCTCTGTCGTTTATCCGCTCGTTGTTGCTTATGTATTAACGCTCATTATATACCAAGTTGGGTCCTTACTCGGATTCTAGAAGGAGATGTATCGCGGTGATGGTCAATATTATAATTGGAGCTATCATTTTTGGTTATGCAGCATATACGTTAGTTAATTTTGTAAAGAGAAGTAAAAAGGGAAAATGCGCAGCATGCTCTTTAAGTAAGTCATGTCAGTCGCAAACTTGTAGTCCAGATATGGAGCAAATTGCTCAGAAATAGAAAAAAGCTTTGCGAAATTCGCAAAGCTTTTTTGTTTACTTTTTAATTTTTACAAGTTGTGATGCTTCTACTCCATTTGCTCCAGGTAATTCTTTGCTAGGGTCTTTATCAAATTTTAGAATACCTACAGATTTTTCTTCACCTTTTACATTTCCATATGCTGCGTCATCAACGATGGCAAACATATCTCCATAAGAACGGCCGTCACCGATAATTGTGTTACCTTCATATTTTAATTTCGCTCCATCAAGTGTAGCATTTTCAACTTTCTCTTTTGCAAATAATACACCTTGCTCTGCTGTTACAGCTGGTAACTTATCAATTGCTTTTGTGTCATCATTTTTATCGACTTTTTTAAGTAGTTCTTTCTTAACGAGTTCTTCACCAGTTTTCTTATCCATTACAAGTACTTTTTTACCTTCAAGTGTTGCAACTTTCATTTTATATACATCTTTTTCTTTTACATCTTTTTTGTTTTTATCTGCGATTTGCTGAACTTGATCTTCCGTTCCGTATAATACTAAGCCGTTCGCTTTTTCTCCTAATAAAGAACAACCTGATAATGCTCCGAATGAAATTGCTGCTGCTAGCCCGATTCCTACTAATTTTTTCATGATGATTTCTCCTTTTTATATGTTTTATAGTAAATACAGTTTTTGTATTAGTCCTTACAGTATGAGAAGCTTTTTTGCTATTCCGTTGCTTCTGGTATTAGTGTATAAGAAATATTGAAACGTAACTATCGAGTTAGCTTACAGTAACATTACAATTATGTAATTTAGTGAAATCGCGCAAAAATAAGTTAATTTTGGAGGCAGAAATAATAAGGATATAGTAGGAATACAATATTATATCTGGAATGTCATATTATATTAGTTGTATTTTGGAAATAACATGTAAGGACATCTTAGTTTTGTTATAATAAACACATAGGTTGTAAAAATGAATATTCTTACTGAAAAGGGAGATTTTTAATTTTCCAAGTAGTGAATTTGAAATATGAGGTATATCATAGGAGGAATTTGGATGTCTGTATTTAAACGATTAAGAGATTTAACAATGTCGAATGTGTATTCATTAATTGAAAAAGCTGAAGATCCAGTTAAGATGACGGATCAATATTTACGCGATATGCAAGCGGATGTACAAGAAGCTGAGAAAAGTGTAGCAGCTCAAATTGCACTTGAGAAGAAATTCAAAATATTATTTGAAGAGCAAGAAGCACTTGTGAAAAAACGTGAAGAGCAAGCTCATATGGCTGTTCAAGCTAGCAACTTAGATCTTGCGCGTCGTGCTCTTGAAGAAAAACAAAATGCAGAGCAAAAGATGAATGAGTATAAAGCGAGCTATGAGCAAAACAAAGCAGCTGCTGATAACCTTCGTCTTAAGCTAGAAGAAATGCGTAAGCAATTAACAGAGCTGAAAAATAAACGTGAAACACTTGTTGCACGTGTAAATGCAGCGAAAGCACAAAAGAATATTAATCAGGCGATGTCTGGATTTGATTCAAATTCAGCAAAAGCTGGTTTAAGCCGTATGGAAGAGAAAGCACTTCAATTAGAGGCTGAAGCAGAAGCAAGCGGTGAAATTTACAAGAAAGAAAAGTCGTTAGATGATGAATTCGCAAGCTTAAACAAAAATTCTGTTGTTGACGATGAATTAGCTCGTATTATGAAGCAGTACGAGAAATAATATAGAATAGACAAAGAAACCGACATGTCTGAAGAGAATTCATGTCGGTTTTCTATTACCCCGCATTAACGGGCAGTAAGACTCCCACCTCAACATTTTGTGAAAGCAGAGAGGTTGGTGGGAGTCGAGCTGCCCGTAAATGCCCGATTGGTGAAGGCTAATAATCAGTAGGGGATGGAAAACTCCCCACTGATTAAAGTTTCACTTTACTTTTTTAGAGGAGGTTTTGTAATGACGTGGATGAATGTTTTAGCTATGCTTGTATGGACTGGAGCGAGTGCGGTACTTTTATTTGCAATTATGTGGGTTGATTCGATTTTTACAAAATACAATGATTTAAAAGAAATGAAAAATGGAAATACAGCAGTGACAACGCGTTTCGTTATGAAATTATTTGCGCAAGGGTACATTTTATCTCAATCTATAACGAAAGCGAATGACTTATGGCAAGCGCTTCTTGCCTCAGCAGTTTCATTCGTTATTTTATTAATTGTAGAAATGTTCATTGAGTTTGTGTTAAAGAAAATGTCTGGTTTAGATTTAGAAGAAGGAACGAAAGAAGGCAGCTTAGCACATGCGTTGTTAGCTGGTTCATTACATATCGTTGGTGCACTTATTTTAGGTGCTTGTTTATAAAGAGAAAAGGAGGGGTAGATTGTGAGTTTATTTAAACGTATTAAAAATATAATGAAGAGTCCGGAGCCGCCGAAGCCAGAAAAGAGTCTTTTAACGTTGGCTCCTGGCGATATGATTGAAGTCTCGTTAGTCATGTACGAATTAACTGGGAAAACGAGCATGCATTCTCGCAAGGAGATTATTTTAACTTTGCAGGATGGGAAAGATATTCGTTATTTGAAAATCGAAGACCGTGAAAATACGTATTACAAATTGTATACACCGATTGATGGTCGTTTAGATTCAATCGATGAAATTCCGACGACGATTGAAATGGATGATATAGAGTATCATATGGAAGAACAATATAATGGACGTGTTGTTGTTATGGGGAAAACACCATTTGCTGCTTCAGAAGAACAGTACGTATGGGAATTCCAATCTGATAACCGTAAATTATTACGTGTTGAATGGCAAAATGGTCGCACAATGATGTATGAGGGAGAAGTAATTATTCCTGCTGATGTACAAATCATAAGAGCAACATAAGGGGGGCGTAATCATGTCAAACCGATTGTTTACCATGATTAAATCGTTCGTAATCCCTATACTTGCTATCGTTACATTACTTGTTATTGCCGGTTATGCTTTATCGGGCTGTCAAAGTGGTCAGGCGAAGTCAATTCAGGACCGTTACCCACTAGAGTCTGTCGCAAAGGATGGTAAACAAGAATCTTACGTGTATAGGGCCGCCAATCGGTCAGTTCCTGAAGTTGCAAAGGAACTTATAGCCGAAAGGAAACCGAAGCAAGCATCTAAAGAAGACGAAAATCAAATGTTCCTCGTTTATTCTGATAAAATGTATAATTTACAAAAGGATAAAGAGAAACCATCTGATACGTTAATTGAAATAAGCAATGAAGAATTTGTCCGTCAAAATTACCAACCATCCTTCTTACAAGGATATATTATGGGGAGTATATTAAACGATATATTCGGTTCACGCAAATCATCATACGGTGATTATCGCGGATATAATGACAGACAAAATCATAAACCGGTGATCCCGGAAAGACCACCTACGAAAGAGGAAAAGAAAACCCCGCCTCCAATTACGAAGGAAGGGAAAGGGTCTATTATTAAGCGAGGCGATAATGTAGATCCGAAATCATCTGTAGGTGATAAAGGAAGTATTACGGAAAAAGGAAGTAAAACGACGCCACCGCCTTCTACCGGAAGCAAAGGGAAAATTACGAAAAATCCGGGTGGCTCGAGTGGATCTGATGTGAAGCCGAAATCATCCATTAAAACCCCACCAAAGAATACGTCGCCCCCGAAAACAAGGGTTGGCGGTTCAGGGAAAATTATGAAGAGAAGATAGTATAGAGACCGAAAAGTGGAATTTGCTTTTCGGTCTTTTTATTATGGGAATTAATTCCTTATAGCTGGTACAATTAAGTTATAAGGAGGAGATTATTATGAGTATATATAAAAGGTTTAGTTTGATTATGTTCCTCGTCTTATTCCTCAGTTTGTTTATTAGCACAACGATGAAATTTCACTTTATCCCGCATTAACGGGCAGTAAAACTCCCACCTCAAAATTCGGCTGGAGCAAAGAAGTTAGGTGGGAGATCAACTGCCCGTAAACGCCCGATTGGTTCAACTAATAATCAGTGGGGGATGAACAAAACCCCCACTGATTATAGTTTCACTTTATAGTAGGTATTCTATGGATACTGTGTACATGTACTCTCTTTCTATATGTTCCGCTTCGCTTTCAGCATGAAGTGCCCGCCTTTCAAAAGTACGTCGATTGGATTAAAAGCGGGGGAAGATGGGGGGAGTAAAATATATCAACGGTTTTTCGATTATATCTATCGTAGCTCAAAATATATCAACGATTCGAAAAGGAATATCGATTTACCAACTTCATAATAAAAAGAGGGTGTACCAATATTTTGGCACACCCTCTTTTTTCATAATGATTAATGAATATCACGTTTCTTAAAGTTACCGCCCTTTACTTCAGCTACGTCATAAACTGTAATAAAGGCATTAGGATCGATTTCATTAATCAGGTCCTTCATTTTACTTTCTTCTAAACGGTTAATTACACAAGAAATTTCTTTGAATTTCTCTCTTGAATAACCACCGTATACTTCGTTATACGTTGCGCTTCGGCCTAAACGATCGCGAATTGTTTCTACCATTAATTCAGGCTCTTTCGTGATGATTTTAAATGTTTTCGAACCACTTAAACCAACTTCAACGATATGAATCACTTTCGAAGCGATAAAGTAAGCAATTGCCGAAAGGATAGCCCCTTGAAGACCAAATACTGTTGAAACAAAAATAAAGACAAACATATTTAAGAATAAAATAAGGTCACTTGTTCCAAAAGGTAACTTACGAGAAAGTAATACAGCTAGCATATCGATTCCATCTAATGCGCCGCCGTTACGTAATGCTAGTCCCATACCGAAACCGATAATAATACCACCAACAACTGTAACGAGTAATGTATCACCTTCAATAATAATTGGTATTCCGTGCATGACAACGGTACCTATTGCTAATGAAGCAATCCCGATGATGGAATAAATTGCAAAACTTTTACCAATTTGTTTATATCCTAACCAAACGAAAGGAATGTTAATAACTGCGATTAGAGCTCCTAATGGCAATCCAAATAATCTTGAACTAACGATACTTAAACCAGTCACACCACCGTCTGATACGTTATTTGGAATTAATACCGATTCTAATCCGTACGCTGTGATAAATGCCCCAATAATAATCATCAAAGCTTTTGAAGCGATTTTCAGCTTATTGGGCTTACTCTTGACAATTTTCTTCATGTAATTTCCTCGTTTCAAACTAGTTTCTTATTTGTTACGTAATTCACACCTAAATTCCATTTTAACATTTAATTTGAAAAAATTCTCCTTTAATGGATGTATGCAGGGGATATTATCACCATATTACCATTAAAATATTTTTGAAATTCGTATAAGAAATCCCATCCTTTTAAAGGATGGGATTTTGTTAAGAAAGTATAAAACTAACGACTGTTAGGAATAAAGCGAAACCTAAAATAGTTCCACATATTTTCATATGGCGCTTACGCCCCATAACGACAATTGCGACATATTCGCGAATCATTGCATTAGGCCAGTAATAAAAGGCTGTTTTTGATCCTATTCCTTGGCTATTAAGGCCAGCTTGTCTTGCATATATGCCAGCACGGAAAAGATGGAAATTATTCGTTGTAAAAATACTTTTATACTTACCTTCTGGTTTTAAAGAATCCATAATTTCTTTAGAGAACGACATGTTTTGATATGTGTTTACAGAACGATTTTCTTGTACCGTATGTTCAAGCGGAATTCCTTTTTCAACAGCATAATTTTGCATCGCTTCTGCTTCCGGAAGACCTTCATCAGGCCCTTGCCCACCAGAGAAAATGATTGTTGGTGGTGTATTCACAGCGGCTTGTTTCCAATAAAAGTCGATTGCTTTATTAATGCGACTTGCAAGTAAGGGTGGCACTTTGTCATTAATTAAGCCGCTACCAAGAACGATGATGAAATCTTGATTACGTCTCGGTCTATTGAATTGGTATAGAAAATAAGCGCTTAAGAAGTTAGATAAATGTATAAAGAAATACATAGTTACAAGAGAAATAGCAGCAAAAATAAATTGAAAATGCTCTGAGAATAAACTTGCTGGATTTATGATAGGGATTAGTACACAGAATAAAATCCCTAAAGCAGCAATTAAAGTTAAAGAGTTTGTAAAGCGTCTTCCTTCACGCCTCATCAAGATTCTCGCATTAAGAAATAGTCCAAACATTAGAGCAACGATGCCAAAAGGTATCATGAAAAGTAGAGCTAACATGGGTAGAATAACGATGAAATGTAAAGTGTTACTACCAGATGCAAACGAGGCGATTGCACAAAATAATAGAAATGAACAGAAAAAGGCATTAAATAAAAAGCCATTTATTATTTTTCGTGGATCTTTTAAGTAAGAGATAAGAAAAATAATAAACAATATAAGAGGAATGATTCCGAAAAACATAAATATAGTACACCTCAATTTGTATAATGTTTTATTGCATCCTTAATATTACATGATTTTGAAGATGTTGATAAAAAAATAACGATTTCGAATTTTCTCAATAACCGATATAGTTAAATATGGTAAAATGTATTCAAAGTGATATATTAAAAGTAAAATGGTTGAAGAGGCACTCTGTGGAGTGTCTTTTTCTTTTTGGTATGTAATTATGCATATTATGTTTATTTTCAAGGGAAGAGGATTAAAATATAAGTTGTGGATACACGCTATAAAGCAGAATTTTATATTAATATTTACCTCTACTCTTTTGTACCTAACAATCTTGTAACAATTCATGATTCTGTTTTCTAGTGTGTGTTTACAAAAAGCGGGATGGGGTATATATAAACAGGGGAAAGGACGTCTTCTTGAAAGGCGTCTTTTTGTTTCTTAGTATAGATAATTTCCACTATTAACGTAGTGCAAACTATCTATACTAAACATTAGCAATCTTCCGTATAAATATTATCAATTTACTATATATTCCAGTGGTGTTAAGTTAAATATGAAAGGCTTTCTTTTTCAAAATATTACCCCTAATAAATTTTTGGAAAAGTCAACTGTCTCCAAACTTGCCATTAATGCTTAGAGAAAAAGCACTCAATTTGAGTGCTTTTTCTTATTGAAACATGCTATTTTTGTAGGCGATGTTCATAAAATAAAAGTAACGAAATGAAAGTAGGTGATAAAATGCCAGCTATTGTGGAAGGGGTTATTATTGAGAATTGTAACGGGACAATTAACTTAGGTGATAAATATAACGTACATCCAATTGAAAAAACGAAAGCTTATAATGGATCTGGATCTTCAAATACGGGACTAAATGTGAGGACATTCAGTGGTATTAGTACGGCAGATGTAACGGATAACGATGTGAATGACCAAGTAATTCAATCTACGTTATAATTTTTATATGTAAAATTGCATAAAATGATGTGCTTGCCCTGTGATACAATTTAGTTGTGAGCTGTTAGTGATTCTTCTTTATCATAGTTGTTAGATTAGAAATGTAACATCTTATCGAAAATCATACGTAAAAAAAGACACTTCAAGCGAAGTGTCTTTTTCATTTTAGTGATATCCTTTAGCAGAGTCTTTATGAATTTTATTTTTAAATATGCTGTAGCTCCAAAGCTGATATCCAATAACGATTGGTACCATGACAATTGCAACGAAGAACATAATTTTTAAGTTTAATTGACTACCAGCTGCGTTGTATAACGTTGTACTATAAGCGTCGTTAATACGAGATGGTAACATTCTTGGGAACATACCTGCAAAACCAGTTGTCATAAACATTGCGATTGTTAAGCAAACGAATGTGAATGCAAGGCCGATTTTATGTTTGTACACCATAATAAGTGTGAGTACACTCATTAACATTGCAAGTACTGGAAGAATGAATAGTACAGGATATTCCGTGAAGTTTTGGAATAAATTTGTACGATTTGCAGTTGCGACATAGAAGATAGCTAAAATGATAGCAGCTGCCATTGAAAATGGTCTTGCAATTTTATAAGCACGATCAGATACTTCGCCAGTTGTTTTAATCATAATCCAAAGGGCACCAGATACGACGAATATAGCAGTGAAGAAAAGACCACCTAAGATACCATAATGGTTTAGTAAGCTAAGTAAAGTTCCTTCATAACCATCTTTTCCGATTTGCAGCCCGTAATACAGGTTAGCGAATGTAACACCGAATAAGAAGGCGATTAGGAAACTACCAATTGTAAACGCCCATTTACAAGTTTTTTGCCAAATTGGTGAATCGTCTTTATGCATAAATTCAAGTCCAGCGGCACGAGCAAATAGTGCAAGTAATACTAAAAATAGTGGTGTATATAGGTAGCTAAACATATTTGCATATGTGACTGGAAAGGCAGCAAATGTTGCGCCACCAGCTGTAATTAACCATACTTCATTACCACCCCAGAACGGGCCGATAGCTTCTTGTAATTGATTTCGTTCTTGTCGGTCTTTCGCAACGAATGGGAAAATCATTCCGTTACCGAGTGCGTAGCCATCAAGAATGAAGTAAACTGTCCAAATTACGCCCCATAAACCGAACCAGATAATTGCAAGCATATCATGAGACATGAGCTGTACCTCCTTCAGTAGCAGGTTCTTCTAATGCAGCGGGTCCTTTTTTCGCGAACTTCAGCATTAAGTATACGTCTGCAATTAAGAGTAAAGTGTAGAACAATATTAAACTAATTAATGAGAACCAAATTTGTGGAACTGATATAGGTGACACGGATTCTGCTGTACGCATTAGTTTATAAACTGTCCACGGTTGACGACCTACTTCAGCGACAATCCAGCCAGCGTTAATTGCGATATATGGAAGTAAAACAGACCACATTGTAATTTTTAAATAACGTTTTGAGTTTTCTAGTTTTCCTTTTCGGTTTAAATAGAAACCGTACCAAGTTAATGCCATAAAGAACATGCCAAGTGCAACCATTAAGCGGAAGCTATAGTACACGAGGTTAACATTTGGACGTTCATCTTTCGGGATATCTTTTAAACCAACAATTTCGCCATCAAATGAGTTTGTATAGAAGAAGCTTCCGAGCTTTGGAATAGTAAGGAATTCAAAGTTCTTTTCATTTTTTACATCAGGAATTTGAATGATTGAGAAACCTTGTCCTTTTCCAGTGTCCCAAACAGCTTCCATTGCAGCTCCTTTTGCTGGTTGATATTTAGCAGCTGATACACCAGATTGATGGCCCATAAATGGTGTAATTGTTGCAGCGAATAAACCTAACATTAAACCAAACTTAAATGATTTTTTGAAGAATTCAACTTCGTTTTTACGTAATAAATGATATGCACTAATTGCCATAACGAAGAAAGCACCGACAATATAACAACCAATTACAGTATGGAAGAACATATTCCATGCATATGGATTTGTAACAAGAGCCCAGAAATCATTTAATTCAGCGCGGCCGTTACGTACGACGTAGCCAACTGGGTTTTGCATAAAGCCGTTTGCTGTAATAATCCAAAGGGCAGAAATATTTGTTCCAAGTGCAACCATCCACATACAGAAAGCACGGAACTTTGGTGAGATTTTGTCTTTACCGAATAACCATATTCCCATGAAAGTAGATTCTAAGAAGAAGGCAACGAGTGCTTCGATTGCGAGAGGTGATCCAAAAATATCTCCCATATATTTGGAGTACTCAGACCAGTTTGTTCCAAATTGGAATTCCATCGTAATCCCAGTTATAATCCCCATTACGAAGTTAATTGTAAAAAGTTTTCCCCAGAAATTTGCCATTTTGCGGTATGTTGGATTCAATGTGCGGGCGTATTGAGTTTCCATACATGCTACTAAAATAACAAGTCCGATTGTCAAAGGTACAAATAAAAAGTGATAAAAAATAGTAATTGCAAATTGAAAACGACTTAGTAACAGAACGTCGGACATAATAAATATTCACTCCTTTTTTACATTATCTACAATCAGTTTATAGTGAAAAAACGTTTAAAGTATGTGAGACTTGTTACAAAGGTGTGTGTATATTTTGAAAGAATTATGTCGATTATCTGAAAATATCCTATTTTTACTATAAAGCAATATCCTTTTTGAGTTTTTCAAATTTTGGTACACTATATATGTAGTGTAAATGAGAGAAAAGAGGGTTCTTTACTATGAAGTCATTAGAAGAGATTTTACAATACAATGAAAAATTTGTTGAAGAGAAAAAATACGAAGAGTATGAAACAGGGAAATTTCCAAACAAAAAGATGGTAATTATCTCTTGTATGGATACTCGTCTTGTTGAATTATTACCGAAAGCAATGAATATGCGTAACGGTGATGTGAAAATTATTAAAGTAGCAGGCGCTGTTATTTCACATCCATTCGGAAGTATTATGCGTAGTATTTTAGTCGCTGTATATGAGCTTGGAGCTGACGAAGTATGTGTTGTCGGTCATCATGATTGTGGTATGGCAAAAATTCAAGCAAGCAGTACAATTGAAAAAATGAAAGAGCGCGGCGTAACAGAAGAGAAATTAGATACACTTCGTTATTCTGGAATCGATTTAGAAAGATTCTTACAAGGGTTCTCTAGTGTAGAAGAAAGTGTAGAACATAGTGTGTCAATACTTCGCAACCATCCGTTACTTCCGGAAGAAGTACCTGTTCACGGTCTTGTTATAGATCCTGACACAGGAAAATTAGATTTAGTTGTAAATGGTTACGAAAATTAAGAATTTACTTTGTCATCCTTTTTATCTGGGACAGGATCAAATCCTCCTGGATGGAAAGGGTGACATTTTAATATACGCTTACATGTAAGCCAAAATCCTTTGAAGGCACCGTGTTTTTGAAACGCTTCTAATCCATAATGAGAGCAAGTCGGATGAAAGCGGCACGTTGGCGGTGTCATCGGAGAAATGAACTTTTGATAAAAGCGTATAATACCGATAAAAATCTGTTTCATAATGGTCCCCTTTTCAGCATAGTCTTAAAGTATTATAGCACGACAGTACATAATTCTTTACTAATGTCGATTTCCGTTATATCATATTGGATATAACGGAATTAAATTAAAAGCGGGAGAGATGTTGTATGCCATCAGTAGAAAGCTTTGAATTAGACCATACGATTGTAAAGGCGCCTTATGTAAGACATTGCGGAGTCCACAATGTAGGTAGTGACGGTATTGTAAATAAATTTGATATTCGTTTCTGCCAACCGAATAAACAAGCAATGAAACCAGATGTTATTCATACGTTAGAACATTTATTAGCATTTAATTTACGTAAATATATTGATCGTTATCCGCATTTTGATATTATCGATATTTCACCAATGGGCTGCCAAACAGGATATTATCTTGTAGTAAGCGGAACACCAACGGTTCGAGAAATTATTGATTTATTAGAACTAACATTAAAAGATGCGGTTCAAATTACAGAAATTCCAGCTGCAAATGAAACACAATGTGGCCAAGCGAAGCTTCACGACTTAGAAGGAGCACAACGCTTAATGAACTTCTGGCTAAGCCAAGATAAAGATGAACTTGAGAAAGTGTTTGGATAAAGTGATACTTTAATCAGTGGGTGAGAGTCTTATTGCCTACAAATAAAAAAACTGCCTGTGAAAGGGCAGTTTTTTTATTTGTAGAAATGTATGTTATGAAGAGTATTGACTTTAACGTATACGTCAAAGTTTATAGTAGGGATAAATAAAGTAAGTAAAGGGAGGAAATGATGGATAAGTATAGCATTGGCGAAATTTCAAAAGAAACGAATGTAACGACGAGAACACTTAGATATTATGAGGAAATTGGATTGATAAGACCGTCTTATGTTGCTGATTCAGGATATCGTTACTATTCAAAAGATGATGTAATTACATTGCAGCAAATCACAACTTTTAAAAAGCTTGGTTTTAAGCTTTCAGAAATAAAAGAAGTATTAAAAGAAGAAAAGGGGATTTCAGAAGAAGGAAGATGGAAAAATGCGATTCAAAATGAAATTCAAACAATACAAGGGGAAGTAAAAAGATTACAGGATTTAGAAAAGCTACTATATACAACATTTCATTCCATTGAATTAACAGGAGAGCTTAGAACAGAAGATTTAATGTTATTTATAAAATCAGTACAGGGAATTGATCAGAGGGAGAAATTTTGGAAAAGATATTTTAATGAGGAAGAGCAGCAGATTATTCAGGGCTTACCAACATTTGAAGAAAACGATAAAAGAACGAAAGAGTGGCTGCAAGTATTAAGAGAAATTCGCGAGCGTATAAATGAACCAGTAGATTCACCAGAAGTTCAACAATTGGCGGAGAAAGTAGTGGCTTTTTCCATGCATATATTTCAAGAAGATGAACAATTAATAAATAAGTATTGGGAATTAATTAGACCTGAAGAGGGGGAGATTGCAAAAGTATATGGACTTGATTCGGAAACAATGAAGTATATAGATGAAATGGTAGATTATTATTTGAAAAAGGAGGAAGATAAATGACAGCTATGCAAAAAGAGAAGCTATATGGAAAGGAGCACGCGCGATTAGAGCGGCAATACTTTTATAAACATGTGGGCATTTTCATTCTTGCGCAGCTTTTATTTATTTTTCTAATAGGGCTTGTACCAGCTCAAGAGTTACCAAGTGGATCTTATATTCTTCATATGAAAGAATGGATTTTGAATAAACAAATAGGCTTTTATAAAAATGCAACTGTTAATACCATTATCAGTGTTTGGACATCGGTGCTCATTATTCATTTTATTTGGGCGATGTCGTATATCTTTTTTCCGAAAAAGAAACGTAGTTCGCTAAAGCAAGAAACACGACAAGAGGTAAAAGAAGAAGTGAAAAAGAAAAAGGAGATTAGTACAAATAGGGCGTGGCTGTATTTAGTATTTGGAGGCTTAATTGAAATATATTGGGCAACAGGATTAAAAACAAATTCGATGAGCATTTTGACACTTATTGCAATTTTAGTTAGTTTTCATCTATTAATTGAAGCAACTAAAAGAATCCCAATTGGAACGGCATATGCAGTATTTACTGGAATTGGGACAGTGGGAACGATAGTAGTAGATATTTTATATTTTAAAGAGCCATTTTCGTTTATTAAAATTTTCCTTGTTTGTTTATTAGCACTATTTATTATCGGATTGAAATTTAGTGGCGACAAGGAAGAGGTGAAATAAAATGGCGTGGATGTATTTAATTATAGCTGGGCTTTTTGAAATTGTCGGTGTAATTGGGATAAAGAAAGTAACAAAAGATAATAATTGGACGAATAATATTATTTTAATAGGTGGATTTATTATTAGTTTTCAATTTTTAACGATGGCGCTCCAAGAAATTCAGTTATCAATTGCATATGCAGTTTGGACTGGAATTGGGACGCTCGGTGCAGCGGTTGTCGGTATTTTATTTTTTAAAGAGCCGAAAAATGCTTTTCGGATTATTTGTATCGTTGGAATTATGGGGACGATTATTGGATTGAAAGTAGTGAGTTAAAGAAGAGCAAAATCTGCTCTTCTTTTTTATGAAAGTAGACTAGACACCCCAACATATAAAATAAAGGCAGAACCGAGAAAATAAACAAATGCTTTTGCTTTTTGCCGCTCTTTTATTTCATCAATTCCAAAAAGGATAAACATAATACTTAAAAGGATAAATACGAATGGTAAAAGCATAGAGAAGTTTGAAAAGAGGCTAAATAGGGCGAGAATAAGAGCGATAGTCGCTATTATAATTCGAATGTTTTTTAACATGAAATCCTCCTTTAGAAGAACAGTATAAATGGAATGACAAAAATAATGGTAAACATACTTAAACCGATGCTAATAGCTCCAATTTGCTTTTACTGCTTTTGAATCATCTCAATGCCTACTAAAATGCCATACAAATGGTAGGTGAAAAGATTTGAAAGTTCATTGTAAATGTACTGTATAAACATAGAATCAAAGTAATAAAAACGATGATTAGTTGTATTTGTTTTATGTGCATTTTAGCCCCTTTTAAGTAGAAAGAGTTAGTTACCTGGAGATAATAATTATAATAGCGACGATTAAAGTAAATACGCCAGAAAAGAAGGAGAGTGTACTATGTACTTTCTTTCCTTTCTGTTTTTCTTCTGCGCTCATGATGAAAGTCATAATAGATAAGGCAATAAGCATATAGGGCATCGTAACAAGCGGGTTTGTAGATATTCCATATAGAGCGAGAGAGATGACAATAAGAGCGGATATGATGCGAAATGTTTTTAGCATACTACCACCTATCTTCTTGTAGTTTTAAATTAGCCTTCAATGTAATAACAGTTCGTAGTTGGTATTTAAAGTTTCATTCTACATGTAACGAAGGTAGTTCGATATTACAATGAAGAGCATAAGAATAGAAACGAAAAAATGCGAGATACCCATTGATTTTCTTCCGGATTTCAGTTCATTAATTCCTAGAAGAATAAAGAAACAACTGAGAGCAAATTGCATGTATGGGAGAAGTGTGAAATTATCGGTAGCAAGAGAATAAGTGCAAAGAGAGATTGTGAGAAGCATGAAAAAATAGCGTATTCCAGTTAGCATCGAATTCCTCCTTTAAAGAGACCATTTATCGAAATATTTCTGAGAAGCCAAGAAATAAAGCAACAGCCCCTGCTAACAGAGCAAGTATGCTACCACCTTTTTGCTGTTTTAAGATTTCCTCTATACTAATAATGAAAGCCATCCCCCCTAAAAAGATGAACATATAAGGCATGATTTCCCTATTACCAGTAAAAAAGCTATAGATTGCTATAGATAAAGCAATAAGTGATAAAGTAATCCGTAATCCTTTCAGCATAAAAGACCCTCCTCTATTTTATGTATGTAATGATGAGAACAATCCAAGAGAATGCTCCAGCAACAATGCAAATAAATCCGGTTCCTGAATCCTTCTTTTTTATTTGCTCAATTGCGATGAGAAACATTAAAGCTCCTAATAGAAATTGTGAAAGTGGTAGAAAGTTATTTTGACCTGTATAGAGCCCAATTGCCGACATAATTATCACAGTGAGTGCGAGTGCGATGCGAAGTATACGAAGCATACTATGATTCCTCCTTATTATTTTTCGAGTAAGGGTTATCTTCGGGCTTATCAACAGAATGTTTATATGCGTAGCCTTTATTAATCGTCATAACGGAGAGTACTAATATGATCAGTACGATTATAATGCCGATAATTAATATTTTGAGCATGAAATCCCTCCTTTTCTTTATTTTACATAATTTTGTAATTGATGAAAACAATAGAAATTAAAAGGATGAAAGAAGGGTGTTACATGGAGAATAAAAAAACATATTATATATCAGTTGGAAATGGTCAAATTTCGCAAGTGAAGACGGCGGATACGTATAATTTTGAAATTTATGCAAATGACGAAGAGATTACGGAGTTAAGAGAGTATTTTGATCAAGCGTATGAAGAGGACTTAGGTTCGTATGTACGCTCTCACGTTCCATTCGTTGAGTATCATCACGATTCGAATAATGATCGATATGATGAACAACTACAAAAGGCATATAAAATGATTTATGATCTAGGGAATCATGAAACGAAAGAATTAGTCGCACAAATGGGAATAATCAATGGATTGTAATTGGATAATATTATGCAGAAAAGCGAGAATATGCTACAATTTGTGGTAGGAAAAACTTGTAATCATCAATAGGGGAGTAATGGCATGTACAAATTTAAAGATTATTACCACAACACTGTACAATTATCGTTTGAACGTTACCCATTTTCTCCTGAGCCAAAGCATGTTTGGGTTGTATGCCGGTACGGGGATCAATGGTTATTAACGCATCATTTACGCCGTGGTCTTGAATTTCCAGGTGGTAAAGTAGAACTCGGGGAAACACCGGAAGAAGCGGCAGTTCGAGAAGTTCATGAGGAAACCGGCGGCATAGTTTCTGATTTAACTTACTTAGGGCAATACAAAGTATCCGGAAAAGACAAAATAATCATTAAAAACATTTATTTTGCAACAATTAGTGCGGTAGAGCAACATACGCATTACGAAGAAACGAAAGGGTCTGTTTTATTAAAAGACATTCCTGATAATATTAAAACTGATAGAAAATTTAGCTTTATTATGCGCGATGATGTATTAGCGCGTACGATGAAACATATAGAAGAAATCGGCTGTTTTACGAAGTAAAGTGGCCGGTTTCTTTTTTTGATTAAATACCCAAAAAAGGTGTGAATATATCTTTACTTTTAGGGAGGCATTTTGGAATGAAAGTATCCACTTACTATTGTCACTTTTTGTCGGTAAATCGATATATTTCAAAAATCGCTGATATATTTGGAGTTGCGGTCGATATATTCGAAAAATCGCTGATATAATTTATTTACTATTGTATTGTTTTTACCTCCACCTCTAAAAATGAAAGAACCTCCAACAAATCATCCACCACACGTGAATGTTCAAAGTCACCCCCAAATAAATCTCTCTTCCAAACGCCAAGAATCCCTACTTGTTCAGAACCAAGCACATCATTTTCTGGATGGTCTCCAACGTAAAGGCATTCTTCTGCTTTTACGTTTAGCTTTTGCAAAGCTCGTTCGAAAATCTCAGGATGTGGTTTTTTAATTCCTTCTGCTTCTGAAATGAAAATTGTGTTTGTATACGTATGTATGTTTAGTGCTCGGAGGTTGTTCATTTGAAAATCAGTAAAGCCGTTTGTAATAATACCAATTTTAATGTTTCGCTGTTTTAATTGTTGAAGTAGTTCATGCATATTTTGGAAAGGAATACAATGATGTTGGAAGTTTGTAATGTAGTCGTGTAGCAGTTGCTCTTGCGTTAAAGTGGTAATGTTGTATTCGCAAAGGAGAGTGGAATATACCTTATCTTTCCACGTGTAACCATTATTGTCGAGTTCGAGAAAACGAGAGCAATACTCGAATTTTTCTATGTTTATCAAATGAAAGGCGAAGCGATTATATTGATCGCGAATAAATTGCTCTAGAGATTGGCGACGATCTAATAGTGTTCCATCTAAGTCAAATAAGACTGCTCGAATCATGGGAAACCTCCATACAGCTTTTATAATTAATTATCGCATATTCGTTAAAAAATGATTATGATATTTTTGTAGAATGGAATAATGGAGGTGCGTATGAAGAAACTGTATGGCAAGTTAATGTGTTTTATGATTTCAACGGGCTTAGTAGCTGGATGTGATATGTCGGAGCAAACTTCGAAAAGAGAGAAAAAAGATGTGTGCGAAACGACAGAAGAATGCACACAAATAGGTGATAAAACACTTCAAAAAGTATATAAAAAGATAGATGGACTTTCAGAACTTGAAGTACTAGAGGATTATGATTTAGAAGGACATTCAAGTAACGATATGAAAGAAGCAGAAATGAAAAAAAAGGATGATGAAAATTATTTCTTTTTAGCTTCTTATTATATCGATGGTGATGAAATTGTAGATCCTTATTTCGATAAACTAGATCGCAAACGATTGAATAAGGCTTTTGCGGAGGATAAGGACGCGAAAGAAGAAGTATTAAAGCAACGTCAAGATAGGGATTATCATGAATCGTTATGGGAGATGTATAGCACGCTTATTCCTGCTAAGTATCGCACTGACATAAAAGAGTTTGATATGGTAACAGATGGATACGATGGAATTGTGGCTCATGTTATGCCAAGTATGGAGTATCCGAAAGAGTGGACCATTAGTTTAGATACGCTTGATTCTGCAGTAAATATCGATCAAGTGATGAAAACATTAATACATGAGACGGCTCACGTATTGACGCTGGGACATAAACAAATACCAGTAAATGAAAAGTACTTAAAGGCTTTTGAAGAAGATAAAGATATTTTATCATACCAAAATAAATGTAAATCTCTTTTCTTACAAGAAGGATGCGCGAAGGAGAGCTCTTATATAAATCAATTTTATAATTCTTTCTGGAAACCAATTGACCAGGAGTGGACAGAAAAGAAAGTGGAAGAAAGCGAAGAAGCTCAAATTGAATTTTTTAAGGAAAAGCATGGTGAGTTTGTTTCACTGTATGGGACGACAAATGTAGCAGAGGATATTGCGGATACATTTACAGCGTTTATTTTACAAGATTCAAAAAAGGTGAAAGAAGGAACAGAATTAAAATATAAAAAAATTGCCTTCTTCTATCAATTCTCCGAGCTTGTAAAAATGAGAGCGGAAGTGTTAGCTGGGTTATATGATGTGTCGAAAACGATGGAACAACCAAGTGGACACTAATGCGAATTATGTGTTCGATATATTTTAGCCAAGGGAAAACGTGAAGAATTGTAGTTCTTTGCGTTTCTTCATGTTGATAAAATTGAAAATTCTGTCTTTTTTAAAAAAAGAAGAAGGAACTGAATCATTAAAATAGAATTAGTATAAAAACGTCACAAATTAGACACAATTATAATGCGCATAGTATAGGGGCTATAAGTTTACTCTCGAGGAGGTAATGAAACGTATGAAAACGATTCTTGCTGTGGCTGGTCTCATTTGGGTAATGTCTCACGGTTTTCCGATTTTTGAAGGGGAGCAAATTCGTAGTGCATTAAATAAAGAGTTTAATGATTATCATATTATTGATCGAAAAGATAATGTCGTTACGGTGCGTGTGAAAGATTGTTTCCATACAGTTACGGTTGCTAATGGGAATATTGCAGATGATTCGAAAATATGTGATAAAAGGTAGAAGAAAGAAGCTGACTCTAGCGTATCGCTCTAAGTCAGCTTTTTTTTCGTTTTCCAATAAGGAGTTTTTCAAATGCCTCGACAAAT
Source organism: Bacillus sp. AC266 (assembly GCF_979253805.1). Classification (NCBI taxonomy): domain Bacteria; kingdom Bacillati; phylum Bacillota; class Bacilli; order Caryophanales; family Bacillaceae; genus Bacillus; species Bacillus sp. AC266. The sequence continues at coordinate 81,264 of NZ_CEEDEC010000002.1, forward strand.
ACATACATAAGAGTTGCGAGGACGCAAGTGAGCAATACACTGAGCAAGACGAGTGTGAAGTTAAAGACTTGGAATCCGTAGCTAATTAAATAGCCAAGTCCTTGTTTAGAAACGAGGAGTTCCCCGAAAATAACACCGACCCATGATAAGCCAACATTCACTTTTAACGTTGAAATAATTGCAGGGAAAGATGAAGGGAGAATAACGTGCTTATAGCATTGCCATTTATTTGCGCCAAATGTGTCCATGACCTTAATATAGTTGGAATCGACTTCTTGAAATGCGCTGTAAATAACGAGAATGGTAATGATGATAGAGATGATTACCCCCATTGCGATAGAGGATGAAATATTTGGACCGAAAATAACAATGATGATTGGACCGAGTGCGACTTTTGGCATTGCATTTAGGACGACGAGATAAGGATCAAGTACGCGGGCCAAAAGTGGCATCCACCAAAGGAGAGTAGCAATAATAGCTCCAAGTACAGTTCCGAGAATAAAACCCACTCCTGTTTCAAGTAATGTCGTCCATATGTGGACCCAAAGTGAACCGTCAATCCATTTCGTTAAAAAGAGATCCCAAATACTTGAAGGAGAACTAAAGAGTAAAGGATCAATCCATTCTTTTTTACTAGCTATTTCCCATAGTGCAAAGAAAAGAACAAGAAGTACAAGTTGTAAAGAGCGAGCTAACCATGCATGTTGTCTTTCTTTTTTTCGAAACTGTTCATGTAGTTGTTTTATATTATCCAAGTCGTTCCAGCTCCTTCCATATTTCTTGGAAGAGGGATGGGAAGTCATGGTGGTGGCGTGCTTCTAACGGCGATAAGGAACGGATACTTTCTGGGACGATGAATGTTTTTGCGATTTTTCCAGGGTTCGCCTGCAGTAAATAAATACGATCACTCATCGCAATTGCTTCTTCAATATCATGTGTCACAAGTAGGGATGTTTTCTTATAGTTACGTAGTAATGTGAAGACGAGATCTTCTAGTTTTAATTTTGTTTGATAATCAAGAGCGGAAAATGGTTCATCTAACAATAAAATTTTTGGGTCGGTCGCTAATGTTCGAACGAGTGCAGCACGTTGGCGCATACCACCGGATAGTTCACGAGGGTATTGCTGTTCTATATCATATAGGCCGACTTGTTTTAAAAGCTTTAATGTATGTTCTTTCGTATTTTCATCATAAACCTTCCGAATATGAAGTCCGAGCATAATATTTTCTTCAATTGTTTTCCACGGAAACAAGTAATCTTGCTGGAGCATATAGCCCATAGAGGGGGTCTTAGTTGTAATCGGTTCACCATCTAAAAATACGATACCTTCAATTGGATCGAGTAGACCTGCGATGATGGAGAGGAGCGTTGTTTTTCCGCAACCACTTGGACCAAGGATTGAAATAAATTCGCCTTCGTCTACTTGCAAACTCATATCTTCAAGAATAAGTTTGGCATTTTCTTTTGCAAAAAAGCAGTGAGAAACGTTACGTATTTGTAAAAAGCTCATACACTTCGCCTCTATTTCTTAATAACGCTTTCGGCAATTTTTGTATTGACGAGCGCTTCATGTGGAACTTCTTTTTGTAATTCACCAGATTCTTTCATAATCGTTTGGAGTTGTTTCCATTCTGCATCATCTAATAATGGATTTGTCGCATAAGAATGTTGTTTTTTGTAGCGCTCAATTACTTTTACTGAAATGTCTTTTGAAGTGTCTTTAAATAGTGGTGAAACGGCATCGGCAATCTCTTCTGGACTATGTGTATCAACCCATTGCTGCGCTTTATATAGTGCGCGCGTGAATTTTTCTGCAGCAGCTTTATCTTTCTTTAAGAAACTTTCTTTTGCCATAAACGTTGTATAAGGGACAGTACCAGATTCAGCTCCGAAAGACGCGACGATATAACCTTTTCCTTCTTTTTCAAGTATACTTGCAGTCGGTTCAAAGAGCTGTACAAATTCTCCCGTACCAGATGCAAAGGCATTTGCAATATTAGCAAACTCGATATTTTGAATTAAGTTCGTATCTTTGCGAGGGTCAATGCCATTTTTCTTTAAAACGTATTCACCAACCATTTGCGGCATGCCGCCTTTACGCTGTCCTAAAAACGTAACGCCTTTTACGTCGTTCCAATTAAAAGAGTCTAATTTTTTACGGGAAACTAAAAATGTGCCATCTGTTTGTGTAAGCTGTGCAAAATTAATGACAGGATCTTTTGCTCCTTGTTGATGAACATAAATAGACGTTTCTGAACCAACGAGAGCAATATCAATTCCGCCAGATAAAAGGGTGGTCATCGTTTTATCTCCGCCAGCTGTTGTTTGTAAGTCAATATTTAAGCCTTCATCTTTAAAAAATCCTTTTTCAATTCCAACATATAATGGTGCGTAGAAAAGAGAGTGTGTAACTTCGCCAACGCGAATTTTTTGAGCTTGTTCTTTCGTACTTTCCTTTGTACTACTACAAGCAGCGAATGTGAAAACAGCTAGTAACATGATGCAAAAAACGGTTATTAATTTTTTCACTATACGACACCTCCTAGAAGTCAATCTACAAGCATAATATGTAGGTAAGTGCCCATATGTGAGTATATATAGCAGGAATTTTTTGGGTAGTAAAGAAGTACAAATATAAGGGGTGATAAAATGGATTACGAATACGATGATAGCGTACATTTACATCTTGATTATTTCGGAACTGAATGTGATATGGAATCGATTGCTTATAAGAGGAAGCATGAAGACGTGTGGGATGTGTATTTTAATTTTGGAGTATACGGTATTCAAAAAGATGATGTAGGGGCAGGGATGTTTATGGACGAATATGCCGGTTATTACGTTTTTTCTGTACATGCTCGTGATTTGAGCTGGGAATTTGGAAGTGCTCAGTTTGAGGAATGGGTTTTGAAGAACCATATAGTAGAAAGAACGCTTCAAAAATAGGGAGGAATTTTGTGTTTGAATTTCTCATCTTATTGCTTATTTGCGTAATTGGAATTTACATCATGTAAGTGCTTACTTACCGATTCGCAAAGAAAAATATTCATAAATATAAGGAAATGAAATGGATTTATATGTGGCTAGACATGACTATGAAAAAGGGTCCGAGATTAGATTTGTTTGATTTTGTACTTATAGTAATCGTAAGTATCATATGGAAAATATGGATGCTTCCTCTTGTATAGTAAACATGCTAATCATCGTATCCTAATAAATAACGAGAAGAACCTGTCATACGACAGGTTCTTCTCTATTTGGAGCATGTAGTGTTACATGGAAAATCCAATATATACGACAAATTACGACAAAGGGATTCATACATATTTGTTATTCTATTAAAGGTCATTATTTGTAATATATATATAGGAGGATTTTTTAATGTTAAAAAAATTATTATTATTTTTACTTACGGGCTTATGTGTAGTTGTTTTAACAGCTTGTAAAGATGAAGAGGAAAAGCTGAAGGTAGCGGAAGAACAGAAAATAGATGAGAAGAAAGTTGAAGAAGATAAGAAGGTAGAAGAGCAGCAAAAAGTAGAGGAAGAAAAACGTAAGCAAGAAGAGCAGCAAAGGGTAGAGGAAGAAAAACGTAAGCAAGAAGAGCAGCAAAGAGTAGAAGAAGAAAAACGTAAGCAAGAAGAGCAGCAAAGAGTAGAAGAAGAAAAACGTAAGCAAGAAGAGCAACAAAGAAGAGTAGAGGAAGAGAAACGTAAGCAAGAAGAGCAACAGAAGATTCAGCAACAGCAGTCGGCGCAACAAGAGAGAACACAGAAACAAGAAAAAACAACAGAAGCAACAGGTGGGAAACCGACAAGATCACAAATTTCGGTTGGTTCACATGTAGTTATTCAATTGGATAAAGATTATAGTAAAACAGTGAGTGGTGTTGTGAAAGATGTTTTAACAAATACAGAAACACATACGTACGGAATTAAAGTTCGATTACAAGATGGACAAATTGGCCGTGTTCAAAGTGTTGGATAAATAAAAAGGAGGTCGTCCATCTTTGGACGACCTCTTTTTTATTATGCTTGGTTAGTGCGGAAAAATGGAAGCTTCTGCACAGCGTAAACTAACCCATATGCAAGAATTAAGCACATAAGAGGGTTAATGAAAAATCCGTAGCGATTAATCGCTAAGAATAAGTTTGAGAAGATGATGTAAATAACAGAACTTGCTACTAGCATCATAACGCGCTTATGCTTAAATGAATTTAGCATGCAGAAGAAACTGCTCAAGAATGTGCCTATGATGAAGACTTTATGACACATTTGCATAAATTTATGAATATGGTATTGGTCTACAGCAGGAGCTGTTTTGAATAATTCAATTGTTTTACCAACAGTGAACCACGAGAACCAATATGTGAAGTCCGTTTTAAATCCATTTTTGATTAAATCTTTTGCGTATGCATTTTTATCTTCTAAACCCTGGGCCTTCATTTGGTTAACTACATTTTCATAGCCGATTTTGTTAAATGGATCCGCACCGGCAATTAATGGGTCCGCACCTTGGGTTGAGAATAAGATAAATTGATTGAACGCTAAATAGTTACGAACAACCCAGGCACCGATAATAAAGAACGGGCCAATGAGCCATAATAATCCAATTCGAATTGAGTCTTTAAATCCATATGTGAACAAGACGACAAGAACAGGAATGAGCATCATTGGAGCTGGATTTGGACGGAACATAAGTAAAATGGAAACGACAATTCCGAACCATATATGGAATTTCACTTTATTATATTTCCATGCGAGAACAAATACATATACACTTAACGTTAATAAGAATATTGAAGGAACTTCGGTTAATAACGTACGGAAGTATGTATAGTTACTTGGATAAATAGCATATAAAATACTTGCGACAATTCCATAAATATTCTTTTCAAATAACTCTTTTCCTATTAAGAATACTAATAACACTGTGCCGAGGTTCAGTATCATATTAATGACGGTTGCCACGTAATAGTAAGGAAGTGATGTAACATCAGAAATAATCATAGCGCCAGCTAATAATAGTGGCTGACCTGGTGTGATGTATGCATTTTTTCCAGGAACTTCACTAGGCTCCAAATAAACATATCCGAAGACACCGTGTTTTAATAGCTGTTCAGCTGTTAACGAATAGTTGAACGCATCATATGCACCATATGTTACTTTGACTACTTCTCCATTTAATCCTGGCTGTTTTACTAGACAAAAAACATGCAACAGGAAAGAAAGCGCCAAAATTACATATACCGCTTTAGGCAAATTTTTAAACTTATTTAACAAAAATGAGCAGCTCCTTTTTTATTAATTCTTTCTTATTTTTATGATAAAACCCTAATAGTATTAAGGTTTTCCAAAACATAGTTATTATATCATAAAGTGGAATGAAGGAATTTAGTTTTTTAAGAATGAATAGTTGGTATTCCAAAAATTAACTGTTGATTAAGGGAGAATTAAGAAACTACAGTTATAGTAGAATCCAGTGTGAAGACGAAATGCATGAAGTATGTTATCTTAATAGAAACTGTTTTTACGGTGCGGGGTGAAATTAATAAACAGAAAAGAGGGAATGAATTGAGGGGTAATTTTTCATTTCATCAGCCAAGAAGAAGTATATTAATTTCAGCAATGTTAAGTGGCCTAGTAACCCTATATGTAATACCAACACTTTTCTTGATTTTAAAATATTTTAGTTTAGATGCGATGAAAGATATGTTAAATCAAAAAAAATTTTTAAGTATAATGACAATTTTGATGTGGGTTGTACTACTATATGTTGCGTATTTAAATAAAGGTATAGTTAATAAATTTAAACCGATTATTCGGATTTATATTAGACTGTTTTTAGTAGCGCATGTGGTTACTTTGCTTTTTATTTTCACGCAAAATAATATGAATCTCGTAAATACACTGAATTGGGTTTACAATTATAACGCACAGTTTATATTTAGTTTAATTGTAATTTATGCGATATATGTTTTGGTGTATAACGTGCTTGGGAAAGTTTTTTTGAGTACTATTTTGACAAGCATTTTGCTAATCATTTTGGCTATTGTAAATCACTTCAAAATTGTTTTTAGGGGAGACCCACTATATCCTTCTGATTTTACACAGATTGGACATATGCAATCTGTTATACCAATGGTGATGGATTATTTTAGTTGGGGTTATATCCTTCTCGTTATTGTAAGTGTTGTTGTCTGTATTTTGGCGGGTATGTATGTGAGGAAGTATATTCAAAATGTAAAAGTTCATGCAGGCGTACGAGTTCTATTTATAATAGGATCCGTTTTTATTTTATATGTGTATGGTAATTTTACGAATACGTTTATGAATAAATGGTTTCAAAAGTCAGGTATAGAGTTCGTTTTGTGGAATCAAAATGAAAATTATGCTTCAAATGGTTTTGTGCTAGGATTTATAAGTAATTTAGATATGACAGTCATTGAAAAGCCGAAAGGTTATTCAAAAGAAAATATGCTTCAAATAGCAAACGATATAAAGAAACAATATAGTAGCAATATAGGGGCGCAGAAGCAAAAAGAGAAACCGAATATTATTTTTGTAATGAGTGAATCGTTTTGGGATCCAACGAAGTTAACGAACCTGTCCTTTAGTGAAGATCCTTTACCTAATTTGCATCATTATATAGAAAGTTTTCCTGGTGGACAAACTATTTCTCCTGCATTTGGAGGAAATACTGCAAACGTTGAATTTGAGGCATTAACGAGTTATTCAATGAGTTTGTTAAAACCAGGCTCTATACCATATCAGCAAGTTGTTACAAATAAGAAAGAAATCCCATCAATTCCTCGAGCTTTGAAAAAAGAAGGGTATTATACAAGTGCAATTCATTCGTTCGGTCGCTCATTCTTTAAACGGGATGATGTATATAAAGTGTTAGGGTTTGATAAGTTTAATGCACAAGATACGATGGAAAATGTAGAAGTTGATGGAGATTATATTAGCGATTTATCTATGAGTAAAGAGATAATAGCTGAATTAGAGAAGCAAAAGAAACCTACGTTTGTTCATGCAGTTACGATGCAAAATCATTTTCCATTTACAGAAGGAAGATTTGGTGAAAATCAAATAGAGATTAGTGGATTAGAAAATGAAGAGTCGAAGGCTGAATTAGAGACTTATACAGAAGGGTTAAGACGTTCAGATGAAGCTCTTCAATATTTAATAGAGGAGCTAGATAATTTAGATAGACCTACATTATTAGTATTCTTTGGGGACCATCTCCCATCACTAGGAACAAATAAATCTCTTTATAAAGAGACTGGTTATATAACAAATGAAAAAACGCCAAGTGAACGATTAGCGATGGCGCAAACGCCGTTATTAATGTATGCAAATTTTGATATGCCAAATGACAATTTAGGTTTAGTAAGTCCAATCTATTTTTCAAATCTTGTCTTTGATTATGCTGGATTAAATAAGGTACCGTTCTATCAATTTTTATCGAAGTTATATGGAGAAATTCCCGTACTTCGTGATGAATTGAAGATAGGAAAAGACGGAGAAGCAATAAAAAGTTTAACAGAAAAACAAAAAGAAATGTTAAAGCAATATGAGTTTATTCAATATGACTTACTCATCGGAAAGCAATATAGTAAGGATATATTATTTAAATAGGCGACAAAAAAGAACTTGTATACGATACAAGTTCTTTTTTCATAGTATTTAACGGGATAACCAGACAAGCTAGGTTTAGGGAGTATTACTTGTACATTTAGTATAAATTAAAATAGAGCCGTTTTAATAATTGATTTGTGAGAAGTGTGTGAATTTTCATCTAGTATATAATTGGACAATTTGTTTAATTTTAATAGAATCAGTTCCAGATTTATTATTAATTTTTAGTTTACAATTATTTGTTGTGTGGATTTATAAACAAACAGGATTTCGAGTTGTTAGTATTTATGCGTTTAACGATGAGCGTGTTTATTTTTTACCTATTCTTTGTATGACTATTGTTCCAACTTTTCATTTTTTCCGCATTATCGTTTTATTTTTAATGGAGGAGAAGAATAAGCCATATGTGGAATTTGCTCGTGCAAAAGGTAGTTAAGAAAAAAGAATTTGCCGTAAGGGCAAATTCTTTTTTTACTGTAAAGGAACTATGAATTTAAAAATTTTATCAGTTCCTTATTTAATTCATCCGCTTGATCGATTGGAGAGCCGTGGCCACTATTTGTAAGAGGATATAGTTCAGAGTTTTTAATTCGCTCTTTTGTTAGCTCAGCACTTTTATAAGGGATGAGTTGGTCGTGAACACCGTGGAATATTTTTGTTGGGACGTTAATTTTACTTAAGTCCTTCGTTACGTCTTCGTTTGCAGCGGCTTGCAAAATTTTGATGAGAGCATAAGAAGCGGACTGCATACCGAGATAAGAAAACCATTCTAACGTGGCAGCTCCTAAGTTTCTATTAAAAAATGATAAAGATACATCACTTAGAAACTTAGGTAAATTTACATACATTTGAGCAATCAGAGCATCTGCTTGTTCTTTCGGTACGCCGTAAGGGGATTCTTGGTTTTTCACGAAAGAAGGAGAGACAGCATCCACTAATGCAAGTTTGGAAATACGACGCCCATTATATCGTGACATATACCGAATAGAGAGAGCACCACCGACTGAGAAGCCGACTAACGTAGCATTTTCTATTTGAAGTGCATCTAATACAATTGCGATATCATCAGCTAAACGATCATAAGTGTAACCAGTCCATGGTTTATCAGACTGTCCGTTTCCTCGTATATCCATGGCGATGCAGCGGAAACCATGTTGTGGTAAGATATTAAATTGATATTGGTACATTTGATGATTTAAAGGCCAGCCATGAACGAAGAAGACAGGTTTACTTCCAGGGCCTGGGTTAATATCCTCAACAAAAATGTGTACATCTTTTTCCACTGTAACGAACATGATGTATCCTCCTCATGCATTTTAGTAGGCTCTCTTCCAAAATCGCTGTTTTGTCATTGCCTGAATAAATTCATTCGCAAGTAAGGTAGGATTTTGTTCTGTTATAACGCCAGGTTTTCCTTCGATGTTTAAAGATTGAACAATAGTAGTTCCATTTTGGAAAGCGCCAATTGGCTTAAAGTGATTATACGATTCTACGACGAATGAACTTGCCTTGTTAAGAAAATGATCATTAATATTTCCACCAATAAGAAGTAGCCCATCATAAAGAAGTGGTGATCCTGTTAAGAAAGTATCATTCACTTCCCACTGTCCATTTTGAGAGCCTTGCACAAAACCTAATCGTTCGGAAATAATAACGGGCTGAAGACCGGCTTGTTTGAATTGATTTATAATATATTGTGCGTTTTGACCGTCATATCCGTTTGCGACAATGACGCCTACTCGTAATGTATTTGGGCTGAATGTTGTATGTTCCATACTTAGTGCTGGTGAGGATTTTGTAACATTTGATTCTTGAACATTTGGTACTGTTGCCCCGACTGCTTCAGCTACTAAAGTAGCTAATTCCGTACTTATATGACCAATCATACCTACGACTTGTTGGCGAACTGATTTACTTTTTACTTTTTCTAATTCAAAGGAAAAGGCCTGCATAATATGGATTTTTTCGACGTGGCTCATACTATTCCAAAATAAACGGGCTTGTGAGAAATGGTCTTTAAAACTTGCGGCTGTCTCTCTTGTTTTATGTCCAGAAACAGTAGAAGGATATGTAACGAAACCGCCTTTCGTACCAGGTACAGTAAAGGGAGAGTTATTAGCTAAAGAGTTATTATGGTAAGCGACTTTTCCTTTATCAATTATATATTTAGACGCACCATCTCTTTGATTGTTATGAAAAGGACATACCGGACGATTAATCGGTAACTCTTGATAGTTTGTACCGACGCGTGCTAATTGTGTATCTGTATAAGAAAATAGTCTACCTTGTAAGAGAGGATCATTTGTAAAATCGATACCGCGGACGATGCTTCCAGGGTGCAGTGCGACTTGTTCTGTTTCCGCAAATACGTTATCAACGTTTCGGTTTAACGTCATTTTTCCGATGATCTTAACAGGGAAGTCTTCTTCCGGCCAAATTTTTGTTGCATCTAATATATCGAAATCGTATTTAAATTCATCCTCTTCTTCTAAAATTTGAACGCCAAGTTCGTACTCAGGGTAGTTTCCGGCATTAATATTTTCCCATAAATCACGGCGATGATAATCTGGATCAGCGCCGCCTAGTTTTTGAGCTTCATCCCAAATTAACGAGTGAACGCCAAGCTTTGGCTTCCAGTGGAATTTTACGAATCGTGACTTCCCATGTTTATTAACTAAACGAAATGTATGAACGCCGAACCCTTGCATCATTCGAAAACTTCTCGGAATTGCGCGATCCGACATAATCCACATCATCATCGCAGCTGATTCTTGATTATTGGCGATAAAGTCCCAAAAAGTATCGTGTGCTGTTTGTCCTTGGGGAATCTCATTATGTGGCTCTGGTTTAAGAGCATGAATAAGATCCGGAAATTTAATACCATCTTGAATGAAGAAAATCGGAATGTTATTACCCACTAAATCGAAATTTCCTTCCTCTGTATAAAACTTAACAGCGAATCCTCGTACATCTCGGTTCGTTTCATTTGCACCTTTTGATCCAGCAACTTCAGAAAAACGAATAAAAATAGGTGTCTTTTTAGATGGGTCTTGTAAAAAATGAGCCATTGTTAAGTCTTCTAAAGAATCATATAGCTCAAAAACACCATGTGCTCCGTAACCGCGGGCATGAACGACTCTTTCAGGAATTCGTTCACGGTCAAAATGAGCGAGTTTTTCTCGCATCAGGAAATCTTCTAAAAGTGTAGGACCACGATCGCCGGCGGTTAAAGAGTTTTCATCATTTGAAATTTTGACACCCGTATTCGTTGTCATCTCTTTTCCTTCATTGTTTTTCGTAAAGGATTGTAACTGTTCTATTTTTTTATTTTCACGACCGTCCATATAAAGCACCTCCCATATTATACGTATTATTTTTCGTTAGTTTTATGCTTATATAACTATGGGTATATATTACTTATTTGGTTTATTTTATCTTTGTTTACCTATTAAAATCGTTTATTATAATAAATGGTATTCTTTGAAATATCATTTTGAAGGGGTGTTGAAGTGAGAGGAAGTTTTCTATCGGCTAAAGAAGAAAAGAAAAACGCTAAGATTTTCTTATGGATATTACATGTTATTTTAATAGGATACGAGGTTGCATATGCCATTATATTAGAAGATAAAATGCCTTTAGAAAATTGGTATAAAGTAATATGGAAGATTACATATATTATGACTATATTAGGTATTAGTGTTTATTTATTTGAGAGGGGCAAAGCACATTTAGTTAAATATACATACTTATTTGCATACATGATTGCGGAGATTTTTAATATTGGATGGTATGCCTTTCATAATAAAATAGCATTTGATGAAGGGAATATCATCGAATTTATTTTCATTTTTTTCGTGCCAATATTTTTAAGTAAACGATATTTATTTATGTTAACGCCATTTCTTATAGGGAAATATATGATATACCTATTTGTATTTGGAGAACTTAATTTATTTACACCTCTTGTTATGAATATGTTATTGCTTTTCGTGTCGTATATTATTTTAAATCGGTTTTTACAATATCTTTCAGCAGTAAAGAAAAGTATTACAGAGGCTAGTCAGTCACAAAAATTGGCGGTTATCGGAAAAATGGCAGCGACAGTCGGGCATGAAATAAAAAATCCACTCGCGTCATTAAAAGGGTTTACGCAATTACAAAAAGAAAAGCACAAAAAAGATGCGACATATGGACAAATGATTATTGAAATAGAAAATATAAATAACATGATTAGCGAATTGATGGAGGTTGCTACATGTAAACCTTCTGTTTATGAAAAACATATTGTAAGTGATGTTCTAATACAAGCAGTAGCAAATATGCGTGAAAAAATGGATGAGCTAAATATAAATTTCACCTTCAATGAAGAGTATAATAGAAGTGAAATTGAATGTGATAAACGTAAAGTAAAAGGGGTATTCTTGTATGTTATTAAAAATGCTTTAGAGGCAATGGAGCACGGTGGAACATTACAAATACAAGTTGAAGATAAAAAAAGAGATTATGTAATAGTAAGTATAGTAGATAATGGTTTCGGGATAAAAAAAGAGAATTTAGGAAGAGTTACAGAGGCTTTTTATACAACGAAGCAAGACAAAATCGGATTAGGCCTTACGGTAGCAGAGCGAATTATTAAAGAGCATCTTGGAGAATTACATATTTCTAGTGAAGTAAAGAAAGGAACGAGAGTAGAAATAGTACTTCTGAAAAAATTTGAGCGTAATGTGGCACAAGATTAAGAGGTGTTGTTAAAGGAGCTACTATATGGACAAAGACTATATATTTGAAAAGGAAGAAATAAAGGCGTTGAAAATATTTTTAAGTTTATTCTTTGTTATATTTTTTGTGTATGATTTTGCTGAAAAGGCTACTGTCTTTTTCTCGGAGGGAGATCTAAAGCCAGCAGATGTTTTTGGAGAAGGATTAGGTTTATGGTTATATATTTTGATGGTCTTATTATTCTTTACTGGAATTTATTTTATGAAACAGAAAAAGCCATATATTGTGAAGTACATTATTTTAATTGGCTATAATATATTGGATTTTATTCATAACTTCATTATTTATTACGGAAGTGATGCTGAATTTGATGGCGGTAATATAGTAGAAGGATTTTTTATTTTATTTGCACCAATCTTTGTGAATAAAAGATATTTTTTGTTAGTGGCAGGGATACTTGTTGGAAAGTACGCTCTTATGGGAATCGTTATTCAATCCGCTATCGTTCTAATTCCAATGGCATTATGCAGCGTATTTGCTATTATATGTTGGATTATACTTTTAAGATTTCAGTCTTACGTTCGCAAACTTGAAATGATGGATAAAGAAATACAAAAGGTAGAAAAATTAGCGATGGTTGGAAAAATGGCAACAGTAATTGGCGATAAGATTAGAAGGCCGTTAGTGAAATTGAAAAAACTTGTGAATAAGCAAGCGAAAAAACATCCAGAAGATAAGGTTTATAGCGACATTATGAAACAGGAAGTAGATCGTATTAATATAATTGCTAACGAACTAAGTGGATTTGAGAACTCTAAATCGATAGAATCAGAAACTCATAACATAAAAGAAATCATCTCTTATGTTATCCGAGTTATGGAAAAGCCAGCATTAGAACAAGGGGTGAAAATACATGCTATTTATAGTAAAGATATACCTCCAATTACATGCGATGAAAAACGATTGAAACAAGTATTTTTTAATTTAATAAAAAATGCGATTGAAGCAATGTCAGTTGGCGGAACTATTACTGTGAAAGTTATTGTGGAAGATGTAATCATTGTTCAAGTTATAGATGAGGGATGCGGCATTCCAAAAGATAAAATTCCGAAGCTAAATGAAGCTTTTTACACAACGAAAGAAACTGGAACAGGCTTAGGATTAGTAGTTACGGAAAAAATTATTAAAGATCACCACGGTAAATTGAACTTTGAAAGTGAAGTTGGAGTTGGAACGACTGTTGAGATTATGTTACCGATTTAATTATAGTGGGAAATTTTAAAAAGGGGAAATCACTTTCTTGAGAGTGATTCCCCTTTTCATTGTAGAGGGGATGTTTACAACATTGACAAACTGTACAAATTCACAATCCAAAATAGGGGTGTTTTAAAGCGAGAGTATATAATGAATTTGTCTGTTATTTGTTTTCATTTATTTGTAATTTTTTTGCCTCGGTAGCGAGGTTTTTGTGAAATCAACGATTTGTAAGTGTGGGCTATATATCAGTGATTAGAAAAATAGAATATACAGCACTTGCCGTAATCCCGGGGGTAATATAAAGAGATATCGCATCCCCCCTCGAAAACAGGTTTCCGGTTGTGATACTAGTCCAAGTTACAGTGGCAGGTCCAGGTGCTGGAGTAGGGTTATACACTTGAGGTTGTCTAGAGCCAATATCCGTAGGTTTAATTGAAAATGTCATAGTTCCCGTAATTTTATCTGTAGTAGTTAAAGTAATAGTAGATAGGATGTAACTAGAGGTAGGGGCAGAGAGGTTTGTTGGGACATTCCTGCAAATATCAATCGTATAAACAGCAGCGGGTAAGTTATTAATATTTATAGATGTAGCAAAACCAACTATATTTCCAGCTCCAGCAGTTACATACGGAATAACGTTAGAATCAATTCCTGGAGAACCTGCTATACGTTGAAACCCAGCATTCGTCCCTTGAAAAACAATACTTTTCGCTGTTGAACTACCAGCAGGTCCAGTAGTTCCAGTAGAACCAGTGACTCCAGTAGCTCCGGTAGAACCAGTGACTCCAGTAGTTCCGGTAGCTCCGGTAGAACCAGTGACTCCAGTAGTTCCGGTAGAACCAGTAGAACCAGTAGAACCAGTAGAACCAGTAGAACCAGTAGAACCAGTAGAACCAGTAGAACCAGAAGTTCCGGTAGCTCCGGTAGAACCAGTAGATCCAGTAGGACCACCTTCTACCAATACGATATAATCTTGAGACACATTCGGAAATCCTTGAGGTGCATCTTTTTTTACAACATAGCCGCTACTCGTGTAAGTGACAACTTGTCCCTTTTTATAGTTAGGAGCGGCTGCTAGACTAAAAGCGGTAGTACTTTGCAAACCGGCCCCGGCATTGCCAGTAGGTCCAGTAGCACCAGTACTGCCGATAGAACCGCTGTTGCGTCTACCATCACAACTAAAGCAATTGCGTTGGTACATATATTATCTCCTTTCTATATTTTTGAAAATCTAGTTTTAAAAGTAGAACTACTTTATATATATTGTAGATTCTATATTTTTGTGTGGTCGATCGTATTGTGTATATAGATTTTAAAAATAGGGGAGGTGTTATTAGTTTTATAACCACCGGGTCTCCTGCGGAATCAAAGTAACATTTACATCAATGTCTCTTTCATTAAATATTCAGAGGCAGAGTGTGACACACCGATGAGTGACATATTTGTTTCTTTCGCATAATCCATAATGAGTGAGTATTTATGCCTACCATAATCATTGTCGATATGGCAATGGATTTCTCCTGTAATAAATGATTAAGTTATTGTTCTATTTCTTTTAAGGCTGGCATGTTTGGTAATCCTCCTTAAGATAGTTCTTACTTTGTTAGTTGTTTTTGTTTTTTTATGGAAAAATAAGAAGCGGATAGGAAACAAATAAAACCTAGAATCCAGCCAATAGAAGGAGAATAGGGAAGTATATGTTGTAATACCATTCCGCTAGAAATAAAAAAGCTACCTAATAGACCTAAGAAAATGAGATATCGCTGTAGTTTGAACATCAGTGATACAACCTCCTTTATCTCGCATTAACTGCTCGTAAAAGCCTGATTGGCGAGGGCTAATAATCAGAGGGGGATGGATACCTCCCTGATTAAAGTTTCACTTTATCACATATATTTTATAGTAGTCTTAATTTTCTGTATATAAGATTCAAGAAAAATGGTGGTACAATATATAAATGATACGAGAAGAGAGGATGTAGGTTAACACATGTACGTTACTGTAACAGAGGCAGCATATAAAAAGATTATGAATACGATTCCAAGTGAAACGAAATATATAAAGTTATTTTATGATAATGAAGGTTGCGGTTGTGTTATGAGCGGGATTATTGATTTAGTAGCCGTTTCAGAGAAAGATGAGCGCGATGTAGATATCGAATCAAGCGTACTAAACTTTATTGCAGATCGCACAAAGCTTGTATTTATGGATGATAAATTAACAGTTGATTGGCATGAAGTTGGAGGGACTTTCCAGTTGAAGAGCCCAAGCCAGTTTTATAATCCGAATATGAAGTTACATGTTCGATTATAATGAAGAGAGAAGGAGTATATAATATGCTCCTTTTTCTTATGGATTTTTTCACATAATGAAATGTACATATAGTTGAATTTTCTGTATAATTCTCTTTGCGGAGGGGGTTGCGCATGAAAAGATGGGGAATTGAGTTATTAATTTTAAGTGTCGTTATTATTTGGGGGATTAACTATACGATTGCGAAATATGGACTTTTAGAATTTACAGCAATAGAGTTTACTGCAGTTCGAATGATGACAGCAGCACCACTACTGTTATTACTTACGTTCTTTATCGAAAAGTCACTTTATATGGAGCGAAAAGATATACCAAGATTAATCATCGTTAGCGTTGTAGGTATTGTACTGTATCAAACGTTATTTATGGAAACTGTAAAATACACATCCGCTACAAATGCTTCTTTACTCATATCTATTTCACCTATTTTTACAACTGTATTTGCGATTTTCTTGAAACAAGAAAAATTTTCTTCTCGAAAGTTAGTTGGTTCCATGATTGCCTTTATTGGTGCTACATTAGTTTTAGTAGCGGGGCATTCACTCGCTAGTTCTTTCTACGGAAATGGGATTGGACTTATTACATCAATATGTTGGGGACTTTATCCCGTTTTAGCAGGGCCGCTTATTAAAAAATACTCAGCATTACGTGTTACTGCATGGTCGACATTAGTTGGAGCGATTCCGCTCTTATTGTTAAGTGGTCCACATGTATTTGTCATGCCATTTCACATTACACACGGCATGACATTGTTTGCTTTACTATATTCTATTTTCTTTGTAACAGTATTCGGTTTAGTCATGTGGTATGTTGGTGTTCAAAAAATTGGTGCGTCACATACGATGGTATATATGTATATTACGCCGCTTGTAGCTGTTTTATTTGCAGCTGTATGGGCAAATGAATATGTATCGTTTCAACAAATAATCGGTGGAATCATCATTTTCTTCGGTCTATGGTTTGTGAAATCAGAGAAAGTAGAAGCTAATTCTATCGTGCAAGAACCTATATCAAAATAGGAAAACAGATCACCTATGATCTGCTTTCCTATTTTTTTATTTTTGGTAAAAATACGAGGAATAAAATGGCAGTAATAAGTGGGATTAAATTAAGAAAAGGAATGCGGAAGAGTGTAATAAGAATAATACCTGGAAGAAGAACACCGAGGACAGCATAGAAAATACTATGTTTTTTCGTGTACCAATACAAGGAAAGTCCAATAAGTGCAGGAACAATGAGATGAATGAGAGCCATTAAAAAATAAATCATTAGACGCCCCCTTTATTTATGTGCTTATTACATCATATCCGTATGTTCATAGATTGATATCAATTTTTTCATAATTGGACGAAAATGTTTTGAAAAACGTCACATTTATGAGGGATTCTATATTAGAAATCTTGTATAATATTATTTCCTAAAAGCATTTAAAAAACATAAACATACTGTTTATGTTTTTTAAATTTGAGTGAAATGAATTTTAAGTACCATAGACTCGAAAGAAATG
Source organism: Bacillus sp. AC266 (assembly GCF_979253805.1). Taxonomy (NCBI): domain Bacteria; kingdom Bacillati; phylum Bacillota; class Bacilli; order Caryophanales; family Bacillaceae; genus Bacillus; species Bacillus sp. AC266. Next base: position 98,702 of record NZ_CEEDEC010000002.1, read on the forward strand.
AGTTATATAGCTTTGGTTGGATAGATAAAAACTATTGAAGGGGAGTACAATATGATTAGTATGTCATTAAGGTCGTTTAAAATTCAATCGTATTATCTACTAGGTATTCTGTTATTAGGCTGGATGTTAACACCGTTTTCAGCACATTTTCTAGGTGCAGGAATTGGACTTATTGTAAGCATGTATTGTGTTTGGATTTTAGGAAGGCGTATCGAAAAGCTTGGAGATAGTATAGTAAAGAAGACGAAAGCGCCGACGCTTGGTATGTTTAATCGCTTTGCAGCTGCAATTTTGGGTGCTATTATTATGTACGAAATTGAGCATCATATGGTAATGTGGGCATTTGCAGTAGGTATTCTGGGTGGTTATTTCTTAATCGTTATTAATTTAGGGTATTATAGTATGAAGGATGAGGAAGAATTAACGAAGGGCTGAAAAAGATGAAAAGCCTCTTTTTAGATGGAATAGAGAATCCAGCGGTGGATAGAAGCGGTTAGGGCCTTTTTTAGCCACATGCGGTGTGAAACCAGAAGGAGCAAGTGAGCGAGAGATCTCTTTATATTTTCAAAGCCTTGATTTGTATGTGTGAAAATCCGAGTATATCAATTGAAAATTAGGTTTGGAACTTTTTTAGATGGAATAGAGGATCCGGCGGGGGATAGAAGCGGTTCAGAGCCTTTTTTAGCCACATGCGGTGTGAAACTAGAGCGAGGTAGTGAGCAGGAATATAATTTATATGTTCGAAGCCGTAATTTGTATATATGAAAATCTGGTTATTTAAATTGAAAATTGGCTTACTCTGGAATAAGGGATCCGGCGATGGATAGTACAACAGGAAGCGTAACTTTGTATAAAATATAGGTTTCCGCTTCCAATAAGTTAATATGAAATCACTTAGTAGTATGACTCTTAGGTTCTTTAAAAAAGTTGGATACAATACAACAAACTATTCCGGTAATTAGAATAATGTATTTTATCGTTTCACTTGTATGCTCAAATAAATTAACGTTAAGCATTACAAGTCCCCAAAACATTTGAATCGCTCCATAACTGAATAAAATTTTTCCTGTATGAGAAAAATTTTTCATGGGCCTCACCATTTCCTTTATATGTAAATTATATCATAGGAAACTACAAACGAATGATTATAAAATGAATTTTCTGTAAATTTATAGGTATTGGTATGCAATAGATGAAGAGATTAAAGTTTCACTTTATATAAGATATAGAAAGAAGCTTACGTTTTTAACGTAAGCTTCTTTTTTATGTAAGTGTGTGTAACCGTTAAGCCGCATTGGGTTTTGTCGGTGAGTACGCGGAACTTTACGGTTATACGACACTTATTCATATGAGTAAAAGGGTTATTCCAACAGAAAATTTGTAATTAAGCGATTGGACCGCCTAAGTTAATAATAGCTTCAGAAACGCTATCGAATTTTTTGAAGTTTTCTTTAAATTCGTTTGCAAGCTCAATTGCTTTCACTTTGTAAGCATCTTTATCAGCCCAAGTTTGTTCAGGCATTAATACTTCATCAGGTACACCTGGAACATGACGAGGTACTTCAAGGCCAAAGATGTCGTGTTTTGCAGTTTCAGCTTTAGCAAGTTCACCGCTTAGTGCTGCTTGAATCATTGCACGAGTGTAACCTAAGTTCATACGTTTACCAACGCCGTATTCGCCACCAGTCCAGCCAGTGTTTACTAAGAATACTTTCGCATCATGTTTCTCGATTTTTTCACCAAGCATTTCAGCATAACGAGATGCATCAAGCGGTAAGAACGGTGAACCGAAGCAAGTAGAGAATGTAGCTTGTGGAGATGTAACACCGCGCTCTGTTCCTGCTAGCTTACTAGTGTAACCGCTTAAGAAATGGTACATAGCTTGTTCTTTTGATAACTTACTGATTGGAGGCAATACGCCAGATGCATCAGCAGTTAAGAAAATAATTGTATTTGGATGTCCTGCAACACTTGGCAGTACGATATTGTCAATCGCATGCATAGGGTATGCAGCACGTGTATTTTCTGTTAAAGTAGTATCGTTATAGTCAGCGATGCGTGTTTGACCATCAATGACAACGTTTTCTAAAACTGAACCAAATTTGATTGCATCGAAGATTTGTGGTTCTTTCTCATGAGAAAGGTTTACACATTTTGCATAGCAACCGCCTTCAATATTGAATACGCCGTTATCAGACCAACCGTGCTCATCGTCACCGATTAATTTACGGTTTGGATCAGCAGATAATGTTGTTTTGCCTGTTCCAGATAAACCGAAGAATAGTGCTACGTCGCCTTCTTCGCCTACGTTTGAAGAGCAGTGCATAGAAAGAATGTCTTGTTCAGGTAGTAAGAAGTTCATAATAGAGAAGATTGATTTTTTCATCTCTCCAGCGTATTCTGTACCACCGATTAGTACGATACGTTTTTCGAATGAAACCATAATGAATGCTTCAGAATTTGTACCGTCAATTGCTGGATCTGCTTTGAAGTTTGGTGCAGAAACAATTGTGAACTCTGATTCGTGAGTTGCTAATTCTTCTTCATTTGGACGAATAAATAATTGATGTACGAACAAATTATGCCATGCATATTCGTTAACAACTTGAATTGGTAGGCGATAGTTGCGATCAGCGCCAGCAAATCCTTTGAAGATGAATAACTCTTCTTTTTCTTTTAAGTATTCTAAAACTTTTATATATAATTTATTAAAATGTTCTTCAGAGATCGGTTGGTTCACGGCTCCCCAAGCAATTTTGTCAGCAACCGATGCTTCCTTCACAATAAATTTATCCTTAGGAGAACGTCCTGTGTATTTTCCTGTTGAAGCAGAAACGGCACCAGTAGAAGTTAATTTCCCTTCGTTTCGCATTAATACTTTTTCCACTAATTGCGGAACACTTAATTGAATCTGTGCATTGCTTCCGTTCAATAATTCATGTAAACCAATTTGGACATTCACAGTACTCATATTTATATACCATCCTTTTCATTTAATGAAATATTTCTCGTAATCCCCATCAATAGTATAACACAATTATATAAATAATGTATACTATTTATTTATTTTTGTTTGTGTGAATGTATCATTTCCCTATTAATATTTCATTCTATGGGTATTGAGAAAAACTTTCAGGAAAATGTGAATATTAATTGACAAATGAATATCATTTCTTTAGTATAGGTTGGGACGGATACTCTCTTATCCCGAGCTGGCGGAGGGACAGGCCCGATGAAGCCCAGCAACCTCATTTGTAGTGGTAAATACAGGTGAATAGGTGCTAAAACCTGTGCGAGGCTAACGGTCTCGAACGATAAGAGCAAAGGGCAAAAAGCAGTATGCAAGTAGCAAATTAAACCTTTCCTCTATGTTAAGTAGGAAAGGTTTTTCTGTATGCTTGTGTGGGAGAATAAATGTATGTCGCAGTTTGTGGCAAATTAAGGATGAGTTCCGTACAATATATACAATTACTGTAGGGAGGTTTACCACATGACAAAAAAACGTCATCTGTTCACATCTGAGTCTGTAACTGAAGGACATCCAGATAAAATTTGTGACCAAATTTCTGATTCAATTTTAGATGCGATCTTAGCAAAGGACGCAAATGCACGTGTAGCTTGTGAAACAACTGTAACAACTGGTTTAGTATTGGTAGCGGGGGAAATTACGACTTCTACTTACGTAGATATTCCAAAAATCGTTCGTGAAACAATTCAAGGCATTGGTTACACACGCGCAAAATACGGATTCGATGCAGAAACTTGTGCAGTTTTAACATCTATCGATGAGCAATCTGCTGACATCGCTATGGGTGTTGACCAAGCACTAGAAGCACGCGAAGGTCAAATGACTGACGCTGAGATTGAGGCAATTGGTGCGGGAGACCAAGGTTTAATGTTTGGCTTCGCATGTAATGAAACACAAGAATTAATGCCACTTCCAATCTCGCTTGCTCACAAATTAGCTCGTCGTTTAACTGAAGTACGTAAAGATGACACATTATCATACTTACGTCCGGATGGAAAAACGCAAGTTACAGTTGAGTATGATGAAAATGGTAAACCTGTACGTGTGGATACAATTGTAATTTCTACACAACATCATCCAGATGTTACGTGGGAAGAAATCGATCGCGATTTAAAAGAGCACGTAATTAAAGCTGTAGTTCCAGCAGAATTAATGGATGGAGAAACGAAATTCTTCATTAACCCAACTGGCCGCTTCGTAATTGGTGGACCACAAGGTGATGCTGGTTTAACAGGACGTAAAATCATCGTTGATACTTACGGTGGATACGCTCGCCATGGCGGTGGTGCATTCTCTGGTAAAGATGCAACGAAAGTTGACCGTTCTGCAGCATATGCAGCTCGTTATGTTGCGAAAAACATCGTAGCAGCTGGTCTTGCTGACAAAGCAGAAGTACAACTTGCATACGCAATTGGCGTAGCACAACCAGTATCAATTTCAGTTGATACATTAGGCACTGGTAAAGTATCTGAAGACGTATTAGTAGAACTAGTTCGTAACAACTTCGATCTTCGCCCAGCTGGTATTATTAAAATGCTAGACTTACGTCGCCCAATTTACAAACAAACAGCAGCTTACGGCCACTTCGGACGTACTGATGTAGATCTTACATGGGAACGTACAGACAAAGCAGCTACTTTAAAAGAGCAAGCTGGTCTATAATATATGAAAAAAAGCTTTGCGCTGTGTGCGCAAAGCTTTTTTTATTTGGTTTTATCCCGTAAAAGCCCGATTGGTTTAACTAATAATCAGTGGGGAAGAACAAAATCCCCACTGATTAAAGTTTCACTTTATTTACTACTTGAATGCAAGAACTACAATAAACTTCCCCGTCTAGCTCAATATACTTCTTCATATTTGTCATACCACTTGCCGGAAATGGCATATGAATCCAAGCTTTTTCATACGTTTGTATTTCCTTTTCACATGATTTACAAAGGATTGGTTTCTTACGGAACATAGACGGTCAGCCTTTCAGTTGACGCGCTTTTCCTGCGCAAAAAGCACTGCTCAGTAAAAATAGCGTTGCGAATATAATACTCACTAATGTAGCGTATGGAATCGCGCCTTTTAAGGAAAAGCCGACAGTGATGGAAGCAACAAATAAGAGGATGAATGTTGTTGTTAATTTTTTGTATAGTTCCATAGTGAGTGAACCTCCAAATTATTTTGTAATTTAAAATGAAATCTACTATGTAGAAAATATAAGGGGATTTAAAGAGTAGCTAATGGTGTGTAGTCCAGGCGTATAAGAAAATATATTTTCCTTTTTGTGGTCGTATATACTTATATTGTATCACGGTGCATCATTGGCTTCATACATAATTGTGTAAAGATATGTATGATAAAATGAAGAAAAGTCTTTAAGAAAGGAAAGATGAAAAATGAGTGTAACTGAACATAAAAAACAAGCTCCAAAAGAAGTGCGCTGCAAAATCGTGACGATTTCCGATACACGTACGGAAGAGACGGATAAGAGCGGACAACTATTACATGAATTATTAAAAGAAGCAGGACATAAAGTGACCTCTTATGAAATTGTGAAAGATGATAAAGAAAGTATCCAGCAAGCAGTGTTAGCAGGTTATCATAGGGAAGACGTTGATGTCGTGTTAACGAATGGCGGAACTGGTATTACGAAACGTGATGTAACGATTGAGGCAGTGTCAGTGTTATTAGATAAAGAAATTGTTGGATTTGGTGAGTTGTTCCGTATGATAAGTTACTTAGAAGATATCGGAAGTAGTGCGATGTTAAGTAGAGCAATCGGTGGTACAATCGGGCGTAAAGTTGTCTTTTCGATGCCAGGGTCTAGCGGAGCGGTTCGTCTTGCGATGAACAAGTTAATTTTACCGGAATTAGGTCATATTACATTTGAGTTGCATCGTCAATGAAAATTGCAGGAATTGTATTAGCTGGCGGACAGTCTAGTCGTTTCGGAGAACCGAAAGCATTGGTGATTTGGAAGGGAACTACTTTTGTTGAGCATATTGTGCAAGTAATGGAAAGTATTTTGCAAGATGTTGTTGTTATTAGTCATACTGATATAAAAGAGAGAGTAGAGCAATTAGTACAAGTTCCAGTTATAGAAGATATGTCGCACTATAAAGGAAATGGGCCACTTGCTGGAATAGTGTCAGGAATGGAATACATAGATTCAGATTGGTATATTATCATGCCTTGTGATGCACCGAACGTTTCAAATGAATGGATTACCATTTTATTAGAGCAAACGAGCGATGAATATGATGCTGTTGTCCCTATTATTAATGGAAGAAAACAACCGTTACTTGCAGCGTATAATAACCGCGTGAAAGAAAAGATTTATGCTTTGCTTCAAGAAGAAAAAAGAAGTATGGGCCAGCTTTTATCACAATGTAATGTGAAATATATTGCTGGTGAAGATGTACAAGCGAATGTAGATTGGTTTATAAATGTGAATACGAAAGAAGAATATGTGCAGGCTCAAAAAGACCTTTCAAATGAATGAAAGGTTTTTTGATATACAGAAATTGGGGAACAATTGCTGTATAAAGGTATGTGAGTAAGTTGATTTTAACGGGATTTTTTAAAATCACCATACAGTAAAAAATACTTTATAACCATATATTAATTTTTATGGGTTTTTATTACAAGTCTGTTTAGTTATGTATCTTTTTGTTATAATGAATATAGGAATAAAATGATATTTCACCTTATGTATCATTTATTAAACTAAAATTTATAACTGTGTAATAAACTCCCTTCGTTTTTTGGAAGGGAGTTTTTCTGTTTAAGCGAGTAATTCTGATGCAGTGTGCTGAAGGACTTCTGCATATTGGTCAAGTAAGCCACGAAGGATCTCATCCCAGCTTTTTGATTTAGCATAAGACGAAGCTGCTATGCCCATTTGCATAAGTTGATCTTCATTTTGCAATAAAGAATTGATGGAGGATAGAAAGGAATCTATATCTTTTGGTGGACAAAGAATTCCCGTTTTTCCATCTGTAATAATATTTTTAACCCCGCCACTATTCGCACCAATAACAGGTGTACCACATGCGAGTGACTCCAGCACGACGTTCCCAAATGTTTCAGTAGTAGATGGAAATACCATTAGATGGGAGGAAGCATAGACTTCAGCTAAATCTTTACCTTGTAAATATCCAGTAAAGGTTACATTTGTTTTTGGAACATTTTCATGCAGGCCCTTGGCAAGAGGTCCATCTCCAGCGATGAGCCAATGAATATCGTCACGTTCTTTGTTTGTCGTTTGAATAAGTGTTTGAAGAGTATCGATATCTTTTTCAGGAGCAAGGCGCCCGACGTAGGAAAGAATATATTTCACTGTAATATTATATTTTTTTCGGAATAGGTCTTTATTGTAAGTTGGATGAAAGAGAGTACAATCTACACCACGTCCCCAAATATAGAGCTGTTGAAATCCTTTTTTCTTTAATTGATGTAATGTTTCAGGAGAAGGAACAAAGTTTTTTTGCATATGACTATGAAACCACCTTAAATAGTTCCATAGCATATTGGAGAGAAATTCGATTTTGTAATAGCGTAAATAGGCGTCAAAATCAGTATGATAAGAACCGACAACTGGGATATTCAACTTTTTGGCATAATATAACCCACAAAGTCCCATATTGAAAGGCGTAGCGATGTGAATGATATCAGGTTTAAAGGCAAGAAGTTCCCGCTTAATGCGCGGAGTAGGAAAGGCAAAGCGACATTCTGGATATAATATTGTTAATGGGATACTTCTCATTTTGTTCACATTCGCTACGAAATTATCTTCCGCCGTATGCTGGGGGGCGAAAACAGAATAGGCGATATTTTCTTTTTGAAAATATTTAGTTAAACGTTCCAAAGTTTTCGCCACACCGTTGACTTGTGGTGTAAATGTATCGGTAAATATGGCGACTCTCATCATATCGCTCCTTTACATGAGTGGAATGAGTTGATAAAAAGAGATGATGCCAGAGCAAGTGCCAAGGCACATGCCTACAAATACATCTGACGGATAATGAAGCCCTAAATAAATACGGGAAATACCGACGCATAATGCTAACGGTAATAGAAAAGCAAGCAAGTTTGGATTATAGCAAATAAATGGAATGAGGACAGAGAAAACAGCCGTTGTATGTCCGGATGGAAAAGAATGATCTTTTAAAGGCTGTACTGGATATTTCGCATCTTGAATTGTTAAATAAGGACGTTTTCGTGGATACCATCTTTTTAATATTTGCACAGGAATATGGCTAATTGTTAAAGAAATAGCAGTTGCAATTGCGGCTTGATGCAAATTCCCTGTTGCGAAAATTAAAAAGAATAGGGTAAGTGCAATGGAAAAACTTGCACCACCGATATGGGTAATATTGCTGAAAAAGATGTTTAATGTTTTTTGATCAAAGTAGCGATTAATTCCTTTGAAGATGTAACATTCTATTTTATATAGTCCACTGACCTTCATGAGATTTTTCCTCCCTCATTTACATATATATGGAGTTATTAACTTCTATTTTAATAAGATTTTATTGAGGGAATAATAATGTTTTGTAAAGAAAAAGTTAGATTTTTTCATAAAAAAAGCTGCCAGTCTTATGGCAGCGATAAAATCACTTTTGTAACGATTTATAATATTGTCCTTTTTCAACGTATTGTGTGCGGATACGTTCCATATCTTTACGGTCTTCTTCTGTTAATTCGCGAATGACCTTCGCAGGGCGACCGAAAGCTAACGTATTAGGAGGGATTTTCTTTCCTTGTGAAACGAGACTACCAGCACCGATGAAAGCTCCTTCACCAATTTCAGCGCCATCTAATATGATAGATCCCATTCCGATTAAAGCATCTTTTTCAATTTTGCAGCTATGTAAAATAACTTGATGCCCAACGGTAACGTCATCTTCTAAAATAAGAGGATACTGGGGGCTTTGGTGAAGTGTACATTGATCTTGTACATTTACTCTATTTCCAATTATCGTTGGTGATACATCACCGCGGATGACTGTATTAAACCAAATGCTAGATTCTTCGCCAATTGTCACATCGCCTGTAATGGTAACATAGTCAGCGATAAAAGCACTACTCGCAATTTTTGGATTTTTTTCTTTGTAAGGATATATCATGTAAAGCCTTCCTTTCCTAGAGACTAGTTTTAGTGTATCAAATTATGAGAAAGAGTGAAATGGAGGAGGTCCGTATGTGGAATTATGAAGCAGAGGAAGCGAAAGCTGTAGTCGTTATCGTGCACGGCGCAATGGAATATCACGGACGTTACGAAGCTATAGCGGAAATGTGGAATCATATCGGCTACCACGTTGTGATGGGAGACCTTCCATCACATGGAACGACTTCGAGAAATAGAGGACATATTGATTCATTTGATGAATACATAGAAGAAGTTAAATTATGGGTGAAAGAGGCAAGGAAGTATCGATTACCTATTTTTATATTTGGTCATAGTATGGGTGGTCTTATTGTCATTCGTATGATGCAAGAAACGAAGAGAGAAGATGTAGATGGTATTATTTTAAGTTCACCATGTTTAGGTGTATTAACTGGACCTTCTGCTCCGCTTCGAGCTGCCTCAAAAATATTAAATGTTGTTGCTCCAAAATTGCAATTTGCAACGAATCTTACAGTGGAAATGTCAACTCGTAATCATGAAGTGAGAGATGCGATGGAGAATGATTCATTGTTCTTGCGCAAAGTATCAGTACGTTGGTATAGTGAATTGATTAAGTCTATCGAAATTGCGCATAAAAAAATAGGCGATTTTCCAGACGTTCCACTCTTGCTAATGCAGGCTTGTGAGGATAAACTTGTAGATAAAACACGTGTCCGTACTTGGTTTGATAATGTTAAAATAAGTGATAAGGCTTTTAAAGAATGGCCGAATTGTTATCATGAGTTATTAAATGAGTATGAGCGTGATGAAATTTTGAATTATATTCAGTCATTTACTGAAATACGCATCAATAACATAATAGAAACAAATAAGTAAATTATTTGTACATTGAATAGAGGAGATGAAGGAAGAAGTGAACGTACCGAGTAATCCCATAACGCTCATGGCGAAAGTATACCGTGATGTGTTTCCGGTAGTACACCATGAGCTAGCGATGTGGAAAGAGCGTGCCTACCATATTCCGAATGACGAGCTTCATAGTCAGGCAATCGCAAGTATTGAGAATAAAACGTTTCATTGCGAGGGCGGTGGCATTTTAGCGCTACTAGCAAATGAACACCGAGAGGAATGTATTCGTTTTATCGTAGCTTATCAAACGATTAGCGACTATTTAGATAATTTATGTGATCGTAGTACATCACTTGACCCGAAAGACTTTGCGGCTCTTCATGAGTCGATGGTAATGGCATTAAGCCCTGAAGTTGAAGGGGGCGGTAACTATTATCGTTATCGTGATGATCAAGATGATGGTGGTTATTTAGATGAGCTTGTTGAAACATGTCAGGATGTTTTAAAGAAAACGAAGCATTATGATAAAATTGCTCCAATTCTTCATGAACTTGCTTGTTATTATTGTGATTTGCAAATTCATAAACACGTGAAGTTAGAAGAAAGAGAACCACGCTTAAAAACATGGTTTGAAGCACATAAAGAAAACTTACCAGAGATGAGTTGGTTTGAATTTTCAGCATGTGCCGGTTCTACACTTGGAATTTTCTGTCTTGTCGCATATGCATTTCATGATGAATTACATGATGAAGATATTGCGAAAATTAGACAAGGATACTTCCCTTACGTACAAGGACTTCACATTTTACTTGATTATTTCATCGATCAAGAAGAAGACCGTATAGGCGGGGATTTGAATTTCTGTAGTTATTATGAAAACGAGCAAGTGATATTAGATCGTATGAAACATTTTGTAGAAGAAGCAGAGAAGAGTATTGGTGATTTGCCTCATGCGAAGTTTCATCGTCTCATAAGCCGAGGGTTACTTGGTATTTATTTATCAGATCAAAAAGTATCAGCACAAAAGAATATGCACAAAATGGCACGGCGCATTGTAAAATACGGAGGGCTTACTTCACGATTCTTCTATTGGAACGGGAAGATGTACCGAAAGAAAATGGCGCAGTGATGAAGAAAACCACTCTTGTAGAGTGGTTTTTTTATTATGATCGTATTTTTAAAAATACATATATGAGAAGTTCAATCGCGAAAATAACTAAAACAGATAGTCCGAATAAAGGCATGCCAGCGCCTAGTATAACCATCATGATAAAGAAAATGAATGTGCTTTTCTTATCTCTTTGCTTAGGAGGTGCTGCTAATTTTCCTTTCGGTTTTCTCGCTAACCACATTTTTACTCCGTAATAAATAAGAAGTAATAAAGATAACGTCGTTAGTAAGCATAATATTTTATTTGGCCATCCGAATAAATGTCCTTCGTGAAGCGGGATACCGTAAGTGAACCATTGTGCAAATAATCCATAATCACGATAGTCCGTTTTCGAAATGAGTTCTCCGCTATATTGATCAAAGTAAGCTGTTATTTCTTCATTTGGTGCCACATCCATACCTGTAATACCGGAACCGCTTGATTTCGAAACAGTGAATACACCTTTCGGATCAGTCGGTAGTGAGATAACGTATGGCTTCTTTATTTCAATTCCTTTTTGTAATTCATCGACAGAAATTGCTTTTGGCTCATTTGAATTCGATTCAGGAGGAGCTTCTTTTCTAGTTGCCCACGGTAATTCTTTTACCTTCGATTCAGGCGGTGCCATATACAATGTCGGATATCCAATCGATTCATTCGACGATGCGATTTTATAAATTTGGTTCCCCATAAATCCTGACCATGGTAATCCAGATGCGACTAACAAAACGAGTGGAATTGTAAATATAATACCGATAATAGAATGACGTCGTTTTGCTTTTTCTCGCTTAGTGGATGCGGGTGTGTTTTTGAATTGGCGTATACTCATATACAATCCAGTCACAATTAAAAAGATTGTCCAGCATGCCGCAAGCTCTACAGTATAGTTGACGACAGTGCCACCAACTAAAAGAGAACTATGTAATTCACGCATTATATTGGCAAACGTTTCAGCTGCATTTTGATCCCCAACAATTTGATTATTGCTATCTAAATACACAAATTTTTGCTTTCCTGTATATTCATTAGCAATGGTAAGTCTCGTATTATAATCCCCATTAAACTCACTAATTTTCGTCACGCTATAATGCGGATATTTTGTCTCTGTTAAGAAAAGCGAATCAGACATCGAAATAGATTCTGTCTGGGCGCTCTTCCCAAAATATAAATCTTTATAGATGAAATCTTCAACTTCTTCCCGAAATAAATACCCAATTCCGCTCAGTGACAAAGTAATAAGAAGCGGCGTAATAAAAAGCCCGGCATAAAAATGCCAACGCCAAAAAATATAATGAAGCGAACGATTTTGTTTCATACGACAGTTCCCCTAACCTTCCCTATATGAATAAACTACTTATTTAATATAGCGAGATTAAGTGTGATTACTTTGAAAGAATTGTGAAAAAAGTTAAAAGTTTTGGGGATTTTTATCAAATACAAAGCACATTTCAAAAGGGATGTGTTCTATGTTTATGAAGACCTTTTTATATTTGATGCATAGATCCTAACAACTGCTTTCGCAAGACATTGAGCGGAATCAACAAAGTCCTCACTCACCACCACATTCAAATCGGTACATGCGATAATAGCGGTATCTACTTCGTCTTTTAACTGTAAAACGAGCAGACTCCATAATTTGCGAGCTTCCTCAATTTCTCCGCCTTTAATACAAGTAATAATTTGATTAATCATTTCTTGCCATTGTTCATTATGAATGTACTCTATATTACGTTTTGTAATCCCGTCTTGGTAAATACCTGCTTGAACAGTCGCTTCTGTTGCAAGAAGAGCGACTCTTTTTGTATTTTCAGGAATTGCTTTTAACGTCTCATCGACTATATTCAAAATAGGAATGGTAATAGAACGCTGTAATTCCTCGAAATAAAGATGCGCTGTATTACATGGCATTGCGATGAAATCTACACCAGTACTTTCAAGTCTTTGCGCTCCTTCAATAATCGCTTTTTTCATCGCCGCATGATCAATAGGGCGATCCATATAAAACGGTGTTGGGCACGAATAAATCATCATATGAGGAAATTCTATATCATGCTTTGCTCCATATATTGTTTGGCACCCTGCTACAACTGTATCGACGAATGGTCCGGTTGATTTTGGACCCATTCCTGCTAGTATTCCAATCATTGTTTAGTCCCCTTTAATAGTGTATACATCCATTATATAGGAGAATAAGAAAAAGACGTGCAGTGAGTGCACATCTTTTTTTGTTATGTTTTGTCGAATCATTGATATTTTATCGCTTCTCAATCGCTACAATAAATGGCGGGTTATTTTGTTGGTTAATGAAGCCATATCGCAGTACGTGAGCTTGTTTTTGGTCTAATTCTTCTGCAAATTTGAGAACAGCGTCGCGTTCTACTTGTCCTTCTGGATGACCGTGATAAATAACAAGGACGATGATACCCTCTGGTGCCATTACGCCTAGTAATTGTTCGATAGCCGAGAGAGTTGAGTTCGGTTTTGTGACGATATGCTTGTCACCGCCTGGAAGGTAACCTAAGTTGAAAATTGCGCCTGTTACTTTTCCTTTTGCATCTTCTGGTAATACGGATAAGAGTGTGTCGTGACTGTCGTGAACTAAAACAGTGCGTTCGAAAAGTTCTTTTTCTTTTAGGCGGATAGTAGAGCTTTCGATTGCTTCTTTTTGAATATCAAATCCAAATACTTTTCCGTTATCCCCAACGATTTCAGCTAGGAAGCAAGTGTCATGTCCATTGCCAAGCGTTGCATCTACTGCGTAACCGCCTTCTTTAACAGCCGTTTGCAGCAGCGAGCGAGCAAACGGTAATACACGTTCTAATTTCATTTTTGTTTCTCCTCATTTGCATATTTTCCTTGCCAGCTTCCGCGGCGTACAAATTCTGCATCGATGGAATTTAATACTTCCCATTTATTTAAGCTCCACATTGGACCGATCATTAAATCAGGTGGACCGTCACCTGTGATGCGGTGCACAATTACGTCTTCTGGAATAATTTCAAGTTGGTCAACAACGAGACTTACGTAATCTTCAAGAGATAAGAATTCTAGTTGTCCTTTTTCATATTGCTTCACCATTGGCGTACCTTTTAATAAATGAAGTAAATGAATTTTAATTCCTTGTACGTCAAGTTTTGCTACTTCACGAGTTGTTTCCATCATCATGTCGTAATCTTCAAGGGGAAGACCGTTAATAATATGAGAGCAAACTCTAATGCCATGTTTGCGTAATTTATTTACGCCTTCCACATAAGATGGATAATCGTGAGCACGGTTAATAAGATTTGCAGTGCGTTCATGAACAGTTTGTAGTCCGAGTTCAACCCAAAGGTACGTACGTTTATTTAAGTCCGCTAAATATTCAACGACATCGTCTGGTAAACAATCTGGACGAGTTGCGATAGAAAGACCGACAACGTCTTTTTCTGCTAGAAGCGGTTCGAATTTTTCTTTTAACACTTCAAGTGGTGCATGTGTATTTGTGTAAGCCTGAAAATAAGCGATACATTTTCCGTCTTTCCACTTTGAGCGCATTTTTTCTTTCATTTCATGATATTGCGTTATAACATCATCGCGGCGATCGCCAGCGAAGTCACCAGATCCAGCAGCACTACAAAACGTGCAGCCGCCGTAAGCGACTGTACCGTCACGGTTCGGGCAATCGAAGCCAGCATCTAATGAAACCTTAAAGATTTTTTCACCAAATTCATTTCGTAAGTGGTAATTCCATGTATGATAACGTTTATTGTCATTTGTATATGGAAAAGGGTTTTGAACCTTCATTATTTTCCCTCCTAAGACGAGTCAAAATGAAACAAAATCCATTATAACATACTCATAAGGTTCATATGGAAGGGACACACTAAAGGGGAATTGAAGCAAGGAGGGACAATTATGGCAGAGCGTCAATCACTTGAAGAGTATATTACACAGGCAGAACAAGCGGTGGAATATGCGAAAGAACAATTAGACCAAGGCATGAGACAGGAGCATTACAATACGATGGAGTATTCGGATGCTCAGTTGCAATTAGAACAAGCATATAATGATTTACAAACGATGCAACAACATGCGAATGATGAGCAACGTGAGCAATTAAATAGAGCACGTATGGCAATTCGCCAATTGCAACATCAAATGATTATTACACCGCACTAATAAGGAGTGAATGTAATGGCGAAACGTTCAGATCAAAATAATCCAGAGCAAAAAACGCAAAATGGACATAACGCTGAGTTTTCAAATGAACTTGATCCAGTTGTTCAAGTGAAACAGCGTAATAGTAAAAAGGGACAACCTCAAAAATCAAAGCAATCAGAGTAAACCAGGTCGCAATATGACCTGGTTTTATTTTGCTATATGACAATAATGTAAGATTTCTGTAAGGTTTGTCGATAGTTGTAAGCTTACTTTTCCAGTAGAGTGAGGGAGGATTTAATTTTGGACAAGGAGTTGTATTATGGGGAACAATATTACAAACAAACGAATTGAAGAGTTAGATTACATTCGTGGCTTCGCATTACTGGGGATTATTTTAGTAAATATTCTTGCACTACTGAATATTAAAGTTCCAGATCCTAGTACAGTGGATGCAAGTTATCAAAGGTTTCTATACTTATTTGTAGAAGGTCGTTTCTTCTCAATCTTTTCATTCTTATTTGGAGTAGGATTCTATATCTTCATTACAAGAGCAATTGCGAAAGGGAAGAATGGATATGTTCTATTTCTACGCCGCTTAGTTGCACTATTTATTTTTGGTTTGATTCATCAAATGTTTCAGCCTGGGGAAGCACTAGCGTTATACGCAATTTGTGGATTAGTCACTTTACCATTTTATAAAGTGAAGAAGCAAATAAATTTAGTAATTGGTCTTATTCTTACGATAGTTTTTAGTATTATGGCAGCTAAGGAATTATTACCATTAGGTTTAATTTTATTAGGTCTTGCTGCAGGACAGTACAAAGTATTTGAAAATCTTTCAGCGAAAATAAAGCAAGTCGCTATTTTTACAGGAGTTATGTTTGTTTTAAGTGTGATAGCTTTATGGTATCAATATGGGCACGTTCCTGCTAATCCATTTGTAAATATGATACTTATGACTGAGGATGGAACAATGGATGCTGCAGGTCAGTTTTTAAAAATTGGTGTTACAGTTGGACCAATTATTTCAGCTTTCTATGTCGGAGCATTAGTTTTGCTACTTCAATTAAAACCAGTTCAAACTTTGTTAGCGCCACTGAAATATTATGGTCGTATGGCTTTAACAAATTATATTGGACAAACTGCAATGATTTTAATTGCAGGCAGTGTATTTAATTTTGCAGGAAACTTAACGTACATGCAGACGCTATATGTGTGTATCGTAATTTATGCAATTCAAATTATTTTCAGTGTGATTTGGATGAAAATCTTTAAAATGGGTCCATTAGAATGGATTTGGCGTGTTATTACGTATTGGACGGTAACGCCTTTAAAGAAATAAGAGTAGGAAATAGGCTGTTCCACATGCGAAACAGTCTATTTTTATTGTCATCTTTTGTCGGTAAGTCGATATAGTTGAAAAATCGCTGATAAAATTGCATTTACTAATGAAAAAACTAAGCTTACATGCTCAGTTTTTTTTCTTACAAAAGTGTAAGGTAATTGTAATGTTAATAAATAGCAGTTCACCTCCAAAAGGCGCAAAATAGGTAATGGAAAAACAAGCGTAGGAGGATATATATGACGAAACCAGTTGTAGACGTGAAAAATGTTCAAAAAGTGTACGGTAAAAAAGGTGAGAACCAATCACATGCGTTAAAAGGTGTTTCATTCTCAATTCAAGAGGGTGAATTTGTTGGTATTATGGGACCATCTGGTTCTGGTAAAACGACATTATTAAATGTAATTTCAACGCTTGATAAAGCAACGGGTGGCGTTGTTGAAATTGCGGGTACGGACATTACGAAAATGAAGCAAGGTGAGCTTTCTGATTTCCGTTCGCAAAAGTTAGGATTCATTTTCCAAGACTTCAACTTATTAGAGAACTTATCTATTTATGAGAACATTGCACTTCCACTTTCACTTCAAGGTGTTTCATCACGTAATATTGGACCGAAAGTAGAGAAAGTAGCGAATATGTTAGGGATTACAGAAATTCTTCAAAAGTATCCAACTGAAGTATCCGGTGGACAGAAACAACGTTCAGCAGCAGCACGTGCACTAGTGCATGAGCCGGCAATTATTTTAGGAGACGAGCCAACAGGAGCTCTTGATTCGAAAAATGCAGCAAGTTTACTTGATGCGATGACAAACTTAAATGAAGAACAAGGCGTATCTATTATGATGGTTACGCATGATCCATATAGTGCAAGTTACTGTCAGCGTATTTTATTCATTCAAGATGGTGAGCTATATAAAGAAATTCACCGCGGTGGTACGCGTGAAGAATTTTATAAAGAAATTTTAGATGTGCTTGCGGACTTAGGCACACAAAAAGCGTAAGAAGGGAGGTCTAGGGCATGTTATTTAAACTTTCCATGTCAGGGCTAAAGAGTAAGCTGAAAGATTATATTGTCTTACTTGTTGGTCTTGTCATGTCGATTTCAATTTTTTATATGTTCCAAACGTTAGCGCTGAATAAAGCGTTTATCGAATCCAATTCTGTTATTAAGTCTATTGGTTTCGTATTCCAAGCAGGTTCATTTTTATTAGCAATTATAACGTTCTTCTACATTTTATATGCAAACTCTTTCTTATTATCTCTTCGTCAAAAAGAGTTTGGTATGTACATGATGTTAGGTGCAAAAAAGCATAAAGTTACATTACTTATGTTTATTGAAACGATTGTATTAGGTGCTGCGTCTCTTGCGATTGGACTTACAGTTGGTGTAGGACTTGCAGAAGGTATCGGACAGTTATTAATGAAACAATTAGAATTTGCTGGTGAAGGCTATAAGGCATTTTATCTACCATCTATGACTGTTACTTGTATTTTCTTCTTTGCATTATTTGTATTATCAGCAATTATGAACAGTATTAAGTTATCACGTATTTCAGTACTGCAACTTGTACATG
Organism: Bacillus sp. AC266; assembly: GCF_979253805.1. Lineage (NCBI taxonomy): Bacteria > Bacillati > Bacillota > Bacilli > Caryophanales > Bacillaceae > Bacillus > Bacillus sp. AC266. Next base: position 116,903 of record NZ_CEEDEC010000002.1, read on the forward strand.
CAGATGCACAAACAGAGCGTGTTGCAGTAAAAGGTAAAATGACAGGTGTCGTTGCAATCCTTGCTGTTATTTTATTAGGAATTGGCTATGCATCAATGATTTACATGGAAAAATTAAGAGAAATGGGAATCCTTATTGCATTAATTACAACAACAACTGGTACTTACATGCTATTTGGATCACTTCTCCCAGTTATCATTAGAAAGTTAAAGAGTAATAAAAAACGTAGTGAAAAAGGACTTAATGCTTTTACATTTGCACAATTAAATTTCCGTATAAATAGCTTAACGAAAGTACTTGCAACGGTAGCGATGTTAGTTGCTCTTGGAGCGGGTGCAATTTCAGGTGGTATGGCGTTTAAAAATAACGTTATAAAAATGGTTGATGGTTTAGTAATATATGATTCAGTTATTCATAACCCAACAGCTGAAGAAAAGAAAATTTTAGATGGTATTACATTTAAAGAGAAAAATGAATATCGTTACAAAGTTGATAATAAATACGTTTATTATGTAAAAGAAGATTTAGAGAAAAACCCTCCTTTCGTACAAGATACAAAACAGATGGAAAGTATGAAGGATTTAGGAAAAATAAAGAAAGTTTCAGAGGAACTACCAGTAGGTGCAGTTTCTAGAGAAATGAATGAAAAAGATGCGAGTGCTAAAGAACTTCCAGAAGAATGGAACGAGGCTTTCAGAACAATTCAGCCATTTTATCTATATGAAGATCATGCAATTAAAATTGTAGATCAGAAAATGTACGATACTGTAAATGGTAAAGAAGGAATCGTAGTTACTGGAAAAACAGACGATTTTGTAGCATACACAAAAGAATGGAAAAAACTTGACGAGTTGCAGCTAGTTAAATATAAAAATGTAAAAGCTGAAAGATTAGATAGTAAATATCAATCTTACAATGGATTCTACGGCATTGCGAGTGGAACAGTATTTATGGGATTCTTCCTTGGAATTGCGTTCTTAGCAATGATGGCAAGTTGTTTAATGTTTAAAATTCTTTCTGGTGCATCAAAAGATATTACGCGTTATCAAATGCTTCGCAAAATCGGTGTGCGTCGTGAGTTATTAACGAAATCAATTTATAAAGAGTTATTCTTAGTATTCTTATTCCCAGCAATTGTGGGGATCGCTCACGTATTAGTTGGTATGAATATTTTCGGATTTATTTTAATGGATCCTTACTTCCGTATTTGGGTACCAATCGTAATTTTCGTAGTTATTTATGCGATTTATTACTTCATTACAGTTCAATTGTATAAAGGAATTGTTCTTCCAAAAGAAGATTAATAGGTAAAAAGCCGAGTGAAAGTGCTCGGCTTTTTATATTTTCAGAAAAAACACTTTAATGTTACTGAAATATATAATATAATGTAAATAAGTAACATAATATGTGAGTATCAGTAACTGGAAAACGAAAGGAGGAATTCGATCTATAGAAAGAAGCTGAACTTGTATCCCCTATTTTTCTACCCACACCGTATTTGTACAATCATAAATTTCCAAATGAAAAATTGTCAGACCTAAGTCGTATATTGTGAAAATAATGGATAATACATGGAAATCTCATAGCATGATAAGGTAAAATGAACAGGATAATGAGAAAATTACCGTTCATAAGATGAGGAGATACATGTATGGAAGTTGTAGAGGCATTAAAAGATATAAGCCAAATTGAGGCTATGAAAAAGTACTTAAAAGAGCACTCGCAGCGAGATTATCTTTTATTTGTTATTGGAATTAACACTGGATTAAAGATCACTGAGCTACTTAGTATGAAATTTGAAGAGGTATTGAATGAAGATGGAACTGTTAAAGAGTTCTATTCTCTTCCTGTGAAAGATGAAAAATTTAAACAAGATATTTATTTAAATACAAAAGTAAAAGAAGCCCTTTTAGATTACGTACAATCTATTGATGCTCAAAGAGAAAACTACGTATTTCAATCTAATAAAACGACAAATTCAATCTCGCGCCAACAAGCGTATCGTGTTATCCATAGCGCAGCTGAAGCGGTTGGGATTGTTGGAAAGATTGGAACGAATTCAATGCGAAAAACATTTGGATTTCATGCGTACAAAAGAGGAATAGCGATTGCGCTATTGCAAAAGCATTTTCATCACGCAACTCCATCAGAGACGCTCAAGTATTTAGGAATCTCAAAAGATGAGAAGTTTAAAACAGAGATTGATGTAGATTTGTAAAACCCGTAACTAAAAACTTTAGGAGGCGGAAAATATGAATATTAGAGAGAGTGAACTACCGGGCATTGGATGTAAATTCGAAGTGATAACAAAAGGTAATGAAAAAATGGTTATCGTTATTCATGATGATGGCCGAAGAGAAATGTATCATTTTGATGCGGATCACGATGAGAGTATTTCAAGCATTTCTCTTCGTGATTCTGAAGCGAGACAAATTGCGGCTATATTAGGCGGAATGGTATATAGGCCGCAAGCGCTAGACACAATTGAGATGGCTTTTGAAGGATTATCAATTGAATGGTTTAAGGTGGAGAATAATGCACCAGTAGTACAACAAACAATTGGTAGCTTACATGTCAGAAAAACGTATAACGTAACGATTATTGCTATTTTGAAAAAGAATATGAAGAAGTTCTTTAATCCAGGCCCAGATTCTATCATTGAAGCTGGCGATATGCTCGTATTATCGGGCGAAAGACATGAAGTGAAAAGAATCATTAAGGAATTACTTTCGGCAGGAGGTGATTCCTAATCGATGGATACTTTAATTTTGGAAGTTGGAACTGCGTTAGTATTAGTAGCTTTTGCAGCTATCCTCGCTGCGAAGTTAAAGTTCTCGATTATTCCGTTTCTCATTATACTCGGTATGTTAGTGGGGCCTCATGCCCCAGATTTAGGACTTATCGATTTAAGGTTTATTGAAAGCGGAGAAGTTATTTCCTTCCTCGGCCGTGTTGGCGTCATATTCCTCTTATTCTATTTAGGTTTAGAATTCTCAATAAAAAAATTAATTAAATCAGGAAAGTCGATTGCTTTTGGGGGTAGTGTTCATATATCGCTTAATTTCATATTAGGTTTACTTTATGGATATATAATGGGCTTCCCCTTACTAGAAACATTAATTATTGCTGGAATTATTACAATCTCATCGAGTGCAATTGTAGCGAAAGTAATCGTTGATTTAAGAAGATCTGGTAATAAAGAGACAGAGCTAATTTTAGGAATCATTATGTTTGATGATATCTTTTTAGCTGTATATTTATCAGTTGTTTCAGGATTAGTACTCGGAGGTGCAACATCATTTGTAGGTGCTCTTACATCGGTGTTAATCGCAGTAGGGTATATGCTCCTATTCTTTGTAATCGCTAGAAAAGCTACGCCGTTCCTAAATAAAGTATTAGATATTTCGTCAAACGAAATTTTTATTATCGTAATATTCGCTATTTTATTCTTTGTAGCAGGATTTTCAGAAACAATTCATGTTGCGGAAGCGATTGGGGCTTTATTGTTAGGACTCGTCTTTTCAGAAACAGAGCATAGTGACCGGATCGAGCATCTCGTCGTCCCGTTTCGTGATTTCTTTGGAGCTATATTTTTCTTCAGCTTCGGTTTAAGTATAGATCCGTTTTCACTTGGAGGAGCAGTATGGTTGGCATTAGGAGCAGTTTTCATTACTCTCATCGGTAATTTTACAGCTGGAATGATTGCAGGGCGTAAAGCCGGGTTATCGCATAAGGCTTCTACGAATATCGGTTTAACACTTATATCACGTGGGGAATTCTCCATTATTGTCGCGAATCTCGGAATAGCGGGTGGCTTAATGGCAACGATTAAACCATTCTCAGCTTTATATGTTTTAATATTGGCGTCGTTAGGACCATTATTAACGAAGGAGTCTGGGAGAATATACTCTCTACTAGACAAAGTATTTAAATGGAGTGCGAAAGAAAGTGCAAAACGTAAAAAGGAAGTTGGATAACCTTTCGCGAGGGAACGATTCCATTATTTATAGATTAATATTTTACAAAGACGATTAGAATACATTCTAATCGTCTTTGTGCTATTATCTGAATTTCATCAACTATTAATCAGTTGCCTTCCTATTTAAAAACGACTACAATTTTACTGTTATATATATGAACGAAAAAAAGAGAATAGGAGGGGAGACTATGCCAAGGAAAGTATGGCTATTAGTAGCTGGGATGATTATTAATGTCACGGGTGCTTCTTTTTTATGGCCTTTTAATACAATTTACTTACATGATAGTTTAGGGAAATCTTTATCAGTAGCCGGAATGGTATTAATGATCAACTCGCTTACTGGTGTAATCGGAAACTTGCTCGGCGGTGTTTTATTTGATAAATGGGGCGGTTATAAATCAATTTTAGTAGGGATTGTCATTACACTTGTATCGATTTTAGGTCTTGTATTTTTCCATGGTTGGCCATTATATGTTGTGTGGCTAGCATTAATCGGATTCGGTTCTGGAATGGTGTTTCCATCGATGTATGCGATGGTCGGTACGGTTTGGCCAGAAGGCGGGAGACGAGCGTTCAATGCAATGTATGTTGGACAAAACGTTGGGATTGCGATTGGAACAGCGTGCGGTGGATTAGTTGCGTCTTATCGTTTTGATTATATTTTCTTAGCGAACTTTATTTTATATTTTATTTTCTTCTTAATTGCGTTTATTGGATTTCGTGGTATGGAAGCAAAAAAAGAGCAAGAGGTACAAAAAGAAGCCGAAACGAAAAAAGGTTGGTCACTTACACCTGGCTTCAAAGCGCTTCTAATCGTATGTGTAGCATATGCTTTATGCTGGGTTACATACGTACAGTGGCAAGGGGCAATTGCGACTCATATGCGAGAATTAGATATTAGCCTCCGCCATTATAGTTTATTATGGACGATAAACGGAGCGATGATTGTTTGTGCGCAGCCACTTGTTAGTATGTTAATTCGCTGGATGAAGCGTTCTTTAAAACAACAAATTATGATTGGAATCGTCATTTTTGCGGCGTCGTTTATTGTTTTAAGCCAAGCGCAGCAATTTACGATGTTTCTTGTTGCGATGGTGACATTAACGATTGGTGAATTATTCGTATGGCCGGCAGTTCCGACTATTGCAAATATACTTGCACCGAAAGATAAACTTGGATTTTATCAAGGGGTTGTAAATAGCGCAGCGACTGTAGGAAAAATGTTCGGACCGGTCGTTGGCGGGGCAATTGTTGATTTATACAATATGGAAGTATTGTTTATAGCGATCATGGTAATGCTTGTAGTAGCGCTTATAGCAACGAGTATTTATGATAGACGAGTAAAAGTAGAAGAAACAGTTGAAGAAAAAATTGCAGTTTAGTTTGACGGAACATGCAACATGTTTTAGAATATATTTAAATAAATAGTAACAAAATAACCTTTGGAACAAGGGAGGTAGCTCGGCTGTCCTAAGACAAATTCGTTAGCTATTAAAAGTAACGATTAACCGAGAAGCCCCCACTTCAAGTAAGCTCGTAAGAGATACTAAGTGGCGGGTAGTTCACTTAACTCATATTTGTAATAACAGTGAGAAGGAATAGTAATAATAGAAGCTGGTTTAGAGAGTTGACGGTCGGTGCAAGTCAATCCACGTTTCGTTATGAACTCGCCTTTGAGTTGCAGTTGTGAAATCATTAGTAGCAATTGCCGTTAATCCACGTTACGGATCTAAGCGAATGTATTTATTACATTAATTTAGGGTGGTACCGCGGGAATCTATAACCTCTCGTCCCTTTCTAGGGATGAGAGGTTTTTTGTATTTTGGGCGGTGAAAATAAATAGAATTTCAAGGAGGGTATCTCATGAGCTTTAATCATCAAGAAATTGAGAAGAAGTGGCAAGGGCATTGGGAAGAGAATAAAACATTCCGTACGCCAGATGAAACAGAAAAACCAAAATTTTATGCACTAGATATGTTCCCATATCCATCAGGTGCAGGCTTACACGTAGGTCATCCAGAAGGTTATACAGCGACAGATATTTTATCTCGTATGAAGCGTATGCAAGGATATAACGTTCTTCATCCAATGGGATGGGATGCATTCGGTCTTCCAGCAGAGCAATATGCACTTGATACTGGGAACAGCCCGGCTGAATTTACAGAGCTTAATATTAATACGTTCCGTAATCAAATTAAAGCATTAGGCTTCTCTTACGATTGGGATCGTGAAGTAAATACAACAGATCCAACCTACTACAAGTGGACACAATGGATCTTCCTAAAACTATTTGAAAAAGGTTTAGCTTACGTTGATGAAGTACCTGTAAACTGGTGCCCAGCACTTGGTACAGTACTTGCAAACGAAGAAATCATTGACGGTAAGAGTGAGCGCGGTGGACATCCAGTTGAGCGTCGTCCGATGAGACAGTGGATGTTAAAAATTACAGCTTACGGAGATCGTCTATTAGCAGATCTAGATGAGCTTGATTGGCCAGAAAGCTTAAAAGATATGCAGCGTAACTGGATTGGTCGTTCTGAAGGTGCAGAAGTACACTTCAACATCGACGGTACAGATGAGAAGTTCACAGTTTTCACAACGCGCCCTGATACACTATTTGGTGCAACATACTGTGTACTTGCTCCGGAACATGCACTTGTTGCTGACATTACAACAGCAGAACAAAAAGAAGCTGTAGAAGCTTACATTAATTCTGTAAAAATGAAGAGTGACCTAGAGCGTACAGAACTTGCGAAAGAGAAAACTGGTGTATTCACTGGTGCTTACGCAGTTAACCCAGTAAATGGTGAGAAGTTACCAATCTGGATCGCTGACTATGTTCTTGCAACTTACGGAACAGGTGCTGTAATGGCGGTTCCAGCTCACGATGAGCGTGACTATGAATTCGCATCAATGTTCAATATTCCAATGAAGGAAGTTGTAAAAGGCGGAGACATTACGAAAGAAGCGTACACAGGTGGTGGTGCACACGTAAACTCAGCATTCCTTGATGGTTTAAATAAAGAAGAAGCAATTGTAAAAATGATTGAATGGCTTGAAGTAACAAGCGCAGGAAATCAAAAAGTAACATACCGTCTACGTGACTGGTTATTTAGCCGTCAACGTTACTGGGGTGAGCCAATTCCAGTAATCCATTGGGAAGATGGCACAATGACAGCTGTGAAAGAAGAAGAATTACCATTAGTTCTTCCGAAAACAGAAAACATTCGTCCTTCAGGTACAGGTGAGTCACCACTTGCAAACATTGAAGAGTGGGTAAATGTTGTTGATCCTGAAACTGGTAAAAAAGGTCGTCGTGAAACAAATACAATGCCACAATGGGCTGGTAGCTGCTGGTACTACCTACGCTACATCGATCCAAACAACAGCGAAGCACTTGTAGATCCTGAAAAAGTAAAACAATGGCTTCCAGTTGATATTTATATCGGCGGAGCAGAGCACGCTGTACTTCACTTACTATATGCTCGTTTCTGGCATAAAGTATTATATGATATCGGTGTAGTTCCAACGAAAGAACCGTTCCAACAATTATTCAACCAAGGTATGATCTTAGGTGAAAATAACGAGAAAATGAGTAAATCAAAAGGTAACGTTGTAAATCCTGATGATATTGTAGCAAGCCACGGTGCAGACACACTTCGTCTATACGAAATGTTCATGGGACCATTAGACGCTTCAATCGCTTGGTCTGAAAATGGTCTTGACGGAGCTCGCCGCTTCCTAGACCGCGTATGGCGCCTATTCATTCAAGATAACGGTGAATTAAGTGAGAAAATCACTGATGCACCAAATAAAGAGCTTGAAAAAGCTTACCACCAAACAGTGAAGAAAGTTACAGAAGACTATGCAGAGCTTCGCTTCAACACAGCGATTTCTCAAATGATGGTATTCATCAACGATGCATACAAAGCTGAAACACTTCCGAAAGAATATGTAGAAGGTTTCGTAAAAATGATTGCACCAGTTGCACCTCACATCGGGGAAGAACTATGGAGCAAACTTGGATACAGTGAAACAATCACATATGCAAGCTGGCCAACATTTGATGAGTCTAAACTTGTAGAAGATGAAGTTGAAATCGTTGTTCAAATTATGGGCAAAGTTCGCACAAAACTAACAATGAGTAAAGACGCATCAAAAGAAGAAATGGAACAACTTGCACTTGAGGCAATCAAAGAACAAATTGAAGGAAAAACAGTTCGTAAAGTAATTGTTGTTCCTGGAAAACTTGTTAACGTTGTTGCAAACTAATTAATTATTAATAAAAGCTCAGAGCGTTTATGCTCTGAGCTTTTTTGCGTGAAAAATAAGCTCAGGATCACCTTCATCTAAGTTTTCGATCATTCCACTACGCATAAATCCATTTGCTTTAAAAACTTTTTGCATATTTGTATTCGATTTGTTCGTTGAAGAAAATATTTTTTGAGTAGGAGAATGTCTTAACATATATGAGATTAATGAGCTTGCATGACCTTGTCTTCTTTTCGTTGGCGAAACAATGATTAATGAGAGGAAAGTATAACCAAAGAAATTTGTATCGTATGTTAGAAAACCAGAAATGGAATTGTCCTCTTTTGCAATGATGCAGGTTCCTTCATCAATAGCGTGTTTAATATAATCTCGTCTACTATCGTCTCCGATTAGATCAACATCTATATGTAAGATTGAATCTAAATCGTCGATGGAAGCTTTTGCTATGTTCTCCAATGGAAATGCCCCCTTTGAAAAAATAATCAGTTAATTTAGTTTATCATGAATGAAGAACGAAGAAAAAGGCGCGGAATTCCCATATAGACAAACACCTATTCTTCTATAGAAAATATGATAAAAAAGGTAGGTTAAATTGAACAGAAGAGGTGAAAGGAATGAAAGGGATGGACAATAATGCACCACATGGCTTCTTCGGAGGTGGATCGGATAGTTATGGACAAATGATGTTCATGGGAGGAGATGGTCAACACGGATATGGCGGAATTCCAAGTTGGATGGGAGGAGCAGCTGGAGGATTTCCGACGTCAGTGGCGGGTGTACAAACAGGATTTCCAACGTCAGTAGCTGGAGCGCAAACAGGATTTCCGGCACTAGTAGGAGGTGCACAAGGAGGAGTTCCTGTAGGTATGCCAACTACATTCCCATCTTTCGTTGGCGGTGTACAAACAGGATTTCCTGTACCTGGCGTTGGTGTTGTAGCAGGTGGGATCGGCGGCTTTCCTCAAGGTGTTCACGGTCATCATGTGCATCATGAGCATCACGGTCATCACGGTCATCATGTACATCATGAGCATCACGGTCATCATCAACAACACGGCCATCATCAGCATCATGGCCATCATCAACAACAAGTACATCATCATGGTCATCATCAAATTCATCCGCAGGCTGTCCTTTATCAAACACATCATCATGGTCACCAAGGCCAGCATCAACACCATGGTCATCATGGTCACCAAGGCCAGCATCAACACCACGGTCATCATGGTCATCATCAACACCACGGCCACCATCAGCAACAAGTACATCACCAAGGTCATCATCAAATTCACCCGCAGGCTGTCCTTTATCAAACTCATCAAGGTCAACATCATCACCAAGGCCAACAGCATCACCAAGGCCAACATCATCACCAAGGTCAACACCATCACCAAGGTCAACACCATCATCAAGGCCAACACCATCACCAAGGCCAACAGCATCATCAAGGTCAACAGCATCATCAAGGTCAACAACAACATCAAGGTCAACAACAATACCAGCAGTATCAGCAGCAACAACAGCCTTGGGCAGGTGGAATTGGAGCAGGGACGGCAGCAGGAGCAGCAGCTGGTACTGCAGGAGCAGCAGGACACGCGGGACACGTGGGTCATTAATAGACCAAAGGAAAAAAGACATAATAAAAAACTGCTAGGAGATCCTAGCAGTTTTTTTCTGCCTCTTGACGTTGGCGTTCGATTTCCGCACGAAGTTGTGGTTCCGGTGCTTGCCATCCTTCTGGTTTCATAATTTTGCCGTCGCCCTCGCGGAATCGAGGCTTTCCATCAGGGAATAGTTTTGCCATGTTAGCATTGTTTACAATTTCGAATCCTTTATCTGGACGTACGCCCATTTCTGCAAACGTTCCGAATGCAAAGTAAATAAGGTCAATAAGTGCATCATATTGATCTTCAACAGTTGTTGCTTCTAGAAATTCTTCTAGCTCTTCTTGCATAAAGCTAGCACGAATTTTTGCACGCTCTTCTGTTAGTTTTGTTGGAGTACTTGTCACAGGATGTCCGAATTCTTCATGCATTTTTGCAACAAGTTCGTATCCTTTATCTAAACCTTTTTCGTTTGTCATGTTGTTTCATCCTTTCTTACGTTATGCCGAATTTTATTGTAACATAAGGTAGTTATTAAATAAAAAGAACATCTTATGAGAAATAAGATGTTCGCTCGTTATTCTTCTTTCTTAATTAAAACGGATAAAATAAGATCGATGCCAAACATTCCGATGAGTAGCATTGGTATAACTACAAGTAAATAACGTGTGAAAGAAACATTTTTTAAGTATGTATGAGCAAATAAAAAGACGCCGAGAAATAAAATACCATTTAAAATAGGCTTTACTAATTTTTTAGACATAAGCTCCCCCGTAAATATCCCTTTTCTCTATTTAAAAATAAAAACTCCCCTCTCCGTTGTACCATGCCAGAGAGGGGAGTTCAATCGTTAACTTATTCAATCACACCAGAATTTGTAATATTTATGGTGTATTTTATGTTAACAGGGACATCTTTGTACATTTTTTTCCACTCTTCTAATTTAAATGGACGATAATGTTGCTTATATTTAGCTCCTAGCCCGAGAGGATCGACGCCTAAAGATTTGAATTGCTTAATTAATTTGTTACCTTCTATATCCAATTGTTTTTGGACGGCCTTCTCAATCTTTTTTGTGTTCTTTGCATTTTCTAAGTTAATTTGTTTCGATACTTCTTGAATACGAGCATCAAGCTTAACATGAATGGAAAAAGAAGGCTTTCCATTTTTTATTTTTATATCGTATGTTGGAACAGAACGAATATTATTAATCATTACGTACCCAGGAGTTGCTTTAAATTCATGTGAATCCAACTTATGTTTCTCTAAAAGTCCTTTGAATATAAACATATCTTTTTCCGCAATTTTACCAACATATTTATCCTTTTTAAAAAGGCCAATTCCAATGACTTTTATTTTATCACCATGCTTTTTTAAAATTGGAATATAGTAGTCTTGTCCTTCTCGATAATAACGGAATGCTCCTAAATGCAGGTTATCTTTTGGTAGAGGACCAGTTTCCATATTATGTTCTAGCATTTTTTTTATATAAATGGCAACGTTGGATGAAGTCGTGTACTTTCCTTTTAAAAGTTCAGTGCCATTACCTTCAAGTAAAGCAACATATAAGGCATTCCCAATGTTTACATCGCGAATTAATGTATCGAAGGAAGCAACCATTCCTTTCTTGGCAATTCTGGTGGTGAATAGAGCAACACGCATTTGTCCGCTAGCGAATGGTTGAGAAGATTCTAAAGATGTATCTGCTTTTACTTGTTTTACAGCATTTGCCGTACCTTCAAAAACTTGAACTTTGTTACCTTTTTGCTGAATAGGACAAACAAATGTCACTTTTACTTTATTATCTTTTGCTACATCAAAGACAGTTCCTTGGATAAGGTGTACGTCATCGATAATATTCTTTTGTAAACACCCAGTTAGACTAAAGAGTGTTATGCAAGAAATGAGTATTAATTTGCTTTTGATTTTTTCCATTTTCTTTTCACCCACACAATAATAAATAGGATTGGGATGTATACATAAATGAGCCAAAAACTAACTTTTGATGCGTTACTAATAAAATTATTAATATCGTGCCTGTTTGTTAAAAGTTGTGAAACAATGAGAGTGATAAAGATGAAAGCGATTAGAACACCTCTTTGTTTTACACGGAATATTTCGTGAGTTGCTCTCGTTGCCGACCATAAAGGAAGGATAAAGCTTGTAATAATAACGAGTGCATAAGCTGAAATTGCAATATATTCTAGCCTTTCTATGAATGGTAATTGAATGACTTGGGTCATAGAAAGTTGGGACCATATTGTTTTTAATAATTGTTTTTCACTAAAAAACGCAAAGGCTAAAAGGGTACTAAATAAATATAGTAGGTTTGAAAATAGTGCCCCATATTGAGCGAATTTATGAGATTGTTTAGGGTTTTTCACAAATGGATAAACCATGAGGTAAACCTCAAAACCGGTCATACTGTAGATTGACAGTTGAGCGGCTTTTAAAATATCTGAAAAAGAATGTGTGAATATAGGGAGTAAATTAGGCCAATGAGAGTATTTCAAAACGAATAGGCTAAGAAATAAATATCCTAATGTACCACCAACTGAGATGACACAAATGCCGGTAATTACACGAAATCCAGAAGAGATAATGTAATAGCTAACTAAGCATAAAAATAGTGTTAACATCCAAGTGGAAGCGGTAGGAAACATCCACACTTGAATAATTTCAACGTATGTTCGAATGACGGAAATACTGACGATTAAAAAATAAGCAGCAAAGATGATATTAATGCCGTTTCCTAGCCACTTTCCAAATGTTTGCCGATGTAAGTCGATTAAATTCCCGTTTGTTTCTTTTAATAAGAAATACATCATCCATATAAGAATATGGATACAGATTCCTGTGATTAGAACACCCATCCAGCCGTCGTATCCAGCGGCTTTTGCAATGATTCGAGCGAATCCGAGAACACCAGCACCAAATTGTGCACCGTGAATTAAAAAGAAAACGAAGACGGGTGATATTTGGTGTTCTGCTTTAATTTTACTCATCGATGCACCTCATTTCTTAATCATCAAAATCTGACGTATGTTTTGTAGAAATTCCATTAGTTGCTTTCTTTACGTGTTGCGGTCTTGCTTGAACATCTCGAGTATCAATCATTGTTAATGGAAAACGAATCCAAGAATCTTTAAAGGATTGTTGTCTCGTTGGATAAAAGAGAGCGTACGGCTTACGTAAAGAAGTAAGTCTAAACAAATGGGTAAATAAAAAGATAAATCCAAGAGATATACCGAAGAGCCCACCTATTTCTGCAAATGCGAGAAATGGGAAACGTAGTAAACGAACGGCGTTACCCATTTTATAAATGGGCGTAATAAAGGAAGCTAACGCTGATAAAGCAACGATAATTAATAAAATATTACTCGTTAAACCAGCTTGTACAGATGCTTGCCCAATTACAATACCGCCTACAATACCTAGTGTTTGTCCAACTTTCATTGGTAATCGCGCGCCAGCTTCTCTTAATAAATCAATGGCTAATTCTAAAAAGAGCGCCTCGATTAAAGGTGGGAAGGGTACTTGTGCCCTTGATAAAATCAATGTTTCAAGCAAATCACTTGGAATGAGCTCGTAATGATAATTTAAAATAGCGACATATAGCGGTGTGGCACAAATTGAGAATAGAACTGCGATAAGGCGTAATATTCTTGAAAATGTCGCGTATAGCCAAGATACGTTATAGTCTTCTGGTGAAATGAAAAAATCGAAATATGATACAGGCGTTAATAGGACACTTGGAGAACCATCAACAAAAATAGCGATTTTTCCATCAATAAGTGCTTTTGTGACTCTATCAGTGCGTTCTGTATTTATATAGAGAGGAAAAATTGACTTTTCACCCATTAATTCCTGTATATAAGCACTATCGTTAATTTGATCATATTCAAGAGCTCGAAGTGATTCTTCTAGAAAGTCTACATTATCTTTTTCGGCAAGGTTGTCTAAATACATCATGACAACCTTTGTTTTTGAAAACTCTCCAATAATCATCTCTTTTGTGTGTAAATCTAAAACAGGAAGGCGTTTTCGTACTAAATTAATATTCGTATCAATATCCTCTACGAAGCCTTCTTGAGGTCCGATAACAGTTGATTCATTTAATGGAGGAGTTGGTGCACGATAATTATCAATTGCAATATTTGCAAGCATACACTTTTGATCTTGCTGATTTAATTGAATAATTGCATGTCCTTTTAAAACCATGTCCTCAATTTTTTGTAAGTCATTCGTAATTGTAATACCACTCATCGGAATATGTTCTTTTAATTCTTCTAATGGAGCGCAAGGACGTTCCATTAGAGTAGGCATTAAATACTTTTGCAATTTCTCACCATCAAGTGAAGGACGATAGTAAGAAATCCAATAAGGCATCGTGTCATCGTCAGATGTATGGTAATTAACAAAGTCACTAGACTGTTTCATCTTCTCTATTAAATCTTGTAGAGAATGAATATGGTCACTTTCTGGTTTGCTAAAGTCATAAATGCTGTTACTTCCTGAGCTTTGCTGTTTGTTTTGAGAAGTATCATCTTGCTTAGAATTTTGCTGCTTGTTTTGAGAAGTATCATCTTGCTTAGAATTTTGCTGTTTGTCTTGAGAAGAATCACCTTGTTTAGAACTTTGCTGTTTGTCTTGAGAAGAATCATCTTGTTTAGAACTTTGCTGTTTGTCTTGAGAAGAGTCCTCTTGTTTAGAACCTTGCTGTTTGTTTTGAGAAGAATCCTCTTGCTTAGAACTTTGTTGTTTGTTTTGAGAATTATCATCTTGTTTAGAGTTTTGCTGTTTGTCTTGAGAAGAATCCTCTTGTTTAGAACTTTGCTGTTTGTCTTGAGAAGAGTCCTCTTGTTTAGAACCTTGCTGTTTGTTTTGAGAATTATCCTCTTGTTTAGAACTTTGTTGCTTGTTTTGAGAAGAATGCTCTTGTTTAGAATTTTGTTGTTTGTCTTGAGAATTATCATCTTGCTTAGAATTTTGCTGCTTACCTTGAGAATTATCCTCTTGTTTAGAACTTTGCTGCTTACCTTGAGAATTATCCTCTTGTTTAGAACTTTGCTGCTTATTTTGAGAATTATCCTCAGTTTGTTCCGTACTTTTTGGCTCGCCATTCTTATCTTTGTTATGTTCCTTTTGATCATCCGGCTGTTGTTTCGAATCATCTGTCTCTTTTGTATTTGAGTTTTTTTTCTTACGTAACCAATTCCAAATCATATGTATGCCCTCTTTGATCTTGTAATATAGTGCTATTTTGTGGCTAATTTTGTATATTATTCATTTATTTATGAAAAGAAGAAGGAGATTGGTTTGTATAGAAAAAATCCTTTAGTAAGCAGTTCATAATATGACGGGAAGAAGGCGAGTCTGTGCAAATTGTAAAAAAGGAGAAGTTTGTTTTAAAAGAATTTGTGTTTGAAAATGGCAGGGGAATTCCTGTTCAAATGGGGTATGAGACGTATGGCACTTTAAATAGAGAAAGATCAAATGCGATTTTGGTTTGTCACTATTTTAGTGCAACAAGTCATGCGGCAGGAAAATATACAGAGCATGATGAGGAAGCTGGTTGGTGGGATGGATTAATTGGGCCTGGAAAAGCAATTGATACAAATAAATATTTCGTTATATGCACTGATAACCTTTGTAATGTACAGGTGAAGAATCCCTACGTAATTACAACGGGACCAAAATCGATAAATCCGATGACTGGTTTTGAGTATGCGATGGATTTTCCAGTTTTCACATTTTTAGATGTAGCACGTATGCAATATGAGTTAATAAAAGATATGGGGATTGCTAGGCTACATGCTGTAATGGGACCGTCGGCAGGTGGGATGATTGCGCAGCAATGGGCTGTTCACTATCCTCATATGGTAGAGCGAGTGATTGGAGTTATTACGAATCCACAAAATCCAATTATAACGTCGGGAAATGTAGCGCAAAATGCGATTGAAGCAATTCAGCTTGATCCAAACTGGAAAGGTGGAAAGTATGGAGAAGAGCAGCCAACGAAGGGTCTTCATTTAGCAAATCGAATGATGTTTATGAATGCGTTTGATGAACATTTTTATGAAATGGCATTCCCACGGAACAGTATAGAAATGGCACCTTATCAGGAATTTTCTGCATTAACATCATTTGAGAAAGAGATTAATAAAGTGACATGCAAAAGTATAGATTTAGTAGATGCAAATTCGTGGATGTACACTGCGAAAGCAGTCTTATTACATGATATTGCGCATGGATTTTCTTCTTTAGAAGAGGCTCTTTCTAATATAGAAGCGAATGTACTCATGATTCCATGCAAACAAGATTTACTTCAGCCACCTCGTTATAATTATAAAATGGTAGACATTTTGCAAAAACAGGGGAAATATGCAGAAGTATATGAGATAGAAAGTATAAATGGGCATATGGCTGGGGCATTAGATGTTCATTTGTTTGAAAAGAAAGTTTACGAGTTTTTAAATCGGAAAGTATCTAGTTTTGTGTAGGAAATAATTAATGTGGAAAGGTGCATGATTTATAGTAGGCACCTTTTTTTACATGATTTGCAGACGGAAAATATATGAAGCGACTGATAAACCGAAGAAAGCTATACTAAGTAATAGAAATAAGAATGACATTTCTTGAGGGGATTTTATCTTTTTATTATTTTTCATACTAAGAGCAATAACTGCAAAAACTAAGAAAATGATGCCCATAATGAAAAGAAAAAGTGTCATTTTAACTGGCTCCTTTCATCAAACAAGTATATTGAGGATACAATGGGCCAGTTATGTTTGTAAAGAATAAGTTTTGCGGGGAAATTGAGAAATAAATGTTCCATTCTTTGCGTTCCTTCCTTCGCATGCTAAAATTGATGAGAAATGATTGTTTAAAGAAGAAACTGAAGGTTTTATTGTATATAAGGAGGAACTACATATGACAGAAGTAAAAACAATTACTACAGAAGAAGTGCAAGAGCGTTTAGAAAATGGAGAAACATTATTTTTAGTAGATGTAAGGGAAGATGAAGAAGTAGCGGCAGGGAAAATTCCGGAAGCTGTACATATTAAAATGGGCGATATTCCAAATAAAGTAGATTTCTTTGAGAAAGAGAATGAATATATCTTTATTTGCCGTTCGGGAATGCGTAGTGAAAATGTATGCCATTATTTAAATGAGCAAGGATTTAAAACAGTGAATATGGTTGGCGGTATGCTTCAATATGAAGGCGAAACTAAATAAGTAGCTGCAAAAACTTGAAACGAGTCTGTTTCAAGTTTTTTTCTTTTGCATACAGTATACAAAAGGGGGAGGGGAAATGGGAATTAACATGCGTAAAGTAAAAATTATTAATAATACAGGAGCTGTTAATGTCGGCGACTGTTATGATATCTCACCTTTAGCTGTGGCAAAAATATATGCTGGTGCTGGAGGATCGAGTGCGGCTGTGTTTTTAAATGGGAAACGACAGCCAGAAGCTGTGATTAGAACATCAGTGTTTCTTCCGCCATTAGCGACGAGTACACGTACATTAGGTGCATAAAGGAAAGGTAGAGTGTAAGTATGCCTGCACGTATTAAAGAATTTATTATCGTTAATAATACTGGGAATATATTTACAGGTGACAATTTGAGTGATACTTCATTTACTGCTACGAAATCGTATAGTGGTTCAACGGGTTGCACTTGGATTGACGTTGTTACAGTAATAGGGACGGAGACGAAGCTTTGTTTACAACCGGGAGATTCGGTGACGACAACCTATACACGAGGTACCCCTGCTGGTACTGTAACGGGAACAAATATGGGGCAAGGTGCAAATGTGTCGAGTATATCGCAAGCTGTCCCTAATACAGATAATATGGATTCATTTGCTGGACTCCCTTAAGGAATTAAGGGAGTTTTTATTATTTAGAATAAAAATAGTCTTTGAGATTGTTTTTGTAAATACATATTAAGAAGAAGAGGTTTGTTTAAAGTAAAAAAGATGGTGTGTAGGTGGTGAAAGTGTGAAAGAGCGCGATAGACAAAATTCATTAAACTCTAATTTCAGAATTTCACCGAATCTTATTGGACCTACTTTTCCTCCCGTTCCAACGGGATTTACTGGCATTGGGATTACTGGTCCAACCGGTCCACAAGGCCCGACTGGCCCACAAGGACCAAGGGGATTTCAAGGTCCGATGGGGGAGATGGGCCCGACAGGACCTCAAGGAGTGCAAGGGATTCAAGGACCAGCTGGACAAATGGGTGCAACAGGACCAGAAGGACAGCAGGGACCACAAGGATTAAGGGGACCACAGGGAGAAACTGGAGCGACAGGACCTCAAGGAGTGCAAGGGTTACAAGGTCCAATTGGTCCGACCGGAGCGACTGGGGCACAAGGTATACAGGGGATACAGGGATTACAGGGGCCGATTGGAGCTACCGGGCCAGAGGGACCTCAAGGAATTCAAGGAGTGCAAGGGGTACCGGGTGCAACAGGTTCACAAGGAATACAAGGAGCTCAAGGGATACAAGGCCCACAAGGACCGAGTGGAAATACGGGAGCAACAGGAGCGACTGGTCAGGGGATTAGTGGTCCGACTGGAATAACAGGTCCAACAGGGATAACTGGCCCATCTGGAGGACCTCCAGGTCCGACTGGAGCAACAGGTGCGACAGGGCCAGGAGGTGGACCGAGTGGAAGTACAGGTGCGACGGGAGCGACTGGAAATACTGGAGTAACTGGAAGTGCGGGAGTGACTGGAAATACAGGTCCGACTGGAAGTACAGGAGAAACAGGAGCACAGGGCCTGCAAGGAATACAAGGGGTTCAAGGGCCAATTGGACCAACGGGTCCAGAAGGTCCGCAAGGTATTCAAGGTATTCCAGGTCCGACAGGAGTAACTGGTGAACAAGGAATCCAAGGGGTTCAGGGAATTCAAGGGATAACGGGGGCAACTGGAGATCAAGGTCCGCAAGGTATACAAGGGGCCATAGGACCTCAAGGTATAACAGGAGCAACAGGAGATCAAGGCCCACAAGGAATACAAGGGGTACCTGGTCCAACCGGGGACACAGGCTCACAAGGAGTCCAAGGAATTCAAGGGCCAATGGGTGATATAGGACCAACAGGCCCAGAAGGCCCAGAAGGACTTCAGGGTCCGCAAGGAATACAAGGAGTGCCAGGGCCAGCTGGAGCAACAGGTCCAGAGGGCCCACAAGGAATCCAAGGAATTCAAGGACCAATAGGAGTAACAGGTCCAGAAGGTCCACAAGGAATTCAGGGAATACAAGGGATTCAAGGTATAACAGGAGCAACCGGAGCACAAGGAGCAACTGGAGTTCAAGGTGTTCAAGGGAATATAGGAGCAACAGGTCCAGAGGGCCCGCAAGGAGTGCAAGGTACTCAAGGGGATATAGGTCCAACAGGTCCAATGGGTCCACAGGGAGTTCAAGGTATCCAAGGAATTCAAGGACCGACGGGTGCGCAAGGAGTGCAAGGCCCACAAGGAATTCAAGGAATCCAAGGTCCGACAGGAGTAACTGGAGATACGGGTACAACAGGGGTGACAGGGGAAGGAACTACAGGAGCAACTGGAGTAACTGGAGTAACAGGTCCAACAGGTGTAACTGGTCCAACAGGTGGACCAGCCGGACCGACTGGCCCAACAGGTCCATCAGGTCCGACGGGAGTGACAGGTCCATCAGGTGGACCACCTGGTCCGACAGGAGCGACAGGTGTAACGGGAGGAGTAGGAGATACGGGAGCAACTGGAGTAACTGGTGCAACCGGAGCAACGGGGCTGCAGGGTCCACAAGGAATACAAGGAGTACAAGGAGTACAAGGAGACATAGGCCCAACCGGTCCGCAAGGTGTTCAAGGTCCACAAGGGATCCAAGGTATAACTGGAGCAACGGGAGATCAAGGGCCGCAAGGAATTCAAGGCCCGCAAGGAATCCAAGGTCCAACTGGTCCTCAAGGAATCCAAGGAGGTCAAGGCCCACAAGGGATACAAGGGGCAACAGGTGCAACCGGAGCACAAGGCCCACAGGGCATTCAAGGGATACAAGGAGTGCAAGGTCCGACTGGTCCACAAGGCCCAACCGGAATACAAGGTGTGCAAGGAGAAATAGGTCCAACTGGTCCGCAAGGTGTGCAAGGTGTGCAAGGTTTACAAGGTCCACAAGGCCCAACCGGGGACACGGGTCCAACAGGAGCGCAAGGCCCACAAGGAATTCAAGGTCCAACGGGAGCAACAGGAGCCACTGGAGCGACCGGGGTGACTGGAGTTAGTACAACTGCAACGTATTCCTTTGCAAATAATACTTCAGGAAGTGCTATTTCCGTGTTGTTAGGGGGTACGAATATACCATTACCGAACAATCAAAATATTGGACCGGGAATAACAGTTAGTGGTGGAAATACTGTGTTTACCGTTACAAATGCAGGTAATTATTATATAGCCTACACAATTAATATAACGGCAGCTTTACTTGTAAGTTCGCGTATAACTGTAAATGGAAGTCCGCTAGCAGGAACAATAAATTCACCGGCAGTGGCTACAGGTTCATTTAATGCGACAATTATTAGTAATTTAGCTGCGGGCTCTGCTATTAGTTTACAGTTATTTGGATTACTTGCAGTGGCTACATTATCTACGACAACGCCAGGAGCTACTCTAACTATTATTAGATTAAGTTAATAAGCAAAAAAACCTTGGAACTTTTATGTTTCAAGGTTTTTTATCCCTCTATTTGTGGGCTAATAATCAGTGGGGATGGACAAAACCCCCACTGATTAAAGTTTCACTTTATTCACTTGAGCAAAAACATCGCGGTTCAAAAATATATTATAATAGAATGAAGAGAGGTATAAATTTGGCAGAAAGGGAGAGTGGCGATGCAGGAGAAGGTTAAAGATTTTTTCGGACGCCCACTTCAAGATTTACGCATCTCTGTCATTGATCGTTGTAATTTACGGTGTACGTATTGTATGCCAGCGGAAGTGTTTGGTCCTGATTATGCTTTTTTGAAAGATGAGTTTTTACTGACATTTGATGAAATAGAGCGATTAGCAAAAGTATTTGTTAGCATCGGTGTACGGAAAATTAGACTTACTGGTGGCGAACCCTTGCTCCGTAAGGACTTAACAAAACTTATCGAACGTCTCGTGAAAATTGACGGTTTAGTAGATATAGGATTAACGACAAATGCGATTCATTTAACGAAGCAAGCGAAGGCGTTAAAAGAAGCTGGGTTACACCGAGTAAATGTTAGTTTGGATGCGATAGATGATAATGTGTTCCGCGCAATTAATGGCCGGAATATGAATACGAAGCCAGTGTTAAAAGGAATTATGGCAGCGAAAGAAGCAGGCCTTGAAGTGAAAGTAAATATGGTTGTGAAAAAAGGAATGAATGATCATCAAGTACTTCCGGTTGCTACGTATTTTAAAGAACAAGGAATCACGCTTAGATTTATTGAGTTTATGGATGTTGGCAGTACGAATGGATGGAATTTTGATCAAGTTATTACGAAACGAGAATTAATTGATATGATTCATGGGGTGTATCCAATTGAGCCAGCTGAAGCTCATTATTTTGGTGAGGTTGCGAAGCGGTATCGATACGTTGGAACGAATGTAGAGGTTGGTTTTATTACCTCCGTTTCTGAGTCATTTTGTTCTTCTTGTACGAGAGCAAGAATTTCGGCAGATGGAAAGTTTTATACTTGCTTGTTTGCAACAGAAGGAATGGATTTAAGGAAACTTCTGAGGGAGAACCTTTCGGATAATGAGTTATTAAAAGCTATACAATATGTATGGGAGAATAGAAAAGATCGATATTCAGATGAACGGACAGAAGAAAGTGCGAAAAATCGTCCGAAAATTGAAATGTCTTATATAGGAGGATAAGAAAGGGGGATGTCGTATGCAAGAGCGATATTCAAGACAAATGTTATTTTCTGGTGTTGGGGAAGAAGGGCAACGGAAAATAAGAGGGAAGCATGTGCTCGTTATCGGTGCTGGTGCACTCGGAGCAGCGAATGCAGAAGCAATTGTTAGAGCAGGTGTTGGAAAAATAACAATTGCGGATCGTGATTATGTAGAATGGAGTAATTTACAAAGGCAACAATTATATACAGAAGAAGATGCAAAGCATTATAAACCGAAAGCAATAGCGGCAGCAGAACATTTAAAGGCAATTAATTCCGAAGTAGAAATTGTACCGGTTGTGACTGATGTAACGGTGCAAGAAATGGAAGAGTTAATTAAAGGTGTAGATTTAATATTAGATGCGACAGATAATTTTGAAACGCGCCTTCTTATTAATGATATATCGCAGATGTATAACGTTCCGTGGATATACGGAGGATGTGTTGGAAGTTACGGAGTAACTTATACAATCTTGCCAGGAAAAACGCCGTGTTTTCGATGTTTAATGGAACATCCGGCGAGCGGAGCGACATGTGATACGGCCGGTATTATACAGCCAGCAGTGCAATTAGTAGTTGCACATCAAATAACGGAAGCCTTGAAAATATTAGTAGAAGATTTTGAGGCACTTCGTGAAACGATGCTATCATTTGATCTTTGGAATAATCAACAGATGGCATTTAAAGTGAATAGGCAGAAAAAGGATACATGTTTATCCTGTGGAAAGTTACGTACATATCCGAGTTTAACATTTGAAGCACAAACGAAAACAGAAGTATTATGTGGGCGAAATACAGTTCAAATCCGTCCAGGTGTGCGTCAGGGTTTTAATTTAGAGGAAATTAAAAAGCGCTTACAAAAAAGTGTGGATGTAAAAGCAACGCCGTACTTATTATCATTTCCAGTGGAAGAATATCGTTTTGTTTTATTTACAGATGGCAGGGCGTTTATTCATGGTACGAATGATATGAATGTTGCGAAACGACTATATGCAAGATATATAGGTTGAACCTAAAGGGGAATCCTTTAGGTTCAAATGGAAAAGGTAGGATTAAGAATTTCTAATATAATCTCCATTTTTTCCGCCCGTTTTTTCAAGTAAGTACGTTTCGCCAATAATCATACCCTTATCAACGGCTTTACACATGTCATATACAGTAAGAGCGGTAGCGGAAGCAGCTGTTAAAGCTTCCATCTCAACGCCGGTACTACCTTCTGTTTTAACTTTTACTTCAATAAGTAGCCGATATTGTTCTTCTGACTGTTTCCAATCGAAAGAGACATCAACACCTTTTAATAATAAAGGATGGCACATTGGGATAATATCAGAAGTACGTTTTGCAGCCATAATACCTGCGATTTGTGCGACGGCTAATACGTCACCTTTACCAATTTCGTTGCGTGAGATTTTATCAAAAATTTCTTTTGTAACGAGAATGCTAGAGCATGCTATTGCTGTTCGAACGGTTATTTTTTTGTCACTTATATCAACCATTTTAGCGCGCCCTTGGTCGTTGAAATGTGTGAATGAAGACATGGAATTCCTCCTTGAAGTAATTGCGATTTAATATATAAAGTGTAATCGAGATTAGATATTTTGCAAATATGAGGTGAGAAACAATGGTAGAAAAACGAATCCCGATTCAAGTTGCTGAGGCTGTAGAGCGGGTTATGAAATATGCTAAGCATGGTGAAGTAGAAGAAGTTTCTATTACAGAAAGTTATGGTAGGATTCTTGGAGAGGATGTTGTCTCAGATCACGACGTTCCTCACTTTGATCGTTCTCCTTACGATGGTTTCGCAATTCGAGCAGAAGACACGAAGGAAGCGAGTCAAGAGCAGCCGATTGAATTTGAAGTAATAGGGGAAATCGGAGCAGGATCTGTTTTTACAGAAGAAGTAGGGGCTTTTCAGGCGGTTCGTATTATGACAGGAGCAGCTATTCCAGAAGATTGCAATGCAGTCGTAATGCTAGAACTGACGGAAGGATTCGAGAGGAACGAAAGTACATATATGAAGTTAAAACGTCCTTTCCAAAACGGTGACAATGTGTCATTTAAAGGAGAAGATATAAAACAAAATCAAGTCCTCGTTAAGAAAGGTGTTGTAATCAATCCAGGTGTTGCCGCATTATTAGCGACGTTTGGATATAGCACTGTGAAAGTTGTAAAACAGCCTGTTGTCGGTATTGTAACGACAGGAAGTGAATTACTAGAAGTGCATGAGGCGTTAGAGCCAGGGAAAATTAGAAATAGTAACTCTTACATGATTGCCGCTCAAATTATGAAAGCTGGCGGGAAAGTGCGTTACTATGGGCAACTTGCCGATGAGTTAGATGCATGTTTTACAGCTGTTAAATCAGCGATGGATGAGGTTGATATTTTAATTACAACGGGCGGTGTTTCAGTAGGGGATTACGACTATTTGCCAGCTATTTATGAAAGGTTACAGGCGAATGTACTCTTTAATAAAATAGCGATGAGACCGGGGAGTGTAACGACAGTAGCTGAAGTTGATGGAAAGCTACTCTTTGGTTTATCAGGTAATCCATCAGCTTGTTATGTAGGTTTCGAATTATTTGTGCATCCAATTATGAAAACGTATTTGCATGTGAAGGAGCCTCACGTATATAGAACTGATGCTATTTTACAAAAAGATTTCCCGAAACCAAATCCGTTTACTCGTTTTGTAAGAGCAAAAGCGAGTATTGTTAATGGGGCACTACAAGCGATGCCAGTCGGTTTAGATAAATCGAGTGCAGTCTCTTCACTTGCGGATGCAAATGCTTTTATCGTGCTGCCTGGAGGGACGAGAGGATTTGAAGTAGGAATGAAAGTATCTGTATTATTGTTAGAATGCTCTGAGGGAAGTGATTGGCCGTGGGCAAAGCCTCTTCAATCTTACAAATAGTAGGGTATCAAAATAGCGGAAAAACAACACTTGTAGAGAAGATGGTACATGCATTAGCTGAAAGAGAAATGAAGGTTGCTACAATTAAACATCATGGTCACGGGGGCTTTCCTGAAGTAGCGCAAAAAGATAGTGAAAGACACCGAAAAGCTGGTGCTGTAGTAAGTAGTGTAGAAGGTGCTGGATTACTATCTTTGTCCTCTTTGCGAGATGAATGGTCCTTGCAAGAAATTATCCGCTTGTACGAATTTTTTGAAGTAGATACGATTTTAATAGAGGGCTATAAAGCTGAGAA
Organism: Bacillus sp. AC266; assembly: GCF_979253805.1. NCBI lineage: Bacteria > Bacillati > Bacillota > Bacilli > Caryophanales > Bacillaceae > Bacillus > Bacillus sp. AC266. Next base: position 141,879 of record NZ_CEEDEC010000002.1, read on the forward strand.
CTATCCGAAAGTAGTGTTACTTCGTTCTGCGGAAGACGCTGAACTTTTACATAAAGTAGAAAATATAGCGGCAGTTATTACGTGGTATGATGCTTCGTCAAATGTACGAGAAGAATATAAAGTATTTCATATAACAGAAGAAAAATTGTATATAGACTGGTTTTTACAAACAGCTAGGGGTGCAAAATGATAAATACGTATTATGAAGTAATTGATACAGAAATCTCGATTGAAGAGGTGACAAAGAAAGTAGTTCGCCGTGAATGTGGTGCTGTTACAACATTTATCGGGACAGTTAGGGAGTTTACGAAAGGGCGTCGTACACTATACTTAGAGTATGTAGCTTATAAGACGATGGCAGAAAAGATGCTACAGAAAATTGGGTCAGAAGTGAAGGAGAAGTGGCCCGGTACACATGTTGCGATTACGCATCGCATCGGCAAGCTGCAAATTTCTGATATAGCGGTTGTTGTTGCTGTATCAACGCCTCATCGCAAAGAGGCTTATGAAGCGAATGAATATATTATGGAGCGTATTAAGCAAATTGTTCCAATTTGGAAAAAGGAGTTTTGGGAAGATGGTGACTCATGGATTGGTGACCAATTAGAAAAAACACCATATCCAGCAGGAGAGCCTGGGAAGGAGTTATAAATATGATTCGAGTATTGTTATTTGCGAACTTGCAAGAAGAAGCAGGAACGAGTGAATTACAAATAGAGAAAGAAGATATTACTGTTGCAGAGTTAAAAGATATTGTTGCGAAAGAATATAATGTACCAGTTTCAGCGCCAATTATGGTTGCGATTAATGAAGAGTACGCAAATGAAGATGACACGATACACACTGGTGATGTAGTTGCACTAATACCACCAGTGAGTGGTGGTTAATATTGGATTTATGCTATGAAAAACGACTTTCCTAAATAGGGAAAGTCGTTTTTTTATGGCATTTTGGAGAACACTATCTTATAGGAAAAGGAGGAAGTTATGAAAAAGATATGTGTAATGATTGCAATGATATATTCTGTTTTTTTCTTTTCTCCAAGCAATTCTTTGGCAAAAGAATCGACGGAACAGCTTTTAGAAAGTGCGTTACTGAATCGATATTACTCGGTTATAAGGCAAGTGACAGAAGATCAATATGAATGTGACTCAGTTACAAATATAAAGCGTCTAGGCAAGAAAGATGAGTTTGTTCCTAGGTTTGAAGTTACGATACAATTTCTTACATTTCAAGGGGCACATAATCCGCCGAATGATAAAGTTACACTTACTTTGGAAGACAATTTAGATCACATAAAGATAAAGAAAGTGGAGCGAGAAAAGAATGTTTCTGGTGCTATTGTAGAAAAGATTTGTGCACGAAAAAACGAAAAAATAAAAGCTCACTCTAATGATTTAGAGCGATAACCTATGACATTTTGTAGAGAAAGGTAATGAGCGATGGATATACTTTTAGCGATTTTACCAGCTATATTTTGGGGGAGTATTGTGCTATTTAACGTGAAACTGGGTGGGGGACCGTATAGTCAAACGCTCGGTACAACGTTCGGTGCACTTATCTTCTCAATTGTTGTTTATATTTTTATGAAGCCGGTATTAACTCCGACCGTTATTGGAGTTGGAATTGTATCTGGCTTATTTTGGGCACTTGGTCAAGCGAATCAATTAAAAAGTATTGATTTAATGGGTGTTTCTAGGACGATGCCGATTTCAACAGGGCTTCAATTAGTCGCGACAACATTATTTGGGGTTATCGTGTTTCATGAATGGTCAACGACGATATCGGTCGTTCTTGGAGTTTTGGCGCTCGTTTGTATTATTATCGGGGTTATTTTAACATCGCTTCAAAGTAAAGAAGAGAAGAATGCAGAGCAAGCAGGAAATTTTAAAAAAGGAATTATTATTTTATTAATTTCAACAGTCGGTTATTTAGTTTACGTAGTAGTTATCCGGTTATTTAACGTGAACGGTTGGTCGGCTTTATTACCACAAGCGGTCGGTATGGTATTAGGCGGGATTTTACTCACATTTAAACATCATCCATTCAATAAATATGCGATTCGAAATATTCTTCCAGGATTGATTTGGGCAGCTGGAAATATGTTTTTATTCATTTCGCAGCCAAGAGTTGGGGTCGCAACAAGTTTTTCCCTTTCACAAATGGGAATTATTATTTCGACGCTTGGCGGGATTTTTATATTAGGTGAAAGGAAAACGAAGCGTCAATTAATTGGGATTGTTATTGGTATCGTTTTTATCATTGCAGCTGGAATTATGCTGGGGATTGCGAAAAGTTAAGGAGGTATTAAAATGTATAGTGATTTAGAAGGGAAAGTCGTCGTTATTACAGGATCAGCAACTGGTCTTGGAAGAGCCATGGGAGTAAGATTTGCTAAAGAGAAGGCGAAAGTTGTTATTAACTATCGCTCAAGAGAGTCAGAAGCGAACGATGTATTAGAAGAAATAAAAAAGGTAGGCGGGGAAGCAATTGCTGTAAAAGGTGATGTGACGGTCGAGGCAGATGTTGTGAATCTCATTCAATCTGCTGTGAAAGAATTTGGTACGCTCGACGTTATGATTAATAATGCAGGGATAGAAAATGCGGTACCGTCGCATGAAATGCCGTTAGAGGATTGGAATAAAGTAATTCATACAAATTTAACAGGTGCTTTTTTAGGAAGTCGTGAAGCGATTAAATATTTTGTGGAACACGATATTAAAGGTTCGGTTATTAATATGTCTAGTGTTCATGAGAAAATCCCGTGGCCATTATTTGTGCATTATGCGGCTAGTAAGGGGGGGATTAAGCTTATGACAGAAACGTTAGCGTTAGAATATGCACCAAAAGGTATTCGGGTAAATAATATTGGGCCTGGTGCAATTAATACGCCAATTAATGCTGAAAAATTTGCTGACCCGAAAAAACGTGACGACGTAGAAAGTATGATTCCAATGGGGTATATTGGAAAACCTGAAGAAATCGCAGCAGTAGCAACGTGGCTCGCTTCAGCAGAGGCAAGTTACGTAACCGGAATTACGTTATTTGCAGATGGTGGAATGACTTTATACCCATCGTTTCAAGCGGGGCGTGGGTAATATGAAAGGCCAAAGAGATTTAACTCTTTGGCCTTTTTTAAGCAAAAAAAATAGCGGTCGGCTATTTTTAAAATTAATGATTGATTGTATCTTGAAGAAATTCTGTTGCTTGATGTTCTGAAACATTCTGTACAAGTGCAACTTCACTAATAACCATTTTACGCGCATTATCTAGCATTTGTTTTTCGCTCGCATTTAATGCTCTTTCTTTATTGCGACGAAGTAAATCACGAACAACTTCTGCACTAGCTTGAAGTTTGCCGTTTTTCATTTTTTCCATATTCATTGTATATCTTTGTTTCCAAGAGAGTGAGGGGTCTGATTCCCCATGATGAAATTCAAGAAGTATACCATCTAACGTACCTTTATCGACGATGTAACGTATACCGGATTTTTGTAATTGATTCATTGGAAGCATTACTTGCATATCTTTACTAATGATACGTATAACACAATATTGACGCGTAGTGCCTAATATTTCTTTCTCTTCAATTGCTTCGATGATACCTGCACCGTGCATTGGATAAACGATTTTATCACCTATTTGAAACAAATCATCCACCTCCATATGTGGTAACCACTTTTAATGATAACATACTAGGGTAAAAATGTCAAATTTTATATAATATCACATCTGATATACTGTAGTCAATATATAAAAGTCGTTTTTTTGTTTGTTTTTTTGCTCTTATAAGTTGAATAAATAGGGGGAATTTTTTTAGAAAAATAGTACAGGCGCAGAAAGAGGGCATATCCACTTATTTTTAAGCATAAAATATAAAATCGCTAATACAATATACCTAAATCCGTTCTTTGCAAGGGAGGGAGAGAAGGTGGGGCGCACAATTAGAATTGATATTACAAATAAAGTTGTAGCCAAATTTAGGCAAGATTATTTGGAATTATATACGAGTAAGTTTATGATAGGTAAGTTTTATGTCTATACTGAAGATAAACAATATGTGTTAGAAGACGGATATATATATGAAGATGGAAAGTTTTATCGCATCATAGATACGCACCGTGGCAATAAACAAGCGGCGGAGGGCTGCGATCTAGGATGGTGTTAACATGATTCGTGTGAAAGTGTTTGATGAAAGTCATGAAAAAGACTTAGAAGACGCTGTAAATGTATTTTTGAAAAAAATTGATGATGGAAATTTTGTAGATATAAAGTATCAAGTTGGTGTTTCAATTAACGATGATGAAAATCAAATTTATTGTTTTTCAGCAATGATCGTTTATAAAGCATAAAAAAGAGCTGGGTGAGCCAGCTCTTTTTTATGTTTTATGTTGGGACAACATGTGTCGGTAATACGTTCATAATAGATTGAGTTGTGCCTAATTTCTTTGTCGCTAAAAGAGGCGCCCCTGTTTCATGGTTTTGGGCATCTGTACACATACCAAGGTGATAACGATCACCTAAAAATGGATCAATATAAAAACCGTTTTTAAAAACTTTATCATTCGGGTGTTTTTCATGGTGAATTTCAGAACAGTTAATGCAATAGAACATAGCTTTCATCTCCTTTTTATTTTTGTTTAAAAAAGTGGGTCGGTAGTCATTTCGCTCCTAAAGAAATGTTGAGGAGAAGAGAAATAACTACCTACCCAAATGGCGGGCATACTCCTTCTGATTTTTACATATCTCGCGTATTGTCCCCGAGGGAAGGAGGGGAGACGAAGTACAGATGAGATAAGTTAGGCGCTTCTCTCAATAGGAGTGATAGAGTTTCATATTGAGGGAATTTTCTATTTTTCATTGCCTTTGTGAGTATATTATGAAGGAATGGTGAGAGGGTGTTTGTCCTGTTGAAAAAATGTTGAGAATTTCTCAACAGTGAAAAAGAGTCTTTCTTGACATGTAACCAAAAGGTGTTATATTGTTAATGTGAAACTAAAAGGTGTTATATTTTAATGCCGAATAAAGGAGATATAAAATGGAACAACAAAATATATTAAATGATATTAAACAAACAATCGTTTTTAACGCGCCTATTCAAAAAGTATGGAAGGTAGTATCGACTGCAGAAGGAATTGCGTCATGGTTTATGCCAAATGATTTCGAATTGGCGGTAGGACATGAGTTTCATGTGCAATCACCTTTCGGACCATCACCATGTAAAGTGTTAGAGATTGATGAGCCGAATTATTTATCTTTCTCATGGGACACAGATGGCTGGGTTGTTTCATTTAATTTGAAAGACCTAGGAGATAATAAAACAGAATTTACGTTAATTCACGGCGGCTGGAAACATCCTGATGAAATCCTTCCGAAAGCGAATGCGAAGAGCTCTATTATTCGCGATAGAATGAATGGTGGCTGGATAGCGATTGTAAATGAAAAACTGAAAAAGGTTGTCGAAGGTTAAGTGTCCTCGTCAGCAGCGAAATATGATGTATTTCAAGCAATTGCTGATCCAACCCGCCGAGAAGTGTTACGGTTATTAAGTGATAAAGAGTTACCAATTTCAAAAATAACGGATCATTTTCCGATGAGCCGTACTGCAGTTGTAAAGCACCTTCATATTCTTTCAGAAGCGAATTTAGTGAGTGGAAGAAAGAGCGGAAGAGAGAAGATATATCGTTTGCATCCAGAACCATTAGAGGAATTACAGCAGTGGCTCTCGTACTATGAACGATTTTGGGATAATAAATTGTCCGTGCTTAAACATATTGTGGAGAATGAAGAGTAGATTTTATGCAAAAAGGATGACCAAAATGGTCATCCTCTTTTTATTGTTCACTTGTTTGTTTAGCTGGCTTTAATAGGATCCAAGCGATAATTAATGTGAATACCGCTAATACGAAAGTGCTCATATAAATGACGTGTACACTTGATGCTAATGCGGATTGTGACTCGGTTACTACGTTTGCTGTAGCCCCTCCATGTCCGCCAGAAGAAACAAGATCAAGGTTTTTAATGCCACGTGCATGAATCATCGTATTGAAGATCGTTCCGAAGATTGCAGCTCCTAGTGTTTGACTAAATGTATTAATAAATGTATTTAAACCAACTGCCGTTCCGCGCGTATGGGCCGGTACAGCTGCTTGAATTGTTACCATGTAAATTGGTGTAACAAGCCCCATTCCTAAGCCGAATAATCCGACTGCAACATAAATAAGGAATGATGGTGAATCTGTTGATAATGTAAATAATAAGAAAGTAGCAACTGATAAAATGCTAGCTCCAAGTAAAATAATTTGTTTCGTTTGTAACTTGCCAACTAAGTTACCGGAGAACATAGCACCGAATGTCCACATAACAGGAATCGGCATTAAAATGAGTCCAGCCTCTGTCGCATTTTTTCCTAAAACACCTTGGCTCCAAATTGGAAGATACACTGTAATACTAATAATCATTGCGCCAGCAATAAGTGTTAGTATGTTTATTGTAGATAATGTACGGTTAGAGAAAAGTGCTAGCGGAATTAATGGCTCCGGAGACTTTTTCTCGATGTATAAGAAAATAATGAATGAAACAGCGGCAAAGATTAATAGGCCGATAATTGAAATGTCTCCCCAGTTTTGCTTACTGCTACCTGTTAATAATGCGTATAGTAAAGCAATTGTACTTAATGAGAAAACTGTCGCACCAAGATAGTCGATATGTTGCTTAGCGGCGGACTTAACAGATTCCTTATAAGAAGTGGCAAACATTAAGCAAGCGATAATTCCAAAAGGAACGTTTAAGAAGAAAATATAACGCCAAGAAAGAGAATCAACTAAAAATCCACCTACTAACGGCCCAATAACACCAGATACACCCCAAACGGCACTCATCCAGCCTTGTGCTTTCGCGCGGTCTTTAGCTTCGCTATATAGATCTCCAATAATCGTCATTGTGATCGGCATAACAGCACCAGCCCCTATACCTTGAAGAGCACGGAAGAAGATTAATTGTTCCATTGATGTAACGACTCCGCAAAGTGCAGAACCGATTAAGAAGATTGTTGCTCCGATGAGCAGAACTTTTTTACGGCCGAATAAATCAGCTAGCTTTCCGTATATTGGAGTCGAAACAGCTGTTGCAAGCATATAGATTGCATATACCCAACTAACAAGTTCGACACCTGACAAATCACTCGTTATACGAGGGATCGCTGTACTAACAATCGTTCCTTCTACCGCAGAAAGAAACGTCATTAGCATTAAAGACATCATGACTTTTTTTCTCATTTGTTTTCCCCTTACCCTTTTTCGAATATTCAACAATATAAAATATAAAGGTACTAAGGTATATAAAGCAACAAAAAAGCAATGGGAAGTTAGGAGGAAGGGATATTTTTGAAGAAACGGTCGATATATTTAAAGTATCGCCAATATAATTTCGTGTACTGCTTTGCTATTTCAACATACTAAAAAAAGAAACAGGAGTCCCTGTTTCTTTTTTTAGTATTGCATTTTCGCATTTTGTCCTGCTGTTGTTCCGGCAATTCGGCCAGTAACAAGGGCAGATGTAATGTTATAGCCGCCAGTATAACCGTGAATATCAAGAACTTCTCCGCAGAAGTATAAACCATTCGTGAATTTCGAAGCCATTTCTTTCGGGTTAATTTCTTTAACGGATACCCCTCCGCCAGTAACGAATGCTTTTTCAATTGACTGCGTACCATTTACATGGACGGTAAATTCTTTAAAGTCTTTCACAAGTGCGCGAATCTTCTCATGAGAAACTTGTCCAGCTTGTTCGCTACCGTCAATTTCATTTTTTTCTAATAAGAATAGGAAGTAACGTTCAGGAACATAGCCTTTTAAAACGTTTTTAATTCCTTTTTTCGGATCTTCTTTCATTTGTTTCAGCATGCGCTGGAACAGTTGCTCACTATTTTCTTCTGGCAATGCATCGATACTCATGTGCACTGTGTTCGTTTTAAACTTTTTCATCGCTTTCACAACGAATTGGCTACAGCGAAGAGCAGCAGGACCAGATAGGCCGAAGTGAGTGAAAAGCATGTCCATTTTATGAGAAATGATAACTTTTCCTTTCGGGTTTAATACACTTAAGTTTACATCTCGTAAAGCAAGACCTTGTAATGTGCGGTTACGAATAAACGGTTCGTTTGAAAGAATTGGTACTTCTGTTGGGAAAAGTTCTGTAATTGTATGCCCAGCTTTTTCAGCCCAAGCGTATCCGTCTCCAGTAGAACCAGTTTGAGGAACAGATTTTCCGCCAACAGCGATAACGACGTGATTCGTTTCTAACACTTCACCTGTTTGCAGAATAACAGCCTTCGTTTGACCGTTTTCATACTCAATCGTTTCGACAGGCGTATTCGTACGTATTTTCACACCTAAGTCTTTTAATCGTGTTAACAGTGCATCTACAACAGATTGCGCTTTATTTGATACTGGGAACATGCGGCCATGGTCCTCTTCTTTCAGTTGTACACCGAGATTTTCGAAGAATGTAATAATATCTTCATTACTGAAAATAGAAAAAGCACTGTATAAGAAGCGACCATTTCCAGGTATATGTTTAACGATTTCATCAAGTGGTAGACGGTTCGTTACGTTACAACGACCACCACCAGAAATCGCAAGTTTACGTCCTAGTTTATTTCCTTTATCAAGAAGTAAGACGCTTGCGCCTTCTTCAGCAGCACCGATTGCAGCCATTAGCCCTGAAGGACCGCCGCCGATGACAATAACATCATAATGCATAATATATCGACCTCATTTTCTACATTTCCTGCCTAAAAGAATAGCATGTTTTCCCTTAAAAGAAAAATAGAGTGAAGTACTGCTTAAGAGGAGAATTGTGGTACAATACAAAAGTTAGAGTTCAGCATTATCGTGCTATTTATGGGCAATAAGACTACTACCTTAAGATTTTGGAGAAGTAAAGAGGGAGTTAAAAAGGTCCGTAAATGCTCGAATGATTAGTAGGAGGGGAGTCTCCCACTAATTATAGTTTCACTTTATGTAGATGTAGGAGGATTTTCGTATGTCCGATTCAAAATTTCTGCGCGGAACGCTTATTGTGACGTTAGGGACATTTTTAGTAAAGTTCTTAGGCATGATTTACGTTTTTCCGTTTCATGCATTAGTAGGCACAGAAGGCGGAACGCTCTATACATATGGATACATTCCATATACGATATTTTTAAGTATCGCAACGGCAGGAGTGCCGCTTGCTGTTTCTAAGTTTGTTTCCAAATATAATGCACTTGGAGATTATAAAACGAGCCGGAGAATGTTCCGCTCGGGAATGGTTATGATGATAGTAACAGGAGTTCTTTCCTTCTTAGTACTGTACATGACCGCACCATTATTTGCAGAAGCAATGCTTGGTAAACAAAGTTTACAAAATAAGGTAGAAGAAGTTACGACGATTATTCGCCTCGTAAGTTTTGCGCTTATTGTTGTGCCGGCAGCAAGTTTGATTCGTGGTTATTTCCAAGGCCACCAATCGATGGGACCGACTACGGTTTCACAAATTATTGAGCAAATTATTCGTATCGTCTTTTTATTAGCGGGTAGTTTCATCGTTATTAAAGTACTTGGCGGTACAGTAGCAACGGCAGTTGGGGTTGCGACATTCGCTGCGTTCGTTTCAGCAGTTGGAGCACTTGGCGTATTAATTTGGTACTGGTTAAAACGTAAAAAATATTTGGATCAATATTTAATTGAGCAAACTGTACCAGAATCGACGGTAAGTACCGCTCAATTGTTTAAAGAGTTGTTTGCATATGCAATCCCTTACGTTGTAATTGGATTAACAATTCCTTTATATCAACAAATTGATACATTGACATTTAACTCTATTATGCAGGCGATTGGTCAAGGAGATATCGCAGAGCGAGCACTCGGTATTTTCACGATGTGGACGCATAAATTAATTATGATTCCAGTATCACTTGCAACAGCGTTTAGTTTAACGCTCGTGCCAGCGATTACAAAGTCGTTTACTGAAAAGCAATACCGTTATTTGAAATTACAAATTACACAAACATTCCAGGCGAATATGTTTTTAACATTGCCAGCAGTTGTCGGTATTTCTACACTTGCATATCCGATTTACACTGCTTTCTACGATTCAGACCCACTAGGTGGACAAGTATTAATGTGGTATGCGCCAGTTGCATTGTTATTCGCTTTATTCACAGTAACAGCAGCAATTCTGCAAGGGATTAACCAGCAGAAACATGCGGTTATTGCGCTTGTGATGGGTGTTATTTTGAAATTTGCATGTAACGTAATCTTTATTCGTTATTTCGGTACAGTTGGGGCGATTTTGGCTACTGCAGTCGGCTTCTTAGCTTCCGTATGGTATACGAATAGACAAATTAAAAAACACGCACACTATTCATTTGGTGTTGTATATAAGAGAACATTCCAAATTGCAGTCTTAACACTTGTAATGGTTATTGCTGTAAAACTATCACAATGGCTTCTATCCTTCATGATTTCGCCTGATGGCCGTATTGGTGCTCTTATTACAGTTGCGATTTGTGCAGGTATTGGTGGTCTTGTTTACGGATTGTTAGCGATTCGCACAGGAGTACTGGAAAGAGTATTTGGCGGAGAAGCTTTAGAGAAAATCCAGCGTAAACTTGGTAGTAGATTCAAAATAAAGTTGAAATCAAAAGGGGCGTAAATACGTCCCCTTTTCTATGATAAATAAAGAAGGTGAAGAACATGAGATTAGATAAATTATTAGCGAATATGGGACACGGAAGTAGAAAAGAAGTAAAGAAATTACTGAAAGACGGCGTTGTGAAGATTGATGGAACGCCAGTGAAAGATGCGAAGTTTCATGTGAATGTAGAAGAGCAAGAGGTTATGATTCACGGTGAAGTTGTGGAATATAAAGAGTTTGTTTATTTAATGATGCATAAACCACAAGGTGTTATTTCAGCGACAGAAGATGATAACCACGAAACAGTAATAGATTTATTAGAATTAGAAGATGCGATTTTCGATCCATTCCCTGTTGGAAGGCTCGATATTGATACAGAAGGTTTCTTATTAATCACAAATGATGGGAAGTTAACGCATCAACTATTATCTCCGAAAAAGCATGTGCCGAAAAAATATTATGCACACATTTCAGGTGTTGTAACGGAAGAGGATGTAATAGAATTCGCTAAAGGTGTTATTTTAGAAGATGGCTATGAAACGAAGCCAGGCGAACTTACAATTTTAAAAAGTGATGATATTTCTGAGATTGAACTCGTTATTACAGAAGGAAAATTCCATCAAGTGAAGCGTATGTTTGAAGCGGTAGGGAAAAAAGTAGTTTATTTAAAGAGAACAGAGATGGGACCTTTAATGTTAGATGAAGAGTTAGAACTTGGGCAATATCGTGAATTAACAGATGAAGAAGTAGAAATGTTAAAGACGTATCAAGTAGATAACGAAAAGTAACGCCAATTTCAGAGCATAGAAAAGACCCCTTTCTAATGAGTTAGAAAGGGGTATGTATTTATTTACATACAATTATTTTTTATTATGAGGTCATTCTCACTTTCTTTCCTGTCGTTGTCCACTTGCCGCGGCAAGGGCTATACACGAGTTCATTAAACTGCAACACATTTAGATCACGTTGTATTGTTCGCGGTGTGATCCCGAACTCATCTACAAGGTCTTTCGTTGTTACCGTACCGTTTTCATTGATGTACATATAAATCGATTTAATGCGTGTTAGCATACGAGTAGTTGTAGGTTTCAAGAGAAAACCGCTCCTCTACTAGTTTTTTTGACCCCATTCAGGAAAGAAGGTCGTTACTACCATTGTACTCTACATGATAAAATTCATGCTTTAACTTACTTAAATTTTACAAAAGTTTAACAAATATTCATATAGAAAAATATTGGTAGTTGACATTGTATGTCTGGTCAGTCAACTAACTCATAAATTTCTACGTAAAACGCCAAATTCCTGCAAATTTTTTTGAAAAAATAAAAGAAAAACTAATAAGAAATATCTGAAATATTACAATTGTCCGTTATTAGTTTTTCATGTATGGCATAAGAGATTTTCGTTTGCTATGATGAAAGAGACAATATAGTGAAGGATGGATGCGTGATGTCGACGATTAATTGGACAGAAGAAGTTACAAAACGAAAAGATGATTTAATTCGTGATACACAAAAATTTTTACAAATTAAAAGTGTATGGGAAGAAGAATCTGCGAAAGAGGGCGCACCATTTGGTGAAGGTGTAGAAAAAGCCTTATCTTTCATGTTACATAAAGGAGAAGCAGAAGGTTTCTGTTCTAAAAATTTAGAAGGATATGCAGGTCATCTTGAAATGGGACAAGGAGAAGAATTAGTAGGTATTCTTTGTCACGTTGATGTTGTACCAGAAGGAGATGGCTGGACAACTCCTGCGTATAGTGCGGATATTCGCGACGGGAAGATTTTTGCACGCGGTGCAATTGATGATAAAGGGCCGACGATGGCAGCTTATTATGCGATGAAAATCGTTAAAGAATTAGGCTTACCTCTTTCAAAACGTGTTCGTATGATTTTAGGAACAGATGAGGAAAGTAATTGGAAGTGTGTAGATCATTATTTTAAAAATGAAGAAATGCCAACAATCGGTTTTGCGCCGGATGCAGATTTTCCGATTATTAATGCGGAAAAAGGAATTTCTGACATACAAGTTGTGCAAAGTGGTGGCGAAGAGAAAGAAGGCACATTTAAGCTTATTTCATTTGAGTCAGGTCGTCGTTTAAATATGGTTCCTGATTTTGCAGAAGCAGTTATTACAGGAGAAGATGTAAATACACTTACAGTAGCATATGAAGAGTATTTACAAACTGCTAAAAAAATAGGTAAAGCAATTGTAGAAGGAAAGACGGTGACGTTGCAAATCAAAGGGATTTCAGCTCACGGATCTACTCCGGAAAAGGGAGAAAATGCAGGTTTATTATTGGTAAACTTCTTAACGAAAGTTTCTCTTGATGGAAAAGGGGCTTCATTTGCCTCGTTTGTAACAGAAACATTTACAGGTGATATTATGGGAGAAAAAGCTGGTATTTCTTATAAAGACGATATTAGCGGGCCGTTAACAGTGAATGTTGGTCGCCTGTCTTACTCGCAAGAAAACGGTGGTAATTTAGGATTAAATGTACGCTATCCAGTTACAACTAACTTTGAAGAAACGATTGCAAAGTTAAAAGAATATGTTGGTACTCATGGATTTGAAGTAGCGGATTATTCTAACTCTCGCCCGCATCACGTTGACAAAGATCATACGTTAATTCGTACTTTACAACGTGTATATGAAGAACAAACTGGTGAAAAAGCTGAATTGTTAGCAATTGGCGGTGGTACTTATGCTCGTTCATTGAAAGCTGGCGTTGCATTTGGCCCGTTATTCCCAGGAAAAGAAGAACTTGCGCATCAAAAAGATGAGTACATTGAAATTGAAGATTTATTAAAAGCGACAGCGATTTATGCTCAGGCAATTCATGAATTAGCGAAATAAAAGATATTTAAATAATGACCGCTCTCTACTTTAGAGGGCGGATTCTTTTTAGCTGAATGAGATAAGGAAGAAAAGCAACAATAACATAAAGGAGACGATGTAGATGGTGCCGCATTATTTTGTCGCAGTAACTTTACCACGTCATATAAAAGAAATTCTTTCTAATTATAAAGAGGAAATGAAGGGTGAATTACCATTTCGCTCGTGGGTATATGAAGAAGACTATCATATTACCCTTTCATTTTTAGGAAGTGCGACAGAGGAACAGTTAGAAGGAATAAAGAATGGATTACAAACACTTACAGAAAAAACGGAATTATCGTTCACGTTACAAGGACTTTCTACATTCGGACAGGTGGACCAGCCGCGTATATTTTGGGCGGGGATAAGTGATAATCAAGATTTGTTTAGTTTACAAAAGCAAGTGCATACAATTTGTGAAGAAAATGGCTTCTCTCTAGATACACGTCCTTATCATCCACATATTACTGTTGCGCGTAAATGGGTAGGAGAAAAAGTGTTTGATCTGACAAATGTAAAAGAGTTACCTGTAACATTATTTCAAGCAGATACGATTACTTTGTATGAATCTCACGTTAAGGAAACGCCGAAGTATAAATCGATTACTGAAATAAAACTACAAAAATAGAATGTATGAAAACGTTTTTTATACAGGTGAATATACTATAGGGAATAATGTGTTACTGTATAGAGCTTCGCTGATAAGAAAATCCTTATCATTTGCAGCTCGTTTCATTTTAACTTTAAGAATGATGGTGATTTTTTATGTTGAAAGTAAAACGTCCATTTGATGCCTATTTAGATGAAATGAATAAAATTACAATTTTGCTCCCGCATGCGTATGGAACAAGCCGGACATTTCGTTTACAAGAAGGAAGCAATGTGAAAGAGTTACCGATTGTTCATACTATTGCTCTTCCAGATGCAACGAAGTATGAATGCTTTATAGAAGAGCCGATAGATGTGGGGAAGTATTATACAGTACGGGATGAACGGAATGAAGAAACAGATTTACAAATAGGCGCTGTGATTCGAACAGTAGTTTTCGATGAAAAATATTATTACGAAGGTACCGACTTAGGTGCTGTGTATAAAAACGAAGAAACAATATTTAAAGTATGGGCTCCGACTGCAAGGCTTGCGAAAGTACGGATTTATAAAAGTGATAAAGAATATATTGATTATGAAATGTACAGAGAAGAAAACGGAGTGTGGATTCATACATTACAAGGTGATCATGATGGAGCACGATATACATTCCTTGTTTGTATTAATTTAATATGGAACGAAGCGGTTGACCCTTATGCAAAGTCTGCGACGATAAATGGAAAATACGGCGTCGTTATCGATTTGGAAAAAACGAATGTGACAAAACGAGTAGAATTATCACCATTACAGTCAATGACAGATGCCATATTGTATGAACTGCATATTCGTGACGCTACTATTCACCCAAACAGTGGGGTGAATAAGAAAGGAACATATAAAGGGCTAATGGAAGAGGAGACAGTAGGGCGAAATGGGACATTAACAGGATTGTCTTATATAAAAGATTTAGGCGTTACACATGTTGAACTATTACCTTTACATTGTTTTGGTGGTATAGATGAAGTGAATCCTGCTTCCGCATATAATTGGGGCTATAATCCGTTATATTACAATATACCAACAGGGTTTTATGTTACAAATCTTTCTGATCCATATAACAGGATAGTAGAGTGTAAACAACTAATTGAAACATTTCATGATCACGACATTCGAGTGATTATAGATGTTGTATACAATCATGTTTATGAAAGAGAATTATCATCATTTGAGAAGCTTGTCCCGGGATATTATTTTCGTCATGGGGAAGACGGTATGCCTTCTAATGGGACGGGAGTTGGAAATGATATAGCATCTGAACGGAAAATGATGAGGAAATTTATTATAGAATCTGTTTTATATTGGCTTACTGAATACAATGTTGATGGATTCCGATTTGATTTAATGGGAATTTTAGATGTTGAAACGATGAATGAATTAGAAAAAGAAGTACGAAAAATAAAGCAGGATGCGCTGTTATTAGGTGAAGGATGGGATTTGCAAACACCGCTTCCTCTTGAAGAGAAAGCGACGTTAAATAATGCGAATAAAATGCCATGTATCGCACAGTTTAATGATCAATTTCGTGATGGAATAAAAGGAAGTACTTTTAATATAAATAAACGTGGCTTTGCATTTGGTGGGCATGTAGACTGTAATCATTTGCAGTATATAGTAGCTGGTAGCCTTTTAAGTATGAAAGAAACAGGATTGTTCCTAGAGCCAGTACAAAGCATCAACTATGTAGAATGTCATGACAATATGACGATGTGGGATAAACTAGTGCAAAGTAATCCAGAATCAGAAGAAATTTTGAAAAGGCGCCATCGTTTAGCAACTGCAATGGTTATTCTTTCACAAGGGATTCCTTTCTTACATGCGGGGCAAGAGTTTTATCGTACGAAGCAAGGGAATGAAAATAGTTATAATGCAAATGATGAAATTAATCAATTAGATTGGGATCAAAAAGAGAAAGAGATGGAGACCGTTAACTATATAAAAGGGTTAATTGCGATTCGCAAAGGGCACGGGGCATTCCGATTACAAAATGTAGACCTTATAAAAAAGCATATGACTTTTTTGCAAACGTCTACAGAAGTACTGGCATACCACCTAGAGCATGTAGAATTATTTGGACCGTGGAAAGAGATTGTAGTTTTATTTAATAGCGGTTTGGAAGCTAAAACGGTACAGCTTCCAAAAGAAGAAACGTGGCATGTGTTAGTAAACGAAAAGCAAGCGAAAATAGAGCCAATTTCTTCATTTAGAGGAAAGGAACTTCAATTGGCTCCAATTAGCACGTATATATTGACGATAATGTGACAAATCGCTACTTGACGATGAGAATGTAATAAATGTAGAATTGACAAAGGTGACGATTTTCATAATTTGTCATTCTATGATTGATTTTGTAAAATAAACTAGAAGAACAGGTGATTTATCCTGTTTTCGGCTTATGCCAAGTT
The DNA here is from genome assembly GCF_979253805.1 of Bacillus sp. AC266. Classification (NCBI taxonomy): domain Bacteria; kingdom Bacillati; phylum Bacillota; class Bacilli; order Caryophanales; family Bacillaceae; genus Bacillus; species Bacillus sp. AC266. The sequence continues at coordinate 158,486 of NZ_CEEDEC010000002.1, forward strand.
TTTTCATTCAAATACAGTAAAATATATGAATCCACAACATGTGTAGAAATGTTGCGGTTTTTCTTTTCATAACTATAAAAGATAAGGATTTGTTAACGGGTAATGAATATGGAATGGTTGGAACAATTATTAGGAAAAGAGTGGAGTCTTATACCGGCTGGTGGAGTAACGGGCGATGCATATATTGCGCAAAACGGACAACAAAAGTTATTTTTAAAGCGGAATACATCGCCCTTTTTAGCGGTATTGTCAGCAGAAGGAATTGTTCCAAAATTACTTTGGACAAGAAGGGTAACGAACGGTGATGTAATTTCTGCTCAAAAATGGCTTCCGGGACAGAAGTTAGAGCCAGAGGATATGAAACTAGAACGTGTTGCGAAACTTTTGAAGAAAATACACTCCTCTAAAGCGCTTGTGCAGATGATTCAAAGGCTAGGAAAGCAGCCGCTTCATGCGCAAGAGTTATTACAACAATTACAGCTCGTTTTAAGAGGAGATATAAGAGTTGATGAAACAATTCAGCAAGGTCTGCAATATTTAACGGAGTCATTAAAAGATATTGAGTACAATGAATTCGTTGTATGCCATTGTGATGTAAACCATAACAATTGGATATTGTCGGACGAAGATGAATTGTTTTTAATTGATTGGGATGGGGCTGTTATTGCTGACCCAGCTTTAGATCTTGGTATGTTATTATATTGGTATGTTCCGCGCCATGAATGGAGTGAGTGGCTCGGATATTATGAGATTGAACTAGATGAATCATTGCTTAGGCGTATGAGATGGTATGTGATAGCACAAACGATTTTATCTATGCAATGGCACACAACAAAAAAGCAGCAAGCAGAAGCTAAATATTGGCATCAATATTTACAGCAACTACTTGCTTCAGAATAATACTTAAGAAAAATTGTCCATTCCAGCAATCCACTGAGTAAGTTGTTCTTGATTATTGGAAATATGGTTGTCCAAATTAGAGGAAGATTTACCCGATTGACTATAAGAATATACATCGTTTAGCATTACTTTAGTGTCACTACTTATACTATCGTTTGCGAGTAACGATTGAATGAGTCGCTCTAATTGCTCGCATTCAGAAACTGTCCCGCAGCAATCACTTTGATGGTTGATTAAAATATCTTTTAACACTTCTAATTGATGCTGTTGATTAATTGGCATGAACGGATCATCCTTTCGAGTGTTTTTCTCTCCCTAGAAATGTAAGAGAAAAAGCTGTTTCGTCATGGAATGTTTAATGCTTTATGTAGTTTTTATCAAAATGGTACATCTTATACTTGAAAGAAACGGACCGAGTGCTCGTACGTACTTGGTTTTTTGTTTGATAGATTGATTAAAACAGAAAGAAGGAATTTTTCCTTTAAAATAGTTTTGTAAAGAGAGGGAGACATCTATGCGTTTAAGACATAAGCCTTATGCAATGGATCGAATTAATGAGTATTCACATATCGTAATTGGAAACCCAGAGGAGAGCGCTGGTAACTGGAAAGAAATATTTGGAAATGAACAGCCAATTCATATTGAAGTAGGTACAGGACGTGGCCGCTTCATGTATGATATGGCAAAAGCAAATCCGCATATTAACTATATTGGAATTGAAAAATTCACAAGTGTTGTTGTAGATGCACTTGATAAATTAATTGAAGAAGAAGTACCGAACTTAAAGTTAATTAATAAAGATGCTGAAGATTTAACAGTTTTCTTTGCGAAAGGTGAAATTGACCGCGTTTATTTAAACTTCTCAGATCCATGGCCGAAGAATCGTCATACGAAGCGTCGTTTAACGTATAAAACATTTTTACGCAATTATGAAGAAGTGTTAGTAGATGGCGGAGAAATTCATTTCAAAACTGATAACCAAGGTTTATTTGAATATTCTATTATGAGTATGGCTGAGTATGGTATGTTATTAACTTACCTTAGCCTAGATCTTCATAATAGTGATTATGAAGGAAACATTATGACAGAATACGAAGAGAAATTTTCTAGTAAAGGTCATCGTATTTATCGAGTTGAAGCAAAATATCGTACGGAGCCTATGCAGTAATGCATAGGTTTTTTATATGAAAAATAATCGGAATATTATGTTAAAATTAAATAGAAAAGGGGGATGGGATATGGAACAGTTACAAATTGGAAATATAAAAGTGACGTGGCTAAAAGGTGGGAATACACATTTAGATGGAGGCGCGATGTTTGGAGTTGTGCCAAAAGTACTTTGGTCACGAAAATATAAACATAATGATACAAATCATATTTATTTACGAACAGATCCGTTACTCTTACAAACGAAAGAAGGAAACATGCTTATTGATTCAGGGATAGGGAATGGTAAATTGAATGAGAAAATGAAGCGGAATCAAGGTGTAACAGAAGAATCATCAGTTAAGGAATCTTTAGAAAAATTGGGACTGCATAATGAAGATATTCATTACGTCTTAATGACGCATCTTCATTTTGACCATGCATCTGGTTTAACAAAATGGGAGGGAAATCGCCTTGTTCCGGCGTTTCCGAACGCAACGATTTATGTAAGTGAGACTGAATGGAATGAAATGAAAAATCCGAATGTTAGATCGCGTAATACATATTGGAAGGAAAATTGGGAGCCAATCGTTGATAAGATTGTTACGTTCAGGCAAGAAATAGAAATTACGGATGAAATAAAGATGGTGCATACGGGTGGTCATAGCGATGGACATGCTGTTGTCGTCCTTGAAAGTCAGGGTGAAACGATGCTTCATTTAGCGGACATTTTACCGACGCATGCACATCAAAATGTATTATGGGTAATGGCATACGATGACTATCCAATGACATCGATTGAACATAAACAAAAGTGGATGAAGTATGGTGCTGAAAAAGAGGCGTGGTTTACTTTTTATCATGATGCATATTACCGTGCATTAAAGTGGAATGAGGAAGGGCATATAGTGGAGAAGATAGAGAGAAAAACAAATATAGAAGCTTAATATTAATAAGAGGAAGGTGTCCAAAAATATTTATTGGAACAATCTCCACTTATTATGTATTGCTGTTATTATCAGCTTTTGTTGGTAATTCTAAAAAAAAAGAGGTTCACCTAATGGGAAACCTCTTTTTATGCTGCTATAACCTCTAAAACAGTACCTGTTTTAGCATCAACTAAAAATTCAAATCGTTCTTGTATTTCATCTAACATCGTTGTAAGACCGCCGCGATAAACTTCGTACGCGACATCATATTTTTCAAATGCCTCCGGAACCATATGTACCCAAGAGCCAGTAATTTCACCTTTATGACTTAATGCTTGTTTCACCATTTTCAATGCTTTTTCTGAAGAAATATGGGATTGTTCTTGTACTTTGTTTGCAACGAAATAACCAGCTGCGAACCCAACGCCAAGACCTGTGACTAAACCTTTCCAGCTCATATATTCACCTCAATTCTGTAAAATAAAAATAGTGTACCAATAATAATTATAATGCAAATGCAACTAAAAAAGAAGAAACTAGAAACATTTCGAAAATTTCGTTACAATAAAAGAGGTATTCTACTAAGGTTTGAAAGAAGGGGACTTCGTGAATAAAGAGACATTACAATTATTTCGTACGTTAACAGAATTACAAGGTGCATCAGGTTTTGAACATGATGTGCGCAGTTTTATGAAGCAAGAATTAAGCAAATATGCTGATGAGATTGTGCAAGATGGTTTAGGTAGCGTATTTGGTCTGAAAAAAGGGGACGAAACTGGCCCGCGCGTTCTTGTAGCAGGTCATATGGATGAAGTAGGTTTCATGGTTACGCAAATTACGAAAAATGGGATGCTTCGTTTTCAAACGTTAGGTGGCTGGTGGAGCCAAGTACTATTAGCTCAGCGTGTACAAGTTATGACGAAGAATGGTCCTGTTATTGGGGTTGTTGGTTCCATTCCTCCTCATTTATTAAGTGATGCGCAACGTGCAAAACCGATGGATATAAAAAATATGTTAATTGATATAGGTGCAGATAGTTATGAAGATGCGATTGAAATTGGCATAAAGCCAGGGCAACAAATCGTTCCAATCTGCCCATTCACACCAATGGCAAATGAAAAGAAAATTATGGCGAAAGCTTGGGACAACCGCTATGGATGTGGCCTTGCTATCGAATTGCTAAAGGAATTAAAAGATGAAACATTACCAAACACATTATACTCTGGTGCGACTGTACAAGAAGAAGTAGGTCTTCGCGGAGCACAAACTGCTGCAAATATGATTCAACCAGATATTTTCTATGCGCTTGATGCAAGTCCAGCAAATGATGCATCTGGTGATAAGACGCAGTTCGGTCAATTAGGAAAAGGCGCTCTTCTTCGTATTTATGACCGTACAATGGTAACACATAGAGGAATGCGTGAATTCATTTTAGATACAGCAGAAACACATAACATTCCGTACCAATACTTTATTTCACAAGGTGGTACAGATGCGGGCCGTGTGCATACAAGTAACTCTGGTATCCCATCAGCAGTAATTGGTGTTTGTGCACGCTACATTCATACACATGCTTCTATTTTACATGTTGATGATTATGCGGCAGCGAAGGAATTAATTACGAAGCTTGTGAGAGCGACGGACAAAACGACGTTAGAGACAATTAAGAATAACGCGTAAAGAGGAAGGGTGAAAAACCCTTCTTTTTTTAGGTTGAATAGATGACCCAGCGATGAGTGGGAGCGGTCAGTGCCTAGTTGGTGTTCGAATGATGTATTAAGACCTTGGATAGGAAGAGAGAGGAAGGCTGTTTTTGGAAAACCTTTTCTTTTTTTAGGTGGGAGAGATGACACAGAGATGCGTGTGTGCGGTCAGGCGCACTACGGTATAAATCTCAGTCATGAAGACTGATTTGGTGTTCGAGGCTAGTATTAGGATAGAATGATGAATTTATATAGAGGTGAATGAAATGAAGGTAGTAGTTGGATCGAAGAATAAGACGAAGGTTGGGGCTGTGGAGAAGGTTTGGAAAGATGCTGAAATTACATCTCTTTCTGTTCCATCAGGAGTAGCAAATCAGCCTTTTTCAGATGAAGAGACGATGCAAGGAGCAGTAAATAGAGCGAAGAGAGCATTGCAGGAAGGTGCAGCTCATATCGGCATTGGGCTAGAAGGCGGCGTTATGAAAACGGAGCATGGGTTATTTATGTGTAACTGGGGTGCTTTAGCGACGATTGAAGGTAAAACATTTGTTGCGGGCGGGGCACGTATTAAGTTACCAGACGATTTTTTAGCACCGCTTGAAGAAGGAAAAGAGCTAAGTGAAGTGATGGAAGAGTTTGTAGAGCGAAAAGATATTCGTAGTCACGAAGGTGCTATCGGTATTTTTACAGATGATTATGTCGACCGAACGGAATTATTTGTACACGTTGTTAAGTTACTTGTTGGGCAATATAAGTATGATGAAAAGCAAGCATAAACCTTGCACCATGCGCGATGTATGGTAGTATAAAGAAAAGATTATAGTGTGAAAAAGTGCACTCGTTAGAGGAGGAAATATAGATGAAATCATTAGAAAGCATGGAACAATTCCAAGAATTAAAAAATGAAGAGAATGTAGTCTTCATGTTCTCAGCAGAATGGTGCCCAGATTGCCGTTTCGTTGATCCATTTATGCCAGAAGTAGAAGAGAAGTATAGTGATTTCTCATTTTACTATGTAGATCGTGATGAATTTATTGATTTATGCGTGAAAGTAGACGTATTTGGCATTCCAAGCTTTGTAGCGTACAATAAAGGTGAAGAAACTGGACGCTATGTAAATAAAGATCGTAAAACACAAGAGCAAATCGAAGAGTTTATTGAAGGTTTAAAATAAGACAATTAGCCAATTGAATTGTAAAAACAACCTCTACCTTCGCGGGGGAGGTTATTTTTTTGGAAGGGAGGAAAAAGAGATGAAAATGACAAGTAAAAAGATGAAAGACGAGTTAATGAAGAAATTATCTCGACCAGAATGGGACTGTCATTATGATAGCGAGAAAGAAGTTCTTCGTATTGAACAAACAGACTCGAAAAAAGGTATTAACGTATCACTTCCAGGAGTAGTTGCAAAATGGGAAGTGAACAAAGAAAAAGCAATTGAAGAGGTCGCTTATTACGTACAAGAAGCGCTAATTGCAATGCATAAAGAAGAAAATAGCACGGCGAAAATTTTACCTGTTATTCGCTCTACTTCTTTCCCGAAACAATCAGAAGAAGGAAATCCGTTTATTATGACGGACCATACGGCGGAAACACGTATTTACTATGCGCTAGATTCTAATAAAACGTATCGATTAATTGATGAGCGCTTATTGCAAAAATTAGAGCTTACAGAGGAACAAGTACGTGAAATGGCATTATTTAATGCTCGCTCATTAGGCTATGAATTTAAGCAGGAGACAGTAGCAGGTAATACATTCTACTTTTTAAACACAAATGATGGATACGATGCGAGTCGTATTTTAAACGAATCGTTACTACACTCGATGCGTGAAAAGATCTCTGGTGATATGGTTGTTGCAGTTCCTCACCAAGATGTATTAATTATTGCTGATATCGTCAACGAAATCGGTTATGATATTATTGCACAAATGACAATGAAATTTTTTGCCGAAGGGCATGTTCCGATTACATCACTTTCATTCGTATATGAAGATGGGGACTTCGAACCAATCTTTATTTTAGCGAAGAATCGGAAGAAGACAGATGGAAAAGAGAAAGGATGAACGAAGTGAACGTTTTTTACAACCTTGAAGGAATTGGTGACACTTTAATTGTTACCTTACAAGATATTACTTTAGAAAACCGTACATTTGACCGTAAAGGAGATGTTGCTCGCGTATACGATCGTGAAAGCAACGTAACAGCAGGATTCAACATCTTTAATGCGTCTTCTTATGTAGAAGTAACAGACAACGGAAACGTTACATTAACGAAAGAGTTTGTTGAAAAAATTAACGGAATTTTAGCGAAGAATGGCTTTGAAGAAAAAGTAGAAGCTGATTTCACGCCGAAATTTGTTGTAGGCTATGTAGCTGAAAAAGAGAAGCATCCAAATGCTGATAAATTAAACATTTGTACAGTAGAAATCGGTACAGAAACATTACAAATCGTATGTGGTGCACCAAACGTTGATGCAGGACAAAAAGTTGTTGTTGCAAAAATCGGTGCTGTAATGCCAAGTGGTATGTTAATTAAACCAGCTGAACTTCGCGGTGTTCCTTCTTCTGGAATGATTTGCTCTGCACGTGAGTTAGAGCTTCCAGATGCTCCAGAAGAAAAAGGTATTCTTGTATTAGAAGATAGCTTTGAAGTTGGACAAGAATTTAAATTTTAATTGATGTTAGAAAAAGTAGTCTCGCATATGTGAGGCTATTTTTTTGTGCAAAATTCCTAGCATTGTAACGTTTCCTCTCAAAATCTATATTGTATTTCAAAAATGGATTAGGTAAAATTTAGAAAAAAGAAGGGGGTAGACGTATGAAACAACAACCAAAAATTGCAGAACTTCTGAAACGAATTGAAACTTCAAAACAGCAAGATATCGAACTAGGTTCCTATGAAATATATGTGTTTAGCGAAAATGAATTAGAAAAAGGACAAATCGGTTATCGATATGATAAACATAAAAATTCATTAATAAGTGAAGAAAGTGGAAAATGGAAAGAGGAATGGATTGTTATCGGATATGAAACGGATATGGGGGATCCTGTTTTCGTAAATGTAGCTGATGATGCGTATCTAGTCTATACCGCAGAGCGTGGTACAGAAACGTGGCAACCCGTTCATATTGGAAATATGGATGAAATTATAAAACAATTATAAGAAAAACTTTGAGACCGGTGCAAAGTGATAGGAGAGAAAAATGAAGTATATAAAAATAATGAGCGCTATTGCAGTCATTGGAATATATATGGGAGGTTGTTCGCAAGAAGAGCCGAAAAAAGAAACAACATCTTCTATACAAGAAAAAAACAAAGATAATAAGGAAGACGCACCGGTAGAAAAGCAGCAAGAAGAACAAGAAAAGAAAGAACAGCCGCAAGCAATTCAAACGAATGAGCAAGTGGAACATAAGCAGGAGGAAGTGCCGGCCGAGGAAAAGAAAGAGGAAACTACGCCGCTGCAGCCAACTGAGCAACCGCTGCAAAATAATGAACAAAAAGTAGAGAGTAATGAAAAACAAGAAAAGTTTCTCGTCGTTATTGATCCAGGGCATCAACAAAAAGCGAATTTAAATTTAGAGGCAATTGGTCCAGGAGCAACTACGCAAAAATATAAAGTAACAGACGGAACAGCGGGAGTTGTAACGAAAAAGAGGGAATCAGTTCTTGTATTAGAGATGGCTTTTATATTGAAAGAAAAACTGGAAGCAAAAGGTATACAAGTATTGATGACGAGAACGTCACATGAGGTTGATATAAGTAATAAGGAACGAGCAACATTCGCGAATGATCATAAAGCGAATTTATTTTTGCGCCTTCACGCAGATGGTTCTGAAAATCCAAATCAAAGTGGATTTGCTGTATTGACACCGGCAGAAGGAAGTCCGTATACGAAAGAGATTTATGCTGAAAGTCTTCAAATCTCTCAAACGATAGTAAATAAAATGAGAGAGAATCATCAAGTGAAAGTAAATGGAATTAAATTTCGGGATGATCTTTCTGGATTTAATTGGTCAAAAGTTCCAGGAGTACTATTAGAACTTGGATTTATGTCAAACCCTGAAGAAGACAAAAAATTATCTGACCCACAGTATGTAAATTCTTTATTGCAAATTGTAACGGATAGTGTGGATGAATATCGGAAGGGTAAAGATTAAACGAGGTCTTACATGTAAGACCTCGTTTTTCTATATGAAAAACAATCGTGAATTAGAATATTATGGATAAAACTAATATGCTTAATTTTACCTGCACTTTTTGCCGAATGCTGATACAATAAAGGATGTTACTATTTAGTAGAAAGAGTGGTAAACATGTTAGATTGGATGAAAAAGCTGTTTAACAAAGAGGAAGAAAAAACAGTGATGAATAAAGAAGTACCGGCACAAATTGAAAGTCAGCCGAAAATTCCTCGTGTAAACCACTACACTGAAGCAAGAGAAGCACAAATGGCAAGTCGGAATGCAGGGAAATGTCGTTTTCCATTAATACCAGATAATGGCTTCGATGAGGAGGATGTAAGAGAACTGCCTAACTTTGAAGAACAACCTATTCAAAGAGGAGCATATGAAGAACAGCCTACTCAAAGAGGAATAAAAGTGGAAAGAAGCAGACGACCGTATGTGGAAACAGAAGCACCTACATATGAGGAACCGGAATTGCAATATGAACCGGAACCAAAGCCTGTCGTAAAAAAAGCATTCGTACCGTCGCAAGAAAGTAACCGTAGACCATTTCGTCCAACAGAAATGATTTCTCCGATTTATGGATATAACCGTCCTTCAGTAGAAACGAAGGTTGTGCAGGAGGAAGAAAAGGTAAGAGAAGATCTTGAAATATCTGTTGAAGGAAAAGCTGTTGTTGACGCATGGTTAGAGAAAAAGGGATATACATTATCTGACTTTTCGGGAGTTCTACAAGGAAGTTCATCTGTTAAGAACGGAGTGAACGAACGAAGTAATAAAGTAGAAGAAAAATCGGTTGTGGATACATGGTTAGAGAAAAACGGTTACGAAGTTGAACGTCAAGCCCCTTCATTAGAAGAAAGCCTAAGTGATGATTTGCTTCATAAAACAGTAGGACAGCATGTGGAAGAAGAGGCTACAATTGTACAAGCCTTGAAGCAGGAGCAAGATGTAGTAGCGTTATCATCTACAGAAGATAACGAAGAAATTTTACAAGAAGAGTCAATAGATTCTAAAGTAGAGCATGTGTATTCGATATTAACAGAAGAAAATGAATGTAATACAGAAATAGAAGAAACTGTTGCTGAAGTTGCAGCAAATCAAGTCGAAGAAGAAACATTAGAAGATGTAGTGATTGTAAAAGCAGATGAAAAGCTTGAAGAAACAATTACTATAGAAATACCAGATGCTTTTGAAGAAGCTAAGGAAGCAGAAGAAGTTGTGGAATTAGAGAAACCTGAGGAAGCGACAGAAGAAGTTGTGGAATTAGAGAAATCTGAGGAAGCGACAGAAGAAGTTGTGGAATTAGAGAAACCTGAGGAAGCGACAGAAGAAGTTGTGGAATTAGAAGAAACTGAGGAAGCAATAGAAGAAGTTGCAAAATTAGAGAAATCTGAGGAAGCGACAGAAGAAGTTGTGGAATTAGAAGAAACTAAGGAAGCGGCAGAAGAAGTTGTGGAATTAGAGAAATCTGAGGAAGCAGCAGAAGAAGTTGTAGAATTAGAGAAATCTGAGGAAGCGACAGAAGAAGTTGTGGAATTAGAAGAAACTGAGGAAGCAATAGAAGAAGTTGCAGAATTAGAGGAAGCTGAGGAAGCGACAGAAGAAGTTGTGGAATTAGAGAAATCTGAGGAAGCAGCAGAAGAAGTTGTAGAATTAGAGAAATCTGAGGAAGTGACAGAAGAAGTTGTGGAATTAGAAGAAACTAAGGAAGCGACAGAAGAAGTTGTGGAATTAGAGGAATCTAAAGAAGCAGAAGAAGTTGTGGAATTAGAGGAAGCTGAGGAAGCGACAGAAGAAGTTGCGGAGTTAGAGGGTACTAAGGAAGAAGAACCAACTTCTCAAGAAACAGTAATTGAAGAAACGATGAATACAGATTTAGTGGAAAATACACCAGTTGCAGAGCAACCAGTGATTTCTCAACAAGAAACAATTACGTTCAAGGAAGAAAGTGAAGTATTCGTACCAGTTTCAGAAACGGATGAGCAAACAAAGAAAGATGTTCAAAACTTTGCGAACGTTTTAGTTGAAGAAGCGGAAGAAAAGAAGCAAGTTGCTGAAGAACAGCCTGCTTTACAAATAGAAGAACCGAAACGTGAGAAAAAACGTCATGTCCCATTTAATGTTGTCATGTTAAAGCAGGATAGAAAGAAATTAATGGAAAGACATGCGGCAAGAACGAACGTAATGCAATCAACTGTCAGTGAACGAGTGGAAGAAAAGCCAATGCAGCAAGTGGTAG
>NZ_CEEDEC010000002.1:169694-302250 GCF_979253805.1 Bacillus sp. AC266
TAGAACCACAAGCAGAAGAAAAGCCAATGCAGCAAGTGGTAGTAGAACCACAAGCAGAAGAAAAGCCAATGCAGCAAGTGGTAGTAGAACCACAAGCAGAAGAAAAGCCAATGCAGCAAATGGTAGTAGACCCGCAAGTGGAAGAAAAACCAGTGCAGCAAGTGGTAGTAGACCCGCAAGTGGAAGAAAGTCCAGTGCAGCAAGTGGTAGTAGAAGCCCAAGTGGAAGAAAAACCGATGCAGCAAGTGGTAGTGGAACCGCAAGTGGAAGAAAAACCGATGCAACAAGTAGTGGTGGCTGGACAAGTACAAGAGTCAATTTCAAGTACGGAAGTACAAGAGAAAGCATATGTTGTAAATCAAAAAGAGAATGATATGCGCAACGTACTACAAGCGCCACCGAAGTATGAACTTCCGCCATTAACGTTGTTGTCAATTCCACAGCAGGCAGCATTAGATAATACGGAGTGGCTAGAAGAACAGGAAGAATTATTAAATACGACATTTAATAATTTCCATGTTGGAGCACATGTTATTAATGTGTCACAAGGGCCGGCGGTAACTCGTTTTGAAGTACAACCAGACCCAGGTGTGAAAGTAAATAAAATTACAAATTTAAGTGATGATATTAAGTTAAGTTTAGCTGCGAAAGATATTCGAATTGAAGCGCCAATTCCAGGGAAGAGTGCAATTGGAATTGAAGTTCCAAACAAGGAAAGTAAGCCAGTATTCCTGCGTGAAATTTTAAGAAGTCCTGTATTTACAAAGAGTGAATCACCGCTTACAGTTGCGCTGGGGCTTGATATTTCAGGTGATCCAATTGTAACGGATATTCGAAAAATGCCACATGGACTTATTGCGGGTGCAACTGGTTCAGGGAAAAGTGTGTGCATTAACGCGATTTTAACGAGTATTTTATATAAAGCGAAGCCGCATGAAGTGAAGTTGATACTAATTGATCCGAAGATGGTTGAGCTTGCACCATACAATTCTGTTCCACATCTTGTAGCACCTGTTATTACTGACGTAAAAGCAGCTACAGCTGCGTTAAAGTGGGCGGTTGAAGAGATGGAACGTCGTTATGAATTGTTTGCTCATGCTGGTGCTCGTGATTTAACTCGTTACAATACGATTGTAAGTGGTAGAGAAATCCCAGGTGAGACATTACCTTATATTGTAATTGTCATTGACGAGTTAGCGGACTTAATGATGGTTGCTCCTGGTGATGTGGAGGAAGCGATTTGTCGTATTGCACAAAAAGCTCGTGCTTGTGGTATTCACTTATTAGTTGCGACGCAGCGTCCATCTGTAGACGTTATTACAGGTTTAATTAAATCAAACATTCCAACGCGTATTGCGTTTACAGTATCATCTCAAGTTGATTCGCGTACGATTATCGATATTGGGGGCGCGGAGAAGTTACTTGGTCGTGGTGATATGCTATTTTTAGGAAACGGCACATCTAAACCAGTACGTGTACAAGGTGTATACGTATCAGATGATGAGATTGAAAGAACAGTTGATCATGTGAAAAAGCAAATGAAGCCAAACTACTTATTTAAGCAAGAGGATTTATTAGCAAAATCAGAGCAGAGTGAGTCTGAAGATGAACTATTTTTTGATGCATGTCAATTTGTTGTAGAGCAAGGGGGAGCGTCCACATCTTCTGTACAGAGAAAATTCCGCATAGGTTATAATCGCGCGGCACGTCTAATTGAAGAGATGGAGTCGCAAGGGATTATTTCTGAAGGAAGAGGAACGAAACCGAGAGATGTCCTTATTTCTGAGGATGAATTCGCTGCTATGCAGGAAACAAATGTATAGGAAACGGTTTTGCTGTATACTAATAGAAAATGTTGGATAGTAAAGTAGGGAGTAAAGCGACATGAAAGAAATTGAATTAAAATTAAAAGGTGAAATAAATCGACTAACAAATAAAACATTTAAATTTGATGAACGTGTTGGAGAAGGCTGGTTCTCTGCCGTTTACTTTTTAAAAACTAGAGAAATCATTGAAGAATTTCGCCCGAAAAGTGTTGTAACAATGCAGTTTTTTCAAAAAGAACATGCAGTTCTTTGCGGAGCAGATGAGGTAATCGCATTGCTACAAACATTTGCCAAAAATCCTGAGGAATTAGAAATTCATTCTTTAAAGGATGGCGATAATATTAGTCCGTTTGAAACAGTTTTAACAATTCATGGTCCTTATGAATACTTCGGCTTTTTAGAAGGTGTAATTGATGGGATTTTAGCTCGTCGTACATCAGTTGCGACAAACGTATATAACGTTGTCCAAGCTGCACGTAGTGTAGATAAAGAAAAACCGGTTATTTTCATGGGAGATCGTGACGATCATTATACGCAACAAGCTGGTGACGGCTATGCGGCATACATCGGAGGTATGAGCGCGCAAGCGACGCATGCAATGAATGAATGGTGGGGCAGAAGTGGTATGGGGACGATGCCTCACGCTTTAATTCAAATGTTTAATGGTGATGTTGTTGAAGCTGCAAAGGCATATCATAAAAAATTCCCAGAAGATGAATTAGTCGTACTAATTGATTATAACAATGATGTCATTACAGATGCACTTCGCGTAGCGCGTGAATTTGGATCAACATTAAAAGGTGTACGTGTCGATACGTCTCGCACAATGATTGATCAATACTTCATTCGTCACCCAGAAGTACTTGGAACATTCGATCCACGTGGTGTAAATCCATCACTTGTATTTGCACTTCGTAAGGCTCTTGATGAGGAAGGGTTCCAACATGTAGATATCGTTGTAACTGGTGGGTTTGATGAGAAGCGTATTCGTGAATTTGAAGCTCAAAATGTTCCTGTCGATATATACGGAGTAGGAAGTAGCTTATTAAAAATGAATATTGGTTTTACTGGTGATAACGTAGAATTAAATGGAAAACCAGAAGCAAAAGCTGGTCGTAAATACCGTCCAAATTCACGTCTAGAGCGTGTTCAATTAGAAACAAAAGAAGATATGTAAAAGCGAGAAAAACTGATAGGTGATTGACCCTATCAGTTTTTCTGTTATCATAGTATAGCGGCTTGTTTTTTGCTATAATAAATGTGTTATGGACATAAAAGAAGTACGTACGAGTTTATCACTGATAAGTGAATATAAAAAGAAATTCACTGCATCAGAAATGTATGATGATTACCAAAATAAGAAAAGATTCATATACTGTCTTATAGATAGGCCGTTGTATTAGTTCGAAATGTTGGAGGTTCTTTAAGATGACAGTTTACCATTTTGTAGGAATTAAAGGAACAGGAATGAGTTCATTAGCACAAATTCTTCATGACATGAAGCATACTGTTCAAGGGTCTGATTATGAAAAGCGTTTCTTTACACAAACAGCATTGGAAAAGCGTGGTATTTCCATCCTTCCTTTTGATAAGAATAATATTAAAGAAGGACAAGTGATTATCGCAGGAAATGCATTTCCTGATACGCATGAAGAAATCGTAGCAGCAAAAGAATTAAATATCCCAGTACATCGTTACCATCACTTCTTAGGTGATCTTATGAATCAGTACACAAGTGTTGCTGTAACTGGTGCACATGGAAAAACATCAACAACTGGTTTGTTAGCCCATGTAATGCAAGGTGCACACCCAACATCATACCTTATTGGAGATGGAACGGGGCATGGGGTAGAAAATAGTAAGTATTTTGTATTTGAAGCTTGTGAGTATCGTCGTCATTTCTTGTCTTACTATCCAGACTATGCAATCATGACAAATATCGATTTCGATCACCCAGATTATTTTGCAGACATCAATGATGTATTTAATGCATTCCAAGAGATGGCATTGCAAGTGAAAAAAGGTATTATTGCATGTGGTGATGATGAAGAACTTCAAAAAGTTCAAGCGAAAGTACCTGTTATTTTCTATGGATTTGGAGAAGATAACGATTTCCAAGCACGTAACATTCAAAAGAGAACTGATGGTACTATATTCGATGTATTCGTTCGTAATACGTATTATGACACGTTCAAAATTACAGGATACGGCGATCACAGCGTATTAAATGCATTAGCAGTAATCGCGCTTTGCCATTATGAAAACGTTGATGTAGAAGCAGTTAAGCATCAGCTAACAACTTTTGAAGGCGTAAAACGTCGCTTTAATGAAAAGCCAATGGGAGAACAAGTTATCATTGATGACTATGCACACCATCCGACAGAAATTAATGCAACGATTGAAGCAGCACGTCAAAAACATCCAGAGCGTGAAGTTGTCGCTGTATTCCAACCACATACATTCTCACGTACAGAGAAATTTTTAGATGAGTTCGCGGAAAGCCTAAGTAAAGCTGACCAAGTATACTTATGTGATATTTTCGGATCAGCACGTGAAAACAAAGGTGAATTAACAATTGAAGATCTGCAAAAACGTATCGATGGCGCAGAACTAATTACAGATACAACAACGGATGTGTTAAAGAAACATAAAAACGGCGTTCTTATTTTCATGGGCGCAGGTGACATCCAAAAATTCGAAGCAGCTTACGTAAAAGAAGTTCAAGTTGCAGAGAAGTAATAGAAAAGACGCATAGCTTGGCTGTGCGTCTTTTTTTGTTGTGTCCGATTTTTATTTATGTATTGACCTAGAGTTAGCTCTAGGTTGTAAGATGAATATGTAAAAACAAGGGGGAGAAAACATGTATAAAATCGGTGAAGTAGCAGAGCTAACAGGGATGGGTATTCATACTTTGCGCTATTATGAGAAACTAGGTTTATTGCCACCACCAACGCGAAATAGTGGTATTCGTCAGTATACAGAAGGTGATGTGCGCCTGTTAAAATTTTTATATTCATTAAAGCAAACTGGAATGTCTTTAGAAGAGATGACTGAGTTTGCAAGTGACGGATGTATTATAGAGGAGATTAGACAGCGGGAAGAGGAAGTACCTGCGAAAATAAAAAAGAGGATTTCAATTTTAACAACACACTTAGATCGTTTAAGGGAACAGCAGGAGCAATTGCAAAAAGTAGTTTTGTTAACAGAGGAGAAGTTAGAAATTTATTATGGTTTTCTAGAAGAGAAAAACTCGGAGGCCAACAATGAAGAATAAAGTATACGCTCAGTTACTAGGGTTTGCGATTTTCACTGGCGGAACATTTAATGCTTCGAAATATGCGGTGCAATATTTCGAAGCGATTCATATAGCGGCATGGCGTTTTGTGATTGCTGCATTTGTGATGTTATGTCTGTTAAAAATACGAAAAGATTTTGAGGTGGAGGTATGGAGGCAGAATAGGGCTTATTACCTTTTGCTAGGTATTGTTGGTATATTTGGTTTTAACTTCTTTTTCTTTTTAGGTATGAAACATACAGAAGCTATTAATGGTGCACTTATTATGGCGACGAATCCGCTCGTTACGACGCTGTTAGCAAGTGTTATTTTACGAGAAAAAATTATAAAGCGCCAAGGTATTGGAATGTTACTTGCATTACTTGGTGTTGTTTTTGTACTTACACAAGGTTCGTTTACAATACTACAAAGCTTATCATTTTCAAAAGGGGATTTTTATATTTTATTAGGGAATATTTGCTGGGCGTTATACGGTGTACTAGGCAGAAGGTTTATTAAAACTGGTAGCCCAATACAAACTACGACATATACGATGACGATTGGTGCTCTTGCCTTTATTGTGATATCTGTCACTCAAAAAAGTATAGTACCAGTTTTGGAAATTCCTTTGTTAGCTTGGGGAGCGATTCTCTTTATGGCAATTGGAATGAGTGTGCTCGGTTACTTATGGTGGAATAATGGAATTGCTCAAATTGGGGCAGCAAGGACATCTTTATTTTTTAATTTAGTGCCTGTTGTTACAATGATTATTTCTTTTATTGAAGGAGTAAATATAACACCCGCACAATCTATAGGAATGATATTAGTTGTTACGGGAGTATTATATTCTTCTGGTTTTATACAAATAAAACCGAAAAAAGTGTGAATATTTAACATTTTGTATCTGTAAGTGTTAGAATAATAAGAAAAATAAAAAGGGGCTAAAAAACATGTTCACACTCCGAGTAGATGACGAAATCGAACTACAACTATTAGAAAAACATCATAAAGAGGAATTATATCAATTATTAGATCAAAACCGTAACCATTTAAGAAGATGGCTCCCTTGGGTAGATGGGACGAAATCAGCTGATGCGTATAATGAAATTTTTCCGATGTGGTTAAAGAAATTTGCAGAGGGAGATGGGTTTGAGGCTGGTATACGCTATAAAGGAAAGCTCGTTGGGATGGTAGGTATTCATCCGGTGAGCTGGGGTAAGAAAGCTACGAGTCTTGGATATTATCTTGCAGAAGATGCTGGCGCGAAAGGTATTATGACGCGAAGTGTGAAGACTGTGCTTCATTATGCATTTGATAATTTAAAGCTGAATAAAATTGAAATTCGTTGCGGTGTTGAAAATGCGAAAAGCCGTGCGATTCCAGAACGTTTAGGTTTTAAATTAGATGGTATTTTAAGAGATGAAGAATGGATATATGATCATTTCCAAGATATCGCTGTGTATAGTTTACTAGCTTCAGAATGGAAGAAGATTCGATGAACGAGAAGATTTGTATTATTCCGTATGAAAGTACGTTTCAAGATGAAGTAGTAGATCTTATCGTTCATATTCAGCGAAAAGAGTACAATGTCCCTATTACGAAAGAAGAGCAGCCGGACTTACTGGAAATAGAAACGTTCTATCAAAGGGACAACGGAAATTTTTGGGTAGCAACTTATGATGGGAAAGTAGTTGGAACGGTAGCTTTATTAGATATTGGGAAGCATCAAGTAGCGCTAAGAAAAATGTTCGTGAAGAAAGAGTTCCGCGGAAAAGAATGGGGCGCATCATATACGCTACTTCAAACGGCAATTTCTTGGGCGAAAGAAAAGAACTTGAAAGACATTTATTTAGGAACAACAGTTAAATTTTTAGCAGCGCATCGCTTTTATGAAAAGAATAATTTCCAAAGTGTGAGTATAGACGAGTTGCCAAAAAGTTTTCCAGTGTTACAGGTGGATAAGAAATTCTATAGATATATTGTTTAAGAAGGTCATGTAGAAATGGCCTTTTTTTATGAACTAAAATGGAAAAAGTGGTATAATTTGGGGTAGGGGGTGCGTGTATGAACATTCCGATTCAAAGAAGTAAATCGGTAGTAATTTTCGTTTGTCTCACGTTAGCTTTTATGTTTGTATATCCACTTGTCATGATTCTCACAAATAAAGAGCAGTGGATGTCAGCGTTAATTGGAATGGGTTTATGTTTCCTTGTAAATGTACCACTCGTTTGGGAAGTATTTATTAAAAAGCATAAAGTAGAAAATGGTGTATTAAAGTACGGCATTTTAAATGACGATATCGTATTGAAAGAGATAAGAATCATTCGTCAAGTGGGAAAATCTCTTGAAATTACGACGAATGCATACAAAGTACATATGGTTGCGATGCCGCAAGATATGAATGAATTTTTCGCGCTTATCGAGAAAGAGAACCCAAATGTGAAAATAGCAATGGTAGGTAAGAAATGAAATATGTAAAACCTTTATTCTGTTTAGAAATTTTGTTTGTGCTTGTTGGTTGCACTAGAGTATATATGAAATGGGATCTGCCCTTATATGTACCAATATTAATAGGTACCATCGCAGTTGCGCTTTTATTTTATTTTCATTTCCAGCAAACAAAAAGCGAGGAAAGTAGTTCGATATAGAGTGGAAATAATAACAAAACGCTCGGATACAATTCCGAGCGTTTTTATTATTATTTTAAGTTCTCTGGGTTTAAAGCTTCTAGTTCAGTTACAACGAAGCGTCCGTCTTTACGGATTAGTACGTCGTCGAAGTAAATTTCGCCGCCGCCGTATTCAGGGCGCTGGATGCATACTAAATCCCAGTGAATGTTAGAGTTGTTGCCGTTCCATGCATCATCATAAGCTTGTCCAGGTGTGAAGTGGAAGCTGCCATCGATTTTTTCATCGAATAGAATGTCACCCATTGGATGTAAGATGTATGGGTTTACGCCGATTGCGAACTCACCAACGTAGCGTGCGCCTTCGTCCGTATCGAAGATTTTGTTAATGCGCTCTGAATCGTTTGCAGTTGCGTCAACGATTTGGCCATTCTCAAATTTAAGTTGTACATTTTCAAATGTATAACCGTTGTAAGGAGATGGTGTGTTGTAAGAAACTGTACCGTTAACAGAATCGCGAACTGGTGCAGAGTATACTTCACCATCTGGAATGTTTAAATGACCCGAGCATTTAATAGCTGGAATGTCTTTAATAGAGAATGTTAAATCAGTTCCAGGGCCAGTTAAGCGAACCTTATCTGTTTTATTCATTAATGTAACAAGGCTATCCATCGCCTTATCCATTTTACCGTAGTCTAAGTTACAAACTTCGAAGTAGAAGTCTTCGAAAGCTTCTGTGCTCATTTTAGCAAGCTGCGCCATAGAAGCATTTGGGTAGCGAAGAACAACCCAGCGTGTTTTCGGAACACGGATGTCTCTATGAACTTTTTTGCCAACTGTTTGGCCGTGAACTTTCATACGTTCACTTGGAACGTCAGCTTGTTCGTTAATGTTATCGCCAGAGCGAAGGCCAATGTAAGCATCCATATCTTTCATTACACTAGCTTCATATGCAGCGATTTGTTCGAAATGTTCTTCAGTAGCACCCATTAATAAAGAGCGATCTACTTGATGATCTTTTAAAGAAACGAATGGGAAACCACCAGCTGCATATGCTTCTTTTACAAGTGCAGTTACAAGTTCTTTTTGTAAGCCAAAGTTTTCAATTAATACTTTTTCGCCTTTTTGTAAACGAATAGAGTAGTTAATTAAATTGTATGCTAACTTTTCAATGCGTGGATCTTTCATATGTAAAGCCTCCCTACTAATTATGTATCCTCTCCTATTGTAACCTACTTAGTGGAATTTGTTGAATCATTTATGTTAAAGTTAACGAATAAGTATGAAAATTCTAATGAAAAGATAGGGATTAGAATGAAACGGAAAATGATTGTATAATGGGAGAAAGTATGAAAAAGATAAAGGAAGTGATGAAATGCAAGTTCTTCTATATGTAAGTGCGGCTATTATCGCGGTTGCTTTCGCAGTATTAGTAGTGTATGTATGCAGAACGTTGTTATCGGTTCAGAAGACGTTAGAAAACGTTGCGAGCACGTTAGAAGGTTTAGAAAAGCAAATGCAAGGAATAAGCGTAGAGACGGAGCAATTATTACATAAGACAAATGCGTTAGCTGATGATATTCAACAGAAGTCACAGTCGCTAAATAAAGTAGTAGAAGGTGTGGATGGAATCGGAACGACGATCCACTCTTTAAATACGAAGCTTCGCAACGTTTCAGAGTCTGTTACGGACGAAATTGAAAATAATGCAGATAAAGTGGCACAAGTTGTACAGTGGAGCAGCGCAGCAATTGAAGTGTATAATCATTACCGTACTACGAGACAAGAGAAAAAGATTGAAAAAGAAGAGCGTAAACTTGAGAAAGCTGAGCAGAAGGCTGAAAAGAGAGAGAAGCGCTCTAGACTTCGCATGAGAGGTGAGTAATGATGAGTATGATGAAGATTGAAACGATTGAAGAACTTGAAGCGTTAGTAGAAAAGAACGAGCCTTACGTTCTTTTTAAACATAGTACGACATGTCCAATTAGTCACGGGGCATATACAGAGTTTCAAGCGTATTGCGGTGAAGAAAGAGAAGTGCCAGCATATTACTTATACGTACAAGAGGCGAGAGATGTTTCAAACCATGTTGCAGAGCAGTACAGCATTAAGCATGAATCTCCGCAAGTGTTATACATAAAAGATGGAATGGTAGTATGGCATACATCGCACTGGAATATTAAAAAAGAAGCTTTAGAAGAGAATGTAAAATAGGGAGAGGCAAGCGAAGGGCTTGCTTCTTTTTTATTTTGTTGCAATATATTTAATGGTACACTAGAGATACTTTAAAACTAAGTAAATTGACTTTTGAAAGTGGGTTTTAAGCAATGAAGAAAATGGCATTATGCATCGCAAGCTTAAGTTTATTACTGGGGGCTTGCAGCAATAATACTATTGAGAAGAAGGATGAAGTTGTACAGAAAGATACGAAAGAAAAAAGTATGATTCCAAGAACTGCTGTTTCTAAGGATTACTATAGAACTGTTATTCCTTTAAAAGAACAAAAGGTAATTAATACAGTTAATGTTAAAACTAATTCTAAACTAGATTTAGCAGAATATGAAAATGGTTTAATGGATATTGCTTCAAAACAATTCGATACAGAAAATTACGTATTACAATTAAATCAATATATTCCAGAGAAAACAATTGATGAATTAGTTACGAAACAAGAAGTACCAGTTTTGACTAATATTATAGAACAGGACTACTTCGGCAAACAAAATTCAAATGAACTAAGCTTATCTGGTGTTGTTATTGGTTTATCTATGTCTTCAAGTGTATCTAATGAGGAAGCTATTTCTAAAGGTACTGAAGTCGCTAAGGGGCTTATAGAAGCTATTAATAAAAATGATAAATATAACAAATCTCCAATTACATTTGCTATATTCAAGCAAGAAAGTACAAGTTCTTTAAAGAATGGTACTTATATTTCAAGCGCTACTGTTCAAAAGAACGAGACTAATCTTGGAAATTGGGATACTATTGATGAAAAGTCGTATTCGTATCCTTCTCAAGAATTTGA
The DNA here is from genome assembly GCF_979253805.1 of Bacillus sp. AC266. Lineage (NCBI taxonomy): Bacteria > Bacillati > Bacillota > Bacilli > Caryophanales > Bacillaceae > Bacillus > Bacillus sp. AC266. Next base: position 180,446 of record NZ_CEEDEC010000002.1, read on the forward strand.
GGGGGCACATGGAGAAGATAATGATAAGCTAAAGAATTTTTCTAAAGCAATGAAGGCATTTTCTCCAGGCGATTATATCCCTGTTAATGCTAAGATTTCTTATAAGCAAAATAAGATGGATAAATTAAAGATGGATATTGTCGTAAAATATAACGGTAAGTCAGAATTAATGGCACTCTCTCAAACGGCTGCTCAAAGTATGTTAGAACAATTTCCTAAAGATGCTAAAGTTCAATTACAAATAAAGTCCGAGAATAAAATCGAGGCTGTTATTATAAAAGAGAAGAACAGCGATAAACCGTTTGTTTCTTTCCTATAATAAAAAAAGACAGTTTTTAAGCTGAGGCTACTGAAAAAGTGAATACTTCGAGAAAAACATTTCGAATTTCCTAAAGATGTTGAAAGAAGAAAGGAGGTCATTACCTGTACATAGTAGGGAATGACCTCTTTTTTCTTATGAAATAAACTCTTTCAGTGCCTTCTTTAAAGTGTCAGATTATGTTGATGTTATTCAAATTGGCGCTCGCAATATGCAAAACTTTGAACTGTTAAAGGCAGCTAGTGCTGTAAATAAACCAATATTATTAAAGCGTGGTTTATCAGTAACAATTGAAGAATTTATTAATGCAGCAGAATATAGTATGGCAGAGGGGAATGGTACTATCATTTTATGTGAGCGTGGTATTCGCACATATGAAACAGCAACGCGTAATACGCTTGATATTTCCGCTGTGCCAATTTAAAAGAAAGAAACACATTTACCTGTTGTTGTCGATGTAACGCATTCTACAGGGCGATGTGGCCTTCTATTACCGTTTGCAAAAGTGGCTATGGCAATTGGTGCTTTTGCTATTATGGCTGAAGTACATCCAGACCCAGCAGTTGCATTATCAGATGCAGCGCAGCAAATGGACATTCCAGAATTCAATGAGTTTATGAAAGAATTAAAAGCATTCGGAAGTAAATTATAAAAAGATTTCTTAGTCTATGTAGCCCTTGTTACATAGCTTTTTTACAAAAATTGACCTTTTTTGCATAAAAAATACGAAAATACGAGAAAAGAAGCGAATTTTTTCGAAACTTTTGCGGGAAAATATTGTATGACCCTGTGTTTTTAGCGTATCATTAGTAAAAGGAAGAACTCGGGACGATTGTTGGCATCTGCAAATAGAGTTGATGTCTTTTTTTCATTCAAGTGAACCGATACATAAAAATAGATAACATAAATAGAAGGAGTGTGCGAAGAGATGAACGTAACAATCTATGATGTAGCGCGTGAAGCAAATGTTTCAATGGCTACCGTATCACGCGTTGTGAATGGTAACCCAAATGTAAAGCCTACAACAAGAAAGAAAGTATTAGAAGCAATTGATCGTTTAGGATACCGCCCGAATGCAGTAGCACGTGGACTAGCAAGTAAGAAGACAACTACAGTGGGTGTTATTATTCCGGATATCTCAAATACGTTTTATGCAGAACTTGCTCGTGGAATTGAAGATATCGCAACAATGTACAAATATAACATCATTTTAAGTAACTCTGACCAGAACAAAGAGAAAGAGTTCCACTTATTAAATACGATGCTTGGGAAACAAGTGGACGGGATTGTTTTCATGGGTGAAGATATTACAGATATTCACGTTGAAGAGTTCAAAAAATCTCCAGTACCAATTGTATTAGCAGCGTCATTTGATGAACAAAATGAAACGTCATCAGTAAATATTGATTATACACAAGCAGCTTACGATGCAATGAAGCATTTTATTGAGCAAGGACATAAACGTATCGGTTTCGTCTCTGGTCCTTTCATTAATAAAGCAGGAAGCGCGAAGAAGTTACAAGGTTATAAAAAAGCTTTAGAAGAAGCAGGTATTTCATATGATGAAAATCTTATAATTGATGGAGATTACACATATGATTCAGGTATAGAAGCGTTTGAAAGACTTTGGGGCATGGATGAAAAACCAACAGCAATCTTCGTATCTTCTGATGAAATGGCACTAGGTGTAATCCACGCAGCACAAGACGCGGGATTAAACGTACCAACGGATATCGAAGTGCTTGGTTTTGACAACACACGTCTTGCATTAATGGTTCGTCCGCAACTTTCGACAGTTGTACAACCAATGTATGATATCGGTGCAGTAGCAATGCGTCTACTAACGAAATATATGAACAAAGAAAAAGTAGAAGATCACTCAGTTATCTTACCTCACCGTATCCAATTTAGAGATTCAACGAAGTAAGAATAAGAGAGCTCACAGCGATAGCTGTGAGCTTTTATTCATATTCAGGATAATGGTGTTTAACTACTGTATCTACACTTTCAGTTTTTTTAACATGTAAAAAGCGTGCATATAATTCTTTTCCTGTCTCAAATGGTGTGTCATCTAATTCGAAAACATGCAACACTTTTCTAAACGTCCATGTTACTTGCTCACCGTACATATTATCGTACGTATCTTCAGACTGTAGAGCTATCTTTTCACCTAGCTCATGAGCTTCCTCTAAACTGTTCGCCTTAACGAGAATGATACTTTCTTCAAAAAGTGTATCGTGATTCTCTTCATAATGTTCATCAATTTTACTAGGATTAGGTTTACCTGAATGGACAGATTCAAATAATAATTTTACAGCATACACATGAGATCAGTCTCCTTATGCTGAATGTTTTATTTTATAAACAATACTCGCGATAAGTGAAGCCGGTATTGTAAATACGTTACTTTGATAATGATAATGTATTTTGGATTCTTCATAAGATATTCGCTACAGTTTGGATTATTCCTTGTTATATGTCACACAAGTGCAAATTTAACTATTATAGGGCAATGTCATGTATAATAGAAAGAAAAGGCTTGTGAGGGGGGAGAAGAGATGATCGTTCTTTGGATAATTACGCTTTGCATGACCGCTATTTTTGCATATATGACGTTAAAACAAAATGGCTTAAAGCGATTTGTTCCAGGAAGTATTCTTGCAGGAATCGCCCTTATCACGTATGTAATTTCTATTTTTATTGAAAGTGTATCAGTGGACATGAGCACAAGTTTAATGTTTATGGGTATTACACTATTTGCAGGTAGTATTATGGTACTTATGGTTGCTGGTATTATTTTATTTATTCATATGAATTCGGAAACTTTATAGCATATAGAAAAGGCATGTCCCGAGGGGGCATGCCTTTTTATCCGTTCAATTATGCTCTATCTTTAGAAGAGTTTTGTTGTTTTAGTAAGTCGCGAATTTCGCCAAGAATTTCTTCTTCTTTTGTTGGTTCTGGAAGTTCTTCTTTCTTTTCTTCTTCTTCTCTTTTAGATGTTAGTTTGTTGAAAACTTTAACAAACATAAAGATAGCAGCTGCAATAATTAAGAAATCAAAAATAGTTTGGATGAAGTTACCATACATAATAGATGATTTACCGAATGTAAGTTTTAAATCTGTAAAGTTAACGCCGCCCAGTACCATACCAAGTAATGGTGTGATGATATCTTTTACTAAAGAACTAACGATTTTACCGAATGCAGCACCGATTACAACCCCGACAGCTAAATCGATTACATTCCCTTTGAATGCGAATTTTTTAAACTCGTTCCACATGTGTTAATCCCATCCTTTCCACGATTCATTATGAAATTTATAATTCCTATCAACATATTCTATAGAAATTTGTGAGAGAAATAAAGAGGAAATGGGAATGAAAGTAAATTCTGAAAAATGTATCCGTTTTAATTTTTAGTTGCATTCTCCAGTAGAGATTGCAACAGTTGCTGCGTTTTTAATCCTTCTAATCCATCTACAACAGGTTTTGTATCTCCGTGAACACATTCGATAAAATGATGAACAGCATCTTCAAAACCGCGCTGTTTTAACGTCGTATCCCATGATGGTGAACCGCTTTGCGAAACGGAGTTTTCTTGTTCAATTTCAAATGTGTTCATATTTTTTACGCGAATGATTTTCCCTGTTGTTACAAGTTCAATTTGTTCTAAGTTTGTACCGGCATGGCGATGCATCGCTGTTGAAAGTAACAGTCCATTTGCAGTTGTATATGTATGATGTCCGTAAAGAAGTTCATTCTTTTCATTAATTTGCATCATATTATGAACGACGTTAAGATCATCATTAGCTAACCAGCGAGCAGTATCTACAATATGTAAGTAATCATCTAACATAGTAAAGTCGTACGTATATGGCCCGACTTTATTTGTGCGGTGTTTTTCAATTCGAACCCATGAAATATCATGAGCTTGCTCTTTTGCAGCAACATACATAGGAACGAATCGGCGATTAAATCCGACCATTAACTTTCGGTTATGCTTTTCGCTCAACTCGACTAGTCGCTCAGCTTGTTCCACTGTAGCTGCTAGCGGTTTATCAACATAAACGTCGATTCCTTTTTTCAGAAGTTCAGAAACGATTTCATAATGTGTAGCAGTTGAACTGTGAACGAAGATTGCATCACATTCCGAAGCTAACGTTTCAATAGAATGGAAGTCTTGAATGCGGTATTGTTGGCAAACTTGTTTCCTTTTCTCTGCGTTAGGTGTAAACGCCCCTACAAAATTCCAATCTGTTTCTTTTGTAAGTGTTGGAAGATAGGCCTTTTGCGCAATACTTCCAAGTCCAATCATCCCAATTTTAGGTTTGTTCATGTTTATTCCCACCCTATTAATATTAATGTAACGGGTTAAATGTAGCATAGGGTGGGGGAGGAAGGCAAAAATTAGCTTTTTACTTACGCCCTTCTAACAAAATCTTCTCTATCTCTTCAAAGTTATGAGCGCGAGCATGCTCTAACGGGGTAACACCATCGTTGTCTGGAATATTTACATCTGCACCGTGCTCAATAAGAAGCTGAATGACTTGTTGCTGTGTTTCGTTTCCATTACTTAGTACGATGGCTTCCATTAAAGCGGTCCACCCGAGATTATTTACATGGTTAACATCAATAGTTGTTCGCGTAAGGAGTTCTTTAATAACATCAATATAGCCATGTTCTGAGGCGGGGATAAGAGCTGTTCCGCCGTAACGATTCGTAAGCGATGGATCTGCACCGGCATCAATCGTTAGTTTTAAAATATCAAAGTAACCTTCTGCACCGGCGTATAGAAAGGGATTGTTTTTCATATCGTCTTGGATATTTACGTCAGCCCCTGCTTCAATAAGCGCTTTTGCAGTTTTTACATCATTTTTGTATGTAGAAATCATAAGAGGGGTACGTCCTTTACTGTCCGTTATATTTATGTCAGCCCCTTTTTTGAGTAATGATATAACAGTATTCGTTGCTTGTTTCTCAGTAGCTGCTAGTAGCGCTGTCTCCATGTTTGTCATCTCCTTTTGAACCTCTTGTTCTTGCGAGCATCCTTGCAAAAAAATTACGCAACAGATCATGCTTAATGTTTTTTTGAACATGGAATTTCAACCTCCTCATTGCAACTGTAAAATAAGAACATTAAATTTTTATAAACTGACGCTAAAATTACTATAAAATCGCTTGAGTATTTGAACATATATTTTTATGCTTATGAGTAATAAGGTTTGATAAAGTGAAACTTTAATCAGTGGGGGGTACCCCCCACTGATTATTAGTTGAACCAATCGGGCTTTTATGGGCAGTTGATCCCTACCTAACTTCGTTGCTTTCTCTGAATTTTGAGGTGGGGGGTCTTACTGCCCGTTAATGCGGGATAAAGTGAGGATGTAACATATGTCTATTAAAACAAGGTTTTTATTCTCTTATATCGCTGTTATTCTCGTTTCCATTACGCTCATATTAGTCGCGGGATTTTTAATTGTTTTTTCCATAACAGGAGACTTGGAATCAGTGAAAAATTTCTATAAAAGTTCCTATATTCAAAAGCCGCTTACACCAGAAGAAGAGAATACGTATATTGAATTGAAATTAGCGGCAAAGAAAAATCAATCACAACTATTAGATGAATCGTTCGTTTCATCACTTGAAAAAGAAGGTGTGAAAATAGTTGTAAGAAAGGGAGAAACGATTTCTTATGCTACAAAAATATTTGAAGGTGTATCTTTAAAAGAAGCCATTCCGAAATTTGAATCAGCAAATATTAATAGTCGTGGTACAACGGAACTAGGCGATACATTTTATCGATATGTAAAATTTGATTTTTATTTTCCCGGAGATGAAGAAGGGAGTATATTTGTACTAAAAAGGCAAAGTTCATTTGTCGATCTCACACAAAAATTATTTCCAATTTTGTTCGGAGGGCTTTTACTGTTAGCCATTTTACTCATAGGGTTATTAAGTTATTTCGTCTCAAGAAGTGTGATAAAACCAATTTTTGTATTGAAAGATGCGACTGGGAGAATTAAAGAAGGGGATTTAGATTTTCAAATTCCAGTTACATCCTATGATGAGATTGGACAATTAAATCAAGGATTTGAGGAAATGAGGAAGAAGTTAAAAGGGTCGATTGAGATGCAAACACAATATGAAGAAAATCGAAAAGAGCTCATTTCAAACATCTCTCATGATTTAAAAACACCGATTACATCTATTATTGGATATGTAGAAGGCATAAAAGATGGAGTCGCAAATACGCCAGAAAAAATGGATAAGTATTTAACGACCATTCATACGAAGGCAAAGCATATGGATACACTCATTGATGAGCTCTTTTTGTTTTCGAAGCTGGATTTGAACCGAGTTCCATTTCAGTTTGAAACGATAGAGTTAAACGTGTTTATGCAAGAATTATTAGAAGAGATGCAGATGGATTTAAGTGAGGGAGGTATAGAAGTTTATTTACAATTACATTCATCACCACTATATGTAACGGCCGATTGTGAAAAGATAAATAGAGTGATATCAAATTTAATTCATAATAGTGTGAAATACATGGATAAAGAAGCGAAGAAAATTACTGTAACAGTATTAAGTGATAACAATAAAGTTATTGTAAAAGTGATGGACAATGGATCAGGTATAGAAGCTGATACGCTGCCGTATATATTTGAGCGGTTTTATCGTGCAGAGCAATCGCGAAATTCTAGCACAGGTGGAAGTGGACTTGGCTTAGCGATAGCGAAGCAAATTGTTGAAGAACATGGCGGGGAAATTTGGGCGGAAAGTAAGCTTGGGGAAGGTACAAGTATTTTCTTCTCATTGAAAAAAGTACAGGAATGTGGTGAGTAGAATGAAGAGAATTTTACTAGTAGAAGATGAAATAAGTATTGCAGAATTACAGCGAGATTATTTAGAAATTAGTGATTTTCAAGTCGATGTAGAGCATTCAGGTGAAATAGGTCTACAAATGGCTCTTCAGGAAGACTATGACTTAATTATTTTAGATATTATGCTTCCGAAAATGAATGGTTTTGAAATTTGTAAACAAATACGTGCTATAAAAGACATTCCTATTTTACTTGTTTCAGCAAAGAAGGAGGATATAGATAAAATTCGCGGACTCGGTTTAGGGGCGGATGATTATATAACGAAACCATTTAGCCCGAGTGAATTAGTAGCAAGAGTAAAGGCGCATATTTCTCGTTATGAAAGATTATCAGGAAATGTGAGTAAGCAACGCGATACGTTATACATTCATGGAATTTCTATTGACCAGCGAGCGAGAAAAGTTTTTATAAACAATGAAGAAATCGCGTTCACAACGAAGGAATTTGATTTATTAACATTCTTTGTAACGCATCCAAACCAAGTATTAAATAAAGAACAGTTATTTGAACGTATTTGGGGACTAGAATCAGCTGGCGATTTAGCCACTGTCGTTGTTCACATTAGAAAGCTACGTGAAAAAATTGAAAGAGATCCTGCTCACCCGCAATATATTGAAACAGTATGGGGAGCTGGTTATCGCTTTAACGTGTAATGTACCTGCCAAGTAATTGGTAGGTTTTTTATGTTATTCGAACAAAAAGGGAATAATAGGTAATTTATGTTAAAATATAAAGAGAGATAAAACATAGGAGAGCATGAGAGGGCGTGATACATTTTGGGAGATACATTAAAAGATAATAAATCAAACAAGGCTTTAAAGATTGGAACCAATATCATACTTATCTTATTAATTATCGGTGCAATACAAATGTTTTATGATGAAGATTCTACGAATGATCATTTCGGTTGGTTATTTATGATGGTCTTTTTTGGAATTAAAATAATTTCTAATTTTATGATGAGTATAAAAGCAGGAGATAAAAAGTCGATATTCATTGATGTAGGCTTAATGATTTTTTTGTTCTTCTTGTTGTTTCTAGTGTGAAATATTTCTTTTGAAAAAAGTTCATATTCTTATAGAGGCTGTGAGCTTTCCTTAGTAATAACGGTACTAGTGTAACGATTTATAAAATGTTTGAGTAGTAGAAGTAAACTGAGCAGCTTCTTCTAAAAAAGGATAATGGTTACTCTCCTCAAATATCACAAAGATAGAATTATGTATACCCTCATGCATCTCGATAGAATATTGGATCGGGCACTGTACATCATGTCTTCCGCATATAATAAGGGTCTTTGTTTGGATGGAAGGTAAATTCTCTCTTAAATCAAATGACGGATATTCATTGGCGAAAGTGTTCATCCGGCTAGGGGACATTGTTTTTTGGATTGGTTTACAAAAATAAGAGTTGAAGTTTTCTGGTTTATACAATGATAATTTTGTTCTCTTAGTAGATAATTCTTTTCGTTCTGCATTTGTAAGATGAGGGCTTTTCAAGTTTTCGATGAGTTGTTGCATATAATGAAACTGAGGATGTGCTGGGTGATAAATGCAAAATAGTGTTTCGGTATAGTTACTTGCTGCGGCTCCGGCCATGACTAATGATTGTAAGGAATTTGGATATGTAATGGTATATAAAAGTCCAAGCATACCGCCTGTTGAGTGGCCAGCGAAATGCCATGTTGGGAGTTGTAAAGCTTCTCGTATTGCTTCTAAGTCGTGAACGGTTTCAATCATACTTAATTCTTTTTCTGAATGGGCTTTTGCTGAGTTACCAGCGTTTCGTAAATTAATGAGCAATACACGATGCGTAGCAGTGAAAACATCCGCAAAGTAATCGCCAGTTTCATTAAATTGTGAATAGTGATGTGTAATGCAAAGCGGTTCGCCATTTCCTTTTGTAAAGATTTCAAATGTGCCACGTTTCGTGTTGATTATTTGTTGTGTCCACATAATATCACGACCTTTTCTCATAAAAGTTGGACCGGCTAATTCTTAAATAAAATATATCAGCGAATCTCAAAATATATCGACTTACCGACAGAAAACGACAATAATAGCTAGCTATAGATAAAAGGAGGCTGTTCAAAAAGCGAGCCTCCTCTCTGTTTAATATAAAGATTTTGTCATATTATTCCGAATAATTTCAAGAGATTTCGCTACAGTTAATGCATTTTTTTCTTCGATTTCTGGTTTTCTAGGGATAGGTTGATACATGTTGTTTGGATCTTCCCATGTAAGGGGAAGGTCGGTTTCTGCTTGTCCTTTCCAAGCGTCAATCCATTCTGGAGGGAGATAACCTGAGATGTTTTGGATGTTGTTCATTTCGAGCCAAATGAGTGCCCAAGCTCTTGGTACGACGCGCCAGTGATCATAGCCACCACCGCCGACAGCAATCCAGCGACCGTCGCAATATTCATTAGCGATTTCACGAGCGAGCTTCGGTATTTCACGGTAAATATTCATCGTTGCGCAAAGGTGTGTAAGTGGATCGTAATAATGTGCATCAGCACCATTTTGCGTTAAAATAATATCCGGTTTAAAGTATGCTGCCACTTCTTTTACAACTGTTCGATATGAATCTAAAAACGATTCGTCTTCTGTAAAAGCGTCGAGTGGAACGTTAAAAGAATAATTATATCCATTTCCTTGTCCACGTTCATTTACTGCGCCAGTTCCAGGGAATAAATAACGCCCAGTTTCGTGTAATGAAATGGTGCATACGTTAGGATCGTCGTAAAAAGACCATTGTACCCCGTCACCGTGATGAGCATCTGTATCAATATATAAAACGCGTAAACCGTATTTCTTCTGAATATATTTCATTGCGATAGAGCTATCGTTATAAATACAAAAGCCAGATGCTTTACCACGAAAGCCATGATGTAAGCCGCCGCCTAAATTGAGGGCGTGCTTTACTTTCCCAGAAATAACAGCATCGACAGCTGTTAATGTTCCGCCAACGAGTAATGCACTTGCTTCGTGCATATTTGGAAACATCGGTGTATCTTCTGTTCCAAGTCCGTATGTCATCGCAATTGATTTTTCTAACTTACCTTCTCCAGCAAGTTTTACCGCATTTATGTACTCCGCTGTATGAACGTAGGCAATCTCTTCATCTGTAGCCATCCGTGGCGCGATGACTTGAGAGGGAGAGATAAAACCGCTCTTTTGTAATAAATCATACGTGAGTGTGACACGCAGTTGGTTAAAAGGATGATCAGGGCTAAATGAATAGCCCCGAAAGTCATCCGAATAAATGAAGGCGCTACTCATGCTTGCATCCCCATTATGTTCGGCCATAAAACACGATAGCCTTCTGTTTCAAGTGCTTCAATCACCCTTAAAGGATTCATCGTTTGAATGCGGAAAACGAGTACTTTATCATTCTCATCTTTTGCTGGGTAGACGAGAACGCTCACAATATTTATTTGTAAATCACTAAAAATAGCAACGACTTTTCCGAGAATACCAGGTTCATTTTTCACTTGAATTTCAATTTGTGAACTCGGTTGATGAGCTCCTGTTAATTTTACTAACGTGTGCAGCACTGTAGATTCAGAAATGATACCTACGAGTTTTCCAGCTTTCGTAACAGGAAGACAGCCTATTTTATTTTCAAAAAATAAAGTCGCAATTTCCTCAACGAAATCGAGAGGGTGACAAGTCATAACAGGGTGTTTCATTATGAGTTCAAGCGGTTGCTTCAGCATATCGAGTGAAACTTGTTCATCTAAAATAGACGGACTTGCATCTCTTACATCCCGATCAGAAATAATACCTACGACATGATTATTTTGATCGACAATTGGAATGTGCCGAATGCCTTTCGTACGTATCGTTCGGATTGCTGTTTCAATTGTATCGTTTGGATGCAGTGTCACTACATCTTGATTCATAATTTCTTCTACAATCATTCCAGTTTCCCCCTTTATTAATACATAAAACGATTGTGAAAACGTAGACGATCGAATGCTTGAATGGAATCCGTATCAACACGTTTACCGATGCGGACCATTAAACAGTTGGCAGGATGTGAACAAATTTCAGGATCATCTGTAGCCATCCATTGTAAACCACCAGCATTCATCATTTTTTCCATTACTTTTCGGTATTCCCAAACATTTAAGCCTGTTTGTTTTAAATCCCAGTGCCAATAATATTCAGTCGTTAATATAATGTAATCTTCCATATGATTGTCCATCATTGAAACTTCTAATAAATTTTTTCCGACAGAGCAACCACGAAAGGCTGGGACAACTTCAATCGCCCCGAGTTCAATTAAGTTTTCAATCTTTCCTTCTGACCATCGCTCGAGCGGATCAGGATATAAGTATGTAACATACCCAACGATCGTTTGGTCATGTCTAGCAATAATGAGACGAGCTTCTGGTAATTTAGAAATTTCGACAATTGCTTTATATTGCTGCTCGGCAGGACGAAACGCAATTAAGTCTGGATGAAATTCATACATTTCAAGATTATGTGTAGAGACAGGACCTTCAATAATTAAAGTGCCTTTCGCTGTTTTTAAGTTTCTGGCATTATATATTTTTTTATGAATCAATTTATTGCTCACCACCTTGAGGGTTTGTGAATCTATTAATATCGTACTTTATAATATATGCGATGTGAATCGAATTTTGTCATTAAAAATTTGTCTAAAAATCAACAAAAATACTGAAAATTTTAAATAATGTCATTATAATAGATAATAGAATACATAGGAGGGGGATGTAAAGTATGAAAGTGGAAACGCTTCCTGTCATTAAAGGAGAAAATAATTTGCCGAATTATGAAGAGGCATACGCGAATTTTAACTGGGAAGAGGTTAATAAAAATTTTACTTGGAATGAAACAGGACGAGTAAATATGGCGTATGAGGCAATTGATAAGCATGCGAAATCAGATCGAAAGAATAAAGTAGCACTTTATTATCAAGATGGATCGCGAAAAGAGAAATATACGTTTAAGGAAATGAAGGATTTTTCTAATAAAGCAGGAAATGTCCTGAAAAACTATGGCGATGTTGAGAAAGGCGATCGCGTTTTTATTTTTATGCCGCGTTCCCCAGAATTATATTTCGCACTTTTAGGTGCAGTGAAATTAGGGGCAATTGTTGGACCATTATTTGAAGCATTTATGGAAGGCGCAGTTCGCGATCGTTTAGAAGATAGCGAAGCGAAGGTGTTAATTACAACTCCTGAATTGTTAGAGCGCATACCATTAAATGATTTACCTGCTTTAAAAACAGTCTTCCTTGTTGGAGACAATGCAGAAGAAGGCGGTAAAACTGTAGCGTTCAATCCTTTATTTGAACAAGCTTCAAAAGAATTACATATCGAGTGGTTAGGCCGTGAAGACGGTTTAATTCTACATTACACATCTGGTTCTACTGGTAAGCCAAAAGGCGTCCTTCATGCTCAAAACGCAATGGTTCAGCACTATCAAACAGCGAAATGGGTATTAGATTTAAAAGAAGATGATGTATATTGGTGTACAGCTGACCCAGGCTGGGTAACTGGAACAGCTTACGGTATTTTTGCACCGTGGTTAGTGGGAGCATCAAATGTTATTTTAGGCGGGAGATTTAGTCCAGAGGCATGGTATGAAGCACTGCAAGATTACGGTGTAACAGTTTGGTATAGTGCACCGACAGCGTTCCGTATGTTAATGGGAGCTGGACAAGACGCAATTAAAAAATATGATTTATCACAAGTGCGTCACGTATTAAGTGTTGGTGAGCCATTAAATCCAGAAGTAATTCGCTGGGGTATGAGCGCATTTGGACTTCGTATTCATGATACGTGGTGGATGACAGAAACAGGCGGACAAGTTATTTGTAACTATCCTTGTATGGAAATCCGTCCAGGTTCAATGGGGAAACCAATTCCGGGTGTGAAAGCAGCGATTGTTGATAATGAAGGAAATGAAGTGCCTCCATACACAATGGGGAACTTAGCGATTGGTAAAGGTTGGCCATCTATGATGCGTGCGGTTTGGAATAACCCACAAAAATATGATTCTTACTTTATGCCGGGAGATTGGTACGTATCAGGTGACTCTGCTTATATGGATGAAGATGGATACTTCTGGTTCCAAGGACGTATTGACGATGTAATTATGACGTCAGGTGAGCGTGTTGGTCCATTTGAAGTAGAAAGCAAATTAATCGAGCATGCTGCTGTTGCAGAGGCTGGTGTAATTGGTATTCCTGATCCAGTGCGCGGAGAAATCATTAAAGCATTTATCGCGCTTCGAGCAGGATACGAACCATCTGATGAATTAAAAGAAGAGATTCGTCAATTTGTAAAGAAAGGCCTAGCAGCTCATGCAGCGCCAAGACAAATTGAATTTAGAGATAAATTACCGAAAACGAGAAGTGGTAAAATTATGCGCCGCGTATTAAAAGCGTGGGAGCTAAACTTACCAACAGGTGACTTATCAACGATGGAAGATTAAAAGAGGAAGGGTCTGAACAAGTAATATGTTCAGACCTTTCTTTTTTTATGTTATGATGTAGTTGTTCAACTTATATATATGAGTTAAAGGGGATAGTATGATGAAAACAGAAAAGGAAAAGATGATACAAGGGGAAATGTACATACCGGCTGATCCCGTTTTAGTAAAGGACAGGGAGCAAGCTCGTATATTAACGAGAAAATTAAATGAAACACCAGAAGTAAAACTAGAAGAACGTAGTGCAATCGTAAAAGAATTATTCGGAACGACTGGAGATAACATTCATCTTGAATCTTCTTTTAGATGTGATTACGGTTATAACATTCACGTTGGTGAAAACTTTTACGCAAACTTTGACTGTACGATTTTAGACGTATGCCCGGTGACAATCGGAGTGAACTGTATGTTAGCTCCAGGTGTTCACATTTATACAGCAACACACCCGCTTGACCCAGTAGAGCGTATAAGCGGATCAGAATACGGAAAACCAGTTACAATTGGTGATAACGTATGGATTGGCGGAAGAGCGATTATTAATCCTGGTGTCACAATTGGAGATAATGCTGTCATCGCATCTGGTGCTGTTGTAACGAAAGATGTGCCGGACAATGTAGTAGTTGGCGGGAATCCTGCGAGAATCATAAAAAAAATAAAATAATATTTGAACGAAGCGCCTTCCTCGTCTGTATACATTTATGAAAGAATAGATGAGGGAGGCTTTTTTATGTCTAATAAATTACTTCTTGCTTTTGCCGTAATTGGAATTATCGTCGTATTTTCTTGTGGTTTGCTATTACCGATGCCAATCGGATTTAAAGTATCAATGATTACAGCCGGTGTCATGATGATTGTTATGTTTTCAATCATTATTCCGTTTGATAGAAAACATATAGTACGGAAAAAAGGATATAAAATTGATTTTACAAAAACAAAAGTGTATTTTCGCTGGAATGTATTTGATACGATTTCGGCTTGTTTGGCAGTGTATGCGTGCGTATGTGTGCAAGCATTAAATATTTTAGTTTCAACCGGACAGACAATTCAAAACCCGTATGTTCAATTTTTTACGAATCAATCGCAAGTATGGATTATTGTCGCAAGTTGCTATTTAATTTCCCGCATTTCATTAACGTTAAAAGGAATAAAGGAGATCAAAAATCATGGCGCAGATTGGGATTGAGGAAGAGCTCATGCTTGCGTATCAAAGTGGAGATAAGCAGGCAGGAGAAAAACTATATGTTTTGATCAAACCAGCGCTATACACATTTTTATATCGATTTAACCGAGATGAACAATTAAGTATCGATCTCGTGCAAGATACATTTTTGACATTAGAACGAAAGAAACATATGTATGAACCTGAAAAAGGTAAAATAAAAACGTATTTATTTCAAATTGGTTATCGTCTTATGATTAATAAATTAAATAGAAGAAAAAAGTGGCGTACGCTTTTGCCATTTTTAGTGCCGATTCAGGAAAAAGAATTTTCTCACGAAGATCGGCTCACAGTAAGAGCGGCAATTTTGAAAGTTCCTGAAGAACAGCGAGCTGTCCTTATTCTTTCTTATTATCATGATATGCAGCAAAAAGAGATTGCGGAGATATTAAACATTCCGGTTGGAACAGTGAAGTCGAGACTCCATAACGGGATAAAGAAATTGAAACAATTGCTGGAGGTGGATGAAATTGAGCGAAAATCCCTTTAAGAGTGAATATAAATTAAAGCATCATTTAGATAGTGATCATGTAGAAATACCAAATTTTCCAAAAACGGTAAGTCGCTTCGATCGATTAATCGGATTTCTTGGTTCTCCAGCGAAAGATCCTGTGGAGGCGACGATTGGCAATGATTTATCGGTTATATTTCATGTGTCGTTATTAGTTGGGGTTCCAATTCTTTCTCTTATTACGATACTCTTTGCGACGTTGTAAAGGATTGGAAAGAAGAGAAACTCGACCTCTATTTGACACGCCTATATAAATGATGGTATAAAGAAAAGTATATGAATAATTGAGCGTGGAAAGGGAGAAGTAGTGATCATTTCCCTGTTATAGAGAGCTGATGGTCGGTGAAAATCAGCACATAGATGATCGCGAATTACGCCCCTAGAGCATCTTTTTTCGATTGAGTTATATTCAAAAGGGAAAAGACGGTGCTAAGCCGTTATGTAAATAAGGTGGTAGGCTTTTTTGTCTGCAACTAGGGTGGTAACGCGATGATCAAAATCGTCCCTTATTTAAAGGGGCGATTTTTTTATGTTTTCAACCTTCACGCCAGTAATGAACTTAAAGGAGAGTATGTAGGATATGGGTATTTTACAAGATCTTGAATTTCGCGGTCTAATTAACCAGCAAACAGATGCTGAGGGCCTTGAGCAATTATTAGAAAAAGAAAGCGTTAAATTATACTGTGGTTTCGATCCGACAGCGGATAGCTTACACATCGGTCATATGTTACCAGTATTAATGTTACGTCGTTTCCAATTAGCTGGTCACCAACCAATCGCACTTGTTGGCGGTGGTACTGGTATGATCGGTGACCCAAGTGGTAAAAAAGCAGAGCGTACATTAAATACGAAAGATACAGTTGCTTACTACACGGAAAGCATTAAAAACCAACTTTCAAACTTCTTAGAGTTTGAAAACGTGAACAACCCAGCAACGATGGCTAACAACTATGACTGGCTTGGTAACTTAGATGTAATTTCATTCTTACGCGATATCGGTAAAAACTTCGGTTTAAACTATATGTTAGCAAAAGATACAGTAGCATCTCGTTTAGAAACTGGTATTTCATTTACTGAGTTTAGTTACATGATTTTACAATCATACGACTTCTTAAACTTATACCAACAACACAATTGCCGTCTTCAAATCGGTGGTAGTGACCAATGGGGTAACATTACAGCTGGTCTTGAATTAATCCGTAAATCAGAAGAAGACGCGAAAGCATTCGGTTTAACAATTCCGCTAGTTACAAAATCTGACGGTACGAAGTTTGGTAAAACAGAGGGCGGCGCAATTTGGTTAGACCCAGAGAAAACAACTCCTTACGAGTTCTACCAATTCTGGATCAATACAGATGACCGCGATGTAGTTAAATACTTAAAATACTTCACATTCTTATCTCATGAAGAAATTCTTGAGCTTGAGAAGCAAGTAACTGAAGCACCAGAAAAACGTGCAGCACAAAAATCATTAGGATCTGAAATGACAAAACTTGTTCACGGCGAAGAAGCGTTAGAGCAAGCAATTAAAATTTCAGCTGCACTATTCAGTGGCTCTGTAGCAGAACTTACTGCAAGCGAAATCGAGCAAGGATTCAAAGACGTACCATCTGTAGAACGTACTGCAGAAGATACAGTATTAATCGACTTACTTGTAGAAAGCAAAATTTCACCATCTAAACGTCAAGCACGTGAAGATGTAACTAACGGTGCAATCTACGTAAACGGTGAGCGTACACAAGCGTTAGACTACGTTGTAACAGAAAACGACCGCATCGAAGGTAAATTCACAATCATTCGCCGCGGTAAGAAGAAATATTTCTTAATTCGTTACTAATCAGAAACGAATGTAAAACAAATAGTACCCCGAATGGTAGGCTGAAAAGTCTATCGTTCGGGGTTTTTATGTATGCATTTAAATTGCCTCATGATTTCTTTTAAATAGAATATGAAGAATTAATACGAGCATGTAAAGTAAGCTAATTAGCATAACGACAAATGCCCCGGGATAAAATTTTGCCGCATATATAAAGAAATCGATTTGATAAATATCGTCATAATGTGAAACGTACCCTTTAAAATAATTCGTAAACTTAGCGCTATATTTCCATTCATCAGGATAATCTATTAAATTACTCCCTTGATACCAACTAATCAAAGCTGAAGTAATAAACAGCATAAATGAACTACCTAATTGAACCATTTGGTTTATTGTCAAAATGAATCAACCTCCTATATTATGGATATTGTAGCGTGCATTCACATTCCTGGAACCTTTTTGTTGTAATCTCCTTTTCGAGTTCATACGGAAATCACATGTAAGCGGTATGATAAATGTATAACAAATAGAAAGGAGTGGTAAAACAAAATGTCACTAGAAGCGCTCATTATTTTTTCTTTGCTAAACGCTGGTCAGCTTGCAGAGCATTCGAAGGTTGATGTACATAAAGAGCAGAAAGATGCTTATGTATATGTTCAAAAAGAGGAAAATAAATAATTTTAATATATAAATAAAAGCTACCAGAGAGAACGTTTTAGTTTCTTTGGTAGCTTTTTCTATTGAGATATAATTTGGAAGTAATGAAAAAAGGAGTAGTCTGAAAATGAAATGATTATATGTTTAAGGGAATAAGTATAACAGCATGTAATGAAGATGGATTATAAAATTTTGCACAATAAACGGAGATAGTATTAAAGAGAATCCAATCGTTGGAATGAATAAAAGAGAAGTAAGGATGATTATCCATAACTCATGAAAAAACTTCCTTGAAGTATCTTACTATACATACGACATTTATATAAATAAAAAAAGCCCAGGCCCCTTGATAAACAAGGTTCCTAAGGCTTTTAATAATACTCTTTGCAGAGTACCGAGATTAACGAGAGTAGAACTCTACGATTAATGCTTCGTTGATTTCAGCTGCTAACTCAGAACGCTCAGCGTGACGAGTGTAAGTAGCTTCTAACTTATCAGCATCGAAAGTTAAGTATTCTGGTACGAAGTTGTTAACTTCGATCGCTTCTTTAACAACAACAAGGCTGTTAGATTTTTCGCGAACGCTGATAGTTTGGTTAGGTTTAACGCGGTAAGATGGGATATCTACGCGAGCGCCATCAACTGTGATGTGACCGTGGTTTACTAATTGGCGAGCTGCACGACGAGTGCGAGCTAAGCCCATGCGGTAAACTAGGTTGTCAAGACGAGCTTCAAGAAGGATCATGAAGTTTTCGCCGTGCTTACCAGGCATTTTACCTGCTTGGTCAAATGTGCGACGGAATTGACGTTCAGTCATGCCGTACATGTGACGAAGTTTTTGTTTCTCTTGTAATTGTAAACCGTATTCTGAAAGTTTCTTACGTTGGTTAGGACCGTGAGGACCTGGTGCGTAAGGGCGTTTTTCTAATTCTTTTCCTGTGCCGCTTAGAGAGATTCCAAGACGACGAGACAGTTTCCATGCTGGACCTGTATAACGAGCCATAGTTGACTCCTCCTTTAAAAATGTTTTTATTTTCGTAAAATAAAAACAGACGTAATCGATATTTACGGGTATTTTGTTTTCATGTACCTTCGCTCCAGCAGCAGGGAGTTACGAGATACACCTCCGCAGAGGAACAAAATACAAACGATAAACTCACATTACAAGGCTGCCTTTTTATTTTACACAAACGCTATTATATCTTTTACTTACAGTTTCGTCAAGAGACTCCCTTTTTGTTTTATGCAGATAAATTTTGGAAATTAACAAGAAGGAATTTAAAACAATATAAAAGAAATGATAGAAACACAAATAAAACGCTTACATAAAATGTAGTAAAGACGTTCATCAGATTTTTCCTGGTGGATATGTGGAAATAAAGACATGAGGGGGATGTTTTTATGAAAAAGAAACATATAGAGACAGCATTAATTCATCACGGATATGAATCAAATGAAAATAAAGGGAGTTTAACACCACCTTTATTTCAAACTTCTACATTTACGTTTGAGACAGCACAGCAAGGAGAAGCGAGTTTTGCGGGAGAAGATCCATCTTATATTTATTCAAGGCTTGGGAATCCAACTGTGAAATTATTTGAAGAACGTATGGCTGTTTTAGAAGATGGAGAGGAGGCGCTGGCGTTCGGTTCAGGTATGGCAGCCATTTCAGCAACTTTAATCGGTTTTCTAAAGGCTGGAGATCATATTATTTGTTCAAATGGATTATATGGATGTACGTACGGTTTTTTAGAAGTATTAGAAGAGAAATTTATGATTACGCATTCGTTTTGTGATATGGAGACAGAGACTGATATTGAAAATAAAATTCGTCCAAATACAAAGCTCATTTTCGTTGAAACACCGATAAATCCAACGATGAAATTAATTGATTTAGAAAAGGTGATCGGGGTAGCGAAGCGCAATGATTTGCTTGTTATTGTCGATAATACGTTTTGTTCACCTTATTTACAAAGACCTCTTGAACTTGGTTGTGACGCCGTCGTTCACAGTGCGACAAAATATATTGGTGGTCACGGGGATGTTGTAGCGGGTGTAACAATTTGTAGAACGAAAACGTTAGCTGATAAAATTCGTCCGATGCGAAAAGATATCGGCGGTATTATGGCGCCGTTTGACGCGTGGTTATTGTTACGCGGATTAAAAACATTAGCAGTAAGAATGGATCGGCATTGTGATAATGCGGAAAAAATTGTATCGTTTTTGAAAAATCATGAAGCAGTAGAAGGTGTTTGGTATCCGGAGGGAGAATTAGCATCCCGCCAAATGAAACGAGGCGGGGGCGTTATTTCTTTTTCAATTAAAGGCGGGAAAGAGGAAACACAGTCGTTTATCAATGACCTCCATTTTATTACAATTGCCGTAAGTTTAGGTGATACAGAAACGTTAATTCAGCATCCAGCGACGATGACGCATGCAGCTATTCCAGCTGAACTAAGAAAAGAAATGGGTATTTTCGATAATTTAATACGCCTATCTGTCGGCTTAGAATCATGGGAAGATATCGTTTCTGATTTAGAACAGGCGCTAAAGAAGATATCTACTGTTAGTAATCAATAAAGTGAAACTGTAATCAATGGGGGTTTTGTCCATCCCCTGCTGATTATTAGCCCTCACAAATCGGGCTTTTACGGGCAGTTATCTCCCACCTAACTTCCTTGTATTCGCCGAATTTACTGCCCGTTAATGCGGGATAAAAAAGAGTGAGCTATCGGTTTCGTACGTTACGTACGTAATCGATAGCTCACTCTTTTCTTTATTAAATATGTTTTAGGAGTGTTTCCACAAACTTTTCTAAATAGTGCTGATCTACTTCATCGAAACGATTTTTTTCAGGACTATCAATATCAAGCACACCAATGATATTTCCTTCTTTCATAATCGGTACAACGATTTCAGAATTAGAGGCACTATCGCAAGCGATATGTCCTGGGAATTGGTGAACATCTGCTACAAGTTGCGTTGTTTTTGTTTCAGCTGCAACGCCGCAAACACCACGTCCGAACGGAATACGCACGCAAGCTGGCATCCCTTGGAATGGTCCAAGAACAAGTTGATTTCCTTCTGTTACATAAAAGCCAACCCAATTAACGCGATCTAAAAATTGATTTAATAGTGCGGACGCATTTGATAAGTTTGCGACTACGTTCGGTTCGCCAGTTAATAATGCATCCAGTTGTTTAATTACTGTCTCATATTGCTCTTCACGAGATCCTGCATAACTTTCTTTTGTAAACATGGAAACAACTCCCTTTTTAGCGAGATATGTAAAACGATAGCAAAATACGATGTATTTCACATGACTTTGTCGATAGAAAATTAAAGGAATTTGTCTTAAAAGTCAAGAAATTTAAACTATAGCTGTTCAGTGAGAGGAAGTGAGCGCATGAAACAGACGAAACAAAAAGTAATTGATGCGGCAATATCGTTGTTTAACACGAAAGGTTATGATGGAACGTCGGTGCGAGAAATTGCAAAGCGAGCGGATGTGAATGTAGCGAATATTTCATATTATTTTGCTGGAAAGCAAGGGTTATTAGAACAGCTTATTACTGATTTTTTAGAAGGATATATTCACGTAATTGAAACGTCATTTGAACAGAGAGAATATTTACCGGCTAAAGATGTGATGGTGCAAATGGTGCGCGGGATTTTACGATATCAATTTGATAATAGAGAACTGACACGTTTTTTTTATAGAGAGCTTTCGCTTGATACGACATTAATTCGTGAAGTGATGACCGTTTATTTTTCTAGAGAAAGATATTATATAGAGCAAATCATTAAACAAGGACAAATGAAGCAAGAATTTAAAAAGGTATCTTTTACAATGTTTATGACGCAATTAAAAGGCATGATGAATATGCCGTTTTTATATCCACAATATATATCAGAGGTGCTACACTCATTTCCGTCTGAGACGTTTTTCTTAGAAATGTATACGAAGGAAATTGAGCAATGGATGGAACGAACATTATATAAAGCGAGTATGTATTATGAACTACCAAGAGCTGTTCATATGTGAAAAATCCCCACCTAACGAACTGAGGTGGGGATTTTTATATGTTGTTTTCTTTGCCATAAATTGTTGCATACTAGCGCAATAATTATTAATGAACAGCTAATTGTATACCTAGAAATATGTGATGTAAGGAAAATGATTATGAATGTGTTTCAATGTATGGGCGCGAAACCAATAATTGCGGTTGAAACATCTTATGCAGAACCGATGATTGCGATGGTAGGAGCTGGACTTGGTATAACATTGCTTCCGGAAACCGCGTTACAGTAAGCCGTAATGCAAGGTAACGTACGTGCGATTTCTGTAGAACCACCACTAATGCGAAAGATTTATTTCGTCTCTCATATAAAAGAGAGCTCGTTATCTTGCATTAACTGCCCGTAAAAGTCTTACCTTTATTGCATTCATTTGAGGACGGATAATGGAATAAGTGGAATATTAAGAAATATTACAATCACATGTAAAGAAACATGAAATTTTAAAAAAAACTAGGTCAAAAACACGTCATTACATGGTATGATTAGAACATTGTTAGTTGTTAAATATAGGGGAATTCCCTTTTTATACATAATGCCTTCCATTTCATAAACGGAACGGACAAAAAAAGAGATATAACTAGGAGGCTTTTTTGCATGGATTCTATCCTGACGATCGTTATCATTGTAGTAAGCTCTATTCTAGTGCTGCTCATGATAGAGCTTGTGATAAGAAATCGTTCATATAAAGATATTGAAGCACTGGAGCAGTGGAAACAAGAGATAAAAGATAAACCTGTGGCAGATGAACTAAAGCGGGTAAAAGATTTAAATATGACAGGTCAAACAGAAGAGCTGTTTGGTAAATGGCGTGAAGAGTGGGATGAAATTGTATCAACAACTCTTCCGAAAGCTGAAAAAGATTTAGGGCAAGCGCGAAAATTCGCCTCGCAATTCTCCTTCCGCAAAGCAAAGCATGCGATGAAAGAATCCATAAGTGGTTTAGATGACGCTGATAATCGTATTACAGACATTTTAAATGAATTACAGCAACTGTTAGAAAGCCATGAGAAAAATAGCGCGGAAATTGAAGGGTTACGTGATACATATCGTAGTATGAAAAAGAGCGTTCTTGCTCATCGACACATGTATGGAGCAGCTGAGCAAAAAATTGAAGAGATGTTAGATGTTGAATCCGAGAAGTTCAAAACTTTTGAAGAGGCAACAGATAATGGTGATTATTTAAAAGCGAGAGAAATTGTTATTAGTTTAGAAGAAGGTTTAGCAAGTTTAGAAATCGTTATTCATCAAATTCCGGATTTATTGGTAGAGTGTCAAGCGACATTACCAGTTCAGCTGGAAGATTTATTACAAGGCCATGATGATATGATAAGACAAGGCTATGTATTAGAGTATTTGGAAATCCCTAAAGAAGTCCGCGATATGACGACACAACTACACACATGTTTAATGGATATACAGGAACTTCATATAACAGAAGCAGCAGAAAAAGTAGAGAACTTAAAAACTCGTTTAGACAGTTTTTATGATCAACTTGAACAAGAAGTGCATGCGAAACATTATGTGGAGCAAAAAACACTGTCTGTTTATGAAGATTTAGAAGAAATTCGTACAGAAACAATTGAAACGAAAATAGAAACACAACTTGTGAAACAAAGTTATCAATTACAAGACAAAGATATTGAGTCACAAAAAGTAATTGAAAAGCAAATGCATATTTTAATGAAACGTTTTGAAGTGTTACAAATACGCGTTGCTGAACAAGATATTGCATTCTCTATCATTCGTGAGGAACTAGAAGAGGTTTATGAGCAATGTGAAACTTTAAAAGTACTTCATGCAGAATATAAAGAAATGCTGCAAACGATGCGCAAAGAAGAATTTGAAGCACGTGAGAAGTTACAAGAAATGCGAAATACAATTTTTGAGACGAAACGTTTTATGCAAAAGTCGAATTTACCAGGTCTTCCAGAGAGTATTATGGAAGATTTACAAAAAGGGCAAATGGCGATGCAAGCTGTATATGAGCAATTAGAAGTAAAGCCGTTAAATATGAATACTGTAAATAGCAGTTTAGAAGAAGCATACACAGTTGTGAATGGTGTATCTGAAATGACAGAAGAAGTAATTGGACAAGCTTATTTAGTTGAAAAACTAATTCAATACGGTAACCGATACCGCAGTCATGATGAGAATCTTGCAGAAAGCTTAAATTATGCGGAGAAATTATTCCGTGAATATCAATACGATGCAGCTTTAGAACAAGCGGCTTCTATATTAGAGCAACTTGAACCTGGTGTTGTTCAAAAAATAGCTGAATATGTAGACAATGAGCAAACCCTTTAATAAAGGGTTTGTTTTTTTGTGTAATTTTGAAGTCGATGTTGCTATAATGAATAGCGGAATACAGTAAGGTTGTTCGTTTCAAAATAAAGTGAAACCATAAGTGATGGGGTTTCATCCACCACTGATTATTAATCTTCACCACTCAGTATGCCTGCAAATGGCCGGGGGAAATGTACACTTTTATATAAAAACGGAACCTTTGAGTAGTCTTAGCGTAATTACACGTATTTGTGATATGATTATATGATGTGATAGCGCTGAAAGGGGAAGAACGATGATCTATTTTGATAATAGTGCGACGACGAAGCCATATCCAGAAGCGCTTCAATCGTACGTAACGGTTGCAGGGAAATATTTTGGTAATCCTTCTTCTATTCACTCGCTTGGAGGAGAGGCAGAGCGTCTATTAACACAATCGAGAACGATTGCGGCACAGCTCCTTCACGTTAAACCTTCTGAAATTATTTTCACATCAGGTGGAACGGAAGGGAATAACCTTGCGATTAAAGGGATAGCGATGAGGAATCGTTCGCGCGGCAAACATATCATTACAACAAATATTGAACACGCGTCTGTGTTTGAAGCATATAAACAATTAGAAGATCTCGGTTTTGATGTAACGTATTTACCGGTTAACGAGCACGGTGTTGTATCGGTAGAAGATGTAAAACGAGCACTTCGTGAAGATACGATTCTTGTGTCAATTATTCACGTGAACAACGAGACTGGAGCGATTCAGCCCGTTGCTGAAATTGGAACATTATTAACGAACTATCCGAAAATAAGATTCCACGTGGACCATGTACAAGGGATAGGAAAAGTACCACTTGATTTATACGCTTCTCATATTGACCTTTGTTCAATATCTGGACATAAATTTCATAGCGTAAAGGGGACAGGTCTTCTTTACGTACGTGATGGTGTAAGATTAGATCCAATCTTATCAGGTGGTCAACAAGAGCTCAAGTATCGTTCAGGTACAGAAAATTTACCTGGTATTGTAGCGATGGTGAAAGCACTTCGTATGACGATGGAACAAGTGAAAGAAAAGATAGTTCATTTGCAAAATTTACAAACAGAGCTGGTCCGTTTCTTTAAAGAGATGGAAACTGTAACGATTAATACATCACTTGAATATGCGGCACCGCACATTTTAAATGTATCATTTGTCGGTTTAAAACCAGAAGTAGTCGTTCATGCTTTAGAAGAGCATGGTGTATATGTATCGACGAAGTCTGCTTGTTCTTCAAAAGCAAATGAAGTGAGCAGAGTACTAGTGGCAATGGGAGTACCGCACGCCGCAGCTACAAGTGCGATTCGCATTAGTCTAGCACCAGACAACACGATGGAAGAAGTAAAACAATTTGAAGGTATTGTTAAAGAGACGATGCCAAAATTATATGAAGTGATGAGGTAAAGAAATATGATGACATATGAATATATTTTAGTTCGTTATGGAGAAATGACGACAAAAGGAAAGAACCGTTCTAAGTTTGTAAGTACGTTAAAAGATAATGTGAAATTCAAATTAAAAAAATTCCCAAACATTAAAATTGATGCAACACATGATCGTATGTACATTCAGTTAAATGGTGAAGACCATGAAGCAATTTCTGAAAGATTGAAAGATGTATTTGGTATTCATAAGTTTAACTTAGCAATGAAAGTACCATCAGAATTAGAAGATATTAAAAAAGGTGCATTAGCAGCTTTCTTACAAGTAAAAGGTGATGTGAAAACATTTAAAATTACAGTGCACCGCTCTGATAAGCGCTTCCCAATGAAGACGATGGAGTTACTTCCAGAAATCGGTGGGCACATTTTAGAAAATACAGAGGATATCACAGTAGATGTTCATAATCCAGATGTGAATGTACGTATAGAAATTCGCAGTGGTTACAGCTATATTATGTGTGGTGAGCACATGGGAGCTGGCGGTTTACCAGTTGGCGTTGGCGGAAAAGTAATGGTACTTCTTTCTGGTGGTATCGATAGCCCGGTAGCAACTTACTTAACGATGAAACGCGGCGTATCTGTGGAAGCAGTTCACTTCCATAGTCCACCTTTCACAAGCGAGCGCGCGAAACAAAAAGTAATCGATTTAGCACAAGAGTTAACGCAATACTGTAAACGTGTAACACTTCATCTTGTTCCATTTACTGAAGTGCAAAAAACGATTAATAAAGAAATTCCATCTAGCTATTCTATGACAGTTATGCGTCGTATGATGATGCGTATTACAGAGCGTATTGCAGAGGAGCGTAATGCACTTGCAATTACGACTGGTGAAAGTCTTGGACAAGTAGCGAGCCAAACGTTAGATAGTATGCATACGATTAACGAAGTGACAAACTATCCTGTTATTCGTCCGCTTATTACGATGGATAAATTAGAAATTATTAAAATTGCAAAAGAAATTGGAACGTATGATATTTCAATTCGTCCATATGAAGACTGCTGTACAGTGTTTACACCAGCAAGTCCATCGACGAAACCGAAGCGTGAGAAAGCAAATCGTTTTGAAGCGAAGTACGATTTCGCGCCGTTAATTGAAGAGGCTGTAGCGAACAAAGAAACAATGGTATTACAAACAGTAGAAGTAGTGGCTGAAGAAGAAAAATTCGAAGAACTTTTCTAAACCCATAAATTACCACATTCAAATGTGCATGAAGTCATGTTGTTTATCACACTCTATACTCACAAGGAGGTGATACAACATGGCAAGCACAAATAAATTAGCAGTATCTGGTGCTCAAGCAGCATTAGATCAAATGAAATACGAAATCGCTCAAGAGTTTGGTGTTCAACTTGGAGCTGATGCAACATCTCGCGCTAACGGATCTGTTGGTGGCGAAATTACTAAACGTCTAGTTTCACTAGCTGAGCAACAATTAGGCGGTTACCAAAAATAATCCCATATACGATGGCTTAGAAAGAGCGGGTTCTCCCGCTCTTTCTTTTTGTCGTTTTCGTCGTTATTTGCCGATGAATCGTTATGTTAAAAACATCGTCGCTATACATTCATACATCAATTCGACATAAATATAAAAAAATTGTCAAAAGAAGAGGGTTCAAAATTTACTGAAAATTCTTTATTATATAAGGGAGGCATAGAAATAAAGGAGGATGTTATATGAAGAGAGAGGAATTGTTAGCGCCGCCGTCTTATAATTTAGTTTCGGAAATAGAGAAATATACGAGTGATAAAGAGAAGCTTGCTTTAATTTGGCAAGATGATAAAGGGAATAGACGAGAGATTACATATTTTGAATTAATGCAAGGTGCGAATAGAATTGGAAACGCTTTTATAAAAAGTGGTTTACAAAAAGGGGACAAGCTCCTTATTATGATGCCGCGCTTAATTGAAGCTTACATGACGTATATTGCTGCGATTAAAGCAGGATTTGTCGTTATTCCAAGCTCAGAAATGTTGCGTAAAAAAGATATTGAGTACCGTATTGGGCACGGAGAAGTGAAAGC
The DNA here is from genome assembly GCF_979253805.1 of Bacillus sp. AC266. NCBI lineage: Bacteria > Bacillati > Bacillota > Bacilli > Caryophanales > Bacillaceae > Bacillus > Bacillus sp. AC266. The sequence continues at coordinate 208,178 of NZ_CEEDEC010000002.1, forward strand.
AATTGTAAGTTACGAACCGTATATTGGACAATTCGACGGCGTAGAAGCGGTGGAATCTCTTCAAAAATTCGTTTTGAGCGAGCGTTCAGTAGATGGTTGGAAAAATTTAAAAACAGCATTAGAAACAGAAAGTGACATGTTAGAAATGGCGAAGACAGATAAAGAAGATATGGTCTTTTTATCTTATACGTCAGGGACGACAGGAAATCCAAAAGGAGTTGTTCATACGCATGCATGGGCATACGCTCATTTACGTACAAGCGCTCCGAACTGGCTCGGAATTGAAGGAAATGATGTTGTATGGGCAACGGCTAGTCCAGGTTGGCAAAAGTGGATTTGGAGCCCGTTTGTAGCGACTCTCGGTTCAGGTGCAACAGGATTTGTATACAATGGTAAGTTTGAACCAAAAACGTATTTAAATTTATTAGGCGATAATAAGGTGAATGTGCTTTGTTGTACGCCGACTGAGTATAGATTAATGGCAAAGGTAGAAAATTTAAGTGAGTACAATTTAGAAGCGTTACATAGCGCTGTATCAGCTGGTGAGCCGTTAAACAGGGAAGTTATTGAAACGTTCCAAAGGCATTTTGATATTACGGTAAGAGACGGCTATGGGCAAACGGAAAACACATTACTCGTTGGGATAATGAAAGGGATGGACATTAGACCAGGATCAATGGGAAAACCGACGCCGGGAAACCATGTTGATATCGTAAATGAAGAAGGAACTCCTGTACAGGTAGGAGAAGTTGGTGATATCGCAGTTCACATTGAAACACCAGCCCTCTTTAAGCAATATTATAAAGATGATGAGCGCACAGCGATGCAATTCCGTGGTGATTATTATATTACGGGTGATAAAGCGAAAAAAGATGAAGAAGGCTATTTCTGGTTTGAAGGGCGCGGTGATGATATTATTATTAGCTCTGGCTATACAATCGGCCCGTTTGAAGTCGAAGATGCGCTTGTAAAACATCCATATGTAAGAGAATGTGCGGTTGTTGCAAGCCCTGATGAAATTCGCGGAAGTGTCGTGAAGGCATTTATCGTATTAAGAGAGAATATAGACAAGAACGAAGAAACATTAATTCCAGTGCTCCAACAACACGTCAAAGAATTGACTGCACCATATAAATACCCTCGCAAAATTGAATTTGTAGATGAACTACCAAAAACGATTTCCGGAAAAATTCGCCGTATTGAACTTAGAAAACAAGAAATGGAGCTTCCTTCAAAATAATTTTGAAAATAGGGGAGTAAATAGTTGAATGAAATGTAAAACGATGATATTATAAAAACGAACACAAGTTCGATTTTATAAACTAAAAAAAGAGGTGTCCGTATGATTTTAGGTATTAATCCGTACTTAGTTTTAGATGGTAGTGGGCAAGAAGCTGTACAGTTTTACAAAGAGGCGTTAGACGCAAAAGTAGAAGTAATGCAAACTTTTGGTGACATGCCTGAAAATCCAGAATACCCAATTCCAGCTGAAGCGAAAGAGCGCGTTTTACATGCTACTTTAAAAGTTGGTAATACGGACCTTATGATTTCTGATACATTCCCAGGTCAAGGGCATGCAATCGGATCTCAAGTAACAATCGCAATTCAAATTAATAATGCAGAAAAAGCGAAAGAAGTATTTGATAAGTTACAAGAAGGTGGAGAAGTTATTATGCCACTTCAAGAAACTTTCTGGAGCCCAGCATACGGACAATTAAAAGATAAATTTAACATTGAATGGCAAGTTACAACGAACCCTACTGAACAAAATTAATTTTTGGAAAAGCACCATTTTTAATCGAAATGGTGCTTTTTTTATACGCTCTAATTTCGTAGACTAAAGGAAAAGGGGGACGAGTATATGGGAGAAATTTGGTATGGCGGCACCATTTACACTATGCGAGAAGAGAATGAAAAAGTAGAAGCTATTTACGTTGAAAATGGCGTCATTGTTCATATAGGGAATAAAGAAGAGTTAGAAAACCGATATTCAGAAGTGAAGTTATATGACTTAAAAGGGAAAACGATGATTCCAGGTCTTGTTGATAGCCATATGCATCTTATTGGGCATGGGGAGAGGTTGCTTCGTCTAGATCTATCAAATTGCAAATCTTATAGCGAAGTACTTACTCTTGTTCAGAAGCGCGTAGAAGAAGCGCCAAAAGGATCTTGGATTATCGGAGAAGGATGGAATGAAAATAATTTCACAGATACAAAACAAGTTCATGTACGTGATTTAGATGAAATCTCTAAAGAACATCCGATTTTATTAAAGCGTGTTTGTCGTCACGTGACATGGGTGAATTCATACATATTGCAAGAAGCGAACATAACAGAAGCGACGCAAGATCCAAAGGGCGGAAAAATTGGTCGTGACTCATTAAATAATTTAACAGGACTTTTATATGAGCAAGGACAAGAGTTAATTAAACATGTTCAGCCCGAAATAGATGGAGTGTATTTGCAAAGTGCTCTGCAAACAGCGATTTCAGACTGCTGGCAATATGGACTCGTTGGCGGACATACGGAAGACTTAAATTATTATGGCGGCTTTCAAAAAACGTACAATGCGTTTTCACACGTTATAAAAGAAATGCGGTTTAAAGCGCATTTACTCGTTCACCATGAAGTAGCGAATGAACGAAAAGAATATGAAAATGAGCACTATATTGAATTTGGTGCGATGAAAATTTTTTCTGACGGCTCTTTCGGCGGAAGAACAGCTTTATTAAGTGAACCGTATGAAGATGAGAAGGAAACAAATGGAGTTGCCATTTTCTCACGTGAAGAGCTTGCAGGTTTAGTGAAAAAAGCACGAGACTTACATATGCCAGTTGCCATTCATACAATTGGTGATTTATCGCTTGAATATGTCATTGATGCGCTTGAATTACATCCACCAGCAGAAGGATTACGTGACCGTATTATTCATTGTCAGCTAGCTCGTGAAGAGTTGATTGAAAGAATGAAACATTTGCCAGCTATTATTGATATTCAGCCAGTCTTTGTTTCGTCAGATTTCCCGTCAGTGATTGAAAAACTAGGAGAACGCCGTCTTCGTTATGCGTATGCTTGGAAGACGTTACTGGATGCAGGATTACACTGTAATGGAGGCTCTGATGCTCCAATTGAACAAGTGAATCCGTTTTTAGGTATATATAGTGCTGTTACACGTAGAAGTTTTATTAACGGCGTATGCTATATGCCAGAGGAAAGATTAACGGTATATGAAGCTGTCTCTTTATTTACAACAGGAAGTGCGTATGCAATTGGAAAAGAAGCGAAGCGAGGACAAATCGCAAAAGGATATGAGGCAGACTTTACGATATTAGACCGCAATGTTTTTGAAATTGAGGCGGAAGAAATAAAAGAAGTACAGGCAGAAATGACCGTCATTGATGGGAAGATTGTTTATAGAAAAGACGTCTAAAAATTTGAGGGAGCGGCTCCGAAAATACATTTTGGTGCTGCTTCCTCTTTTTAGATAGGTTGATGATGTCGGTAAATTGATATTTTGGGTAAAATCGTTGATATAATTTCATATACTGTTGTCCTGTTCCAAAATGTTTTGTGAAACAGCGTCAAGTTGCATTTGATAAATAAAAAACCCTCGAATTATGGAAATCCCATAATTCGAGGGTTTTTTGATTACTATAAAAACGTTCTCTGTACTTTTTCCCAGAAAGAGTTGTTTTTTAATTTAACAGTTTTAATTTGTTTATCGCTTAAACGAACAACGGCTTTTTCCACTTGTTTAATGCTAAGTGCTTCGTTATCCATTCCGATAACAGGATAATCATTTCCATCTGGTTTAAGTGTTAAAGTTAACGTACGCTCGTGATTTAAAAGGAACGGTGACCCGAGTGTACGGTATGTGTTGTTATTTAAAGATGCTAGTTCGCTTACTTGGAAACATGGGATAAGTGGATCGACAACTGCACCATGTAATGATTTATTGTAAGCGGTACTTCCTGTTGGTGTGGAGATAACTAATCCATCACCTCTAAAGGTTTCGAAATGTAAATTGTCGACGTGTACATCTACGACAAATGTTTTAATGATGCTAGAGCGTAATGTGAATTCATTTAAACAATGGAAAGATGTACCGTGATCTACATCTACTTTAATTGTTGGATATTTTCGCACTTCAATTTCGTTTTTTGTAATTTCTTGAAGGGCTGTATCAACGTGATCGATGTGGAAATCGCAGTAGAAAGAAATTTCATCTTTCGTAGAAATCCCTGCGTATAAGCAATCTTCTCTAAAGCCGGTTTTACGAACGGCTTGTAAGAAAGTCCCATCATCTCCAACGCTGACGATAGCGTTTGCATTTTTTGGATGATCTAATATGGTAAATCCATTCTCCTCTAAAATACGATATACTGGTTTCATTTTTTCAACGAGCGTTACTTTGTCATCACCATAAAAGAAAAATAAATTGCGACGATTTGCCATTATGTATCCCTCCACTGCAGTTAAGTTTTCTAGTCTTAGTGCTGCATATCATCAAAATTTATTCTGAATAATATGCTCAAATAGTATATTTCGATATAAAATGTCAAAATCCCTTTTTATTTTTAGAAAAATTTTTATATTCAATTTTATCAAAGGTTGTTTAATGATGAATAAACTTGTCGATAATGGGTATGGAGTGAAAGGATGGTAAGAATGAAATGGCTTGTAATTGGAATGATAATTCTTCTACTTTTTATTTTGCTTATACTATTATCGAAAATATCGCTTAAGGTGACGTTTTTATATTCAGAAATGGAAAAACAATGTTTATTTCAAGTGAAAATATGGATGATTCGATATACGTTTGATGTATTGGAAAGAATTGAAAAACAACAGAAAAAAACGGGGCAGAAAATCGAAAAAGCTGAGAAAGATGGCGGAATAGATAATAAAATTATGGCACAACTTGATAGCATTGGAGAACTGATAAAAAAGCTTCAAGAAGTTCATACTATTGTTAAAGATTTTCTCAAACGAGTGAAAATCAATAGTTGGAAGTGGCATTCACAAATTGGAGCAGGCGATGCGGCTAGTACTGGAATTGTCACTGGGTATGCATGGGGGACAAAAGGAATGGCTGCTGGAGTTGTAGGACAATATATGCATATTGTCGACGTACCAGAATTTGAAATTACCCCTGTTTTTCAAGGGAAAGGATTTGCATCAAGGTGTGAGTTAACAGCATCTTTTCGTATATTTCGTGCTATAAAAACGGGTATCAAATTACTCACGTTTATGAGAAGACAAAGATCTGGTACGAACGAAAAATCAGTTCAATCATAGGGGGGATATAAAGTGGACCATCCAATTCAAGGTTTAATGACAACCGCAATGCAGCATTTAAAACAAATGACTGATGTAAATACAATTGTTGGTGACCCAATTAAAGCGGCAGATGGAAGTGTAATTCTTACAGTTTCGAAAGTCAGTTTTGGATTTGCTGCTGGTGGAAGTGAATTTGGTAAAGTAGAACATTCAGGCCGTCATCCATTTGGCGGGGGAAGTGGTGGAGGAGTTTCTATTAATCCTGTTGCCTTTCTTGTTATAAATGGAGAAGGTGTGAAAGTATTACACTTAGATAAGCAAACACACGTCATCGATAAAATAATTGAATTAGCGCCACAAGCTGTTGATAAAGTGAAAGAAATGATGGATAAACGAAAAGAAGATGATCCTGAATTTCAAATTTAACGAATAAAGAAGCTGATCAATGGATTAGCTTCTTTATTTTTTTGTAAATAAAGCGATTTTATTTGCATTATTGATAGGGACAAACTATCATTTACATTGTACATATTTTGTTTAAAATAAGGGAGGATTTTTAAGTGGCAAATGTAACTTTTAAAGGTAACCCAATGACTTTAGTTGGAACAGAAGTTAAAGTTGGCGATCAAGCGCCTAACTTCCAAGTATTAGCAAATGACTTATCTCCAGTAAGTTTAGAGACATACAAAGGTGAAGTGAAATTAATTAGTGTTGTACCTTCAATTGACACAGGTGTGTGTGATGCACAAACTCGTCGTTTTAACGAAGATGCAGCAGGTATTGAAAACGCGAAAGTATTAACAATTAGCGCTGATTTACCATTCGCTCAAAAACGCTGGTGTGCAGCAAACGGTTTAGAAAATGTTGTAACACTTTCTGATCACCGTGACCTTTCATTCGGTGAAGCTTATGGCTTAGTAATGAAAGAACTTCGTTTACTTGCTCGTGCAGTATTCGTAGTAGATAGCAATGACAAAGTAGTTTACGCAGAATACGTAGGCGAAGGTACAAGCCATCCAAACTATGAAGCAGCATTAGAAGCAGCTAAATCTGCGAAGTAATGTAAATGAAGACGACCTCTCATTAAAGTTTTACTTTAGAAGAGGTCGTCTTTTCTCATGTATTGTTAACTGAACCAATATATGAGAAAAGACGTTACATCATAAACAACTTGAAGGGGAGCTCTTTGCAAGAGGTCGCTTTTTCTTTTGGGAAAAATTTAGATTATGGTATGATATAAGTTATGTGTAAAAGAGAGAAGGAGGAATGTACGTGAGTCAGGCAGTAGAAACATTATTTTCTATTTTTGATTCTTCTACGGTAGTTTTACGTAAAGAATTAGATGTAACATATTTAGAGGCGCTTGTAGAAACAGGTGATAACTTGTTTGAAGGAGCGATTTTACAAGAGGAATTATCCGAATCAACAATTGAACGGTTGAATCGTGAATATAGTACGTTTAATGAAGAAACATATAAAGGGGAAGAAATTCGTAAAGCATTTCAGCTAGCCATTTTAAAAGGAATGAAAGAGGGCGTACAAGCGAATCACGAAATGACGCCAGATGCAGTTGGAATGTTCATGAGCTACTTATTCCATAAGTTTATGCAAGGTCAAAAAGAAATTACTGTTTTAGACCCTGCAATTGGAACTGGTAACTTAATGACTACATTGTTTAATAGCGCCAAAGAAGAACTAACAATGAGTGGATTTGGTGTAGAAGTGGATGAGGTGTTAATTAAACTTGCTTTAGTAAATGCAAATTTACAAAAGCATGCAATCGAATTCTTCCACCAAGATGGACTAGCACCACTTTATATTGATCCAGTTGATGCAGTCGTTTCAGATTTACCAATTGGTTATTATCCAAATGAAATTGTTGCAAGTGAATATACATTAAAAGCAAATGAAGGAATGTCATATGCACATCACTTATTTATTGAACAAAGTGTGAAACATACGAAAGAAGGCGGGTATTTATTCTTCTTAGTACCAAACTTCATTTTTGAAAGTGATCAAGCGCCAAAGCTACATGCATTCATTAAAGAGACATGTTTTATTCAAGGATTATTACAGCTTCCTGTTTCCATGTTTAAAAACGAGAAAAATGCAAAAAGTATATTTGTTCTCCAAAAGAAAGGCCAAGGTGTAACAATGCCGAAACAGGCACTACTAGTGGAATTACCTAAATTCTCTAACATGAAGGCTATGGAGAACATTATGGATCAATTGAATACTTGGTTTGCAACACATAAATAATACGATATATATGTAACAGGGTTAGTAATTAATGTAGTACAGTTTTATAGGATATGTAATGTTTTTTAATATATACAAGATTTAACTGAATTTTTTTGAAATCTGTAATATATTTTTTTTCTTGGTGTTACAATTTTTTCACTTGAAATATATGTCGGACGATGTTTAAATTAAAATCGTGAGTATAAAATTTACTAATGATGAAACGTTTTCATCATTAGCGAATTTAATTAGATAAAATCGAGCGGTTTGTGGAATGATCCACACAACTACCAAGAGAAAAAGGGGCGAAAGACTAGATGTCAAAAATCATCGCGATTAACGCAGGAAGCTCTTCGTTAAAGTTCCAATTATTTGAAATGCCAAGTGAAACAGTATTAACAAAAGGTTTAGTAGAACGTATCGGTTTAGAAGATAGTATCTTCACAATTACTGTAAATGGCGAAAAACAAAAAGAAATTACAAACATCCCAGATCATGCAGTAGCAGTTAACATGCTTCTTAAGAAATTAACTGAAAACGGAATCGTAAAATCTCTTGATGAGATTGGCGGTATCGGTCACCGTGTTGTACACGGCGGCGAAAAATTTGCTGATTCTGTTTTAATTGATGCTGAAGTATTAGCTGATATCGAAGAATTAAGCGATTTAGCACCACTTCACAACCCAGCAAACCTTGTTGGTATTAAAGCATTCCAAGAAGTACTACCAAACGTACCAGCAGTAGCAGTATTCGATACAGCATTCCACCAAACAATGCCGGAATCTGCATTCCTATACAGCTTACCATATGAGTACTATGAGAAATTTGGCATCCGTAAATACGGTTTCCACGGAACTTCTCATAAATATGTAACTGAGCGTGCGGCTGAATTATTAGGTCGTCCAATTGAAAGCTTAAGCCTACTTTCTTGTCACTTAGGTAACGGTGCAAGTATCGCAGCAGTAGAAGGCGGTAAGTCTATCGATACTTCTATGGGCTTCACTCCACTTGCTGGTGTAACAATGGGTACACGTTCTGGTAACATTGACCCTGCGTTAATTCCATACATCATGGAAAAAACAGGCCAAACTGTAGAAGAAGTAGTTAGCGTATTAAACAAGAAGAGTGGTATGTTAGGTCTTACTGGTTACTCTAGTGACCTACGTGACATCATTGCGAAAGAAGAAGAAGGCGACCACCGTGCGAAAGTAGCACTTGATGTATTCGTAAGCCGTATCCACAAATACATCGGTTCTTACACTGCTCGTATGAAAGGTGTAGACGCAATCATCTTCACAGCTGGTGTAGGTGAAAACAGTGCAATTATTCGTGAGCGCGTATTAGAAGGCCTTGAGTACATGGGCGTATACTTCGACGTAAAACGTAATAATGTATTCGGTGAAGAAGCATTCATCAGCTTCCCGCACTCTCCAGTAAAAATTATCGTAATTCCAACTGACGAAGAAGTTATGATCGCTCGTGACGTACTACGTCTTGGAGATATTGGTTAATATACTATATGAAAAGAAAGACGAGATCCTATAGGATTTCGTCTTTTTTCTTTTGGATATATTTCGAAATTCCATCCGGATATAGTAATTTTTCCTTCTGAATGAAAGCTGTAATGGGAATCCATTTCGCATACGATACGGTTTGCTCATCTTGTATATTCATTTTTTCCATTTCATATAGTGACATGTCTAATAAGCGTAAAGAATATAGCTGAATGATTTCATGACCAATTTCTCCATCTAGATGAAAGATGTTTTCTAAGCAGCCTAAATAATTGGTGATTTCCACTTCTGTGTGAAGCTCTTCTTGAAATTCGCGAATAACAGTATGTGCTGATTTTTCACCAAGTTCAATTGATCCGCCAAGAGGTCGGTAATATGTTTCATCGCCTGTATGATATTCTTGTACAAGAAGGCGACCGTGATGTATAGCAATGCCAAAAGCTTTTGCACGTGGATACATATATAATCACTCCTTATTTATTTTGTATAAGGATGATTATAAGGCAGGGTGTGATAAAAGGTGACGTGTATTTAAGCGTTTGGCCGAATTGTGATGCCATTAAATAAGTCATTCCAAAATGCTTCATTGTACTGGTATATATCCATCACTGGGCATTTTATAACACAAATATTTTGTAATCCCCAATCTTCTTGGGCGATAGTTGGTACATCTTCAGGAATGAGTAATAGGACAGAGAATGTATGTTTAACTATTTGAGATAAAATTTGTTCCAAGGAACGTGCTTCTTCGTATGTTCCTCCCGTTCGAATAAACAATGTGGATTCTGCCGTTTCGATTGTAGTTAGAAAACGATTAATTCGATGCTCATAGTTTAACTTAATTTCTGTATAAGAAGGCCAGGATGTTGGTGTGTTTACATCGGTTTTAAAATCATGGCAGGAGTCGATTTCATAAAGATTGTCTCTTAGTCGTAACTTAGCATCATCATCCCAAAATGAGATGAAAGACAAATTTTCTAATCCTAAAAAACGGTCAAATCGATTTTGTAATAATAAATTCACTTTTTCTAATGAAGGGCTTAGCATAAAATCGATAACACCAAAAAATGGTGATAATTCGAATTGATATAAAGCCCAAGCAGGCCAGCAGTTTTGTCCTAAGCTGAATACTGCATTATAATTTTGTTTTATATTGGATAAATTCATGTGAGGCATCTTATCCTTTTTGCTAATATTTTATGTCATTAAAAAATGGTATGTGAATAAAGATAGACAAGCATATTTGCAAAGAACAAGCGGAAATATGTTACAATAGGAAAAAATCGAACGAGGTGGTTGTTGTGATGCGATCGAAGCGAGAACAAGCCATTTTAGACAATATAAAAGAGTGGGAAGGGCAATTAGTAGAGCAAGAAGCGACCGATTTTCAAAAGATGTTTGATAAGTGGTTGCATACTACAGTTGCAAAACTACCTGAGAAAAAACGAAAAGACTTTTTTACAAAAGCAGATGGATGGCTCTTTCATTTGCATGCACTTATTCAAAGTTCACAATCACAGTTAGATGCACGTAATCGTATTTTAGGAACATCGAGATTATTTGATGAATCAATTGAGCAACTTGAAGATTTGAAGGCGTTATCTATTGATCAATTAACATACATAGCAGAGCAGCAAACAGCACGTCATCGTCTATATTCATTCGTACAAGGTGGAGCAACTGGTGCTGGTGGTTTATTATTATTAACGGCTGATTTTCCGGTTATGATTGCGTTAAATGTGAAGGCTGTCCAACTTGTTGCGACATCATTTGGGCATGATGTGAACAAGCCGTATGAAATGATGCTTGCGTTAAAGGTATTCCATGCAGCATTATTGCCGGCGAGACTTCAGCAATATGCATGGTACAATTTACTGAGAGAACTCGAACAAGAGGATTCATTCTTCTATGAAGGAGACGAAGCAGTATTAAAGCCAGCTTCTACTGAGGTTGTGTTAAAACAAATTTTGAAGACATTTTCGATTTATGCTCTCCGTCGTAAAGTATTCCAAGGCATTCCTGTACTTGGAATGGCAATTGGCTCTACAGTGAACTACCGCTTAACGAGGAATGTTACTGAATTTGCAAATAAGTTTTATCAAGTACGCTACATATTAGAAAAAGAAAAGAGAGCATGAAAAAAGCGAGAGGCCGAAGCCTTTCGCTTTTTAGTTTGTCGCATGTTTTTTGGATATTGGAATAGAAACGGGTTGCTTTGCTGCTTTCTTTTCTGTTTTTGGATAGTAAATTAAATCCAATGTTTTTGCCTGTACGGCAATCGAAAGAATAGTAAAAGCAATTTCTGTCCAATTTAAATAATATAATGAAAGCGCAAGAACAATCGCGTCAAAGACGAAGAAAATTTGCCCAATTGTAAACCGAGTTCGTTTACTTAATATAATTGTTAAAATATCGTCTCCACCGGTTGCACCGCCAAATCGCAATATAAAACCGAGTCCAATACCAGCTAACGCACCGCCAACTACTGCAGCTACAAATAAATTATTTGATAAATCTACCGTAAAAGGAGAATAATTTTCCATAAGGGAATAAAATACTCCGAATGAAAGTGAACCTAAGAATGAATAGCCAACCATTTTTCTACCTAAAAATGAAGCACATAGTAAAATAATAGGGATATCCATTACTACAGTTGAAATAGATGGTGAAATATCATAAAAATTTTGGATGAATAGTGCAATACCTACAAAGCCACCTTCTGTTAAGTGGTTTTGGAAGTGAATGTGATATAGCGCTGCTGCTAATATAAATGAACCGATTAAAACCATAAAAACTTCTTTAATAATTTGTCGACTTTGGATGTTCCTCATCGTTATTCCTTCTTTCCGTAGTTAGTAGTCCTTTGGTGTTGTAAACTAACTACGAGCTCACATGTAGCTTTCAGTTAGTTTACGAAAAAAACTAACTACGCTATATGTCGCTGAAGAAATAACGAATAATCCTCTCGTCCATCAATTCTCCCTACCTTCGTTTTAGTTTAAGTCTTAAAGCGACTAAACAAAACGGGGAGTAGGATTCTTCATTTAGCAATCCTGCTCTTCTTTGTTTTGTTTAGCTAGTAACAATTAAGTCCTAAACAAAACGCTATGTGTAAGAAGAGTCTTTTTTTTGCCAAATTATCCTTCGGGCAATCATAATTTCCCCACTCTCGTATTTTTTTCGCTAGACTAAAGTATCTGAGCTGAAAAATACGCTACGTGTATGATTCGTCAATACGATGCCACATGCTCCTTCGAGCGATCATGATATCAAAATCCCTTCCTTCAAGATTTATATTATTATATCATACTTTCAAAAAATACATGCGGATGGAAACCGACAATAACCGGAGAGAATCTACAAAAGATGTTATGTTTAAATATTTTTGTAGAAAAGCCTAAGTTATTTCGTAGAACTGGACAACTTTTAGAAGTTTGTCCAATAAGTAAGAAAAGAAGGGTTTTTATTCAATTGTATTATTCTCATCACTTTTATCTTTAAAAAATGCATCCCAGCTAATGATACTTAAAAAAGTTAAAGCGATAATAATGAAAGCTCGCATAAGTTTGAGACCTCCTTTTGTACATAGTATATGAATAATTTGTTTCGGAATGTGTCATTTTTTTACAAGCTCTAACTATTATGAGAGTATATTAATATAGATAGATGAGGGGGAGAATGGAGATATGCTAAAAGACATGTTTAAAAGAAAAGAATTAAAATGTGTTTCATGTCAGAAAAAGATTCAATATGAAGAAGAGCTAGTTGCTTTTGTAAAGTTGCCAAAAGAAAGAAGTATATTAGTTGGTCCGTTTGATGTGTGTTTGGCGAAAACAGCACAAGAAATATATTGTAAATCGTGTTACGACAAAAAAGCATGACCCGAATTAATTGAGGGGCATGCTTTTTTCATTGGTGTGCTTTTCCCTCAGATACGTTTTGGGTTAGACGATACCAAAGCCAAAGATCGTTAATAATTGAAGCAAGATCGGCAATTTCTGAATTTAGCCTGCAAGAAATTTCGAAGTCTTCTTCGTTATTTAAGTGGTGTTGTTTAGCGTTAATATGGTGCTCAAGTTCCTTTATGCGATCAGGTATTTTTCCGCGAACTTGCTCCCATTTTAATAAAATAGAATGCTGCGCTTGTTCAGAGATGTCTTCCCATTTTTTTTGTATGTTCGGTACTTCAATTCCTAGATGTTCATTGTATATAAAATACTTTTTCATAGACACCCCTCCATTTTCCTTCCTCTATTTTACATAAAAAAAGAAAGAAGTTCGACGAAATTGTTTGAAAAAATTTTATAAATTCCCCTTGATTCATTTTATGAAAGGTGATAAAGTTTGGATTATTATAAGAAAAGATGAATATTTATTCTTTAGGGGGATGCAAAATGGAGAAGAAAAAAGTTGTATTAGCATATTCCGGAGGTCTTGATACTTCCGTTGCAATTAAATGGTTACAAGAGAAGAATTATGATATTATCGCGCTTTGCTTAGATCTAGGGGAAGGTAAAGACTTAGCGTTTGTAAAAGAAAAAGCACTTTCAGTAGGTGCAATTAAATCATATATGATTGATGTTCAAGAAGAATATGCGAATGAATATGCATTGATAGCGATGCAAGCTCACACGTTATACGAAGGGAAATATCCTCTTGTCTCTGCATTATCTCGTCCGCTTATTGCAAAAAAATTAGTAGAAATTGCAGAGCAGGAAGGTGCAAGTGCAGTTGCGCATGGATGTACAGGAAAAGGGAATGACCAAGTTCGTTTTGAAGTTTCTATTCAAGCGTTGAATCCATATTTAGAAGTTATTGCGCCTGTACGTGAATGGAAATGGTCACGTGAAGAAGAAATTGCATATGCAAAAGAAAACGATATACCGATTCCAATTAATTTAGATAGCCCGTTTTCAATCGATCAAAACTTATGGGGACGTAGCAACGAATGTGGAATTTTAGAAGATCCATGGGCAGCGCCGCCAGAAGAAGCATACGAGATGACATTAGCATTAGAAGATACACCGAATAAACCAGAGTTTGTAGAAATCGGATTTGAAGCAGGAGTACCGACGACTTTAAACGGCACTGCATATTCACTTTCAGAACTAATTAAAACGTTAAATGCACTTGCTGGCAAACATGGCGTGGGACGTATCGACCATGTAGAAAATCGCCTTGTCGGTATTAAATCTCGTGAAGTATATGAATGCCCAGCAGCAATGACATTAATAACAGCGCATAAAGAACTTGAAGATTTAACACTTGTGAAAGAGGTTGCTCATTTCAAACCGATGATTGAGCAAAAACTAACAGAATTAATTTATAACGGTTTATGGTTCTCACCTTTAAAACAAGCACTCAATGCTTTCTTACAAGAAACGCAAAAAAATGTAACAGGTACAGTGCGTGTGAAATTATTTAAAGGTCATGCGATTGTAGAAGGGCGTAAATCTGAGTACTCTTTATACGATGAAAAATTAGCAACGTATACTGCCCAGGATGAATTTAATCATGATGCAGCAGTTGGATTCATTTCATTATTCGGTTTACCTACGAAAGTATACAGCCAAGTGAATCAAAAGAAGGTGGAAGCGTGAGCAAACTTTGGGGCGGACGTTTTACAGAAGAAGCGGAAGCGTGGGTTGAAGAGTTTGGAGCATCCATCTCCTTTGATCAACAATTAGTAAATCAAGATATAAAAGGGAGTATCGCACACGTAACGATGTTAGCAAAGCAAGGCATTGTTACGAAAGAAGAAGCAGAGAAAATAAAGATTGGGCTTCAATATTTACTAGAGGAAGCGAAACAAAATAAATTGAATTTCTCAGTCGAGGCTGAGGACATTCATTTAAATATTGAAAAGATGTTAATTGAAAGAATCGGTGAAGTAGGAGGGAAACTTCATACAGGCCGAAGCCGTAACGATCAAGTAGCGACAGATATGCATTTGTATTTAAAAGAAAAAGTAGAAGATATTATAAAAGCTACAAAACAATTGCAAACTGTTCTTGTTCATCAAGCGGAAAATAACATCGAAACAATTATGCCCGGCTATACGCACTTGCAACGTGCACAGCCGATTTCATTTGCGCATCATATTCTTGCTTATTTTTGGATGTTAGAGCGCGATGTGAATCGTTATGAAGATTCGTTAAAGCGTATTAACATTTCACCATTAGGAGCAGGAGCACTAGCTGGTACAACATTCCCGATTGACCGAGAATATAGTGCGGAGCTTCTTGGATTTAATGGAATCTATGAAAATAGTTTAGATGCGGTAAGTGATCGTGATTTCATACTGGAGTTTTTAAGTAACTCATCTATGCTTATGATGCACTTATCACGCTTTTGCGAAGAACTTATTTTATGGAGTAGTCAAGAATTTCAATTTATTGAAATGAGCGATCAATACGCAACAGGAAGCAGTATTATGCCGCAGAAGAAAAATCCGGATATGGCGGAACTTATTCGTGGTAAAACTGGCAGAGTATACGGTAATTTATTCAGTTTACTTACAGTAATGAAAGGATTGCCGCTCGCTTACAATAAAGACTTACAAGAAGATAAAGAAGGAATGTTTGATACAGTGAAAACAGTAGAAGGATGCCTTCATATTATGGCAGGCATGCTTGAAACGATGACGGTAAACAAAGAAAAAATGGGGCAAGCTGTGACGCAAGACTTCTCTAACGCAACAGAAATTGCCGACTATTTAGCAAGCAAGGGACTGCCGTTCCGTCAAGCTCATGAAATTGTCGGGAAACTAGTTCTTCATTGTACGCAAAAAGGAATCTATTTATTAGATGTACCACTTGAAACGTATAAAGAAATGAGTCCGTTATTTGAAGAAGATTTATATGAAGTTCTTTCACCTTATGCAGCTGTAAAGCGTCGTAACAGTGCTGGCGGGACAGGATTTGAGCAGATTGAAAAGGCTTTGGAGAAGGCGAAGGGGTTAGCAATAGAGTTTGTTGGAAGTTAAATGATATATGATATAGAAGGTAAGGTGCTTTTTTAGAAAGTACCTTACCTTTTTGTATGGATTTAATTAGGCCTAGAACAATATGTTCTAGGCCTAAAGCTTCATTGATTAATCATACTTGTGTCGATCTTCCGTAATCCGAATGTATTCAATATCCATTAAATCTCGAAGCAATGCACCGTGACTTAGTTCAACACCATGTTTTTCTTTAAAATGCTCGCGAATCGTATTTAACATTTCGAGTTCTGTACCGTTCACATCTAAAATAATACGTTCATAATCATCCATGTAGCATCCTCCTTTTCTAAACACATATATTTTGTCCGTCTATTTCTAAAAAATGTATGTTAATGTAATGTTAGGAAATAAGAAAGGAATGGAAAATGAGACGTATTTATTTTGTAGGGTTAATTTTGTATACGCTAATTGTATTACACGCTGCATTCCCAAAAATATTTTCATTTGAGAATGTGGAAACAATACATATAGCAATATTTATCTTTACTTTATTTGTAGTAGATTGCTGTATTTCTGTATGGCTTTCTAGAAAAAAGAAAGTACAAGAAGTAAAAGATAAAAAAGAAATAGAACGGAAAAAGAGAAAACGTTCATTTTGGATGACAACGTATTGTTTTTCTTTAGTGATTGCTGCTGCATTTTTTAGTGAGCATATTCCACTAGAAAGATTGGATATTGAATTTTGGGCAATTGTATTTGCATGTTATTTTTTTATGCATTTTCTTCCTTATATGAAAGAAAGGCGAGGAGTAGAGGAAGATCCGATTGAAGAAGAAGTGAGAGAACAAGAGAGTAAGAGAATAGAAGAAGACATAAAGAAACTTGGCGAACAAAAGTGGTATTTAAAATCAAAAATTATATATGTTCTTTGCTTCATTACGCCGCCAATCGGTTATGTGTATGTTTTCTTACTTCGTAAAAAAATGACAGAAGATGCAAAGCAAACGTACTTAACTGTTGCGACGATAATGATGGCGCTATGGTCTTTGAAATTCCTTCCGCCGTATGTGTTGGCAGTTGCAGTTGTTGTTGTGGCTTGTCTCGTATTTATAGTGAAGTATGTGAAATGAAAAACACCAAGCCTATGTGGACTTGGTGTTTTATTTATAAATTAAAGATCACCTTGCTCCTCATCACCACGAACAACAAGGACATCGCATTTCGCATAGCGAATAATATGTTCAGAGACGCTACCAATTAGGAAACGTTCTACAGCATTTAAACCAGTTGCACCACACATAATTAAATCCACTTTATGGTTTGGAGCGATTTCTTTTGAAATTTTAGATTTAGGATTACCAAATTCTAATACAGTTTCCACTTTTTCAAGACCAGCTTCAAGCGCAGTTTTTTTGTAGTCTTCTAATAAGTCTTCTGCAAATAGATTTGCACGTTCAGCAATTGCGCGGCTATAAGCCTCTACTGCTGAGTATGCTTTTACATCAACGATATGAGCAATTGTTAATGTTGCGTTGTTTCGTTTTGCAACTTGAATTGCTTTTTTAAAGGCTTTTTCTGCTTCTTTAGAACCGTCCACCGCAATTAAAATATTTGTATATGTATTATTCATAGTAAATTCCTCCCAATCATTTTTATTACCGTTTACAACTTTATTATAAAACAAATTTTGGTAATGTGCTTGTCGGAAACGTTACAGAATTTTGAAAACTTTGCCTTAATTCATTTTAGTTGTAATTGAAGCTAGAACTTGTTACATATGGAGTATAGCAATTTAAAAGGAGGCATGTTTGTGAGACACGCGCTCATTACAGCCGGTACGAAAGGTTTAGGAAAGCAAGTAACAGAAAAGTTATTGGATAAAGGATATTCCGTAACAGTAACATATCATAGCGATACAAGTGCTATGGAAACAATGAAAGAAACATATAAAAATATGGAAGAACGTCTACAGTTCGTGCAAGCTGATGTCACGAAAAAGGAAGATTTACATAAAATAGTAGAAGAAGCGATGAGCCGTTTTGGCAAAATTGACTTCTTAATTAATAATGCTGGTCCTTACGTATTTGAAAGGAAAAAATTAGTCGATTACGAAGAAGACGAATGGAATGAAATGATCCAGGGTAATTTAACAGCGGTGTTTCATTTATTAAAACTTGTCGTACCGATTATGAGAAACCAGCAATTTGGTCGTATTATTAACTATGGATTTCAAGGGGCAGATAGCGCGCCTGGATGGATTTATCGTTCAGCCTTTGCAGCTGCGAAAGTCGGACTTGTTTCTTTAACGAAAACAGTCGCATACGAAGAAGCTGAATACGGTATTACTGCGAATATGGTATGTCCTGGTGATATAATTGGTGAAATGAAAGAGGCAACGATTGAAGAAGCACGAAATCTGAAAGGTAGTAACACACCAATTGGTAGATCTGGAACAGGGGAAGATATCGCAAGAACCATTTCGTTTTTATGTGAGGACGATTCTGATATGATTACTGGCACGATTATTGAAGTAACAGGCGCTGTTGATGTTATTCATAGACATCGATAGAATTAAATAAAGTGAAGTTTCGAATAATTGGACAGTTTATCCTTTATACTGAGAGGTACGGATAATACTGTCCTTTCATGTAAGATTAAATCTATCGGAAAACTTGTATTAATTTTTTGTCAAATATTGAGATATTATGTTAGAATATAAGAGTATAGAAAGCGCTTTAAAAAATGATTCAGGGGTCATTTCATAACTCAAGGGGGAACTAATAATGCGTATCGGTATTCCAACAGAAATTAAAAACAATGAAAACCGCGTGGCAATGACGCCAGCGGGAGCTGTACATTTAGTACAAAATGGTCATGAAGTTTTTGTTCAAAAAGGATCAGGTGTAGGATCAGGCTTTACAGATGAAGAATACGTACAAGCTGGTGCGAAACTTGTTGAAACTGCTGAAGAAGCATGGAATCAAGATATGGTTATGAAGGTAAAAGAGCCAGTTGAAAGTGAATACGGTTATTTCCGCGAAGGTTTAATTTTATTCACATACTTACACTTAGCTCCAGAGCCAGAATTAACGAAAGCATTAATTGATAACAAAGTGGTATCAATTGCATACGAAACAGTACAATTAGACAATCGTTCTTTACCATTACTTGCACCTATGAGTGAAGTAGCTGGTCGTATGTCTGCGCAAATCGGTGCACAGTTCCTTGAGAAAAACAAAGGTGGTAAAGGTATTTTACTTGCAGGTGTTCCAGGGGTGAAACGCGGTAAAGTAACAATTATCGGCGGTGGTCAAGCTGGTACAAACGCAGCGAAAATTGCAGTAGGTTTAGGTGCAGATGTAACAATCATCGACTTAAGTGCAGAACGTCTTCGTCAATTAGATGACATTTTCGGAAACCAAGTGAAAACGTTAATGTCTAACCCGTATAACATTGCAGAAGCTGTAAGAGAATCTGACCTTGTAATCGGTGCAGTATTAATCCCAGGTGCAAAAGCGCCAAAACTTGTAACAGAAGAAATGATTCAATCAATGGAACCAGGTTCTGTTGTTGTAGATATCGCGATTGACCAAGGTGGTATTTTCGAAACAACTGACCGTATTACAACTCACGACAACCCAACTTACGAAAAATATGGTGTTGTTCATTATGCAGTTGCAAATATGCCAGGTGCGGTTCCACGTACATCAACGCTTGCATTAACAAACGTAACAGTACCATATGCAGTACAAATTGCTAACAAAGGCTATAAAGACGCTTGCTTAGGCAACTCTGCATTATTAAAAGGTATTAACACATTAGATGGCTATGTAACATTCGAAGCAGTTGCGGAAGCTCACGGCTTACAATACGCTGATGCGAAAGAGCTTCTTGAAAAAGCTCCTGCTTTATCATAATAGAAATAAAATAAGGACCTTTCCTTTGTAGGAAGGGTCTTTTTGTTTAAATTAATTATCTAATTTCTTCACAATTTTCAAGCCGAACATCATTGTAAAGAAAAGAATGCCGAACAAGTAATACAAGGCATACTCAACTCGTATCATCGAATTTTTGTCAGTGATATATAAAATAAATAGTATTGCAGAACCGATTAAATGAGATAGGCCGAAAATTTGTGCCATAAGTTTTAAACTCATCTTCTCGATTCTTTCATCCATTTCAGGTAATGGATATTTCTCGGAATCGTTCTTTTTTTTCTTAAAGAATATTCGTTTCACTACGAATAGTATTAAGGCTAAGAGTATGTATACGCCAGCGAATAGAAGGACAGAACTAATCTTTTCTTCATCATTATTATCGAAATAAAGAAAAGTTGAACCTAACAATAAAATGGTAAGATGCGAAATGAACTCTTGATTAAAAGTATTTTTCATTCTTTTTCCTCCCCAGTTTTATCTAATTGAAATAAATCTTCTACTTTACAGTTGAAAAACTCACATAATTTCAATGCTAATTCTAAACTTGGGTTGTATTTATTCTTCTCGATAGCGATGAGGGATTGTCTAGTGATTTGAACAGAGGAAGCTAATTGCTCTTGGGTGATGTCTCTAACGACGCGGAATTGTTTTACTTTATTTTGTATCAAATATACAAAGTCTCCTTTTTGTAAATTTGTTACAGTTATTATATCCATTTTTAGGTAATAAGTAAATAAAACTTTACAAAAAGTAAACAAAACTTTACGTGAAATATTGCTTGTTATGATGTTGTTTTTTGTGATAATTTGGAATTAAATGAAAAATGAAAGTCGATAGAGGAGATTCAATGGGGAGCAAAAAGAGTAAGAAAAAGCAAGCTAAAAGACAAAAGTATATAAAGAAAAAACAGGAACAGAACATACCTCTTTCAAAAAAAGTAGTCATTATGATAGAAAAAACATTTCGGTATATTTGTATGTTCTTGTATGTGATTTTTTGCGTGTTTTTATGTGGGATGGTTAAAAATTTTGGGATAACCCCTAATGTTATTGAAGGTATTTTTGGCGTTACACTTGTTATGGTAGAAGGATTCTTATTCTTTATATTATTTGATAAAGTGTGGCCTAGTCATGAAAGTAAAAAAGATAGAAAAAGAAGAAAAAAATCTTCATCCGATTCAAGCTCATCAAGCGGATTTGGTGATTACAGTAGCAACGATTGTAGCAGCTCAAGTGACGGTGGAGGAGATTGCGGAGGTGGTGGAGACTAAGTTAGTTTTTCAGAAGAACGACTAATGAAAGGGTGGGACGAAAGATGGAAACTGTAAATTTATTAGAATTAACAAAGGACATTCAAGAACAACATAAAAACTTCGTCGTTTCAAATGTAAATAATCATTGCTTACGAATCGCCGTATTTACTGGTGAATATGATTGGCACTATCACTCTAATTCGGATGAATTATTTATTGTGCTAGAGGGAGAACTACTTATCGATTTTGAAGATGGAGAGACGGCGGTTTTAAAGCCAAATGATTCTATCTTAATTCCAGCATGCACGATCCATAGAACGAGAGCATTCAAGAGAACGGTAAATCTTTGTTTTGAAAATATAGAGGCTGATACGATTAAAGTGGAGCAATTATGAAAAAAATATCTGTAGCCCAGTATAGAAAAATCCTTTCGATTTTAGAAGGTCATACAAGGACAACAACCTTTGCTCATGCGGTATGTGATCAAATGATAGATGGTGAAGTTTTTGCAAACGAGAAATTAACAGCAGGACTAATTCGTACAGCTAATGGTATCTATTATTTATTTGGTGATACGGATGATCAAAATTATAACGAATATTTATTTGCGTATTTAAAAATGGCTATTGAAAAAACAGAGAAACGATTTACACTGTTCACTTCGAGTGAAGAGTGGGAAATGATGATTGAAGAGTACTTTAGTAATGCATTTCGGAACATCCCACGAATGACATTTCAATTTCAAAGAGAAGTTTTTGAAGATAGAAGAATAGAATTAAACAAAAATACATATGAAATTAAACGTATTGATAAAAGTGATATAGAACGAAGTAATGAATTTACAGAGGATTATTACAAAGAATATTGGGGATCAAAAGAAGTGTTTTTAAATAACGGCTTTGGTTTTTGTATAGAACAAGATGGGATGATTGTAGCCGAATGCGTCTCAATATTTAGAGGGAATGGTTTTGCTGAAATTGATATTGCAACACATGAAGCACATCAAGGGAAAGGGTTAGCTCAAGCTGTCGCAACACGTTTCATTGAACAGTGTATACAAAATCATATTACACCATGCTGGGATTGTAATGTAGATAATATTCCCTCGCAAAAATTAGCTAGTAAATTAAGCTTCCATAATCCAGTAGAATATGTTTTGTTTGTCCGCAAGAAAATGGGGGAATAAAAGATGAACGTAGAATTAACAAGATTCAAAGTCAAGCCAGGTAAAAGTCATCGCGTAGATGAATGGATGCAGCTTCTTAATGATAATATGAAAGAAGTGCTTTTGACATTAAACGACGAAAAGATGTATGTAGAGACAATTTTCCGGGAAATAAGAGATGGAGAAGAGTACTTATATTGGTATTCTGTGCAAGGAGAAGGCGGGGCTCTTGTCGAAAATTCTCATCATGAAATTGATAAAAAACATTTAGAGTTTTGGTATGAATGTATTGATGAAGAAGCACCGTCTGTTGATATGGAAACAGAAGTTGTTATGATTCAAGATGTTGTGAAGGAAGTAATGAAATAATAGAATAGTATGTTGGAGAGAAGCGCATCAAAATAGATGTGCTTTTTATTTTGAAAAACGATTTAACAATAAACTCAAAAGAGTTTCTGTACCAAATGAAGTCTTTAGCAAAAAAATAGTGAAGGTATACCAAGTGATTATTTTGAACAATATTATAAAGAAATAAAAAACACGAAACCAAAAGACCTACCAATATACGGTGTAGTCGTAACAGGGAAAACAGAGGATTTACAAGATTTACAAGGAGCGCCATATATTAAAGCGGCTGTTAGAGGTGTAACAGTGGAGAAATATTAATTACAGTTAATTAATGTGAATAATCAGAAAATTTATGTTATAATATGGGAAAAGGAGGTTTATATGAGGCAAATACATGGAGCAATTTATATTTACATAACAATGTTTTTCGTGGCGATATCCTATGGATTAGGGCACGTGTATTCGCATCCTATACTAACTTTCTTAAGCGGAGCATGTATGGCGTTTGCGCTTCTTGTCCACCTTTTCTCAGTTTGGATCGTGAAATTTCAAATTAATATTAGTGAAATAGAAGAAGGCACTTTTTAAAGGGCCTTCTTTAATAAAAAGGTAGCGATCACGCTACCTTTTTTATTATTTCACAAATTGTAATTCTTTCGGGAATTTCGTTAAGATTTCTGATCCGTCTTTTGTGATGTAAATATCATCTTCAATACGAACGCCGCCTACGTTTGGTACGTAAATACCTGGCTCGATTGTGAAGACCATACCTTCTTTTAATAGAGACTCATTGCCTTCTTTTACATCTGGATATTCGTGTACGCTAATTCCAAGTCCGTGACCAAGTCGGTGTGGGAAGAAGTCTCCATAACCTGCATCTGCGATAACAGAGCGAGCGGCGTTGTCAATTGCACCAAATGTAACGCCTGGTTTACATGCTTCAACTGCTTGTAGTTGTCCAGCAAGTACAGTGTTGTAAATGCGAGTTTGTTCTTCAGAAATATCACCAAATGCTACTGTACGCGTAATATCAGAGCAATAACCTTCAATGATTACACCTAAATCAAATAGTACGAAATCGCCGCGTTTCATTTTGTTTGCACCTGGAATACCGTGTGGAAGAGCAGAGTTTGAGCCTGCTAATACCATCGTATCGAATGACATTTTATGGATGCCTTTTGTTTTTAATTCATGCTCAATAATTGCTAATACTTCTAGCTCACTACGATTTTCTTTAATTGCATTTACACCAACTTCAACAGCATAATCTGCCATTTTAGCCGCTTCACGCAAAATAGAAAGTTCTTTTTCGTCTTTAATTAAGCGAAGTTCGCGAACTTTCTCTTCAGCTGATTTGAAAGCTGCATTTGGGAATAACTTTGTTAATTCTTCGTAACGTTCTACGTTTAAATGTTCTTTTTCAATTGCAACTGCATTTGCATCAATACCACGATCTTTAATTGCTTTTGCAATCATATCCCATGGTCTGTCCGTATCAGTAAATCCGATAATCTCATGTGCCCAGCCAGCGTTACGTGCTTGGCCTTCTTCCATTTTAGGACAAATTAAAATAGGCTCTTTTTCTTGGAATACAAACATACCAAGTAGTCTTTCATGTGGTTCACAGTGGAAGTTTGTCATGTAGAAGACGTTCGGTGTAGAAGTTAAGAACGCAGCTTCTACGTTTTTTTCTTTTAGCCATTGCATTAAATTTTCTAATCTAGCATTCATCGATTGGCACCCCCGAGATATTTAATTACAAATATAACTTTACATCGGAGGAAAGCGTTATGACAAGTAAATCGATGTTAGAAAAGACAGGGAATTGAGAAATCATGTAGAATAAAAAGTGAGAATGTGAATAGGGAGGAATGTAATGATGAAAGTATCGTATCACGGGCATTCAGTTGTAAAGATTGAAACGAATGGAAAAGTTATTTTAATTGACCCATTTTTAACGGGAAATCCGAAAACAGATTTAAAGGCTGAAGATGTAAAAGTTGATGCGATTATTTTATCGCACGGACACGGTGATCATGTTGGGGATACAGTAGCGTTAGCAAAGAACAATAATGCGGTCGTTGTGGCACCGTTTGAATTAGCGACATTTTTAGGGTGGCAAGGTGTAAATACACATCCAATGCATATTGGTGGTTCACATGAATTTGACTTTGGAAAGGTGAAATTTACTCAAGCATTCCACGGCTCTAGTTATATTGATGAAGAAAATAAGACGATTACATATACAGGTATGCCAGCTGGTATTTTGTTTACAGCAGAGGAGAAAACGGTATATCATGCAGGAGATACTGCTTTATTCTCTGATATGAAGTTAATTGGAGAACTGAATAATATTGATGTAGCATTTTTACCAATTGGCGATAATTTCACAATGGGGCCAGAAGATGCTGTGTTAGCAGCAAAATGGATAGAGGCGAAAACAGTTGTACCGATGCATTACAATACGTTCCCAGTTATTGAACAAGATCCATATCAATTTGTAGAAAAGCTACAAAATTGTACAGGGAAAGTATTAGAAGCTGGAGAAAGTATTACACTATAAAAAAGAAACCCTTCATTTGAAATGACAAGTGAAGGGTTTTTTATGTGTGTAGTACAGTTTTTAAAGTTTGCGCTTGTTTTGGTGATTCTTTTCTTTTTGGAAGTGGCTGTTCGGGTGTTTCATTCAACTCCATTGCAACTTTTTTCCCATCTACGAAAGCTAAAAATACAGCACCTACAACCTCTAAAAATTTTTTCATCATGTATTCGCTCCTTTGTTTCATTTCTTGTCTTAATTGTATATTGAAGCGTCTGGACAAACTATCGAACGAGATGACAACAGCATTACATTGTTGTAATAGAATGACTGGTGGAATGTAAGGGGTATTTTGTTATAAAAAAAATGGTACAGGCATATAAAGAGAGAGTGTAACAGTTTTGAAAATATAGTATACTGAAAATACAACACATGAAGAATTTAGGGAAAAGAAAGTATGGTGAAACCATTTGGCTACCAAACATAATCAAATTTTAGAACATATTAATAGCCTGCCGGTAGGGCATAAAATTTCTGTGAGGCAAATTGCGAAAGATTTGAGTGTAAGTGAAGGGACAGCTTACCGTGCAATTAAAGACGCAGAAAATAAAGGATATGTTAGTACAATTGAACGTGTCGGAACAATTCGAATTGAACAAAAGAAGAAAGAGAATATCGAAAAACTGACATATGCAGAAGTCGTTAACATTGTCGATGGTCAAGTACTTGGAGGCAGAGAAGGACTACATAAAACATTAAATAAATTCGTAATCGGGGCTATGAAATTAGAAGCGATGATGCGCTATACAGAAGCAGGGAATTTACTTATCATCGGTAACCGTACGAACGCACATCAATTAGCACTAGAAGCTGGGGCAGCAGTGTTAATTACGGGCGGATTTGATACGGAAGATCATGTGAAGAAATTAGCAGATGAATTAAAACTTCCAATTATTTCAAGTAGTTATGATACATTTACGGTCGCAACGTTAATTAACCGTGCAATTTATGATCAACTTATCAAGAAAGAAATTGTACTCGTTGAAGATATTTTAACGCCGATTGAAGAAACGTTATATTTAAAGCCAAATGATACAGTACAGCAATGGCATGCGTATAATGAAGAAACGATGCATGGACGTTATCCAATTGTTGATGAAAATAAAAAGGTGTTAGGTATTGTAACTTCAAAAGATATGATTGGTGTCGTGAAAGAAACACCAATTGATAAAGTGATGACAAAGCATCCAATTACGGTAAACGGAAAAATGTCTGTCGCAGCTGCAGCACGTATGATGGTGTGGGAAGGTATTGAGTTACTTCCTGTTGTGGAAGAAGGGAATAAATTGCAAGGGATCATTAGTCGCCAAGATGTACTTCAGGCGTTGCAAATGATTCAACGTCAACCGCAAGTTGGGGAAACAATTGATGATATTGTAACGAACCAATTTATGACGCCGAAAGAAGCGAAAAATGAGCATTTGTATCAATTTTCAGTGACGCCACAAATGACGAATTCAATCGGGACGTTATCTTACGGTGTATTCACAACAATTGTGACAGAAGCAACAAACCGTGTCATTCGTGCGCAGAAGAAGAGCGATTTAATTGTTGAAAACTTAACCATTTATTTCGTTAAGCCAGTTCAAATTGATAATGTTGTATCAGTTCATCCGAAAGTATTAGAAATTGGGCGTAAATTTGGTAAGATTGATGTAGAAGTGCATCATGAAGGTAATGTTGTCGGGAAAGCATTACTTATGGTGCAATTGATCGATAAATAAAAAGATGGAACAAATCGTCTTGGTTTGTTCCATCTTTTTTGTTTTATTGGGTTTGGAAGCTGTTGCTAAAGATGTGGAAGAGTTTTAGCGGGAAATATATATAAGGAGAGATGATTGTATAATTAGAAAAAACAGAATATTTATTTGTTTAGAGTGTATACTATGATATAATTAGATTGTAAGATAATGGATGTCGGAAGGGGGATGCAATATGTCATCAGAATTACTCTTTTTTGGTGGTATCGCACTCTTTTATTTCTTTGTGATGATACCAATTCAATACTTATACTTACAAGGATTAAATGAAAAAAAGAAACGAACAGGATTATCTCAGCAAGAACTATACAAACAGATGTCTTTTGGAGAAGAACAATTACATTTTCACGTGCAAGGTAATCCCTTTAATATACCATCTGCGTTTGTTGCATATATGATTTTGAAAGTGAAGGGACGTAAAAAAGCATCACAATGTTGATGCTTTTTTACGTTGTTTTATAAGATTCGGCTTCTTTGACTGCTAATGGTAGAAAGTGTTTATATTGGCGGAATCCATTAAATGTACTCGCGCTGCCAAGTAAAATAAACAAAACACCAACGATAATGCGTGCAGTTGAAAGTTCTAAAAAGAATTGGTTTATCCCAAAGAATAGGACGAATAAGCCGAGTGCCATTGCGGATTTTCCTGAGAGCCAACCTTTCTCCATTGGACGGTTTGTACGAAAGAACTTTGTTTTGTAGAAGAGGTACAACACAAATGAGATGATAATACAAAAGACGAATATTGGCATAATACACGCTCCCATCGATTGGTATAAAAATAACAATTTAGAAAAAAGAAAAATCTAAACTTTCTAACTTTTATTATAAAGCAATTGTTCGCATGTATGAAATGTTTTCCGTTATAATGAGGGATAAAGTGAAACTTTAATTAGTGTGGGGAGATCCCACGTACTAATTATTAACCCTCACCAATCGGGCTTTTACGTGCATCCAGGCTCCAAATTAATTTTGCCCCATTGTTTTTAATACTTTTGAGGTGGGAGTCTTACTACACGTTAATGCGGGATAAAATGAAGAAGTTGAATAAAAAGGAGATTATACATATGCATGAGCAAATTTTAGGAGCAATTAAAGAGTTTGATACAATTATTATTCATCGTCATGTGCGTCCAGATCCAGATGCATTAGGTTCACAGGGCGGTCTTGGTACGATTCTACAAGAATCGTTTCCAGAGAAAAATATTTATACGGTTGGGTACAATGAACCGTCACTAGAATATTTACGAGTAATGGATGATATTGAAGATAGTGTATATGAAAATGCACTTGTTATCGTATGTGATACTGCGAACCAAGAACGTGTTGACGATCAACGCTATGCAAAAGGGAAGATGTTAATTAAAATTGATCATCATCCGAATGAAGATCCGTACGGAGATATTACGTGGGTAGATACGACATCAAGTTCTACAAGTGAAATGATTTATGAGTTTTACAGTTATGGAAAAGATAAAGGATTACAGATAACGAAAGAAGCAGCTCGTCTTATTTTAGCGGGTATTGTTGGGGATACAGGTCGTTTCTTATTCCCGAATACAACAGCGAAAACACTTCGTTACGTAAGTGAGCTCGTTGACATGGATGTGAAATTTACAGATTTATACAATGAAATGTATAAGACAAAAGAAAAAATTGCTCGTTTAAACGGTTATATTTTACAAAACTTCACAATGGTAGAAGAAGGCGCAGCGTACATTAAATTAACGAAAGAGGTACTAGAAGAGTTTGATGTACTTTCTACTGAAGCATCTGGTGTTGTCGGAGCACTTGGTAATATTGATGGATTAAAGGCATGGGTTCTATTTTTAGAGGAAGATGATGTTATTCGTGTTCGTCTTCGTTCAAAAGGACCAGTTATTAATAAGTTAGCAATGCAATATAATGGCGGAGGACATCCGATGGCTTCTGGTGCAAAAGCATCTTCTTGGGAAGAAGCAGATCGCCTGTTTGCTGATTTACGTGAGCTGTGTAGATAAAAATTGTAGGTTGAACGAAAGAGAAGGAGAGGCACTGAAGCCCTCCTTTTTTTTATTTTTCTTTCTCTATATCAATACTAATTTCAAGTACGGTATCAAAAGAGACTGTGTCTACTTTAAAGCGGTATATACGATCGTAATGTTTGTACGTTTTATTTTCGATGACTTTTTTGAGCAGGTCTTTATTTTTTGCGATGCTTTGAATGTTTTTCGTTAAAAGATGCTGGAGATCATTATGGATAGAAGTGGTCATGTTTTCAAGTGTAAGATTGTCTAAATCATATTTTTTTCGATTTATAATTTTTATTTTGATTTCTTGAATTGTTAAGAGCCGTTTATTTTCTGTGTTCAATTTCTCTTGGTCTTCGAGAAGGACGTGGAGTTTTGCTTCTTGTTTTTCGATAATTTCTTTTTGTTCTGCTATTTTACTAGTTTGTTCTTCTTGAAAAACACCGTATATGTACAAAAAAACAAACCAGCTCAACACGCCTCCAACAGCAGCGCCAGCTAAAACTAAATACCACCTTTTGGCTGTATTGGCACTGGGTACTCTCATACATGTTCCTGTGTAAGCCATTTAATAATAATAAGACCAGTTTGCATACCGCCAGTTGCAAAAAAAATAAGGAGAATTTGTTTTACGATATCTTTCATATCTCCGCCAAAGAAGCTTCTTTCAAAGCTATAAAAGGTATCGAACGTTCCGCCAATTGCTGCAACGAGTGCCCAAATTCTTAAATTTTGGGCGAATTGATTAATATAAGTTAGAGCTGGTTTTCCGATGAGAAATGCACCAAATCCGCCAATTAATGAACCACCAAGTATAACTCCAAAGGCAATAAAATAACTAATAATAAGCAGAGAGAAAAAAGTATGTTCTCTTACATCCATCGTCATTCCCCTTTCTTCTTCATATATATGGACAAAGTATGAGAAGTATGTTTTGATTTCCGCTTTCCTCATCACCTATAATAAAAGTAGTCACATAGGTAAAGAGAGGGTACAACAGTGAAGTTTGTGCATTTACAATGTCAAACCGTTTTTAGTTTATTAAAAAGTGCTTGTAAAATTGATGAGCTTGTCATTCGGGCGAAAGAGCTTGGATTTTCATCGCTGGCCATTACAGATGAAAATGTTATGTATGGAGTTATTCCGTTTTATAAAGCATGCAAGAAAAATGGTATACAGCCTATTATCGGCTTAACAGCTTCTATTTTTAGTGAAGAAGAAGAAAGGTCTTATCCACTCGTCTTACTTGCTGAGAATGAAATAGGCTATCAAAATTTATTAAAGATCTCTAGCAGCATTATGACGAAGTCAAAAGAAGGTATCCCGAAGAAGTGGCTTGCTCATTATGCGAAAGGGTTAATTGCAATTTCACCAGGGAAAGACGGAGAGATTGAACAGCTATTATTAGAAGACAAAGAGAGTCAGGCTGAAGAAGTAGCTCGTACGTATCAAAATATGTTCAGCAATTTTTATATAAGTTTGCAGCATCATGCGATTCAAGATGAACTGCTTTTACAAGAAAAACTGCCTGAATTTATTAATAAGGTAAACGTTCCAGTCGTTGCAACAAATGATGTTCGCTATATTAATCAAAGTGACGCACTTGTTCATGAATGTTTATTATCTGTTGAAGGCGGAACGAAAATGACTGATCCAGATAGACCGAGAATGAAAACGGATCAGTATTATTTAAAGTCATCGGATGAAATGGGAGCATTATTTTCTCATGCTGAGGAAGCGGTTCAAAATACAATAACAATCGCGGAACGTTGCCAAGTAGAAATTCCTTTCCATGTAAATCAATTACCGAAATTTCCTGTTCCATCTAACGAGACGAATGATACGTATTTGCGCCGTGTTTGTGAAGAAGGTTTGCAGAAACGCTATGGTACGCCGAAAGAAGCGCATATAGGACGTTTGGATCATGAATTAAATGTTATTTCTCGTATGGGATTTAGCGATTATTTCCTCATCGTATGGGACTTTATGAAATATGCACATGAAAATCATATTTTAACTGGGCCAGGCCGTGGATCGGCAGCTGGTTCACTCGTTTCTTACGTATTGGAAATTACAGATATTGATCCGATTGAATATGAATTATTATTTGAAAGGTTTTTAAACCCTGAACGTGTGACACTTCCAGATATTGATATTGATTTTCCAGATATAAGACGTGATGAGATGATTCGATATGTGAAAGATAAATATGGTCAGCTTCGTGTTGCTCAAATTGTAACGTTCGGAACTCTTGCAGCGAAAGCCGCAATTAGAGACATTGCTCGTGTAATGGGACTCCTGCCAAGAGATATTGACATATTTTCAAAACTTATCCCATCAAAGCTTGGTATAACGTTAAGAGATGCATATGAGGAATCGCAATCGCTCCGTGAGTTTATACAAGGGAATCTGTTACATGAGCGTGTGTTTGAAATTGCAAAACGTGTAGAGGGATTACCGCGTCATACGTCTATTCATGCAGCTGGCGTTATTATGAGCCAAGAACCGTTAACGGGAAGTGTAGCGATTCAAGAAGGGCATAACGATGTCTATGTTACGCAATATCCAGCTGATGCATTGGAAGAACTTGGATTGCTCAAGATGGATTTTTTAGGCTTACGTAATTTAACGTTACTTGAAAATATTATAAAATTTATTGTTAAAAAAACCGGGAAACAAATTGATATAAGAAATTTACCTCTGCAAGATGAAAAGACGTTTCAATTGTTAGGAAGAGGGGATACAACAGGTGTATTCCAGCTTGAATCAGGTGGTATGCGAAATGTACTTCGTGGGTTAAAACCAAATGAATTTGAAGACATAGTCGCCGTTAACTCGTTATACAGACCAGGACCGATGGAACAAATTCCAACCTTTATTGAATCGAAGCATGGGAAAAGACAAATTGAATATTTACATCCGGATTTAAAGCCGATTTTAGAAAGAACATACGGCGTAATTGTATACCAAGAACAAATTATGCAAATCGCATCGAAGTTAGCTGGATTTTCGCTTGGAGAAGCGGATTTGCTGCGCCGTGCAGTGAGTAAAAAGAATCGTGATATTTTAGATCAAGAACGTAAGCATTTTGTTCAAGGTTGTTTGGAAAACGGATACGATGAGACATCTTCAGAACAAATTTATGATTTAATTGTAAGATTTGCGAATTACGGTTTTAACCGAAGTCACGCTGTAGCTTACAGTATGATCGGATATCAGCTTGCATATTTAAAAGCAAATTATACGCTGGAATTTATGACTGCGTTATTATCAAGTGCAATTGGAAATGAAGATAAGATTGTGCAGTATGTACGAGAAACGAAGCGGAAAGGTTTTCACGTTTTACCGCCGTCTCTTCAGAGAAGTGGTTACAACTTCCAAATAGAAGGGAATGCGATTCGATATAGTTTACTTTCGATTCGGAATATCGGGATGGCTACCGTGACGGCATTACTCGAAGAACGAGAGGAAAAAATGTTCGAAGATTTATTTGAGTTTTGTCTTCGTATGCCATCAAAATTTGTAACAGAGCGAAATTTAGAAGCGTTTGTCTGGTCTGGTTGTTTTGACGGTTTTGGTGTTTCGAGGACGACGTTATGGAGAAGTCTTAAAGGAGCGTTGGAGTATGCAAATCTTGCACGTGATTTTGATTTAGGGGATGCTGTTCCGAAATCAAAATACGTACAAGGAGAAGAGCTATCCTTTATTGAACAGTTAAATAAAGAGAAGGAAGCACTCGGTTTTTATTTATCTAGCTATCCGACAGCGCAGTATGCGGAGCTAGGAAAAGAATTAGAAATTCCATCTCTTGCTCAGGCGATGCGACATAAGAAAAAAGTACAAAGAGCGATCGTATATATAACAAGTGTGAAAGTTATTCGTACGAAAAAGTTGCAAAAGATGGCGTTTATTACGTTCTGTGATCAAAATGATGAAATGGAAGCCGTTATTTTTCCAGAAACGTATATACATTTTTCGGACAGGTTACAAGAAGGTGCAATCGTTTTAGTTGATGGTACGATCGAGCAAAGAAATCATAAGTTGCAATGGATCGTGAATGGACTATATCCGCTAGAAGAAATGGATGTTTATGAAGGAATGAAAGAAGCATCTGTTTACGTGAAATTGCCGTCTCAATATGAAAAAAAGCTTGTAAATCAAGTTACAAAAATATTGTTTGATTATTCAGGTTTTACGAAAGTACTAATTTATTATGAAAAGGAACATAAAATGGTACAATTATCTCGAAGTTTATCGATTCATCCAAGTGAAGAATGTCTAGGAGCACTTCGTGAAATTGTCGGTGACGAAAATGTCGTTGTGAAAATATAATGGACAATTTCCCTACACTTCGATTATTATAGTAGTAGTGTTCGTGGTCAGACCACTTGGAGAAATTGATATCAGCAAGCATAATTTGAGGAGAGTGGATAGTTTGTCAACACTTCGTGAAGAAGCACTTCACATGCATAAAGTGCATCAAGGAAAATTAGAAACTGTATCAAAAGTAAAAGTAGAAAATGCAAAAGATTTAAGTCTTGCATATTCTCCAGGGGTTGCAGAGCCTTGTAAAGAAATTTATGACGATAAAAGTAAGGTATATGAATATACAATGAAGGGAAATATGGTAGCAGTTGTGACAGATGGAACGGCTGTACTTGGTCTTGGTAACATTGGACCTGAAGCATCTCTTCCAGTAATGGAAGGTAAAGCTGTATTATTCAAGAGCTTTGCTGGTGTAGATGCATTCCCGATTGCCTTAAATACAAACGATGTAGATAAAATTGTTGAAACTGTAAAATTAATGGAGCCAACTTTTGGCGGTGTAAACTTAGAAGATATCGCAGCGCCAAACTGCTTCGTTATTGAAGAACGTTTGAAAAAAGAGACAAACATTCCAATATTCCATGATGATCAACACGGAACAGCTATCGTAACAGTAGCAGGCCTTGTGAACGCGCTGAAGTTAGTTGGAAAGAAAATGTCTGACATTAAAGTTGTCGCAAATGGTGCAGGTGCAGCAGGTATTGCAATCATTAAACTTTTATACCGCTATGGTGTACGTGACGTTATTATGTGTGACCGTAAAGGTGCAATCTATGAAGGTCGTCCTGTCGGTATGAATCCGGTGAAAGATGAAGTTGCAAAATATACAAATAAGAG
Organism: Bacillus sp. AC266; assembly: GCF_979253805.1. Taxonomy (NCBI): domain Bacteria; kingdom Bacillati; phylum Bacillota; class Bacilli; order Caryophanales; family Bacillaceae; genus Bacillus; species Bacillus sp. AC266. Next base: position 242,390 of record NZ_CEEDEC010000002.1, read on the forward strand.
TCGTATAGAAGGTTCTTTAGCTGACGTTTTACAAGGTGCGGACGTATTCATTGGTGTATCTGCAGCAGGTGCATTAACTGAAGAGATGGTTCGTACAATGAATGACGATGCAATTATTTTTGCAATGGCGAATCCGGTTCCAGAAATTATGCCAGAATTGGCAAAAGCAGCGGGCGCAGCTGTTGTTGGAACAGGTCGTTCTGACTTCCCGAACCAAGTAAATAATGTACTAGCGTTCCCAGGGATTTTCCGCGGTGCACTTGATGTACATGCGACACAAATTAATGAAGAAATGAAGATGGCAGCTGTACAGGCCATTGCAGAGCTTGTATCAGAGGATGAGTTGAATGCAGATCATATCATTCCAGCACCATTTGACGCGCGTGTAGCGCCTCAAGTAGCGGCTTACGTTGCGAAAGCAGCAATGGAGACAGGAGTAGCTCGCCGTCAAGTAGATCCAAATGAAGTCGCTGAGAAAACAAAACAATTAGCGCTGATTGGTAAAGAATAAGCGAGGAATTTCCATTGACATCATCAAATACAAAAGTATATCTCGAAATTGTAAAAAAAATCCGTTCCATTATGGAAGAGGATTGTTTAGTGGCAGGGGATCGTTTGCCATCTGAGCGTGAGTTAAGTTCACGCTTAAATGTTGGACGTTCCTCTGTAAGAGAAGCATTACGTGCGTTAGAGCTGGTAGGATTAATTGAAACGAGACGTGGTGAGGGAACGTTTATTCGAAACTTTTACGATAACGGTCTTGTACAATTAATTGCTCCGTTCTTGCTGCAAGATGAGAAAACAATTCGTGATTTATTACAAACAAAACGATTGCTTGAGAAAGATATGATTCGACTTGTATGTAATTTACCGAAAGAAACGTTTTCTGAAGTACTAAGTAAATTACACCAAGTGCTTGAAGAAAATGAAAGCTCAATTCCGGTGCTTCATCAAACGTTCTTTAAAACACTTATTGAACAATTCGATAATTATTTACTCTATCGCATTTGGATGATCGTAAATGATTACGTTGCAACTCTTTCTTGTGAAGTTTCAGGAGATTCTATCGAAATGTATAGAAAGCTTTATGCTACTTTGGAAGTGAAACAAGAAAATGATGCATTAAAAATTTACGATGAATTAGTAGAGAATATACAGTTTCACTCGTAATGTATAAAATTTGTCGAAATGACCATGACACGTTATGACAAACATTCTACCGCATAGCGGTTAAAGTTAAACGTAAAGAGAGAGGTTATTAGACAGATTGAGAAGATAAGGCTAACATCAAACATTGGTGTTAGCCCCATTTTCTTCTTACGCTAACCTTAGCTCTCAATGAAGGGGGTCAAATTGTGCTAAGAGATTTATTCGTGAAAAAGAAAAAGTACGCTGCAATACCTTCAGAACAAGTACGAAAAGATGTACCAGATGGCGTTATGACAAAATGTCCGAAATGCAAAAAAATCATGTATACGAAAGAGCTTCTTAAAAATTTAAAAGTATGCGTGAATTGTGGATATCATCATCCGATGAATGCATGGGAACGCCTTGATAGTATATTGGACGAAGGTTCATTTCGTGAGTATGACAAAGAGATGGTTTCACTAAATCCACTTGAGTTTCCGGGATATGAAGAGAAACTAGAAAACGATCGTAAGAAGACTAAATTGAATGAAGCGGTTGTAACTGGTGAAGGAACAATTGATGACATGCTTGTTGTTGTTGCAGTAATGGATTCTCGTTTTCGAATGGGCAGCATGGGCTCTGTTGTAGGAGAGAAAATTGCCCGTGCGGTTGAAAAGGCATACGACTTACAAGTTCCATTTATTATCTTTACTGCTTCGGGTGGTGCTCGTATGCAAGAAGGGATATTAAGTTTAATGCAAATGGCAAAAACAAGCGTAGCTTTGAAAAAGCATAGTAATGCAGGAGGGTTATTTATTTCTGTTATGACTCACCCAACGACGGGCGGGGTTTCAGCGAGTTTCGCTTCACTTGGTGATTACAATCTTGCAGAGCCAGGTGCACTTATCGGATTTGCTGGTAGACGCGTAATTGAACAAACAGTGCGTGAGAAACTACCGGAAGATTTCCAAACGGCAGAATTTTTACTAGAGCACGGTCAATTAGATGCGGTGGTGCATCGTGATGATATGAGAGAATCACTCCGTAAGATTTTAGAAGTTCATCAAGGGGGGGAAATGGCTGTATGGCAGAGCTAGAATTTGAAAAACCAGTTGTTGAGCTAAGAAATAAGATTCGTGAACTGAAAGACTATACGAAAAACAGCCAGATGGACTTCAGTGAGGAGATTCGTATTTTGGAAGACAAGCTAGAAAAACTAGAGGAAGATATATACGGCAATATGAAAGTATGGGACCGTGTTCAAATTGCTCGTCATGCAGAACGACCGACAACGCTCGATTATATTGAGCACTTATTTACTAATTTTTTTGAATGTCATGGAGATCGCCTATTTGGCGACGATGCAGCGATTGTCGGCGGCATTGCGAAATATAAGGGGATGCCCGTAACTGTAATTGGGCACCAACGCGGAAAAGATACGAAAGAAAATATTCGTCGTAATTTTGGGATGCCTCATCCAGAAGGATATCGAAAAGCACTGCGTCTAATGAAACAAGCGGAAAAGTTTAATCGTCCCATTATTTGTTTCATCGATACGAAGGGAGCTTATCCTGGTAAAGCAGCTGAAGAACGTGGACAAAGTGAGGCAATTGCCCGTAATTTATTTGAAATGGCGGGTTTAACTGTACCTGTTATTTGTATCGTTATCGGTGAAGGTGGTAGCGGTGGTGCGTTAGGTCTTGGAGTAGGAGATTACATTCATATGCTGGAAAATTCCACTTATTCTGTTATTACACCAGAGGGTGCGGCGGCGATTCTTTGGAAAGATGCTGGTAAAGCAAAAGAAGCTGCAGAAGCGATGAAAATTACAGCATTAGATTTGAAAGAATTAGGTGTAATTGACGAAATTATTCCAGAGGCAAAAGGCGGAGCACATCGTAATGTTTTGAAACAATCAGAAAATATAGATTTAATGCTTAAGAAAACTTTTGAACAATTAAGCGGAATTTCGAAAGATGAATTAATCGAAAAACGTTATGAAAAATATATGAAAATTGGGCAAGTTTCGTTTTCAAACGCTTCCATTGGGATAAAATAAGAAAAGCGTGCGTTCCTCTTCGCGAATGCACGTTTTTATTATGAAAAGACACATCTTCTCCATTGTGTTTTTGTATTTTTTCGTGTTATTTTATTATAAGGCAAATAATCTTTATGAGGTGAGTACAAATGAAACGTATTGGTGTATTAACAAGTGGTGGAGATTCACCTGGTATGAATGCTGCCATTCGTGCAGTTGTTCGTAAAGCGATTTTCCATGATATTGAAGTATATGGTATTTACCATGGATACGCTGGTTTAATTTCTGGTCATATTGAAAAATTAGAACTTGGTTCTGTTGGCGATATTATCCACCGTGGTGGTACAAAATTATATACAGCAAGATGTCCTGAGTTTAAAGACCCAGAAGTACGACTAAAAGGAATCGAGCAATTAAAGAAACATGGTATTGAAGGACTTGTCGTTATTGGTGGAGATGGTTCGTACCAAGGCGCAAAAAAATTAACTGAGCAAGGATTCCCATGTGTAGGTGTACCAGGTACAATCGACAATGATATCCCTGGAACAGACTTCACAATTGGTTTTGATACAGCTTTAAACACTGTTATTGATGCAATTGATAAAATCCGTGATACAGCTACATCTCATGAACGTACATATGTTATCGAAGTAATGGGACGTCACGCTGGAGATATCGCATTATGGGCTGGTTTAGCTGATGGTGCAGAAACTATCTTAATTCCAGAAGAAAAGTATGACATGGAAGATGTTATCGCTCGTCTGAAACGCGGTAGTGAACGTGGTAAAAAGCACAGTATTATCGTTGTAGCTGAAGGTGTTGGAAGTGCAATTGACATCGGTAAGCACATTGAAGAAGCAACAAGCTTTGATACTCGTGTAACTGTATTAGGTCACGTACAACGTGGTGGATCACCAAGTGCACAAGACCGTGTATTAGCTAGTCGTCTTGGCGCAAGAGCAGTTGAATTATTAATTGCTGGTAATGGCGGACGTTGTGTTGGTATTCAAAATAATAAACTTGTTGATCATGACATTATCGAAGCGTTAGCTCAAAAGCATACAATCGATAAAGATATGTATCAATTATCTAAAGAATTATCTATCTAATCGGCTTAATGCCTTGTATTTGGGAACGGTTTCATAATTTTCGGAGGTGCAATATGCGTAAAACTAAAATTGTATGTACTATAGGTCCTGCTAGTGAAAGTATTGAGAAATTAGAACAATTAATGGAAGCGGGTATGAACGTTGCTCGTTTAAACTTCTCTCATGGTAGCCATGAAGAGCATGGAGCTCGTATTAAAAATATTCGTGAAGCTTCAAAGAAAACTGGTAAAACAGTTGGTATCTTACTTGATACAAAAGGTCCAGAAATCCGTACACATGACTTCGTAGACGGACAAGCTGAGCTTGTAACAGGTGCAGAAGTAATTCTTTCTACTGAACAAGTATTAGGAACTGCAGAGAAGTTCTCTGTATCTTATGCTGGCCTTTATGATGATGTTGATCCAGGCTCTCGTATTCTAATCGATGACGGTCTTATCGAACTAGAAGTAATCGAGAAAGCTGACGGAAACATCCGTACAAAAGTATTAAACAGCGGAACTGTAAAAAATAAAAAAGGTGTTAACGTACCAAACGTAAGCATTAAGCTTCCTGGTATCACTGAAAAAGACGTGCAAGATATCGTTTTCGGTATCGAGCAAAAAGTTGATTTCATCGCAGCATCTTTCGTACGTAAAGCATCTGACGTATTAGAAATTCGTGAATTATTAGAAGGGCATAACGCTCAATACATCCAAATCGTACCAAAAATCGAAAACCAAGAAGGTATCGACAACATCGATTCAATCTTAGAAGTTTCTGACGGTTTAATGGTTGCTCGTGGTGATATGGGTGTAGAAATTCCACCAGAAGAAGTACCATTAGTACAAAAACGTCTAATCAAAAAATGTAACGTATTAGGCAAACCAGTTATTACTGCAACACAAATGTTAGATTCTATGCAACGTAACCCACGTCCAACTCGTGCGGAAGCAAGTGACGTAGCAAACGCAATCTTCGATGGAACAGATGCAATCATGCTTTCAGGTGAAACTGCTGCGGGTCAATACCCTGTAGAAGCTGTAACAATGATGGCTAACATTGCGGTACGTGTTGAAAAATCATTACAATATGAAGATATGTTCAAAAAACGTATTAAAGAGTTCACGCCAACAATTACAGATGCAATTAGCCAATCTGTTGCGCACACAGCACTTGCTCTTGATGTAGCTGCAATCGTAGCTCCAACAGAAAGTGGACATACTGCGAAAATGATCTCTAAATACCGTCCGAAATCTCCAATCGTAGCTGTAACATCTGACGAGCAAGTAGGACGTCGTCTTGCACTTGTTTGGGGTGTTCAAGCATTTATGTCTGAGAAACGTGCAGCTTCTACTGACGAAATGTTAGATACAGCAATTCAAACAGGTATGGATGCGGGTCTAATCGGACTTGGAGATACTGTAGTAATCACTGCTGGTGTTCCAGTTGCTGAAACTGGTACAACAAACTTAATGAAAATCCACGTTGTTGGTGAAAAAGTTGCTAAAGGGCAAGGAATCGGTCGTAAATCTGCAAAAGGTAAAGTAGTTGTAGCGAAAACAGCTGCTGAAGCTGTAGCGAACGTAAACAAAGGTGATATCCTTGTTACAACAAGCACAGATAAAGATATGATTCCTGCAATTGAAAAAGCTGCTGCTCTAGTTGTAGAAGAAGGCGGTCTAACAAGCCATGCAGCTGTTGTAGGTGTATCAATCGGTATTCCTGTTATCGTTGGTGTAAACGGCGTAACAACAACTTTAAAAAATGGCCAAGAAGTAACAGTTGATGCAGCACGCGGAATTGTTTATAATGGACATGCGGAAGTGCTATAAGAAGTAATACGGAGAGAAGGATCGGAGTCCTTCTCTTTTTTTTACACAAAAAAGGATAGAGATAGCTTTAAATGCCTGAAATCGCTTTGAAAAACGTTTATTATAATGTTTAGTGGGAGAGGGTTGTTTGTCCCTTGTGAAGCTTGTATGAGCGTTTTAATGGGCTTATAAAGGGTTTTGGAAGGGTGATACTTTCAAGCCTTTTAAATGAAATATGAAGGAGTGTGAGCTATGAAGTGGTTACTGTTCTTACTTATTTTAGTGCCGGCGATTGAGATTACGGTGTTAATAGGGTCGAGTCATGTAATAGGTTTATGGTCTACGTTCGCTATGATTGTATTTACGGGTATTGTGGGTGTATATTTGGCGAAACGACAAGGGTTTAAAGTACTTAGAGAGATTCAATTTAGGCTAAATAGAGGAGAAATGCCGGGTGATGCGGTTCTAGATGGTATTTTTATATTCGTAGGAGGTATTCTTTTAGTACTGCCTGGATATGTGACGGATATAATAGGTTTTATCTTTGTTGTTCCTATAACGAGGGCTTTATTGAAGCCGGCTGTTATGAAGTGGATTGATTGGAAATTTAGAAAGAGAACTACTATTATTATTCAGAAATAACGCGTAGATTATAGCGATCTACGCGTTATTTTTTTATTTGCCACTTATAGTCAATTGTTAGCTTCCTGATCGGGTTGGATTTTTGTTAGTTATTAAACGATAGGATGCAGAGGGTTCTTGTGAATGAAAAGTGTTACGTTAGGATGATGTTTTTTGCTTGTAGTAAGATTCGACTAGTGAGCAGAAGTTAGACAGGAAAAGAAAAATTACTGATTAAAGGGTTCATCTGCCTTGTTTTGTATATTTATTCATTTACATAAAAAGTAATAGATGTAAGTAATAATTATAAAATATATAGAATAAAAATGTATTTTTGTCCTAAAATATGCGTTTTTATGCAAAAAAATAAGAGGATTATCCTTTTTTAGGAAATTCTCTTATAGATGTAGGTAGTACAAAAAAGTACAGTGAATAATCAGTGGGAATTTCCCACTGATTACAGTTAATTTTTTATTGTGTATGAATTAGGAAATATTATTTTGATGGCGAACCCTTAATGAATTTCCATAAGTCGTGGAATACATGAGCTTTGTGTAATGTATTAAGTAGTACTAATATGACTGGACCGATGATTAATCCTAAAAAACCAAAGAGCTTAAAGCCGACAAATAGAGCGATGAGTGTCGCTAATGGATCTAGTCCAATATTAGATGAAAGTACTTTTGGCTCCATGATTTGTCTTTGGACAATCACGACGATGTATAGGATGAGAAGACCGATGGCGAATGCAGTATCACCTGTGAAAAATACGTATATAACCCAAGGAACGAAGACGGCTCCAGTTCCTAAATACGGGAGTAAATCGACAACCCCTGTAATAATCGCGATAGTAATTGCGTATGGCACGCGTAATATTAAAAGGCCGATTAGTACAATGATAGTTGTCATAGATACGAGTGTAAGTTGCGCTTTAACAAAACCAAACAAAGCTTTTCTTAAATCGACAAAAATAGTTTTTCCGTATCCATGCAAACGATTAGGTAGAAGTTTTCTTACTTTATGAGCAAGACGGTGCCAATCGTAACTAATGAAGAAGGTGGCTAATAAGACGAAGACAAGGACAGTTAAAGTTGTTGGTAATGCACTAATGAAATTTGTTAACCCACTTATAATGGCGGTTAAAAGTTCTTTCATTTGTGTCGTTGCTTCGGTGCCTAAGTTTTGAATGTTTTGTGTAATAGTGTATCGCTGTGGTTCTCCGAGATGATTAAATTTAGAGATTAAATCATCATAGAGAGGCATAATATGATTAAGTGCAAATTGTTGGGCGAATGCAACGATATCTGGAAACTTAACTGTAACAATTTGTAGTAAGTACGTTGTGGCAGATATTGCTTCAGTTACAAGGTATGTAACAAGTCCAACGATAGCTCCGAATACGAGAATTAAGCTAACGAGTACCGCTAATGCGCGAGGGAATTGTAGTTTTTGATTAAGGAAATTGACGACAGGATTAATCAAATAAGCGAATGCAAAAGCGATAATAAAAGGGTAGATAAGGCCTGACATGTACAGCAATGCATAGAACCCAACTACTGTTGCTACAATGACAAACATGAGTCGTAATATCATATATAGTAAGTTTCGGTTCAAAGATGTATACCTCCCATTCCAATTTGGATTATCCTAATTCGTTCAACTTATAACTAGTGAGATTCACTGATCAAAGTTTCACTTTATGTTATAGTGGAATGATGGATTTTTCCTGCTTTTTCAATATATGAGTGACCGGAAAAGCTTGGTGTTGATGCTTCTACTATATGGTAAAAACTTCATTTTCTCTTCTTTTTATTTTACCTGTTTCTTAATAGAAAAGAAAGGAGAGACGACCGTTTTTAAAAATGTATACATGCTTAAATTTTTGATGGTTAGAGTTTCAGTTTGTCATTTTAAAATATGAAAAAAATGAAGTGGTTATTGTTGCATATACATCGATATAGCATGTATAACGATAGGTTTAAAGGTATTTTTGTTTGGAAGCGAGTTCATTATTTTCAGAAAGGAAGTGCAAACATGATTAGTCAGTCAACGTTATTTTTATTCATACTACTTATTATAGGACTTATTGCTAAAAACCAATCGCTTACTGTAGCTATTGGAGTGTTATTCTTATTGAAATTTACGTTTTTAGGAGATAAAGTCTTTCCTTATCTACAAACGAAAGGGATTAACCTTGGTGTAACAGTCATTACAATAGCAGTGCTCGTACCGATTGCGACAGGGGAAATAGGCTTTAAACAACTCGGAGAAGCAGCGAAATCGTATTATGCATGGATTGCTTTAGCCTCAGGTGTGGCGGTCGCTTTGTTAGCGAAAGGCGGCGTACAATTATTGACGACGGACCCACATATTACAACCGCACTTGTTTTTGGGACAATTATAGCTGTAGCTTTATTTAATGGAGTCGCTGTAGGTCCATTAATTGGGGCTGGAATTGCCTACGCAGTTATGAGTATTATACAGATGTTTAAATAAGGAATTTTATAGTAATATAAAATTTTTGAATTCTTTCTGTTCACAAAAGTCAGATAATTGTTTATAATAGGATTAGAAACTTTGAAAAGTTACATAACAGCAGAGACTTTACACCAGATAAAATAAAAACAACATAAAACAATTTTATAATGATATTGTTTTATGTTGTTTTTATCATAAACTCTTCGGAATTTATTTTCCTCACTAACTTGTTGTTCTGAGCGTGAGGATTCGGGGAGACATTCACGCTCATGCTTTCCATGTAAGTAATGGACAATAAGAGGGGAACATCGCAATAAATTTGCATGAACGTGCATTTTGCTTGCCTAAAGAGTGAACGAGCGTTCATAATTTATAAGGGGAGCAAATAGATATAAGGAGCAAGGTTGGGAGAATTTTCAGGAAAAGGAGAGAATGTCATGACTGTTATTCGAGGTTTAGAAGGGGTAGTAGCAACAACATCATCTGTGAGCTCTATTATTGATGATACATTAACTTATGTTGGGTATAATATTGATGATTTAGCTGAGAATGCTACGTTCGAAGAAGTAGTGTACTTATTATGGCACCGCAAGCTTCCTAATGAAAAAGAACTAGCGGAATTTAGTGGAACAGTATCTGAATACTATAAAGTACCAGGTGAGATTTTAACATATTTGAAACAAGTAGATTTAAAAATCGCGCACCCGATGTCGGTTTTACGAACTGCGATTTCCATGCTATCATTATATGATGAGAGCGCTGAAATAATGGATGGAAAGTCTAATTATTTGAAAGCGGTTAAATTACAGGCTCAAGTCGGAACTTTAATTGCGGCTTATGCAAGAATTCGTAAAGGGTTAGATGTTGTTGAGCCAAGAAAAGATCTATCATTAGCTGCAAACTTCTTGTACATGTTAAATGATCGTGAGCCAAATGAAGTTGAAATTGAGGCTTTTGATAAGGCACTTGTACTTCATGCCGATCATGAGTTAAACGCTTCTACATTTACTGCACGTGTTTGCGTAGCTACACTTTCAGATGTGTATTCTGGTATTACAGCAGCAATCGGTGCATTAAAAGGTCCTCTTCACGGCGGGGCAAATGAAAATGTAATGAAGATGTTAACTGAAATTGGCGAAGAAGAAAATGTAGAATCATATATTCATAATGCTCTTCAAAATAAAGTGAAAATTATGGGATTTGGTCATCGCGTATATGAGCATGGTGATCCACGCGCGAAACACTTACGCGAAATGTCTAAGAGATTATGCGTGCTTTTAGGAGAAGACAAATGGTATAATATGTCTATCAAAATTGAAGACATTGTAACAAAAGAAAAAGGTCTTCCACCAAATGTTGATTTCTATTCAGCTTCTGTATACCATTGTTTAGGAATTGACCATGACTTATTTACACCTATCTTTGCAATTAGCCGTATGTCAGGCTGGTTAGCTCATATTCTAGAACAATATGAAAACAACCGTTTAATCCGTCCGCGTGCTGATTATGATGGACCGACACATCAAGTGTACGTTCCGCTAGCGCAACGATAAGCGAAAAACACTATTTTGATAGTGAAAATACGCTTTCAAAAGTCTGATTTTTTTGGGAAGATATAATGATTAGAATATTTAAATTTGAATAACGGTTTGAACTGAGGGGTTATTCCCTCAGTTTCATACATATGAAATTTCAAACATGGGGGTTATCACATTGACGACAGGTGAAAAAATTACTGTAACTAATGGTGTTATGAATGTACCAAACAATCCGATTATTCCATTTATCGAAGGAGATGGAATTGGTCCTGATATTTGGGCTGCAGCATCTCGCGTAATAGAAGCAGCAGTTGAAAAAGCTTATGATGGTGAGAAGAAAATCGTTTGGAAAGAAGTGCTTGCAGGGGAAAAAGCATTCAACCAAACAGGCGAGTGGTTACCAGAAGAGACTTTAAATTTAATTCGTGAATATTTAATCGCAATTAAAGGTCCACTTACAACTCCAGTTGGTGGTGGTATTCGTTCTCTAAACGTTGCGCTTCGTCAAGAATTAGATTTATATGTATGTCTACGTCCAGTTCGTTACTTTGAAGGTGTTCCTTCACCTGTAAAACGTCCGGAAGATACTGATATGGTTATTTTCCGTGAAAATACAGAAGACATTTACGCTGGAATTGAATATGCACAAGGTTCTCCAGAAGCAGAAAAAGTTCTTGCTTTCTTAAAAGAAGCAATGGGTGTTAATAAAATCCGCTTCCCAGAAACATCAGGGATTGGTATTAAACCAATTTCAGAGGAAGGGACAAAGCGTCTTGTTCGCGCTGCAATTCAATATGCAATTAACGAAAAACGCTCTTCTGTTACATTAGTTCATAAAGGAAACATTATGAAATTTACAGAAGGTGCTTTCAAAAACTGGGGTTACGAAGTAGCGGAACAAGAATTTGGCGACAAAGTATTTACTTGGGCTGAATATGATCGCATTGTTGAAAAAGATGGAAAAGATGCAGCGAATAAAGCGATGGCAGACGCAGAAGTGGCTGGGAAAATCATCGTAAAAGATTCTATTGCAGACATCTTCTTACAACAAATTTTAACTCGTCCACGTGAGTTTGATGTTGTTGCAACAATGAACTTAAACGGAGACTACATCTCTGATGCACTTGCTGCACAAGTAGGTGGAATTGGTATTGCACCTGGTGCAAACATTAACTATGTGACTGGACATGCTATCTTTGAAGCTACACATGGTACAGCTCCAAAATATGCAGGTTTAGATAAAGTAAACCCATCTTCAGTTCTTCTTTCAGGTGTATTATTATTAGAGCACTTAGGATGGAACGAAGCTGCGAATTTAGTAACTGATTCAGTTGAGAAAACAATTGAATCAAAAGTAGTAACTTATGATTTCGCACGCTTAATGGAAGGTGCAACAGAAGTGAAATGTTCTGAGTTCGCTAATGAACTTATTAAAAACATGGATGTAGCGATAATCAAAAACGCATAATTAAAGCGGGGGGTAAATTATGACAATCAAACGCAAGAAAGTTTCAGTCATCGGTGCAGGATTTACAGGAGCAACAACAGCATTCTTATTAGCACAAAAAGAACTTGCAGATGTTGTATTAGTGGACATTCCACAGCTGGAAAATCCAACAAAAGGGAAAGCGTTAGATATGTTAGAAGCGAGCCCAGTACAAGGTTTTGATGCTAACATTATTGGTACATCTGATTACGCAGATACTGCTGATTCTGACGTTGTCGTTATTACAGCAGGTATTGCGCGTAAGCCTGGTATGAGCCGTGATGACTTAGTAGCAACAAACTCTAAAATTATGAAAAGTATTACGCGCGACATTGCAAAACATTCACCAAATGCGATTATTCTTGTATTAACAAATCCAGTTGATGCAATGACATATTCTGTATTTAAAGAAGCAGGATTCCCGAAAGAGCGTGTTATCGGTCAATCGGGCGTATTAGATACAGCTCGTTTCCGTACATTTATTTCACAAGAGTTAAACCTTTCTGTGAAAGACATTACAGGATTTGTTCTTGGTGGACATGGTGACGATATGGTACCTCTTGTACGCTATTCCTATGCAGGTGGCATTCCGTTAGAAACATTAATTCCAAAAGAGCGTTTAGAAGCAATCGTAGAACGTACACGTAAAGGTGGCGGTGAGATTGTAGGCTTATTAGGAAACGGTAGTGCATATTACGCGCCAGCAGCTTCTTTAGTTGAAATGACAGAAGCGATCTTGAAAGATCAACGCCGTGTATTACCAGCTATTGCGTACCTTGAAGGTGAATATGGTTATAGTGACCTTTACTTAGGGGTACCAGTAATTCTAGGTGGTAACGGAATTGAAAAAATTATTGAATTAGAACTTCTTGCAGATGAGAAAGAAGCGTTAGATCGCTCTGTAGAATCTGTACGTAACGTTATGAAAGTTCTTGTTTAATAATTAAATATAAGTGGAAAAAGATTCGGGGCCCCGAATCTTTTTCTACTATATATTGAAATGTTTTTTTGAAATAATATGAAAACGCTATCATTTGGTGTATCCTATAATGAAACTATAGACTTATACTATACATTGCCCTCATCACAGTAAATTTCGGATAAGGTATCGCTTTTAGTAGGATAATAAGGTGAAAAAATCGGAGGGGGTTGTAACATGTTAAAGAAAAAAGTTCAAATTGGTCGTAGAATGGATGAAATTACAGTAGGAGAGAAATTATCTATCACTGAAAAAATTGAGGATAAAGATTTGTTATTGTACTTAGGGTTAACGAATGATGCCAATCCATTATATATTCAGCATGATTACGCATCCCAAACTCCGTATGAAAAGCCGATTGTCCCAAGCATTATGCTAACGGGACTGATTACAACGGCGGTTACGAAATATTTACCAGGTCCAGGTAGTCATATTACTAGGAAGGACCTTACGTTCGTGAAACATGTTCACCATTATGAAACGTTACAAATCCACTTTGAAGTTGTGGCTGTTTCAGAGGAGGAACATACAATTGATATGCTTGTATTTGCTCATGATGAAAAAGGAGAAACTGTTGTAAAAGGTTCATTAACAGTAACACCACCTTTTAAATCTGTTTCCATTATGGAAAAAGCATTAGATAATTTTTAAAAAATGAAAGTTAGAATGATATAAAAGTAGCGTTAGTCATATTCTTATTAAGGGTATGCTAGCGCTACTTTTTGTTTGGAAAGGGTGATATAACTGTGAAATGGGAGAGGGAAGACATTATTTTTGAAACGATAAGAGAAGCTGAAGTATGGGCCGATTCAATCGCGAATGAAATGTACGGGAAAGTATTTGATGGATATGAAACACCAGATTATAAAATAGCGTATGCTCTTTCGTTTTTCCTAGCGCAAAATCGAGAGTTTATAGTTCATACGGAAAAAGAGTTTAAAAAAGATAGATTCATCTATAAAGTTTGGATAGCGACCGGATAGAGGGAATGAAGTTACGATTGCTTTTATTTTCCGAAACTCTAGTACAAACGAGCTCCATGAATAGACAATTATATTGAGGGAGACCTTGTTTTCTAGTATGATGAGAATAACGGGGAAAATACTAGGATGAAGAAGGTTTCAAGTCTATAACTTGGAGGAAAAGAATGAACAATCGTATTTTAGTAGTTGATGATGAGGAATTTATCTTAACTTTAATTGAATTTAATTTACAACAAGCTGGGTTTGAAGTTATTACAGCAATGGATGGAGAAATGGCGCTTCAAAAAGCGACTACAGAACGCCCAGATTTAATTATATTAGATTTAATGCTTCCAAAAATGGATGGTATGGAAGTTTGTAAAGAATTACGATTGCAGCGTATTATGACGCCGATTTTAATGTTAACAGCAAAAGATGATGAATTTGATAAGGTGCTAGGTCTTGAGCTTGGGGCTGATGATTATATGACGAAGCCATTTAGTCCAAGGGAAGTTGTTGCTCGTGTGAAGGCGATTTTGCGCCGTACGAAATTACAGCAGGAAGAACAAGTTTCAGAATCGCCAGATGAAGAGAGCATCAAAATTGCAGAGCTTAAAATTTTACCGGAGTTTTATGAAGCGTACTTCCAAGGAAGGAAACTGGAATTAACACCGAAAGAATTTGAGTTACTTGTTTATCTTGCGAAAAATAAAAGTCGTGTATTAACTCGTGACCAATTATTAAGTGCTGTATGGAATTATGATTTTGCCGGTGATACAAGAATTGTTGATGTCCATATTAGCCATTTGCGCGATAAAATTGAACAAAATACGAAAAAACCGACGTACATTAAAACGATACGTGGTTTAGGTTATAAATTAGAGGAGCCAAAAGTGGATGAATAAGTTTCGTTCCAGGCTTCTTTTTACATTTGTTTCTCTTATCGTTTTTATTTTAGTTGGACTAGGTGTATTATTAGAAACTGTATTTGAAAACTACTATATAGATCATGCTAAAGAGAGAATGATAAAAGAGACACAGTACGTTGCGGTATTAGCAGAAGAGCAAGGGTTTGATGCTGTTTTAAAAAAGCCTTATGTATTTGAAAAGTTAGAAGAAAAAATACCAGCTTCTATTATATTTGTTGATGAAAAAAAGAAAGTTCAATATAGCGGAGGGCAACCATCTGCATTTAATCAAGAGATGATTAAAGAACTTTCTTCTGAAGCAGCAAAACAACGAAGTAAAGTGATTACGCAAGAAACAGATCAAAAGAATGAATTTTATCATGCGGTGTTCGTTCAAGATCTAGCAGGAAAACAAGGATATATTTTGGTGAAAAGTACAATTGAGCCATTGAAAGACGTACATCAAAAAACGTGGGGATTATTAATTATAGGATTTGTTATCGCTTGTCTCGTAGTCGTATTTTTAGGTATGAAAATTACGGGGCAATATATTAGGCCGATTGAATCGGTTACGAAAGTTGCCATTGAATTAGCGAAGGGAAATTATAAAGCACGCGCTTATGAAAGTCATTCGGATGAAACAGGGATGCTGAGTAAAGCGATTAATATTTTAGCTCGTAATTTACAAGAGATGACTCTTGAGCAGGAAATGCAACAGGATCGTCTGCATACGTTAATTGAAAATATGGGAAGTGGAATGATTTTAATTGATAGCCGCGGTTATATAAACCTTGTAAACCGTTCTTATAAGGAAACTTTCCACGTAACAGATGAAGAATATTTAGATCGCTTATATTATGAATCGTTTCATCATACAGAAATTATTGAGCTTGTGGAAGAAATCTTTATGACAGAAGTGAAAGTGCGTAAACAAATGTTATTGCCGCTTGGAATTGAGCGAAAGCATTTTGAAGTATATGGAGCGCCAATTATTGGGACGAACCATGAATGGAAAGGTATTGTTCTTGTGTTCCATGACATAACAGAGTTAAAGAAATTAGAACAAATGAGAAAAGACTTTTTAGCGAATGTTTCTCATGAACTAAAGACGCCAATTACTTCTATTAAAGGTTTTTCCGAAACGCTCTTGGATGGGGCTATGGATAATAAAAAATTCTGCGAACATTTCTTACATATTATTTTAAAAGAAAGTGAACGCATGCAAGGATTAATTGAAGATTTATTAGACTTGTCAAAGATCGAGCAACAAGGGTTTAAACTAAATATGGGGACCGTTGATATGAAGGAACTTCTTGAAGATATTCATATGGTGCTTGATAATAAAGCGGGAGAAAAAGAAATCTCTTTACAAGTGAATGCATTGAAACGAGTTTCCGTTATTGGAGATCCAGGCCGCTTGAAACAAATCTTTATTAATTTAATTAATAACGCGATTGTATATACACCGGCTGGAGGCGTTGTTTCTGTTGAATTGGCAGAAGATAAATATAATGCTTATATAAAAGTATCTGATACTGGAATTGGTATTAGTAAAGAGGAAATCCCACGTATTTTTGAACGCTTTTACCGAGTGGATAAAGCAAGAAGTAGAAATACGGGTGGAACGGGTCTTGGTTTATCAATTGTAAAACATTTAGTTGAAGCGCATCAAGGTACGATTACGGTGGATAGTGAGGTTGGGGAAGGAACAACATTTACAGTTGTTTTACCAAAATCAGCTACTGAAAAATAGGATGAAGGATATTTACAATATATTAACAATGGCTTAATTAAATATTAATAAAGCTCTGTTAATATAATATATGAAAACCCCTTCATCCAAGGAGTAATTTTGGACGAGAGTAGTTATGCTATTCTCGTCACTTCCCTTTATGCCAATGTAAGTCTGTTTATATATGATAGAAAAAAACCGTTATTTTTCTTCTCTCTATTAGTCATGTTAATATAGAGAGAGGACAGGAACGGTTTTTTTCTGTGGAAAAAATTGTTTCAAATATGTATGGGGAGGTTTGTAGTTTGGAAAAAAAAGTCGTATTAGTAGATGGTAATAATATCGCGTATCGTGCTTTCTTTGCACTACCGCTTTTAAATAACGACAAAGGTATACATACGAACGCAATTTATGGTTTTACAATGATGTTAATGAGGATACTAGAGGAAGAAAAACCGACGCATATGCTTGTGGCGTTTGATGCGGGGAAAACAACATTCCGTCATAAAACGTATAGTGATTACAAGGGAG
Organism: Bacillus sp. AC266; assembly: GCF_979253805.1. Taxonomy (NCBI): domain Bacteria; kingdom Bacillati; phylum Bacillota; class Bacilli; order Caryophanales; family Bacillaceae; genus Bacillus; species Bacillus sp. AC266. The sequence continues at coordinate 259,690 of NZ_CEEDEC010000002.1, forward strand.
GGCGTCAAAAGACTCCACCTGAGTTATCAGAGCAATTCCCGTTTATTCGTGAGGTGCTTGATGCATTCAATGTACCGCGTTATGAGCTGGAAAATTATGAAGCGGATGACATTATGGGAACGTTAGCGAAAGAAGCGAGTGAGCAAGGGTTTCATGTTAAAGTTATTTCAGGAGATAAAGATTTACTGCAACTTGTTTCAGATAATACACTCGTATGTATTCCTCGCAAAGGGATTACGGAAGTAGATGAATATACGAAAGAAGCTTTATTTGAGAAATATAGCTTATCACCAAAGCAAATTATCGATATGAAAGGTTTAATGGGAGACCAATCGGATAACATTCCAGGTGTACCAGGTGTTGGTGAGAAGACAGCAATTAAATTATTAACGCAATTTGAAACGGTAGAAGCAGTATATGAAAACTTAGATCAAGTGAGTGGAAAGAAATTAAAAGAAAAGTTAGAAGCGAATAAAGAACAAGCTCTTATGAGTAAAGAACTTGCGACTATTATTACAGATGCACCGATTACTGTGCATGTAGATGATATGGAATATAAAGGGTATGAACCAAGCAATTTGATTCCAATGTTCGAGAATTTAGGATTTACATCCCTTTTAAATAAGTTAGGTGTTACGCCGGAGGAAACGGCTCCAGCTGAATTAGATGATATTACATTTGATATTGTAGAAGAAGTTGCAGAAGAAATGCTTCAGCAAGATAGTGCGCTTATTGTTGAAGTGCAAGAAGATAATTATCATAAAGCCGATATTCAAGGTTTTGGTATTCAAAATGAAAATGGTTGTTACTTTATTCCAGCCGATGTTGCTCTTAAATCGGATGCTTTTAAAGAGTGGCTTGCAAATGGAGAAATGAGAAAACATACATTTGATGCGAAGCGTGCTATCGTTGCTCTCAAGTGGAAAGGTGTAGATATTCAAGGGATTGACTTTGATTTATTAATTGCCGCTTATTTACTTGATCCAGCCGATACAGATAAAGATTTCCGTACTGTAGCGAAAATGAAAGAAACGCATGCCGTAAAATCTGACGAAGAAGTTTACGGGAAAGGTGCGAAGCGTGCTGTTCCGGAGCTAGAGGTAGTAGCGGAGCATGTAGCTCGTAAAGTGCATGTATTATATGATGTAAAGCAAACGTTCTTAGAAGAATTAAAAAAGAACGAGCAATATGAATTATTTACGGAATTAGAATTACCACTTGCACGTGTATTAGCTGATATGGAAGTGAAAGGTGTAAAAGTTGATACGGAGCGTCTTCGTAATATGGGAGAAGAACTTGCAGGTAGATTAAAGGAAATGGAACAGGAAATTTATAAGCTTGCGGGAACAGAATTTAATATTAATTCACCGAAGCAACTTGGGGTTATTCTGTTTGAGAATTTAAACTTACCAGTTATTAAAAAGACGAAAACAGGTTATTCTACGTCGGCGGATGTATTAGATAAACTTATGGATCGTCATGAAATTATTCCAAATATTTTACATTACCGTCAATTAGGAAAGCTAAATTCAACTTACATTGAAGGTTTATTGAAAGTTGTACATGAAGATTCATCTAAAATCCATACTCGTTTTAATCAAGTGTTAACGCAAACAGGTCGATTAAGTTCAACAGATCCGAACTTACAAAATATCCCGATTCGCTTAGAAGAAGGAAGAAAGATTCGTCAGGCATTCGTTCCATCAGAAGAAGGATGGATCATGTACGCGGCTGATTATTCACAAATCGAACTTCGTGTGCTTGCTCACATTGCAAATGATCCAGGGTTAGTTGAAGCGTTCCAACATGACATGGATATTCATACGAAAACAGCTATGGATGTATTTGGTGTTGGGAAAGATGAAGTAACATCTAACATGAGACGACAAGCAAAAGCTGTTAACTTCGGAATTGTGTATGGTATTAGTGATTATGGTCTTTCGCAAAACTTAGGAATTACAAGAAAAGCAGCAGCGGAATTTATTGAAAAGTATTTAGAAAGTTTCCCTGGTGTACAAGAATACATGGATGAAATCGTAAAAGATGCGAAACAAAAAGGATATGTGGTTACATTATTAAATCGTCGCCGTTATATTCCGGAAATTACGAGTCGTAATTTCAATTTACGTAGCTTTGCTGAGCGTACAGCTATGAATACACCAATTCAAGGTAGTGCGGCTGATATTATTAAAAAAGCGATGATTATTATGGCAGATCGTCTAGAAGAAGAAGGATTACAAGCACGTCTTCTTCTGCAAGTACACGATGAATTGATATTTGAAGCACCAAAAGAAGAAATTGAAAAATTAGAGAAGCTTGTACCTGAAGTAATGGAGCATGCAATTGAACTAGCCGTTCCATTGAAAGTTGATTATTCTTACGGTCCAACTTGGTACGATGCGAAATAAGGACGTGATGAAATGCCGGAATTACCAGAGGTTGAAAACGTTAGACGGACGCTTGAAAATCTTGTAACAGGAAAAACGATTGAAGATGTCGTTATTACTTATCCCAAAATAGTAAAACGACCGGATGATGCAGAAATTTTTAAAGAAATGCTAAGAGGCGAGACAATTGAAAATATAAAGCGAAGAGGTAAGTTTTTACTTTTGTATGTAACGAACTATGTAATTGTTTCACATTTGCGCATGGAAGGTAAGTTTTTACTTCATCAAGAGGATGAGCCGATTGATAAACATACGCACGTCCGTTTCTTATTTACAGATGGAACTGAATTACATTATAAAGATGTGAGAAAGTTTGGTACGATGCATCTCTTTAAGAAAGGTGAAGAGTTGAATCAAATGCCTCTTGCTGACTTAGGCCCGGAGCCATTTGATGCTGAATTGACACCGCAGTATTTACAAGAAAGATTGGAAAAAACAAATCGTAAAATAAAAGTCGTATTATTAGATCAGCGTCTTTTAGTAGGGCTTGGAAATATATATGTAGATGAAGTGTTATTCCGTTCTCAAATTCACCCAGAACGAGAAGCTGCATCTTTAACAAAAGAAGAAGTAGAAAGAATTTACGAGGCGATTGTTACAACGCTGGGCGAAGCTGTTAAGCGAGGCGGAAGTACAATTAGAACGTATATTAATTCACAAGGACAAATTGGTTCGTTCCAAGAACTTCTAAATGTATATGGGAAAAAAGGAGAACCGTGTGTTACTTGCGGTACGATATTAGAGAAAACAGTTGTTGGCGGAAGAGGAACGCATTACTGCCCGATTTGTCAGCCGAGAATATAGAAAAGAGATAACATCGGATAGGCATTTGTCATATACATACAGCAGGGCTATGTATAAGGGAGGAGCTTACCGATGTACCTTTATTTATCTCTTATTTTATTAGCTTTTACATTAAGCTTAGATAGCTGTAGTGTAGGGCTAACATATGGTTTAAGAAGCGTAAGAATTCCACTAAGGTCAATTATAATTATCGGGATCTGTTCAGCAGCTGTAATGCTCGTTTCCATGGGAATTGGACATATGATCGCGAAAATATTTTCACCTGTTATCGCAACGCGTATCGGTGGGCTTGTTCTTATTGGAATTGGAATTTGGGTATTATACCAATTTTTTCGAAGTGATAAAAAAGAAGAACCGAAGCAAGAGGAGAAGGTTTGGAAATTAGAAATTGCTTCACTCGGGCTAGTGATTCAAATTTTGCGGAAGCCGACAGTTGCGGATTTTGATAAATCAGGAACTATCTCTGCAGGAGAAGCGTTACTTCTCGGTATCGCTCTTTCTATAGATTCGTTTGGTGCTGGAATTGGTGCATCTTTATTAGGTTATGCACCCGCGATGATGGCGGTATTAGTCGCGGTTATGAGTTCTTTATTTTTATTTATTGGAATGAAGCTCGGTACGATTTTATCAAATATGAAATGGTTACAAAAATTTACATTCCTGCCTGGGGTATTACTCATTATTATTGGAATTTGGAAAATGTAAGTATGGGCGTGGAACATTAGTTTCGCGCCTTTAATATTGTGAGGAGGATTATTATGACAGTAGTAATTGGATTAACAGGAGGCATTGCAAGCGGAAAAAGTACGGTATCAGAAATGTTTCGTGAAATGAGTATACCGGTTATTGATGCAGATATTATTGCGCGAGAAGTTGTAGAACGAGGAAAACCGGCATATAACAAAATTGTAGAGGTGTTCGGAACGGAAGTGTTACAAAAAGATGGAGAGCTTGATCGACCAAAGCTTGGGAGTGTCGTTTTTTATAATGAAGAAAAACGATTGCAGTTAAACGAAATTGTTCATCCTGCAGTGCGTGAAGAAATGAATGCACAAAAGGAGATGTACATAAAAGAAGATATGCAAGCGGTTGTGTTAGATATCCCTCTTTTGTTTGAAAGTAAATTAACAAATCTCGTTGATCGTGTTTTAGTTGTAGCAGTCACACCGAATACGCAATTGGAACGTTTAATGAAACGAAATAACTTTTCAGAAGAAGAAGCAAAGGCTCGTATTCAATCTCAAATGCCATTAGAAGAAAAAGTAAAGAAGGCAGATGAAGTAATTTATAATGATGGCACAATTACTGGAACGAAAACACAATTAGCCTCTATTTTGAAAGAATGGAACATTATTGATTAAAAAATTGTGAAATTAATGAAAATGCTTAGTGACATATCTCCTTTTTGTGTTATACTATTATTGGGATTGGAGATAAATAGTATAACGCATTCAAGGGGGATAACATATTATGACTCGTGTGGCAATTAATGGATTTGGACGTATCGGGAGAATGGTATTTCGTCAAGCAATAAAAGAAAGCGCATTCAAAATTGTAGCAATAAATGCAAGCTATCCATCAGAAACGTTAGCGCATTTAATTAAATATGATACAGTTCATGGAAAGTTTGACGGAACAGTGGAAGCATTTGAAGATCACTTACTAGTTGATGGGAAAATGATTCGCCTTTTAAACAACCGCGATCCAAAGGAGTTGCCTTGGAAAGATCTAGGTGTTGAAGTTGTAATTGAAGCAACTGGTAAATTTAACTCGAAAGAAAAAGCAATTCTTCATGTTGAAGCTGGAGCGAAAAAAGTTATTTTAACAGCACCTGGTAAAAATGAAGATATAACAATCGTAGTTGGTGTGAACGAAGACCAATTAGATATTACAAAGCATACTGTTATTTCAAATGCATCTTGTACAACAAACTGTTTAGCGCCTGTTGTAAAGGTGTTAGATGAGCAGTTCGGAATTGAAAACGGTTTAATGACAACTGTTCATGCTTATACAAATGACCAAAAAAATATTGATAACCCACATAAAGATTTAAGAAGAGCGCGTGCTTGCGGACAGTCTATCATTCCAACAACGACGGGTGCTGCAAAAGCGCTAGCAAAAGTTCTTCCACACTTAAACGGAAAACTTCATGGTATGGCCCTTCGTGTACCAACACCAAACGTGTCTCTTGTTGATTTAGTAGTAGACGTAAAACGTGATGTAACAGTTGAAGATATTAATGAAGCGTTCAAAACTGTTGCAAACGGTGCATTAAAAGGAATTGTAGAATTCTGCGAAGAGCCTTTAGTGTCTATCGATTTTAATACAAATACACACTCAGCTATTATTGATGGTTTGTCTACAATGGTAATGGGTGATCGTAAAGTGAAAGTACTTGCTTGGTATGATAACGAGTGGGGCTACTCTCGTCGTGTTGTAGATCTTGTAACGTTAGTTGTTGATGAATTAGCGAAACAAAAAAATGTGCAACATATTTAAGTGAACGAGAGAGGGCAAGTGAAAATTTGCCCTCTTTTTTATTTTTTTCTGAAAAGGAAAAAAATTATATAAGTATATTTTTAAATAGTGGACATACCACGAAACGTTGGGATTACTGTATTCGTGAATCATTAATTTTTTTTAGGGAAAAGTAAAGAGGAAAATATGACAGAAAATCGAAAAAACTGTTGTTGCAAAATGAAAATAAACAAAGTATACTAACACTCGTAAACTTAAGAGCTGAGGTACGTAGTCACTACTTAAAGGGTTAGGACCTCTCTGGACTAACTTTCCCCCGTGGTAGTGGAGCAAGCCAAATTGCAAATTAGTTTTCAATTCGAACAGTTAGAATAAATTTACAAGGGGGAACTGTAGAATGGATACTATGGATACGATGGGTCGTCACGTGATTGCTGAACTTTGGGATTGCGATTTCGACAAGCTTAATGACATGCCGTATATTGAACAATTATTTGTGGATGCAGCACTAAGAGCTGGTGCTGAAGTACGTGAGGTTGCTTTTCATAAATTTGCACCACAAGGTGTAAGTGGAGTAGTAATTATCTCGGAATCACATTTAACAATTCATAGCTTTCCGGAGCACGGTTACGCAAGTATTGATGTTTATACTTGTGGGGATCGTATTGATCCAAATGTTGCTGCAGAATATATTGCAGAAGGTTTAAACGCGAAAACGCGTGAGAGCATCGAGCTTCCTCGAGGCACTGGTAGCTTCGAAATTAAGCAGAGAGAAACAAAAGCTCTTTAAAAAAGAACATAATTGATTTAAAATGTAAAGAGGTGTATAATGCACCTCTTTTTTAGTTTATATAAAATAGGATCACGATATGTAATAACTTAGAGTGGTCATTATAGAAGAATGAGTTATATAATATTGTATATATATTTTCACATGTAGGTGAGTAGCGAAAGAATAAAGATTATAGTGTAAAGGAGTGAATGAATTGCGTTGTCCATCCTGTTTTCATAATGGAACAAGAGTGTTAGATTCGCGTCCGGTAGACGAGGGGCGCTCTATTCGAAGAAGAAGAGAGTGTGAAAGTTGTTTAAGTCGCTTTACGACATTTGAAAGAGTAGAAGAATCACCTCTTATCGTTGTTAAAAAAGAAGGAACACGAGAAGAGTTTAATAAAGAGAAAATTTTACGCGGTTTAATTAAAGCGTGTGAAAAAAGACCTGTATCTTTAAGGCAGTTAGAGGAAGTAACACAAAGTGTGGAGCGTGAACTTCGTAACTTAGGTATATCAGAAGTGAAAAGTGATATGATTGGTGAAATTGTTATGGAAGAACTTCGTGATATTGATGATGTTGCTTACGTACGTTTTGCTTCTGTGTATCGTCAATTTAAAGATTTAAATGTATTTATTGAAGAATTAAAAGATATACTGCAAAAAGAGAGAGAGTAGAAGGAATCTCTTTATATACTGTAAGTAAACGAGATAAGAGAGCTAGAAGCGGAAGCTAATAGCTCTTTTTCGCTAATAAATTATATAATAAAGATAGAACGAGTGAAATGTAGGCTAGATTGGATGAGAGAAAGGAAAAGCAAGAATGGAAAAACAGTCATGGATGGAGCTATTGCCGATTGATCGTTATAAAGTAAGTGCGAAAGGGTTGTTACATAATTACGACCGGAAAGTATTAACGATGTTGTATCAGCCGTTAATAGGTAGTAGAGCTTTTAGCGTATACATGACACTATGGGGAGAGTTAGAGCAAGATCGTGTGTTTGGAAAAGAGAATACACATCACTCCCTTATGGTGACTATGCAAATGCAACTTCCTGAAATATATGGGGAACGAGTAAAGTTAGAAGCGATTGGTCTTTTAAATGTATATATTAAGAAAGAAAAAGATATTCGGATGTTTATATATGAATTGCAACCACCTTTATCTCCGAAGCAGTTTTTTGATGATATTGTTTTAAGTATCTTTTTATATAATCGCTTGAGTCGGACAAAATACAACCAAGTAAAGCAATATTTCTTAGAAGAAGAATTCGATTTTGCTTCTTATGAAAATGTTACGCGCTCCTTCAACGATATATTTGATTCGTTTAACCCAGGTCAGTTTGAATATGCGCAAGAAGAACTGCGTATCCCGAAAACGACAATTATGCCAAGTAACGAGAATGGGGATGCTCCGAAAGTTTGGAACGATTTCTTTGATTTCTCTTTATTTGTAGACGGACTATCAGCCCTTGTTCCTAAAAAGGCGATTACAGATCAAGTGAGAGAATGTGTTATTACACTCGCTTATGTGTACGGTGTGGATGTGTTATCGATGCAAAATATCGTTCTTGGCGCAGTGACAGAAGTGCAAACAATTGATATCGAAAGGCTTCGGAAGGGAGCACGCGATTGGTATCAATTCGAAAATGGTCAAGCGTTACCTGTATTAAGTGAAAGAGTGCAACCTCATGCTGCTCGTACAATGAAAGAGAAAGAGCCATCTACGCAAGAAGAGATGCTAATGAAACAGTTAGAGGAAATCTCGCCAAAACAACTATTGAAAGAGATTTCAGGCGGTGCAGAGGCGACGAAAGCGGACTTGCAAATCGTTGAGGATGTAATGATAAATCAAAAGTTAACGCCAGGGGTTGTGAATGTACTTATTTATTACGTTATGCTACGCTCAGATATGAAGCTTGCTAAAACGTATGTCGAGAAGATTGCTGGACATTGGGCGCGAAAAAAGGTCGGTACAGTAGGCGAGGCGATGGCGCTAGCGAAAGAAGAGAATCGTCAATATCAAGAGTGGGCTGAGACGAAGAAAAAAGGTCGTACAGCGAAGAAAACAGTGCGAAAAGAAATGGTACCAGATTGGCTTAAAGAAGAGTCGAAAGAAGAAGAGAAAGAACCTGTGAAAAATGACGTAAGTGCGAAAAAAGATGCAAGTACGTTAGAAGATGAACGGAAACGATTAGAAGAAGTATTGAAAAAATATAAGCGTGATTAATAAAAGAAAATGAACGCTCTTTGAGGTGAGAAAATGGAGCATATTCAAAATTCATTTACGAAATTAATGGAAAATAAAAACTTTAAAAATAGATATGAAGTCTTAAAGGCAGAAGTGATGGCGCACCCTCGTGTGAAAGAATTTATAGACGAACATAAAGGTGAAGTAACGACTTCTATGATTGAACGAAGTCTTGTGAAGTTATATGAATATATTGGACAAAGTGTAGGGTGTGCGGATTGTCCAGATTTAGGGTCATGTAAAAATATGCTACAAGGATATGAGCCGAAGCTCGTCATTCAAGGTAAGATGATTGATATTCAATACGATCGTTGTATTAGAAAAGTAGCATATGATGAGAGAAAAAAATATGAAAAACTCGTTCAAAGTGTATATATGCCAGTTGACATTTTGCAGGCAACTATGGAAAATTTAGACCCTTCAGATTTAGATGCACGTATTGATGCAATAGGTGCAACGAATGAATTTTTAAACACATATGAACCAGGTAAAAAAGCACAAGGTTTATATTTGTACGGTAAATTTGGTGTAGGGAAAACATATCTTTTAGGGGCAATTGCAAATGAACTTGCGCGAAAGAAAATTAGTTCGATGCTCGTATACTTCCCTGAATTTTTACGTGAAATCAAAAGTTCGATTCAAGATAATTCGATTAGCGGAAAGATTGATGCTGTCAAACGTGTACAAGTATTAATGTTAGATGATATCGGGGCAGAAGCGATGTCAAGTTTTGTACGTGATGATGTACTCGGTGCAATCTTGCAATTCCGTATGTTGGAAAACTTACCGACGTTCTTTACATCTAACTTTGATTTCAAACAGTTGGAACATCATTTAACGTATACACAGCGCGGTGAAGCAGAAGAGATGAAAGCGGCCCGTATTATGGAACGAATTAAATATTTAGCGAAGCCAATCCCAATTGGCGGGAAGAATCGTCGTAATAAGTAAAGAGCGAGCTGAGAAGCTTGCTCTTTTTTATCCCGCTATTGGCGGGCAGTAAGACTCCCACCTCAAAATTCGGCTGTAAAGCAAAGAAGTTAGGTGGGAGCCCTGCTGCCCGTAAAAGCCCGATTGGTGCGGGCTAATAATCAGTGAACGATGGACAAAACCTCCACTGATTAAAGTTTCACTTTATTTTAATCATTTTTTCAGAGTAGCTTGTATCATTTTTTTCTCCCTCCCTTAATATATATAAAATTAGCAAGCCATATCGAGTGGATGTTCTAACAATGGGAGATAGGTTTCTACTAAGAGTGAACTTCCATAGATCGGACTCTTATAGGATTTGTAACGTATAGATGCAATCCTTTAGAGCGGGGATAAAAGGGGGGACAAAAGTGATTGAAATTTGCTTCGAAGAAAAAAATGATGCTGTGTACGTATACAGACAACTAACGAAAAGAACAGAATCCTTATATAAGGAAACAAGTGTATATTTAAACGAACAAAAGGTTGTTATTCATATACCATTATGTGAATCAAATTATATTGAAAAGATTTTATTGCCAGTATTACTATATTTCATTATGAATGTGAAACAAAATGAATGGATTCATACCATTTTAAAGGAAAAGTTTTTTTATGAAGAACAAGAAGAGTGTCATCAAATATTGCATATGGCACATGAGATTTTAAAGGAAAGAAGAAAAGGAGTATCTAGTGATTTAACACGTCAAAAATTTGAATCTTATATTGCGTCGTCTTTGAATGATTGGCTTTGTGATCCGCTCTCATTCTCGTTTTCATCATACGTTCGTTTTCGTCTTCGTACATATAGGGAAATGGTAACTAAGCTTGCTGAAGTTGCAATTGATGAGTATAAGATGGAGCAGGAATACCAAATATTCATTGAGACACTTCGCCAACAAGTAAGTAGCCGGAAATCACGTTTGTCCTGTGTACATCTTATTTTTGATGAAAGTTTTATTTTCTATGATGATAAAGGTAGGCGTTTAAAACAGGAGAAATTGGTTCAATATATAGATGAAGAATTATTAAAGAAACAAGATGTATATATCGATACGAAAGTAATTGCACCACTTCTTTCTATTTCGCCGAAAAAGATTTATTTATATACGAAAGAACAAGATCATAATATGATTATTACTTTGCGAAATGTATTTCAGGAACGAGTGCAACTACATGGATTACATGAGTTTGAGCGCAATGTGAAAAATTTAAAAAATAAAGGTAACGCCCTTGATTTTCTAAGTTTTTGAGCATATAATTACCTACATAAATGAAATATATTGAAATGTCATGATGAGGACATGAGTAGTTATCTACGATTTTCAGAGAGGGAAGCCTTAGGGTGCGAGCTTCCTAGTACGGGATTATTACTTACCACCTCTAAACTTTAGCAGTGAACGTTTTTCTAGTAATTGCTAACGGACAACACCGTTATGTTGAACTTGAGCAATTAACAATAAGGTTAATTGGAACAAGGGTGGAACCACGAATTCAACACTCGTCCCTTTTTATGGGATGAGTGTTTTTTATTTTGAAAAAAAAGAGGAGTGACCAGTGATGGCAGATGTAGTTAAAATTACTTTCCCTGATGGAGCTGTGAAGGAGTTTCCAAAAGGAGTAACAACTGAAGAAATCGCAGCTTCTATTAGCCCAGGCTTAAAGAAAAAAGCTGTGGCTGGAAAATTAAACGATGAGATGATCGATCTTGTTACACCAATCGAAGAAGATGGTGCAGTTTCTATTATTACATTAGATTCTGAAGATGGCTTATATATTTTACGCCACTCAACAGCTCACCTTTTAGCACAAGCGTTAAAACGTTTATATAAAGATGTTAAGCTTGAGCTTGGCATTGGTCCAGTAATCGAAAATGGCTTCTACTACGATATTGATATGGAAGAAGCAATTACAGTTGAAGACTTCAAGAAAATCGAAAAAGAAATGCAAAAAATCGTGAACGAAAACTTAGAAATCGTTCGTCATGAAGTACCACGTGCAGAAGCACTTCGTCGCTTTGAAGAAATCGGCGATGAGTTAAAATTAGATTTAATTAACGATCTTCCAGAAGATGCAGTTATTTCAATCTATGAGCAAGGCGAATTCTTCGACCTTTGCCGTGGTGTTCACCTTCCATCTACAGGGAAGATTAAAGTGTTTAAATTATTAAGTGTTGCTGGTGCTTACTGGCGCGGCGATAGCAATAATAAAATGTTACAACGTATTTACGGTACTGGATTCGTTAAGAAAGCAGAATTAGATGAGCACTTACGTATGCTTGAAGAAGCGAAAGAGCGCGATCACCGTAAATTAGGTAAAGAGTTAAAACTATTTACTAATAGCCAAAAAGTAGGACAAGGTTTACCACTTTGGTTACCAAAAGGTGCAACAATTCGCCGTATTATCGAGCGTTACATCGTTGATAAAGAAGCAAGCTTAGGCTATGATCACGTATACACTCCAGTATTAGGAAGTAGAGAGCTTTATGAAACTTCTGGTCACTGGAACCATTACCGTGATGGCATGTTCCCATCAATGGAAATGGATAATGAAGAGTTAGTTCTTCGTCCAATGAACTGCCCTCACCATATGATGGTTTATAAAAACGATATTCACAGCTACCGTGAATTACCAATCCGTATTGCGGAACTTGGAACAATGCACCGCTATGAAATGTCTGGAGCATTATCTGGATTACAACGTGTACGCGGAATGACTTTAAATGATGCGCACATTTTCGTTCGTCCAGATCAAATTAAAGAAGAATTAAAACGTGTTGTAAACTTAACGTTAGAAGTGTACAAAGATTTCGGTTTAGAAAACTATTCATTCCGTCTATCTTATCGTGACCCAGCAGATACTAAAAAGTATTATGCTGATGATGAGATGTGGGAAAAAGCACAAGGTATGTTAAAAGAAGCTATGGATGAAATGGGTCTTGATTACTATGAAGCTGAAGGTGAAGCGGCATTCTATGGTCCGAAACTTGACGTTCAAGTTCGTACTGCTCTTGGAAAAGACGAAACACTTTCAACTGTACAATTAGACTTCTTACTTCCAGAACGCTTTGAATTAACTTACGTTGGTGAAGACGGTAAACAACATCGTCCAGTTGTAATTCACCGTGGTGTTGTATCAACTATGGAACGTTTCGTAGCCTTCTTAATTGAAGAATACAAAGGCGCATTCCCAACTTGGTTAGCTCCAGTTCAGGCGCAAGTAATTCCAGTTTCTCCGCAAGTACATTTAGACTATGCGAAGAAAGTACAAGATGAATTACGACGTGCTGGTATCCGTGTTGAATTAGACACTCGTGAAGAGAAAATTGGTTACAAAATCCGTGAAGCACAAATGCAAAAGATTCCGTACATGCTTGTAGTAGGTGACAATGAAGTTACTGAAAATGGCGTTAACGTACGTAAATATGGTGAACAAAAATCAGAAACAATCGCATTAGATGCGTTTGTTGACATGATTAAGGTAGAAGGAAAACGATAAGAAAGAGCCGCGGTATACCGCGGCTTTTTTATGTATTATAAAAAAGAAAATCTAGAAAAAATAACCAAACAATACTTATCATAAAAAAGTATTGCAAGTATGCTGGTTGTTTGTTACAATATTTCTTGTTGTTAGTAAAACACATCGCGTCTTCTTGACAGACGTCATGTCCTATGATAAACTCATCAAGGATAATAGAATATGGTTTTGACAAGTAGAAGCACCCGCTTCTCACCTGATGGACGCATTCGCAGTTAGCAGGTAAATGTATTTCTTACTAAAGATATTACAAGTGTGGGTGCCGTGTGCCCGCACTTTTTTTGTCCGGGTTCTACAATTGCAAAACGTATTCTAAGAAAACCTTGGAGGTGGCTTACTATTAGCAAGGATATGATGATTAACGAGCAAATTCGTGCACGTGAAGTACGCTTAGTTGGCGCAAACGGCGATCAACTTGGAATCAAGTCTCGTAATGACGCTTTAGACTTAGCTGCAGGTCTTAATCTTGATTTAGTATTGGTTGCTCCAAATGCGAAACCACCAGTATGCCGCATTATGGACTACGGTAAATTCCGCTTTGAGCAACAGAAGAAAGAAAAAGAACAGCGCAAAAATCAAAAAGTAATTAGCATGAAAGAAGTTCGTTTAAGTCCAACAATTGATGAACATGACTTTAACACAAAACTTCGTAATGCTGTCAAGTTTTTAGAGAAAGGCGACAAGGTTAAAGCGTCAATTCGCTTTAAAGGACGTGCCATTACTCATAAAGAAATCGGTCAACGTGTTTTAGATCGCTTCTCAGAAGCTTGTGCTGAAGTTAGTACAATTGAATCTAAGCCTAAAATGGAAGGACGTAGTATGTTCTTAGTTTTAGCACCGAAAAACGATAAGTAATAGATAGAGGAGGAAATACCTATGCCTAAACAAAAAACTCATCGCGGCGCTGCAAAGCGTTTCAAAAAGACTGGATCTGGTAAACTGAAGCGTTCTCACGCTTACACAAGCCATTTATTCGCTAACAAATCTACAAAAGCTAAACGTAAACTACGTAAAGCTGGTGTAGTTAGCGCTGGTGACTTCAAACGCATTCGTCAAATGCTTGACAACTTAAAATAAGTTCGGCTGATATATAGAACAAACTAGGAGGTAATATTATGCCAAGAGTAAAAGGTGGTACAGTTACTCGTCAACGTCGTAAAAAAGTTATAAAATTAGCAAAAGGTTACTACGGTTCTAAGAGTACATTATTTAAGGTTGCTAACCAACAGGTTATGAAATCTCTAATGTATGCATTCCGTGACCGTCGTCAAAAGAAACGTGACTTCCGTAAATTATGGATTACACGTATCAACGCAGCAGCTCGTATGAATGGTCTTTCTTACAGCCGCTTAATGCACGGTTTAAAAAATGCTGGCATCGAAGTTAACCGCAAGATGCTTGCTGACTTAGCTGTTCATGACGAAAAAGCTTTCGCTGAATTAGCAACAGTTGCAAAAAACAACATTAACTAATTGTTTAAAACCTTAGAAGATTTTCTTCTAAGGTTTTTTTATTTACATTTATTGTAAAATCCTCCACTTATTATCGTTATTTCTTGCTCAAGTATATTAAGATGTGCTTGTAAGAAGTTTTGTAACGATAACGAGGAGACTTTTACATGAAAGTAGGAAAGATTAACGGATGTGTCGTTATCGATATGACAAAATCAATATAAAAGCTATAGCGATATAAAAGAATATATATATAAAGTCAGGAGAATCCTCCTGACTTTTTTTATTTGAACTCATTCGTGAGAAGTGCATCTTTCCTAGCAGAAACGACACTGCTATAATGGAAAGATGATATGGAGCTTTCATCAAGTGAACAATCTATGAGTGATGATTGAAACGTATTTGCAAATTAAGGACAAGCTATCTTTATAAAGATGTAGGTAGCTGACTTGTTAATAAGAAACGAAAAATAATAATGAACTTTGAGATGAAACAACATTGTTGCGGAAAATGCGATGTTGGAGGAGGACAATAGAATGGACTTACTACAACTATTTAAATTACAAAAAGAATTAGATGACCGTATTGTGAAAGAACATGACTTACAACCGAAAAAATTGTTAAAAGAAAAAATGTTAGCTCTTCTTGTAGAAATTGGAGAACTTGCAAATGAAACACGTTGTTTTAAATATTGGAGCAATAAACCAGCTTCAGAACGTGAAGTAATATTAGAAGAATACGTAGATGGTTTACATTTTATTTTATCAATCGGAATCGATTTAGGAATTGATAAAAACTTCTTATTCTATAAATGTGCGCAAACGAATAAAACACAAGTGGAAATTTTCTTAGACACATATGCGAAAGTAATTCGTTTTACAGATCAACCTTCTATTACGAACTATATTGAACTATTTACAAGCTATCTTCGCCTTGGACAAGCGCTTGAATTTGAACAAGATGAAATTGAAAAAGCATATTTAGATAAAAATGAAGTAAATCATCAGCGTCAAACACAAGGATACTAATTTAATTTTTGAATATTTCAATTTCCTTTTGTATAATAAAGTGACTGAAGAAAAAGGAGGGTGTTGGCAATGATAAAATTAGACGAGACATTGACAATGCTAAAAGAATTAACAGACGCACGCGGTATTGCGGGTAACGAGCGCGAACCACGTGAAGTAATGAAGAAGTATATTGAGCCGTTTGCAGATGAACTTTCTACTGACAATTTAGGAAGTTTAGTTGCGAAAAAAGTTGGGGAAGAAAACGGCCCGAAAATTATGGTTGCAGGTCATTTAGATGAAGTCGGATTTATGATTACGCAAATTGATGAAAAAGGCTTCCTTCGTTTCCAAACGGTGGGTGGCTGGTGGTCGCAAGTTATGCTTGCACAGCGCGTAACGATTGTAACGCGTAAAGGAGATGTAACAGGTGTAATTGGTTCAAAACCACCGCACATTTTACCTCCAGAAGCTCGTAAAAAGCCAGTTGAAATTAAAGACATGTTCATCGATATTGGTGCTTCTAGCCAAGAAGAAGCGATGGAGTGGGGCATACGACCAGGAGATCAAGTTGTACCGTACTTCGAATTCCAAGTGATGAAGAATGAAAAGATGTTACTTGCAAAAGCATGGGATAACCGAATTGGTTGTGCAATTGCAATTGACGTATTAAAACAATTAAAAGATGAAAAGCATCCAAACGTTGTATACGGCGTTGGGACTGTACAAGAAGAAGTTGGTCTTCGTGGTGCGAAAACATCTGCAAACTATATTAAGCCAGATATCGCATTCGCAGTAGATGTAGGTATTGCTGGTGATACACCAGGTGTAACGGCAAAAGAAGCACAAAGTAAAATGGGTGATGGTCCG
This sequence comes from Bacillus sp. AC266, assembly GCF_979253805.1. Taxonomy (NCBI): domain Bacteria; kingdom Bacillati; phylum Bacillota; class Bacilli; order Caryophanales; family Bacillaceae; genus Bacillus; species Bacillus sp. AC266. The sequence goes on from NZ_CEEDEC010000002.1 coordinate 276,274, forward strand.
CAGATCATTCTATATGATGCTTCGGTTATTGGTCATACAGGTTTACGTGATTTCGTTGTTGATGTTGCGGATGAATTACAAATTCCATATCAGTATGATTCTGTAGCGGGCGGGGGAACGGACGCAGGAGCAATTCACATTTCTGTAAATGGTATCCCATCTATGGCAATTACGATTGCGACACGCTACATTCATTCTCATGCAGCGATGTTACATCGTGATGATTATGAAAACGCAGTGAAGTTAATTGTAGAAGTTATTAAACGTCTTGATAAAGAGGCTGTACATAACATTACATTTAATTAATAGAAAGAAGCGAAGGATAACCTCCTTCGCTTTTTTCATTTTTAAAACGGTCTTTCTAATCCTGCTGCAGTATGAGCTCCTAAAATAATTAAGCGAGTTAATTGCATTGCCATGAAATGTGGGGTATAAATCATGCCTCTTTTTAACCATGACATAATCATTCCGATATGAGCGCCTGTAACATAACTAATAAGAATATCACGAGGGACCATAAGGTCTTCATCATCTGGCTGGGAAATAGATAGGCTTAATGTTAAATGTGTTTGAATTGTTTTCATCATTTTATAAGAATAGTTTCCAGCTGCCTTATCGCCGAGCATAACGTTATAGAAATTAGTATTGTCTGCGATATGCTCAAACAAAGCTAAAAAAGTTGGATGCGGTGAATCAAAAGTGAGCTGAAAATCTTCTTTATTTCGATTTTGTGGTTTAATTACTGCAGCTAGTTTTTCTAACATTTCTTCTATGCTTTTTTCTAATAAATCATATTTATCATGGTAATGGCTATAAAATGTAGCACGATTTACAGGAGCGCGTTCCGCGATATGTTGCACAGTTACATTTTCGAAGCCCTTTTCGCCTACTAAAGCGACAAAAGCATCCTGTATGAGTTGTCTCGTTCGTTTTACACGTGGATCATTTGTATTTTTAATAGACATTTTTACTTCACCTCGTTTAATTTTTTAACCTTAAACAACACATGTATAGTGTGATGTTGTTTAAACAACATATAGGTTTAAATTGTTGGTTGTAGATTCGGGATAATTATTTATAATTATAAACGATAGTCCTTTAGAAATCAGCACCGCTAGGATGCAGACAAAACATAGTTTGCGTCGTAAAAGGTGTGCTTTTTTTGTTTAAAGGTTAATATAATTAACAATTAAACAATATAAACACTAAGGATGTAAATAGTTTAGAAAAAAATTATATGCGATATAAGGAGAGGAATGCAATGAATCAGTTTCGAAGAATGGTAATTATCAACATTATCACATTAATTGTATTAGTTGGCGGCGGTATTGGCGGTTATTACTATTACAATCAAGCGGAAAACTATTTAAAAACAGAAAATGCAAAGATTGACGGGAAAGTAATCCCAATTGCATCACCAGTAGCAGGTAAATTAACAGACTGGAAAGCTGAAGTCGGAAAAAATTACAATGAGAACGATAAATTAGGTGCGGTTACTGTAGCAGGAGCAAATGGTGAGCAAACAGTAGATGTAACAATTCCGCAAAATGCAACAGTTGTACAATCAAATGCAACAACTAATGCGTTCGTTGGGGCAGGTAGCCCAATTGCTTATGCATTTGATATGAGCAATTTATGGGTAACAGCAAATATTGAAGAAACAAATATTGATGATGTTCAAAAAGGCCAAACAGTAGATGTGTATGTAGACGCATACCCAGATACAACGTTAACGGGAAAAGTAGAACAAGTTGGATTAACAACAGCGAATACATTCTCGATGTTACCATCAAGTAACGCAACAGCGAACTATACGAAAGTAAAGCAAGTTGTACCAGTTAAAGTTTCTTTAGATCATAGTAAATCAGTAAATATTGTTCCTGGAATGAATGTGTCAGTTCGTATTCATAAGTAAGGGGGAGATGAGATGTCCTCAATTGCAATTGTAGGATATGCACTATTTTGTATAATCGTCTTCTTCCTTGTAAATCGTCTTTTACGAAAGAAAAAAACGAATGTGGGAGAAGAACAAGTCCCAGCCGTAAGTAAGATAGAAGTAAGTCAAGCAGAAACAGTAGAGAAAGAACTTGAACAAAAACAAGAAACAGAAGCTTCTAACGTAGTGGAATTAGAAACAGGGAAGCAAGAGCAAGTAAAACAGGAAAAAGAAATGCTGAAGAGACAATTGCCGGTAGAGAATGTGAATGTAAAGGCAGTTGTAGCTGTATTAATTCTCGGTATGTTCGTTTCTATTTTAAACCAAACGATCATTAATGTTGCACTGCCTCCATTAATGAATGAATTTAACGTATCAACTTCAACAGCACAATGGTTAATTACAGGCTTCATGCTTGTAAACGGAATTTTAGTACCAATCAGTGCATTTTTAGTTTCACGATTTACGTATCGTAAATTATTCATAGCAGCAATGTTATTCTTCACTGTAGGATCTATCATTTGTGCTACATCAGGAAACTTTACAATGATGATGACAGGCCGTGTTGTTCAAGCGGTTGGCGCAGGTATTTTAATGCCAGTTGGTATGAATATCTTCATGACATTATTCCCGCCTAATAAACGCGGAGCAGCTATGGGGTTACTTGGGGTAGCGATGATTTTAGCACCAGCTATCGGACCAACTGTAACAGGTTGGGTAATTGAAAACTATAGCTGGAACTTAATGTTCTATGGGATGTTTGTTATCGGTTTAATTATTACGTTCTTATCTTTTAAATTCTTTACACTAGCTCAGCCCGTGTCCAAAACAAAGTTAGATGTATTCGGTGTTATTAGTTCAAGTATTGGACTAGGTAGCTTACTGTACGGATTTAGTGAAGCTGGAAATAATGGCTGGACTAGTGCAGAAGTTGTTATAACACTTATCATCGGTGTCATTGGTTTAGCTGTATTTATTTGGAGAGAGTTAACAACAGACAATAAAATGCTTGATTTACAAGTGTTTAAATATCCGACGTTCACTTTCACATTAGTAATTAACGCGATTGTAACGATGGCCTTATTCGGAGGTATGTTATTACTTCCAGTATACTTGCAAAACATTCGCGGTTTTACACCGATGGAATCTGGTTTATTATTACTTCCAGGATCATTAATTATGGGGATCATGGGACCAGTTGCAGGTAAACTATTTGATAAGTATGGTATTCGTCCGTTAGCAATTGTCGGATTAGCCATTACAACATTTGCGACATATAAATTTACAACGTTATCGATGGATACACCGTATAGCGTTATTATGACGGATTATATTATACGCTCAATTGGTATGTCATTCATTATGATGCCAATTATGACAGCTGGTATGAATGCACTGCCGATGAAATTAATTTCTCACGGTACAGCAACGCAAAATACGTCAAGACAAGTAGCTGGTTCAATTGGAACAGCGATATTAATCACGCTTATGACGCAACAAACTACTGCTCACGTAGCGGATTACGGCAATATGTTAACAACGTCAAACCCGATTTTAGTTGATAAAGTACACGGTATGGGCCAAAGCTTAGCGGCATTAGCCGGATCAGCTCAAGCAGGAGATGCGATGAGTACACAACTATTATTCGGACAAATTTCAAAGCTATCTGCAATTAACGGTATTAACGATGCCTTCTTAATTGCAACTATATTAGCCGGTATTGCTTGGGTGTTATCGTTCTTCTTACCATCAGGCAATAAACCAAATAGAAAAGCAGGGAATTAATTTCCCTGCTTTTTTGTCTTTTTAAAGAGTGAGATATAAAAAATGATAACCAGTTACGGAGCACAGCCCTGTTATAAACAAAATTGTCCCCATAGAACGAATACTCGATATTTGCCCTCCGCTTATAATAGCTAATAGTCCAGCTAAAGAGAAGAAACACCAATATAAAGTTCCTGAAATTGGAACCACCCCCTCTAAATCTATTCCAAAACTTATACAAATGATAGGAACAACGATAAGCGATATGCTAATCAAACCAGCTATAATAGTAAGTGATTTACGATATTTAATGCCAGCAATAATTAAAAAAATGCCAACGATGAATTGGCATAACATCAAAGTAAGAGCCAAAATCATCCAAGTTAATATTCCAAACACTTCTGTATTACCTCCGATAAAATATTATATATAGAATGAATCCCCTACAGACATAAGTACCCAGAAAATAACCCCTAATATGCCAGCGATAAAAATAATGAATCCCATATTACGTATACTTTTAATCTTTGCCTGTAATCCATTTAATCCTGCCAATAATCCAGTTAAAGAAAACAGTATCCAATATAAAGTAGTTGAAATAGGGAGGATCGTATCGCTATTCACCCCCATGCCCCAAAAAACAAAAGGTAGTGTGACAAAAGATAGGCTAAGTAGCCCCATTAAACCCACAAATAATTTAAGATGTTTAATGCTAGTAATAATTAAAAAAATACCACCGAAAAATCCGCATAAAACAAGAAGTGGCATATAAAAAATCCAAAGTAAGCTCGACATAAATAATCTCCTTCTATGGTGATGAGTTATATTTTACTACATGAGGTTTATTTTGGATATTATTAATAAATATGTATAAATTGATAGAAATGAGAAGTGATGATACGAATTAATAAAAGAGGTATCGCGATGACACCTCTTTCTAACTCAAGAATGCTAACATATTATTCATAATATGAAATAACATAGCTGGAATAATGGATTTTGTTTTTTTACATAAAATAGCCATTAATAATCCCATGAAGAAAGTAATTACCATTACTCCAAGTGAGTATGTATGAGCGATACCGAAGAAGAAGCTTGTTATGATGGCTGCAATCCAAAATGGAAAGCGTTCTGAGAAGAAGCGAAGTATAAAACCACGGAAAATAAGCTCTTCAAAAATTGGTGTGAGTATAGCGAAGCCGAGAAGTAATAATATTTGATACTGCTTAAAAACGTCTAAGTTTAGTGCGGAAGATTGCTGCTTTGTTGCGTCTTGGAACACATAATTTAACAAGATGTAATTGAGTATAATGTTTATAGCGAAGAAAAGAAGTAAGTATACGTATGTACGCCATTCTTTAAGTACTTTAAAGTTAAAAGATTTTAGTAGTAATTTTTTTGCGGGTTCGAATTTAAAAATGAAGAATAACAACACGGCTAGTTGTAATACGATACTTGCAGTATTTGCAATAGATTCATACAGGGCAATTTGTTTTTTATCTGTAAGACCGGCTGTATAAATTGTTAAGGGCATTGCGAGGAACACAGTAATAAGTCCGGTTCCGAAAAAAGCGAATAAAACGGAGCTAATAAATTGTCCCCATGACATAGAGTATTTCTGTTCATTAGAAAGTTGTGTAGCGGGTTGCATTTGTAAAATCACCTCTTTATATTTGTATATTTAATTATAAAGTATTTTGCTTTTGAGTGTAACATTTAAATATTACATACAAAGGTGTATTTTTCGCAAAATAATAAAAGAGGTATCACCCTATAGTGATGCCTCTTTCTCATTGATAACTATGTTCTGCCTTGTCATTCAATTTCTTTTGCTCTATTTGTAATTCACGCTCTACCAATCGGTCTAATTGCTGAATAGCTTTAAGTGCTTTTTCATAAGAAATCGTTCTATAATGGTGCGCTCCGCCCGGTTCTTCATCTGCTTCGTCTGCCCATTTAATAATGTTTTGAAGAGATGTTCTTTCAATTTCTTGCTGTACTAAGAAAGAATCTGTATGAAGAAGAATCGCAATAGAAATTTCTTTTGCTAGTTTAGGATGTTCTCCTAATCTAATAAGCAATTTATGAGATCTTTCTGCCCCTTTAATCGCATGTATATCATTCTTTTTATACAAGTCATAGTCCCATTCGCCGCCTGTGTACCACGTATGATGTCCGATATCATGAAGGAAGCCAGCCTTTGTCGCAGCATCGACTGAGGCGTGATGCTTTTTGGCTAAGTGAAACGCATGGTAAGCGACAGCAATCGCGTGGACCATTCCAGAACGGTTTACATATTTTTGTGTAATGTGATGTTTAAAAACTTGTTCAAGCGTAATACGTTGCATAAAACATTCACTCCTTTTATCTAATGATGTACATGAAGAAAAATCGATCGGTTTAAATGTATTTTGAACATTGTACTCCATCGGGGTAGCGTTAGTAAAGTAGAAATGTTTAGGAGAAGAAAAATTTTATAGACATAAAAGGTCACCTTAGTTTTTTTCTAAGGTGACCTTTTATTGCTTATTTTTTTAATCCTTGCTCCAGTGTTCCTAACATTTCGTGTTTTTCATTTTCATCAGCATTTTTCCAAATGACTTCGAATAAAACGCCAAGACCTGGAAGCATTTTTTCTTCACCGCTTTGAATTGCATCGACAATCGTTTCTTGTAATTGATCTTGTGAATTTCCAGATACATTCGCTAATACCGCGCCGCGTAAATTAAAACTCATTATCTTCACCTCTTCTTCAGAATTGAAACTGACGTTAGTTTTTGTTCTTTTTTATGTAAATATGTATGAAAAATAGGCTATAATGATAAGACAAGAAGAGAGGGAAATACATATTATGAAAAACATTGATTCAGTACAAAACCCGCGTGTGAAGCAGTGGAAAAAGCTGCAGACGAAAAAAGAGCGCGATAACAAAGCTTTATTTTTTGTAGAAGGATTCCATTTAGTAGAGGAAGCGTTAAAGGCAGGAGTTGTAACAGAACTTATCGTTTCAGATCAGACAGATCTTCCGAAAGATTGGACAGTTAATGATGTTGAAATGTATATTGTGCCTGAAGCAATTGTAAAAGTACTTCGCGAAACAGAAACAACGCAAGGTGTATTTGCTGTTTGTGAGAAACATGAGAAAGAAGTAGCTCTTACTGATGGGAAATTTCTTTTATTAGACGGCCTTCAAGACCCAGGTAATTTGGGAACGATTATTCGTACAGCGGATGCAGCTGGTATTCATGCCGTTGTGCTTGGAGAAGGGTGCGTTGATGTTTATAATAGTAAAGTACTACGATCTACACAAGGTTCTATTTTCCACTTACCGGTTGTAAAAGGGAACTTAGAAGAATGGGTAGACAAGTTAAAAGAAAATAACGTCCCTGTATATGGAACAGCTCTTGAAAATGGAGTTCCATTTGGTGAAGTAACCCCGGCTGGAAGTTTTGCATTAATTGTAGGGAATGAAGGAAGCGGCGTACGCCAAGAAATTCTTGCGAAAAGTGATCAAAACTTGTATATTCCGATTTACGGCGGGGCAGAATCATTAAATGTTGCGGTTGCAGCAGGGATTTTAACGTATTATTTACAAAGCCCAGTTGCGAATCGATAAAAAACTTCTTATAATAAGTTGAAGTGCATGTTCATAAAAAAGTGGTGAAATGAGTATCGAACTTTTTTGAACATATAATAAAAGTATATTAATGAAAAACGTTGATAGAGAAGAGTAGCTTACAAAATCGCCATATAGGGAGAGAGTGCCGTAGACTGAAAGCATTCTTATGGTAGATGGAAGTGAATTCACCTCTGGAGTTGGCGCCAGGACCATTTATATGTAAAGGCGTTCCGGTCAGAATTGATCGTTATAACTAATGAGTGGGCAGACTTGTTCTGTCAATTTAGGGTGGTACCGCGAATTTACCTCGTCCCTTTTTGGGAGCGGGGTTTTTTTATTTTTAAAATTAGGAGGGTTCCAAATGGAAGCACGTTTAAAAGAGCTAAAGCAAAAAGCGTTAGAGCTTATTGAAGAAGCGAAAGAGCTAAAGGGCTTAAACGACGTACGCGTAGCGTATTTAGGGAAAAAAGGTCCAATTACAGAAGTATTACGCGGCATGGGAAAATTATCAGCAGAAGAGCGTCCACGTATGGGAGCATTAGTAAATGAAGTACGTGAAGCGATTCAAACGCGTCTAGAAGACAAAATTGGTAACTTAGAAAAAGCAGTAATTGAGGCGAAATTAGCTACTGAAACAATTGATGTTACACTGCCAGGTCGTCCTGTTGAAACAGGTTGTCACCATCCGTTAACAGCAGTTGTTGAACAAATTGAAGATGTATTCATCGGTATGGGTTATGAAGTAGCTGAAGGAACAGAAGTAGAAAAAGACTACTACAACTTCGAAGCATTAAACTTACCGAAAGATCACCCAGCGCGTGATATGCAAGATACATTCTACATTACAGAAGAAACGTTACTACGTACACATACATCTTCTGTGCAAGCACGTACGATGGAAAAGAATAAAGAAAAAGGACCGATTAAAATTATTTGTCCTGGTAAAGTGTATCGCCGCGATGACGATGATGCAACGCATTCACACCAATTCATGCAAATTGAAGGTCTTGTGATTGATAAAAACATTCGCATGAGTGACTTAAAAGGTACACTGCAAGTATTCGTGAAAAAGATGTTCGGTGAAGATCGTGAAATCCGTCTTCGTCCAAGTTTCTTCCCATTCACAGAGCCGTCTGTAGAGATGGATATTTCTTGTATGATGTGTCACGGTAAAGGTTGTGGCACTTGTAAAGGGACTGGTTGGATCGAAATTTTAGGAGCAGGTATGGTTCACCCGAACGTACTTGAAATGGCTGGTTATGATTCAAAAGAATATCAAGGTTTCGCATTCGGTATGGGCGCAGAGCGTATCGCAATGTTGAAATACGGCGTAGATGACATTCGTCATTTCTATACAAATGATGTACGTTTCTTACAACAATTCAAACGAGCGTAAGGGAAGGAGAGGATAAATATGTTCGTATCATATCGTTGGTTACAAGAGTATGTAGATATTAAAGATGTAACAGCACAAGAACTAGCAGACAAAATCACGAAAAGTGGTATTGAAGTAGAAGGTGTTGAAGTATTAAATAAAGGTGTAAAGGGTGTTGTAGTTGGTCACGTATTAGAATGTGAAAAACACCCAGAAGCTGATAAATTAAGCAAATGCTTAATCGATATCGGTGAAGAAGAGCCGGTTCAAATTATTTGTGGAGCTGCTAACATTGCAAAAGGTTTAAAAGTACCAGTTGCAAAAGTTGGCGCTGTACTTCCTGGTAACTTCAAAATTAAAAAAGCAAAACTACGCGGGGAAGCTTCTCACGGTATGGTTTGTGCTCTTCAAGAGCTTGGTATTGATGGGAAATTCGTTGCGAAAGAATATGCAGACGGTATCTTCATCTTCCCAAGTGATGCTGAAGTTGGTGCAGATGCACTTGAAATTTTAAATTTACATGATGAAGTACTTGAGCTTGGTTTAACACCAAACCGTGCAGATTGCTTAAACATGTTAGGTGTTGCATATGAAGTAGCTGCTATTTACGGCCGTGAAGTAAAACTTCCAGCTATCGACTTACAAGAAACAGCAGAAAAAACTTCTGATTACATTTCTGTAAGTGTAGAAGCGAAAGAAGAAAACCCATTATATATTGCAAAAATGGTGAAGAACGTAAAGATTGGTCCATCACCAATGTGGATGCAAACTCGTCTTATGGCAGCTGGCATTCGTCCAATTAGTAATGTAGTTGATATTACAAACTACATTTTAATGGAATACGGTCAACCGTTACATGCATTCGATTACGATAAATTAGGTTCAAAAGAAATCGTTGTTCGTCTTGCAAAAGAAGGCGAAAAGATTCAAACATTAGATGCTCAAGAACGTACGTTACAAAGCCACCATCTTGTAATTACAAACGGCACAAAAGCGTTAGCTGTTGCTGGTGTAATGGGCGGAGCGGATTCTGAAGTTGATAGCGAGACAGTAAACGTTCTAATTGAGTCTGCATACTTTGCAGGTCAAACAGTGCGTCGTACATCAAAAGACTTAGGTCTTCGTAGCGAATCAAGTGCACGTTTTGAAAAAGGAATCGACCCAACACGTACATTTGAAGCAATTCAACATGCAGCTGCTTTAATGGCAAAATACGCTGGTGGAGAAGCACTGGAAGGTGTAGTAGAAGCTGATAACTTACAAGTACAAGAACGTACAGTATCTGTTACAGCTGAAAAAGTAAACCGTGTATTAGGTACAGATATTTCTGCGAGTGAAATGGGTACAATGTTCACAAACTTAAAATTCCCATTCACAGAAGTAGAAGGAACATTCCATGTAAATGTACCAGCACGTCGTCCTGACATTACAATTTCAGAAGACTTAGTAGAAGAAGTAGGTCGTCTGTATGGTTATGATCACATTCCAGTTACATTACCATCTGGAACAATGACACGTGGTAAATTAACATCAGCACAAACGAAACGTCGTAAAGTACGCCGCTTCCTAGAAGGTGCTGGTTTATATGAAGCAATCACATATTCATTAACAAGCGCTGACAAAGCGAAACAATATATGGTTGAGCCGAACGAAAAAGCTCCTGTAAATCTTGCGCTTCCAATGAGCGAAGAGCGTAGCCAACTTCGTTTAAGCTTAGTGCCACAATTGTTAGAAGCAGTTTCATACAATGTTGCACGTAAAAACGACAGCGTTGCATTATATGAAGTAGGTTCTATCTTCTTACCAACAGAAGCAGGAGAACTTCCGAAAGAAGAACAACATCTTGCAGGTGTTATGACAGGTCTTGCTCTTCACCATGCATGGCAAGGTGAGAAGAAAGTTGTAGACTTCTTCGTTGTTAAAGGTGTATTAGAAGGATTATTCGACGTACTTGGCGTGGCAAATCAAATCACTTATGCACCAGCAAAACGTGAAGGTATGCACCCAGGCCGTACAGCTGACATCGTATTAGATGGTGAAGCAATCGGATTCATCGGTCAATTGCACCCGGAAACAGAAAAACAATTAGATGTGAAAAATACATTCGTATTCGAATTATCTCTTGCAAAAGTATTCGGTGCAGACGCTGAGGAAACTTACTACTCAGCAATTCCACGTTTCCCATCTATGACACGTGATATGGCTGTTGTAGTAACAACAGAAACAAAAGCTGGTGAAATGAAGCAAGTCATTGCTGAAGCTGGCGGAGAACTTCTGAAAGACGTAGCACTATTCGACTTATACGAAGGTGAAAAAATGGAAGAAGGCAAGAAATCACTTGCATTCTCTATGAACTACTTCGATGCAGAACGTACATTAACAGACGAAGAAGTAACAGAAGCACATAACCGTGTATTAACAGTGGTAGAAGAGAAATTTGGTGCGGAGTTACGTAAGTAATAAAAAATTGCCGGATTAAGTCCGGCAATTTTTTTTATGGCACGATTGTCGGAAAATGTCGGTAAGTCGATATATTATAAAAATCGCTGATATATTTTCTGGCATCTTGCATCTTTCTCTCGAATGTAGTACATTAATTTTAGTTTAACAAAACGAAAGACGATGATAAGGAAAAGTAGTATATACTATAATCCAAAGCGAGTCAGGGACGGTGAGAGCCTGATGAGGCGGTATATGTGAAGAACACCTTGGAGTTGCTAACCGAAATTGAAACTTGTATTCAAGAGTAGACTTAGACGGGAATCCGGCCTGTTACAAACCGGGAAGTATGTATTACATACGAGTTAAAGTTGGTCTTTATGACAAATTGGGTGGTACCGCGAAGTTTAACCTTTCGTCCCTTTATGGATGAAAGGTTTTTTTGTATTTAAATATATGAGTAAAGGAGAATTTTACTATGGAAAACACATTAGTAAAAAGTCTGTATAGAGATACAGATAAATACGCAGATCAAACAGTACAAGTATCGGGTTGGATTCGTAACTTACGTGATTCAAAAGCATTTGGTTTCATCGAATTAAACGACGGTAGCTTCTTCAAAGGTGTTCAAATCGTTTTCGATACAGAATTAGAGAACTTCAAAGAAATTGCAAAGCTTCCACTAAGCTCTTCAGTTAAAGTAGAAGGTAAAGTAATTGCAACGCCTGGAGCGAAGCAACCATTTGAAATTAAAGCAGAAAAAATTGATATCGAGGGCTTATCAGACTCTGATTACCCACTTCAAAAGAAGCGTCATACGTTTGAATATTTACGTACAATCGCTCACTTACGTCCAAGAACAAATGCATTCTCTGCAACGTTCCGTGTGCGTTCTATCGCAGCATTTGCGATTCACCAGTTCTTCCAAGAGCGTGGATTCGTACATGTTCACACACCAATCATCACTGGTAGTGATACAGAAGGTGCAGGCGAAATGTTCCGCGTAACAACGCAAGATTTAAACAACGTACCTAAAGGTGAAGACGGACAAGTTGACGAATCAAAAGACTTCTTCGGTAAAGAAACAAACTTAACAGTAAGTGGACAGCTTAATGCTGAAGCTTATGCGTTAGCATTCCGTGATGTGTACACATTCGGTCCTACATTCCGTGCAGAAAACTCAAACACAACTCGCCACGCAGCTGAGTTCTGGATGGTTGAGCCTGAGATTGCATTCGCTGAGTTAGGCGATGTAATGGATCTTACAGAAGATATGCTGAAATATGCAATGAAATACGTACTAGAGCATGCACCAGAAGAAATGGACTTCTTCAACAGCTTCGTTGATAAAACAGTTCTAGAGCGCATGAACAACGTAATCAACTCTGACTTCGGTCGCATCACTTATACAGAAGCAATTAAAGTACTTCAAGAATCAGGTGCTGAATTCAAATACCCAGTAGAATGGGGTATTGACTTACAAACAGAGCACGAAAGATACTTATCAGAAGAAATCTTCAAACGCCCTGTATTCGTAACTGACTATCCGAAAGACATTAAAGCATTCTACATGCGTATGAACGAAGATGGTAAAACAGTAGCAGCTACTGACCTTCTAGTTCCTGGCATCGGCGAATTAATCGGCGGAAGTCAACGTGAAGAAAGAATGGACGTTTTAGTAGACAGAATTAAAGAATTAGGTATGAACGAAGAGGACTACTGGTGGTACTTAGAACTTAGAAAATACGGCGGTACAAAACACGCTGGATTCGGTCTAGGTTTCGAGCGCTTCCTAATGTACATTACTGGCATGGCTAACATCCGTGACGTAATTCCATTCCCAAGAACTCCAGGTTCTTCTGAGTTTTAAGATATAAAAAAGCGAGAGGATTTCCTCTCGCTTTTTTTATTGGAAAGGGTGTAACTACAAGCCGAATTTTATAAAGTATTTCACGATTGGAAAAGATGTTGTTCATAGTTCCCTTCCCACTTCATATATAAGTAAAACGAATGCGACATTTATAGGGAAGGGGTTTTTGTACAATGGGAGAAATTCCAAGTCATACAAAGTGGACATTGCGTGACAAGTATATAGTAATCACTGGTGCAACAAGTGGTATTGGATTAGCGGCAGCTAAGGTATTTGCAGAACGCGGTGCCAAACTAGGAATCATTGCACGTAACGAAGCAAAAGCGAATGATGTTATGACTCGAATTAAAAATGTAACGAATGGGAATGCAGTGGTAGATATATTTTTAGCTGATATGGCTTCCCAACAATCTATACGCCGGGTAGCTACTAATATTTTAGAAAGGTGTCCGAGAATAGATATATTAGTGAATAATGCTGGTGCTTTATTTCAAACAAGGCAGCTTACGAAGGACGGTTTGGAGATGACCTGGGCGGTAAACCATTTAGGTCCATTCTTACTCACTAATTTGTTGTTGGAGCGTTTAAAAGAAAGTGCTCCTGCTCGTGTCATTACCACTGCATCTCACGGTCACAAAATGGCTAAAAAGGGAATTGACTTCGGTGATCTAGATGCAGAACAACTTTATCGCGGTGTTAAGAAGTTCATGGGCGGTCCCACAATGCGTTATGTGCAAACAAAACTGGCTAACATTTTATTCACCTCTGAATTGGCACAGCGGTTGGAGGGAACGAGTGTTAGTGCCTATAGCTTTGATCCAGGGCTAGTGGATACGAATTTTAACCAGGACAATGGTCTGGTTGCTCGCTTAACTATGGCAGCAATGAAACCTTTCTCTCGTACACCCGAGGAAGGTGCTGAAACTCTAATATGGCTAGCAGAATCAACTGAATTTACTGATCATAGTGGTTATTACTATGCCGATAAGCAAATAGGAAAAATGTCTGAAGCTGCCTTAGATAAGGATGCCGCAAAACGTCTATGGGACATTAGTGAAAAACAGACAGGAGGATAAAAGAGTAGCCAGTATATGTTCAGATGGCTATGCTGAATAGTTTTTTACTCTTAAGTGAAAAGTAATCTTGGGGGTGATTGTAATGAGTAAGAAAGTGAAAACAGACCATTCTAGATCAAGCTTAGGTTCTCCGGAAGTGGAAGGACAAGGAACGACTACGCATGAAACGGGTTCTTATAAAGTACCTTCATCAAATAAGAAGCAGAAACGAAGTTAAACATAAAAAGGGAGTCATGGAGACTCTCTTTTTTTAGTTGAATAGTGAATATATATTGTCCTGAATTTAAATATATATCGATATAACGAAGAAGTGCGACAAAAATAGGAACGTGTGAGATCCTATTTATCCATTTTTCATTCATAAAAGGCGAAAAGAATTCAATTCTTTTCGCCTTGTTTAGTTCATCCATATCCTGTCGATACTAAAAAGTAGTTATTTTTTCAATAAGCGAAACGCCTTCTCTGTATTAGCAAAATGCACTTTCACAAATTCAGGTAGTCTTTCTTTACCGACTTTTTGAATTAATTTAGCAGCGGCAATATCAACTTGTTTACCAGCACCTTTCGGAAGTTGCATACCAGCTTTTTTGCTTAGTTCGTCAAATTGTTTTACGAATGAGTAACGAGCTAAAATGGAAGCGGCGGCTACTGCTAAATGGACACTTTCACCTTTTGTAGCGAAGTAAACATTTTCACGCTGTACCTGTTTTTGTTTCGCTAAATATTTATAGTATGTATCAGGCTGTGTAAATTGGTCGATTAAGATACCCTCAGGTGTTGTAGGTGCAATTTTAGCCAATAAGTTTGTGATGGCTTTGTTATGTAGTAAAGCTTTTAGTTTACCTTGGTTGTTTCCTTTATCAAATAGCTCGTTATATTTTTCATTATGAAGAACGAGGGAGCTGTAAGGAACAACGTGAAGGAGTTGTTTTGCAATCTCAGCAATTTGAGCATCATTTAAGTTTTTGGAGTCTTTTACACCGAGTTCTTTTAAAAGTGGAATTTGCTTCGCATCCACATATACAGCAACAACTGTCATCGGTCCGAAGTAATCACCAGTACCTACTTCATCGGACCCTAAAATCGACATTGTACCAATAGAAGAAGGTGGTGCATATTGATGCGAATTGACCGATTTTTTTACAGCGGATTTTGGTGTTTGAGAGACAGTTTGCCAACGAGAAGCCTCTGCTTCAGCACGTCCACCTTGAAACATTACTTTCCCTGATTTATAGGCTGTAATTGTGCAAGATGGAACCTTTGCCATAAAGATACCGCCTTGCGGAATTTTGGGGCTAAGTGCTTGTTTGTATTGTTGTTTCATGTCTTCAATTACTGTAGAACTTGTTTGTATTACGATAGAATTTGACAAAATGGTCGCTCCTTTTTTATGTTGTTATTTTTATCATATCGGATTGTTCTTTCTGTTTCCATATTATGATGGTTCATGGTATGATAAACTTTAGGATTCTGTACGTGATTGGAGGCCGGTGAGTTGTCACAACAAAAGGGAAATAAAAGTCGAATTAATGTAGAAATATATGGCCAACAGTATTCAGTTGTTGGCGATGAAAGTACAAGTCATATCCGCATGGTAGCAGCGATTGTGGATGATAAAATGCGCGAACTCAATGCCAAGAATCCTTCGCTTGATACGAGTAGACTAGCGGTATTGACGGCGGTAAACGTCATACACGATTACATAAAATTAAAAGAAGAACATGAGAAGTTGAAAGAAAGTATGACACAAAAAGGAATGGAATAAACATGATTGATATTATTATCATTTTATTGCTTGTTATGGGATTTTTCCTCGGTTTACGCAGAGGATTTATTTTGCAACTTGTAAAGTTAACAAGCTTTATTATCGCATACCTCGTTGCATACTGGTACTGTAAAGATTTAGCGCCAACGCTTGCGAAATTTATTCCGTATCCATTCGATAAGAATGTATCTGTTCCAGAATGGATAGATGCGAATAATATTGAGGGTGTCTTCTATCAAGCAATTGCGTTTATTGTATTATTTATTATTACAAAAATCGCACTTTCACTACTTGGTAATTTACTGAATATGTTTGCAGAAATCCCAGTTTTAAAGCAAGTCAATGCGGTTGCTGGGGCACTTCTTGGCTTTTTAGAAGTGTATATCATTCTGTTTGTCTTAATTATTGTTGGAACAATTCTTCCAATTGAACAAATACAAACACCATTACAAAAATCATCAATTAGCAAAATAATTGTAGACGATACACCGATTCTTTCTGAAAAGGTGAAGGAACTATGGCAGACAGGTAGCAGAGTGTAACTTCTCTTTTTTCGGAAAGAGAAGTTTTTTTCTATGAAAGAAAGGCGGGGCAATGATGAAAGTGAATAAAAAACAAGTTATCAAATTACTAGAGACAATCGGCCTATTTATGGAACTAAAGGGCGCGAATCCATTTAAAATATCTGCATTCCGTAAAGCGGCGGCAGCATTAGAAAGTGACGATCGTAGTCTTTCTGAGATTGAAGATTTCACGAAGATTCCGGGCATTGGAAAAGGAACAGCAGCAGTTATTCAAGAATATATAGAATCGGGAACATCTGAAGTATTACAAGAGCTTGAGAAAGAAGTGCCAAGTAGCTTATTACCGTTATTAAAATTACCAGGCCTTGGTGGTAAAAAGGTAGCTAAGTTATATAAAGAACTTGGTGTTGTTGATATGGAATCGCTAAAAGCGGTTTGTGAGGAAAATAAAGTACAAGCTTTAGCAGGTTTCGGTAAGAAAACAGAAGAGAAAATATTAGAAGCAATTGATCAAGTAGGCTCTCGTCCAGAGCGTTTACCAATTGCGATGGTATTGCCTATTGCCGGGGAAATAGAGGAGAAATTGTCGAATGTTGCTGAAATAATTCGTTTCTCACGCGCTGGTAGTTTACGCCGTGTTCGTGAGACAGTGAAGGACTTAGATTTCATCATTGCAACGACAGAGCCAGCAGTAGTGCGTGAACATTTACTACAATTTGATAATATGATTGAAGTGATTGCAAGTGGAGATACGAAAGTATCTGTTCGTCTTCAATATGAATATGATATTTCAATTGACTTCCGCTTAGTAAAACCAGAAGAATTTATTACAACTCTTCACCATTTCACAGGATCAAAAGACCATAACGTAAAAATGCGCCAAATTGCGAAAGATAGAGGCGAGAAAATTAGTGAATACGGTGTGGAAATCTTAGAGACAGGTGAAGTGAAAACATTCGAAACAGAAGAAGCATTCTTCGCCCACTTTGGCCTTCCATTCATCCCACCAGAAGTGCGTGAAGATGGAAAAGAAATTGAATTAATTAAAGAGTATCCGAACTTAATTCAGTTCTCTGATATACAGGGTGATTTACATATGCATACAACGTGGAGTGACGGTGCTTTTTCAATTGAAGAAATGGTGCAAGCGTGCCGCGCTCGTGGATATAAATTTATGGCAATTACTGATCACTCGCAATACTTGAAAGTAGCAAACGGTTTAACGAAAGAGCGTCTTCGTGAACAAGCGAAAGAAATTGAACGTATGAATGAAAAGTATCCAGACATTACAATTTTGCGCGGGATTGAAATGGACATTTTACCAGATGCGACACTTGATTTTGACGATGAAGTATTAGCAGAACTAGATTATGTCATTGGAGCCATTCACTCTAGCTTCTCACAAGACCGTGAAACGATTATGAAGCGTCTTCGCACTGCACTTGAGAATAAGCATGTCACAATGATTGCTCATCCGACAGGACGTCTTCTTGGGCGCCGTGAGGGTTACGATGTAGATACAGATTTATTAATCCAGCTCGCAAAAGAAACAAATACAGTTTTAGAATTAAATGCAAATCCAAACCGTCTAGATTTAAGCGCGAAATTATTAAAACAAGCACAAGATGCTGGTGTAAAAGTAGCGATTAATACGGATGCCCATACACTTGAAATGTTAGAAGATATGGAAACAGGTGTAGCAGCAGCGCGTAAAGGTTGGATTCAAAAAGATAACGTGATTAACACATGGGATATTGAACGTTTATTAGACTATATTAAACGTAATAAGTAATACAGGGGGGACCTGCAACATGTTAGAACGAACGTTGCGTGTATTAGAATACAATAAAGTAAAAGAACAATTACTTGAACATACAGCATCTTCACTTGGTCGTGATAAAGTGAAGAATTTAGTGCCAAGCACAGATTTTGAAGAAATTGTGGAATTGCAAGAAACAACGGATGAGGCAGCGAAAGTCATCCGTTTAAAAGGACATGTACCACTTGGAGGGATTTCTGATATTCGTGCAAATATTAAGCGTGCGAAAATTGGAAGTATGTTAAGTCCTCATGAATTAATTGAAATCGCAAGTACGATGTACGGTAGTCGCCAAATGAAACGTTTCATTGACGATATGATTGACAACGGTGTTGAGCTTCCAATTTTAGAAACACATGTCGCACAAATTGTGTCTTTATATGATTTAGAAAAGAAGATTACAAATTGTATTGGTGACGGCGGTGAAGTAGTCGATAGCGCAAGTGACAAATTGCGTGGTATTCGTAATCAAATTCGTACTGCGGAAAGCCGTATTCGTGAGAAATTAGAAAACATGACGCGTTCTTCAAACGCGCAAAAAATGTTATCAGATGCAATTGTAACGATTCGTAACGAACGCTACGTAATCCCGGTAAAACAAGAATACCGCGGCGTATATGGTGGTATTGTTCACGATCAATCTGCTTCTGGACAAACATTATTTATCGAACCGCAAGTAATCGTGGAATTAAATAACGCACTTCAAGAAGCACGTGTGAAAGAAAAACAAGAAGTAGAACGCATTTTAATGATGTTAACGGAAGAAGTAGCAGTGGAAGCTGATATTGTTTTATCAAACGTAGAAGTAGTTGCAAATCTTGATTTTATTTTTGCGAAAGCTCTTTATGCGAAGCGAATTAAAGCGACGAAGCCAATCGTAAATAATGAACGCTACATGGATTTAAAACAAGCACGCCATCCGCTTATTGATCCGGAAATTATCGTGCCAAATAACATTATGCTTGGTAAAGACTTTACAACAATCGTTATTACAGGACCGAATACAGGTGGTAAAACAGTTACACTTAAAACAGTCGGTATTTGTGTCTTAATGGCGCAATCTGGTCTTCATATCCCAGTAATGGATGAATCAGAGATATGTGTATTTAAAAACATCTTTGCTGATATCGGTGATGAGCAATCGATTGAACAAAATTTAAGTACATTCTCTTCTCATATGGTAAACATTGTAGATATTTTAGAAAAAGCTGATTTTGAAAGTTTAGTCCTATTTGATGAATTAGGTGCTGGGACAGATCCGCAAGAAGGGGCTGCACTAGCGATTTCTATTTTAGATGAAGTATGTAACCGTGGTGCTCGCGTTGTTGCAACGACGCATTACCCAGAATTAAAAGCATATGGATACAATCGTGAGCAAGTTATTAATGCGAGCGTTGAGTTCGATGTGAATACATTAAGCCCAACGTACAAATTATTAATCGGTGTACCAGGACGTAGTAACGCCTTTGAAATTTCGAAGCGTCTTGGTTTGTCTGATCGCGTTATTGATCGCGCTCGTAACCATATTAGTACAGATACGAACAAAATCGAAAATATGATTGCAAAGCTAGAAGAAAGCCAAAAAAATGCAGAGCGCGAACGAAAAGAAGCGGAAGAGCATCGTAAGCAATCTGAAAAACTTCATCGTGAATTACAACGTCAAATTATTGAATTTAACGATGAGCGCGATGAAAAATTATTAAAAGCGCAAAAAGAAGGGGAAGAAAAAGTCGAAGCTGCAAAGCAAGAAGCAGAAGGCATTATTCAAGAACTTCGTCAATTGCGTAAAGCACAGCTTATAAACGTGAAAGACCATGAGCTTATTGAAGCGAAGAGCCGTATAGAAGGTGCGGCGCCAGAGCTTGTGAAGAAACAAAAAGTAAACGTGAAAAACACAGCGCCAAAACAACAGTTACGATCAGGTGATGAAGTAAAAGTGTTAACGTTCGGTCAAAAAGGTCAATTACTTGAAAAAGTAAGTGATACAGAGTGGAGCGTACAAATTGGTATTCTGAAGATGAAAGTGAAAGAATCCAATATGGAATACATTAATACACCGAAGCAAACTGAGAAAAAAGCAGTCGCAAGTGTGAAGGGTAGAGATTATCACGTGTCGTTAGAGCTAGACCTTCGCGGCGAACGTTATGAAGATGCAATGATGCGCGTTGAAAAATATTTAGACGATGCACAGCTTGCAAGCTATCCTCGTGTATCAATTATTCACGGTAAAGGAACAGGAGCGCTTCGCCAAGGTGTACAAGATTACTTGAAGAAACATCGCGGTGTGAAAACCTACCGCTACGGTGACATGGGCGAGGGAGGCCTAGGCGTAACAGTTGTCGAATTAAAATAGCAAACAACCAAACAAAAGGGGAAACCATTATATGTTTATGGACAAACTTGCAAAAGTATTGTTAGCTTGTTGCGGAATATTTTTGGTAATTGGGGTTATTTATTTAGTTGTTTTTGCGAAGTAAAGGAGCGTCAATCTTGGCATAATGATATTGCCATGGATTGACGCTTTTAATCTATAAGAAAAGGAACAAAACATGAAAATCAACCAATACATAAGCGAAGCAAAATCCTGCTCAAGACGTGAAACAGACCGTCTCATTAAAGCAGGACGTGCCTGTATTAACGGTGAAGTATGTACACACGGTGCACTCGTTAATGAAGGTGATATTGTAACAATTGATGGGCAAGTTATTGCAAAAGAAGAGAAAGAAAAGGTGTATATTGCCTTCCATAAACCAGTCGGAATTACTTGTACAGCAGCCAAACATATTGAAGATAATATTATTGATTATATCGATTATCCAGAACGAATCTTTCCTGTTGGACGATTAGATAAAGCATCGGAAGGACTCATCTTATTAACGAATGACGGTGCGATTGCGAATCAAATTTTGCACGGTGATCATGAGCATGAGAAAGAATATGTTGTCGCTGTTGATAAGCCGTTTACAGATTGGTTTATTGATGAGATGTCCAGCGGTGTAAAGATTAAAGATGGAATGACGAAGCCATGTAAAGTGACGAGAGTTAATCAGTCTACATTCCGCATCGTTTTAACGCAAGGAATGAATAGGCAAATTCGTAGAATGAGTCGTGCTTTCGGATTTACTGTAACAAAGCTAAAGCGAGTACGCATTATGAATATAGAGCTAAATGAGCTTGAAGCTGGAAAATGGCGAGACATTACACCTAAGGAATTAGAAATATTAATAGGGCAGTTATAGGGAGGAAAGTTTTCTCCCTATATTTTTTTGTCAGAAAAAATAAAACTATTGATTTTTTAAAAAATAGCCCATATAATAAAAAACAACAAGTTTCGACAACATATTTTATAAAAGTAATGATGAGGACATGAGTTGTTTTTGACGATTCTCAGAGAGGGAAGCCTTAGGCTGTGAGCTTCCTAATACGGAAAGACAAACTTACCACCTCTAAACTTCAAGAGTGAACTGCAGATGCATTGTAATTCTTGGCGGATAAAACCGTTATCAATTTACACGAGCTATAAAATGAGCTTATTTCGTTATAAATTCATTTTATTAGAATAAGGGTGGAACCACGATTTCAACACTCGTCCCTTTGTTAGGGACGGGTGTTTTTTGCGTTCTTTTACGGGGAAGTATGCTTGAAAGAGGATATGTGACGGATTTTAATTCAGAATATTTTGTCAATAAAATAATTAGGAGGTAGTAGAAATGAAGTCATCTTTAAAGTTTTCTGAGATGTTTGCAATAAGCTTAATGTTATTTGCACTGTTTTTCGGTGCCGGTAATATGATTTTCCCACCAGCGTTAGGGCAAGGTGCTGGAACAGATGTATGGATCGCGTTATTTGGCTTTATCGTAACAGGTGTAGGACTGCCTTTATTAGGAGTTATTGTTATAGCTCTAAAGGGAGATATTAATGAATTAGCAGGACGTGTACATCCTGTATTCGCGCTAATTTTCATTACTGCAATTTATTTATGTTTAGGCGTATTTGTTAGTGTGCCACGTACAGGGACTGTTGCTTATGAAATGAGTGTTGCACCGTTTTTACCAAGTGAGATAGCTGGTCAATCGTATCCACTTGTTATCTTTACATTTATTTTCTTTGCAGTAACTTTCTATTTAGCATTAAACCCATCGAAATTAGTGGGGCGCATTGGTAAAGTGTTAACTCCAATTTTATTAGCTGTTATTGCAATTATTGTAGCGAAAGCAATTATGACTCCAATGGGGGAGTTTGGTGCCCCTACAGAAGCGTATAGTGCCCCGCTCTTTAAAGGTTTTATTGATGGATATTTAACTTTAGATGGACTTGCAGCACTTGTTTTCGGAAATGTTGTGATCAATGCTTTAAAAGCAAAAGGCATTACAAATAAGAACAGTATTGCAAAAGTAACAATCTTTGCAGGATTTATTGCAGCACTTGGCTTACTTCTTGTTTATTTAGCACTTGCTTACCTTGGAGCTTCTAGTGTTTCACTTGGAATGGGAGCAAACGGCGGAATTATTTTAACAAACGTCGTGAATCATTTATTTGGTAGCTACGGAACATTATTACTAGGGATCGCAATTACAGCAGCATGCTTAACAACTTCTGTCGGTATTGTTGCAGCTTGTGGAGAATATTTTTCTTCGTTATTACCAAAGCTTTCTTATCAAAAAGTCATTTTCATTTTCTCTTTATTAGCATTTATGGTAGCAAATCTTGGTTTAACTCAGTTAAACGCATTAGCATTACCAATCTTAATTGCAATTTACCCAATTGGTATCGTACTGATCGTATTATCACTTGTTGAAAACTATATTCGTCTTCCATTAGCTATGTATGTAGGCGGTATTGTAGGCGCATTTGCAATTAGCTTCTTTGATGGATTGCATAATGCCAATCTTCAAGTAGCGGCCCTTGCTCCTATTTTAGATAAAATTCCATTATATAGTGTAGGGATTGGTTGGTTAGTTCCGGGTATCATTGGAATTGCAATTGGATATGTAGTTTCTTTATTTCAAAAGCAAGAAATTGCTGTAGAAAAATAAGGGAAAGAGGCTTTCTTTAAAAGAAAGCCTCTTTTTTTGTAGAAAAATCATATATAGAAGAATTCAGATATTAAAAATTTTATACGTAATATAGTTGACAAAAAAATTACCAGTAGGCTAAGATTGACTTAGTTGTGGAAATATTGGAAGGGAAGAGGTTTTCTATGACTATATCATTTTTGTAAGAAGAGGTGATAAAACGATAGAATTAGGCGGTTTATTTTTTTTGAAATTCGTTGAGAATGATAATCAATAAAATGATGAAAGAGTTTTATGTTTATTCTTATAGGAAAAATTGGTGGGATTATTTTTTTGTCTATCAATGAGAATGATAATCAATACATTTCTAACTACATAGTGTTACTCATTATAAAATAGAGATAGAAAGATTATTTTTTTTCTTATATATTGAGAATAATTATCATTTTCAAAAAGAAAAACAAGGAGGCAGTAAGGTAAATGAGAAAGTTTTCGGTATTACCCGCTTTTATTATGACATTCGTATGTATGCTAGCTTTTCTCGTAGTACCATTCGGACAAGCTTCGGCAAATGTAGCTGACGGTACTTACGATATTAACTATGTCATACAAAAAGCAGAAAATGATTCAGCTTCAATGGCAAATGATTATTTTGAAAAACCAGCTAAGTTAATTGTAAAAAATGGTGAGATGAGAGTACAAATTCCTATGAATCATAGTGCTTGGATTACAGAATTTAAAGCACCAGAGAACGGGAACTTTGTTGATGCAAAAGTTGTTAGTAAAGATGAATCTGCAGATAAAAGAACTGTAGAGTTTAAAATAGACGACTTATCTAAACCAGCAGCTGTAAAAATTCATGTTGTTGTACCGAACGTAAATTATGACCATAACTACACAATTCGCTTTGCGTTTGATGCAAATGTAAAAGCGGTAGGTGGAGAGAATAAGGCAACTGCTGCAACAAAAAATGAAGATCAAACTCAAAAAAATACACAAGTAAAAGAAGAAGTGAAGAAAGAAGAGAGCAAAGAAACAAACAAAGAAACAAACAAAGATGTAAATAAAGATGTAAATAAAGGAACAAATGAAAGTGGGAAAGCTGAAAAAACAGATAACCCAAAAACAAGTGATGAAGCACGTATCGGATTATTTGCAGCATTACTTCTTATTTCAGGTGTTTTCTTAATTCGTAAAGTACGTCAAAACTAAATAAAGGAGCGGTATTCTATTGAATAAATATCTTAAAATTGTTGTTGCGATGTTTTTAATGGTATTTACATTCGCATCAACATTACACCCCCTTGCAGTTCAAGCTGCTAGTCAACTAGCTGACGGTGAATATTCAATCGGTTTCAAAGTTCTTAAAGACACATCAGATGAAGAATCCATGATGAATCAATACTCTGTAAGTCCAGGAACTTTAAAAGTGAAGAATGGGAAAAAGAAAGTATCCTTTACGTTAGAACATAGTTCATGGATTACAAAGTTTGAAACGGAAAAAAGTGGTCAGTTTGTTGCGACAAATGTAATTAGTGAAGATCAAGAAAAAGATACAAGAGTCGTAGAATTCGATGTGGACGATGTAGAGAAGGTATTAAATGCGAAAGTAAAAGTAGACATTGATTTTTTAAATTATCATCATGACTATGATGTGCGTATTGCATTTGATCAAAATAGTATTACACCGATTCATGTAGAACAACCAAATGAAAAAGAGGACCCAGCTAATAAGCCAGATCCAAATGAAAACCCGGATCCGAGTCAGAAGCCCGACCAAAAGCCTGACCCAGATCAACAACCAAATTCTAACACAATTAAAGATGGAGAGTACAGCATTCCATTTAAAGTGTTAAAAGATCAAACAGATGAAGAATCTAAGATGAATACTTACATGGTAAATCCAGGGGTATTAAAAGTAGAAAACGGTAAGAAAAAAGCAATTGTAACGTTAAAAAATAGCTCATTAATTAAAAATTTCCAAACGGAAAAAGATGGCGCATTTGCTGATGCAAAAGTAGTGAGTGAAGATAAAGAAAAAGATACAAGAGTAGTAGAATTTGAAGTAGACGATTTATCTAAAAAACTAAATACAAAAGTATTTATTGAAGTGGCATCACAAGGTTACAAGCAAACACATAATGTACAACTTTTATTTGAACAAGATAAACTTGAACAAATTAAAAATGAAGAGAAACAACCGGAAGTAGAAAAACCAGATACTGAAACAATTAAAGATGGTGAGTACAGCGTTCCGTTTAAAGTGTTAAAAGATCAAACAGATGAAGAATCTAAGATGAATACTTACATGGTAAATCCAGGGGTATTAAAAGTAGAAAATGGTAAGAAAAAAGCAATTGTAACACTAAAAAGTAGCTCATTAATTAAAAATTTCCAAACGGAAAAAGATGGTGCGTTTGTTGATGCAAAAGTAGTGAGTGAAGATAAAGAAAAAGATACAAGAGTAGTAGAGTTTGAAGTAAACGATTTATCTAAAAAACTAAATACAAAAGTATTTATCGAAATGGCATCAAGAAACTATAAGCAAACACATGATGTGCAACTTTTATTTGAACAAGATAAGCTTGAACAAATTAAAAATGAAGAGAAACCAGAAGTAGAAAAACCAGAAGTAGAGAAACCAGAAGTAGAGAAACCAGAAGTAGAGAAACCAGAAGTAGAGAAACCAGAAGTAGAGAAACCAGAAGTAGAGAAACCAGAAGTAGAGAAACCAGAAGTAGAGAAACCAGAAGTAGAGAAACCAGAAGTAGAGAA
>NZ_CEEDEC010000002.1:302350-404898 GCF_979253805.1 Bacillus sp. AC266
AAACCAGAAGTAGAGAAACCAGAAGTAGAGAAACCAGAAGTAGAGAAACCAGAAGTAGAGAAACCAGAAGTAGAGAAGCCAGAAGTAGAGAAACCGGAAGTAGAAAAACCAGATGGAAACAAAAATCCAGATGCTGAAACAATTAAAGATGGTGAATACAGTATCAATTTCAAAGCTTTAAAAGATCAAACAGAAGAAATTTCAATGATGAACACGTATACAAAGAGTCCAGGCGTGTTAAAAGTGAAAGATGGTAAAAAATATGTATCATTCACATTAACGAATAGCGCTTGGATTACAAAGTTTGAATTTGATAAAAATGGTTCGTTTGTTGATGCGAGTGTATTGAGTGAAGATACGAAAGCTGATACGCGTGTAGTGGAAGTGGAAGTAGCAGATTTATCGAAAAAATTGAACGCAAAAGTAAAAGTCGATATCGATTCAATGAATTACCATCATTTCTATGATATTCAATTTGCATTTGATAAAGATAGCATTAAACCGTTAGATAACCAAGGCGGAAACGACAACCAAGGTGGAAACGACAACCAAGGCGGAAACGACAACCAAGGTGGAAACGACAACCAAGGCGGAAACGACAACCAAGGCGGAAATGATAACCAAGGCGGAAATGATAACCAAGGTGGAAACAACAACCAAGGCGGAAACGACAACCAAGGCAATAATACAACAATTGATCCAAACGCTCTTAAAGACGGTGAATACAGCATTGGCTTTAAAGTATTAAAAGATCAAACAGATGAAATATCAATGATGAATACATACACAAAAAGCCCAGGTGTATTGAAAGTAAAAGATGGTAAGAAATATGTATCGTTTACATTAACAAATAGTACATGGATTACAAAGTTTGATTTTGAGAAAAATGGCTCGTTCGTTAATGCAAAAGTATTAAGTGAAAATAAAGAGCAAAATACAAGAGTAGTAGAAGTAGAAGTAAATGATTTGTCTAAAAAATTAAATGCAAAAGTAAAAGTAGATATTGATTCAATGAATTATCACCATTTCTACGATGTTCAATTTGTATTTGATCAAGATAGTATCAAAGCTTTAGGGAACCAAGGCGGAAACGACAACCAAGGCGGAAATGATAACCAAGGTGGAAACGATAACCAAGGCGGAAATAATACACCGAAAGTAATAGTTGATCCGAAAAATTTAGTAGATGGTCAATATGATATTACATTTAAAGTGTTAAAAAACAAAACAGAAGAACTTTCAAAGATGCATGACTATACTGTAAATCCAGCAAAATTAATCGTTAAAGATGGTAAAAAGTACATTGAGATGACGCTGAAAAATAGTGCGTGGATTACGAAATTCCAAACAGAAAACAATAGTCTTTTTGCTGATGCAAAAGTAGTAAGTGAAGATAAAAATGCAAATACGCGAGTAGTACAATTTGAAGTAGAAGATTTATTTAAAAAATTAAATGCAAAAGTGAAAGTAGACATTGATGAGATGAACTACCACCACTTCTACGATGTCCAAATTCAATTTGATACAAATAATATTGGTGCGTTAGGAACGATTAAAGAGGATCCAAAAAAAGATCCGAAAAATGATCCGAACAATCCAGTGATTACACCGAAAGTAGATAATGTAAAAAAAGTAGATAATCCTGATTTTAACCGAAATGCAGATGATAAGAAGAAAAAAGAAGATCAAAAAAATGATTCGAAAAAAGAGAAAAACTCAAAAACGGCAGATACAGCACAACTAGGTTTATACATGGTGCTATTGCTTGGGTCACTTGCTTTACTAGTTCGTAAATATAGAGCAGGTAGATTGTAATTTTTGGAGTCTTGATGCATGTTTGCATGCATCAAGACTTGTTTCATATTGTTTGGAAAGGAGTGGTGATTAAGAGTGAAGAAAATTGTAAGTGTACTAATGGCTATCATTTTATTAGTGAGTATAGCTGGATGCCAGGCGCCCAAAAAAGAAACAGCGAAGCAGGTAAAGAGTGAGGGTAAAGAGAGGATTGTCGCAACGACAGTTGCTGTTACTGAAATTATGGATGCGTTAGAAGTAGATTTAATTGGTGTACCAACAAGTACTAAAGATTTACCAAAGAGATATAAAGGTTTACCTGAAGTTGGGAATCCGATGAGTCCTGATATGGAAAAGGTAAAATCATTAAAGCCGTCAGAAGTATTATCAGTGACAACACTTGAATATGAATTAAAGCCAGTTTTTGATGGTGTAGGTATGAAAGCAAACTTTTTAGATCTAACAAGTTTAAAAAATATGCAAAATTCCATTAGTAATTTAGGTAAGCAATATGGACGTGAAAAGCAGGCTGAAGCAGTTGTAACTAAGTTAGATAACAAGGTTGCAGAGATTCAAAAAGCAGTAAAGGGAAAGAAAGAACCGACAGTGCTTATTTTATTAGGTGTACCGGGGAGTTATTTAGTAGCAACAGAGCATTCTTATATTGGAGATTTAGTGAAACAATTAGGTGGTAAAAACATTGTACAAGGTGAACAAGTAGAGTATTTAGCTTCTAATACAGAGTATTTAAAAAAAGCTGATCCATACATTATTTTACGAGCGGCACATGGTATGCCTGATGAAGTTGTAAAAATGTTTGATAAAGAATTTAAAACAAATGATATTTGGAAACACTTCGCTGCAGTTAAAAATAATCGTGTTTACGATTTAGAAGAGCGTTTATTTGGAACGACAGGAAATTTAGCAGCGACTGAAGCGCTAGATGAATTGAAAAAAATGATGTATCCGTGATGCATTTTAATATAAAGGAAGATTAGCATGAATAAAAAATTTTGGAGTTTCTTTATTGTTACTGTATTACTCATCATTATGACTTTGTTGTCAGCGACGAAAGGTAGTTTAGAAGTAGGTATTATTGACCTTGTACAAGGAATATTTACAGGGGCAAATGAAGATGTTGAAGTGATTAAAGATTTACGTTTCCCACGTATTATTATTGCACTATTTACTGGAGCAGCTCTTGCTGTTTCGGGCGTGCTCTTCCAAGCTGTCATGAAAAATCCACTTGCTGATGCTGGGGTAATCGGGATATCTTCAGGAGCAAGTTTTATGACACTTGTTATTATTACGCTATTCCCGCAATTCTTTTTCTGGACGCCGGTATTCGCCTTTCTAGGTGGTGCGTTTGCATGTTATCTCGTTTATTCGTTTTCATGGAAATCAGGATTAAGTCCGCTTCGCATTATTTTAATTGGTATTGCCATTAATGCGATGTTCACTGGATTAAATGAATCGTTCATTACGATTTGTGGATACTTCATTAAGAGTATTAAGCAAACGACGACTTCTAATATAACGATGAAGACGTGGGGCGATGTAGAAATAATGGTTACTTATGGAACAATTGGTCTTATTCTTGCACTGTTTGTCGGAGCTTGGTGTAACTTACTATCTCTACAAGATAAGACTGCAAAAAACTTAGGCTTGCACGTGACGAGAGTTCGTCTTATTATTTCTGCCATTGCAGTACTCTTAGCGGCAGTATCAACAGCAATTGCAGGTGTTATCGCTTTCGTAGGATTACTCGTTCCGCACATTTCAAGACAACTAGTTGGTTCAGACCATAAAGCATTAATTCCATTTTCTGCTCTTGCAGGGGCGTTATTAATTTTGACGGCGGATACGATTGGAAGGTTAATTGTGCCACCTAACGAAATTCCAGCAGCGACGATTATGGCAGTTATTGGTGGCCCATTCTTAATATTCTTGCTTAGAAAGAGTGATAAAGTTCATGGAAATTAAAAATGTAACCTTTTCGTACGATAATGTAACGGATCGATTAAAGTCGGTTAGTAGTGAAATAGAGATTGGTAAAATTACAACAATTATTGGACCAAACGGTTGCGGGAAATCAACATTACTTGGTGTGATGTCAAGAAATCACGATCCTCGTAGTGGAGAGGTAATACTTGATGGGAAGGCAATTAGCCAATATAAACCGAAAGAGTTTGCTAGAAAGTTAGCCGTTGTCCATCAACAAAATGAAGCACCGGCAGATATGACGGTAGAGAAATTAACAAGCTTTGGCCGTATGCCTCATAAAAATATATTTTCTTCGCAAACTGATGAAGATAGAGAAGCAATAGAAAGGGCTTTAGCATGTACGAATTTGCTAAGTAAACGTGATAAGGAAATTCATGCTTTATCTGGTGGAGAAAGACAGCGTGTTTGGATTGCCATGACGTTAGCTCAGAAGACGCCAATGCTCTTTTTAGATGAACCGACAACATATTTAGATATTTATTATCAACTTGAAATATTAGAGTTAGTAAAAGAATTAAATGAAGCACAAGGATTGACAATCGTTATGGTATTACACGATATTAATCAGGCGATTCGCTATAGTGATCATATCATTGTTATGAAAGACGGCGAAATTGTTACAAAAGGCAAGCCGAATGATGTTGTGACAGAAAGTATGATAAAGACGATATACGGTGTAGATGTCGTTGTAAAGCAAGATGAAGATACAGGATTGTATATGGTCCCAATGGGTATTTAAACATGCGAACAATCCGTTTTGAGGTGATAATTTGAGTAGCAAAAAAGAAAGGAAGAAGAATTCTTTTTTTCAACGAATACTTACAGTTGTTTTTTTAGGTACCTTTTTCTATTCAGTATATGAATTAGGTGATATTTTCATGGATTACTATGAAAATCGTAAAGTAATGGCCGAAGCACAAAACATTTATGAAAAAAGTCCGATGGAAGAGCAATCACAAGACGGGGAAGTACGTAAACAGTTCAAAGTTCTGCAGCAAATTAACCAAGAAATAGTTGGATGGATTACGATGGATGATACACAAATTAATTATCCAATCGTTCAAGCAAAAGACAATGATTACTATTTATTTCGAAATTATAAAGGTGAAGATATGAGAGCAGGAAGCATTTTTATGGACTATCGTAATGATGTGAAATCTCAAAATCGAAATACTATTTTATATGGTCACCGTATGAAAGATGGTTCTATGTTTGGAAGTTTAAAGAAAATGTTGGATGAAGATTTCTTCATGTCGCATCGTAAATTATATTACGATACATTATTTGAAGGATATGATCTTGAAGTGTTTTCGGTGTATACAACAACAACTGATTTTTATTACATTGAAACGGATTTTAGTAGTGATACGGAATACACATCATTTTTGGAGAAAATTCAAGAAAAATCGCTGTACAAAACGGATACAAAAGTGACAGAAAGTGATCAAATCGTAACACTTTCGACGTGTGACTATGCACTTGATCCAGAAGCGGGAAGATTAGTAGTACATGCGAAACTAGTAAAAAGACATTAAATAAAAAAAGTATAGAATATGAGAAGTGGTAACACTCTTCATATTCTATACTTTTAAAAAAATATGCTTACTGTGCTGCAGCCATTGGCATACGTACAACTTTTACATCATAGTAAGCAATTTTATTATCAAGAATATAGTCTGGCATCCCGCCTTGATGTGAGTGAGCATCTTTAAATGCTGAGCTCTTTGTCCAACCTTGGAAATCTTCTTTTGCATTCCAGCGAGTGCTAATTGTTACTTCATCATAATCAACTGTATTTTGCGTTAAAAGAACTTCTAATCCTAAAAATCCTGACATTGTTTCGACTTTACCTACTTTATTAAAACGCTCAATTAATTTATGGCCATTTCCCTTTGTAATTTTAGTTGTATTTGTAACAATAATCATGTTTATTCCTCCTATAAATGTGTAGCCTTTATTTTCAAGAACTCATATACATTAAATGATAATGAAAATCATTATCATTGTCAATAGTGATTTTCATATAAATGTAGAATTAAGGATGAATTTACTATTATATAAATAATTTGACCATATATTTAATGAAGTTATATATTATTAAAATAAAACAAAATAAGAAATATACACAAGCAAAGTATGGTTTATACCTTGCTTTCGCAATACTATGAACAAGGAGGGTATTATGGTCGAATCACTGTTACTTAGTATCGTTATTATTATTACACTAGGCATCGCCTCACAATGGACTGCATGGCGCTTCCAGCTCCCTGCTATTGTTGTTATGGCAGTTGCCGGATTATTAATTGGTCCAGTTTTCGGTATTATTAATCCAAAAGAGGTGCTTGGAGATGTTTTTAGTCCACTCGTATCACTTTCTGTTGCCATTATATTGTTTGAGGGTAGTTTAAGTTTAGATGTACGTGAACTGAGGGGACTATCAAAACCAGTATTTCGTATTGTTACGTTTGGTGCGTTTATTGCTTGGATTGCTGGCTCACTTGCAGCCCATTACGTCGCTGGATTAGATTGGGCGGTTGCATTTATTATTGGAGGACTTTTTATTGTGACAGGTCCAACTGTAATTATTCCGTTGTTACGCCAAGCACGATTAAAGCCAAGGACAGCTGCAATTTTAAAGTGGGAAGGGATTATCGTTGATCCGTTTGGAGCATTACTTGCTGTATTCGCCTTTCAAATTGTAAATTTCTTAACGAAAGAAAATGTACACTTACATACGTTACTATATTTCTTTGCAGGTTCGTTATTTGCAATGGTACTTGGGTATGCGTTTAGTATTTTTATGAGTTATATGATTTTAAAAGGGAAAGTACCAGAATATTTAAAGGCACCGATTTTGCTCGTTACGGTATTACTATGCTTCGGCATTGCAGATGAAGTCATGCATGAAACAGGTATGCTAGCCGTAACAGTAATGGGGATTACACTTGCACGGATGAAGAAATATATTTCTTCTATCGGTGATATTCGTCATTTTAACGAAAATATTTCCGTACTATTAACATCGACTGTTTTCATCATCTTAACAGCATCACTTCCAAGAACGACGATTATGGAGATTTTTAGCTGGCCTATTATTAGCTTCGTACTTATGATGATATTTGTTGTTCGTCCTTTATCAATTTGGGTATCGACAATCGGAACAGAGTTAACAAAATCAGAAAGGGCGCTAGTTGGTTGGATTGCGCCGCGAGGTATTGTTGCATTAACGGTTTCAAGTTACTTTGCGACGGAGTTATTACAAGAAGGGTATAAAGATGCTTCTATATTAACAGCACTTACATTTGCACTCGTAATTACGACCGTTTGTGCTCATGGATTTTCAATTGGATTTTTAGCAAAAAAATTAGGATTAGCCAATACACAGCCACCAGGTATTTTAATTTCAGGAGCTAGTACATTCTCAACTGCATTCGCTATGCATTGTAAAGAGATGGGGATTCCGAGCTTAATCGTGGATGTATCGGAAGAACATTTGCAATGCGCAAAGGTGAATGGGCTTAATACATATAACGGCCAAGTACTCTCAGAGCAGTTGCAATTTGAAGTAGATATGAATCAGTATGAATACTTAATTTCAGTTACAGATACGGATTCTTACAATGTATTAGTCGCAAACACATATGTACCGCAGTTTGGACATCATAATACATTTTTACTTCCGATTCATGATGTGGAAAAGATTGAGCAAGAACGCATCTCTCTTTCGAAAAAAGCTCATTTACTGTTTGGTCAAAATGAAATTTATGAAGAGTTAGATAGAAAAATTGAAGAGGGTTATACATTTAAAACGATACAAGTTGAGGAAGAACAAAAAATTAATAAAGAAGAGAGGGATTCAGAGGATGTAATATTATTTATTCGTCACGATGATGGTAGTCTTACTTTTTCAACATTGTATAAATATATAGCGGTTATACCAGGAGATGAGCTAGTTGTACTAGCAAAGCAATAATATGGTATAGTGAAACGAGGCTTTTTTCAGCCTCGTTTTTTACATTGCTTCCTACTAATTAGAAAGCATTCAAATGGAAAGGAAGACATTACATGCGATCTGAAGTAACTATAAAAATAAAACCGAAGTTTATAAAAGAAATTAAAAGTGGATATCCACTTATTTTAAAAGATGCTATTCAAAATTTAAATGATGTACGTGAAGAAGGAACAATCATCAACGTAGTAGATGAGAAGAACCAATTCATCGGAAAAGGCTATTATGGAAAACAAAATAAAGGATATGGATGGATTTTAACGAGAAAAGAGAAAGAGCAAATTAATCAACCTTTCTTTGAAAGTAAAATCAAATCTGCTTTACATAAACGAAAAGATTTTTATAAATCAAATGATACAACAGCATTCCGTGCCCTAAATGGAGAGGGCGATGGCCTTGGTGGTTTAATCATCGATTATTATGACGGCTATTACGTAATAAGTTGGTATAGTGAAGGGGTTTATACTTTCCGCGATGAGATTATAGCAGCACTTCAAAAAGTAGCAAATTTCAAAGGGATTTATGAGAAAAAGCGTTTTGATACGAAAGGGAAATACATTGAAGGTGATGATTTTGTCGCAGGAGAGCGCGGTGAGTTCCCACTTATCGTAAAAGAGAACGGTGTAAACTTTGCTGTATATTTAAATGACGGGGCGATGGTTGGTGTGTTTTTAGATCAGCGTAACGTTCGAAAACAAATTCGTGATAAATATGCAAAAGGAAGAACGGTTCTAAATATGTTCTCTTATACTGGGGCTTTCTCTGTATTTGCAGCGCTTGGCGGAGCGAGTAAAACAACGAGTGTGGACCTTGCAAATCGTAGTTTAAGTAAAACGATTGAGCAGTTTAGTGTAAATGAAATTGATTATGAAGCACAAGATATTATTGTAGAAGATGTATTTCTGTATTTCAAATATGCAGCTAAGAAAAAGATGAAATTTGATATGGTTGTACTTGATCCCCCAAGCTTTGCACGCTCGAAAAAATATACGTTCAGTGCGGCGAAAGATTATAAAAACTTATTAAAAGAAACAATTGCCATTACAGAAAATAACGGTATTATCGTTGCTTCTACAAATTGTAGCGCATTCGATATGAAAAAGTTTAATGGCTTTATCGATACAGCATTTAAAGAAATGAACGGTAAATATAAAATATTAGAAGAACATTCTTTACCGGAAGATTTCCGTACAATTGATCAATTTAAAGAGGGAGACTATTTAAAAGTAGTTTTCATCGAAAAAATTAAAGGTTAATGAAAATAAGAAAAGGAGCTCAAGTTTAAATGAGCTCCTTTTCTTATTGAATAATATTTTGTACTCTGCCAACCTGTCCGTCTTGCAATCTTACTTTAATGCCGTGCGGATGTGAAGGTGAGTTCGTTAAAATATCTTTTACAATTCCTCTTGTTAGCTTACCTGTACGTTGATCTTGTTTTAATACAATATCAACTTCAAGACCTGATGAAATGTTAGATCGTTTTTGCCCGTTCATTTATACACCTGTACGTCTACGTTGGTTGTTTGTTTTCTTCGTTTGTTGGTTTTGTAATTTTTTCGTTTCTTGACTTTGACTTCCATTATTTGATCCGTTTCCATTTCCTTGCTTTTTCTTCGCAAGTTGTTCGCGCATTAAATCAGCTAAGCTTACTTTTTTGTTTTCTGACATGATAAGTCTCCTTTATATAAAGTTAATTATGAACAATCGTAGTGAATTTCATCATATCATTGTTAAGGAAGGAAGGGAAGTTGGTTTGAAAATTCATATAATTCTTTCCAGCATTCATTCGTTACGATACAATTAAATTGTTAATGTTTGTTAAAAAAGGGGATAGAAATATGTCACATCATATTTTATTAGTTGAAGATGACATCTCAATTCAAGAGATGGTTGAAACATATTTAGTAAGAGAAGGTTTTCAAGTTACAATCGCATCTGACGGAGAAGAAGGAGTTGGCGTATTTTCAAAAGGTTCATTTGATTTGATAATTCTCGATATTATGATGCCGAAGTTAGATGGGCTAGAGGTCGTCAGAATCATTCGAGAAAAAAGTGCAGTTCCGATTTTAATGATGTCAGCGAAAGATACAGATGTTGATAAAGCGGTTGGATTAGGCCTTGGAGCAGATGATTACATTTGTAAGCCGTTTTCTATGATTGAACTAGCTGCACGTGTAAAAGCGGGTATTCGGAGGTCTACAAAGTATTCAGCTGTGGAATCAAAAGATGAGGCGATTCAGATTGGTGATTTAATAATTGACCCAATTAATTTTACTGTGGAGAAAAAGGGAAGACAGCTTAAACTTACTTTAAAAGAATTTGAGATTTTAAAGCTATTCGTGAAGAATCAAAATCGTGTTTTTACGAAAGCACAAATATATACGCTTGTTTGGAATGAAGAATATTATGGTGATGATAATGTTATTAATGTTCATATGAGAAGATTACGTGAGAAAATTGAAAGTGATCCATCTAATCCAGAATATATTAAAACATTATGGGGCATCGGCTATAAGTTGGAAGTGATGTAGTATGGTTGTATTTTTAACAGTGGTGATTATTATATTGCTTATCGTTATTTACGTGCAATATAAAATTAGGAAAAATAGTAGTAGGAATTTACGCTACACGTATGAGAAGTTAAATCGAATTGTAAAAGAACAAACTGGTGAGAAGCTATTAATTATGACAGATGATCTAGAATTGCGAAATTTATTAGTGGGGATTAATCATTTATTAGATGCAAAACAGAAAACGAATGCAGATCATGCGAAAGTGGAAATTTCGATGAGAAAAATGCTTTCAAATATTTCACATGATTTGAAAACACCACTAACAGTTATTCTTGGATATACCGAAATGTTAAATAAGGATAAAACGATAAATGAGGAAGAGAAGCAAATATTACTCGAAAAGGTGCATGTAAAAACACTAGAAGTGATGGAACTGATTCATAAGTTTTTTGATTTAGCAAAATTAGAATCCGGTGACAAAGCAATTGAGATGACAAAAGTAAATATGAATGAAGTTTGTCGCGAGAAGATTTTATCTTTTTATGATTTAGTGACGACGAAAGGGTTTCAAGTTCATATTGATATACCAGAAAGAAATATATATGCACTTGGAAATGTAGAAGTATTAGGTAGAGTATTGAATAATTTAATATCAAATGCGATTACATATGGTGACGATGGAAAGACACTTGGTATGACGTTAAGAGATGATGAAACGAGTGTGTATATAGATGTATGGGATACAGGAAAGGGAATTGATGAATCTCACATTGATAAAGTGTTTGAGCGTATGTACACACTTGAAGATTCCAGAAATAGATTGTACCAAGGAAGCGGTTTAGGGTTAACGATTACGAAAAGGCTTGTGGAAGCGATGGACGGAGAAATACATCTTTCTAGTAAGCCGTATGAAAAAACAATTTTTACAGTTGTATTAACAAAGATGCTGTTTTAGCTTGTAGAGAAGTAAATTCTACAAGCTTTTTTTCAGCGTAAGGAATTTGTAAGGAACGGGTAAGAAAAAAGAGAATTCCGTTGTCTATTATAGAAGTATAAGGTAGTGCGAAAGGAGATAGTGACATGACATATATATTAAAAACGAATCAGTTAACGAAAGTGTTTAAAGGGAAAGAAGTAATTTCTAGCGTTAACATGCATGTGAAAAAAGGTGAGATTTACGGTTTCTTAGGACCGAATGGTGCAGGTAAAACAACGATTATGAAAATGATCACAAACTTAATAAAACCGACGAGCGGTGATATTGAAATTTTTGGTGAGATGTTAACGGATACATCTTATGAATTGTTAAAGCGCATGGGGACGATTATCGAATATCCAATTTTTTATGATAAATTAACGGCGAAGGAAAACCTAGAATTACATTGTGAATATATGGGGTATTACGACAAAAACGCAATTGATCATGCTTTACATTTAGTGAAGCTGCACGGTATAGATGATAAAAAAGTAAAAGATTTTTCATTAGGGATGAAGCAAAGACTTGGTATTGCAAGGGCGATCATGACGAAGCCAGAATTACTCATTTTAGATGAGCCAATTAACGGTTTAGATCCAATTGGTATTAAAGAATTAAGAGACTTATTTAAAATGCTCTGCAAAGAATATGGCATTACGTTATTAGTCTCTAGTCATATTTTAGGCGAGATGGAACTAATGGCAGATACAATCGGTATGATTCAAAATGGAAAGCTAATAAAAGAAGTTTCAATGAAGAGTATTAACGGAAAACAAACAGAGTACATTGAAATTACTGTTCCTGATGTGAAGCGTGCAGCTTATATTTTAGAAGATAAACTCGGTATAAAAAATTACAAAATAATGAGTGGAAATATGATTCGTGTGTATGATACGGCAGCGTCTCAGCAAGCTATTTCAAAAGCACTTATTATGAACGATGTAGAAATTGAAAGTATTAATAAGAAACATAGTTCCTTAGAAGAATATTTCTTAAATGTAATGGATGGAGAGGGCATTCATGCTTAATGGATTGTTAGTGAATCTAGTAAGTGGATTGATCGTAATGTTCATAAGTGGGATTTTATATTATAGAAAACCTGAGCGGAAATGGCCGTTAATTTTACTAGTGATAGGAATAGTAAGCGTAGTTATGGCTGGAATTAGAATGTTAGTAGCGTAGAGGCAGTTATATAAGGAATGGAGGCATGGTTTACATGTTTAAATTAATGAAGCTTGAATGGAAGAAACATCAATTATCTAGTTATTTTAAAAGTGTAGCAATTTGTATTATAGCAATTTTTACCGTAGTAAACCTCATGGCGTTGGGAGCGAAAGACGAGGTAGATGGGCTATTCTCTGACTTCACGCAACAAATGGTTTTAATAAACACTGTTATTAGGATAACATTCATTATTTTTAGTTCGGTCATTTTATCACGTTTAATAATTGATGAGTATAAGAACAAAACAATACAACTATTGTTTATGTACCCACTGCAAAGAAAAATGCTAATGAGGGCGAAATTAACAATTGTTTTTTGTTTTTGTTTTGTGAGCACGATTATCGCTACTTTCAGTATTAGTTTACTCGTATATTTTGTGAGTCCAATGATGGGGCTGATTGAAACGCCAGCTACGATAGGTGAAATAATAGCTATCGTTCCAGCTACTTTTATAAATGCATTTATGATATCTGGTATAAGTTTAATTCCTTTATTTTTTGGGATGAGAAAGAAATCGACACCGACAACAATTACTTCTGCAGTAATAATTGGGATGCTAATTAGTAGTAACTTTGGTTCTGGAAACGGTCAAGTAAGTATGTTTAATTTTATCGCTATCCCAATAGTGCTCTGTTTATTAGGGATTTTTATTAGTTATCTTTCATATCGTAAAATCAACAAAATTGATGTGGCGTGAAGTAAGCTTAAAACAACAACGAACTGGGGTATGAATAGTGAAAAAAATAATAGTAATTGCAATTTTAAGTTAATTTCAGCAGCTTACATGAAAGGAGGACTATCATGCTACGTCTTATGAAGCTAGAATTGAGGAAGTTTAAGCTTGGATGGTATGTGAAGAGAGCGGTTATTGCGAATATCGTTATACTGGCACTACTAATCTTCGTTAGTATCGTTGCTCAAATAGAAGGGGATCCAAAAATAAGGGATCCGCAGATAATTTTGTCGATGGCTAGTGCGTTAGTAAGAGCAACATTTATTATTTTTGGTGGCGTACTAATAGCCAAGTTAATAATTGATGAATATAAAAGTAAAACAATACTACTCATGTTTTCTTATCCAATTAACCGAAAGAAAATGATGGCTAGTAAGTTGGCTGTTACAGCGACATTAACACTTATAACAGTTATTTTATCGAACATTTTAGTAGTAGGAATTTTCTTTGGGATAGATAGTTATTTTTCAATTCTTCCTAATTCATTCACAGTAGATCAATTGATTCAAGAAGGGATAAATCTTATTCCTTTAGCCATTGCCACGGCAGGAATAAGCTTAATTCCTCTATATTTCGGGATGCGTAAACGTTCTGTGCCAGCTACAATCGTTTCTTCTATTATCGTTGTATTAATCGCAATTAATAACCCGCCCATATTTCCTATAGCGACGTTTCTTCCTCTTCAATTCACATTTGCAGCGATTGGAGTTGCGATTGCATATTACGGAATTAAAAATATAGAGAAGGAAGATATAACAGTATGACAAGAATACGTAAAAAAGAGTTGGCGTTATACCAACTCTTTTTTGTATATGTATGCTTCGTTACTACTCTGTAAATTTATAGTGTTTGCTTAAATACTCTTGCACTCCTGGAGAAATGTTAAAGTTATTAGGACCTTTATATTCGATAGTAAACTCTCCATCTTCAATTGTTTCAAAGGCGATTGCATAGCTATTCATTTTAGCATCGTAAGAAGTATTTTTGACTTCTGCATCTAGATCAAAGTATTTTGTAATATATTCTTTTGATTCCGTAACTGCTGTTTGTTTTCCCCAAGGGGTACCATAACTTGTGAAATAAAGAGATACACCGATAACTCCAATGATAGAAGTTAGTAAGAGAGTTCTTATTGTTATTTTTTTGTTTTTTGTATTCAATTTAGTTCCCTCCAATTAATATGAATTTATCTTAACGTATTTTCTCATAAAATACCATTTAGTAGAAAATAGTTTCACATGAAACAAGTTACAGAAAAAGACAAGGTGCATAAACACCTTGTCTTTTTCTGTCGTTACATTTGGGGAGCTTCCATTCCAGTAGCAGCCCATTCTTCTTTTGCAGGACCATAAACGCCAGGGACTGTTAAGCCAGCTTGACGCATTAAAACAGTCATCTGTCCACGGTGGTGATTTTGATGATTGATGAGTGTCATTAAAAATATAGAATTCGGCATAGGACGACCAAAGAAGTTATTAATAGTAGCTAAGTCTTTATCAGTCCACTCACTTTGAAGTGCTTCAATAAAAGCCGTATTCACTTTGCGATACCCATCTGCAATTGTTTTTGCTGAAGTTGGTACAGGATAATCTTTCGTTTCCCCTTCAAACTTAAGCCCTGTCCCTGATAGCATAACAGGAAGTGCTGTAACGATATGCCAAGCGACTCTCCCTAAAGTCCAGTGCCCAGGTGCAATTTCTTGTGATAAAGATTCGTCGGTTAATGCATCGAGCATCTTCTGAGTAGACTCAGCTTCGTATGTCCATGATTGTAGAAAACCTTCAATAGTTTGGTACATTATTGTTATCCCCCCTACTTATGTTCATAGATTAAGTTCGTGGAGAAATGGCTAGTTTCCTTTATATTTTAATAAGGGTATTTAAAAGGTTTATATATAAATTTTATGATATTATTGAGTGTATATGGAATTATATTGATTTAGTATATAGATTTTACAGCATCAAGGGGGATATTATGAAAAGATTGAT
Source organism: Bacillus sp. AC266 (assembly GCF_979253805.1). NCBI lineage: Bacteria > Bacillati > Bacillota > Bacilli > Caryophanales > Bacillaceae > Bacillus > Bacillus sp. AC266. The sequence continues at coordinate 317,592 of NZ_CEEDEC010000002.1, forward strand.
TTTAGGAATCATAATTCTATTTTTAATGGCAGGATGTAGCAATGAGACTTATAAAAAGGCAATGGATCAGGGGAAATTAGCTTTAGCGAGTAAAGAATATGACACTGCACAAGCATCATTTGAATTGGCATTAGAAGAGAAAAAGAATGATAAAGAAGCAAAAGTATTAAAAGAACAAACTACTAAGATGATACGTGCAATAAAAGAGAAATCGAGTGGAAATATAGAACAAGCAATAGATTTGTTTCAAGAAGTAGAAAACATGAAAGAGGGTTCTACAACTCTTCAAAATCAAGCGAAAGAGCAAAAAGCTTTGCTCATGGAGAATAAAGAGTTAAAAAGTAAATATATAGGTCAATTGGAAAAGGCAGAGAAATTAAAGAATGATAAAAAGTATGAAGAGGCTAAAGTAATAGTAAATAAAATTATTGATGATACTGGTCAAAATGAACAATGGATTTCGGAAAATCACCGGGCCAAAGAGCTGAGTACGCAAATCGATGACATACTAACTCAACAGGCAGAAGCAAAGAAAAAAGAGGAAGAATTAAAAAATAAAAAGAAAAAAGAGGCTGATATTAGAAAGCTAGAGGGATCTTGGATGTCACAAGAAAGTACAGACAGACCAGTTGGTTTGGAAATAGAATTTAATAGTGAGAAAACAGGCGGAGAATTTATGGAACATAATATTTTTGGGAAAGGGACTACTATAGGGGATTTCCGGGTATTAAGTGTGAACAAAGGAATTATTTCTGTAGAGCTTGTATTTTTAGTGGGAGAAAGAAAGCAGAAAGCTGATTTGAAACTTGAGGAGAACACATTAACTGTAAAACATGAGTTTATGGAGGGGAGTGAATCTGTGAAATTAGTGAGATCAGAGTAATTTATGTAGTATATAAAAAGGAGGCCTCTCATATAAGAAGCCTCCTTTTTAACTAACCTTCTTCCCACTCTTCCTCATCAACCACAAGAAATAAGGTGCTCCAAGTACAGCAACGACAAGACCAGAAGGGATTTCTTTCGGATATGCAATCGTTCGTCCGAGTAAATCAGCAATGGAAAGAAGTATTGCTCCAAACAGTGCTGAACAAACGAATAGTCTTTGATGATTCATACCAACGACGATTCGTGCTAAGTGAGGTGCAACAAGACCTAAAAAGGCAATTGTACCGACAGCAGCAATGTTAATTGATGCAAGTAGTGTCGCTAACACAATTAGAGCAAGACGCGTTTTATTTACAGGCTGCCCGAGTCCGGTTGCTAAATCATCTCCAAGTACAAGAACGTCAAGTTGTTTCATTAAGAAAAAGATAATTGGTATAAGAATAAGAGATGGATATAGAATGATATTTTCTAAGTGATTCCATCCTCTTGCATACGTACTGCCTGACAACCATGTTAAGGCCGCAGCAACATTCAAATTTGCTCTAACGATAAAGATTTGAATAATCGCTGAGCCGAGCGCTGAAATGCCAATTCCTATTAAAGCAAGAGCTGTTGGACTAAATCCTGATTTCCATGAGAAGAAGAGGACAATTCCAACTGCAAGTAGTCCACCAATAAATGCACCAATTGGTAGGAAGAAACCAGGAAGTGCGGGAAAGACATACATAATAGTTAAAGCGCCAACACCTGCTCCCGATGAAATACCAATAATAGAAGGATCGGCAAGTGGGTTTCGTAATATACCTTGGAAAACAAGTCCGCTTATCGCAAGGCATGCTCCAGCAATAGCAGCAACGAGCATTCTTGGTAAACGAAGGTTCATCATCATATTTTTATCAAATTGTGTTAATTGTCCTGATATAACATTTGTAATACTTTCGATATAAGCGTTACTACCGATTGTAACACCAAGAGCAATCGTCACAATGCAAAGTGTGATAGAGATAATGATTACCTTTTTATAAGAGTAATAGCGAGAACTAGCTCCAGCTGCATTTGCGCCGTTATCATGCATATATTGTTTCGATTTCATCATTCGATACACTAAATAAATAAGCCAAGGTGATCCAATCATTGCTGTGACTGCTCCGACAGGAAGTTCAGCCCCAGTTGGATCTATTAGTCTACCAACGACATCAGCTCCAAGTAATAGTACAGCTCCCCATAAGAAAGAAGAGAGAAGGAGAGTAAAGTGTTGACGGTAGCCAATAAGACGCATTAAATGTGGTGCAACTAAGCCGACAAATCCAATTGGTCCAACAACAGTTACAATTACTGCTGTTAAAAAGATCGCAGCAATGAAGGCGATAAGACGTGTTACTGCTGTTTTTTCACCAAGAGAAACAGCAACATCATCACCAAGTAAGAGGATGTTGAGTTTACGAGACATAAATAGTAAAACTAGGAAAGAAATAATGATAAATGGAAAAGCAAATTGAACGCCATCCCAGTTATTTTGAATAAGAGATCCAGCTCCCCATAAAAATAAACCAGCTGTTTCATTTTCATAGAAAAGCTGCATCGTTCCGGTAAAGGCAGAAAGCATTAATGTAACGACCATACCAGCTAGTGCCATTCTAAGTGGGGTTCCCTTTTTCCCACCAGAAATACGGTATACAAATAAAGCAGTAATAGCACCGCCGATAAATGTGAAAAGAAGTGAATTAATTTGCAGACCTTTCGGTAAGAAAATTGTAGCCGCTACTAGAAAGAAATATGCGCCAGAGTGAATACCCATTGTACTGGATTCAGCAAGTGGATTTTTCGTTAACGTTTGTAAAATAACCCCAGATGCAGCAAGAGCGCCTCCAGCTAAAATGGCAATTACAGCTCTAGGTAATCGAAGCATGATTAAAGTTTGATGCTCTAGTGATTGGTTCGGTGAGATAAGAGCATCAATAATCATACTATAGGAAATGTTTGCTTGCCCTTGTCCGATATGAATAAAGAAAAGGAGGAGCAAGAGAGCTGCTCCTCCTCCGAATACAAGACTTGCTCGAAGTGTATGTTGTAAGCTATTCATCGTGTAATCACTTCTTCGCTGTCATTACATCTGCTACTTGTGTTGCTAAAGATTTTGCAGACTCAGGACCACCGAAAATCCAAGTGTCGCCTTTTAATTTATACATTTTGTCTTCTTTTTTGAAATTTAACCCTTCCCAAGCAGGGTTACCTTTTAGTTGCGTGTCAAAAATGTTATCATCATCCGCTACAATGTAAATGAAGTTTGAATTTTGTACACTTTGTAATGATTCTACAGTTGTTTGTTTGAAACCATCTGCCTCTGATTTCCCAGCTTCAAAAGTGTTTGTTAAACCTAATTTTTTTGTAACTTGTAAAGCTGTAGAATTGTCAGTCAATATACGGAATGTTGGTACGCTTTTAGCTGTAAATGCTTGTACCATTGCGATGTTTTTATCTTTTAAGTCTGCTTTGTCAATTTTCGCTTTTGCATCTGCAAATGTTTTATCCATATCAGCTAATACTTTTTTACCTTCTTCTTCTTTTCCAACTGCTTTTGCAATTTGTTTAAATGTCTCTGTCATTTCAGCAAAGTGATCGTTATTGCTTGTTGATGGATCGAACATAACTGTAGGAGCGATTTGCTCTAATTCGTTTTTAATAGCTTTACTACGGAATGAAGCTGTGATAATTAAATCTGGTTTTAGACGGCTAATTTCTTCTAAGTTTGGTTGTTGACGTGTTCCTACATCGACAACATCTTTACCTGGTTTTGTTGCTGTATTTACCCATTTATTATAATTCTTAATGTCTGCCATCCCTACTGGCTGAACACCAAGCGCTAATAAGTCTTCTGAATATACCCACTCAAGTACAACAACTTTTTTCGCTGGTTTATCTAACTTCGTTTCCCCTTCAGCGTGTTTAATTGTTATAGCTTGATTTTTATTGTCCGCTTTTGTTTCTTTTTTCTCCTCTTTTTGCTGCCCGCATCCAACAGCGAATAGAAGAACTACTATGAAAATACTGAAAATTTTCTTCATCTTCTGCCCCCAAATAAAATGTTTTATTTGCAATATGTACGATATTGAAAATCGTTATCAATTACAACACCAAAATCATACTATGAGGGCGTTTTAAGTGTCAATATTTTTTTAAAATTTTGACTAAAAATAATGATTTATACGGATTTTAATATATCGTATTGAAATGCATACGTGTATCAAGGTTGAAGGAGCTGAAATTCCTTTAATGAGGAAGGCGAAAGTACAAGCGAAAGGAGAGCGTATTGCATGTAATATTTATTAGAATGTAAGGAAAAAAACTTTGTTTATAAAAGGTTTGTTCCAGAGCGGGTAGTTGATAAGGAAAATAAAAACTGATTTTTATTAGAAAGATATTTTTAATTAGTGGGCTTACTTAAAAGATCGAACACGAAGGAGGGTCAACATGTCTTTATGGAGTAATAATGCAAATGGATATTGTGGATGTAATAATCAAAATGGTTTACATGTTGATTCGTGCTGTTTTAGTTGCGATGGGACAGTTCCTAAGCTCGGTCCAACAGGTCCAACAGGAGCGACAGGTGATACAGGAGCGACAGGAGCGACAGGAGCAACGGGAGCAACGGGAGCAACGGGAGCAACGGGAGCAACGGGAGCAACGGGAGCGACGGGAGCAACGGGAGTAACGGGAGCGACAGGAATAACGGGAGCAACAGGAGCAACAGGTGAAACAGGAGCGACGGGAGTAACAGGTACAAGTATCACGGCAACGTATGCATTTGCGAATAATACATCGGGTACGGCAATATCAGTATTACTTGGTGGGACAAATGTCCCACTTCCAAATAATCAGAATATCGGTCCAGGAATTACAGTGTCGGGGGGGAACACAGTATTTACGGCCGCAAATGCAGGGAATTATTATATTTCATATACAATTAATATAACAGCTTCATTATTAGTTAGTTCGCGAATTACAATTAATGGGGCACCGCTTGCTGGGACTATCAACTCTCCTGCATTAGCAACGACTTCATTTAGTGCAACAATTATTACGACTCTTGCAGCGGGGAGTGCAATTAGTTTGCAGTTGTTTGGATTGTTAGCTGTTGCCACGTTATCAACGACTACACCTGGTGCAGTTTTAACGATTATAAGATTAAGCTAAGTAACGTGAACTCTCTTATTCTTTTAAAATTAAGAGAGTTTATACATATAATAAGAAGTTAACGAAGTAAAGCATAGTTATACAAAAGTCAGAATATTATGATTGTAACGCTGTTCTGACTATAATATAATGAAAACAATCATCATGAATGAACATTCATTTATTTTCACAAGTATTGGAAGGGGGAATGAGAGTGGAAAAACCTTGGTTGCAGAGTTATCCAGAGGAAATCCCAGGTACGATTTCATATGATATTCAGCCACTTCATGGATATTTAGAGAAAATGGCTGCTCGTTATCCAGAAAAGAAAGCGCTTCACTTTTTAGGTAAAGATGTTACATTTTCAGATTTCCATGACAAGGTAAAGAAATTTGCGAATTACCTTCAAAGGCTTGGTATTGAAAAAGGCGATAGAGTTGCGATTATGTTACCGAATTGTCCGCAATCTGTAATTGGTTATTATGGTACTTTGCTTGCGGGGGGGATTGTTGTACAAACGAATCCTCTTTATACAGAAAGAGAGCTTGAGTACCAACTTCATGACTCAGGGGCAAAAGCTATTCTTTGCCTGGATTTAGTGTTTCCGAGAGTTACTAATGTTCAAACTGCAACAAAGCTTGAGCATATTATCGTAACCCGTATTGCAGATTTTTTACCATTCCCTAAAAATTTACTTTATCCATTTGTACAAAAAAAGCAGGCAAATCTTGTTGTGAATGTGTCGGAAAGCGAAACGCTTCATCTTTGGAAATCGGTAGAAAGAGAAAGTAATGCTGATGTTGAAGTTCCATGTGATCCCGAAAATGATCTAGCCCTTTTGCAGTATACAGGGGGAACGACAGGGTTTCCAAAAGGGGTTATGTTAACGCATAAAAACCTCGTTTCGAACACTTTAATGGGAGCGCATTGGTTATATAATTGTAAAGAAGGAGAAGAGGTAATTCTTGGTGTTCTTCCGTTTTTTCATGTGTACGGGATGACAGCTGTAATGAATTTAAGTATTATGCAAGGATATAAAATGGTGCTTATTCCGAAGTTTGATATGAAAATGGTTTTTGAAGCAATTAAGAAACATAAAGTTACACTATTTCCAGGAGCACCAACCATTTATATTGCTCTATTAAATAGTCCTCTTTTAAAAGAATATGATATTTCTTCAATTCAGGCTTGTATTAGTGGTTCTGCACCGCTTCCTGTAGAAGTGCAGGAGGAGTTTGAGAGAGTTACAGGTGGTAAATTAGTAGAAGGTTATGGATTAACGGAGTCATCACCAGTTACACATGGGAATTTTTTGTGGGAAAAGCGTGTGCCGGGAAGTATTGGGGTACCGTGGCCGGATACAGAGGCAATCATCATGTCACTTGAAACAGGAGAGTCATTACCTCCAGGTGAAATTGGTGAAATTGTTGTAAAGGGCCCACAAATTATGAAAGGGTATTGGAATAAGCCAGAAGAAACGGCAGCTGTACTGCAAGATGGCTGGCTCCATACAGGTGATGTAGGATACATGGATGAGGATGGCTTTTTCTATGTGAAAGATCGTAAGAAAGATATGATCGTTGCTAGTGGCTTTAACGTATATCCTCGTGAAGTAGAAGAAGTGTTATATGAACACGAAAAGGTGCAAGAAGTGGTAACAATCGGTGTTCCTGATCCGTATCGAGGGGAAACTGTAAAAGCGTTTGTTGTTTTGAAAGAAGGCGCTGAGTGTTCTGAAGAAGAATTAGATCAGTTTGCACGTAAATATTTAGCAGCTTACAAAGTTCCGAAGGTATATGAGTTTAGAAGTGAGTTGCCGAAGACGACAGTCGGAAAAATTTTACGTCGTGTCCTAATAGATGAAGAGAAGAGAAAGAATGAGGATGAGCAAACGGGCTAAGGCCCTTTCTTTTTGAAAAAATAGGATTGACACTTTTCTAAATAGTCAGTATTATAAGAATATGAATGACTATTCATTCAGTCATCTTCTTGAAGGGGACAGTAAAGTGAAGAAAAATAGACCGAAATACAATCAGATTATTGATGCTGCAGTCATTGTGATTGCGGAGAATGGATACCATCAAGCGCAAGTTTCTAAAATTGCAAAGCAAGCTGGGGTAGCTGATGGCACGATTTATTTATATTTTAAAAATAAAGAAGATATATTAATATCCTTATTCCAAGAGAAGATGGGAGAATTTGTTGAAACAATTCGTCAAAAAATAGCAGGAATTGAAAGCGCTGTAGCGAAGTTATTCATGTTGGTAGAAACGCACTTCTTGCTGTTGTCACAAAATGATCCTCTTGCTATCGTTACGCAATTAGAGCTAAGGCAGTCCAATCAAGACTTGCGCCTTAAAATAAATGAAGTATTAAAAGGCTACTTACAAGTTATGGATGAGATTTTAGAGACAGGTATAAAGCAAGGTGAATTTCAGGCGGATTTAAACGTTCGCGTGGCAAGACAAATGATCTTTGGAACAGTAGATGAAGTTGTGACCAATTGGGTAATGAGCGATCATAAGTATGATCTGGTCGCACTTTCAAAAACGGTACATGGGCTACTTATTGCAGCTTGTGGTTATCGTCAATAATGGGAGGGATCATGTTGAAATTCCTATCTGTAAAAGTTGAAGATCATATCGCGGTGGCGACGTTAAATCATGCGCCAGCTAATGCGATGTCTTCACAAGTTATGCATGACGTTACTGAATTAATCGATCAAGTGGAAAAGGATGATAACATTCGTGTTGTTGTTTTACATGGTGAAGGACGCTTCTTCTCAGCAGGGGCAGATATTAAAGAATTTACATCTGTTACTGAAGCGAAGCAAGCAACAGAGTTAGCACAGCTTGGACAAGTTACGTTTGAGCGTGTTGAAAAATGCTCAAAACCAGTTATTGCGGCAATTCATGGAGCGGCACTTGGCGGCGGCCTTGAGTTTGCTATGTCTTGCCACATGCGCTTTGTAACTGAAAGTACAAAGCTTGGTTTACCTGAATTAACACTTGGATTAATTCCTGGTTTTGCAGGTACACAGCGCTTACCACGTTATGTTGGTAAAGCGAAAGCTTGTGAAATGATGTTAACAAGTACACCAATTACTGGTGCAGAAGCATTACAATGGGGACTTGTTAACGGAGTGTTTTCTGAAGAATCCATTTTAGAAGATACGCTTAAAATTGCAAAACAGATTGCTGGAAAAAGCCCAGCAACAACTCGTGCTGTGCTAGAGTTATTACAAACGACAAAATCGTCTCATTATTATGAAGGTGTACAGCGTGAATCACAGATTTTTGGTGAAGTATTTACGAGTGAAGATGGAAGAGAAGGCGTAGCAGCGTTTTTAGAAAAACGTAAGCCTTCATTTAGTGGTAGGTAGTCCAATTATTTTTTTAATAAAAATTAACAGAATTTTAAAATTGATAGAATCTTTCTGAAAAATAAGGGGGTAAATGGAATGAACATCTACGTACTCATGAAACGAACATTTGACACAGAAGAAAAAATCGTAATTAAAAACGGTGCAATTTACGATGGCGAAGCGGAATTCATCATCAACCCTTACGATGAATATGCGATTGAAGAAGCGATTCAAGTAAGAGATGCACAAGGTGGAGAAGTTACTGTTATAACAGTTGGTGGCGAGGATAGTGAAAAAGAACTTCGCACAGCATTAGCGATGGGCTGCGATAAAGCGGTACTAATTAACATTGAAGATGATGTTGAGAATGGTGACCAATTTACAACAGCAAAAGTGCTCGCTGAATATTTAAAAGATAAAGAAATCGATTTAATTTTAGGCGGGAACGTTGCGATTGACGGTGCATCTGGACAAGTTGGTCCACGAGTAGCTGAAGCGTTAAATATCCCATACGTAACGACGATTACGAAGCTTGAAATTGATGGTACAAATGTGAAGATTGAGCGTGATGTTGAAGGGGATACAGAAGTAATTGAATCATCATTACCTCTTCTAGTAACAGCGCAACAAGGTTTAAATGAACCGCGTTATCCATCACTTCCAGGTATTATGAAAGCGAAGAAGAAGCCACTAGAAGAAGTAGAATTAGATGATTTAGATTTAGAAGAAGATGATGTGGAAGCAAAAACAAAAACAATTGAAATCTATTTGCCTCCTAAGAAAGATGCAGGAAAAGTGTTACAAGGCGAGCTGCAAGATCAAGTAAAAGAACTTGTATCGTTGCTCCATACAGAAGCGAAAGTAATCTAATAAAATACGAAATTATATATGCAGGAGGGAAAATCTATGGCTCGTAAAGTATTAGTAATGGGTGAAGTTCGTGATGGATCGCTACGTAACGTTTCGTTTGAAGCGGTAGCAGCAGCAAAAACAATTGCAGAAGGCGGTGAAGTGGTAGGTCTTCTAGTTGGAGACAGCGTTGCCTCTTTTGCAAATGAATTGATTCATTACGGTGCAGATCGCGTTGTGACAGTTGAAAATGATAAATTAAAATCATATACATCTGATGGATATGCACAAGCGTTTTTAGCTGTATATGCTGAAGAAAAGCCAGAAGGCATTGTATTTGGACATACGGCACTGGGTAAAGATTTATCACCAAAATTAGCAGCGAAATTAGAAGCTGGTTTAATTTCTGACGTAACGGCTTTAGAAGTTGAAGGTGGAAATGTTATCTTCACTCGTCCGATTTACTCTGGTAAAGCATTTGAGAAGAAGATCGTAACAGATGGTATATTATTTGCGACAGTGCGTCCAAATAACATTGCAACTCTTGAAAAAGACGAGTCTCGCACAGCTGACGTGTCTTCTATTACAGTTGATGTGAAAGATTTACGTACAATCATTCAAGATGTTGTCCGTAAAACTGCAGAAGGTGTTGATCTTTCTGAGGCGAAAGTTATTATAGCTGGTGGACGTGGTGTGAAGAGTGAAGAAGGATTTAAACCGTTAAAAGAATTAGCTGACGTACTAGGCGGCGCTGTTGGAGCATCTCGTGGTGCTTGTGATGCTGAGTACTGTGATTATTCATTACAAATTGGTCAAACAGGTAAAGTTGTTACACCAGACCTATACATTGCATGCGGGATTTCTGGTGCGATTCAGCATTTAGCTGGTATGTCTAATTCAAAAATAATTGTTGCGATTAATAAAGATCCAGAAGCTAGTATCTTCAAAGTAGCTGACTATGGTATTGTCGGTGATCTGTTTGAAGTATTACCTCTTTTAACAGAAGAGTTTAAAAAGTTAAAAGTACATTCATGATTTGAGTACCCTTGAGTTCCAAGTGAAGTACCCCTATATATAGAAAAAGATGAGAGATCCCCTGTCTCTCATCTTTTTAGTATTTCATCCATATTTTTATATAGTATAAAGGAACATTTTTTTGTTACAATACATAACGATACATAATATTCGCCACGTATAAAAGTTAATGATATACTCTTGGTAGAATATACTTGAAGGAGGAAATAAAATGGCAATTATAAATGCAAATGACCAAAGCTTCGCAGCTGAAACTAGCGAAGGTGTTGTACTATTAGATTTCTGGGCGCCTTGGTGCGGACCTTGTAAAATGATCGCTCCTGTATTAGAGGAAATCGATTCAGAGTTAGGCGAGAAAGTAAAAGTAGTAAAAGTGGACGTTGATGAAAACCAAGAAACTGCTCGTCAATTCGAAGTAATGAGCATTCCAGCTCTTTTCGTATTAAAAGACGGTAAAGTGGTTGATCAAGCGTTAGGATATAAACCGAAAGAAGCGTTAGTAGAATTAGTTTCTAAACACTTCTAAAATAAAGAAGCTACCATTTGGTAGCTTTTTTATTTTCTTTTTTACAACCTTTCCGTTACAATAAAAGAACGTATGTTGGGTGTTTTGGCATAGTATGTTTTTATCCCGCATTAACGGGCAGTAAAACTCCCACCTCAAAATTCAGGTGGAGCAAAGAAGTTAGGTGGGAGATCAACTGCCCGTAAACGCCCGATTGGTGAAGGCTAATAATCAGCGGGGGATGAACAAAACCCCCACTGATTAAAGTTTCACTTTATGTGAAAATAAAAATGATAAGCATAAGCATGTAGAAATGGAGGGAGACGAGTGCACGAGCATTTAAAAGAGAAGTTAGCAATTTTGCCCGATCAACCTGGTTGTTATTTAATGAAGGATAAGCAGGGAACGGTTATATATGTCGGAAAAGCAAAGGTACTCAAAAATCGTGTGCGCTCGTACTTTACTGGTTCGCATGATGGGAAAACACTTCGGCTTGTTGGAGAAATTGTTGATTTTGAATATATTGTGACTTCCTCAAATTTGGAGGCTCTTATTTTAGAGTTAAATTTAATAAAAAAATATGATCCAAAATATAATATTCAATTAAAAGATGATAAAACATATCCTTTCATTAAAATTACAGCTGAAAAACAGCCGCGCTTACTCATTACGCGAAATGTAAAAAAGGATAAAGGAAAGTACTTTGGGCCTTATCCAAATGCGCAATCGGCACATGAAACAAAGAAATTATTAGATCGTATGTATCCACTTCGTAAATGTTCAAATATGCCAGATAAAGTTTGCTTGTATTATCATATGGGTCAATGTTTAGCACCTTGTGTGAAAGAAGTAACGGATGAGCAAAATAAAGAAATTGTTGATGAAATTATTAAATTCTTAAACGGTGGACATAAAGAAATTCGTTCAGAATTAGAAACGAAGATGTATGAGGCTTCAGAAAAGCTAGAATTTGAACGGGCGAAAGAGTTGCGAGATCAAATTGCTCATATTGATGCAATTATGGAAAAGCAAAAGATGATTATGAGTGATTTAGTGGATCGTGATGTGTTTGGATATGCAGTTGATAAAGGGTGGATGTGTGTTCAAGTTTTCTTCGTTCGAAAAGGAAAGCTAATTGAACGTGATGTTTCTATGTTCCCGATTTATGATGAACCAGAAGAGGGATTTTTAACTTTTATCGGTCAATTTTATGAAAACAGTAGTCATTTCAAGCCGAAGGAAATTGTTGTTCCAGGAAGTATAGATTCAGAATTAGTAGAGCGCTTTTTAGAAGTTGAAGCGACACAGCCGAAGCGTGGGAAGAAAAAAGACCTTGTAGAATTAGCAAATAAAAACGCAAAAATTGCACTAGAAGAGAAATTTCACTTAATTGAACGTGATGAAGAGCGGACGGTTAAAGCCATTGATAATTTAGGGAAGCAGCTGGGCATTGAAACCCCATATCGTATTGAAGCGTTTGATAACTCGAATATTCAAGGGACAAATCCCGTTTCCGCAATGATTGCTTTTATCGATGGGAAACCAGCGAAGAAAGAATATCGGAAATATAAAATTAAAACGGTTCAAGGTCCTGATGATTACGAATCTATGAGGGAAGTTGTAAGACGCCGTTATACGAGGGCGCTTAAAGAGAATTTACCTTTACCAGATTTAATCATTATTGATGGTGGAAAAGGCCATCTGGCCGCTACAAGTGATGTTCTGGAGAACGAACTCGGTTTATATATTCCGATGGCAGGGCTTGTAAAAGATGACAAACATAAAACCTCCCATTTAATTATTGGAGATCCACCTGAACCTGTGATGCTTGAGAGGAATAGCCAAGAATTTTATTTATTGCAACGCATTCAAGATGAAGTGCATAGATTTGCAATTACATTCCATCGCCAGTTGCACGGGAAATCGGTCATTCAATCAGCATTGGATGATATTCCAGGAATCGGCGATAAACGAAAAAAGGTATTGTTAAAACATTTTGGCTCGTTAAAAAAGATGAAAGAAGCTTCCATAGCTGAATTTGTCGAAGCAGGTATGCCGAAAAATGTTGCAGAGATGATATATACTTATTTAACAGATAAGAAGACGTTGTAGTTTACAACGTCTTCTGTTTTTTGGTATAATTTCTGAAGATTTAAAATAAACTCATCTGAATGAATATACAAAAAAGTCAACTAAACTTATATGTCTAGTTGACTGTAGGTAGATGCTACACTTCAATGAGATCTTTTATATCCCATTTAACAAGAAATGTAATAGAGTCTGAACGCTTTTTCTGTTCCTCGTAGGACTCTGCAACGACGTTTCTTTGTCTTTGAATTTGCTCGGCGATAAATCCAGCTTCTAATTGATAAGATGAATGTCTTTTTTGTTTTTGACGCTCAGTAATAAGTGTACCTTTAAGTTGAAACTGCATTTCACGACGTTTATGTTCAATGATACTTAAAGTGCCCCAACCAGCTTTTTCAAAAAACTGAATGACTTCTTCAATTGTTTCTAGCGGATATTTTCTCGCAAGGTTTCTACCAGCCCAGTATAAAATACCATCTAAATCGTTACCAATTAAATCAGGTAGTAATTCTTCACGTAGCAATTCATAAGCGAAGGCGTTCAATGAAACATCTTCTAAAGATGTTATATCGATTGTATTTTTGCTCACAATATTCCCCTCTTTCTATAGGGATTATTATATAACATTTTTCATTTATAAAAATAGATTTTTCTTTGGGGAAATCTGAATATATAAGAAAAAAAAAGAATTGGCAAATTATATGCAAATTATGTGCAAATTATGTATACGTTTTCTTGACGCTTCGACAAAAATAGGGGTAAAATGAACTTGTTATCAAATTATGCTGAAATATTTTGAATAATTTTTTCAGTTTTTCTTATGCCAATAGTGAAAAAACATTATTGTTGTAAATTAATCTGAAAACAGCAGTCAAACATTCAAGGGGGTAATGGGGACATGAAAGGCCGCGAGTATACGTTTCGTAAGTGGCACTCATTAATGGGGGTCATTCCGGTTGGTGTCTTTTTGACGCAACATTTAATTGTAAACAACTTTGCAACAAGGGGAGCAGAGGCTTTTAACAAAGCTGCAGGCTTTATGGAGCTCCTTCCATTCCGGTATGCGCTAGAAATTTTCATCATCTTTTTACCTATACTGTACCATGCTATATATGGCTTATATATTGCATTTACAGCTAAGAACAATGCGGTATCTTACGGCTATTTCCGTAACTGGATGTTCGTCTTCCAACGAATTTCAGGTATCGTTACGCTGATCTTCATTTCTTGGCACGTCTGGGAAACTCGTATTCAAGCATTGTTAGGTAAAGAGGTAAACTATGATATGATGGCAGATATTTTAAACAACCCATTTATGTTTGGTTTCTATTTAGTTGGTGTTGTTTCAACAATTTTCCACTTTGCAAATGGACTATGGACATTCTGTATAAGCTGGGGAATTACAGTATCTCCACGTTCACAAAGAATCTCTACTTATGTAACATTAGCTATTTTCTTAGGTCTATCTTATGTAGGTGTGAGTGCATTATTAGCGTTCATCGATCCACAGCTAGCAAACCAGTAAGGAGTGGGAGAGCATGAAAGGGAAACTTATAGTAGTCGGCGGTGGCTTGGCCGGCTTAATGGCAACGATTAAAGCGGCAGAAGCGGGAGTAAATGTTGAACTATTTTCTTTAGTACCAGTAAAACGTTCACATTCTGTATGTGCCCAAGGTGGAATTAACGGTGCCGTAAATACAAAAGGTGAAGGGGATTCTCCATGGATCCACTTTGACGATACAATTTATGGTGGGGACTTCTTAGCGAACCAACCACCAGTTAAAGCGATGTGTGATGCAGCACCTGGTATTATTCATTTAATGGATCGCATGGGTGTTATGTTCAACCGTACGGAAGAAGGACTTCTGGATTTCCGTCGTTTCGGTGGAACACAACATCACCGTACAGCATTTGCTGGCGCAACAACTGGTCAACAATTACTATATGCATTAGATGAGCAAGTACGTCGTCATGAAGTAGCAGGACTTGTAACGAAATATGAAGGTTGGGATTTCTTACGAGCTGTTGTAGATGATGAAGGTGTGTGCCGAGGAATCGTCGCGCAAGACTTACAAACTATGGAGATAAAAAGTTTCCAAGCTGATGCCGTGATTATGGCAACAGGGGGCCCTGGTATCATCTTTGGAAAATCAACAAACTCTATTATTAATACAGGTACAGCAGCGTCTGCTGTATATCAACAAGGTGCATATTATGCGAACGGTGAGTTCATTCAAATTCATCCAACGGCAATTCCTGGAGACGATAAGTTACGTCTTATGAGTGAATCTGCACGTGGTGAAGGTGGACGTGTTTGGACGTATAAAGATGGTAAGCCATGGTACTTCTTAGAAGAAAAATATCCAGCTTACGGAAACCTTGTACCTCGTGATATTGCAACGCGTGAAATCTTTGATGTTTGCGTAGAGCAAAAACTAGGTATTAACGGTGAAAACATGGTGTACTTAGATCTTTCTCATAAAGATCCGAAAGAACTAGATATTAAACTTGGTGGAATTATTGAAATCTATGAGAAATTTACAGGTGATGATCCTCGTAAACTACCAATGAAAATCTTCCCAGCAGTTCACTATTCAATGGGCGGATTATGGGTTGATTATAAGCAAATGACAAGTATTCCAGGTTTATTTGCAGCAGGTGAGTGTGATTATTCTATGCACGGTGGTAACCGCCTTGGTGCGAACTCATTATTATCAGCAATTTACGGTGGTATGGTAGCAGGACCGAACGCAATTGAGTATATGAAAGGTCTTTCTAAATCATCTGATGCTGTTTCAACTACTGTATATGAGCAAAATGAATTAATCGAAACAGAGAAATTTAACAATATTTTAATGCTTGATGGTGACGAAAATGCATATGTTCTTCATAAAGAGCTTGGAGAATGGATGACAGATAACGTTACAGTAGTTCGTGAAAATAAAAAGTTACTAGAAACTGATGCGAAAATTGAAGAGTTAATGGCGCGTTACAAACGCATTAACATTAACGATACAGCAAGATGGAGTAACCAGGGTGCTTCATTTACACGCCAACTTGCAAATATGTTCGAGTTAGCACGTGTTATTACAATTGGCGCATATAACCGTAATGAAAGCCGCGGAGCGCATTACAAACCAGAATTCCCAAATCGTGATGATGCAAACTTCTTAAAAACTACGATGGCGAAATTTGAGGGAGAAGGAAAGGCACCAGCATTCCATTACGAAGAAGTGGATGTTTCATTAATTAAACCACGTAAACGTGACTATTCCTCAAAACATGATGTAGCTGCTAAGGGTGAAGAGAAGGGGGATAAGCAACATGTCTGAGAAAACAATCCGCCTCATCATTACGAGACAAGATGGACCAGATGCACAAGAGTTTGATCAAGAGTTTGAAATTCCATATCGTCCAAATATGAACATTATTTCGGCACTGATGGAAATTCGTCGTAATCCTGTTGATTCAAAAGGAAACCAGACGACTCCGATTGCATGGGATATGAACTGTTTAGAAGAAGTATGTGGTGCTTGTTCGATGGTGATTAACGGAAAACCACGTCAATCATGTACAGCTCTTATTGACCAGTTAGAGCAACCAATTCGCTTAAAGCCGATGAAGACATTCCCGATTGTACGTGATTTACAAGTTGACCGTAGCCGTATGTTTAACGCGTTAAAACGGGTTAAAGCTTGGATTCCAATCGACGGTACGTACGACCTAGGGCCAGGTCCAAGAATGCCAGAGAAAAAGCGTCAATGGGCATATGAACTTTCGAAATGTATGACATGTGGTGTTTGCTTAGAGTCATGTCCGAATGTAAACAGTAAGTCTGACTTTATTGGACCAGCACCGCTTTCACAAGCGCGTTTATTTAACTCGCATCCAACTGGTGAAATGCATAAAGCAGATCGCTTACGTGCAATTATGGGTGATGGAGGACTTGCAAACTGTGGTAACTCTCAAAACTGTGTGCAATCATGTCCGAAAGGTATTCCATTAACAACTTCAATTGCAGCATTAAACCGTGATACAACAATTCAATCGTTCAAAGATTTCTTTGGTAGCGATAATAACTATTAATAAATATTGCCTCTTCATGTTGAAGAGGCAATATTTATAACTTTATATTTCTGTTTATTCTGTTTATCCCGCATTAACGGGCAGTAAAACTCCCAGCTCAAAATTCAGGTGGAGCAAAGAAGCTAGGTGGGAGATCAACTGCCCGTAAACGCCCGATTGGTTCAACTAATAATCAGTGGGGGATGAACAAAACCCCCACTGATTAAAGTTTCACTTTATTTTAAGGGCGAAAAGGAGAGGGAACGATGAAGAGAATTTCTTATATTGAAGACTTTGAGCAATGGGAAAGTGGTTTTTCATTTTATAATCCTGTCAAAGTTCGTTTTGGTGAAGTAGATATGTTTGGACATGTAAATAATGTCGTTGCTTTTACATATTTTGAAGAAGCGCGTATCGCATTGTTTAAAGAACTCGGATTTATGCAAGAATGGACACATGAATCATCAGAAACGATGATAGTCGTCGCAGATCTACAATGCAATTTTATTAAACAAATTTATTTTGATGAGCAGTTGAAAGTATATGTAAAGGCGGGAGCGGTTGGGAATTCCTCTTTAGATTTACACTATATGGTCAAAAATGCAGAAGGAGAAGTTTGTTTAGTTGGACGCGGTATGATGGTCCAAGCATCGAAAAAAACTGGAAGAGGCGAACCGTGGACTGAGGAATGGAAGGAATTATTACAATAATAGAATAAAAGAAAAATAAGAGGGCGATTCGCTCTCTTATTTTTTGTCCTTCGTTGCCTCTTCTAATGTTAGGTGGTGCTTATATATGTATGCGGCATATGGATTGCCAACGTAGCGTAAGTGCCACGGTTCATATGAATATTCTGTTGTCTCTGTTTTATCCTCTAAATAACGAATGACAAATCCAAACTCATGGGCATGTTCTGCAACCCATTTTCCTTCTGCTGTCTCTCCGAAAATTGGTTCTAATTGGAATTTGGCAGATTTTGAGCTAATATCCATTGCTAGACCAGTTTGATGCTCACTTGTTCCAGGAATTGCACTTACCGAATCAGCCTCAGCTTTTCCTTGGCGTTTAATATATGTATTATGTAATGACTGTTGGCGTTTGTAAGAACGGTAACCTGAAACTGCTGTAAGTTCTAAACCTTCTTCTTTCGCTGCTTGGAACATTTTTTCAAGAGCGTCTGCAGCATCTTTGCGAAGTAATGTTTTCTCTTTATCTTTTGGACTAGTAAATGGTACGTTCGGTTTCGTTAAATCTTCTGGAATGTACCCATTTGGTAATTTACGATGTTTATTGACTAATACAAGAGCAGAATCTGGATTTGTTACAACGGAAAAATTATTATCTAGTTTCTTTGCGTTATGATCAGCTTTTGGAAAAGCAGGAATCTCTTCTTTTGGATGGTTACTATGTTTTTGACTTTCGACAGCTTTCGCCTCATTTTGCAGTGGTGATTTAGAAGCAAAGTAAGCGAAAGATGTGATACCGATTACAATAGTAATGGCAGAAATAATTATTATCTTTTTCATGATACCTTGTAATCACTGTCCTTTCTTAATAAAATATGTATCGCTTTTATTATAAGTCTAGTTTATTGAAAAAGAAATATAAGAGTCATAACGTAATAAAAACGCAAAGAAAATGTCAGAAAATGTGTGAAATTGTAGTATTTTTTCATATAATTCATTTCTTATCTTTCATGAAGTTCATTTTTTATGTAATATATGTATATAAGAAGATGTAGCGATTATCGAGAATAAAAGACCTCTGGTATAGACTAGGAGTGAATGGGAATGGATTTTGCAACAATTATTGGAATCATTTTAGGAGTATTAGCGGTAGTCGTAGGGATGGTCGTCAAGGGCGCTGACATAACAGCCTTACTAAATCCTGCCGCAGCACTAATTATTTTCGTCGGTACATTTGCTGCAGTGTGTATTGCCTTTCCGATGAATCAATTAAAAAGAGTTCCAAAATTATTTAAAGTTCTTTTTGGTTCAAATAAAAAAGATTTAAGTTATGAACAATTGCTAGAATTATTTGTTCATTGGACATCTGAGAGTAGAAAATACGGTATTTTGTCTTTAGAGCAACAATTAGATGAAATTGAAGATGAATTTCTTTTGCGTGGTATGAAATTTGTTATTGATGGTGTATCTGCAGAGGATTTAGAACAAATTTTAGAAGCCGAATTAGAAGCGATTGAAGAGAGACATGCAAAAGGGGCTGCTATTTTCTCGCAAGCTGGTACATATGCACCTACACTAGGGGTTTTAGGTGCTGTTATTGGTCTTGTAGCTGCACTTGGAAATTTAACTGATATTGAAAAGCTAGGGCATGCTATTTCAGGTGCGTTTATTGCAACGATTTTCGGTATTTTTTCAGGTTACGTATTATGGCATCCGTTTGCAAATAAATTAAAGCAAAAGTCTGCTGCTGAATTAGAGAAGAAACGTTTAATTATTGATTGTTTATTAATGTTACAAGAAGGTACATATCCGTTTATTATGAAGAACCGCATTTTAGGTGCACTTTCTGCAACTGAGCGTAAAAAGCTAGAAAAAGGAGCAGAAAAAAATGCGGAGTAAGAAAAATAGAAGAGGTAAAAAGAAAAAACATGATGAGCATATCGATGAAACTTGGTTAATTCCATATTCTGATATGTTAACGTTGTTATTTGCATTGTTCATCGTATTATTCGCAATGAGTAGTATAGATGCTGCGAAGTTTAAACAGATGGCAGTTGCTTTTCGAAGTGAGTTAGCCGGTGGAACAGGAAATAAAGAATTTTTAAGCGATCAAAAACCAAATGAGGAAAAAGAATTATCAGCAAATAGCCTTGAGGCAGAACAAGCAAAAAAACAAGCGGAAGATAGAGCTAAAGAAAAAAAAGAAATGGATGAGTTGAAAGCATTACAAAAAAAGATTGATCAATATATTAATGAGAAACAACTATCCTCTTCTTTTCAAACTAAGTTAACTGAAAAAGGATTAATGTTAACGATATTAGAAAATGTACTATTTGATTCAGGGAAAGCAGATGTGAAGTTGGAATCGTTAGGGATTGCAAAAGAGATGTCTAACCTACTTGTTTCAGCATCACCTCGTGAAATTACAGTGTCGGGTCATACAGATACGGTTCCTATCGCAAATGCTCAGTTTGCATCAAACTGGGAGTTAAGTACACAGCGTGCAGTTAATTTTATGCAGGTGTTACTCCAAAATAAAGAATTGCAACCAGAAAAATTTAGTGCAGTTGGTTATGGAGAATACCGTTCAATTGCACCAAATGATACGCCAGAAGGAAAAGCGAAAAATAGACGTGTAGAAGTATTTATTTTACCTTTAACAAGAAATATGCAATAAAAGAGGATGGCGAAGGCCATCCTCTTTGTTATTTTGCATCAAATGATTTTAAATTGTCACGACGGATTTTGTCTTTTTCTGCATCTGATTTTTTGAAATTATAGTCATATAGAGCACCTTCCCAATCACCGTACATTGGATTAGGGAAAATGATGAATTTCTCACCAAATTGTGCTTTTGATTCTGCTACTGTTTCATTGCGATCTTTCACAGATTTTCCATCAAAACCAGTGAAATCAGATAAGTTGTCACCGAAGAATAGGACGATGTCATGTGTTTGAGAAACAAGTTCACGACGCTTTTCTTTCCCTTTTTCTTTCGGGTCCTGTAGTAATATATGTTCTTTCGTCGCTTGAGGAGCACCTACGCGCTCAAGGTTTTTAATTGTTGCATCTAGTTGATTTGTTTTACGATTTGAGATGTAGTAAATATCTACACCTTTAGACTCTGTATATTTTAAGAAATCAATAGCGCCTGGAAGAGCTTCAGCTTCAGCTTTATTAATCCAATCGTCCCATTTATAAGGATAGCCTTTTCCTGTTTTTACGCTCATTGCTTGATGGGGACTGTTATCTAAAACAGTTTCATCTAGATCAAGTACGATAGCAGGTTTTTTTTCTGTCCCTTTTGCAAGAGCTGCATCAAGCTTTAATTGACCAATATTGTAGCCTTGGTAGTAAAGTGCTTTCGTTTCGCCAGCTGTTTGATACCATAAATCGGCCATCAATTGCTGGTCTGTTAATTGTACTTTCTCTTCTTTTGCCACTGTTTTCTCAGCTGTTCCTGAACATGCTACAAGCGATGTGGAAAGAACGGCTATAGATAATAAACTGGTAATACCCCTCTTCATCTTCATATGTATCCTCCTCGATGTTAGAAAATCATCTTATATTATATATTAAAATATAAAAATTTTTTATGAACATTTGCATATTGTCTTTTGTATATATAGTAGTATGTCCTATATTAGAAAGATGGGGAAAATAACAAAAAGTGATTTGACGTGTTTTATTGTCGAAATGACAATTATAATTGACAAATATATCTTTGTTATTTACAATTTTAACTAAATAAAACAAATGGTGGATGGGGGATCATGATACGTATAAAAGATTGAAATATAGTACTATATTTTATTTCGAACAATCATAGTCTTTAATAGAGAGTACGAATGATACTAAAGGGGAGGCTTTATACATTGAGTTTACAAATTCAAAACTTAACAAAAATATTCGGAGAATCTAAAGCGGTTAATGGTTTGCAAATCTCGTTACCGAAAGGTGAAGTGTTAGGGTTACTTGGCCGAAATGGTGCAGGGAAAACAACGACAATTAAAATGTTACTAGGTTTATTAACGCCAAATGAAGGTTCTATTACGTGGGATGGAAAATCATTTGGTGATAGCGGGGTAACAATTGGATATTTACCAGAAGAAAGAGGCTTATATACAAAAAGTAGAGTAATAGACCAGTTGCGATATTTTGGTAGATTAGAAGGAATGACGAAAAAAGAAGTAGATCTTGCAATTGATCACTGGTTAGAGCGCTTAGCAATCCCAGAATATAAATTCAAAACAGCAGGAGAACTTTCGAAAGGGAACCAGCAAAAAATTCAATTGATTGCTGCTCTTCTTCATGATCCAGAACTTCTTATTTTGGATGAACCATTTAGCGGGCTTGATCCAGTTAATGCTGGAATGTTGGCTAGTATTATTGGAGAACAAGTACAGAGCGGAAAGACAATTATTTTATCTAGTCACCGTATGGAGCAAGTAGAGGCTTTTTGCCAACATGTATGTATTTTGAAAAAAGGTGAAGCAGTCGTAGAAGGACAATTAAGTGATATTAAGAAAGAATACGGTTTTCGTAATTTAACAATCGAAGATATAGCAGAGAATGAAAAGGGATTAGAAGCTATACATGTCCCGTATGAAAAACAACAAGGCCTTCTTTATGTGAAAGTACAAGATGATGCAGAAGCTCTAAAGATTTTGCAACAATTGCAAGAACAAGGTGTTGGTTTACGACAATTTAAAATGTTAGAGCCGACGTTAAACGAAATCTTTGTAGAGAGGGCGAAATAAAGATGCGTAAATTTTCTCATGTATTTTCATTTTATTTTAAAGAAGCATTTTTATCTAAAAAATCATTAATTACGAGTGCGATTTTATTTTTAGTTGTGTTTGGGATTTTTGCATTTAATCATTTTACTTCAGGCGATGATAAAAATAAGGATAAAGATAAAATTGCAGTTGTAGTAGAGAGCTCCACATACAAAGTACAAAAAGAAGAGCTAAATAAGCTATTGCCATCAGCAAAAATAACGGTTGGTTCAAAGGATGATTTTGATAAACTGCATAAGCAAGTAGAAGAAGGCGATTTAGATGGTCTATTCCATGTGACGGAAAAGGATGGGACTCCAGCAGTTACATATATGTATAATGGATTTCCAAGCCAAGCAACTTCTGCGATTATGGCGGGTTATTTAAAACAACAATATACGAAGGTGACGATTGCAAAAAATAATGTTTCACCAGAAATTGCGCAGCAATTACAAGCAGAAATTCAAGTGAAGCAAGAAGCGATAAAAGATCGTACATCTTCTTTCGGAATTGCATATTTCTTTACATTTGCTTTGTATATGTTTATTGTAGCTTTCGGAAATACAATCGCAATGAATATTGCATCTGAAAAGGCGTCACGTGTAATGGAAGTAATGCTTCCGAAAGTAAAGCCTCTTACGATGATGTATGCGAAAATTTTGGCGGTTGTTTCAACGGCGTTATTACAACTTGTAATATTGGCGTGTGGTTATCTTATTCCTTATTTGTTAGGTTGGGTCGATTTAGAAAGTGCTTCATTACTTGGTGTTCCAATTGACTTTACAAAATTAGATGCAAAGGTTATAAGTATGTTTCTTGTTTATTTCATTACGGGGTATTTACTTTATGCGATGATGTACGCTGCGGCTGGAGCTGTTGTGTCTAAGACAGAGGATTTACAAGCTGTATCTTTCCCGATAATGATTTTGATCATGGCTGCATTCTTCATTAGTATTAAATCATTAAGTGATCCAAATAGTACTATTGTTGTTGTAAGTTCGTATGTTCCGTTTTTCACACCAATGGTTACCTTCTCGCGGATTGTAGCTGGTGAAGCAGGTATGTTAGAGATTACGATAACATTAGTAGTTTTATTGGCGACGATTGGTATATTAAATGCGATTACAAGTCGTATCTATGTAAACGGTGTAATGAATTACTCTGATAAAGTGAAGTTTAAAGATTTGGCGAAATTTATAAAGCGTCAATAATAGAGGGAAAGCATGATTTTCTAATGGAATCATGCTTTTTCTTTATGTATAAATTAAAAATAGTATATAATAATAAGAGTTGTCTTTTAATAGAATGAATAAAAAGGAGGGTGTGCAGATGGGAATTAGTAGTCGTTTTACAGTAGGTGTTCATATGTTAACGTTACTTGCAATAGATCGAAACTCTCGCTGTACCTCTGAATGGATTGCTGGTAGTGTGAATACAAATCCAGTTGTGATTCGTCGCATTACAGGAATGTTGAAGAGAGCAGGACTTGTTGATGTACAAGCTGGTAAAGGTGGTACGACACTTGCTCGTGATTTAGATGAAATTACATTACTTGATGTATATAAAGCTGTGGAAGTTGTAGAAGAAGGACATCTATTTTCTTTCCATGAAAATCCCAACATTGAATGTCCAGTAGGAGCTAATATTCAATCGGTATTAGAGATTATTTTAATACAATCGCAAGAAGCGATGGAAAACGTACTTGCAAATGTAACGGTGCAGCAAGTAGTTACAAATTTAAAGTCGAAAATTAAAGAATAAAAAAAAGCGAGCTTCCTCATGATGAGGGCTCGCTTTTTTTTATTCGGAAATATTGAAAGTTCTATTTTTCCGTATTTAAAATAAACTTTCCTACAACAGCTGCTACGATACCACCAAAAATTGGGGCAACGATGAACACCCATAGTTGAGAAATTGCTTCTCCGCCAGCGAATAGAGCTGGTGCGATACTACGAGCTGGGTTAACAGATGTTCCAGTTAACGGAATACCTAATAAGTGAATTAATACTAATGTGAAACCAATTACTAGTCCAGCTAAAGAAGAACTTCCCTTTTTACCTGTTACAGCAACGATAACTAAAACAAATACGAAAGTTAAAATGAATTCAACTAAAAATGCTCCAGATAAACCAAGAGTTCCAAAACTATTTTGTCCTAAATTATCTAAAGGTAATTTAGCAGATCGTAAAATTGTTACTAACGTTGCAGTTCCTAATAAACCACCTAAAATTTGAGCTAATAAATAATAGCTAAGTTCCATAGCGTTCATTCTTTTGTTGATGAACATAGCGATTGATACTGCTGGGTTAATATGACATCCAGAAATTGTTCCAATGCTATATGCCATAGCCACGATAGATAATCCGAAAGCCATAGCGATACCTAATGTTCCAATTCCTTCAATTCCGCCACCAATGACAGCTACTCCAGTTCCGAATAATACAAGTACAAATGTACCAATAAATTCAGCAATTGCTTTTTTTAACATAATTTACCTCCTATTAATGCACATGAAACGTATTATAACATAGGTTTTAGTATAAATAGCTAATGAAATACTATTCTGATAAGGCGAAATAGGGAGATAATAAAAATAGATATGGTTCTATGAAGAAGAACCATATCTATTTTTATGCTGATTTTTTTTGTTTAATGACTGGAACAGAACGGTTTAAAACACTATTTACGATCATTCCTAGCATGATAATAATCATCCCAATCAGTGACAGTCCGCTAGGGAATGAACCATTTAAGAAAATAATCTCACCAAGCACAGTGAAGACCATCGTTCCAGCTTGTGTTGCTTCAACAGCTCCAAGTAAAGCAAGATTGTCTTTTGCTAAGTCAGTAGCAAAGAAAAATGTCATCGTCGCAATAACTCCGGAACATAATGCTAACAAAAATCCTTGCATCATTTGGCTTGATGATGGAATACCGGTAGTGGAAAATCCGTATATACCAAGTAGGATTGTAATAGGGAGACTTCCGATTGCCATTCCTAATACACGTTGGAATGTATCAAGACGCCCGCCAACAAGTTCCATCATTTTTCGGTTACCGAAGGGATATAAGAAAGCTGCTAAAACGACAGGTAAAAAACCAGAAATGAATTGAGTCATTGTAATATGACCGGCTTCAGTAGCTTGCATACAAAGTACACCAAGTAAAATAAATAAAGCGACGTATAAACTGCGTAGTGGAATTTTTCCACGTACAAGTTTTGTACCTGATTTTGTTTCTATTTTAATGAAGAATAATGGCGATAAAAGTAAACCTGCTAATATCGTAACTTGCCAAGTTCCAGCAACGAGCCAAGCTGGAGAAAAAACAGCTGCGAAACTTAATAAAGAATAGAAGCCGATGCCAGCGACCGAGCCCCACCCGATCCATACAAATGGATGTTTTTTTAACTCTGCCCATAAAGCTCCTAAGTTTTTGCGAAATAAAACGATAAGGAATAAAATAGGGAGAGCGAATAGAAAACGGAAGGAAGCAGTCCAAGCCCAGCTTGTTCCAGATACATTCATTGCTCTGTTAATAATAAAGGTTGCAGAAAAAAAGGCCGATGATAAAAGACCTAGTAATATTGCGCGCATGAAGTATGGCACTCCTTTCGGAATTGAGTATTTATGTATAGTATAATATACTTAAAGATAATAAAAGTAAACTATTTTATATTTTAAGGTGGTTTTTATATATGAAAGAAAATGAAGATATGCAAACGAAAGAAGTAATTCAGCAAGTAGGTCAGCTATTAAGACAAATTCGAAATGAACAAAAATTAAGTTTAGAAGAATTAGCCCAAAAAACAGGGGTTAGTAAATTAACATTAGGGAAAATTGAGAGAGGCGAAACGAATCCAACGTTAGCTGTCATTTGGAAAATAACGAAAGGGTTATCGATTCCTTTATCGAGATTAATGGTTGTTGGAGAACCTGTAGCTGTTGCGCGCTGCGGAGAAGGATTTGCAGTAGATGTAGGACAAGCATGGCATTTAGAAACGATGTTCCGTTACACGAAAGAAACAGGGATGGAAATGCACCGTGCTTGTTTAAGAGCGAATAGTATATATGAACCGGAAGCTCATCATGAAGGAGCAATTGAGCTGGTAACAGTAATGAAAGGGAAAGTTTCTATTCAAGTTGAGAATGACGTATATGTGCTAAATGAGTTTGACTCCATTCAGTTTGAAGCTAATAAGAAACATAGTTATAAAAATGAAGAGGATGAAGTAGCGGTATTACATTTAACGATGAAATATTCTTCATGAAAAAATCCCCTATAGATTTTTCTATAGGGGATTTTTTATACGCTATGCTCAAATATATGAAAGAATGTTATTAGTAAGAGCGTGGCATAAGTAATAAACAAATAAAATAAACTAAAAACCCCGTCCCAAAACATAAAATAGCAATGACCCAAAGTATGCGAATGAGAGTAGAGCTAATATCAAAATATTCTCCTAAACCACCGCATATACCAAATAACATTTTATCAGTTTCGGATTTATATAACCTCTTCGACATATTATGATCCTCTCCTTTTTATATCACCGCTGTTATGTATGAGTGATACAGTGTACTTTTATTCTATATGGAAATTTATGAGAAGACCATTAGGTTATATTACATTTTTTTGTGAAAGGACAATACAGTGGATTAATTGTCTTAATTTTCAGTTGGTATTAAAATGAAAATGAGGGTGTGACGTATTTTCTAATATAAGGTGGGGAAATGGTAATGACATTATATTGGTTGACTAATGTAAAGCTTGAAACAGGTTATACATATGAAGAAGCGAAAATTTCACAAACGGAAACTGAGGTATGCAGTCTTCTTATTGAAGATGGGCGAATTAAAAGAATTATATCGGGAATCGCCCAAGAGGAAGGAACGTTAACTTTTGATGCTAATCGTTTATTAGTTTTACCAGCTTTTGAAGAGATGCATATTCATATTGATAAAACATATTATAGTGGGCCTTGGAAAGCTTGTATGCCAGCAGAAAATATTTTTACACGTTTTAATGAAGAAAAAACGATTTTACCAAAGCAATTAGCAACTGCTCAAGACAGGGCGGAAAATATGCTAGAGTTATTGCTTCGAAATGGCGCAACAAATATTAGAACGCATTGTAATGTGGATCCGGTTATTGGACTTCGTAATTTAGAGGCAACGTTAGCGGCTTTAGGAACATATAAAGATCGGTTGTCTGGTAGAATAGTTGCATTTCCGCAACATGGATTATTGCGAAGTAATTCTATGCAACTTGTGAAAGATGCGATGCGTATGGGCGCACAATTAGTTGGCGGAGTGGACCCAGCTACAGTAGATAATGATATTGAAAAATCATTACATACGATTATGGACATTGCGGTAGAATTTAATGCGGATGTTGATATTCATTTGCACGATGCGAATAATCTTGGAACGTTTACAATGAAGAGATTAGCAAGTCTAACGGAAGAAGCAGGATGGCAAGGTCGTGTAACAATTAGTCATGCGCTTGGACTTGGTGGTGTTACTGATAAAGAAGCTGAAGAAGTGGCAGAAAGACTAGCAGCATTAAAGATTGATATCACTTCAACCGTTCCAATCGGTAAACAAGTAATCCCAATTCCATTATTAGATCGAAAAGGAGTTAAAGTTTCATTAGGAAATGATAGTATTACAGATCATTGGTCTCCGTTTGGCACAGGTGATATGCTTCAAAAGGCAAATCGATTGGCAGAACGATTTGGTTGGAGTGATGAAAGGTCTTTAGGGAAAGCTCTTCGTTTTATTACTGGAGGGAAAGAAACGTTAAATAATGAAGGGAAACGAGTGTGGCCGAATGTAGGGGATGAGGCAAGTTTTGTTTTAACGAATGCAACATGCGCCGCGGAAGCAGTGGCTCGTCAAACAGAGAAGCGTGTAGTTATGTATAAAGGGAATGTTGTTATAGGGGATTTAAATCAAGTGAAATCTGATAATCTTGTATAGAGGAATCGTTTAGATGTTTTGAGAAGGGTTCTAATTGTGAAAATAGAACCCTTCTTTTTTATTTAGTAGAAACAAGGAAGTACTATACTTCCTTATAAGGAAGCAAGAAGGGATGAAAAGTTTGGACAATCAACATAATCAAAATCATATTATGGGAACTTTGCAATGGTTTATTTTTTTATTAGCAAACTCAATCGCGCTACCAATTGTCGTTGGCGGATTATTTCATCTTACGACGGAAGAAGTATTTTATTTAATGCAGCGTACGTTTTTCGTGGTTGGTATATCTTCTTTTTTACAAGGATGGCTTGGACATAAGCTTCCGATTGCGGATGGACCAGCTGGATCTTGGGTTGGTGTATTTACCGTGCTTGCTTATGCAACTGTAGGGCAGGATCAATTACATAGTACATTGCAAATTTTGGAATTAGGAATGATGGTTGCGGGAGTTGTTTTAATAGGGCTAGGAGTAACGGGAGTTATCGGGCGTATTTTATTTTTATTTACGCCGCTCGTGACAGGGACGTTCTTACTTTTATTATGTTTACAATTAAGTGGTGTATTTTTAAAAGGAATGCTAGGAATTACAGCTGCTGTTTCTCAAATTGATGGATTTACAGCATTAATTGCTTTTTGCATATTTTTATTCGTAGTCATACTCTCCAACTTCGGAAAAGGGTTTGTTAAAAGTTATGCGGTTTTAATAGGGTTAATTAGTGGCTGGATTATTTTTCTCATTGCAGGAAAAGTGACGATCCCATCTCAAGTAACTCATTTTGTGCAACTTCCACATATATTCGCGTGGGGAATTCCAAAATGGAATACAGGTATGGCTGTATCAAGTTTCGTTATGGTATGTATTTTAGTTTCGAATACAGTGGCAGCTATTATAGCAATCAATCAAGCTACGATTCATAAAGCGACTATTGAACAAAAACAGTTGAGAAATGGTACGTGGGTCGGAGGGATTTCGCATATGATTTCCTCTTTGTTTTCAACTGTAGGTGTCGTTCCATTACCAGCAACGGCAGGTTTCATACGTTTAACAAATCAAAAGTACATGCGTTCATTCTTATTTGCATGTGTACTATTAGTCGGTATGTCGCTGTTTCCAAGTATTATCCGCTACTTAGCCTCTCTGCCATCCGCGGTCGCATCTGCGGTTTTAATGGCTTCGTTCGTGCAGCTTATTGGAATTGGATTTCATAATATAAAACAAGTGGAGCTCAGCGAAAGGAATGTAACGATTTTAGGAGTTGCTATATTATTTGGAAGTGGTGCTATGTTTTTACCGTCTGGAGCACTCCAATCCTTGCCGTCTGTGATGCAATATATATTCGGAAATGGTTTGTTCGTAGGTACAGTTGTCAGCATATTACTAGAACAAATATGGCGTACTGAAAAGTAAGTGGATAAAAAGAGTGTACGCACTGTATAAAAGTCTAAAATAACATAAGAAATAAAGCCCATTTTCATTCACCACCTGCACATTTCGTTCATACAATATCTTGACTAAATAAACACCCAACTTACACATATACAGCTCTGGCTTAAGCAAGGAGGGTTATACCAGTTGAAGGAAAAAGCGTATCAATCTAAACCGTTACTCACAAAGAGAGAAAGAGAAGTATTTGAATTACTGGTTCAAGATAAAACGACGAAGGAAATTGCAGGTGAACTGTTTATAAGTGAAAAAACAGTACGTAATCACATCTCAAACGCAATGCAAAAGCTAGGGGTTAAAGGACGTTCACAAGCAGTTGTTGAGCTTCTTCGTATGGGAGAGCTAGAACTATAAGAAAGCAGCCGACTTTTATACAAAAGGTCGGCTATTTTTCTGTTTGTTTCATGCTACATATGAATGATAAGGATGCTTCATACATAAATAGGTAAGGCTATAAAGAACGCGATAAATAAAATATAGAAATAAAACTCCCGCTATTAATAAAAGTAGCGGGAGTTTTATTTTGAATGAGCATTTTATATAGAAGAAACCGACTTTCATATAGAAGGTCGGTTATTTTTCTGTCTTGCAAATTATGAAAAAAAGGAGCAAAATAAAAAAGGTCCTGATCTATATAGGTACAAATGAAAATTTTTATACAGGGGCACTTTAAGTTAGCGAACTTAAAGTGTGTAAAATATACTGATAAACATAAAAGATGATGAATGAGAAAACGGGTGATTAAGTTGAATAGAGCGATCGGTGTTATTGATTCAGGAGTGGGCGGTTTAACAGTAGCGAAGGAATTAATTCGTCAGTTGCCGAAAGAGCGTATTATATATTTAGGGGATACAGCACGTTGCCCTTATGGTCCGCGTTCTCGTGAAGAAGTGCGTCAATTTACGTGGGAAATGACGGAGCATTTATTAGATTTAAATATCAAAATGTTAGTTATTGCGTGTAATACAGCAACTGCGGTTGTATTAGAAGAAATGCAGAAACAATTACCAATTCCAGTAGTTGGAGTTATTCATCCAGGATCACGTACAGCTTTAAAAGTGACAAATACGTATCATGTTGGGATTATTGGAACGATTGGAACAGTAAAAAGTGGCGCCTATGAAGAGGCGTTAAAGTCTATTAATAACCGTGTTATGGTAGAAAGTTTAGCTTGCCCACCTTTCGTTGAGCTTGTAGAGAGTGGGAATTTCGAAAGTGAAATGGCGTATGAAGTTGTAAGAGAAACATTGCAACCGTTGAAAAGTACTGACATTGATACGCTTATTCTAGGATGTACGCATTATCCGATTTTAGGTCCTGTTATTAAAAAGGTAATGGGGGATCAAGTACAATTAATTAGTTCGGGTGATGAAACGGCGCGTGAGGTAAGCACGATTTTATACCATAGTAAGATGTTAAATGAGGGAGAAGAACAAAGTGACCACCTCTTCTTAACGACTGGTAAAATAGGTCTGTTCAAAGAAATTGCATCAAAGTGGTTCGGTCAGCCGATTGAAAATGTGAAGCATATCAATTTAGAAACAGAATAATAGTAGATTCATATAAGAGAACTCCTGAGAAATCAGGGGTTTTTTCTGTATAAGTAGCCATAGCTTGTTCTAAAATATGAAACAGCTCGTATACATAATAGTACAAACTTAGATTTTAGGGGGGAATGGCATGCCTAAATCCACTTTTAAATGGGTTGTTGGTGCTACTGTGAGTGCGATTTTATTATCAGGGTGTGGCTTGTTAAATCAAGAGAAAGCGACAGAACAAATTGATCCGCCAAAAAAAGTTACGTATACAGAAGGTGAAAAGAAAGAAACTGCTAAAAAAGATAAACAAGGGCAAACAGTAAATAGAGAGTTATACCTCGTTGATAAAAATGGATATGTCGTACCGCAAACTATTGCAATGCCTACTCCGAAAGCGAATGAAGTTGTACAGCAAACGTTAGAGTATCTTGTGAAAGATGGACCAGTCACAAATTTATTGCCAAATGGATTTCGAGCAGTCCTTCCAGCGAATACGACGATGACCTTGAATTTGAAAAAAGGCGGGACAGCAGTAATTGATTTCTCTAAAGAAATGAAAAATTATTCAAAAGAAGAAGAACGTCAAATTGTTGAATCAGTAGCGTGGACTTTGACTCAATTTACAGAAATAAAACAAGTGCAGTTCCAAATAAATGGTGAAAAGTTAGCGAAGATGCCTGTTGCGGGTACACCGCTTGGTGAAGGTGTAAGTCGTGCGAATGGAATTAACTTTGATGATGAACAAGTAGCAGATGTGACGCATACAAAACCGGTTACACTTTACTTTATGGCGCAAAATAATAATAAGCAGCAATATTACGTACCGGTAACAAGGCGCGTTGCAGAAGGAAAAGAAAATGATTACTCGGCAATTGTGGATGAGCTTGTAAAAGGTCCGATTCAAGGATCGCTACTAAATGATTTTAATCCAGGAGCTAAGCTTATTACGAATCCAAAAGTGGAGAACGGAAATATTACATTAAACTTTAATGAAAATATATTTGTGAACCCAGACAAAAACATGATTTCAAATTATGTGTTGAAATCGTTAGTCTTATCTTTAACGGAAAAACAAGGTGTGAAAAATGTTTCTATTGAAGTGAATGGGAAAGCAAATCTTATGGATGAGAAAGGTGAAAAGTTAATAAAACCTGTTGATCGTCCACAAAACGTGAATACAGGTAGTTTTTAATCGTGAATAATTTGATATACTTATGTAAGAAAGGGGAATTGCTTTTTGAGTTCCCCTTCTTTTATTGTTATACATATCGTACATTTAAATTTGGCTATACTAATGAGAGTATTTATGAGGGGGTTATTTTTATGCGAGTAGATGGTAGAGGAAAAGCAGAGCTACGCCATATACATATTCATACAAATTATTTAAAACATCCAGAGGGATCAGTACTAATTGAAGTTGGGGATACAAAGGTAATTTGTTCAGCGACAATTGAAGAGCGTGTACCGCCGTTTATGCGCGGAGAAGGAAAAGGCTGGGTAACAGCAGAATACTCAATGATTCCACGTGCGACAGAGCAACGTACAATCAGAGAGTCAAGTAAAGGGAAAGTAACAGGGCGCACAATGGAAATCCAGCGTTTAATTGGACGAGCATTACGTGCGGTTGTTGATTTAGAAGCGCTTGGCGAAAGAACAGTTTGGATTGACTGTGATGTAATTCAAGCGGATGGCGGAACGAGAACAGCTTCTATTACAGGTGCTTATGTAGCGATGGTATTAGCTTTTGAAAAATTATTGCAAGCAGAAAAAGTATCTAAAATTCCGGTGAAAGATTATTTAGCGGCAACGTCAGTAGGTGTTGTTGAAGAACAAGGTGTTGTTTTAGATTTAAATTATGCTGAAGATTCTAAAGCAGACGTTGATATGAACGTTATTATGACTGGAAAAGGTCAGTTTGTTGAAGTGCAAGGAACTGGAGAAGAAGCGACGTTTAGCAGAGCTGAATTAAATGAATTACTTGATGCTGCTGAACAAGGGATTTTCCAACTTGTTGAAAAGCAAAAAGAAGCGTTAGGTGACATCGTATCTCATATAGAGTAGAGGTGGAAAATATGAAGCAAGTTGTTGTAGCGACGAAAAATCTTGGGAAAGTACGTGAGTTTGCTGAGTTATTTGAGAGATTTGACTTAGAAGTGAAATCTTTACACGATTTTCCTCATATTGAAGAAGTCGAAGAAACTGGTGAAACATTTGAAGAAAATGCAATTTTAAAGGCGGACAGTCTTAGTAGACAGTTGAATTCCATCGTAATTGCGGATGACTCTGGTCTTATTGTAGATGCCTTAAACGGGAAACCAGGTGTGTATTCAGCTCGTTTTGCTGGAGAGCCGAAAGATGATCAGGCGAATATAGATAAGGTGTTACAAGGGTTAACTGACGTCGATTTAGAAAAACGTACAGCTCGTTTTTACTGTGCGCTAGCAGTTGCTTTCCCTGAAGTGGATAAAGAGCCGGTTATTGTAAACGGAACGTGCGAAGGGAAAATTCTAGAACAGCGCCGCGGGGAAAATGGTTTCGGATACGATCCGATTTTTTATGTAGAAGAATATAAAAAAGCGATGGCTGAGCTAAATTCGGATGAGAAAAATGCGATTAGTCACCGCGGACGCGCTCTTCGTAAATTAGAAAAAAAAATCCCAGAATGGTTTTTAGAAGAATAAGGGAGAGAGATTGATGAAAGCTTTAATCGTAAGCGATAGTCATAGCTCTGTGAAGGAATTACAGCAGTTAAAAGAGAATTACGAAGGGAAAGTAGATGTCATGATTCATTGTGGTGATTCAGAGCTAACGCCTGCTCACGAAGAGCTACAAGGTTTCCAAGTTGTAAAAGGGAATTGTGATTATGCTAACTTTCAAGATGAAATTGTAACTGATGTAGATGGAATTCGTTTCTTAGTTGTACACGGTCATCGTCATAATGTGAAAATGACGTTACAAACGTTAGCGTATCATGCAGGAGAAGTAGGAGCGCAAGTAGCATGCTTTGGACATTCTCATATATTAGGGGCAGAATTAATTGATGGGATTTTATTTATTAATCCAGGAAGTATTTTGCTCCCACGCTCTCGTGTGGAAAAAACATTCGCTTTATTAGAAATGGATGAAAATCATATAGAAGTTCGTTTTGAAACATTAGATGGACAGCTGGTGGAACAAGCAATTTTTAAAAGAGGATAAGAAAAATTATCCTCTTTTAAAAAAGTGTTGACTTTATAAGTAGTTATGAATATAATAAATATTGTCGATAGGGCAACGGCGCTAACGAAGAAAAATAAAATAACATATGCGGGTGTAGTTTAGTGGTAAAACAAGAGCCTTCCAAGCTCTGGTCGAGAGTTCGATTCTCTTCACCCGCTCCATGTCCCAGTAGCTCAGCCGGATAGAGCATACGCCTTCTAAGCGTACGGTCGGGAGTTCGAATCTCTCCTGGGACGCTAAAAAAACCTTGTTATCTTTTGATAACAAGGTTTTTTGTTTGTTTTAAATTAGTTATTAATAAATTTTTCAAAGACAAAACCGTAATCTTTCACGTTATATTGCTTTTTCGTATCAACGAGCCAGTTAAAGGCGATCTCGTTCATCTCTTTAAACTGTTCTGCTAAATTTACTTGTGCATTTGAAATACGGCTGAAAGCGTTAGATGCCATATCTAAACTTTTATGTGCATACTGCAATGTAATGTCGTTGTCGTATGAAATTTCTTCGATTTTAAGAAGAGCCTTATATAAATCTTTTAATTCTTCAATATGTTTTTTATGGACATCAATTGAGTAATGCTCATCTCCCATTTGAAATTTAATTTCTACATCTAAATCAATCGTTCCTGCAGTTTCAAGTGCTACGTTTTTAATTTGATATTTACTATAGCTAAAGCGGCGTAATGTACGTTTTTTGCTTGTGGCACTTGTACCATCTAGGTGAATTAATCCTTTGTTTGTAAAGCAATATTCATCTGATTTTGATTTAATAAGAAAGTAAATTTTCTCCCCATCTTCATGCATTACGTAATCATCAGCATCAACCTTATCATAATCTTTTGGTGTAATGACAGAACCTACATCGCTTAATCCTAAAACATCAGCAGCCATTTTTTTGAACATATATAATCCCCCTTGTAAATTAAATTCTTAATTGTACAAAAATATATTAACATGATTTTAAACTTATTTTTGAAATCTTACAACTCTGTAAGGTAAGTGTAAGGAAGTTCGATGGTAACAAATTACTAATCTTATATAATGAAGATAACAACGATAAATGAGGAGGAAGAGATGATGAAAGGATTAATCGTAACAGGTTTAAC
The DNA here is from genome assembly GCF_979253805.1 of Bacillus sp. AC266. NCBI lineage: Bacteria > Bacillati > Bacillota > Bacilli > Caryophanales > Bacillaceae > Bacillus > Bacillus sp. AC266. The sequence continues at coordinate 353,307 of NZ_CEEDEC010000002.1, forward strand.
AGTAGCTTTTGGGTTTGTGGCGTATGAAAAGTTAACATATGTAATTGATGTTGTAAAACATTTAGTAGCGTAGAAAAAACTGCCATGAGAGGGAAAGGGAATGAGTGAATGAATGGAATGGTTATTTGGAATTATAGGTACTTGTAGTGTAGTTTTATTGTTCTTTGTCCCAAGTGGTATACTTAGTTCGACAACGAGTTTGTTCTTTTTAAGTTTGTTTGCTTGTACGATGCTTATTATTATGTTTTTAATGAAGCGAAGTAAACCAATCTTCTATTTTAGCATGATTGTTATGGCAATTATTGTTCTCCAAATTATTACCCTTGTTATATACCCCACAATTATAAAAGCTTTCCATTAATGATGAACCCTCTGCCGTCTGTTGCTGAGGGTTTTTGTTTGTGAAAAATGAATTTCATTTAGAAGTTTGTTGCTTTTTTGTTATGAAAATAGAATATTCCTATATTTCAAATAAATAATTTTGGAATGTTGTGTTCTCATTACGCATTTGATATATTTACTTTGAAGATCATTAAAATCTAGAAAAAGAGGCGGACGTATGGATAAAAAAGAAAATACGGTCGTATTGTTTCCGCAACTATCAGAACGCTATATTGATAAAGGTTTTTTAGCGTTGAAAGAGCGGGAATTCGAAGATGCATTGCGCTGCTTTGAAATATTACGTCAGTATAATGCAGAAACGGAACAAACAGAATTAGCTTCCGTTATTTGTTTGCTAGAATTAAAACGTATGGAAGAAGCGAAAGAAAAATGTGAGCAGTTGCTTGAAACAGGAGCTGTATTATTTGGTGATATTCTTGAAACGTATGTAACTATTTTAGTTCAAACAAATGATTATGAAGGTGTCATTGAAACTGTTGAGGAAGTTTTGCAAACGAAAGATATAATTCCTGAGCAAAAGGAAAAATTGGCGCAGCTTGCTTTGTTTGCGCAAGGGATGCTGAATGAAGAAGATACACCGCTAGTGGATTCGAATTTTGAATTAGAAGAATTTACCGATGGGCTTTTTGGAGAAAACTTTGGTCAAAAGCTAAGAGTGATCCAGAAACTTTCGTTAAAAGACCTGGATCTCGCACTTCCTACTTTAAAGAAATTTTTAATAGACGAAGATCAGCACCCTTATTTAAAAACTTCTATTTTGTATAAAATGGTAGAAAATCAAATAGAAGAAGAAATAGAAGTAGAGAAGTTTGGAAATACGATAAAGGTGATTCCAGCATTTACAGGTCATAATGAGGAGCAATCCGATAAAATTATACATAAATTCTCAAACCGATTAGAGCAAAGTTATCCAGATATATTTAGTACGATGGTTACATACTGGAAAGAATTACAAATTAGTATTTTTCCGTTCCCTCTATTAATGGATAAAGTAGAAATTTGGGCTGCTGTCTTAGAGAGAATTGGAAGAAAGCGTTTCGGATTGGCTATTGATGAAGAAGAACTTATGACAGCATACAATATTGAGTTTGAGGAATTTCATATTGCCTATCAATGGTTACTGCGCATTGAAAGAGAAGGGTATTTGCCCGTATAATTATGAAAAAGAATCGTTCAGTTATTGAAACGAGCACATTCTATGTTATAATGTAAGGGTTGCAAAAGGCAGAAATCTGCCTGTTTGTAAGAGAAGAGGAGTATAATTCTCTTACTTAATATGTTTCATATTAGTCTCGAACAAAATATACCGTAGTTGTCTTTTAGACAATTAGTAGATTGGAACATTGTATCTGAAAGCTTTTTGCTAGAGGGTTATTTGTACATTTGTTATTTCAAGAAAGAGATAATAAAAATTTTGATCTATAGAGGTATGTGCATACATTATTATAGTTGGAGGGAAAGAATAAATGTCTACAAAATGGGAAAAATTAGAAGGTAACGTTGGCGTTTTAACAATCGAAGTTGATGCTAAAGAAGTAAATAACTCTATCGACGCTGCATTCAAAAAAGTAGTAAAAACAATTAATGTACCAGGTTTCCGTAAAGGAAAAATGCCTCGTCCATTATTCGAACAACGCTTTGGTATTGAATCTTTATACCAAGATGCTTTAGATATCATCTTACCAAAAGCATACGGTGAAGCGATCGATGAAGCTGGTATCTTCCCAGTTGCTCATCCTGAGATTGACATCGAGAAATTCGAAAAAGGCCAAAACTTAATTTTCACTGCAAAAGTTACTGTAAAACCTGAAGTTAAATTAGGTGATTACAAAGGTTTAGCAGTAGAAAAAGTTGAAACAACTGTAACTGACGAGGATGTAGAGAACGAAGTAAAAGCTTTACAAGAGCGTCAAGCTGAACTAGTTGTTAAAGAAGACGGAACTGCTGCAGATGGTGATACAGCTGTAATCGACTTCGAAGGTTTCGTTGATGGCGAAGCATTTGAAGGCGGAAAAGGCGAAAACTATTCTCTTGCAATCGGTTCTGGTACTTTCATCCCAGGTTTCGAAGAGCAAGTAATTGGTCTTAAATCTGGTGATTCTAAAGAAGTTGAAGTATCATTCCCAGAAGAGTACCATGCTGCTGAATTAGCTGGTAAACCAGCAACATTCAAAGTAACAATTCACGAAATCAAAACAAAAGAACTTCCTGAGTTAAACGACGAGTTCGCTAAAGATGCTGACGAAGAAGTTGCAACTCTTGATGAATTAAAAACAAAACTTCGTACAAACTTAGAAGAAGGCAAAAAGCACGAAGCTGAGCACAAAGTACGTGACGAAGTAGTAGAATTAGCTGCTGCTAACGCTGAAATCGACATTCCAGAAGCTATGATCGACACTGAGTTAGATCGTATGGTTCGTGAATTCGAGCAACGTTTAAGCCAACAAGGTATGAACCTTGAGCTTTACTACCAATTCACAGGTACTGACGCTGACAAATTAAAAGAGCAAATGAAAGAGGATGCACAAAAACGTGTAAGAATCAATCTTGTTCTTGAAGCTATCATTGAAGCTGAAAACATCGAAGTTACTGAAGAAGAAGTAACTGCAGAAGTTGAAAAAATGGCTGAAATGTACGGTATGCCAGTAGACGCTATCAAGCAAGCTCTTGGAAGCGTAGACGCTTTATCTGAAGATCTTAAAGTGCGTAAAGCTGTAGACTTCTTAGTAGACAACGCTGCATAATAAAATAACAAGGCGCGATTTTAATCGTGCCTTGTTTTATAAATATAGAAATATATTTATAAAACTTTTCGATGAAGAAGGAAAAGTGCCTTTGTAAGTCGAATATACATATTTCAAAAGTTTTAAAATTTTTTTATTTGTACATAACTAGTCATATTATTTGTATTTCTCGCTACGTAGTGACATAATATGTATTTACATACGATACATTTATCGTGTACATACGAAGGCAAGAGGTTAGCACTTTGTAAGGGGTGTGAAAATATGTTTAAATTTAATGATGAAAAAGGTCAATTAAAATGTTCTTTCTGTGGTAAAACACAAACGCAAGTTCGAAAGTTAGTTGCAGGTCCAGGTGTTTACATTTGTGACGAGTGTATCGAGCTTTGTACTGAAATTGTACAAGAGGAGCTTGCGAAGGACGAAGAAGTAGAATTCAAAGATGTACCGAAACCGGTAGAAATTCGTGAAATCTTAGATGAGTATGTCATCGGACAAGATAACGCGAAAAAAGCACTAGCAGTAGCGGTATATAACCATTACAAACGCATTAATTCTAACAGCAAAATTGATGATGTAGAATTAGCGAAGAGTAATATTTCACTTATTGGGCCAACTGGTAGTGGTAAAACATTATTGGCACAAACATTAGCGCGTATTTTAAATGTTCCATTTGCAATCGCGGACGCAACATCTTTAACAGAAGCTGGATACGTTGGGGAAGATGTAGAAAACATCTTACTAAAACTAATTCAAGCGGCTGATTACGATGTAGAAAAAGCGGAAAAAGGAATTATTTATATTGATGAGATTGATAAAGTGGCACGTAAGTCCGAAAATCCATCAATTACACGTGATGTATCTGGTGAAGGTGTACAGCAGGCACTTCTGAAAATTTTAGAAGGTACTGTAGCGAGCGTTCCACCTCAAGGTGGTCGTAAGCACCCGCATCAAGAGTTTATTCAAATTGATACAACGAACATCCTATTCATTTGTGGTGGAGCGTTTGATGGCATCGAGCCTATTATTAAACGTCGCCTTGGTGAGAAAGTAATTGGATTTGGTGCTGAGAAGAAAAATGCTGATGTAAATGAGAAGCATGTTTTATCTCACGTTTTACCAGAGGATCTTTTAAGATTCGGTTTAATTCCGGAGTTTATCGGTCGTCTTCCAGTTATTGCGAACCTAGAGCCGCTTGATGAAGATGCTCTTGTAGATATTTTAACTAAACCGAAAAATGCACTTGTTAAGCAATTCCAAAAATTATTGGAGCTTGACGATGTTGAGTTAGAGTTTGAAGAAGGTGCACTAGTTGAGATTGCGAAAAAAGCAATTGAACGTAAAACAGGTGCTCGTGGACTTCGTTCTATTATTGAAGGCTTGATGCTTGATGTAATGTTCGAACTTCCATCTCGCAAAGATATCGAGAAGTGTATTCTTACGAAAGAAACAGTAGCTGATAATGAACCGCCGAAATTGGTGTTACAAGACGGTACTGTACTTGATACAAAAACATCTGCATAATGCGAAGAAGAAACAGCAATTTTTATAATTGCTGTTTTTCTTTATGTTTAGCACTATTCCTCCCAGGAAATACTAAAAGGTAAAACATAGCGGGAGGAAATGAATTATGAGCTGGACAAATATATTTTTACTTGTTCAACTTGTTTTTGGCGTAATTGTCGGATTGTATTTTTGGCATTTACTTCGAAATCAGCGAACACAAAAAGTTTCAATTGATCGAGAATCGAAAAAAGAATTAGAGCAGCTTCGTAAAATGCGTGAGGTTTCTTTAACAGAGCCGCTTGCGGAAAAGGTACGTCCTACATCCTTTATAGACATTGTAGGGCAAGAAGACGGGATTAAGTCGTTAAAAGCGGCTCTTTGTGGTCCTAATCCGCAACATGTGATCATATACGGTCCGCCAGGTGTCGGAAAGACAGCGGCAGCACGCCTTGTATTAGAAGAAGCGAAACGAAATCCGAAATCTCCATTTCGTACAAATGCAACATTTATCGAACTTGATGCGACGACAGCTAGGTTTGATGAGCGTGGTATTGCGGATCCATTAATTGGTTCAGTGCATGATCCTATTTATCAAGGAGCAGGTGCAATGGGACAAGCGGGTATCCCGCAACCGAAAAAAGGGGCTGTAACAGATGCGCATGGTGGTATTTTGTTCATTGATGAGATTGGTGAATTACATCCAATTCAAATGAATAAAATGCTAAAAGTGTTAGAAGATCGGAAAGTGTTTTTGGAAAGTGCGTATTATAGTGAAGAAAATTCGATGATTCCAACGTATATACATGATATTTTTCAAAAAGGTTTACCTGCAGATTTTCGTTTAGTTGGTGCAACGACACGTTCACCAGAGGAAATTCCTCCTGCAATTAGGTCGCGTTGTTTAGAAGTGTTCTTCCGTGAGTTAGATACAGAAGAAATTCAAAAAGTAGCGAAAAATGCAGCTGACAAAGTGGAGATGCAAGTAGGTGAGAACGGTATCGAAATGATTGGGATGTATGCAAGAAATGGGCGAGAAGCAATTAATCTCGTGCAAATTTCTGCTGGTATGGCGATAAATGAAGAACGACCTTTCATTAAAGATGAAGATATTGAGTGGGTTGTTCATTCTAGTCAGCTTACACCAAAGTACGAAAAACGTATTTATCCAATTCCGAGAATCGGTCTTGTGAACGGGCTTGCTGTATATGGGCCGAATACAGGTGCGTTATTAGAAATTGAGGTAACAGCTATTCCTGCGAAAGATAAAGGATCAGTAAATGTCACTGGAATTGTAGAAGAGGAAAGTATTGGAAATCAAACGAAATCAATTCGCCGTAAAAGTATGGCGAAAGGTTCTGTTGATAATGTGTTAACAGTACTTCGTTCTCTAGATGTGTTGCCAGAAGGGTATGATATACATATTAATTTTCCTGGTGGTATCCCGATTGATGGTCCTTCAGCAGGTATTGCTATGGCAACAGGTGTATATTCAGCAGTGCATCGTACGTATGTGAATAATGAAGTAGCGATGACAGGTGAGATAAGTATCCACGGAGAAGTGAAGCCTATTGGTGGTGTGTACGCAAAAATAAAAGCTGCGAAAAAAGCGGGAGCTAAGAAAGTCATCATTCCGGCTGAAAACATGCAACCATTTTTGTATACAATAAAGGGAATTGAGATCATTCCTGTTCGCAAATTAAAAGAAGTATTTGAATTAACATTTATGCAGGAAAATATGCATCGTGAGCTTGATGCACATAATGATTTGGGCGAAACAGATGCACAATCAATGTGAGAATATACAATAATAAAAATTTGCCAGACTTCGTTTAAGTTTGTATGCTTAAGCGGAGTCTTTTTTCTTTTCGTGAGGCACAAAAAAACAGGGGATTAACAATTGCGAAGAATCTCTGCAATTGCATCTAGATGTATTGTAATATAAAATAGTTGAACAGGAGTTTAATTTATTATGGAGGTGCTATGTCTAGTATGAATACGAATGAAAGAATTGTGCCCCTCCTACCATTAAGAGGCATTCTCGTATATCCAACGATGGTTCTGCATCTTGATGTAGGACGTGATAAATCGATACAAGCACTAGAGCAGGCGGCAATGGATGAAAATATCATCTTTTTAGCAATGCAAAAAGAAATGAATATCGACGATCCGAAAGAAGATGACATATATAGTGTAGGTACAGTGGCGAAAGTGAAGCAAATGTTAAAATTGCCGAACGGTACGCTTCGTGTCCTTGTAGAAGGTTTACATAGAGCAGAAGTAGTAGAGTTTATCGAAGAAGAAAATATAGTGCAAGTTTCTATTAAAACGGTAACGGAAGAAGTAGAAGATGATTTAGAAGAGAAGGCTCTTATGCGTACGTTACTGGAGCATTTCGAACAATATATTAAAGTTTCGAAAAAAGTTTCAAATGAAACATTTGCAACGGTAGCTGATGTAGAAGAACCGGGAAGACTAGCTGATTTAATTGCTTCTCACTTACCGATTAAAACGAAGCAGAAACAAGAGATTTTAGAGATTGTATCTGTGAAAGAGCGACTACATACACTTATTTCAATTATTCAAGATGAACAAGAGTTACTTAGCCTAGAAAAGAAAATTGGACAAAAAGTGAAACGTTCAATGGAGCGCACGCAAAAAGAATATTTCTTACGTGAGCAAATGAAGGCGATTCAAACTGAACTTGGTGATAAAGAAGGCAAGGGCGGGGAAGTTGAAGAACTTCGTGAGAAAATTGAACAGTCGGGAATGCCTGAAGAAACAATGAGGGCTGCACTGAAAGAATTAGATCGTTATGAAAAATTACCTGTAAGTTCTGCTGAGAGTGGTGTCATTCATAATTATATTGATTGGTTATTAGCTCTCCCTTGGACAACAGCAACAGAGGATATGATTGACCTCACTCATTCGGAAGAAATTTTAAATAAAGATCATTACGGTCTTGAAAAAGTGAAAGAGCGAGTACTTGAATATTTAGCTGTACAGAAGTTAACGAATTCATTAAAAGGGCCAATTCTTTGTCTAGTAGGACCTCCTGGGGTTGGGAAAACTTCGTTAGCACGTTCTATTGCAACATCGTTAAACCGTAATTTTGTACGTGTTTCTCTTGGTGGTGTGCGTGATGAATCTGAAATTCGTGGTCACCGTCGTACGTATGTAGGAGCGATGCCAGGACGTATTATTCAAGGTATGAAAAAGGCGAAAACAGTTAATCCAGTCTTCTTATTAGATGAGATTGATAAAATGTCTAACGATTTCAGGGGAGACCCATCAGCAGCGTTACTTGAAGTGTTAGATCCAGAACAAAACCATAACTTCAGTGATCATTACATTGAAGAGCCATATGATTTATCGAAAGTTATGTTCGTTGCAACTGCTAATACACTTGCAAGTGTTCCGGGCCCATTGCTTGACCGTATGGAAATCATTTCAATTGCTGGTTATACAGAACTTGAAAAGGTGCACATTGCTCGTGAGCATTTATTGCCGAAACAATTAAAAGAGCACGGTTTGCGAAAAGGTAATTTGCAAGTACGTGATGAAGCGCTTCTTGAAATTATTCGTTATTATACACGCGAGGCTGGTGTTCGTACGTTAGAGCGTCAAATTGCAAAAGTTTGCCGTAAAGCAGCAAAAATTATCGTTACAGCAGAACGCAAGCGCATTGTTGTAACAGAGAAAAATATTGTTGATTTACTTGGTAAGCATATATTCCGTTATGGTCAAGCTGAAAAAACAGACCAAGTTGGTATGGCAACAGGTTTAGCTTACACAGCAGCGGGCGGCGATACACTTGCAATTGAAGTGTCTGTAGCGCCAGGAAAAGGGAAATTAATTTTAACAGGGAAACTTGGGGATGTTATGAAAGAATCCGCACAAGCCGCGTTTAGCTATATTCGTTCTCGTGCAGAAGAACTTCATATTGATCCGGATTTCCATGAGAAAAACGATATTCATATTCATGTTCCAGAAGGAGCAGTTCCAAAAGATGGACCGTCAGCAGGTATTACGATGGCAACGGCACTTATTTCTGCACTAACGGGTATTCCTGTAAGTAAAGAAGTTGGTATGACAGGTGAAATTACACTTCGTGGTCGTGTATTACCGATTGGTGGTTTGAAAGAAAAAACATTAAGTGCTCACCGCGCGGGATTAACAAAAATTATTTTACCGGCGGAAAATGAGAAAGATTTAGATGATATTCCAGAGAGCGTAAAAGAAAACCTTACGTTTGTGCTTGCATCTCATTTAGACGAAGTATTGGAGCACGCATTAGTAGGAGTGAAACAATGAAAGTAACAAAAGCAGATATTGTAATTAGTGCCGTTAAACCGGAACAATATCCAGACAGTGATTTACCAGAAATTGCCTTAGCAGGTCGTTCTAATGTCGGGAAGTCTTCCTTTATTAATAAAATTTTAAATCGTAAAAAGTTAGTACGTATTTCTTCTAAACCAGGAAAAACGCAAACGCTGAACTTTTTCTTAATCAATGAAATGATGCATTTTGTTGACGTTCCAGGTTATGGATATGCGAAAGTATCTAAAACAGAGCGCGCGGCATGGGGCAGAATGATTGAAACTTACTTTACAACACGTACGCAATTAGACGCAGCTGTATTAGTAGTTGATTTACGTCACCAACCAACAAAAGATGACATTATGATGTATGATTTCTTAAAGCATTATGAAATCCCAACAATTATTATTGCAACGAAAGCCGATAAAATTCCGAAAGGGAAATGGCAAAAGCATTTAAAAGTTGTAAAAGAAACGCTTGCTGTTGAAATTGGCGATGAAATCGTTCTATTCTCTTCTGAAACAGGACTTGGAAAAGAAGAAGCATGGAAAGCAATTCATAAAATGACAAAAACAAAAAACGCGTGACGAATGTCGCGCGTTTTTTTTTATTTACTAAACTTTTAGCGTACGTTTAATGTAACTTCAATATTTCCTCTTGTTGCTTTAGAGTAAGGACATACACCGTGAGCGGCTTCTACAAGTTCTTGTGCTTCGGCATGAGAAACACCAGCAACATGTACGTCAAGTACAGCAGATAGTCCGAAACCACCATCTGTATCTTTACCGATAGAAACGTGTGCAGTCACTTCTGTACTTTCCACCTTCATACGTTTTGTACGAATTACAAGTTGTAATGCACTATCAAAGCAAGCTGCATAACCAGCTGCAAATAATTGTTCTGGATTTGTTGCTTCTCCGCCTGCGCCACCTAGTGCTTTTGGCATTTTTACATCAAGATTTAATATGCCATCATCTGAAACTACCTTACCGTTTCTTCCACCTGTTGCTGTTACTGAAGCAGTATATAATTTATCCATGTTTATTCCCCTTTTCTGTCATTAATTTTTTTCATTGTTTCAATTAATGTGTTTAATTGGATTAATAAAGAATGATATTCTTGCTCTGTAATTCCTAAATTTGTAGCCATCGTTGTTGGTAATGAACAAGCTATTTCTTTTAAATCTTTACCTTGTTCTGTTAATTCAATACAAACTTTTCGCTCGTCTTCTTTTGAACGAACACGTTGTACAAGTTTTAATGATTCCATACGTTTTAACATAGGTGTTAAAGTACCAGAATCTAAAAATAGACGTTCTCCAATTTCTTTTACTGTTAGTCCGTCTTGTTCCCAGAGTACGAGTAAAGTAATGTACTGGGGATACGTAATGCCCATTTCTTCTAAATAGGGGCGGTAAAAACGGGTAACCTCTCTAGAACAAGCGTAAATAGAAAAACAAAGTTGGTTATCTAGATGCAAAGGATTTTCTTTCATAGGCAACTCCTTGTAATTTTTAAATTGTGCACAATTTAATTTTGTAAAACCAATATAACGAAAAAGAAATACAATGTCAAATGCATTGCATCGAGAAAGTGAGTACTATATTTTGGAACAATCATACATATTTTCCTTCATGATGAAAGAAGATAGAAAAGATGATGTTATAATTAATATGGAATAGTTTCCATCACTTGATTATGAGGACTTTTTTTGGTAACGTACAAATAGAGTTATTATTTTATAATTATTATAAAGTAGAAAGTTCTTTATTAATCTTACTGAAGCTCCTTTATTACATATGGAGAATAAATAAAAAATAATCAGTTGTTCACACGATTGTCAGATTCATAAGAGGAAAGTTGTATTATGATAGTAGATAAAGTGATAAAACGGGTGAAGGGGGACATGCTGCGTGCATATTCTTGTTGTTAGTGTAAATTATCGAACAGCCCCTGTAGAATTTCGTGAGAAACTCACATTTCAGGCAGCAGAGCTAGAGCAAGCAATGACTATATTACAAAACCAAAAGAGCGTGCTAGAAAATGTCATTGTATCAACTTGTAATCGCACTGAGATTTACGCTGTTGTCGATCAATTACACACGGGACGGTATTACATTAAGAAGTTTTTAGCTGATTGGTTTCAGCTTGAAATAGAAGAAGTCGCACCATACTTGTCTATTTTTGAACAAGATGGCGCAATAGATCATTTATTCCGCGTAACGTGCGGTTTGGATTCTATGGTTGTTGGAGAGACGCAAATTTTAGGTCAAATAAAAGATAGCTTTTTAGAAGCACAACAAGTAAAAGCGACAGGTACAATTTTTAATGAGTTGTTTAAGCAAGTGGTTACGTTAGCAAAACGTGCGCACTCAGAAACAACGATTGGTGAAAGTGCGATGTCTGTTAGTTATGCTGCTGTTGAGCTCGGAAAGAAAATATTTGGCGATTTAACGGATTGTCATGTACTTATTCTTGGTGCGGGTAAGATGGGTGAACTTGCACTGCAAAACTTATACGGAAGTGGAGCTCGTAAAGTAACGGTTATGAATAGGACGCTTACGAAAGCGGAAGTGATGGCTGAGAAATATATGGGACATGCAAAGCCTTTAAGTGAATTGCAATGTGCATTATTAGAAGCGGATATTTTAATTAGTTCAACGGGTGCATCAGAATATGTCATTACGAAAGAAATGATGACAAAAGTAGAGAGAATGCGCTCTGGTCGTCCGTTATTTATGGTTGATATTGCAGTACCACGTGATATTGATCCGGCGATTGATGAATTAGAAGGCTCTTTCTTATATGATATCGACGATCTGCAAGGTGTAGTTGAAGCAAACCGTGCTGAACGTTTAAAAGAAGCAGAGAAAATTCAATTTATGATTGAAGAAGAAATGGTTTTATTTAAAACGTGGTTAAGTACGCTAGGTGTTGTACCGTTAATATCAGCTCTTCGTGATAAAGCGCTAGCAATTCAAAGTGATACGATGGAAAGTCTTGAGCGAAAAATACCAAACCTTAGTGATCGTGAGAAAAAAGTAATTAGTAAACATACGAAAAGTATTATTAACCAATTGTTAAAAGACCCAATTTTAGTAGCTAAAGAATTAGCTGTTGAAGAGGGAGCTGGCGAAAAATTAGCTTTATTTGCGAAGATTTTTGATTTAGAAGTGGAAGAAGCGGGAAATACGGAAGAAGTAGAACATAAAAGAGCGTGGACACCATCCGTTCCATCTTTATAACTTGGAAGGATGATCGGATGAGTTTTTTTAATAACAGTATTATTTATCATATTGCAATTATTTTATATGCTTGTAGCATTAGTTTATATTTTATAGATTATTTCCAAAGTAACCGAAAGGCGAACCGCTTTGCTTTTTGGTTACTTTCGATTGTATGGGTTCTGCAGTCTATCTTTATGTTGCTTAGGGCTACAGATTCAGAAACGAATCCTATTTTAACTTTATTATCAGGGATTTATTTTTATGTTTGGTTATTGATTACGATGTCATTAGTCATTAATCGATTTATGCGTATTGACTTTTTAGTCTTTTTTACAAATGTTGTAGCATTTGGCGTAAGCGCTTTTTCTATTTTTACACCGCTCGGAAAGATGTCGCCAGTACTTGCAGAGCAATTAGTTTCAGAACTTGTATACGTGCATGTCGGTATGGCGATTATTTCTTATGCAACGTTTACTGTATCGTTTATTTTTTCTATTATGTATTTATTGCAATACCGACTATTAAAAAAGAAAAAGTGGAATGCGAGATTAAGAAGATTAGGAAATTTGCCGAAGCTTGAATCTATGTCTTACGGATTAAATTTATTTTCTGTTCCGTTTTTCTTATTAGCAATTATATTAGGATGCATATGGGGATATACAAAATTGGATAATTTCCATTGGTATGATACGAAAGTAATTGGGTCTTTTGTCGTTCTATTTGTATATTGCGTGGGCTTATATTTACGAGCAGCAGATGTGTTGCAAGGTAAGAAAATTGTGCAGTGGAATATCGGGGCATTTCTCGTAATGCTAGTTAACATTTTTCTATTAAGCAGTTTATCTAATTTCCACTTTTGGTATTTATAATGAGGAGAGAGAATTATGCGCAAAATTATTGTAGGTTCACGAAAGAGTAAACTAGCATTAACACAAACTAATTGGTTTATTGATCAATTAAAAGCGCTTGGTTTACCATATGAATTTGAAGTGAAAGAAATCGTCACAAAAGGTGATGTTATTTTAGATGTTACTCTTTCAAAAGTAGGCGGAAAAGGTTTATTTGTAAAGGAAATTGAACATGCGTTACTTACGAAAGAAATTGATATGGCTGTACATAGTATGAAAGATATGCCAGCTGTACTTCCAGATGGATTAACGATTGGTTGTACGCCAAAGCGCGTTGACCCTCGTGATGCTTTTATTTCTAAAAACGGAGAATCGTTTAAAGACTTAGCAGAAGGCGCGATCTTAGGAACGAGTAGTTTGAGACGTAGTGCACAACTACTAGCTGCGAGACCAGATTTACAAGTGAAATGGATTCGCGGGAATATCGATACACGCTTACGTAAGTTAAAAGATGAAGATTACGATGCAATTATTTTAGCGACAGCTGGATTACAGAGAATGGGCTGGGACGGAGAAGTTATTACAGAACATTTAGATGAAACGTTATGTGTACCAGCCGTAGGACAAGGTGCATTAGCGATTGAATGTCGTGAGGATGATACGGATTTACTTCAGTTGTTAGCGCATATTAATGATGCAGTAACAGAAAGAACAGTGGCTGCTGAACGAGTATTTCTTCATAAACTTGAAGGTGGATGCCAAGTTCCAATCGCTGGATATGCAACTCTTAAAGAAAATGATGCAATCGAATTAACAGCGCTTGTCGGTTCTATGGACGGTTCTGTTTTATTGAAAGAGATAGTAGTAGGTAATGATCCGAAGCAAGTTGGATTAGAGGCTGCGGACCGTTTAATTAAACAAGGAGCAAAAGAGCTCATCCTTGCTGCAAATAAGGAGCAACAATAAATATGAACGCTCTCGCTGGCAAAACAGTATTGATTACACGTGCCCAGCACCAAGCGAAACAAATGAGTGTAGCAGTGAAAGAAAGGAGCGGAATTCCATTGGAAATTCCGCTTTTGCGTATGGAAGGTACGTCTCATAGGCAAATTCAACATATAGCAGGGCAGCTACATTCGTATGACTGGGTTATTTTCACGAGTAAAAATGGTGTAGCTTTTTTTCTAGATAGTTTGAGAAAGAAGCTCCCCGGACCGATTAAAATTGCTGCAGTAGGCGTGAAAACAAAGTTAGAGTTAGAAAAGCGAGGCTATCAAGTAGAGTTTGTTCCCACTGCATTTGTTGCAGAAACATTTGCCGAAGAGTTTCTAAAAGAATTAAGTGGAAACGAGCGTATTTTATTTCCGAAAGGGAATTTAGCAAGAGATGTAATCCCGGTTAAACTTAGGGAGTTTGGTGTTTTTCTAGATGAGTTAATTGTATATGGTACGAAGGTGAATGTAGAGAAAAAACAAGAACTTATAACAGCATTGAAATTAGGGGAAGTAAATATTATTACATTTACGAGCCCTTCAACTGTTGATAGTTTTGTTCGTTTACTTGAGGGTACAAACTGGAGAGAATGGACGAAAAAATGTACAATTGCTTGTATAGGGCCTATTACGGAAAAAGAGGCGAACCTCTATTTTCCACATGTTATTGTGCCAAAAGAGTACACTGTAGAAGCATTACTACAATGCATTTGTGAATCTATAAAATAAAAGAATGGGGATAGAAATCTATGAATTCTTTACAATTTAATCGTCATCGTCGTTTAAGACAAAGCGGGGGCATGCGTGCGCTTGTACGTGAAACATTTTTACATACAGAAGATTTTATTTACCCTATTTTTGTATTAGAAGGAGAAAATACTCGTAATGAAGTTCCTTCTATGCCAGGCGTATATCAAATGTCTTTAGATTTATTGCAAGCTGAAATGCAAGAGGTCGTTGATTTAGGCATTCGTTCTGTTATTGTATTTGGTTTACCTGCTGAAAAGGACGAAGTTGGATCATCGGCATATTGTGAGCATGGAATTGTACAGCGTGCAATTAAGCAAATTAAAGATGAGTTCCCAGAGCTAGTAGTAGTTGCAGATACATGTTTATGTCAATTCACAAGCCATGGTCATTGCGGTGTTATTGAAGATGGCGTTATTTTAAATGATGAGTCTCTTGCAGCTCTTGCAAAAACAGCTGTAAGTCAAGCGAAAGCAGGGGCAGACATTATTGCACCATCTAACATGATGGACGGATTTGTAACAGCAATTCGCCATGCATTAGATGAAAATGGTTTCGCGCACGTACCAGTTATGTCGTACGCTGTGAAATATTCATCAGCATTTTACGGACCGTTCCGTGATGCAGCACACGGTGCACCGCAGTTTGGTGACCGTAAAACATATCAAATGGACCCAGCGAACCGTATGGAAGCATTCCGTGAAGCAGAATCAGATGTAATGGAAGGGGCCGACTTCTTAATTGTAAAGCCAGCTCTTTCTTATCTAGATATCGTTCGTGATGTGAAAAATAACTTTAACTTACCAGTCGTTGCTTATAACGTAAGTGGTGAATATTCGATGATTAAAGCAGCAGCACAAAATGGTTGGATTAATGAAAAAGAAGTTGTACTTGAGAAATTAATTAGCATGAAACGCGCAGGAGCAGACTTGATTATTACGTATCATGCAAAAGATGCAGCAAGATGGTTACAAGAAGGAGGCGCTAAATAATGAAAAAATTTGATAAGTCGATTGCGGCGTTTGAAGAGGCTCAAAATTTAATGCCTGGAGGCGTAAACAGCCCTGTTCGTGCTTTTAAGTCTGTTGGTATGAATCCGCTGTTTATGGAGCGCGGAAAAGGCTCTAAAGTATATGATATCGATGGGAATGAATACATCGATTACGTATTATCGTGGGGACCTTTAATTCATGGTCATGCGAATGATCGTGTTGTTGAGGCTTTAAAAGCTGTTGCTGAAAAAGGAACAAGCTTTGGTGCACCAACAGAAATTGAAAATAAATTAGCGCAGCTTGTTATCGAGCGTGTACCATCAATTGAGATTGTGCGTATGGTTAACTCTGGAACAGAGGCGACAATGAGTGCACTACGTTTAGCTCGTGGTTACACTGGACGTAACAAAATTTTGAAATTCATTGGTTGTTATCACGGTCATGGTGATTCTTTATTGATTAAAGCAGGTTCGGGTGTAGCAACGCTAGGTTTACCAGATAGCCCTGGTGTACCAGAAGGTGTAGCGAAAAATACGATTACAGTAGCGTATAACGATTTAGAAAGTGTAAAATATGCTTTCGAACAATTCGGTGATGACATCGCTTGTATAATTGTAGAACCAGTGGCAGGGAATATGGGCGTTGTTCCCCCGCAACCAGGGTTTTTAGAAGGACTTCGTGAAGTGACAGAGCAAAACGGTGCACTACTTATTTTTGATGAAGTAATGACAGGATTCCGTGTTGCTTATAATTGTGGACAAGGTTACTACGGTGTAACTCCTGACTTAACTTGTTTAGGTAAAGTAATCGGTGGTGGCTTGCCGGTAGGAGCATACGGTGGGAAGGCAGAGATTATGCGTCAAGTTGCACCAAGCGGACCGATTTACCAAGCTGGAACATTATCGGGTAATCCACTTGCAATGACAGCAGGTTATGAAACGTTAGTGCAGTTAACGCCAGAATCATATGTGGAATTTGAGCGTAAAGCAGAAATGTTAGAGGCTGGACTACGTAAGGCAGCTGAAAAGCATAATATCCCGCATCACATTAATCGTGCAGGTTCTATGATTGGTATTTTCTTTACAGATGAGCACGTTATTAATTATGATGCAGCAAAATCTTCAAACTTAGAATTCTTTGCAGCTTACTATCGTGAAATGGTAGAACAAGGTGTATTTTTACCACCTTCTCAATTTGAAGGTTTATTCTTATCGACAGCACATAGTGATGCAGATATTGAGGCGACAATTGCGGCGGCCGAAATTGCAATGTCAAAATTAAAAGCATAATTTCTTAGAGAAAATCGCTTTCCATTAGGGGAGCGATTTTTTTTATTCATAAAGTAGCCTTAGGGAACATAAATCTGTAATGACATATAGTTTGGGAGGGGGAAAAGAAGTGGCAACAGATCATTCATTACGATTTTCATTAAAAGAATCTGTTTGGTTCCAGAAGGGACAGGAAGTCGAAGAACTTTTGTCAATTTCGTTAGATCCAGACGTTGAGATAGAGGAGCTCGATCATGAAGTTATCGTGAGGGGGCAATTAGATTTAACGGGAGAGTACGTTGCAAGGCAAGATGATTCAGCTTATTCGTTAAGAGAGCTATCACCAGCAAAGGCAATTGATTATGTAGAAACAAGGGCAGACGGGGTTAATGAGCTTGTCCATTCCTTTCCGCTCGAAATATCAATTCCAAGAAATCGAGTGAAAGTAATTGAAGAATTATATGTATCAATCGAGGAATTTGATTATGAATTAAAGGGAAATGGTTGCTTACAACTATTAGCGGATATATCTATTACAGGTTTATGTGACGAAGAAAGAACCGAGGATGAAGAGGAAGAGACGGTGTATGCCGAGTTGGAAGCTGATTCAGCTGAAGAAGATGAAAGTAGACCTGCACCGCACGAAGAGGTACCAGCCTATAAAGAATCAGATGGATGGGAAGATTATGCATTTGAGCCGTTTCAGTTAGAAGAAAGAAAAGAGCAAGAAATAGAAGAAGAGGAATTAGAAGAACATGAACTTGTGGAGCGTGAAGAGGAGCAAGAAAAGACGCCACAATTTGAATTGTTCGGGCGGAAAAATTTCAAGAAAGAAAAAGCGAAAAAGCAGGAAGAGCCAGAGGAAGAAGCATATTCACAGCGAGATGAAAATGCACTTTATTTAACGAAATTATTTACGAAAGAACCAGAAGAAGAATTTACGAAGGTAAGAATGTACTTCGTACAAGAAGGAGATACAATTGAATCGGTTGCAGAACGTTATGAAACGACTGTACAAAGCTTATATCGTGTAAATCAATCAGAAGATATATATTTAACTACAGGGCAAATTATATATATTCCTGTTTCAAAAGCAACAGTGAAATAAGTGAGTGAGTTTTTTCACTCACCTCTTTTCTTTTCCTAGAAGCTATGTTTTGAATAAGAAAGGGTTATTCGTATGGATATTGAATTACGAAATCGCTATGAACCCATTGTGAGGCAATATAGATTGGACACTCAGCATATGGAAGAGCACGGAAGTGTAATGAAAATTTATACGAATCAAGGTCCGTATGCGTTAAAGAAAATACAAGATAGAAAATTAGAGCGGAATAATTTTTTACACCATATTCAGTATTTGAAGGAGAAAGGTTTTTCGAATTATGTACCTATCTATCACACGACGGACGGGAATTATGTTTTAAGTGATGGGGCGTATAGCTATTATTTAATGCCTTGGTTAGAACGTGCGGAAGGAAATGGCGAAGATAATGATCAATACCATAAGATGTTTCAAACGCTCGGGACGTTGCATCAAAAAACGGTGAAAGAGGAGACTTATACAGAAGAAGATTTAGAAAAACATTATACAAATATATCCGGCCGTTGGGAAAATGATGGCGAGATATTAGAAGAGTTTCTCATAGAATCTGAAGCGAAGTGGTATATGTCTCCATTTGAATTACAATATTGTACGTATTATCACCACGTTATGAGAGCACGTGAGTTCGCAACGAAACAATTAAGTGAATGGCATGATGCAATGAAAGAAAAGGAAAAAACACGTACTACTTTCGTTCATGGAAATGTATCGCTTAATCACTTTTTATTTGATTATGAACGAAACGGTTATTTTATTAGTTTAGAAAAGTCTCAGTTTGCTACACCGGTACAGGATATCGTCAGCTTTTATTCAAGGTCTTTGAACACATATCCAATTGCGCGGAGCGACCGCTTTGAATGGTATCAAATGTATCAAAAAAATTTTCCATTTACGAAAGAGGAGCAGCTTCTTATGTTTGCGTATATGACGTACCCGTCGCATTTTATTCGGCAAATTCAGTCGTATACGAAAAGAAGAAAGAGTCGTAATGAAGAAAATGAGCTTCGCGGGGTAAAAATTCTGCAGCAATCGCATTGGCTCATTAGTAATACAGAATATTTCCTTTCGCAATTACAAGCTGCCCAGCAAGGGAACGGATAAAGAAGATAAGTAGGGAGAACCCTGCTTATCTTTTTTTATTAGTTCCATAAAGAGATAAAAGCCGTAGTTTCAAATTTATCTTGACGAATAAGGTTTCGTTTTTTACACTATTGTATATAATAATTAACAATCACATAAATGCATTGAAGGGGAAGAGTATAACATGAAACGTCTTCAGAGAGGGGAACCATTGGCTGGGAGGTTCTCTAGATAGTTATGTTAGAAGGTAGCCCTGGAGCATCTTTTCTGAACGGAATGATTCTTATTAGGAAAAGACGGATTTGTCCGTTATCAAATTAAGAGTATAAGCAAATTCTGAATTTGTTTGTAAATAAAGGTGGTACCGCGATGTCCCTCGTCCTTTTTTGGATGAGGGGCATTTTTTATTTTAAGGAGGGAAAATAATGTCAAACACGGAAAATAATTTACCAACTAAATATGATCATATGTCCGTTGAAGAAGGCCTTTACAAGTGGTGGCTTGAAGGCAAATATTTCGAAGCAACAGGAGATGAGAAGAAACAACCATATACAATTGTAATTCCACCTCCGAACGTAACTGGTAAGTTACACTTAGGTCACGCTTGGGATACGACGCTTCAAGATATTCTAACTCGTACAAAGCGTATGCAAGGTTACGATGTATTATGGCTTCCAGGAATGGACCATGCTGGTATCGCAACGCAAGCGAAAGTAGAAGGAAAACTTCGTGAAGAAGGTATTTCACGTTACGATCTTGGTCGTGAGAAATTCCTTGAAAAAGCTTGGGAATGGAAAGAAGAATACGCTTCTCACATTCGTCAACAATGGGGGAAAGTTGGTTTAGGACTAGACTATTCTCGTGAACGCTTCACATTAGACGAAGGTTTATCTAACGCTGTTAATAAAGTATTCGTACAATTATATGAAAAAGACTTAATTTACCGCGGTGAGTATATCATCAACTGGGATCCAGCAACACGCACAGCTCTTTCTGATATTGAAGTAATTCATAAAGAAGTTCAAGGTGCATTCTACCATATGAACTATCCGTTAACAGACGGTTCTGGTCACATTCGCCTTGCAACTACTCGTCCAGAAACAATGCTTGGTGATACAGCGGTAGCAGTTCATCCAGAAGATGATCGCTACAAACATTTAATCGGAAAAACAGTTACACTTCCAATCGTAGGCCGAGAGATTCCGATTATTGCTGATGAATACGTAGAAAAAGACTTCGGAACAGGCGTTGTGAAAATTACACCAGCTCATGACCCGAATGACTTTGAAGTAGGTAACCGTCATGACTTACCACGTATTTTAGTAATGAACGAAGATGGAACGATGAACGAAAAAGCTGGTAAGTATAACGGTATGGATCGTTTCGAATGCCGTAAAGAGTTAGTGAAAGACTTACAAGAAGCTGGCGTATTAGTAGAAATCGAGCCTCATATGCACTCAGTAGGTCATAGTGAGCGTAGCGGTGCAGTTGTTGAGCCTTATTTATCAACACAATGGTTCGTAAAAATGGCTCCACTTGCAGAAAAAGCGGTAGAACTTCAACAAAAAGAAGAAGAAAAAGTAACGTTCGTACCAGAGCGTTTTGAAAACACATACTTACGCTGGATGGAAAACATTCATGACTGGTGTATTTCTCGTCAATTATGGTGGGGACACCGCATTCCAGCTTGGTATCATAAAGAAACTGGTGAAGTATACGTAGGTACAGAAGCACCAGCAGATCTTGAAAACTGGAATCAAGATAATGACGTGCTTGATACATGGTTCAGTTCAGCATTATGGCCATTCTCAACACTTGGCTGGCCGAATGAAGATGCAGCAGACTTTAAAAAGTTCTATTCAACAGATGCTTTAGTAACTGGTTATGACATCATCTTCTTCTGGGTATCTCGTATGATTTTCCAAGGTTTAGAGTTTACAGGAGAGCGTCCATTTAAAGATGTATTAATTCACGGTTTAGTTCGTGATGAGCAAGGACGTAAAATGAGTAAATCTCTTGGTAACGGTATTGATCCGATGGATGTTATCGAGAAGTACGGTGCAGATGCAATGCGTTACTTCTTATCAACAGGAAGTGCACCAGGTCAAGATTTACGTTTCAGCATGGAAAAAGTAGAATCTACTTGGAACTTCATTAATAAAATTTGGAACGCATCACGTTTCGTATTAATGAACATGGATGACATGAAGTATGAAGAAATCGATTTAACTGGTGAAAAATCAGTTGCAGATAAGTGGATTTTAACTCGCTTAAACGAAACAATCGAAAGTGTAACACGTAACATGGATAAATATGAGTTCGGTGAAGCTGGTCGTTCATTATACAACTTCATTTGGGATGATTTCTGTGACTGGTACATTGAGATGGCGAAACTTCCACTATACGGTGAAGATGAAGCAGCTAAGAAAACAACTCGTTCGATTTTAGCTTACGTATTAGACCAAACGATGCGTCTATTACATCCATTCATGCCGTTCGTAACAGAGAAAATTTGGCAACATTTACCGCATGAAGGCGAGTCTATTACAGTAGCAGCATGGCCAACAGTTCGCGAAGATTTACAAGATAAAGAAGCGGCAGCAGAAATGCACCTTCTAGTTGATATCATTCGCTCTGTTCGTAACATCCGTGCGGAAGTAAATACGCCAATGAGCAAAAAAGTTCAAATGCAAATTAAAGCAAAAGACGAGGTAGTACTAGCTCAGCTTACGAAAAACAGCTCTTACATTGAGCGTTTCTGTAACCCAAGTGAACTAACAATTAAGATTGATTTACAAGCGCCAGAAAAAGCGATGACTGCAATCGTATCAGGTGCAGAGTTATTCTTACCGTTAGCTGATCTTATCAATCTTGATGAAGAGAAAGCGCGTCTTGAAAAAGAACTTGAGAAGTTCGATAAAGAAGTAGAACGTGTACAGAAGAAACTTTCAAACCAAGGATTCGTAGCGAAAGCTCCTGCAGAAGTTATTGACGGAGAGCGTGCGAAAGAGCAAGATTACCTAGAAAAACGCGAAGCGGTTCGTCAACGTCTAGCGGATCTTGAGAAATAAAAATGTTTTTCAGAGACTCACTATATTGGTGAGTCTCTTTTCTTTGCGTATAATAGAATTAAGAAGTTTGTCTTTTGAAAGGGGAATAGCAAACGTGATACATACATACGAAGAAGCGATAAACTGGATTCATAGCCGATTGAAATTTGGGATAAAACCAGGACTAGAAAGAATGCAATGGATGTTAGAAGAACTCGGAAATCCAGAGCGTCATATAAAATGTGTTCATCTAGCCGGCACAAATGGAAAAGGTTCAACCTTAACATACATGCGCTACATGTTAGAAGGTGCGAAATATAAAGTAGGATCGTTTACATCGCCTTACATAGAAACATTCAATGAACGTATTAGTGTAAACGGAATACCGATTGCAGATGAAGAGATTGCAGAACTTGTAAATATGGTAAAGCCAGTCGTTGAAAAATTAGATGAGACGGACTTAGGAGAAGCGACTGAGTTTGAAATTATTACAGTAATGGCAATTTATTATTTCGGTAAAGTTAATTTCTGTGATGTCGTTTTATTTGAAACGGGGCTTGGGGGAAGATTTGATTCTACAAATGTTATTCATCCGGTTCTCACGATTATTACGAATATCGGCCACGATCATATGCATATTTTAGGCGATACACTAGGAGAAATTGCATATGAAAAGGCAGGGATTATTAAGTCTGGTGTTCCAGTTATTACTGGTGTGAAAAATGAAGAAGCATTGCAAGTAATTCAAAAGGTTGCTAAGGAAAATCATGCAAGCTTATATGAACTTGGAAAACAGTTTACAATACTACATAAACATTCTAATAAAGATGGGGAACACTTTGATTTTGATTGTCCATTTGCCTCGTTTGAAAATGTCCGGATTTCAATGAAAGGCATTCACCAAGTAGGCAATGCAGCACTAGCGCTTATGGCAGTAATGTATTTAAAAACATATTTATCATTTTTAATTAATGAAGAGGAAATAAAAGTTGGCTTACAAGAAGCATACTGGATTGGTCGATTTGAAAAGTTACAAAGTAATCCAGATATTATAATAGATGGTGCTCATAATCCAGAAGGTATTGAAAGTCTTGTAAAAACAGTAGAGGCACATTATAAAAAGAAAAATGTAATAGTTTTATTTACTGCTCTTGGTGACAAACAGTTACATAACATGGTAGGGCAATTAGAAAAAGTTGCTGATGAAATAATATTTACGACGTTTGCCTTTGATCGTGCCATTTCTGCTGACAAGCTTGCATCGTATTCACAACAAGAGTCAAAATTAGTTTTTGAAGATTGGAAAGAGGCAATTGATACAAAGGTTGACATGATAGGAGAACATGATGTTTTTATCATAACAGGTTCTTTGTATTTCATTTCCGAAGTTAGAAAATATATTCGCGAGAAAAACTAGATAGTCTTTGCTATCTAGTTTTTTGTTCTACAAATGAAGTCAAATGCATACATATAAGATAATAATATAGGGTTATTTGACGAATTCCTCTGACAAATATCTCGTTTTTTTGTGGAATGAATATGATATGATGCGGACAATGACAAGAGGTGAGGTGTGAGTGTATGGACAAGCAATCACGAACGATCTCGGTGAAAGTAAATGGAACAGAAGCGAAGTATGAGGAAAAAAAGAAGGATGAGTTTGACTGGATGATAGCAGAAAGTGAGAGACCGAAAAATGTCGTTCCGTTTCAAAAAGCGAAATCAGTATCTATGGAAAAATATCGAAAGAAGTGGAGCAATACAATAATCGCAATCGTTGCAACTGCAATAATTATCGGTACTGCATTTGGGATGGGTATGATTCATTTATTAACTGGACAAGGGACGACAGGAGAAGGTAAGGTAACGGCTTCGAAGCAGACAGGTAATGAGGAACAAAAGGTGGGTGGAACGGCAGAACAAACACCAACACCGAAAGAGGAAAAACCAAAAGCACAGGTAGGAACGTCATTAGAACCAATGAAACTATTTTTCGTTCAAGGAGGGCTTTATTCCTCTGAAGAAAAAGGACAGGCTGCTATTGAAGAGTGGAAAAGTAATGGGGGCGTGGCTACTTTGAAACCGAGTGGTGATAAGTATGCGTTAGTTGTTGCTATTACGAGCGATGAACAGGCTGTTAATCAATTAATAGATCAGTATAAGCAAGATGGTGTTTCAGTTTTGAAAAAAAATTGGGATATTACAGATAAAGCATTGCTCAAAAATGATAAAGAAGTAGGAATGTTTTTAGCGAAAGTGCAGCCATTATATACTCATTTAGCAAAATATGTGTCCAGCGTACAAACTAGTGGGAAAAGTAATCCAAAAGATATAGAAGCGATTCAAAAAGAGTGGAAAGCTATTGAAAAGGAAGGGAAGAGTATGAAGCGTGAAGATGCGAAGAAGCTTTATACGTATACGTCAATAGCGGTGCAAACGATTAAGGAAGGGAAGAGCGATAAGGAATCTGTAGCTAAATTAAATCAAGTTATTATTGATGGTATACTTTCGTATGAAAAAATGGTTTCACAAAAAGTGAAATAATAGGATAATGAAATGACGAAGAAAGAAGTACATATACTTCTTTCTTTTCTTTTGAATTTAGAACAAAGTGCTTTCTGTATGGGCAGCATATAATCGTATTTAAAAAGAACTATTATTTTGTTTAGAGAAAATGATATTTCTAGAATTTGTGGGGAAACTATTCCTTTGATACGATTGATTGGAATTATTCTGCTTCATGTGAGAAGGGAAGGAGAAAATATGAGGAAAATTATTTTAGCTTCAGGGTCACCTAGGAGGAAGGAACTGCTTGAATTAGCAGATGTGCCATTTGAAATCGTTGTTAGTGAAGTAGAAGAGACGATTGGTGCATATTCATCACCTTCTGATATTGTTATGTCGCTTGCTTTGCAAAAAGCATCTGCTGTGGCAGAAAACCATAGTAATCAAGTTGTACTAGGTGCAGATACAATTGTTACATATGATTCGCGTATTCTTGGAAAGCCGTCTAATGAGGCTGAGGCGAAAGAAATGTTACGATTATTATCGGGGAAAACACACGAAGTATACACAGGTGTTGCAATTATATCGAAAGAAAAAACGGTAACTTTTTATGAACGTACAGAAGTAACATTTTGGGGATTAACAGAAGAGGAAATAGACGTATACGTTGCATCGAAGGAACCACTTGATAAAGCAGGGAGCTATGGAATTCAAGGTAAAGGGTCTATTTTTGTTCAACATATTCAAGGGGACTACTACAGTGTAGTTGGCTTGCCAATTGCGCGTCTTGTCCGTGAATTAAAACAGTTTGATAGCGATGTAACCCATGCGTAAAATTGCATGGGGTTTTCTTTAGGAGAAATCGTAAAAAAAGGGGTGGAGAGATGAACGGTATTCGTGATGTTGTGAGAGAAGAACAGCCACGGGAGCGTTTATTGTTAGAAGGAGCAGGAAGTTTATCGAATCGAGAACTTCTTGCAGTTTTACTCAGAACGGGTTCTAAAGAAGAAACGGTGTTAACGTTATCAGATAATATTCTACATCATTTTGACGGCTTACGAATGTTAAAGGATGCAACGTTAGAAGAGATGATGAGCATTCATGGTGTTGGGATTGCAAAGGCGTCGCAGCTTATGGCTGCTTTTGAATTAGGTAGAAGAATGGTACGTTTAGAATATCAAAATAGATATAGTATTCGAAGTCCAGAAGATTGTGCGAGTTATATGATGGAAGAGATGCGTTTTTTGCAACAGGAGCATTTTGTTTGTTTATATTTGAATACGAAAAATCAAGTTATACATAGGCAAACTATTTTTATTGGAAGTTTAAATACGTCGATTGTGCACCCAAGGGAAGTTTTTAAAGAAGCGTTCCGTCGGGCAGCAGCCTCTATTATATGTCTTCATAACCATCCCTCAGGAGATCCGGCGCCGAGCCGTGAAGATATTGAAGTTACAAAACGATTAGTAGAATGTGGTCGAATTATCGGAATTGAAGTACTTGATCATATCATAATAGGTGACCATAAATTCGTGAGTTTAAAGGAAAAAGGTCATATTTAAGACTATTCTTTTTACTTATTTTGTTTTATAATGTGATTTATGAGTTTTTTGTAGAAAATTATCTACAAAAAGGATGCAGATATAAAAAAACGTACTGTTTTTATAAATATAAAGTAAGAAAAATGAGTCCGTGAAAATAAGAAGGGAAGATAAATGATATGTTTGGATTTGGTGGATTTACTCGCGATCTTGGAATAGACTTAGGAACAGCGAATACGCTTGTATATGTGAAAGGGAAAGGTGTAGTTTTACGTGAACCTTCAGTAGTAGCATTACAAACTGATACGAAACAAATCGTTGCGGTAGGTAGCGATGCAAAACAAATGATTGGTCGTACACCAGGAAACGTAGTGGCACTTCGTCCTATGAAAGATGGTGTAATTGCTGATTACGAAACAACAGCAATAATGATGAAATACTACATTCAACAAGCTCAAAAATCAAATGGATTCTTCTCACGTAAACCATACGTAATGGTATGTGTACCATCTGGTATTACAGCTGTAGAAAGACGTGCAGTAATCGATGCGACTCGTCAAGCTGGTGCTCGTGATGCTTATCCAATCGAAGAGCCATTTGCAGCAGCAATTGGTGCAAACTTACCTGTTTGGGAACCGACTGGTAGTATGGTTGTTGATATCGGTGGTGGTACAACAGAAGTTGCAATTATTTCTTTAGGTGGTATTGTAACAAGTCAATCAGTTCGTGTTGCTGGTGATGATATGGACGATTCAATCATTCAGTACATTAAGAAAAGCTACAACTTAATGATTGGTGAAAGAACAGCAGAAGCACTAAAATTAGAAATCGGTTCTGCAGGCGAGCCAGAAGGTATTGAGCCTATGGAAATTCGCGGTCGTGATTTAGTAAGTGGTTTACCGAAAACAGTACTAATTCAACCAGAAGAAATTGCAGATGCATTAAAAGATACAGTAGATGCAATTGTAGAATCAGTTAAAAATACGTTAGAAAAAACTCCACCTGAATTAGCAGCGGATATTATGGACCGTGGTATCGTATTAACGGGTGGCGGGGCATTACTACGTAACTTAGATAAAGTTATTAGTGAAGAAACAAATATGCCAGTTCTTGTTGCAGAGGATCCATTAGATTGCGTAGCAATTGGAACGGGTAAAGCATTAGACAATATCGATCTTTTCAAAACTGCTGCTCGATAATATTGCAAAATAAAAATCAATGAAATTAAGAGGGTGTGAACGTGCCACAGTTTTTCTTAAACAAAAGATTAATTGTTTTGTTAGTTAGTATTATTCTTCTCGTGGCATTGATTGGAATCTCATTGAAAGAACGGAACAGTTTATCATGGCCAGAGCAGTTTATAAAAGATACTGTCGGTGTTGTAGAACGTGTATTCCAAAAGCCAGCGAATTATGTTGCCGGATTCTTCGAGAACGTAGAAGATGTAAAGCGCACGTATGAAGAGAATAAAAAGCTGAAAGCAAAATTAGATTCTACCGCAGATTTATCTGCAGTAGTGAAAAATTTAGACGATGAGAATAAAAAACTACGAGAATTAACTGGTAAAGAAAAGTCCCGTGGTGATTATACGGAAGTACAAGCTAGTGTGGTTTCTCGTAATCCCGATAAATGGTACGATTTAGTTGGAATTGATAAAGGAGCACAGCAAGGGATCAAAAAAGATATGGCTGTTGTAACTCCGAAAGGTTTAGTTGGACGCGTAAAAAGTGTATCTCAGTTTACATCTTCAGTAGAGTTGTTAAGTTCGATGAGCCGAACAAACCGTGTTTCTGCTATTGTACAAGGACAAGAAAATATCTTTGGATTAATTGAAGGTTACGATAAAGAAAAACAACTACTTCTTTTCACAAAGATTAGCTCTGATGCAGAGGTACAAAAAGATCAACTAGTTGTAACATCTGGACTTGGTGATATCTTCCCTAAAGGTCTTGCGATTGGGAAAATTGTTGATGTTCAGCCAGATCCATACGGTTTAACAAAAACGGCTTATGTAAAACCATCCGCTGATTTGAATGATGTAGAGCATATTATAGTTGCAAAACGTGATATGCCTACAGCGCCGTTAGAATAGGAGGGAGAGAAGAGATGATGACGATTTTAAAAAGAGCAGCTCTTCCTCTTTTGCTCCTTTTTGTTTTTTTATTTGAAAATATGTTCTCTACTGTTGTTCCAACAGACGTCTTTTGGAAAGGCAGTATAGCAGCACCGCATTTCTTTATAATTGTGTTATGTTTTATTACAGTGTACTATAGTCCGGTTCAAGGGATTTACTACGGACTATTATTTGGTTTCTTATTTGATACCGTATACACGGAACTTGTCGGTATATATATATTTGCTTATCCGATTTTAGCTTATTTAGTTTATAGTGTGATGAAAGTATTACAATTGAATTTATTTATTGTCGCTTCTATCGTACTGGC
Organism: Bacillus sp. AC266; assembly: GCF_979253805.1. Lineage (NCBI taxonomy): Bacteria > Bacillati > Bacillota > Bacilli > Caryophanales > Bacillaceae > Bacillus > Bacillus sp. AC266. The sequence goes on from NZ_CEEDEC010000002.1 coordinate 382,074, forward strand.
TGGCATTGCAGCATTAGAGTATTATGTGTATGGGTTTTTAACTTTGTTAGGACGTACTCACATGTCAGCATCTGTCTTTTTCACAGATCGTCTCCTTGCTACTTTATTGCTAAATGGAATTTTCTTATTAATAGTTTGTTTCCCACTGAGACGATATTTAGTGCGTCTTTCAAAAGCGATAGAAGAAAAAGAAAAAAGGATTTTCTAATTTTATGTCGAATTGAATCGGTGGGGTGAACTTTAGTGGAAGAAAAAAAGCAACAAAATGTAACGATAAAAGGGACAAAAGATGGAATAACACTTCATTTAGATGATTGCTGTTCATTCTCTGAGCTACTAAAAGAATTGGATGAAAAGCTTTCTACACATTACTATGAGAGTGACGGACGTTCTTTAATTGAAGTGCGTGTTAAAGTAGGAAATCGCTATTTAACAGAAGTACAACAAGAAGAGATTCGTACGTTAATTCGCAATAAGAAGAACCTTGTTGTAGAATCAATCGAAAGTGATGTTATAACAAAAGCAGAAGCAATAGCTTGGAAAGAAGAAACAGAAATTGTCCCTATTTCCAAAATTGTTCGCTCTGGACAAGTGTTACATGTAAAAGGCAATTTATTATTAATTGGAGATGTTAATCCAGGCGGAACGGTTATCGCTGGGGGGAATATTTTTGTCTTGGGATCATTAAGAGGAATTGCACATGCGGGGTATGATGGAGATTCAGAAGCTGTTATTGCTGCATCTATTATGAACCCTATGCAACTCCGAATTAGTGATGTGACAATGCGGGCTCCGGAAGAGAAAGAAGACGGAGCAGAGGCGGCAGAATGTGCGTACATTAATGAGAATAATCACATTGTTGTCGATCGCCTGCAACTTCTCACTCATCTTAGACCTAATTTAACAAAGTTAGAAAGGGGAATTGTATAGCTGTGGGAGAGGCAATAGTAATTACATCTGGAAAAGGCGGAGTAGGTAAAACTACAACGTCTGCGAACATTGGTACAGCCCTTGCGTTATCTGGAAAAAAAGTGTGTTTAATTGATACAGATATCGGTTTACGCAATTTAGACGTAGTAATGGGGCTAGAAAATCGTATTGTATTTGATCTTGTTGATGTCGTTGAAGGGCGTTGTCGTTTACCTCAGGCTCTTATTAAAGATAAGCGTTTTGATGATCTTTATTTATTACCTGCAGCACAAACGAGCGATAAGTCGGCGGTAACACCTGAACAAATGGATGAATTAATACAAGTATTACGTCAAGATTATGATTACATATTAATTGATTGTCCTGCGGGGATTGAGCAGGGGTTTAAAAATGCAGTAGCAGGTGCGGATAAAGCAATCGTTGTAACAACACCAGAAGTATCCTCAATGCGTGATGCGGATCGTATTATCGGGCTTTTAGAGAAAGAGGATATTGAACCACCGAAACTTGTCATTAACCGTGTGCGTAGTCATATGCTTCATGAACAGGATATGTTAGACGTTGATGAAATCGTACGTACACTGTCAATCGAGCTTCTTGGAGTTGTCGAGGATGATGATGAAGTTATTCGTGCTACGAATACAGGTGAACCTGTAGCGCTGCAACCTAGCGGGAAAGCAGCAATAGCTTATCGTAATATTGCAAGACGCTTGTTAGGTGAGAATGTACCATTACAAGCATTTGAACAAGAAAAAGTATCGGTATTTACAAAGATGAAAAATTTCTTTGGAATCCGTTAAAAGCACTTCGCATAAATGCGGAGTGCTTTCTTTTTTCTTCGCATGAATATCTTCCTTCTATAACTCATACATATGTACAAACTGTATATAACTGTTTCTATTTGAATAAGGCTAACGAAAGAAAGGAGACAGTATGAAGAATAGACGTGTGGAAGAAATTAAAAAGCGGATTGCGAAAAGGAAAGCAGAGCAAGAATTGCTAGAAGAAGAGCAGTATTTTGCGGGAGGAGATTTTGATAGCGAAACGGTCTTTATTGAAGAGGGGGAGAAGGAAATTCATCCTCTATTTCGAAAAGAAGTTTTTCTCTTCAAAGTTTTGCTATCAGCAATATTAGTTCTTTCGGTTGCTATTTTATTTAAGAACGCACCTTCTTCTTTTGATGGTACTAGAGCTGTTACAGAAAAAGTTATGCAAGAAGAATTTCAATTTGCTACTATATCAAAATGGTATGAAAATCAGTTTGGAAAACCTCTCGTGTTCTTTTCTCCAAATGAGAAAAAAGAAGAGGCTATTCAGCAAAAGGATTATGCGATTCCTGCCTCTGGAAAGGTGATGCAAGGATTTCAAAAAAACGGCCAGGGTGTATTTGTTCAAACGGCTACAAATGCAACGGTGGAGTCAGTAAATGAAGGTATAGTTGTTTTTGCGGGCAAGAAAGAGGAACTTGGAAATACAGTTCAAATTCAGCACGCTGATGGTACGGAGTCATGGTATGCAAATTTAAATGATATGTCAGTAAAATTATATGATTACGTTTCAAAGAAACAAAAAATTGGAATAGTGAGTAATGATGAAAATAATAAAAATGGCAAATTTTATTTTGCAATAAAAAAGAATGAAAAATTTATTGATCCAATTCAGGTGATTTCATTTGATTAAATATAGGGATGTTTTCACGAAAATTTCTGTGCATCCGTTGTTTTGGGTTATTATTGTCATTGGTATTTTTACAGCACGTTTTAAAGAGTTACTATTACTATTTTGTATCGTTTTAGTTCATGAACTTGGGCATGCTTTTGCCGCAGCGTATTATAATTGGCGTATTAAACAAATTCAGCTTTTGCCGTTTGGTGGTGTAGTTGAGATGGAAGAACATGGGAACAAATCGTTAAAAGAAGAATTAATTGTCGTTATGGCGGGGCCAATTCAGCATATATGGATGATTGCAGTTGCTTACATTTTGTATAAAGCGGGCTGGGTAACTGACGATTTGTACCATTTCTTTGTATGGAATAATGTCATTATTTTAGGGTTTAATTTATTGCCTATTTGGCCACTTGATGGTGGAAAAGTATTATTTAATGTATTATCATATCGTTTTCCCTATTTACAAGCACATGAAAAGATGATGAAATTGTCATGTGTTTTTTTTAGTGTAATATTAGGATGGCAGTTACTTTGGAATAGTAATAACATTATGATGTGGGTATTACTCGTTTTTCTAGCGATTTCTTTATATCAAGAATGGAAACAAAGACGGTACGCATTTATGCGTTTTTTATTAGAGCGTTATTATGGGAATAAAAGAGATATTGAAAAAATAGCACCTATTGAGGTGAAAACGGAAGATCATTTATATACGATTTTCACAAAATTTCGCAGAGGATATAAACACTCTATTATCGTCCATGGAAAATATAAAGAGCATTACACATTGGACGAAAATGAATTGTTGTATGCGTATTTTGCTGAAAAACGAACAACCTCATCTGTTGAAGAATTAATTGGTTAGTGTTGACGACGACACTAACCTTTTATATTGTAAGGAAAAGAAATGAAAAGTGAGGAAAGAATTTTGAAGACGTTATATATTAACTACACTGGTTCGGAAAAGCGTGTTGCGATAGAAGAGAAACAAAAAATTGTAGAGCTTTTATGGAAACGGAATGAAGAGCAGGAGATTGTCGGACATATTTATGTTGGGCGTATCGTAAGAACAATTGCTGGAATGAACGCAGCCTTTGTAAATATCGGATTAGAAAAACATGCATATCTTTCATTTGATGATGTACCATCTTCATATCGCATACATGAAGGACAGGCGATACTTGTACAAGTTGTGAAAGAGGCAATTGATACGAAGGGGCCAAAATTAACGGCGAAGATAGAATTTACCGGAAAATATGTCGTTTACATGCCCTATGATGAAATGCGCGCTGTTTCTCGGAAAATAAAAAATAATAAAAGAAGACAACAGTTACTGGGAATTGAAGTAGAAGGAACAGGTGGATACATTTTCCGTTCTGCTTCTGAAAAAGGAACGATCGATGAAATACAAGCTGAAATGCAAGGGTTGCAGCAGTTATATGAAGAGTTAAAAAGAAAAGAAGATCAAGGGAAGGCGCCCTTACTACTTCATCAACCAGCGACGTTTTTAGATCGTGTATTTCAGGAGAACCCAATTGAAACAATTGAAAAAATAGTTGTAGATACGAGAAGTATAGTAAAAGAATTAGAAGAAAAAGTAGGGAAAGAAAGAGTATCCTTTTATAATGAAAAATCTTCGATGTTTAACCATTTTGGAATAGATCGTGAAATCGAGAAAGCACTTCAAAAAATTGTGTGGCTACCAAATGGTGCCTATCTAATTGTAGAACAAATGGAGACGATGACTGTAATTGATGTGAATACAGGTAAATTTACTGGAAAACAAAATTTACAAGATACCGTATTTCGCACAAATGAAATGGCTGCTGAAGAGATTGCTCGTCAATTAAGACTTCGTGATATTGGCGGGATGATATTAATTGATTTTATTAATATGAAAAGACGGGAAGATAAAGAGAAGGTAAGAGAGCGTTTAATGATAGCTTTACAAGATGATCGCACATATACAAGAGTGCTTGGGTTTACAGAGTTAGGTATTTTAGAGATGACGCGTAAGCGCAAGAAACATTCGTTACGTGACGTATTATTAGAAGAGTGTGCGCCTTGTAAAGCGACAGGTTACGTTATATCTAATGAAACAATTGCGTATGAGCTAGAGAGAGAGCTTATTACTTATGGTAATATAGAGGATGAAGCTGTATTGATTGGTGCTTCAAAAAAAGTACAAAAACATTTTTCACAAAAAGAATTACAAAAAAATATTCCATTTGAAATTTATTTCAAAGATGATATTATCGAAAAGTACGCTATTATCCGTTTTGGAAGTAAGAAAGAAATTGTAGAACGGAAAAAATAGTTAGCAGAACATTCATTGACAATAGTCAATGAGTCATGGTAATATTTTTATGTTATAGTTTATAGCACCTAAACTGCTATATGCTACAACCGCACAAGACAGGTTCCCTAAAGACATTTTATGTCTACCTCGTTTTTGGCGAGTCTTAGTAATTAAGAGGAGGTGCAAGTATGTACGCAATTATCGAAACAGGTGGAAAACAAATTAAAGTTGAAGCTGGTCAAGCAATCTACATTGAAAAATTAGATGTTGAAGCTGGTGAAACTGTTACTTTTGACAAAGTTCTTTTCGTTGGTGGCGAAAACGTGAAAGTTGGTAGCCCAGTTGTAGAGGGTGCAACAGTTACTGCGAAAGTTGAAAAACAAGGTCGCGCTAAGAAAATCATCGTTTTCAAATACAAAGCGAAAAAGAACAATCGTAAGAAACAAGGTCATCGTCAACCTTACACTAAGCTAGTAGTTGAAGCTATCAACGCTTAATTCTGGTTAAGATGATTAAGATTACGATAAGTCGCACGAAATTAGGAAGTATCCGATCATTTAAAATGACTGGACATGCCAATTATGCGCCACATGGACAAGATCTTGTCTGTGCTGGAACTACAGCGGTTGTGTTTGGTTCTATAAATGCAGTGGAAGAACTTTGTAATGTGCAGGCAACTATTGAACTCGGAAGTGATGGCGGATTCTTGACGTATGAATTGCCTAATGATTTAGACGTTCATACAGCAGAAAAAGCACAAATACTTTTAGAAGGATTGGTTGTTTCACTTAAGACGATTGAACTTGATTACGGAAAGTATATCCGTTTAATAGAAAAAGTGCAGGAGGTGTAACGTATGTTAAGATTAGATCTTCAGTTTTTCGCATCTAAGAAAGGTGTAGGTAGTACAAAGAACGGTCGTGACTCTCAGTCAAAACGTCTTGGTGCTAAACGCGCAGATGGTCAAACGGTTTCAGGTGGTTCAATTCTTTACCGTCAACGCGGTACAAAAATTTATCCAGGTGTTAACGTTGGTCGTGGTGGCGATGACACTTTATACGCGAAAGTTGACGGCGTAGTACGCTTTGAGCGTCTTGGTCGTGACCGCAAACAAGTGAGCGTATATCCTGTTGCTCAAGAAGCATAAGAACTCACGGAAAACTCTAACCTGAGTGCAGGTTAGAGTTTTTCTATATTAAGGGGTATCTAAATGAATGAAAAATGGACAATTATAGATGCGTTGAGCCACTCGAGACATGATTGGCTCAATCGTTTGCAGATGGTTAAAGGAAATCTTTCCCTTGGAAAAGTGGAAGAGATTCATAGGCTCATCGATCGTTTTGTCCAAGAAGCGAGACAAGAATCCAATCTGATGGGGCTATCAATGCCTTTATTTTCAGAGTGGATTTTAACATATAATTGGAAACAGCAACCGTGCTTATTGGAGTACGAAGTATTAGGGAAATTACATAACTTATCTCATCTAGATGAGACTGTATGTACATGGACGAATCAGTTTTTCTTAATGCTTCAGCATAGTTTAGACGTATATGTTGAAAATTATGTTTGTATCACAATTGAAAGTGACGCGGAGAATGCTCGTTTCTTTTTTGATTTTCGTGGAAAGCTAACGAATGTAGAAGAACTACAAACGTGGCTTGCGAACGAAAACAATAAATGGTATTCCATTTCTTATACAGTACGAGACGAAGAAGTCTCAGTTATATTACAACTAATCGAAAAAAGTGTGGTGAAATAATGTTTGTAGATCAGGTCAAGATATATGTAAAAGGCGGCGACGGTGGTAACGGAATGGTTGCGTATCGTCGTGAGAAGTATGTACCTAAAGGTGGCCCAGCAGGTGGCGACGGTGGTAAAGGTGCAGATGTTGTTTTTGTTGTTGAGGAAGGCTTACGTACATTAATGGACTTCCGCTACCAACGTCATTTCAAAGCTGATCGCGGTCAGCACGGAATGAGTAAAGGTCAGCACGGTCGTAAATCTGAAGATTTAATCGTAAAGGTTCCACCAGGAACAATAGTGAAAGATGAAAAAACAGGTGAAATTCTTGCCGATTTAGTAACGCATGAACAAACAGCTGTAATCGCAAGAGGTGGCCGTGGTGGCCGTGGTAATTCACGTTTCGCAACAGCGACGAACCCAGCTCCAGAAATCGCTGAGAACGGGGAACCAGGTCAAGAACGTGATGTCACGCTAGAACTTAAAGTGCTAGCAGATGTTGGACTTGTTGGATTCCCAAGTGTAGGTAAATCTACATTATTATCTGTTGTATCATCAGCGCGTCCGAAAATTGCAGAATATCACTTTACAACAATCGTTCCGAATCTTGGTGTTGTTGAAACTGGTGATAACCGCAGCTTCGTTATGGCTGACCTTCCTGGACTAATTGAAGGCGCACACTCCGGCGTTGGACTTGGACACCAATTCTTACGTCATATCGAACGTACACGTGTAATTGTACACGTTATCGATATGTCTGGTTTAGAAGGACGTGAGCCATATGAAGATTATGTCACAATCAATAATGAACTAAAAGAATACAATATGCGTTTAACTGAGCGTCCACAAGTTGTTGTTGCAAACAAAATGGATATGCCAGATGCAGAAGAAAACTTACAAGCATTTAAAGAGAAATTGGGAGACGAAGTGAAAATTTTCCCAATCTCAGCTGTAACGAAACAAGGTGTTCGTGACTTACTATTTGAAGTAGCGAACTTATTAGAAACAACACCAGAATTCCCAATGTACGATGATGTAGAAGAATCTGAAGCAAGTGTAATGTACAAATTTGAATCTGAATCTAATTTTGAAATTACACGCGAAAGTGATGGCACATTTGTTATTTCTGGTTATGACATTGAGAAAACATTCAAGATGACAGACTTCTCACGTGATGAATCTGTACGCCGATTTGCTCGTCAAATGCGTGGAATGGGTATTGATGAAGCCCTTCGTGCACGTGGTGCAACAGACGGAGATATTGTGAAAATTCTTGAATATCAATTTGAATTTATCGATTAAGACTGCCGAAATATGGCGGTCTTTTTTTTTCGTTATTTGAGTCCAGTGAAAACCCAATTCATATAGGTGAACCATAAGTCGATATAGGAAAAAATCCCCATTGATTAAAGTTTCAATTTATAATAGACAAAGGAGTGATTTTAGAAGAATATTTTATGGGGAGAAAAGGAATATGTATAAAATATTAATTGTAGAAGATGATGAAAAAATTGCAGAGATATTAGAGGAGCATTTAGAAAGGTATGGATATCAATCTTTCAGAGTGAGCGATTTACGGCATATAAAAGATGAGTTTGTAAAAGTAAGTCCTCATCTTGTGTTACTTGATATTAATTTACCATACTTTGATGGCTTCTACTGGTGCCGCCAAATCCGCACTGTATCGAATGCGCCGATTATTTTTGTTTCTGCAAGAACAGGGGAAATGGATCAAGTAATGGCGATTGAAAATGGCGGAGATGATTACATTACAAAGCCATTCCATTTAGATATCGTAATGGCAAAGGTGAAAAGTGCACTCCGCCGCGGGTATGGTGAGTATGCTTTGGCCGCGGAAAGTGACTGCTTAGGTGTTAATGGATTGTTATTATTCCCATCACAGCACACAGTAGAGTGGAAAGGTCAACAAACGGAACTTACAAAAAATGAGTTTTATTTATTAGAATGTTTAATGAAACAATCAAATCAATACGTGACACGTGAAGAGCTGTTAGAGGCTTTATGGGATGAAGTAGCTTTTGTTGATGATAATACATTAACCGTGAATGTAAAGCGTGTAAGGAAGAAACTTGAGGAGTTAGGCATTAAAAATGCAATTGTCACAAAGCGTGGGTACGGTTATGCTCTTCTTACTGAGTGGGGCGAAGGGCATGAAGATTAAAAGCTACCTCATAGACCGTTTTTCCTTAATCCTTTCTTACATTATAAGCCTTTGTTTATTTGGGCTCGTATTGCAGTTGCAAAGCCTTTTAGAAAAGCGTTCGCTGGACTGGAGTACATGGCTATACGGACTGTTATTAGGGACAGTTGTGTTTAGTGTATACCTTATTTACGATTACCGAAAACGAAGTGTGTTTTTAAAGAGAATAGAACAGTATATTGCCGGTGGACATACATTACATGACTCTTTACTTATCGATACTTCTTATACGTCAGAGCAAGAACTGGTTGTTGAAGCGTTTACGCTATTAAGGCAGCAATATATGAATGAAGTTCATAAACAGCATGCAAAAGAGCAACAGCAAATGATTTTTATGAATCAATGGATCCATCAAATGAAAACACCAGTATCCGTTATTGAATTATTGTTACAGAAATATGGTAAGGAACACCGTGAAGCAAGGGGAACGATTGAAAGTATTCGTGAAGAAAATAACCGTATTTTAAATGGGTTAGATTTAGCGTTACATATGGCAAGGTTAGATCAGTTTTCGAAAGATTATAAAGTAGAAGTAGTAAATGTTATAGAGGTCATTCGAGATATTATTAATGAAAATCGAAAGTCGTTCATTCAATCTTCTGTATTTCCGAAAATGATGTTTGAAGAAGAGACTTGTATGATTGCGTCTGATAGAAAGTGGCTTAGTATCGCGATGAGCCAAATTGTTGTGAATGCAATTAAGTATACAAAAATTTCAGAAGCAGGGAAAAAAGAAATTCAATTTCAAATTGAAGAGAAAGATCAAAAGGTGCTATTACATATTAAGGACAATGGAATCGGTATTCCAGAGCAAGATGTAAAGCGTATATTTGATCCGTTCTTTACGGGAATAAACGGCCGTAAAACAAGGGAAGCGACAGGTATGGGTTTATATATTACGAAGGAAATCTGCGGTAATTTACATCATGGAGTGTATGTACAATCAACTGAAGGGGAAGGAACAACAGTTACGTTCCAATTTGCAAAAGATGAAGAATATCATACATTAATGAGAAAAATGACAAAACTGTAAGATAACAAAACGTTTTGTAAGGGAAATCACTCGTTTCTTTTTCTTATTTTTCTTATAGTAAATGTAAGAAGAAAACACGTAGGGGGATTAGAAATGAGTGTTCTTGAAGTAAAAGGGTTAACAAAGGTGTACCAATCAAAAGGTTCAGTAGCGACGACTGCTTTAAATGATATAAATTTTAAAATTGAAGAAGGCGAGTTTGTAGGGGTTATGGGGCCTTCAGGAAGCGGAAAAACAACGCTTTTAAATTTATTAGCAACAATTGATAAGCAAACTTCAGGTCATGTGCTTGTAAATGGTGAAGAAATTAATCAAATGCGTGCTGCAAAATTAGCGGAGTTTCGCCGTACACATTTAGGATTCATTTTCCAGGATTTTAACTTACTTGATACGTTATCGATTAAAGAAAATATCATTTTACCACTTGTAATGGCGAAGAAATCTGTAAATGAAATCGATGCGAAAGTGCTTGAGATTGCAAAATTTTTAAATATCGAAGAAATTTTAAATAAAAAAGTATATGAAGTGTCAGGCGGACAACAACAACGTGCAGCAGCAGCGAGAGCCATCATTCATGAACCTACGCTAATTTTAGCGGATGAGCCAACTGGAAACTTAGATTCTAAGTCAGCAAAATCATTAATGAGTGCATTGCAAGATTTACATGAACAAAAGAAAGTGACAATTGCAATGGTAACGCATGATCCAGTAGCGGCGAGTTATTGCGAACGTATTCTTTTCATTCGCGACGGAGAAATTTTCTCAGAAATACATAAAGGAAGAACGAAACAAGCATTTTTCCAAGAAATTCTGGACGTACTTGCGATGCTAGGAGGAGAATATCATGAACTTTCGCCAGCTCGCGCTTAATAACGTAAAAGGAAATTGGCGTAATTATAAAGCTTTCCTTATTAGTAGCTGTTTATCGATTGTCGTATTTTTCATGTATGCTTCCTTTATTTATCATCCAGATGTCGTAAGTGGTAATATTAGTATGAGAGAGATGATCTCAAAAGGGCTAGAATCGATGAATTATATTGTAGTCATCTTCTCAGCACTCTTTATTTTATATGCAAATTCAACATTTTTACGAGCAAGAAAAAAAGAGTTTGGTCTATTAACATTAATAGGCGGAACAAAATCTCAACTTGGCCGAATGATTATATTAGAACAGCTTATGTTAGGTAGTATTGCAATTGTAGTAGGTATTGGGCTTGGCATGCTTTGTTCAAAATTATTTTTCCAAGCATTAAGCGTAATATTGAAAATAGATAAAACACTTCCACTCGTATGGAATAGTAAAGCAATTCTTATTACAGCTGGTGTATACTTTATTCTATTTTTAATCCTATCATTGTTTAGTGTTTGGACAGTAGGGCGCTTGCAAATTATTGATTTATTAAGAGAAGCAAGAAAACAAAAAGTAGAACCTTTTGCATTTACATCGTTATGTGTAGTTGGTATAGGATGTATTATTGTTGCATATGTACTTAGCTTCCAAGTGACATTTATGAATTTTATCATACTGTTTTTACCGATTGTAGGGCTGACGATAGGCGGAACTTATTTACTGTTTACACAAGGTAGTACAGTCGTATTAAAAGCACTGCAAAAAAGAAAAAGATCTTTTTATACATATCCAAACATGTTCGTACTTAGCAATCTTATTTATAAAATGAAAGATAATGCTCGTTTTCTATTTGTAATTTCTATCATTACGGCGGTTGTATCTTCGGCAGTTGGTACACTGTACGTATTTTTTGAGGATATGAGTTATAAGGCAGTAACTAGTACCCCGCATGCTATTTCGTATGAGGAAAAAGGCATTCATACGCATAATGTCATAAAAGAAGGGAAAACAAAAGAATTAATAAAAAAACATGGATTTGAAGAAGCGCGAGAAGTAACGTATGTAAAACTTCCTGGAACTCAAAAAATCACGATGTTTAACAGTGAACATGAAGTACCGATGGCGATTGTTTCAGAAAAAGAATATAATGCTGAAGCACGTAAACAAAAGAGGGAGCAAGTTAGAGGAGTTCATAATGCACCAGGTAGTGCAACGATGGTCATAATGGATATGGCGAAAGATATGATGAAGGTAGATCTTGCAAAACCATATGAATTTAAAATTAACGGACAAACGCAGTCTGTTCAATTAAATGAGCCAACTCCATTTTCTGTTTTTAATGATAGTGAATATCTCATTGTGAATGATCAAGATTTTGAGAAATACGCAAAGCTCGTACCAGATGAAGAAAAGACGAAATATTACGGTTATTATATAGAAGACTGGAAAAGTACGGAAGACCTTGTGTTAGATTTGAAAAAGGAAGTTGCACCAGATAAGCAAGAGGAATTAAATAACTCGGTGCTCGCTTATAAAAATATAAGAGAATCAGGAGCAATTACGATGTTTATCGGTTTCTTTGTAGCTGTACTGTTCTTCTTCTTCGCTTGTAGTATGACATACTTTAAATGGTTTAACGATAAAGAACAAGATCGTATTCAATTTAAATCGTTAAAGAGAATCGGTATGACAGATAAAGAAATTCGTAAAATTGCAATTCGACAAATGGGTGTTATCTTCTTTATCCCAATTTTAATCGGTACAATTCATAGTGGGTTTGCTCTTCATACGTTAGGGAAAATGCTTTATATCGATTTATGGAAATCAGGTGCGATTGTAATAGGGGCTTATATTTTAGCTTCTGCCATTTACTTTATGATCGCGCAAAGAGGATATTTAAAACACGTGAAAAGCTAGGGAAACCTCTAGCTTTTTGCCTATGTAGTAAGGTACAGGAGGACGATAGATGAACATTCGGCAACTGGCGCTACAAAATATAAAGGGAAATTGGCGTAATTATAAAGTGTTTTTCTTAAGTAGTTGTTTTGCCATATTTGCTTCTTATGCATACATGTCTGTCATTGTACATCCGTATATGCAAGAGACGATGTGGTATCAAAATGTACGCTGGGGACTTATCATATGTAACGTTATAATTATTTCTTTTTTCGTCATATTTATTTTGTACTCTACTTCTATTTTCATAGAAGCACGTAAGAAAGAATTAGGGTTATATATGTTAATGGGAGCGACGAAGTCTAACGTAATAGGAGTGATTATGACCGAGCAAATATTGATCGGAATTTTCGCTAATATTTTCGGTATCGGGCTTGGCATGATTTTTTTAAAACTCTTTTTTATGGTGTTTAGCATGTTACTTCGCCTTCCGAAAGAACTCCCTGTCATATTTGACATGAGAGCGATTGGTGTAACGTTTGTTATATATATGCTCGTCTTTGTTCTGTTATCTTTTATAAGTGCTTTACGTATATGGAATATAAAAATCATACGGTTATTAAAAGAATTTCGAACAGATAAACGAGAGAGGAAAACATCAAAGTGGCTTTGTTTATTCGGCTTTGTTTGTTTAGGAACGGGATATGCGCTAGCGCTACAAGTGACGATGCCAACGATAGCATTATACTTTTTCCCTGTGTCTATACTTATTTTTTTTGGAACGTATTTTTCTTTTACACATGGTGTTAGCCAATTGTTAGAAGTGATAAAACGAAATAAAAAGATTATGTATACATATCCGTATTTATTTATAGTGAATCAATTGTCACATCGAATGAAGGAAAATAGTCGCTTTTTCTTTCTGTTGTCTATGGCAACAACGTTTGTCGTTACGGCGACAGGTACGGTGTTCTTATATTTTTCTAGCATGCAAGATATGTGGCGTGGCGGAGGAGTACACTCATTTTCATACATAGAAAAAGGTACTTCTGCTCATGAAGTTTTCGAGAAAGACAAGGTTGAAAACTTATTACATCAATATGGATATGATAATTTTCAATATATGAGTTTTGTTGGAGTGTATGCATCCTTTCAGTCCAATAAGGGAGAAACAGAGGTAGCACCGCTTATAAAGGAAAGTGAATACAATCAAGAGGCAAGAAAACAAAAACGGAAAATGTATTATCCTAAAAAAGGAACAGTTACACTTGTCTATTATAATAAACGCAATTATCCAAATGTATATAATCAAAAAGAGATTCAATTGCAAGTAATGAATCAAGCGTATCCATTCGCATTTAACGGTCAGAAAGAAGGGATACAATTTAACTATCACCGTTCATACATTAATGGTCTGTTTTTTGTCATGAATGATGAAGATTTTAACAGTATAGCAAATACAATTCCGGATTCTGAAAAAATGATATATAGAGGTTACACATTACCAAATATCGAAAATACGAAAGAATTAAACGAAGCTTTACGGAAACATATGAAACAAGATGCAAATGATGCATTTCGAAGTAATATGGAGTTATATGTGAATATGAAAGAAGGCGGTGATATTACTCTATTTGTAGGCTCATTCATTAGTATATTATTCTTCCTTACTTCATGTAGTATCGTATATTTTAAATGGTTTCATAATATTGCATCGGATCGTAAACAGTATGGTGCACTCTCTAAACTTGGGATGACAAAGGAAGAGGTGTGGAAGATTTCTCGTTGGCAATTATGTATGCTATTTTTTGCGCCAATTATAGTAGGAAGTATGCATAGTGCAGTTGCGTTATATACGTTTCATAATACTCTCTTTATGGACGGTTCATTAAGAAAAGTAGGTTTGTTTATTCTGTTTTATATCGCTGCATGTATCATTTATTTCTTCTTCGCTCAAAGAGAATACAAGAAACATTTAGACTAGCGAATGCTAGTCTTTTTTAAATATTCGAAATTTACATAGAAGAATATAAAAAAGTATGGTATAACAGTAAGAAAACGAAAAAGAGAGGGAAAAGACGATGATTCGAGTAGGATATTTAGGACCAGAGGCAACATTTACAAATATGGCGGTGAGTCGTTTTTTTCCGGAAGCAGAGCATGTACCGTATCGAACGATTCCAGATTGTATTGATGCAGCCGCAAATGAAAACGTAGATTTCGCAGTTGTACCGTTAGAGAACGCCATAGAAGGTTCAGTTAATATAACGGTTGATTATCTCGTACATGAGCAGCCACTTTCCATTGTAGGAGAAATTACAGTGCCAATTCAGCAACATTTACTCGTACACCCGCAGTACGAAGGAGTGTGGAAAGAAGTATACGCTGTACATTCTCATCCACATGCCATTGCACAGTGCCATAAATTTTTAAATGAGGAATTAAAAGGGGTAACCGTTCGCGATATGACATCAACAAGCGCTGCTGCACAATATGTGAAAGAACATCCTGAAGAAAAAATTGCAGCTATTGCAAATGAAGCAGCGGCAGAAAAATACGGATTAACAATTGTAAGGCGTGATATTCATACGCATAAAAACAATCATACACGTTTCCTTGTTCTCCATAAGAAAAAGAAAGCAGTACTCCCAAATAACGGAGAAAACCGAGGAGAGAAAACGACGCTTATGATAACGTTACCTGCTGATTACGCAGGGGCACTATATCAAGTGTTATCAGCTTTCGCATGGAGAAAATTAAACTTATCCAAAATTGAATCGCGCCCGATGAAAACAGGCCTTGGAAATTACTTTTTCTTAATCGACGTCGACAAAGCATACGATGATGTATTATTGCCAGGCGTAACAATGGAACTTGAAGCACTCGGGTTTTCTGTTACTGTGCTGGGGAGTTATTCTTCTTATTGGTTGTAAGGGGAGTGTTTGTCGTATTTTGTAGTTAAGTCGATATAATTTCGGTCGCTAGTATACCGTATGATAGATAAATAGAGTCCCACCTATAAAAGGTGGGATTTATTATTTTAACTTCGAAAGACGATCCTCTAACTGACCACGCCAAATCTCGGCTAGTTCTTGTACAGCAAGAACCTTCTCAATGCCATCTTTATCTTTCCTATTATGAAAATAAATTTCGTTAGAGAACAAAACAGATACATTGTTTGATGGGCGCTCTAGTAATGTAATTTTAGAATCTTTACGCACAGTACCTTCTTGAAGAACGCGGCATAAGTAGCCAGTATATCCAGTTGCTACAATGCGTGGTAAAATGCCAGGAATACCGACACGTTTTGAAATTGTGCTACAAGGTACGCGAGCTTGTGTTACTTGAATGATTGCTTCGCCTAGTTGATATGTATCTCCGATGCAAACATCACGCTCTAACATATTTGTTACGGTAATGTTTTCGCCAAATGTGGAAGCTGGAAGTGTAGTTTGAAATTCCTCTTCCCATAGTGCGTAATGCTCGTGTGGGTACACACAAACTGCGCGATCAGGTCCCCCGTGGTGTTTTAAATCCGCTACATCATCACCACGGAATCCGTCTTTTGAGAGGAAGGCCTCTTCTGTAGGATCTTTACATATACCTGTTATCATTTCTTTATCTTCGCCATATTTCATTTGTTTCGGTTTACCAGTGCTAAAGTGAACGAGTTCAATTCCCATAGTTGATCTCCTTTACAATTGATTTCAATATTATATCACTAAAAAAGCACAGAGAATGATGAAAAACTCTGTGCTGTACATTAATTAATAAACGAGAAATCCAGCTCGATCTAGTGCCTCACAGGCAGCATCTAATTTCTCTTTAGAATCTGCTTCGATTGTATGTAAGTGAATACCATCTGTTAGTTGCGAAAGATAGGAAGCGTTTGTGTTTTCGATTTTTTGTAAATATTGTTCTACATCGAAGCGATTACTTACCATAATCGATGCTGTTAAGTCGCCGTATACAGGATGCTCAACTTTTACGTCTTTAATCGTAACGCCGTGGTCAACTAACATAGTAAGTTCTTGACGTACTTCTGCCGGTTTATGTTGGCATACGATTACGCGTTCGAAAGCTTGTTGTCTTGTTTGTGGCTTTAAATATAAATATCCTTGTGCAGTCGCAATAATTGGTTCATTTCGTGCTTTTAGTAAGGAAATGTCTTGAACGATAACTTGCCTACTTACGTTTGTCTTTTTAGATAGTTCATTCCCTGATAACGGTTCATTTGCAGCAAGAAGCCACTCAAGGATGAGTTGTCGTCTTTCTTCGCCTAAAATCTTTTTTTGATCATTTTGTTTCATTATGATTTAACACCTCTATAAAATTGATTTCCAATTGTGTGTAGTGCATGAATAGTTGTATCAATTTGTTCTTTCGTTGTGTGATGTCCGAAAGAAAAGCGGACATATTGTTTTGCCTCTTCATACGTTTTTCCAATTGCAAGCATTGTTTTTGAAGGGTCTTGTTTACCTACTTGGCAAGCACTTCCAGTTGAAATGGCTATACCATGACGGTTACATTCTAACATTGTATACTGACCTTCTATTCCTTTTATTGTAACCCCAATAATATGTGGTAAACAAGAAGTAGAATGTCCTTTCACTTCAATTTCTAGAGGAAGTGTTTGTAATTGCTCTAAAAAATAAGATCGTAATTGTTGAAAACGAAAGCTCTCTTCCTTTTGATTCTTTAATATATGCTCTGCGGCTGTTAAAAAAGCAGCGATTCCAGGAACGTTCACTGTACCAGGGCGAAAGCCTTTTTCATGAGAAGTTCCTGGAAATACTTGTTCCCAGCGAACTTGCGGATTTATATAGCAAGCTCCAACTCCTTTTGGTCCGTATATTTTATGGGCTGAAACAGAGAGGCTATCAATCTCCATCGCTTTAACGTCTATTGGAAGTTTACCAAACGTTTGAACACAATCCGAATGAAATAAAACATTATATTTTTTTAAAAGTGCTCCGATCTCTGCAATGTTTTGAACGGTCCCGATTTCAGAGTTTCCGTGCTGTATACTTGCTAGAGCAGTATCTTCTGTAATAGCTGCTTCTAAATCTACTAAATGAATTATCCCACTTTTATCAACAGGAATCTCAGTAATAGTATAACCTTGCGATTGTAAGGATTGAAAATAACTTCGAATCGATGCGTGTTCCATAGGTGTCGTAATAATGTGTTTTCCATTTCTAGCATTTAGAAGGGATTGAATCGCAAGGTAGTTAGATTCTGAACCGCCGCTTGTAAAGAATACACCTTGTTCCTTACCCCCAATCATTTCTGCAAATGTTTCTCTACAAACTTGCAATAAAGATGATGCGCTTCCGCCGATATCGTGTAAACTTTGTTCATTTCCGAAATATTTCTTTGCTGCTTCTACATATGTTTCTAAAGCTTCTTCGCTCATAGGTGTTGTCGCTGCATAATCTAGATATATCATCATGTAATTTCCTCTCTTCAGTAAGAGTGACATTTGTTTTCGTTTTTAGAATGGTGGTGAAAATAAGAATTGTAAAAAAACTCTTGTCATTATTTTAAAACTATGTAAATATAGGTGTCAAGACAGTTGGAAAGTGTAAAGTGGGAGGCAACAATTATGCCAAGTGCAGATGTCTTGATTATTGGAAGTGGCGTTGCGGCGCTTCGTGTTGCGAAAGAGCTTTGTCACGAAAAGAATGTGATAATTATCACAAAAAAAACAGGACGTAATAATAATACACATTTAGCTCAAGGAGGAATTGCAGCAGCAGTTGCTACATATGACGATCCGAGTGGGCATTTTGAAGATACATTAGTGGCAGGTTGCCATTATAACAACGAAGAAGCAGTTCGTTATTTAGTTGAAGAGGGACCGAAAGAAATAAGTAAGCTTATTACGAATGGAATGAAATTTGATGGGGATGAAAAAGGGATCCACCTTGGTAAAGAAGGGGCGCATCGAAAACGGCGCATTTTACATGCCGGAGGAGATGCAACTGGTAAAAATCTGTTAGAGCATTTAATACAAGAAGTAGTTCCGAACGTTACTGTCGTTGAGCATGAAATGGTGCTCGATTTTATTATAGAAAATAATAAATGCATAGGAGCTTTAACGCGAAATAGTGAAGGGAAGCTGAAGCGTTACTATGCTGATAATACGGTGTTAGCATCAGGAGGAATAGGTGGTTTGTACGCCTTTACATCGAATGATGAGACAATTACAGGCGATGGACTTGCGATGATATATCGAGCTGGGGGGGAACTTGTTGATTTAGAATTTGTACAATTTCATCCGACGATGTTATACGTGGACGGGCGATGTTGTGGTCTCGTTTCTGAAGCAGTCCGTGGTGAAGGAGCTGTCCTTATAAATGGAAAAGGACAGCGTTTTATGATGGATATACATCCCGGGAAAGATCTCGCACCGCGTGATGTAGTGGCAAGGGCAATTCATGAACAACTTCTTGCAGGTGAAAAAGTGTACTTAAACATCGAAACCATTCAAAACTTTGAACAACGTTTTCCGACCGTCTCATCATTATGTAAAAAGAATGGTATTGATTTAAAAGAAAATTCTATTCCGGTCGTACCGGGCGCTCATTTTCATATGGGCGGCGTGAAGACGAATTGTGACGGAGAGACGTCCATTTCAAACTTATATGCGGTCGGTGAAGTGGCTTGTAATGGAGTTCATGGTGCGAATAGATTGGCGAGTAATTCATTATTAGAAGGTCTTGTGTTTGGAAGACGAATAGGAAAACACATTTTAGCTAAGCCAGCAGAGGAAAGAAAAAATGTGCCGGAAGAGAGAGGGAAAAGTTTTATAGCTCTTAATGATTTACCGTTGAAAGAAGAAATACAAGAATGCATGATGAAATATGTTGGGATTGTGCGAACTGAGAAAAATTTATCATATGCTCAGAGATGGTTTAGTAGGTACGGTGTGCGAAATATGATCTTACAATATGATGCACTTACAAATGAAGAGATAACGCTTATTAATATGTTAACAGTTTGTGAGCTTATAACAGTATCAGCTTTGCAAAGAGAAGACAGTATTGGTGGTCATTATCGCATTGATTATCCAGAAAGAAATAGCGTGAAAAAAGAGATTATCCGAGTGAGAAGAAAACTACAACTTGTTTAATAAGGGGAAGAGGGGTTTTATGAATACGTTAAAAGTTAAGGAAGCATTAAATCGATTTTTTCTAGAAGATATAGGAGAAAGAGATGTAACATCTCAGCTTATCTTTCCCGATAATGCACTTGCGAAAGGAACGTTTCTTGTAAAGGATACAGGGGTATTTGCAGGGTGCTTAGTAATTGAAGAAGGATTTAAATTAATTGATCAGAGAATTGAAGTTGAACTTCATAAAAAAGATGGGGATCTTGTAGAAAAAGGCGAAATAATTGCAACCGTGCAAGGCCCAATCGCATCATTATTAACGGCAGAGCGCGTTATATTAAACGTTATTCAGCGTATGAGCGGGATAGCGACGATGACGCGTAAGGCGGTTTTTTCTTTAGATAGCAGTCATACACGCATTTGTGATACGAGAAAAACGATGCCAGGACTACGTATGTTTGATAAATATGCTGTAGTATGCGGGGGCGGATTTAACCACAGATTCGGTTTATATGATGGTGTCATGATTAAAGACAATCATATTGCTTTTGCTGGCTCGATTACAAAAGCTGTTACATCGGTGAAAGAAAGATTGGGACATATGGTGAAAGTAGAAGTCGAAACAGAGACAGAGGCGCAAGTAAGAGAAGCGGTAGAGGCCGGCGCAGATGTTATTATGTTCGATAATCGTACGCCAGAAGAGATTCGTGAGTTTTCAAAAATTGTACCAAGTGCCATCGTTACGGAGGCTTCAGGTGGTATTACAATTGAAGATTTATCAAAATACGGAAAAACAGGGTTAGATTATATTTCACTTGGAGCGTTAACGCATTCAGTGAAAGCACTTGATATTAGTTTTAATATTGAGGCCTAATGAGAGTGGTTTAGAGGGGGAGAATCATAAATGGGTATTTTAGAGAAAGTTCAGCCAATCGAAGTAATGTTACCAGAGCGTTATCAAACGATGTCTACATTAGAGATGGAAGAGCGTGTCCGTGAAATTAAAGAAAAAATGGGGGCATTACTATTTATTCCAGGACATCATTATCAAAAAGATGAAGTGGTGCAATTTTCAGATGCAGCAGGGGACTCACTTCAACTCGCGCAAGTTGCAGCGAATAATAAAGAGGCAAAATATATTGTGTTTTGTGGTGTGCACTTTATGGCAGAAACGGCAGATATGTTAACGACAGATGATCAAATTGTCATCTTACCAGATATGCGTGCCGGCTGTTCTATGGCAGATATGGCAGATATTGAACAAACAGAAAGAGCGTGGAAAGAGCTCACGAAATTATTTGGGGATACGATGATTCCATTAACGTATGTAAATTCAACAGCTGCGATCAAAGCGTTTTGTGGTCGTAATGGAGGGGCAACAGTAACCTCTTCTAATGCAAAACAAATGGTGTCTTGGGCGTTTACACAAAAAGAGCGTCTCGTCTTTTTACCAGACCAACATTTAGGAAGAAATACAGCGTATGATTTAGGTATTCCGTTAGAAAAAATGGCAGTGTGGAACCCGCATGCAGATTCATTAGAGTACGATGGAGATATAGAAGAAATTCAAGTGATTTTATGGAAAGGCCATTGTTCTGTTCATCAAAACTTCACTGTGAAAAATATTGAAAATGTGCGAAAAAATCATCCGGATATGAATATTATTGTTCACCCTGAATGTTGTTATGAAGTGGTTGCTGCTTCTGATTATGCAGGATCAACGAAATATATTATTGATATGATTGAAGCAGCTCCGGTGGGAAGTAAGTGGGCGATTGGTACAGAGATGAATTTAGTGAACCGAATTATTCAGCAACATCCAGATAAAGAAATTATTTCGCTAAATCCGTTTATGTGCCCTTGCTTAACGATGAACCGAATTGACTTACCTCACCTGTTATGGGCACTTGAGAACATAGAAAGAGGAGAACAAATTAACGTTATTCGTGTAGAGAAACAAGTAACAGAAGAGGCAGTTCTTGCATTAAATCGTATGTTAGAGCGTGTTTAAAGCAGCGGGATTTCCGTTGCTTTTTTTCGTACATATAATCATAACAAGGATGAAATAGGCATACATTGTGTTGAGGAAATCATTGCGGTTTTTCTATGCTTATTCCACTTCGAATCATATTGAAAATAGAAGAAGTGATAAAAGTAAAAGAAGTTAATGTTGTTTAGAAAGTGTTACTTCAAAGTGTTTTTACTTATAGATAAGTTATACAGGAGGGGGAAAATTTGAAAATTCATATCGTGCAAAAAGGGGAGACCCTTTGGAAAATTGCAAAAAAGTACGGAGTGGATTTTGAAACGCTAAAAAAAACAAATACACAGCTTAGCAATCCAGACCTAATTATGCCAGGGATGAAAATTAAAGTGCCATCGCATAGCGTTCATGTGAAACAACAAACTGGATCGGGTTCAGCGCCCCCGAAACAATATGTAAAAGAGGTGCAGCAAAAAGAGTTTGCATCAACACCAACGCCACTTGCAATAGAAGATGAAGATGAGATCACGTATCAATCAACACCTATTACACAACAACCAGCTATGCAACAAACGCAAAAAGAAATGCAGATAAAACCGCAAAAAGAAATACAGGTGAAGCCGCAAAAGGAAGTGCAAGTGAAGCCACAAAAAGAAGTGCAAAAAGAAATTCCGATTCAAAAAGAGAAGCCAGTTGAAAAGCCGCCTGTCATTCAAAAACCACCTGTTGTAGAGAAAGTAGAAAAATTAAAACCTACTACGAAAGAAAACACTAAATTTTCTATCAATGTATTACCACAGCCACCGCAACCACCAATTAAAGCGAAAAAAGAATATAAAATTTCAGACGTAATAAAAAAGGGAAGCGAGTTAATTGCTCCTCAAATTAATAAAATGAAACCTAACAATGTCATTTCTCCGCAAACGAAAAAAGACAATATAGGAAACATAGTGTCACCGCAAGTGAAAAAAGAAAATATAGGGAATATAGTGTCACCGCAAGTGAAGAAAGAGAATGTAGGGAATATAGTGTCGCCGCAAGTGAAGAAAGAGAATGTAGGGAATATAGTGTCGCCGCAAGTGAAGAAAGA
>NZ_CEEDEC010000002.1:404998-1107637 GCF_979253805.1 Bacillus sp. AC266
CCAAATATGATGCCGATAATGGATAACAACCAAATGCCAAATATGATGCCGATAATGGATAACAACCAAATGCCAAACATGATGCCGATAATGGATAACAATCAAATGCCAAACATGATGCCATATCAACAGCCAATGATGCCGCCATATCCGCCGTATCAGCAACAAAATCCATACAATCAAATGCCGTATCAACAAATGGCGCCGCAATATACTTCTATGCCAAATCCAAATATGATGCCAATGGATAATAATATGCCGCCACTCGTGCAAGGTGAAGAAGATTGTGGATGCGGAGGAGAAAGTAGGTTATATAGTCCACAACCGGGTGGACCACAATATGCTAATCCTTTATATTATCAACCAACTCAGCCAGCATATGCACCACAGCCAGGAACGATGTATTATCAGCCGGACCCACCAAACGTATTTGGAGAACCAGTTTCAGAAGAAGAGGACGAAGAGGAAGTTTAAAAAAAGGTGGGGTTATTCCCACCTTTTTTGTATTCGTGATAGTCAGGAATATGGTGAATTTACATTAAGTGCTAGAAAATTCCTAGTGAAATATTAACAGTGTAAAAACCCTCTCTGTTACTCATCATAAGGGGGAGCTTTTCGAAAGAGAAGTTCATTCTAACAGAGGGGGTTTTTGTATTGAATACGAAAGTAAAAGTTATTGCTGCTTCTTTGTTAGTTACCAGTGCATTAGCTGCATGTGGTACACCAAAAGATAATAATGCGATGGATGGACGTAACTATAATTACGAGCGTACATCTTATAATGATACACACCGATATAATGATAATGTAACGCGTAACGATCGTTATACAGATTATGTAACATATAGAAACGGTCGTAATGACGCAGGATCCAACTATTATCGTGATGTAAATTACAATGGGCAAATTGCTAATCCACACCCAACTCGTAATATTACAATGAACAATTCATACATTAACAATGATGGTAAAACTGCGGAGAAAATTACGAATCGTGTGAAACGTATGAATAACGTAGATCGAGTTTCTACAGTTGTATATGGAAACGATGTAGCGATTGCGGTAAAACCACGTAATACAGCGACGAATGAAACAGCGATGGCGAACGAAATTCGTCAAGCTGTTGTGAATGAAGTTGGAAATAGAAACGTATATGTTTCTGTAAGAAATGACATGTTTACTCGTGTCGATGCAATGAGTACGCGTTTACGTAACGGCACAGCTACAAACGATTTTAATCGTGACATAACAAATATGTTCCGAGACATTCGTTACGGCCTGACTGGTACTATGCGATAACAAATCAAAGAGGAAGGGATAGCCCTTCCTCTTTATTCATCTTCGTCTTGTAAACGACGTTTTTTTACAAAATAACTAACGGAGTAAGACGCTAAAAAGCATATGAAGAGAATACCACCTGTTAAAATAGCTTCAAATAGAGGTCTTTCTGGACTGAAAATGATATAAATAATAGCCATGATAATTCCTACAATAAGAGAGCGTAAAATAATTTTGTAATAAGGAGTTAACTTTATTTCCTTTTCGCTTTCTTCTACATCGATAGAAACGCTTAATTGTAAATAACTAAGTACAATACTTGTAAGAATAAATAATAACCACAATGGAGATTTCGTAATTTGATCAATTCCTTCTGTGAATCCGATATAGCCTAAAATTCCGATTATACCAATTGATTGAAAAAGAAAGGCAATACGTATGTTTTTTAACGTTTGAAGTATGAGGCGTTCATCTTTAATTTTTTTCAAGGCATTCATCCCCTGTTTATATTTATAGCATTAATTGTAATATATATATTACATTAATAAATTTATAATTTACATAAATTTCAATTGGTTGAAAGAGGAAGAAAAATATATTTAGAAATATATTGCGCTTCTACCTTGTTAATGTTATATTAGCAAAGCGATGAGCTAATTTACGTAAGTCGAGAGATATGCTTAAGTGCTAAACACGCGAATGTGGTCGCCTGGTCTTTCGCCGTAAACGCATCAGACGCCTGCTTTGCAGGCGTCTTTCATTTTATATAAAAGTAAATGATACATGCAGATGAGGATTAACCCTTATCTGCATTTTTTGTCCCGCTATTTGTGGGCAGTAAGACTCCCACCTCAAAATTCGGCGAATGCGAGGGAGTTAGGTGGGAGATCAACTGCCCGTAAAAGCCCGATTGGTTCAACTAATAACCAGTGGGGGGATGAACAAAACCCCCCACTGATTAAAGTTTCACTTTATTTTCCTTAGAAATTTAATGCTATTGTTTATATGGATAAAACCCCCATTTCCGGAAAAGCTACAAATGAAAGTATGATTTTGCCTAGAAGAGGTGAACGGAAATGAAATGGATGCTAATTGCAGTGCAAGCTTTCGTTGTGATGTTTTGCTTAGCTTATGGATCCGATGTGAGGGCAGAAGTAGTAGAAAAAGAACCTCAAGTTACAATTTTATTAGAGCGCATGTATGTTGATGGAGAAGTAAGTGAGGAAATACTGACAGAAAAAGTAGCGGATTTAGAAAAGTTTTTGCAGCAATATAAAGAATGGCAACTTGTTGATCGTGATGATGTGCAAATCGTATTACAAAGGAAAGTTGATGATATTTCTCCTTTACTGAAAACGAGCGGTTATTTTGGTGTTTCAGAGGAAGGGATATTGCAAATTTTTAAAGGGGTACCGAAAAGTGATAACGCGATCCATTCCTTCTTTCAAATTGATATGAAAAAGCTTGAGAGTTATGAGCGAGCAAAACTAAAGCGTGGTATTCGTATTAAGTCAAAAGAAGGATTCGTGAAGACAATCGAAAAAATGAAGCAATACGCAGTGCAAAATAATAAAAAAAGCAGCTCAGGGTGAGCTGCTTTTTTTATTTATTCTTAGCTAAAATCTCTTTTGCGATTTCATCAATTAGCATATCTTTTCCGATTGGATTGAATGCTTTCGTATTGAAGACTTCATTCGATACTTCATATACGTGATTGTTTTTTACTGCTTTATTATCTTTCCAAACCGCACTGTTTTTATAGTCTTCGTACACTTTATCAGCTTCTCCGCCGAAGTTTACAATAAACATTTGATCAGGCTGGAATGCAACAAGACCTTCTAGTGATACTTGTGCCATCGTTTGTTTTAAATCTGTACCTTTTGTTGCTGGAAGCTTTAAGTCGTTAAAGATGATGTCACCGTATCCGAAGCTACCGTATACACGGAAGTTTTGTGGTGTTACTGCAACGAACATAAAGTTCTCATCTTTTGTTTTTTCTTTAATTTTTTTAGATAAAGAGTCTGCTTTTTTATCGTAATCTGCAATCCATTTGTCGGCTTTCTTTTCTTCGCCAAATAGTTTACCTACTTCTTTAAACTTACCGCGCCAGTCTTCTAGATTTGTTTCTAGAACAACTGTCGGTGCCACTTTTTCTAGTTGATCATAAATTTTCAATTGACGATTGTTTAAAATAATTAAGTCTGGTTTTAAAGCGGTAACAGCCTCTAAATCAACTTTAGGTGCCCAGTACCAGCCGACTGCCTTTACCCCGTCTAGCTTGTCCGTTAAGTGATTTTGGATTTTATCTTTATATGTGTTTGCTGTGCCAACAGGTTTATGTCCAAGGATTAATAATTCCTCTGTTGATCCAGATAAATCAACAATTCTCTTTGGATTAGCTGGAATTGTTGCTTCTCCTTTAGCATGTTTTACAACTTTTGTTTTCGGTTGTTCTTTTGCTTTTGCTTCTTCTTTTTGAGAAGAACAGCCAACGATAGAAAGAACAACTAGCATAATAGTAAATAAAATAAATAGCTTTTGTTTCATCCTGATGTAACCCCTTTAATTAATATTGATAATCATTATCGACTTCTGTATATTAATGTTCTTTTTGTATTTATGTCAATAGAAAAAAACGGAAATTGTAAACGGGGAACATTTGTTGGGGCAGTCTCGCTTTTCTATTGTTAAATATGTTAAAATGGAATACATGATTTGAGAGGGAGAGATCGTATTTTGTTTGAATATGTTACAGGTTACGTGGAGTATGTAGGACCGGAATATGTCGTAATTGACCATAATGGAATTGGTTATCAAATTTTCACACCAAATCCGTATGTATTTCAAAGAAGTAAGCAAGAAATCCGTGTCTATACATATCATTATGTGAGAGAAGATATTATGGCACTTTACGGGTTTAAAACACGTGAAGAGCGTTTATTATTTACAAAATTGTTAGGTGTATCGGGGATTGGACCAAAAGGTGCTCTTGCAATTTTAGCTTCTGGTCAAACCGGACAGGTCGTTCAAGCGATTGAACATGAAGATGAGAAGTTCTTAGTGAAGTTCCCAGGCGTCGGAAAGAAAACAGCGCGCCAAATGATTTTAGATTTAAAAGGAAAACTAGCAGATGTTGTACCAGATGCGTTTGTTGATTTGTTCTCAGATACTGAAAGTTTTGATACGAAGAAAGGTTCATCAGTTGAACTTGATGAAGCACTGGAAGCACTGCGTGCACTTGGCTATGCAGAACGAGAAGTCTCTCGCGTTGTACCAGAGTTATTAAAAGAATCACTAACGACGGATCAATATATTAAAAAGGCACTTAGTCTTTTACTAAATGGTAAGAGGTGAGTATAATGGACGAACGTCTCCTTTCAGGGGAATCTGGATACGAAGATGCGGATTTAGAGTATTCATTACGGCCACAGACGCTCCGTCAGTATATTGGCCAAGATAAAGCGAAACATAATTTAGAAGTGTTTATTGAAGCGGCGAAAATGCGTGAAGAAACGTTAGATCACGTACTTTTATATGGCCCACCTGGACTTGGTAAAACGACGCTTGCGAATATTATTGCCAATGAAATGGGTGTTAACATTCGAACGACGTCAGGTCCCGCAATTGAAAGACCAGGAGATTTAGCAGCTGTATTAACAGCGCTTCAGCCAGGAGATGTATTATTTATTGATGAAATTCATCGTTTGCATAGATCTATTGAAGAAGTGTTATACCCAGCGATGGAAGACTTTTGCCTTGATATCGTTATTGGGAAAGGACCGTCAGCTCGCTCTGTACGTCTAGATTTACCTCCATTTACGCTAGTTGGGGCAACGACGCGTGCAGGTGCATTATCAGCACCACTTCGTGACCGTTTCGGTGTACTTTCACGATTAGAGTACTATACAGTAGATCAGCTTTCTGCGATTGTAGAACGTACAGCAGAAGTGTTTGAAGTTGAAATAGATTCGTTAGCTGCATTAGAAATTGCAAGACGTGCTCGTGGTACACCTCGTATTGCGAATCGTCTATTACGACGTGTACGTGACTTCGCACAAGTTCGCAGTGACGGAACGATTGCGATGGAAATTACACAAATGGCGTTAGAACTATTACAAGTAGATAAATTAGGACTTGATCATATCGACCATAAATTACTGCTTGGTATTATTGAAAAGTTCCGCGGTGGTCCAGTTGGATTAGAAACTGTTTCAGCAACGATTGGGGAAGAATCTCATACGATTGAAGATGTGTATGAGCCGTATTTATTACAAATTGGCTTTTTACAAAGAACGCCAAGAGGCCGGATCGTAACACCGCTCGCATATGAGCATTTCGGAATGGAGATGCCAAAAGTATGACGGAGATGCCAAAGCTGCTTATTACAGCTGGTATTTTGCTCATTGTTGTTGGATTAGCTTGGAAGTTCATAGGAAGGCTTCCAGGCGATATTTTTGTGAAAAAAGGTAACGTTACCTTTTATTTTCCTATCATTACATGTATTGTGTTAAGTATTGTATTATCTTTTATTATGTATATAATAAATCGATTTAAATAAGAAATAGGTGGATACAGTTATGGATATTAATCTGTTTGATTTTCATTTACCAGAAGAACTTATTGCACAAATCCCATTAGAAGATCGTGAAACATCAAGATTAATGGTGTTAGATCGTGAAACAGGCGATATTGAGCATAAACATTTTACAGACATTCTTTCTTACTTACATGAGGGGGATTGCTTAGTTTTAAATGAAACGAAAGTTATGCCTGCTCGTTTGCACGGTGTGAAAGAAGATACAGGCGCGCACATTGAAGTACTTCTTCTAAAACAAGAAGAAGGCGATAAGTGGGAAACGCTTATAAAGCCAGCGAAGCGTGTAAAAGAAGGAACTGTCATCTCTTTTGGTGAAGGAAAGTTAAAAGCAACTTGCATTGGAACAGCAGATCAAGGTGGGCGTCAACTTGAGTTTTCATATGACGGCATCTTTTATGAAATTTTAGACGAGCTTGGAGAAATGCCACTTCCTCCGTATATTAAAGAGACGCTAGAAGATCGCGATCGTTATCAAACGGTATATGCGAAGGAAATCGGTTCAGCAGCAGCACCGACGGCTGGCCTTCACTTTACAGAAGAGTTACTTGAGAAATTGAAGCAAAAAGGCGTCGGGTTAGCATTCATTACACTCCATGTAGGACTTGGAACTTTTAGACCAGTTTCTGCAGATACTATTGAAGAGCATCATATGCACGCAGAGTATTACCATATGTCTGAAGAGACTGCGGCGTTATTAAACCGCGTGAAAGAGAATGGCGGCCGTATTATTACTGTAGGTACGACATCAACTCGTACGTTAGAAACGATTGCGACAGATAATAGTGGTAAGCTTTGCGCAGCTTCTGGCTGGACAGATATTTTTATGTACCCAGGATATGAATTTAAAGCAATTGATGGTTTAATTACAAACTTCCATTTGCCGAAATCAACATTAATTATGCTTGTAAGTGCATTTTCAAATAGAGATAATGTACTTCATGCTTATAATGAAGCAGTAAAAGAAAAATATCGTTTCTTTAGTTTCGGTGATGCGATGTTCGTTGCATCTCACGCTAAAATGAGAAACAAATAAAAGGAGTAAATTATGACAGCAATTCGTTATGAATTTATTAAAACTTGTAAACAAACGGGTGCGCGTTTAGGTCGAGTGCACACGCCACACGGCTCATTTGATACACCGACATTTATGCCAGTTGGTACACTTGCAACAGTTAAAACAATGTCACCAGAAGAATTAAAAGCAATGGATTCTGGCATTATTTTAAGCAATACGTATCATTTATGGCTACGTCCAGGCCACGAAATTATTCGTGAAGCAGGTGGCTTGCATAAGTTTATGAACTGGGATCGTGCAATCTTAACGGATTCAGGTGGATTCCAAGTATTTAGCTTAAGTGATTTCCGACGTATTGAAGAGGAAGGCGTTCATTTCCGCAATCACTTAAATGGCGATAAATTATTCTTATCTCCAGAAAAAGCGATGGAAATCCAAAATGCATTAGGTTCAGATATCATGATGGCATTTGATGAGTGTCCACCGTTCCCAGCTACTTTTGAATACATGAAAAAGTCGGTAGAGCGTACAAGCCGCTGGGCAGAGCGTTGCCTAAAGGCGCATGAACGTCCACAAGATCAAGGTTTATTCGGTATTGTACAGGGCGGGGAGTTTGAAGAGCTTCGTCGTCAAAGTGCGAAAGATCTTGTTTCAATGGACTTCCCTGGCTATGCTATAGGCGGTCTATCTGTTGGTGAACCGAAGGATATTATGAATCGTGTTCTTGAGTTTACAACACCACTTCTTCCTGATGATAAACCACGTTACTTAATGGGTGTAGGTTCTCCTGACTCGTTAATTGATGGTGCGATTCGCGGTGTTGATATGTTTGACTGTGTACTTCCGACTCGTATCGCTCGAAATGGTACATGTATGACAAGTGAAGGCCGCTTAGTTGTGAAAAACGCGAAATTCGCTAGAGACTTCGGGCCGCTTGATCCGAACTGTGATTGCTACACATGTAAAAACTATTCTCGTGCGTACATTCGTCACTTAATGAAATGTGATGAAACGTTCGGAATTCGTTTAACGTCTTATCACAACCTTCATTTTCTGTTAAACTTAATGGAGCAGGTGAGACAAGCTATTCGTGAAGACCGTCTTGGCGATTTCCGCGAAGAGTTCTTTGAACAGTATGGCTTTAATAAACCGAATGCTAAAAACTTCTAATACATAATTTAAAAGGAGGAACACAAGATGAATGCAGGTATGATGAATATCGTTATGATTGTTGCGATGTTTGCGATTTTCTATTTCTTATTAATTCGCCCGCAACAAAAGCGTCAAAAAGCAGTTGCTCAAATGCAAAATGAAATCAAAAAAGGTGATGCTATCGTAACAATCGGTGGTTTACACGCTACAATCGAATCAGTGGATGAAACAAAAATTGTTGTTAAATCTGGTGGTTCACACTTAACTTTCGATCGCAATGCGATTCGTGAAGTTGTGAAAAACTAATGATGAAGGCCCTGCATGAAATGTGCAGGGCCTTTTTTAACTATTTTGTTTTGACATATTTACACCGAAAATACCTCCGAGTGTACTCGCACCCATTAATGCTAATTGGTAGAGTAACTGTGAGTTCGATAAAGTTTGAGAGAAGCCTAAATAGTTAACGAGAAAGACGAGAATAGCGAATGTAAGGCCTGTTGTGAAACCTACTAGCCATCCTTTTCCTTGTGCCTTTTTACCAGCAATAAATCCAGACATAAGCATAGATAGAAGGGCTATTATAAAAATAATAATTACTAATGTCCCTTCATTAATATTCGTAAATTTTAATAAAAGAGCCATGATCATACTTGTAATAGATGCGAGGATTAATAAGGTAATAATACCGAAGCCGATTGCGCTCGATAATTTTTTCGTTCCATCCATTATGCATTCCCCCTTTTTAATACAAGCATATTTTCATTTTGTTTAAGTTAGACTAGTTTCTTTTTTGTAGGGGAGCCTATAAGTAAAAAAAGGGGATGTAGAAATGGAATGGGTATCAATAATCGGACGAACAATGCTTTTGTATATAATCATTTTAATTATTTTTCGTCTTATGGGTAAACGTGAAATTGGAGAATTAAGTGTATTAGATTTAGTTGTATTCATTATGCTCGGTGAAATGGCTGTAGTGGCAATCGAAAATACAGATAAATCACTTTGGCATCAATTAGTTCCAATGACTTTTCTTATGTGTATACAAATCATTTTGTCGGTCATTTCTTTAAAGTTTCAGCGTTTTCGGCATTTAATAGAAGGGGAGCCTGCGATTCTTGTGAATGCAGGTAAAATTGATGAAAAAAAGATGCGGAAGCAGCGATATAACATAGATGATTTATTGATGCAGCTACGTGAGCAAGGAATCGGAGATGTGCGTGATGTAGAATACGCTATTTTAGAACCATCTGGAAAGTTATCTGTCTTTCAAAAACAAAAAAGTAAAAAGAGCAAAAATGATACACCAATTTTTACACTCCCACTAATTATTGATGGAGAAATTCAATACAATCATTTGCAAATGATCGAACATACAGATGGGTGGCTCGTTGAGAAACTGAATAACTTAGGTTATAAAGATGTGAAACGGATTTTATATTGTAGTTTTCAAAATGGACAGTTTTTCGTTGATTTGAAAGAAAATTAGAGGCTTACCATTTTGAATGGCAAGCCTGCTTACTTCAAAAATGAAAGTTTCCGAATGATAGGGAGACGACTTAATTCTTCTTTTCGAATGAGTTTGAAAACGAAGAGGAGAACGATATAAACGATTGTTGTTAAAGTGATTTCCCATAATGTTTGTATGCCAAGTGAATGAGAAAAAACGATATACTTATGAAGATAAAAACCGAAGGTACCAGCAATCCCGATAGCAATTCCGCCGAAAATATAGTCTTTTGCATAAATGGTAAATGCAATTTTCTTTAAAACAGTGGCGTAGTGAAGGAATGTTACGGTTACTATATTTGCTGCGATGGCGAGGGCAACCCCCATCATTTGGAACTCTGGGCGTGAAGCGAGTACAAAGATAACGATTAATTTTACGATAGCGCCAATGAATGTGTTCATCATAGCAGCGCGTGCTAAGTTTAAAGCTTGCAAGACAGACGTAAGGGGGCTTTGAAAATAATGAAATAAAAAGCAAGGTGCAAGAAGCTGGATGAATGCGGCCGCGTTGTCTGATCCGTACATGAGAGTTAAAACTGGAGAAGCAAATACATATAATATAACGACTGACCATCCGCCGGTTATTAAGGAAATTCGAAGTGCTTGTTGTAATCGGTGTTCCACTAATTTGTGTTGTCTCTTTGCCATTGCCTCGCTAATTGATGGGACGAGTGCTGTAGAAAGAGCGTATGTAATAAAGGCTGGCAGTGATAGAAGCGGGAACGCATATCCGTTTAATATACCGTATTGCTGAGTTGCGACAGAAGCAGCAACGCCGGCGATCGCTAAGCTTTGCATAACGACGATAGGTTCAAAGAAATAAGAAACGGAACCAATTAAACGGCTTCCTGTAGTTGGTAAAGCAATGTCCATAAGGGAATAAAACGTATTTTTGCTCTCCTTTACAGTAGTGAAAAATCCAGAGCGTATAGATAAATGTTTTTCGCGTTGGAATAAAGTAAGTAAAAATAATAAAGATGCAACTTCGCCAAGAACAGCTGATAGCATGGCACCGGCTGCAGCATATTCTACGCCGTAAGGTAAAAATAACCGAATGCATACAGCGATAATTGTAATGCGGACAACTTGTTCTATGACTTGAGCGTAAGCGCTCGGCTTCATGTTTTGTTTCCCTTGGAAATAACCACGTAAAACGGAAGAAACTGCAATAACGGGGACGACAGGTAAAATAGCCATTAATGGATAGTAAGTTCTTTCATCTGTTAATAATGTTTTTGCTAAAATAGGTGTGAGTAGCATAATCCCAATTGTTAAAATGATGCTAATAATGGATGTAACGGCTAGCGAGACAGTTAATATTTTTTTAACTCTTTGTTTATCGTTCACTGCTTCCGCTTCTGCTACAAATTTTGCGATTGCAACAGGAAGGCCAATTTGTGTTAGTGTAATTGCTAAAATGAAGGTGGGGACAGCCATCATATAAAGGCCAACGCCTTCTTCGCCTAAAATACGTGCCATTACAATGCGGTTAATAAATCCAAGGATTTTTGTAATAAAGCCAGCTATCATTAAAATAAATGCACCTTTTAAAAAGCTTTGTCTCGTCATACTCTTCTCCTACCTTCTCAAAATCAATGGAATGATTTACAATAATTTATATGCACGTATGAGACAAGAATGACAAGCATTTAAGAGAGTGAAGTATGAATGGTACTCTTGAAAGAAGTTATTACTGTCCATTAGAGCGGGATTAAAAGCGACTTTTTGTGCTGAAATAAGAAGGAGATGTTATATATGTTGGATAATGAGGCTTTGGTAGAATCATACCGCGGACAGTTACAAGTCGTTTTAGAAAGTAAAGTAGAAGAGTTTCACATGTTTGGCTATGACCGAGTGACAGATAATGATATTTGGAAGTTTCTCAAGGCGAAAAAGTGGAAAAAGATAGACAGTGATGTTAGGTTGTATGCATTAGTAAATGATGTATTAAGAGTAAGTACTAATGAATATATGAATTATTTAACTGTTGAAGCATATCAGGCGCCACTTTGGTCGTTTGATGAATATGAAAATAAATAACCGACTGTAATTGGTTTGTTCTTCCTTTTGCAGTATAATGATAGGTATTGATAAAGAGGAATTAATTATGTCTAAGATTATATATAAAGGAGGTAGTGAAGAGAAAAAATAAATAATGAAAGTGTAGGTATTGTGAAAAGCTTACCGACACAGCTAGTGATGAACTAGCGGAAATACATGTATTTTATAGAAAGTAAGTCTACTAACTAGGCGTATGCACACGTGCGAAAATGAATCGTAAGAGATTTATTGAAAGTGTTAGTAGCAGAAAGAGGGTACATATGGCAAAGCGTGGTACAAGAATTGCCGCCTTTTTCCTCATCGTTTTATTAATTGGTGGAGTAATTGGTGCGGCAGGAAAAGACATAGCAAAAGGAATTAGTCTAGGACTAGACCTTCGCGGTGGTTTTGAAATTCTGTATGAAGTAAAACCAGCCAAAAAAGGTGATAAAATCGATCGTGATGCACTTGTAAGTACAGTAGGTGCCCTTGAAAATCGTGTCAATGTTCTTGGTGTAAGTGAGCCGAACATTCAAATCGAAGGGGAAGATCGAATTCGTGTACAGCTTGCTGGTGTACAAGATCAGCAAAAAGCACGTGAAATGTTATCAACACAAGCGAAACTAACATTCCGTGATGTGGATGATAACCTGCTTATGGACGGAGCGGATTTAAAAGGCGGCGGAGCGAAGCAAACATTTGATGAGCAAGGCCGTGCGAGCGTAGGTCTTACACTAAAAAGCGCTGAAAAATTCCGTGAAGTAACTGAAAAGATTTCAAAAATGCCACCACCAACGAATTTAATGGTAATTTGGCTTGATTTTGAAGAAGGAAAAGATTCATATAAAGCAGAATCAGCAAAACCGAATCCGAAGTTTTTATCAGCAGCAACAGTAAGCCAAGTATTTAACCAAGCTGAAGTATCTATCGTAGGTGGAAACTTTACAGTTGAAAGTGCGAAAGAACTTTCATCTTTATTAAATGCAGGTGCACTTCCTGTTGATTTAAAAGAAATGTATTCAACATCTGTTGGAGCGAAATTTGGTCAACAAGCATTAGAGCAAACGATTTTCGCTAGTGCGATTGGTATTGCTATTATCTTCTTATTCATGCTTGTATTCTACCGTTTACCAGGACTTGTAGCGGTTATTATGTTAGGTTTATACATTTTCGTTACATTACTTGTCTTTAACTGGATGCATGCAGTTCTTACGTTACCGGGTATTGCGGCATTAGTGCTCGGGGTTGGTATCGCAGTTGATGCGAATATCATTACGTACGAGAGATTGAAGGAAGAGCTTAAAATTGGTAAGTCGATGATGTCAGCATTCCGTGCTGGTAACCATCGTTCATTATCGACAATTTTAGATGCGAACATTACAACAATTGCAGCAGCTGGTGTATTATTCGCTTACGGTAATAGCTCTGTAAAAGGATTCGCAACAAGTTTAATCGTAAGTATTTTAGTTGGTTTCATTACGAACGTATTCGGTACTCGTTTCTTACTAGGTTTACTTGTAAAGAGCCGTTACTTTGATAAGAAACTATCTTACTTTGGTGTTAAGGAAAAGGATATTATTCCATTAACAAAAGGTGCAGTACATCCACCGACGAGATTTGATCGTATTAATTTCGTAAATATCGGTCATAAATTTTTCTTATTCTCAATTGTAGTTGTAATTGCTGGGGCAATTATATTACCGATTTTCAAAATGAATCTTGGTATTGACTTTGCAAGTGGTACACGTATTGACTTGCAATCAAAACAAGCAACTACTGTTTCTAATATTCATAAAGATTTGAAAGAATTGAACATCGATGTGAAGGAAGAAGATATTGTACCGACCGGAGATGACAATAAAGGTTTCGCTGTTCGTACGTTAGGCGTTTTATCGAAAGATGAAATTGCGAAAACAAAAACATTCTTTAACGATAAATACGGTACAGAGCCAAACGTAAGTACAGTTTCGCCGACAATCGGTAAAGAGATTGCACGAAATGCATTCATCGCGGTTCTGATAGCTTCATTGGTTATCATCTTATACGTAAGTATTCGTTTCCGCTTCACATATGCATTATCTGCGGTAATCGCATTATTACATGATGCATTCGTTATGATTGTTATGTTTAGTCTTTTCCAGATAGAGGTAGACTTAACGTTTATCGCTGCGATATTAACGATTATTGGTTACTCTATCAATGACTCAATCGTTACGTTTGATAGAAACCGTGAGTTATACAAACAGAAAAAACGAGTTCGCGACATAAAAGACCTAGAAGAAATCGTAAACTCAAGTATTCGTCAAACAATTGGTCGTTCAATTAATACAGTGTTAACAGTGTTATTCCCAGTAATCACACTACTTATTTTCGGTAGTGAATCACTGCGTAACTTCTCACTTGCATTATTAATTGGATTAGTTGTAGGTACGTACTCTTCTATTTTCGTTGCTTCTCAAATTTGGTTAATGCTTGAAAACCGTCGTTTGAAAAAGGGAAAAAACAAGAAAAAGGTTGAGAAAGAAGAACCTGAACCGCAAGTATAAAAAAGATGATGTCTCATTATGAGGCATCTCTTTTTTCGTTTGTGGATACAATAAGATAGCAACTTTTGAAAGAATGAAATGGAATAAAGTGGTGATGTTATCGCTGATTTTGTTAAAATAAAGTGAAACTTTAATAAGTGGGGGTTTTGTTCATCCCCGCTTATTATTAGCCCTCACCAATCGGGCTTTTACGGGCAGTTGATCTCCCACCTAACTTCCTTGTATTTGCCGGATTTTGAGGTGGGGGGCTTACTGCCCGCAAATAGCGGGATAAAAAGATAGGTTAAGAAAAGAAGGGATTTCAATTATGGAAAAAGATGAACGTTTTAAACAGGCCGAGTTTGGTGCTATTGTCGGAATCGTTGGTAATATTATATTAGCGATTGTAAAAGCGGTAATTGGTTATATTGGAAACAGTAAGGCGCTTTTAGCGGATGCAGTGCATTCTGGATCAGATGTAATTGGCTCGTTAGCTGTACTTTTTGGATTACGAGCGGCAAAGCAACCGCCTGATGAAGATCATCCGTATGGTCATGGTAAAGCGGAATCGATTTCAGCGATTATTGTTGCGGTATTATTATTTATTGTTGGAATAGAGATAGCGATTTCGTCTATAAAAGCTTTTTCACAAGATTTAGAACCACCAAAAGGAATTACGATTTTTGCAGTTATTCTTTCGATTGTAGTGAAAGAAGGGATGTTTCAGTATAAATATCGATTAGGGAAGAGAATAAATAGTGCTGCAATTATTGCAAATGCATATGAGCACCGTTCGGATGTGTTTTCTTCAATTGCAGCTTTAATCGGCATTTGTGCAGCTATTATCGGTGGTAAGTTAGGTATAGATTGGCTTGTATATGCCGATCCAATTGCAGGATTATTTGTCTCAATTCTCGTTGCTAAGATGGCGTGGAGTATTGGAGCAGAAGCTATTCATGCAACGCTCGATCATGTTCTGCATGAAGAAGATGTTGTTCCACTTAGGGAGGCAGTTTTTCAAGTGGAAGGTGTGAAAAAAATAGGCTCTTTATATGCAAGAGAACATGGCCACTATGTTATTGTCGATATTAAAGTATCTGTAGATCCATATATCACTGTAGAAGAAGGTCACCGCATCGGAAAACATGTAAAAGAAAAACTTATGAAACAAGATAACGTACAAAACGTTTTTGTACATATTAATCCGTATTCTCCAAATTAAACATAACAGATATTTAATTATATAGATATCGAATCGTAGTTTGCATTATATTGTCACCCCTTAATCTGTCTTGTATAATGGATAGGTTAAGGGGTGATTTCGTGTTACAACCGAAGACGCGTTGGAAAGAAAAAGAATATAATGAGGAACTAGTGAGTGAATTAGCAAATAAATTGCAACTATCACCTCTTGTGACTTCATTATTTCTTGGCAGAGGCTTAAATACAGAAGATAAGATTGTAGACTTTTTAAATACAGCAGATCAAGAATTTCATGATCCATTTTTACTTGAAGGAATGGATCGGACTGTAGAACGTGTGAAAAAAGCTATTGAAAATGGAGAACAAATATTAATATTTGGCGATTACGATGCGGACGGAGTAAGTAGTACGACTGTGTTATATCTTGCTCTCAAAGAATTAGGTGCAGAAGTAGAATTTTATATTCCAAATCGTTTTACTGAAGGCTATGGGCCAAATGAAGAAGCGTTTCGTTGGGCGCACAGTGCAGGGTTCTCACTAATTATTACTGTCGATACTGGTATCGCAGCGGTACATGAAGCGAAGGTAGCGAAGGAACTTGGAATAGATCTTATTATTACAGATCATCATGAGCCACCACCAGAATTACCAGAGGCACTTGCGATTATTCACCCGAAATTAGAAGGCGGTGTTTATCCGTTTCATTATTTAGCGGGTGTTGGTGTTGCATTTAAAGTTGCACATGCACTTTTGGGTCGTGTGCCAGAGCATTTGTTGGAAATTGCAGTAATCGGTACGGTAGCCGATTTAGTATCGCTTCACGGTGAAAATAGATTATTAGTACAGCGTGGACTGAAGCATATGCGAATGACTCGAAATATCGGTTTAAAGGCGTTATTTAAAGTCGCTAACGTTTCGCAAAGCGAAATTACAGAAGAAAGCATCGGGTTCGCACTCGCACCTCGTATTAATGCAGTTGGTCGTTTGGAAGATGCAACACCTGCTGTACATCTTTTATTATCAGAAGATCCAGAGGAAGCGAAAGAGCTAGCTGAAGAAATTGATGAGCTGAACAAACTTCGAAAAGATATTGTAAAGCAAATTACTGAAGAAGCTATCGCTGAAGTCGAAAATAATTTCCCGCCAGAAGAAAATAAAGTGTTAGTCCTTGCAAAAGAAGGTTGGAATCCAGGGGTAATTGGAATTGTCGCTTCTAAGTTAGTTGAACGTTTTTATCGTCCGACGATTGTATTAAGCATTGATCCTCATAAAGAAACAGCAAAGGGGTCGGCTCGTAGTATTGCAGGATTTGATTTGTTTGCAAACCTTTCAGATTGCCGTGAATTGTTACCGCATTTCGGAGGTCATCCGATGGCAGCGGGAATGACGCTTAATATGAATGATGTGGATGAATTAAGACGCAGGTTAAATGAGCAAGCTGATGTGATTTTAACAGCAGAAGATTTTATTCCGATTACAGCAGTGGATGCATTTTGTAAAGTAGAGGATGTAACGCTTGCCGCGATTGAGGATATGCAAAAGTTAGCGCCATTTGGCGTAGGAAATCCGAAACCGCGTATTGCGGTGAAAGATGCCGACTTAGAAAGTATCCGTGCAATTGGATCTGATGGTTCGCATTTAAAAATGGCTCTTCGTGATGGACAAGCAACACTGGACACGATTGGATTTGGATTTGGTACTTATGCGAAAGAAATCTCTCCAGTTGCGAAGGTTTCTGTAGTAGGAGAAGTGTCCATTAATGAATGGAATAACTTTAAAAAGCCGCAATTAATGGTGCAAGATATTGCTGTAGAGGCATGGCAATTATTTGACTGGCGTAGTATGCGTAATGTAGAAGCAAATTTAGCAGAACTTCCGAAAGAAAAAATAACAATGGTGTATTTTTCTGAAGAGGTATTGAATAAATTTTCTTTAGAAGGCTATAAAGAGCATATCGTGCATGCATCAGAGGTAGCTCATTTTGATGATCAATACATTGTGCTACTTGATTTGCCGAAAGGAGCAGATGAATTAGGTGATGTATTTAAGGCTGGATTCCCAGCTCGAATTTACACGCTATTTTATCAAGAGAATAATCATTTATTTAGTACGGTCCCAACGAGGGAGCATTTTAAATGGTACTATTCTTTCTTAAGCCAAAAAACACCATTTTCTTTAAGGCAATATGGGGAACAACTGTGTCGTCATAAAGGTTGGTCAAAAGATACAGTAAATTTCATGACACAGGTGTTTTTTGAGTTAGAATTTGTTACAATAAAAGACGGTGTCATTTTTATGGCAGATAAAAAACAAAAGCGTGATTTAATTGAATCGAACACATATCGTGAGAAAATGAACCACTTACAATTAGAGAAAGAATTGGTTTATAGCACATATCAGCAACTATATACATGGTTTGAAACGATTCGTGATCATAAATAAGTAGAACAGTTAGGGTAAAGGATTTGTATTTACAAACCTTTTATATCTGAGGAGGATTCAGAAATATGGATTTCAAGCAACATATCGCAATTGTACCAGATTATCCGAAAGAAGGTATTGTGTTTAAAGACATTACACCTTTAATGAACGACGGAAAAGCATATAAAGCAGCAACAGATGCAATCGTTGAGTATGCAAATAAAAGAGACATTGATGTTGTAGTAGGACCAGAAGCGCGTGGTTTTATTATTGGTTGCCCAGTTTCTTATGCATTAGAAGTAGGTTTCGCACCAGTTCGTAAATTAGGAAAATTACCACGTGAAGTAATTACAGTTGACTACGGTAAAGAATATGGAACGGATGTTTTAACAATCCATAAAGATGCAATTAAGCCCGGCCAACGTGTATTAATTACAGATGACTTATTAGCTACAGGTGGAACAATTGAAGCGACAATTAAACTAGTTGAAGAACTTGGTGGAGTTGTAGCAGGAATTGCATTTTTAGTAGAGCTTACTTACTTAGATGGTCGTAAAATGTTAGATGGTTACGATGTATTAGTATTAGAAAAATACTAATCATTATATAGGTGAAACTACGGTGATAAAAAAGTACCCGTGAATCTCTTGGAGAGGAGCGGGTACTTTTGTATAATTGCACAAAAAAACATGGTGAAATGTCAGTAAAATCTTTTCCTTTTCACAATTCACAATCATTGGGTTATAATGATAGAATATAATTTATTCTATTCAATAAAGATAAAGTCAATTTTCAATAAAAGGTGATTCGATGGCAAATGAGCAAG
The DNA here is from genome assembly GCF_979253805.1 of Bacillus sp. AC266. Taxonomy (NCBI): domain Bacteria; kingdom Bacillati; phylum Bacillota; class Bacilli; order Caryophanales; family Bacillaceae; genus Bacillus; species Bacillus sp. AC266. The sequence continues at coordinate 423,562 of NZ_CEEDEC010000002.1, forward strand.
TACTAACAGCTGAACAGGTACTCGAGAAAGCAAGTCAATATTTAGCGGATGGAGATATTGAGCTAGTGGCACGTGCCTATGAATATGCGCGTGATGCACATAGCGAACAATATAGAAAATCGGGTGAACCATATATTATTCACCCAATTCAAGTTGCAGGTATTTTAGTTGATTTACACATGGATCCGGCTACAGTATCGGCAGGTTTCTTACATGATGTAGTGGAAGATACAGAAATTACATTAGAAGACATTGAACGGGAATTTAATAAAGAAATCGCTATGCTTGTCGATGGTGTTACAAAGCTTGGAAAGATTAAATACAAATCCCATGAGCAGCAACAAGCAGAAAACCATCGCAAAATGTTTATTGCAATGGCTCAAGATATTCGAGTTATTTTAATTAAACTAGCTGATCGTCTTCATAACATGCGTACATTGAAACATTTGCCTCAAGAGAAGCAGCGTCGCATTGCAAATGAAACGTTAGAAATCTTTGCACCTTTAGCACATAGACTCGGAATTAGTACTATTAAATGGGAGTTAGAGGATACGTCACTTCGCTATTTAAACCCGCAGCAATATTATCGTATTGTGAATTTAATGAAGCGTAAACGTGCAGAGCGTGAAGAATATTTAGATGAAGTAATGACTGGCATTCGCGAGAAGTTAAAAGAGGTTTCAATTCAACCTGAGATTTCTGGAAGACCAAAACATATTTACAGTATTTATCGTAAAATGGCATTGCAAAATAAACAATTCAATGAAATTTACGATTTACTAGCTGTACGTGTCGTTGTGAATAGTATTAAAGATTGCTATGCGGTGCTTGGAATTATTCATACGTGCTGGAAACCAATGCCAGGTCGTTTTAAAGATTATATTGCAATGCCGAAAGCAAATTTATATCAATCTCTTCATACGACTGTAATTGGACCAAAAGGTGATCCGCTAGAAGTGCAAATTCGTACGAAAGAAATGCATGAGATTGCAGAATTCGGAATCGCGGCACATTGGGCGTATAAAGAAGGTAAAGCAGCAGAAACAACGGGTACATTAGAGAAGAAACTAACTTGGTTCCGTCAAATATTAGAATGGCAAAATGAAGCTTCTAATGCAGAAGAATTTATGGAGTCATTAAAAATTGATTTATTCTCTGACATGGTATTCGTCTTTACACCAAAAGGCGATGTAATGGAATTACCACTTGGCTCTGTTCCAATTGATTTTTCGTATCGTGTCCATTCGGAAATTGGAAACAAGACAATTGGTGCAAAAGTAAATGGGAAAATGGTGACGCTTGATTATAAGTTGAAAACTGGTGACATCATTGAAATTTTAACATCGAAACATTCGTATGGTCCAAGTCAAGATTGGGTAAAGCTTGCTCAAACATCTCATGCGAAAAATAAAATACGTCAATTCTTTAAGAAACAACGTAGAGATGAAAATATTGAAAAAGGCCGTGAACTTGTTGAAAAAGAAGTGCGTGGCTTAGAGTATGAGATGAAAGAAGTATTAGCGCTTGATAATTTAAAACGTGTCGCTGAGAAGTTTAACTTTGCAAATGAAGAAGATATGTTTGCAGCAGTTGGATATAACGGAATTACAGCAGCGCAAATTGTTACGCGACTAACGGACAAGTTCCGTAAACAACGTGAAGAAGAAGACATCGTTGAAGTTAAAGAAGTTCGTAAACCGATGAAAATTCGAAAATGGGATTCTGGTGTAAAGGTAAGTGGTGCAGATAATTTGTTAATTCGTTTATCAAAATGCTGTAACCCAGTTCCAGGCGATGATATCGTTGGGTATATTACGAAAGGTCGAGGCGTATCAATTCACCGTTGCGATTGCGTCAATGTGCATACAGAAGAAGCGGTGGAGCGTTTACTAGAAGTAGATTGGGAAGGTAGTCCTGAAAAAGAAATTGAGTACAATGTTGATATTGAAATTTCAGGCTATGATCGTCGTGGTCTATTGAATGAAGTATTACAAGCTGTTACAGAAACGAAGACGTATATCTCAGCTGTTTCTGGTAGAAGTGATCGTAATAAGATGGCAACGATTAACATGTCGATTTCAATTCGAAACTTACAACACTTGAAAAAAGTAGTAGAGCGCATTAAACGTGTTCCAGAAATTTATGCCGTACGACGCATGATGCATTAATAGGGAGTGTAGAAAAGATGAGAGTTGTTTTACAACGATCAAAGGAAGCGTCTGTCACAGTAGATGGCGAGATTGTAGGACAAATTCCATTCGGTTTAACATTACTAGTTGGCATTACGCATGAAGATACAGAAAAAGATGCAACTTATATCGCTGAAAAAATTGCAAACCTACGTATTTTTGAAGATGAGAGCGGAAAGATGAACCACTCTGTACTTGATATGAAGGGACAAGTTCTATCTATTTCGCAATTTACATTATATGGAGATTGCCGTAAAGGAAGACGTCCAAACTTTATGGATGCTGCGAAACCTGATTATGCAGAACATTTATATGATTTCTTTAATGAAGAAGTTCGTAAACAAGGACTGCATGTGGAGACAGGACAGTTCGGAGCAATGATGGACGTTTCTTTAATCAATGATGGTCCGGTGACCTTAATTGTAGAAAGTAAATAGTGTTGCCCAAGAAGAGAGGATTATAGGTCCTCTCTTTTTTCATACATTGTGGTATGTTTTGTTTAGTTACAATAGGATTTAATTTGAAGAGGAATAAAAGGAAAAGAAGGTGTAGCATGCTTCAAGAATTCAATATAGCTTTACGTTTTATGCTGGAGTTATGCATTCTTGGGATTGTTGGATACTGGGGGTTCCGAATAGGAGAAATACCTGTTGTAAAAATTACACTGGCTATTAGTCTTCCGATTGTTGTTGCTGTCATATGGGGGTTATTTGGAGCTCCATACGCAGAGTGGGAAGTGCGTGGTATATTGCATGTATTGTTAGAAATTATCGTGTTTGGAGTAGGTGTTGCAGCGTTGTATCATTTGAAGCACCCTTTACTTGCGAGTGGATTGGCTACCGTTATTATTGTTAATCGCATTCTTATGTTTATTTGGAATCAATAACTGTTTCGGCTATGTATAACTATCTCATCAATATGGAACAATAAAAAGTAAAACAACCATATTGAATGTGAGGGATATACGTATGCGTATGAATGAAAAAGGGCATTCTGTTACAAATGGTGCAAATCAACTGTTTAACGTAAATTTACATGATTTTATTTCAAAAGAACAAAACAATACTTCAATGGAGCTTGCTTCTGAGTTTGGAATTTCACTACAAGATGTAAAGCGCCTAAAGAAGCAAATTGAGCGCTCTTAGAGCACTTGACAATCCTACTCAACAAACGTATAGTAATTTTATATTTACATATGAATATAGCCGTTGATAGAGGAGAGTAAATGAGATACACATGGAAAGAGAAGAAATGTCCTAGGCTGAAAACATTTCTACATGATGACTGATTGAATGACACTCTGTAGGTTTCAACTTGAAAGGCTTATACGCTTAGTAGAGATGAACGCAAATTTAAGCGTTATTAAAAAAGTGGAAGCATACGTGCTTCAATTAGGGTGGCACCACGGGTATAATACTCTCGTCCCTACTGTTCAAACAGTAGAGGCGGGAGTTTTTTTATTTTTATTAAGATTAAAACAATTTGAGGAGGAACTGAATATGTCTATTCAAATCCCACGCGGAACGCAAGATATTCTTCCAGGTAGTGTTGAGTTATGGCAGTATATCGAAGGGCAAGCGCGCGACATTTGCCGTCGTTACAATTATAAAGAAATTCGTACACCAATTTTTGAGCACACAGAGCTATTTTTACGTGGTGTTGGTGATACGACAGATATCGTACAAAAAGAAATGTATTCATTCCAAGACCGTGGAGAGCGTAGTTTAACATTACGTCCAGAAGGTACTGCACCTGTTGTACGTTCTTACGTTGAAAACAAAATGTTCGGTGATGCAACACAACCAACAAAATTATACTATATCGGCCAAATGTTCCGTTATGAAAGACCACAAGCAGGTCGCTATCGTCAATTCGTACAATTCGGTATTGAAGCAATTGGTAGTAACGATCCAGCAATTGATGCAGAAGTAATTGCACTTGCTGTAGAGTTTTACCGCGGTATGGGCTTGAAAAATATTAAAGTTGTATTAAATAGCTTAGGTGATGCAGCGAGTCGTCAAGCACACCGTGATGCGTTAATTGCTCACTTTGAGCCGCGCATCGGAGAATTCTGTTCTGATTGCCAATCTCGCTTAGAAAAAAACCCTCTTCGTATTTTAGACTGTAAGAAGGACCGTAATCATGAATTAATGAGCACGGCACCATCTATTACAGAATACTTAAACGAAGATTCAGCAGTATACTACGACAAAGTACAAGAACTACTAACGATGATGGATGTTCCATTTGAGAAAGATCCGAATTTAGTACGTGGTTTAGACTACTACCAACACACTGTTTTTGAAATTATGAGTGAGGCAGAAGGTTTCGGTGCTATCACAACATTAAGTGGCGGTGGCCGTTATAACGGACTTGTACAAGAAATCGGTGGACCGGAAATGCCAGGTATCGGTTTTGCGATGAGTATTGAGCGTTTAATTATGGCGCTGAAGGCTGAAAATATTGAGTTACCAATTGAACATAGTATTGATTGTTACGTTGTAGCACTTGGTGAAAAAGCGAAAGACCGTGCTGCAAAAGTTGCGTTCGATCTTCGTAAAGCTGGATTATCAGTTGAAAAAGATTATTTAGATCGCAAAATGAAAGCACAATTTAAATCTGCAGATCGTTTAAATGCGAAATACGTAGCTGTATTAGGGGAAGATGAGCTAGATAAAGGCATCATTAACTTAAAAGATATGGCAACAGGCGGACAAGAAGAAGTAGCGTTAGATGTATTTGCTTCATATGTAGCAGAGAAATTAATATAGGGGGAACTTAAAGTGGCTGAAAGAACACATGCATGCGGGAAAGTAACAGTAGAAGCGGTTGGACAAACAGTTCAATTAAAAGGTTGGGTACAAAAACGCCGTGATTTAGGTGGATTAATCTTTATCGACTTACGTGACCGTACAGGTATCGTACAAGTTGTATTTAATCCAGAAACATCAAAAGAAGCGTTAGAAGTAGCAGAAACGATTCGTAGCGAATACGTATTGCACGTAGAAGGTACAGTTGTTGAACGTGGTGAAGGCGCAATTAATGATAATATGGCAACTGGTCGTATTGAAGTACAAGCATCGAAAGTAAATGTATTAAACGCAGCGAAAACAACGCCAATCATTATTGCTGATGATACAGATGCATCAGAAGATGTGCGTTTAAAATATCGTTACTTAGACTTACGTCGTCCTGCAATGTTCAACACATTCAAAATGCGTCATGACGTAACGAAAACAATTCGTAACTTCTTAGATACAGAAGAGTTCTTAGAAGTTGAAACACCAATTTTAACGAAGAGCACGCCAGAAGGAGCTCGCGACTATTTAGTACCAAGCCGTGTGCATGATGGTGAATTTTATGCATTACCTCAATCTCCGCAGCTATTTAAACAGCTTCTTATGGTCGGTGGATTTGAGCGTTACTATCAAGTAGCACGTTGTTTCCGTGACGAAGATTTACGTGCGGATCGTCAACCGGAATTCACGCAAATTGATATCGAGGCATCATTCTTAACACAAGATGAAATTTTAGAAATGATGGAGCGTATGATGACGAAAGTCATGAAGGATGCAAAAGGTGTAGAAGTTAGTGCACCATTCCCTCGTATGAAATATGCTGATGCAATGGCTCGCTTTGGTTCTGATAAGCCGGATACACGCTTTGAAATGGAACTAAAAGACCTATCTGAATTTGCAGTAGGTTGTGGATTTAAAGTATTTACAAGTGCTGTAGAAAACGGCGGACAAGTAAAAGCGATTAACGCAAAAGGTGCAGCGAGCAAATACTCTCGTAAAGACATCGATGCATTAACTGAATTCGCCAAAGTATACGGTGCAAAAGGTCTAGCTTGGCTTAAAGTTGAAGAAGACGGCTTAAAAGGACCGATTGCGAAATTCTTCGGTGAAGAAGAGGCAAACGTGTTAATGAGTACATTAGAAGCGGATGCTGGTGACTTATTACTATTCGTAGCAGATAAGAAAAGTGTTGTTGCAGATAGCTTAGGTGCACTTCGTTTACGTCTAGGTAAAGAACTTGAGTTAATTGACGAAAGTAAATTTAACTTCCTATGGGTAACTGATTGGCCACTTCTTGAGTACGATGAAGATGCAGATCGTTACTTCGCAGCTCACCACCCATTCACAATGCCATTCCGTGAAGACGTTGAGTTATTAGAAACAGCACCAGAAAAAGCACGTGCACAAGCATATGACCTTGTATTAAACGGTTATGAGCTTGGTGGTGGATCACTTCGTATCTACGAGCGTGACGTACAAGAAAAAATGTTCAAAGCACTTGGATTCTCACAAGAAGAAGCACAAGAACAATTCGGATTCTTATTAGAAGCATTCGAATACGGTACACCACCACACGGCGGAATCGCATTAGGTTTAGACCGTCTTGTTATGTTACTTGCAGGTCGTACGAACCTTCGTGATACAATTGCATTCCCGAAAACAGCAAGCGCAAGCTGCTTATTAACAGAAGCGCCAAGCCCAGTTGCAGAAGCTCAGCTTGAAGAGCTAAGCTTAAAATTGAGCTTGAAAGAAGAGAAGTAAGAATAGAGTCTAGATGGTTATACTATAGCCGTCTAGGCTTTTTTTGAGGGGAAGTTTAAAAAGTCCGGTTCAGATAACTGTCGCATCTCATCGTTACGTATGCTAGTCCGGTGCTCGAGTAGTACTCCTACACCGCGCTCCTCCTAGCATACGTGCCTCAATCTGCTAGGTTCTCTAAATCCTCCTTTTTAAACGTATACGTAAGAAAAAGTTCGGGTTTTACATTATGTTTTCCTTGTTTGAAATACGTATTTTTAGGAATTATATAACTTTTTCTATACAAATAGTCGGAAAAACGCTAGAATACATGGTAGACCATTTTTGTAATAGGAGTGTAGAGCTGAATGTTACATCAATTTTCACGTAATGAATTAGCCTTTGGAAAAGAAGGCCTTGAAATATTAAAAAATAGTACAGTCGGTATTTTAGGTATTGGTGGCGTAGGATCATTTTCGGCAGAAGCGTTAGCACGTTCTGGCGTAGGACGTCTCGTATTAGTTGACAAAGATGTTGTAGATATTACAAACGTAAACCGTCAAATTCACGCGTTAGTATCTACTGTAGGACGTTCAAAAGTAGAATTAATGAAAGAGCGTATTGCAGATATTAATCCAGAGTGTGAAGTAATTGGACTAGAGATGTTTTATACAGATGAAACATATGAAGAGTTCTTTAAACACGGTTTAGATTTCGTAGTAGATGCATCTGATACGATTACGTTCAAAATTCATTTAATTAAACAATGTTTACGTCGTAAAATCAAAATTATCTCATGTATGGGTGCGGCAAATAAAATGGACCCAACTCGTTTCCGTATTGCGGACATTTCTAAAACACATACAGATCCAATTGCGAAAGTAATTCGTACGAAGCTTCGTAAAGATGGTATTAAAAAAGGTGTAAAAGTTGTCTTCTCTGACGAAAACCCAATCGTAATTCGTGAAGAAGTACGTAAAGAAATCGTGCCAGACGAAAATGCAAAAATTCGTAAAGCGAAATTACCACCTTCTTCAAATGCGTTCGTACCATCTGTGGCTGGTTTAATTATGGCAAGTCACGTTGTACGTGAGCGTATTAAAAACGTAGAAGTCAAGCGTGTAGGGCAAGAATAAAAAGGAAGCATATATCGTTTAGGATATATGCTTTTTGTATGTTTTAAAGAAATATCGATGTCGAATCGTTAATATAATTACATTTACTGTGGTGCTTTTTCACTAAGGGAAAATAAACAGGGATGTCACTTAGTTGAAAAAGTGGCATCCCTGTTTTTAGTTTTCTGCAGAATATATAATATCTAAATTTCCATTTTGATCGGTTTTGAAAATCGGAGCAATTTGCTCTTCTTGTTCTTCGACCGAAACAAGTTTTCGAGCACGATCCATAATTCTAACAAGCATTGCATAATCTTCTTCGATTGCTTGTTGTTTTTTTGTGAGAACAGCTAATTTTGCTTCAAGTTCATTATTCATTTTTTGCAGGGAAGTGAGCTGATCTTGTAATACGTCATTTTCAGTTTGTAACTTTGCGAGTGAAGGGTTATTGTGCTCCAAGTTTTGCAAAAATGAGATGACATTTTGCATTGTAAGATCTTGTTTATTTGGGACAATATCTTCTGAAAACTCGGCATCGATTACGAGCTGCCGAGTTTGTGTGAACTGCTCTTTTTCTATTTTAGCTTCCGAACGCTTTAATTCTTTACGTTGTTTTTTTGCGATTTGCACCGCATCTTCATAATATGGTCTTACTTCAGCATTCCATCTAAAGCCACAAGCTGCTGAAGTTCGGTTTAATGTATCACCAACTTCATCGAATGCTTTTATTTGTGTACTTCCGCTGCGAATATGTCGTAAAACAGTTTCTGCTAAAAGGAGATCGTCTTCTTTTGTCCATGCATCTTGACGTGTTTTCATAAGCGAACCCTCCGTAATGGTGACGTTTTCGCTTATATTACCCTTTATTCTTCGTTTTATGCGAACTTTGTAATCTTTCATAAACAGTAGAAAGTGCTTGTTCAAATTTTCCTGTCGTTTTCGGTTTATAATATTGCTTGTTTTTAATTTTATCAGGTAAGTATTGTTGTTGTACCCAGCCATTTGGGTGATCGTGTGGATATAAGTATCCGATGCCTCTTCCTAACGATTCGGCTCCTTTATAATGACTATCTTTTAAATGACTTGGAATATCGCCTGTTTGGCCATTACGTAAATCGTGTAGTGCGGCATCGAGTGCTTTATAGGCCGAGTTTGATTTCGGTGATAGACAAAGTTCAATAACAGCATTTGCAAGTGGTATGCGTGCCTCTGGGAAGCCGACCCGTTCAGCTGATTCAATCGCTGCAAGTGTACGTTGTCCAGCTTGTGGGCTAGCAAGTCCGATATCTTCATATGCCATAATAAGCAGACGTCTACCGATGCTTTGTAAGTCACCAGCTTCAATAAGACGTGCTAAATAATGAAGTGCGGCGTTCACATCACTTCCGCGTACTGATTTTTGAAAAGCAGATAAAACGTCATAGTGAGCATCGCCACCTTTGTCGTGAACGAAACTCTTTTTCTGTAAGCATTCTTCTGCGATTTCAAGTGTAATTTCCGCGGCTTTGTCGTCAGTTGTAAAGCTAGATAAAACAGCTAGTTCAAGTGCATTATAAGCTGAGCGCATATCTCCGCCTGATGCATTTGCAAAGTGATGTAATGCTTCATCCGTAACAGTTACATCATATTCCCCAAGCCCTTTTTCTTTATCTTCAAGCGCTCGTTTTAAGCCAATTAAAATATCATCTTCTGTTAATGCGTGTAATTCGAAGATTTGACAACGACTTCGAATAGCAGAATTAATAGCATGGAACGGATTGCTTGTCGTTGCACCAATTAAAGTAAGAAGTCCGCTTTCTAAATGGGGTAATAGAAAGTCTTGCTTCGCTTTATCTAGCCTATGAACTTCATCCAAAATTAAAACGAGGTGCCGATGCATCTTCGCTTCTTGTACGACAACTTCCATATCTTTTTTATTATGAGTAACAGCGTTTAAGAGGCGAAACAGGGTTCCAGTACTTCCTGCAATTGCGCTGGCGATTGATGTTTTTCCTGTGCCTGGAGGACCGTATAAAATCATTGATTGAAAATGATTTGCTTGGACCATTCGCCATAAAATCTTGCCTTCACCAACTAAATGCTGTTGTCCGATAATTTCTTGAATATTTGTAGGGCGCATTCGATGTGCGAGTGGTTGTTTCATTTGACCCTCTCCCTTAATGTATAATCTCATTCTATCGTATCATTTTTTTTGATGAAATTTGAAATAGGATGCTGTTTTATGGGAAAAACGAAGGATAATATTTTCATTTTTCTTTCAATTGTAATAATTTCCGAGTTTTTCAATGTGATTTTATGTTATCATTTTGATACACAAGTTGAAATTTCTTATAATACTATATTATGCTATAATTTCATAGGATTTTAAATTGTGTTCTTTTATAAATAAGATATAACCAATAGAAGTGAAAATTTGAAATGAGGTGCAAATAGATGAAGATTTCAACGAAAGGCCGCTACGGCTTAACAATTATGATCGACCTTGCAAAAAAGTTTGGTGAAGGCCCAATTTCATTAAAATCAATTGCGCAGGCGCATGACCTATCTGAGCATTACTTAGAGCAATTAATTTCACCACTTCGTAACGCTCGTCTTGTAAAGAGTACGCGTGGTGCATATGGTGGATATGTATTATCTGATCAGCCAGTCAACATTACAGCTGGAGATGTAATCCGTGTACTAGAGGGTCCAATTAGTGTTGTAGAAATGATAGAAGAAGAAGAACCAGCACAACGTCAATTATGGATGCGTGTTCGTGATGCGGTGCAAGAAGTATTAGATAGTACAACTTTAGAAGATTTAGTACGTTATGAGGAAGAAAATCACGGGGGCTATATGTTTTACATTTAATTCCTTGTGAAACGATTTGGAAAGAAGGAGATTTAATGGAACGCATTTACTTAGATCATGCTGCGACATCTCCGACTCACCCAGAAGTGGTCGAAAAGATGATTCCATATATGACAGAAACATTTGGAAACCCGTCTAGTATTCACTTTTATGGGCGTCAAACGCGCCATGCGGTAGATGAGGCGAGACGTGTGTGTGCACGTAGCATTCACGCGAGTCCAAATGAAATTATATTCACGAGCGGTGGTACAGAAGCTGATAATTTAGCACTTATAGGTGTAGCGCGCGCGAATCGTCATAAAGGTAACCATATTATTACAACGCAAATTGAACATCATGCGATTTTGCATACGTGTGAATTGTTAGAGCGTGAAGGATTTGAAGTGACGTATTTACCTGTTGATGAAACAGGGCGTGTTCAAGTTTCTGACATACAAAAGGCACTAACGGAAGAGACGATTCTTGTATCTATTATGTTCGGGAATAATGAAGTAGGGACAATACAACCAATTGTGGAAATAGGTAAGTTGTTAAAAGAGCATCAAGCTTATTTCCACACAGATGCTGTACAAGCTTACGGTTTAATAGAAATAGATGTGAAAGAGTTTGGTATTGATTTATTATCGATTTCCGCTCACAAAATTAACGGCCCAAAAGGTGTAGGGTTCCTATATGCTGGTGCAAATGTGAAATTTGAACCGTTATTAATAGGCGGAGAGCAAGAAAGAAAACGTCGTGCTGGTACTGAAAATATACCTAGTATTGTTGGACTTCAACATGCAGTTTCGCTAGCTGAAAAAACTCGTGAGCAAAAAAATGCCCAATATGAAGAGTTTAAAGATATAATGGTATCTGTCTTCAAAAATGAGGACATTCATTTCGAGGTAAACGGAGACTTGGAATATCGCTTACCACATGTGTTTAATATAAGTTTTACAGGAATGAATATTGAACCGTTTCTTGTAAACCTAGACTTAGCTGGTATTGCAGTATCAAGTGGTTCTGCTTGTACAGCTGGTTCGATTGATCCATCACATGTATTAGTGGCGATGTTCGGAAAAGACTCCGATCAAATACGTTCATCCGTACGCTTTAGTTTCGGACTTGGAAATACGAAAGAGCAAATTGAAAAAGCGGCGTACGAAACAGTGAAAATCGTGAAGCGATTAACACAAAATTAGCATGGGAGGTGACATGATGAACAAACTACCTCAAGAAACACGCGTTGTCATCGGGATGTCCGGTGGCGTCGATTCATCTGTAGCAGCTCTTTTATTAAAAGAGCAGGGTTATGATGTAATCGGAATTTTTATGAAAAACTGGGATGATACAGATGCAAATGGTGTCTGCACAGCAACAGAAGATTACAATGATGTAATTGAAGTGTGTAACCAAATCGGCATTCCGTATTATGCAGTAAACTTTGAAAAACAATACTGGGATAAAGTATTTACGTACTTTTTAGATGAGTACCGAGCTGGTCGTACACCAAACCCAGATGTAATGTGTAACAAAGAAATTAAATTTAAAGCATTTTTAGAGCATGCAATTGCACTTGGTGCTGATTATGTAGCAACAGGTCATTATGCACGCGTTGCTTATATGGACGGCGAATATAAAATGCTTCGCGGCGTTGATGACAATAAAGATCAAACATATTTCTTAAATCAATTAAGCCAAGAGCAACTATCAAAAACAATGTTCCCATTAGGTGAATTAAAGAAACCACAAATTCGCGAAATGGCGACAGAAGCTGGTTTAGCGACAGCGGCGAAGAAAGATAGTACTGGTATTTGCTTCATCGGTGAGCGTAACTTTAAAGATTTCTTAAGTAACTATTTACCGGCGCAACCAGGTGTGATGCAAACATTATCTGGTGAAGTGAAAGGGAAACATGATGGTTTAATGTATTATACAATTGGACAACGTCATGGCCTTGGTATTGGTGGTAATGGTGATCCGTGGTTTGCTGTTGGAAAAAACTTGAAAGAAAACATTTTATATGTTGATCAAGGATTCCATAACGAACTTCTATATGGTGATGAAGTTATTGCTACGAATGTAGGCTGGGTAAGTAATAAAGCGAAGGAAAAAGAATTTACGTGTACAGCGAAATTCCGTTATCGTCAAGCAGACAATAAAGTAACGGTTCAAATCGTTGATGAAAATACAGTTCGTATTCTTTGTGATGAGCCAATTCGTGCGATTACGCCAGGCCAAGCAGTTGTTTTCTATGATGGAGATGAGTGCTTAGGCGGCGCTACAATTGATGAAGTATATCATAGTGGTAAGAAATTAGATTATTTAGGATAACACGAGAAGCCTCTGCCGATTAGCGGTTAGAGGTTTCTTTTACATAAAGCGAATTTTCGTTCGCTTGGAAAATACATTCTTTGTTATAATTTGTTGTAGAGGTGAAGGATATGTCAAACAAACTTGAAACAGGTATTAAATATATGCAAGAAGGAAACTGGGAAGAAGCAGCTAAAAATTTCACAGAAGCAATCGAAGAAAATCCGAAAGATGCGCTTGGATACATTAACTTTGCGAATTTATTAGATGTATTAGGTGATAGTGAGCGAGCAATTGTATTTTATAAACGTGCATTAGAATTAGATGGTAAATCTGCTGCTGCTTATTATGGCTTAGGAAATGTATATTACGGTCAAGAGCAATTTGCAGAGGCGAAGGCTGTATTTGAACAAGCGATGCAAGTGGGATTACAATCAGCTGACGTAACATTTATGTTAGGTATCACACATGTGCAACTTGGAAATGATCGTCTTGCACTTCCATTTTTACAAAGAGCGACGGAATTAGATGAAGGCGATGTAGAAGCTGTTTTCCAATGCGGACTTTGCTTTGCACGACTAGAACATATTCAAGAGGCAAAACCTTATTTTGAAAAGGTGTTAGAAATGGATGAAGAGCATGCAGATGCGTATTATAATTTAGGTGTTGCGTACGTATTCGAGGAGAATAACGAGAAAGCTCTTACTTTATTTAAGAAAGCGACTGAAATTCAAGCAGACCACTTTTTAGCTGGTAATGGTATTCGTTTATTAGAGCAAGAAGCTGAATAAAGTGAAATTATAGTTTAATGCGCAGTTACCCCTCATCTAAAGATTGTGAAAGAGGTGGGGGATGTACTGCTCATTAAAGTGAAAAGAACTCGGAAAGGAGAGGAAATATGGGAAATCAACATGCAATGGATTTGTTTGAGGAAGAAAAAAAATTTATAAAAGCGCAAGTTCTTCATACCATTTTCCACAACGAAGAAAACCTCTATTCCGTTGTCAGTATGAAAGTCATTGAAACGAATGAAACATACGACGAAAAAAAAGTAATGATAAACGGTCATTTTCCCCGTATGCATGAAGATGAAGTGTTTACATTAACAGGTCATTTTAAAGACCACCCAAAGTATGGAAAACAATATTTAGTTGAAACGTTTAAAAAAGAACTGCCACAAACAAAAGCAGGTATGGTGCAATATTTAGCGAGCGATTTATTTAAAGGGATTGGAAAGCGTACAGCCGAAAAAATCGTGGACCATCTTGGTGAGCATGCGATTTCTAAAATTATGGATGATCCGGATGCGTTAAGTGGTGTTGTAAACAAGCAAAAAGCGCAGGAAATATATGAGACGATTATTGAGCATCAAGGGCTCGAGAAAGTGATGAGTTTTTTAAATGGTTACGGTTTTGGAACAAAACTTTCTATTAAAATTTATCAGCAATATAAAGAGATGACATTAGAAGTGATTCGTAATAATCCGTATAAACTTATTGAAGAAGTGGACGGAATTGGATTTGGAAGAGCAGATGATATAGGGCGTGCAATCGGAATAACGGGCAATCACGACGACCGTGTACGTGCAGGGTGTTTTTATACGTTAGAGAATATTTCATTACAACTCGGTCACGTGTATATGGAAAAAGGTCAGCTTGTAAGAGAAACGATGTCACTTTTAAATAATCAAGAAGGTAGAGTGACTGAGGAAGATATTGTAGGCTGCGTTGAAATGATGCAAAGCGAAGGGAAAGTCATTATAGAAGAAGAGCGAGTGTATTTAGCTTCTTTATTCTATTCTGAGAAAGGCGTTGTAAAGTCAATTCGTCGTCTTATGAATCAAGAAGAAACCCCTGCATTCCCTGAAGCAGAAGTGTTAAAAACGTTAGGAGAAATTGAAGAACAGCTAAAGGTACAGTATGCGCCGCTTCAGCAAGAAGCAGTTCAAACTGCACTTCATAAGCCGATGATGTTATTAACAGGTGGACCAGGGACGGGGAAAACAACAGTTATTAAAGGAATTGTTGAAATGTATGCGTCACTTCACGGAGTATCATTAAATCCGAATGAATATAGTGATGATAATCCATTTCCAATATTATTAACGGCCCCAACTGGAAGAGCGGCGAAGCGCATGAGTGAATCGACAGGACTTCCAGCTTGCACAATTCATCGTCTGCTTGGATGGACGCCAGAAGGATCTTTTCAGCGCAATGAAACAGACCCTGTACAAGGGAAGCTCCTTATTATTGATGAGTTTTCGATGGTAGATATTTGGCTTGCAAATCAGCTATTCAAGTCACTTCCGACAAATATTCAAGTTATCGTTGTAGGTGATGAAGATCAGTTGCCATCTGTAGGACCTGGACAAGTGTTAAAAGATTTATTGAATGCAGGTGCGGTTCCAACGGTCAAGCTTACAGAAATTTATCGTCAAGCGGAAGGGTCATCTGTTATTCAACTTGCCCATGCGATAAAGGACGGAACACTTCCACCAGATTTAGCGCAAAATAAAAAAGATCGTTCATTTATCAGCTGTGCAGGTACTCAAATTGTTGAAGTTGTAAAAAAAGTATGTGAAAACGCGAAGACGAAAGGGTTTAGCGCAAGAGATGTACAAGTGTTGGCACCTATGTACCGCGGACCGGCAGGTATTAATGTGTTAAATGAAGCTCTTCAAGAAGTGTTCAATCCGAAAAAAGAAAAAAGTAAAGAAATTGCCTACGGTGACGTTGTATACCGCAGAGGTGATAAAGTACTTCAATTAGTCAATCAGCCGGAAAGCCAAGTATTTAATGGTGATATCGGAGAAATCGTTTCGGTGTTTTATGCGAAAGAAAACGTTGAGCAACAAGATATGATTATCGTTTCATTTGATGGGATTGAAGTAACGTATACAAAGCCAGATTTAAATCAAATTACACATGCATATTGCTGCTCGATTCATAAATCACAAGGTAGTGAATTTCCGATTGTTATTATGCCGATTGTAAAAAGCTATAACCGTATGTTACGTCGTAATTTAATTTACACGGGTATTACAAGGAGTAAGAAATTCCTTATTATTTGCGGGGAGGAAGCAGCGTTTCAATCCGGTGTAAATCGCCTTGATGATGCAATGCGTCAAACGACTTTAGCTGGCCGATTGCAAGAATCACAAGGAGAAGTGCAGATGGTGACGGTTAATGGTGAAGAAATGGACGTGGAAAACATTTCACCGTATGATTTCATGTAACAAGGTGAAATTATATAGTGAACCTTTCAAACGTATAACGTTGAAAGGTTCTAGCAATGTATAAATGAATGCAGTTTGGACATAATGGCGAATAGAATCTGGGAGACTGTAAGGAGATGAAAGCCATATGTTCAGTTGTCCAAATTGCAAAGGGAAAGACATCGGAAAAATAGGTGTCAACCAATTTTATTGCTGGAATTGTTATATCGAATTATCGGTTTCAAAGGGGAAAATCCATACACATCAAGTAGAGGAAGATGGTTCATTAAGCTCTCTTGATGATTTATTTGATGATAATGAAAGAACGATCGGATAACGAAAAGGGGGATTTACTTTGAATCTACGCAATTCATTAATCGCATTAGGTGTTGGAGCTGCAGCGTATCAATATGCTCGCAAACAAGATGTATTCTCAAAACGCAATGTGAAAAAAGCACGTAAGATGATTAAGTCTTATTTATAAGGCGTAAAAAACTCCCTTTATGATAAGGGAGTTTTTTTATGCGCTTGTATGCAAATATAAAAGTCCGATTTCAGAGAAGAGATAAGATAAACCGTAGCATCCAACGCCAAGCATTCCATAATGCCATAAGTGCTTAGCTCTTTCCTTTCGTGAGGAACGAATAAAGAAGCCTTTCCAAATACCAAACCCGATACAAATCCATTCAAGAAGCATAAAAAGTGCGGATAATGCAAGCATAAATAAGATCATTATGAGCCCTCCTGATTATATTTTGACATTCTGTATTTTCAGGGGTGGTTGTCCTTATTATGTTAAATATATGTACGTCTTTAAAAAACAGTATGGTCTGTATAAAAAGATTTTAAAACTTTTGCACATAACCTAACCTATTTATTTTCAAAATAAAGATGGAGGAGGTTTTTCGTGTGAAGAATCTTAAAATCATTTGGATATATCGTTTAGGATTATTGTTACTCGTTTTTCTTTGTTTGCTCGTCTTTTTAAAAATCAAGCCACTATGGGCACCGATTATTTTTGTATTTAAAGTGGCGATCACACCGTTCTTTATTGCTTGTTTTATTGCTTATTTATTACACCCTTTAATTGAAAAAATCCATAAGGAAGGAATGCCACGCACACTTGCTATTTTGCTCATTTATATTCTTTTCTTTGGCGGAATTGGCTATGGAATTTATAAAGGAACGCCAGTTGTTATTAAACAGTTACAAGAAATTAATGAACAATTTCCGCAGTTTACAAAAATGTACGATTCTTGGATGGATGGAGTTACAGAACAAACAGCGAATTTCCCATCATTTATTCATGAAAAGGTGAAACAAATTTTTGGTGGTGTAGAAACGAAGATTCAAGCGCTTTTAAATAAAGTCATGAGCACAGCTCGTGGTGTACTGGATTCGTTACTCATTATTTTCTTAATTCCGTTCATTGTATTTTACATATTAAAAGATTACGGTGAGTTTTATCATATATTTTGGAAATTAGTCCCGAGTAAGTGGCGTAGTACGGGGCAAATGCTTGCGAAAGAAATTGATAAATCACTCGGAAGTTATATTCGAGGGCAGTTATTTGTTTGCTTAGTATTAGGGGGAGTATCTGTTCTTTCTTTTTGGTTTATCGGTATGAAATATCCATTGCTGCTCGGCATTATTATTGGGGTAACGGATATAATCCCGTACTTTGGTCCTATTTTAGGGGCGATTCCCACGTTGATGATTGCGGCAACGGTATCAACAAGTTTACTCATTAAGGCGGGGATTACAATTGCTATTTTGCAATTTTTGGAAAGTAACATTTTATCGCCTTACATCGTTGGTAAGTCGCTTCGTATGCATCCTGTGATCATTATGTTTGCATTACTAGTAGGGGGAGAAGTTGCGGGGATTGTAGGATTACTAATATCGGTTCCTATTTTAGCGGTCATTCGGACAGTGGTCGTTCATGTGAGACCTCTTTGGAAAAAAGAAGATGTGTAATATGATAGCCCTCTACTTATAAAAGTAGAGGGCTATCATTATTTAGAGAGTTGCTCGTGTATTGGTTGAACGAGAGAGCTTACATCATTTGTTTGAATATGTTTTATTTTTTTCCATTCATTATCGTACATAAATATAATTTGATTGCTGAAAAGACGCTTTTGCTCTTGTAGATTAGAAATGTTTGCAAAAGAGTACTCTTCAAATATTGGGTTCTTACTTACATCTGGTCCATAAAAGAAGAGCCGTTTGTTCGTTAAAATTAACAGTCCTGGTCTTGCGACGGAACGATATATAAATATATTTAATGAGCATGCTGCATAAAAAAGGATTTTTTCATCAGTTGTTAACATTTCTTTAGCTTGATTCAATAAGGTTGTCATTGTAATCGCTCCTTTATTGTTAATAATTTAATTATAACAAATAATGTAATATTTAGAAATTTGCATAAAGTATTTTTTGAGAGAAGATTCCTATTTAGTAATAAATGCATAATATATTTAAAGGCTGTTAAGAATGAATAGTAGAATAACTATGATTAATAAGCAATTGATACAATATAAATGATTATCTACATTGACAAACTTAAGAGAATTCTATTATATTTAGTCATATAATACATTAAATCAATGACGGAACAAGTACGTTACAGTCCATTTGTAGAGAGAAGCTTCCACTGGCTGAAAGGAGCTTTAAATGAAGGGTAACAGAAAGCTAATCCTGAGAGCAGCTAATCACTGCCGTCTTGCCACGTTACGGCACCATGAGGTGATGAATTGATTGTTATAATAATCAATTCATAATTAGGGTGGTATCGCGAGTTAACTCTCGTCCCTTTTATTAGGGGCGGGAGTTTTTTATATTTAAGGAGGAAAATACAATGAAACAACTAACAGGCGCACAAATTCGTCAAATGTTTTTAGACTTTTTCCAAGAAAAAGGACATGCAGTAGAACCAAGTGCATCACTAGTTCCTCATGAAGATCCATCTCTGTTATGGATTAATAGTGGTGTAGCGACATTAAAGAAATATTTTGATGGTCGTGTAATCCCACAAAATCCACG
The DNA here is from genome assembly GCF_979253805.1 of Bacillus sp. AC266. NCBI lineage: Bacteria > Bacillati > Bacillota > Bacilli > Caryophanales > Bacillaceae > Bacillus > Bacillus sp. AC266. The sequence continues at coordinate 442,799 of NZ_CEEDEC010000002.1, forward strand.
TATTACAAATGCACAAAAATCAATTCGTACAAACGATATTGAAAACGTGGGGAAAACGGCTCGTCACCACACATTCTTTGAAATGTTAGGGAACTTCTCAATCGGTGATTACTTCAAAGAAGAAGCAATTACTTGGGCTTGGGAATTTCTAACGAGCGACAAATGGATCGGATTCGATAAAGAATTACTATCTGTTACAATTCATCCGGAAGATGAAGAAGCATTCACAATTTGGAATGAGAAAATGGGTGTTCCAAAAGAACGCATCATCCGTTTAGAAGAAAACTTCTGGGATATCGGTGAAGGGCCAAGTGGACCGAATACAGAAATTTTCTATGACCGCGGTGAATCTTACGGTAATGACTTTAGTGACCCAGAATTATATCCGGGCGGAGAAAACGAGCGTTACTTAGAAGTATGGAACCTTGTATTCTCTCAATTTAACCATAATCCAGACGGTTCATATACGCCACTTCCTAAGAAAAACATCGATACAGGAATGGGTCTAGAGCGTATGACATCTATCGTTCAAGATGTACCTACGAACTTTGATACAGACCTATTCATGCCGATGATTGGTGCAACAGAATCAATTTCTGGTGAGAAATATCGTAATGGCGATTTAGAAAAAGATATGGCGTTTAAAGTAATTGCTGACCATATCCGTACAGTAACATTCGCTGTTGGTGACGGTGCTCTTCCATCTAACGAAGGCCGTGGTTATGTATTACGTCGTTTATTACGCCGTGCTGTTCGTTATTCTAAGAAATTAAACATCAACCGTCCGTTCATGTTTGAATTAGTACCGGTTGTTGGAGAAGTAATGAAAGACTTCTATCCAGAAGTACTTGAAAAGAAAGATTTCATCGCAAAAGTTGTGAAGAATGAAGAAGAGCGTTTCCATGAAACACTTCATGATGGTGAATCAATTTTAGCTGAAGTAATTGCAAAAGCGAAAGAAGAAAAAACAACTGTTATTTCTGGCGTAGATGCGTTCCGCCTATACGACACGTACGGTTTCCCAATTGAATTAACAGAAGAATATGCAGAAGAAGCTGGTATGACAGTTGATCAAGCGGGCTTTGAAAATGAAATGGAGAAACAACGTGAGCGTGCACGTGCTGCTCGTCAAGACGTTGATTCTATGCAAGTTCAAGGCGGTGTACTTGGTGAAGTTAAAGTAGCGAGCGAATTCGTTGGCTACGGTACAGTTGCAACAGAAAGTAACGTTGTTGCACTTGTGAAAAATGGTGAGTATACAGATAGCTTACAAGCAGGTGAAGAAGGACAATTAATGCTTGATGTAACGCCATTCTACGCTGAGAGCGGTGGGCAAATTGCAGACCGTGGTTACCTTCTTGCTGACGGCGTGAAAGTTGTTGTAAAAGACGTACAAAAAGCACCAAATGGTCAAAACTTACACAAAGTAGTTGTGGAAGAAGGTACATTAACGAAAGATGCGGCTGTAAAAGCTGTTATTGATACAAAGAACCGTAGTAGCGTTGTGAAAAACCATACAGCAACTCACTTACTACACCAAGCATTAAAAGATATACTTGGAACGCATGTTAACCAAGCTGGTTCTCTTGTAACATCTGAACGTTTACGTTTTGACTTCTCTCACTTCGGTCAAGTACAAGCTGATGAATTAGAAAAAATTGAGCGTATCGTAAACGAAAAAATTTGGGAAAGTATTGATGTTGCGATTTCTCAAAAAGCAATCGAAGAAGCGAAAGAAATGGGCGCAATGGCATTATTCGGTGAAAAATACGGCGATGTTGTACGCGTTGTGCAAGTAGGCGATTACAGCTTAGAGCTTTGCGGTGGTTGTCACGTTGATAACACAGCTTCTATTGGTATTTTCAAAATTGTTGCTGAGTCTGGTATCGGTGCAGGAACTCGTCGTATTGAGGCGGTAACTGGTAAGTCTGCATACGAATTAATGAACGATCAAGTAGGTTTATTAAAAGAAGCAGCAGGAAAAATGAAAACAAATCCAAAAGATATTTTAACAAGAGTTGATGGTTTATTTACTGAAGTAAAACAACTTCAAAAAGAAAACGAATCTCTTGCTGCGAAATTAAGCAATATCGAAGCTGGAAACTTAACTGATTCAGTAATGACAGTTGATGGCGTGAACGTATTAGCGGCGAAAGTAAATGTTGCAGATATGAACAACTTACGTACAATGATGGATGACCTTAAAAATAAATTAGAGTCTGCAGTTGTTGTATTAGCGTCTGTAAATGACGATAAGGTAAACATTTTAGCTGGCGTAACGAAAGATTTAATTAGTCAAGGTTACCATGCGGGTAAACTTGTGAAAGAAGTAGCTTCTCGTTGTGGAGGCGGCGGTGGTGGCCGTCCTGATATGGCACAAGCAGGCGGTAAAAACCCAGCGCAAGTAGAGGAAGCTTTAGCGTTTGTACAAGAGTACGTTAAATCTGTTTCAAAATAAAGAGATAGTAGTGTACAATGGTAGGGAGAGGAGAAGTTCTTCTCCCTATACTTACTACTTACAAGTGAGGTGCTTGAAATGGACGGTTTTGATAAGACAATGAAGTTTAGCATTCAAGATGAAAAACAGAGTGTCCATGTAAATGATGTACTTTTAACTGTGTATGATGCACTTCAAGAAAAAGGTTATAATCCGATTAACCAAATCGTCGGTTATTTATTAAGTGGAGATCCAGCATACATACCTCGCCATAAAGATGCACGAAGCATCGTTCGCAAGCTTGAACGTGATGAGATAATTGAAGAGCTTGTGAAGTCTTACTTGAAACATCATCGTGAGGAGTAGTTTATGCGGATATTAGGTTTAGATGTTGGTACTAAAACAGTCGGTGTTGCAATGAGCGATGAAATGGGCTGGACAGCACAAGGGCTGGAAACAATCAGGATTAACGAAGAACGAGGCCACTTTGGTTTTGACCGTATTTCTGAGTTGGTAAAACAGTACAATGTGGACAAAATAGTAGTAGGTTTACCTAAAAATATGAATGGTACAATCGGCCCTCGTGGTGAAGCGTGCCAGCAATTTGCAGAAAACCTGCGAAATCTGTTACAATTAGAAGTTGTAATGTGGGACGAGCGTTTGTCGACGATGGCAGCGGAACGTCTGCTCATTTCAGCTGATGTGAGCCGTAAGAAGCGAAAACAGGTAATCGATAAGATGGCTGCAGTCGTGATCTTACAAGGATTTTTAGATAGTAAATAAGAGGTGACCAAAATGGAAGAAAATCAAATTACAATTGTAGACGAAAAAGGAAACGAACATTTATGTGAAATTATTTTCACTTTTGATGCTGAAAAATTCGGCAAAAAATCTTACGTAGTCTTCTCTCCAATCGGTGAAGTAGACGAAGATGGAGACCAAATCTTCGATGCAATGGCATATGAGCAAAGTGAAGAAGAGGGTGGAACATTACTTTCAATTGAATCTGAAGAAGAGTGGGAAATGGTACAAGAAATGTTTAACACTCTTGCTGATGAGCAAGAAGAAGAATAGTAATGGATAAAAAGGCGAACTGTGTACACAGTTCGCCTTTTTTGTATTCATATGCAACATGACAGATTTTTTGTCGAAACTACGTAATTGTTTATAGTATAATAAGACGGGTTGTATGAAAAAAGGCTTTAAATAAGTAGCTGTCACCGATTATTTAGAAATGATTGGTTTTGCTTTATGTTTGTAGGGCATTGTATAGAGGAAGTGTATACGGTCTACAATTGAATAAGGAGGAAGAATTTTGGTAGAGAATCAAGTGAAGAAGAAGCGTAGACGTATTTTTTTAATTTCGATTATCGCACTGCTTTTAGTTTGTGGATCAGTCTATGCGTATATTTCATCTGCATTAGGACCAGTTGATAGTGGAAATAAAAAAGAGATTGAGGTAGAGATTCCAAAGGGGTCATCTACAAGTAAAATCGGTGAGATTTTAGAAGAAAAAGGTGCTGTGAAAAGCAGTACAGTTTTTAGTTTTTATACGAAATTTAAGTCGAAAAGCTTACAAGCAGGTACATATTTATTAAATCCTTCGATGAGTGCTAACGATGTCATTGAACAAATGTCATCTGGCAACGTACATCGTCCGGCTCTTTATAAAGTGACGATTAAAGAAGGGGCGCAAGTAACTGAAATTGCTGAAGTGATTGCGGCAGAATTAAAGTGGAATAAAGATGATGTTGTGCGTCAATTAAACGATAAAGCATTTATTCAAAAAATGCAGCAAAAGTATCCGAAGCTATTAACAGATAAAATTTTTGATAGCAACATTAAATATCCACTAGAAGGATACTTATATCCAGCAACGTATTCTTTCTATAAAAAGGATACGAAATTAGAAGAAATTGTAATCCCGATGCTTGAGAAAACAAATGCAATTATTGTTCAAAATGAGGCGAAAATGAAAGCGAAGAACTGGGATGTTCATCAACTTCTCACGTTGTCTTCACTTATTGAAGAAGAGGCTACTGGCTTTACTGATCGCCAAAAAATCTCTAGTGTTTTCTATAATCGTCTAGCGAAAGGCATGCCGCTTCAAACGGATCCGACGGTATTATACGCGCTTGGAAAGCATAAACAACGTGTATTATACGAAGACTTGAAAGTAAACTCACCGTACAATACGTATGTTGTGAAAGGGTTGCCGGTTGGACCGATTGCAAACTCTGGTAAACATTCAGTGGAAGCAGCGTTAGATCCTGCGCAAACAGATTATTATTATTTCTTAGCTGCACCAAGTGGTGAAGTGTATTATGCGAAAACATTAGAAGAACATAATGCATTAAAGCAAAAATACATTACGAAAAAACAGTGAAATGGGGAGGGATAGCGAAAAGGGTCGCATATCCCTCTTTTTTGTGGTAAAATATATCGGGTTAAAAACTGGCAGAAGAATCGTTTTTAATATCAAAACGGGACGTACAAGCTAAGGGTGAAACTGGCTTGTATTTTTATTGCATTCTATGTGTGAAAAGACAAAGGTTGACGCGTCATAGAGGCACTTCTCCATGTAAATAAGGAGGACCAATTATGGAGGATGCAGTTAACGAGTACCTATTATCATTTATTGATCCAAAAGATAAATTAATTCTTGAAATGGAAGAGTATGCAACTGAAAACCATGTGCCGATTATGGATCGACTTGGAATGGAATTTATGCTGCAATTTTTACGTTTAATTGGACCGGAAAGTATTTTAGAACTTGGAACAGCAATCGGTTATTCTAGTATTCGTATGATGCAAGCTATTCCGAACTCTCGCATTGTGACAGTAGAGCGCAATCGTGAACGATATGAAAAGGCACTTGAATATATAGAATGTTCCTCGGTAACAGACCGTATTTCTGTTATTTACGGTGATGCTTTAGAAACGGGCGAACAAGTGAAAGAACATGGAACATTTGATGTTATTTTTATTGATGCAGCGAAAGGGCAGTATCGTCGCTTTTTTGACTTATACGAACCGTTATTAAATCCTGGTGGCGTTATTATTTCAGATAACGTTATGTACCATGGTCTTGTGACGACAAAAGAGAAAATTGAAAATAGACGTACCCGTGGTTTGATTCGTCGTATTAAGACGTACAATGAATGGCTTATGAATCATGAAGGATATGATACAACGATTTTCCCGATTGGCGATGGAGTGGCTGTAAGTAAAAAGAGAGGGTGACAAAAGTATGAAGAAACCTGAATTGTTAGTAACGCCTAGAGCGGTGGCGGATATTGAACCTCTTGCGAAAGCAGGGGCAGATGCAGTAATGGTTGGTGAACAAAAGTTTGGTTTACGTTTGGCAGGAGAGTTTTCACGTGAAGATGTGAAACAAGCTGTAAACATTGCGCATGAAAATGGTGTGAAAGTATACGTTGCAATGAATGCAATGTTCCACAATGATAAAGTAGAAGAATTAACGGACTATGTTGCCTTTTTAAATGAGGTAAATGTAGATGCGATTGTTTTCGGAGATCCAGCGGTATTAATGGCTGTTCGTGAAGTTGCACCAAATATGCAACTTCACTGGAATACAGAAACGACAGCAACAAACTGGTTTACTTGTAACTATTGGGGGCAAAGAGGAGCGAAACGCGCTGTATTAGCTCGTGAGCTTAGCTTAGATGAAATTGCTGAATTAAAAGAAAATGCTGAAGTGGAACTTGAGGTACAAATTCACGGTATGACTTGCATGTTCCAATCGAAGCGTTCACTAGTAGGAAACTACTTTGAGTATCAAGGGCGTAATCTCGACATCGAAAAGAAAAAGTATGAAGAGAATATGTTCTTATACGACCCGGAACGTAATAACAAATATCCAATTTATGAAGATGAAAATGGTACTCACATTATGAGTCCGAATGATATTTGTTTCATCGATGAGTTAGAGGAACTAATCGATGCTGAAGTCGATAGCTTAAAAATTGATGGTGTCCTAAAAAGTTCTGAGTACATTATTGAGGTAACGAAGAAATATCGTAAGGCGATTGATTTATGTGTAGAAGATCGTGATGCGTATTATGACGTGAAAGATGATTTATTTAAAGAGATAGAAGAAATACAACCGGTAAATCGTCCATTAGATACAGGATTCTTCTTTAAAGAAACGGTTTACTAAACGAGGAGGGTGTAGGAAATGGCTGTACAAGAAATTTCACGAGTGATCGATGGCAAACGCGTTATTGTGAAAAAACCTGAACTGTTAATCCCTGCGGGTAACTTAGAAAAATTAAAAGTAGCTATCCATTATGGGGCAGATGCTGTATATTTAGGTGGACAAGAATTTGGTCTTCGTTCTAATGCAGGTAACTTTACGCTGGAAGACATGGCAGAAGGCGTTGAATTTGCAAAGAAATATGGAGCAAAAATATACGTAACAACAAATATTTTTGCACATAATGAAAATATGGATGGGCTAGAGGAATATTTAAAAGGGATTGAAAAAGCTGGCGTAACGGGAATTATCGTTGCCGATCCGCTTATTATTGAGACATGTAAACGTGTGGCGCCTTCTGTTGAGGTGCATTTAAGTACACAACAATCACTATCCAACTGGAAAGCAGCACAGTATTGGAAAGAAGAAGGTTTACATCGTCTTGTATTAGCTCGTGAAGCAAGCTATGAAGAAATGAAAGAAATTAAAGAAAAAGTTGATGTTGAAATTGAAGCATTCGTCCATGGTGCAATGTGTATCGCGTATTCAGGGAGATGTACATTAAGTAACCATATGACAGCGCGTGACTCTAACCGTGGTGGTTGTTGTCAATCTTGCCGCTGGGATTATGATTTAGTTCAAACGGTATCACAACATAAAGATGCAAAAGAGCTTCCTCTATTCCAAGAAGAAGATGCTCACTTTGCGATGAGCCCAAAAGATTTAAATTTAATCTTATCAATTCCGAAAATGATTGAAATTGGAATTGATAGCTTAAAAGTTGAAGGACGTATGAAATCTATCCATTACGTAGCGACTGTAGCAACTGTATATCGTAAAGTAATTGATGCGTATTGTGCGGATCCGGATAACTTTGAGTTTAAACAAGAATGGTTAGATGAACTTGATAAATGTGCAAATCGTGATACAGCTCCTGCATTCTTTGAAGGGGTTCCAGGACATCAAGAGCAAATGTTTGGAAATCATAGTAAGAAAACAACGTATGATTTTGCTGGTTTAGTGTTAGATTATAATGAAGAAACGGGCATCGTAACGCTTGAGCAACGTAATCACTTCAAACCAGGACATGAAGTGGAGTTCTTTGGGCCAGAAATAGAAAACTTTACGCAGACGGTGGAGAAAATTTGGGATGAGGATGGAAACGAATTAGATGCAGCGAGACATCCGTTGCAAATCGTGAAATTCAAAGTGGATCAACCAGTGTATGTGAATAATATGATGCGCAAAAACATACTTCAATAAGAAAGAGTGGTAGTCGAATGGGGACGAATAAGCCTGTTGTAATTGGAATCGCTGGTGGTTCAGGATCAGGAAAAACAAGTGTAACGAAAGCGATTTTTGACCATTTTAAAGGTCATTCCATTTTAATCTTGGAGCAAGATTATTATTACAAAGATCAAAGCCATTTACCAATGGAAGAACGTTTAAAAACAAATTACGATCATCCGTTAGCGTTTGATAATGATTTGTTAATTGACCATTTGCAGCAGTTGCTTGCATATGAGCAAGTGGAAAAGCCTATATATGACTATACATTGCATACGCGTTCAGAAAAAATTATTCCAGTTGAGCCGAAAGATGTAATCATTTTAGAAGGAATTCTTATTTTAGAAGACCCACGTCTTTGTGAGTTAATGGATATTAAGGTGTTCGTTGATACAGATGCAGACCTTCGTATTTTACGCCGCATGCAGCGCGATATTGAAGAGCGCGGTCGTACAATGGATTCAGTTATCGACCAATACGTAAACGTTGTACGTCCAATGCATAATCAATTTATTGAGCCTTCTAAGAAATTCGCGGATATTATTATCCCTGAAGGTGGACAAAACCATGTTGCAATTGATATTATGGTTACAAAAATTGCAACAATTCTTGAACAAAAAGTAAATTTGTAATAGCATAGTAAAAGATATACGATAGGAAGGGATTTTTTCCCTTCTTATCGAATACAATGAAACATGAAACCTCACCTACCAATAGGTGAGGGCATATTTATATCAACTTTCCATACATACCTTCTTTATATAAGGAAGAATTGGAGAATAAGGGGTTGTATGTGACAACTCCACTAGTGCTACGTGTGCTAGAAACCTCCGCTATATAAGCGGAGGAGTTTTCATATGGAACTCCTCTTTTTTTCGGGGGATTGGTATATAAAAGGAGTGGAAAACATGGCAACAGAAAAAACATACCCTATGACGCAAGAGGGTAAGCAAAAACTAGAGAACGAAGTTGAACAATTAAAAACAGTAAGACGTAAAGAAGTTGTAGAGCGTATTAAGATCGCACGTAGCTTCGGAGATCTTTCAGAGAACTCTGAGTATGATGCAGCGAAAGATGAGCAAGCATTCGTAGAAGGACGTATTACACAACTTGAAAACATGATTCGTAATGCGGTTATCATTGAAGACAATGGTGAAGAGTCTACAGTTGTAACATTAGGTAAAACAGTAACATTTAAAGAGTTACCAGGTGGAGACGAAGAAGCATACATAATCGTAGGTAGCGCAGAAGCCGATCCATTTGAAGGAAGAATTTCTAACGATTCTCCAATCGCAAAAAGCTTATTAGGTAAGCAAATTGGTGAGAAGGTAGCAATCCAAACACCAGGTGGAGAAATGCAAGTAGAGATTATCTCTGTAAAATAACGTAAAAAATCACTCGTGTAAAAACGAGTGATTTTTTATTTGTATAAAAGGTGAAACACCTCGTCTAAACTACAATAGACGAGGTGTTTTTTATGAAAATGAAACGGAGAATTATAATTGTTTTAATTTGTTTTATGGGTGTGATTTTTTTATTACTTTGTCGTTTAATCCAAATACAGATTATAGATACGGAATCATTTACTGACCGAAATATCAATCTGATTGAAAAAAGTGTTACGCAACGAACACAATCACTTACAGTAGATAATGGAAGAGGGCATTTTACAGATCGAAATGGTAAGGAAATTGGTGAAGAGAAATATCCAGTCTTAATTGTTTTTCCATTTTTACAAATAAAAAATGACATGTTAGAGAAAATTGCGCATATCATTGGTGTGTCGAGACAAGAGATAAGACTGCAAATGAAAAATAAGAATCAAGCATTTATATTACGAAGGGAGAATACCCCATTTCAATTAACGCTCGAGCAGATGAAGAAGGTAAATCAATTAGATATTTTAGGTATTGTAGCAGCAGAAGTTCGACTGAAGCAAATGGGAGAGGCAGATCATTTAATTGGTGATGTGGGAGAGAATGAACAGGAATTTCAAAAGCGTTATGGAGAAATGAAAAAAACTTCGAAACAAACGCCAATTGGTATTTCTGGATTGCAACAATCATTTGATGAATTTTTACTGACTGATGGAGAAGCGAAAGTACTATATCAAGTGGATCGACAAGGAGAACCGATTTTTGGGAAGCAGGCGAAATACACTTCGCCAGGAAATCCATTTTATCCAGTTACTATTCAAACAACAATACATAAAACGTTGCAACGACGAGCAGAGAAGATTATAGATGAAAACGGAATAAAAAAAGGTGGGTTAGTATTACTAGACATAAAGAATAGTGAAGTTGTAGCAATGGTAAGTAGGCCTTCTTTACAGATGAATGATAGGAGGATATATAAAGCTACACTTGAAAATCAAATGTTAACTCCTCATTTTCCGGGGTCTGTTTTTAAAACAGTAGTTGCAGCAGCAGGAATTGATGAGAATTTGGTGCGGTTTAATCGTACATTTAACTGTAATACGGATTTATACGGTGAAAATCTTCCACAAGTTATGATGGGGTCATTAAACTTTAAGGAAAGCTTTGCTAGAAGCTGTAATCGAACGTTTGCCGTATTAGGTGGTGAACTAATACAAAAGGATAGGGAAGTATTAGAAACGTATTTAGAGGCCTTAGGAGCACGTGAGAAGGTAGGTTGGAAAGGTTCGGTATTTCATACACCAGAATTTGAGCAATTGCCAGAAGAAAAGAGTGCTATTATTTGGGAAAGCGAAGAAAATAAAGATAGTAGAAAAGCGGTTGCTCAAACGATGGTCGGACAAAAAGATGTACGTGTGTCACCTCTAGCTATAGCGAATATGATGGCGACAATTGCTAGAGGTGGAGAGAAGATGGAAGTGAAAGTCGTTAAAAAAATAGTGTATAAAAATGGAACCGCCTTTTTTACATTTGAAAATCATAAATTAAATGGGAAACAGCTTTCTTATGAAACGATGAAAAAATTACAACAGTTGTTAAGAGGCGTTGTAACGATGGAGAAAGGAACGGGAACCGCATTCCGTTCGTTGCCACTAACTGTCGCTGGAAAATCTGGGACGGCACAAACAGGAAAAGGAGAGAGGGTGAATCGCTGGTTTGCAGGTTATTTTCCATATGAAAATCCAAGATATGCTTTAGTTGTAGTTGATATAGAAACAGATAGTAATGAAAATGTAGTCACACCAGTTTTTGCAGAAATGGTAGAGGAAATTCATCAATTAGAAATTGAAAAGTAATCTTGCAATTATTTATGAAATGTTTTCATTTCGTGAAAATATTATTGTAAATGTTCAACCTTTCTAGATTTAATGTTACAATAGCAAGTATGAAAAACTGCATGGAGGTTTGAAGAATGGCAGGAGGATCTAGATTCCAACAGAAACAACAAAAACGTCGTCAAAACGGTGTTTTAAATATTGCAATCGCTATTGTATTAGTAGCAGTAGCTATTGTAGCATATCAATTGTTTGTTCCTGACACAAAAGAGCAAGCGTCTTCTAATGATAAAAAGGTAGCTCAGCAAACAACAAAAGAAAATAAAGCTGAGAAAGCAAAAGGTAAAGAAGAGACGAAGAAGAACGAGCAAGATAAGACAGAGGCTAAGAAGAAGGAAGAAGAAGAGAAGCAAAAGGCTGAGGAAGAAAAGAAAAAAGCTGAAGAAGAAGCGAAAGCTAACGAGAAAGCACCAGCTGAAAAAACACAGTCACAGGCAACAGATGCTTATACGAAATCTTCTTGGAAGCCAGTAGGTACAGAGCAAGGTGCAACACCTGCGATGACGTTTAAAAAAGGTACAGCAGATTGGAATGAGATGAATCAAGCGATTTCAGCTGCAATTGACGTTCCAGTAAATCAATTAGTTATCCATAGAATTGGAAATAACGGTAAGAATAAAGCTTACGGTAACGTACAAGATAAACAATCAGGTAAAAAATATTATGTAAATATTGATTGGGTAGACAATGAGGGCTGGAAACCAGTACTCGTTCAAACTCTAAACTAAAAAAAGAGAGGCTCTTAAGAGCCTCTCTTTTTTTAGTTAGCGTAATTTCTTTAATTTAAAATGAACAACCGCACTATAATAAGGTCTTTTGCTTTCAGGATCCATAATCATTTGGTGAGAAATATGATGAACTTCGAGCATAAGTGCTTTATTATTATCGATTTGTTCGTTAATTTTTTTTTCTAGAGAAACTAAGTTTGCAGCCTCGAAAAATTCTACTTTATCTTCTAACATTTCAAAGGTAAATGACACGAAGATGCCCCCTCTCCTATGATAATCACCTATAGTGTAACAAAGAAAAGAAGGAAATACTACGTACATTTCAATTGACATTTTTAGAAAGAGAGAATATCATACTGATAAAACCGATAAGAAAAAGGGGAATTTTTATGGGAACAGAATTTAATGGTTTATTTGATGAATGGGCTCATACGTACGACTCATTTGTACAAGGCGAAGATATACAATATAAAGAAGTTTTCGCCCATTATGAGGACATTTTAGAGGATGTAGTTAACAAGTCATTTGGCAACGTATTAGAATTCGGTGTTGGTACTGGCAATTTAACAAATAAATTATTACTTGCTGGTCGCACAGTTTACGGTATAGAACCGTCACGCGAAATGCGTACTATTGCAAAAGAGAAATTACCAAAAGAGTTTTCAATTACAGAGGGTGATTTTCTTTCATTTGAAGTCCCAAATTCAATCGATACTATTGTGAGCACTTACGCATTTCATCATTTAATAGATGAAGAAAAAGACGTAGCAATTGCGAAGTATAGTCAATTGCTAAACAAAGGTGGTAAAATAGTGTTTGCTGATACGATATTTGCAGATCAAGATGCATATGATAAAACTGTCGAAGTAGCAAAACAAAGAGGTTTTCATCAGTTAGCAAATGATTTGCAAACAGAATACTATACACGTATTCCGATCATGCAATCTATTTTTGAAAACAATGGCTTCCACGTAACGTTTACGAGATTAAATCATTTCGTTTGGGTAATGGAGGCAACTAAGCAATAGAAAGAGGGATTAGATTGAGAATTGCTGTAATTGGAGCAATGGAAGAAGAAGTACGTATTTTACGTGACAAACTAGAACAAGCAGAAACAGAAACTGTTGCAGGTTGTGAATTTACGAAAGGGCTATTGGCAGGACATGAAGTAATCTTGCTAAAGTCTGGTATTGGTAAAGTAAATGCAGCGATGTCAACGACAATTTTATTAGAAAAATATAAGCCTGAAAAAGTAATTAATACTGGTTCAGCTGGTGGATTCCATCACTCTCTAAATGTTGGTGATGTAGTTATTTCAACAGAAGTTCGTCACCATGACGTAGATGTAACAGCATTTAACTACGAATATGGTCAAGTGCCAGGAATGCCACCTGGATTTAAAGCTGATGAGGCATTAGTTGCATTAGCTGAGAAATGTATGCAGGCAGAAGAAAATATTCAAGTTGTAAAAGGTATGATTGCAACAGGTGATTCATTTATGAGTGATCCGAACCGCGTTGCAGCAATTCGTGATAAATTTGAAGATCTTTATGCAGTAGAAATGGAAGCAGCAGCTGTTGCGCAAGTATGCCACCAATATGAAGTTCCGTTTGTTATTATTCGTGCACTTTCTGATATTGCTGGTAAAGAATCAAATGTTTCATTTGATCAATTTTTAGATCAAGCAGCTCTTCATTCTACAAACTTTATCGTAAAAGTACTAGAAGAGTTAAAGTAATGTAACAAAAAGGCAACTGTCTCATATAAAGAAAATACATACAGTTGCCTTTTCTTTATTGGCAAATAAGGGGGAGAACACGATGAATGTATATCGTGGAGTTCATGAGTTGATTGGTCATACACCAATCGTGGAAATTACTCGTTTTTCACTTCCGAAAGGAGTCCGTTTATTTGCAAAGCTTGAATTTTACAACCCAGGCGGAAGCGTTAAGGATCGTTTAGGAAGAGAATTAATCGAAGATGCACTAGAAAAAGGGCTTGTTGCAGAGGGCGGAACAATTATTGAACCGACGGCTGGGAATACTGGCATTGGACTGGCACTTGCAGCGTTAGAACATGATTTACGCGTCATTGTTTGTGTACCAGAGAAATTTAGTATTGAAAAACAAGAATTAATGAAAGCGCTAGGTGCAACGGTCGTGCATACACCGACTGAGCAAGGAATGACCGGCGCAATTGCAAAGGCAAAAGAATTAGTAAAGGAAATACCAAATTCATACTCTCCAAGTCAGTTTGCTAATGAAGCAAACCCTCGTGCTTATTTCAAAACACTAGGTCCTGAACTTTGGGATGCGCTGAATGGAGAGATTAATATATTTGTTGCAGGGGCAGGAACTGGCGGTACGTTTATGGGAACTGCGTCTTATTTAAAAGAAAAAAATATTGATATTAAAACGGTTATTGTAGAACCAGAAGGATCTATTTTAAATGGCGGTAAAGCTGGTTCACATGAAACAGAAGGTATTGGTCTTGAATTCATTCCACCATTTTTAAAAACATCTTATTTTGATGAAATTCATACGATTTCTGATCGAAATGCATTTTTACGCGTAAAAGAATTGGCGCAAAAGGAAGGCCTTCTCGTTGGAAGCTCTTCAGGAGCGGCATTTCATGCAAGCTTACTTGAGGCAGAAAACGCAGCACCAGGTACAAATATTGTAACGATTTTTCCGGATAGCAGTGAGCGCTATTTAAGTAAAGACATATACAAAGGATGGGAATAAAAAATGAGAGCAAAGACAAAGTTAATTCATGGTATTCGCATAGGAGAACCTTCAACTGGATCTGTAAACGTGCCGATATATCAAACGAGTACGTACAAACAAGAAGCAGTTGGTAAGCATCAAGGATATGAATATTCACGAACAGGTAATCCAACTCGTTCAGCTTTAGAAGAAATGATTGCAGTGTTAGAAAATGGTCATGCTGGATTTGCATTTGGTTCAGGGATGGCAGCTATTACAGCAACTATTATGCTATTCTCAAAAGGAGATCACGTCATTTTAACAGATGATGTTTATGGCGGTACGTATCGCGTTATTACAAAAGTACTAAACCGTTTCGGCATTGAGCATACATTTGTAGATACAACAAACCTAGAGGAAGTTGTAGAAGCAATTCGCCCAAATACGAAAGCGATTTATGTGGAAACACCAACGAATCCATTACTGAAAATTACTGATATTAAGAAAATATCCGCTCTTGCTAAAGAGAACGATTTATTAACAATTATTGATAACACATTCATGACGCCATATTGGCAGTCGCCAATTTCTTTAGGAGCAGACATTGTACTTCATAGTGCAACGAAATATTTAGGTGGGCATAGTGATGTAGTTGCAGGCCTAGTAGCTGTAAATAGCCCGCAACTAGCAGAAGACCTTCATTTCGTACAAAACTCAACAGGAGGTATTCTTGGACCACAAGACAGCTTCTTACTACTTCGTGGTTTAAAAACATTAGGAATTCGTATGGAGGAGCATGAAATAAATTCACGCGCAATTGCTGAGTTTTTAAATAACCATCCGAAAGTAAATAAAGTATATTATCCAGGTCTTGAATCACATCAAAATCATGAATTAGCAAAAGAACAGGCGAACGGATTTGGTGCAATCATCTCATTCGATGTAGATAGTGAAGAAACATTAAATAGAGTACTTGAGAAGTTACAGTACTTTACACTTGCTGAAAGCTTAGGAGCAGTAGAAAGTTTAATTTCCATTCCATCACAAATGACACATGCATCAATCCCAGCAGATCGCCGTAAAGAATTAGGAATTACAGATACATTAATTCGAATCTCTGTTGGTATTGAAGATGGAGAAGATTTAATTGAAGATTTGGCACAAGCACTAGCATAGTAAAAATGCACTGCTAATATAGAGCAGTGCATTTTTATTATATTAATTTGTGAAATGTTTCACAAATTAGACATACACAAATGAAATGATTTCATGTATATTAAATTCATGAAATATTATTCACGAACAAACTTGTGAAATGTTTCACAAACAATGAGATTCATGTAGGAAGGTAACTCTATTTTTTTACGCTAATCGGGACTTTTTATGACCTATAGGGACTTATGAAGTCCAAGATAGCAGAATAGGAGGAAATTTACATGGTAGTCAAAGAGAAAGTTGTAAATGAAATGCAAGAGGTAAAAGAGATGATTGATACGTTAGTAGATAACGGTCAAAAAGCTTTACAAGCATTAGAAAGTTTTACACAAGAGCAAATTGACAACATTGTTCATGAAATGGCGCTTGCGGGTGTCGATCAACATATGCCGCTTGCGAAGTTGGCTGTTGAAGAAACGGGCCGTGGCGTATATGAAGATAAATGCATTAAAAATATTTTTGCCACTGAATATATTTGGCATAGTATAAAGAAAGATAAAACGGTAGGAATTATTCATGAAGATCCTCATGAAGAAATAATAGAAATCGCAGAACCTGTCGGTGTAGTAGCTGGGGTAACGCCAGTAACGAACCCAACATCGACAACAATGTTTAAAGCATTAATCGCGATAAAAACGAGAAATCCAATTATTTTCGCATTTCATCCTTCTGCACAAAACTGTTCCGTTGCAGCGGCAAAAACAGTATATGATGCAGCAGTGAAAGCTGGTGCACCAAAGCATTGTATTCAATGGATTGAAAGACCTTCTGTGGAAGCAACGAAACAATTAATGAACCATGATGGTGTCGCACTCGTTCTAGCAACTGGAGGGGCTGGTATGGTGAAATCGGCTTATTCTACTGGTAAACCCGCGCTAGGTGTAGGGCCAGGTAATGTACCATGTTATATAGAGAAATCGGCACATGTAAAACGTGCTGTTAATGATTTGATTTTATCGAAAACATTTGATAACGGTATGATTTGTGCGTCAGAACAAGCCATCATTGTAGATAAGGAAATCTATAATGATGTTAAAGCAGAAATGATTGCAAATAATTGTTATTTTGTAACAGAGGAAGAGAGAAAGAAATTAGAAAAGCTTGTTATTAATGAAAATACATGTGCAGTAAATAGTGATATTGTTGGGAAATCAGCACAGTATATTGCTGAATTAGTAGGAATTACTGTACCTGAACATACAAAAATGCTTGTAGCTGAAATTAAAGGCATCGGAGCAGCGTATCCACTATCTCGTGAGAAACTGAGCCCAGTGTTAGCTTGTGTAAAAGCAAATTCATTAGAAGAAGGATTTACATATTGCGAAGAAATGTTAGAGCTTGGTGGCCTAGGGCATTCAGCGGTTATCCATTCTACAAATAAAGAAGTACAAAAACAATTTGGGTTACGTATGAAAGCCTGCCGTCTCATTGTAAATGCACC
Organism: Bacillus sp. AC266; assembly: GCF_979253805.1. Lineage (NCBI taxonomy): Bacteria > Bacillati > Bacillota > Bacilli > Caryophanales > Bacillaceae > Bacillus > Bacillus sp. AC266. The sequence goes on from NZ_CEEDEC010000002.1 coordinate 460,099, forward strand.
TTCATCACAAGGTGGAATTGGTGATATATATAATGGATTTATTCCATCACTTACGCTTGGTTGTGGCTCCTACGGGAAAAACTCAGTTTCCCAAAACGTAACGGCGACTCATTTATTAAATATAAAAAGGTTGGCAAATAGAAAAAAGAATATGCAGTGGTTCAAATTACCACCCAAAATTTATTTTGAAAAACATGCGACAGCATATTTAGCAAACATGCCTAACATTTCCCGCGCATTTATTGTAACGGATCCAGGGATGGTTGAGCACGGTTATGTAGATACAGTTACGCACTATTTACGTAAGCATGCAAATGATGTGAAAGTTGAAGTTTTCTTTGAAGTTGAGCCAGATCCATCAGATGAAACTGTATTTAAAGGTGCGGACATGATGAAAAGCTTTAAACCAGATGTAATTATCGCGCTTGGTGGCGGTTCAGCTATGGATGCAGCAAAAGGGATGTGGTTATTCTATGAGCACCCAGAAACGACATTCTATGGAATAAAACAGAAGTTTTTGGATATAAGAAAACGTACATGTAAGTATCCGAACTTGGGAAATAAAGCACAATTTGTTGCCATTCCAACAACATCAGGGACGGGATCAGAAGTGACGCCATTTGCGGTTATTACAGATAAGAAAAATAATATTAAATACCCGCTTGCGGATTATGAATTAACACCAGATGTAGCGATTGTTGATCCGCAATTTGTAATGACAGTACCACCTCATGTGACGGCAGATACTGGTATGGACGTATTAACACATGCAATTGAAGCGTATGTGTCTGTTCTGGCAAATGACTATACTGATGGTTTAGCATTAAAAGCAATTGATCTCGTATTTAAATATTTACCGAGAGCATATAAAAATGGAAATGATGAAGAAGCACGAGAAAAAATGCATAATGCTTCCGCAATCGCAGGGATGGCATTTGCAAATGCTTTCCTAGGTATTAATCATAGTTTAGCGCATAAAATTGGACCGGAATTCCATATTCCGCATGGACGTGCGAATGCAATTCTTATGCCGCACGTAGTTCGCTACAATGCTATTAAGCCAAGAAAACACGCATTGTTCCCAAAATATGAGCACTTTGTGGCTGATGAACGCTATGCACATATTGCGAGAATGCTCGGGCTTCCAGCAAGCTCAACAGCGGAAGGTGTGGAATCACTCATCCAAGCAATTATTGAGCTTGGAAAAAGCTTAAATATAAATATGAGTATTGCAGGACAAGGAGTGGCCAAAGACCAATTTGAAGGGGTTGTTGGATTATTAGCAGAAAGAGCTTTTGAAGATCAATGTACAACAGCTAATCCAAAATTACCGCTCATTTCAGAGCTGAAAGAAATCTATATGGAAGCATATAAAGGCGTATAATAGATAAAAAAGAGCCGCGAGTAAGTGGCTCTTTTTTACTTTGGAAAACATCTCCCAGATTGGTTCTATTTACTTGTCTTTAAGCTTGATAGAATGTGATAAAGTGAGGATGGGAGTGATAAGCAGATGAAAGAATTACAAGAAAAAATAGCAGATTATACCCGGTTTGCACAAGTACTTTTAGCTATAAGTACATTTTTAATGATCGGTTTATTAATTCCAAGTGGAATAAAAAGTATGGTACAGTCTTTTGTTATGATGGGGAGTATTATTGTATTTTTAGTTCTTGCTTTTTTCTTCTTTAAGCGTGTTAGAACGATGCGTGATCAATTAGAGGAGAGCGAATATGAAGAAAATTGTTAAATAGGGCGCTACGAAAAGAAGAAATCTTTTTGTAGCGTTTTTTCATTTTTGTAGAAAATGTATGCGTTTTATATTGACAATGATAATCCTTATCAATTAAAGTGGAATAGTAGTTAATGATTATTATTATCAATTAGAGGTGAAAGAATGAACAAATCTATTACGCTGTTCACAGCGATCTTATCTATTTTTTTCTTATTAATAGGTTGCAGTGCAAAAGAAAACGAAAAAGCATCCGCAACAAAAACAGACAAAGGAACAGACAAAATCGAAATTACCGATCTCTCAGACAGAAAGATAACATTCAATAAAGTTCCTGAAAGTTTTGCTACGTTGAGTATGGGAGACATGGATATTATTCATGCTTTAGGTGGAAAAATAGTAGGTCGTCCTGATACAAAATTAACTCTCCCAGAGGAATTAAAGAAAGCACAAGTAATCGGGAATGCACATCAACCGAATTTTGAGCAAATTGCTAGTTTAAAACCGGATGTACTTGTTGCTAACAATGGATTCCAAAAGAACATTCCAACGGTCGAAGGACAAGGAACAAAAGTAATCATTTCTTCAGCCAACTCTGTAAAAGATATTCAAAAGGGTATTGAAATGTATGGAACAGTAATGAAGAAAGAAGATAAAGCAAAAGAGCTTAACCAAAAAATTAATGATCAAATGAAGAAATATGAGAAAAAGAGTGATGTTAAAGCGTTGCTAGTTTATGGAGCACCAGGCACTTATTTAGCAGCATTACCAACATCTCTATCAGGGGATATTTTAGAAAAAACAGGCGGGAAAAATATCGCAGCTAGTTTTCCAGAAATGAAAGAGTATCCGCAATATGCACAGCTAAGTGTAGAACGTATTATTGAAGCAAATCCAGATGTGATTTATTTAATTACACATGGAGATCCCAATAGTGTGAAAAAAGCATTTGAAGGCGAAATGATGAAAAATGAAGCATGGAAAAATTTAGATGCAGTAAAACAAAATCGTGTAGTTATTTTACCACCAGATTTATTTGGATCAAATCCTGGGACGAAAGTTACAGAAGCGATGGACTTTATGTATAAAAGTATACAAGATGTAAGGAAATGATAAGTATGGAGAGTAGTGAAATAGTAAGAGAAAAGGAACATCCTTTTGCGAGAAAAAGGTGGATAATAACAGTTACTTTAGTCGTATTAACTGTTCTAGGTCTTTTTTATGGCCTTTTTGCAGGGAGCTTATCTTTTTCTTTACGAGACATTATAGAAGGTATACAAGATGAAGGTTCGACAGTTCATCGAATTGTATGGGATCTTCGTATACCGAGAGTGCTCGTTGGTTTTATAGTAGGAACGTGTTTAGCTGCATCAGGAGCATTATTGCAAGGGGTTATGAGAAATCCTCTTGCAGATCCTGGAATTATCGGAGTTTCATCAGGAGCAGGTCTTGTAGCAATTATAATCATGATTTTATTTCCTCAACATATGGCATTCTTACCACTAGGAGCGTTTTTAGGAGCTTTTATTACAGCAATGGTCATTTACGCACTATCATGGCAAAAGGGGGCGCCACCTTCACGAATTGTATTAGTAGGTGTTTCAATAAACGCCTTAATTGGTGCAGCGACTTCAGCGCTAATGTTATTACATAGCGACAAAGTACAATCAGTTTTACCGTGGTTAGCTGGTGGTATTGGTGGTGTTAGTTGGGCACATTTAAATATGATTATTTACTATGCGATATTCGCTATTATATTAGCTTTCTTCGGTATTAAACATATTCGAGTATTAATGCTTGGGGATGAAATGGCAAAATTATTAGGATATAACGTGGAAAGAAGTCGGTTTTATTTAATAGTAGTAAGTACAATGTTAGCTGGAATAGCAGTTAGTGTTTCTGGTCTTATTGGATTTGTCGGTCTTGTTGTACCGCATATGTTACGTTTATTAGTTGGAAATGACTATAAATATTTACTGCCATTATCATGCCTTGGCGGTGGGATATTACTTGTTTTTGCGGATGCGATAGCTCGAAGTTGGTTCGATCCAATCGAATTGCCTGTTGGTATTTTATTGTCCTTCTTAGGTGGTCCGTTCTTCTTATATTTAATCCATAGAGGAGGAAAACAACGTGATTTCCGTTAACAAAGTGTTTTACGCACATTCTGAAAGATTTCAAATGCAAAATATGAATGTACATATTAAAGCTGGAGAAATCGTTAGTTTAATCGGTCCGAATGGATCGGGGAAATCTACTTTGCTTCGTTTAATAGCACGGCTACTTAAACAAAGCGAAGGAGACATCATTTTAGATGGGGAAAATATTTATACGATGAAGAGTGCAGATGTAGCGAAGCAATTAGCGATGTTACCACAAATGCACGATCATCAATTAGATTTAACAGTGAAAGAACTAATAGAGTTCGGAAGAGGTCCTCATAAATCATGGAGTAGTCGCTTAAATAAAGAAGATGAAGAAATTGTTGATTGGGCATTGTCTGTTACAAAGCTTGAAGGGTATGAATATCGTCTTTTACAATCCTTATCAGGAGGAGAAAGGCAACGTGCTTGGATTGCAATGACGCTTGCACAACGCACAAATGTCTTACTATTAGATGAACCAACAACCTTTTTAGATATCGTCCATCAGTTAGAAGTAATGGAACTTGTTAAACGATTAAACGAAGAGTTTGGTATGACGATTGTAATGGTTTTACATGATATTAATCAAGCGGCTCAATATAGCGATCGTTTACTCGTATTAAAACAAGGGAAGATTCAGTATGATGGCGTACCAGAAGAAGTACTATGTCATCAAATGTTTCAGCGTGTATTTGGAATTGAAGTTGATATATTCCAAGGGAGTGACAAGCCATTTTTTACACCGAAACGAATTTGTGAAAAGGGAGAAGAGAGATGCAAACAGACGAGCGTATTACCACTGAGTTAGTAAGGGAATTTGTTATGGCAGCTCACGGAGATCTAGAAAGAGTACAGGAGCTTTTGGCCGAATCACCGAGCTTACTTCATGCTTCTTATAATTGGGGTGGCTCAGATTGGGAAAGTGCCTTAGGAGCAGCGGCCCATGTAGGCCGTAAAGATATTGCTCTTTATTTACTGGAAAAGGGAGCTCGGATGGATATTTTTGCAGCAGCTATGCTGGGTGAACTTGAAGTCGTACAAGCCATTTTAGTAGCACAACCAGAAGCATTACGTGCATCTGGCCCACATGGCATCTCTCTTCTTCAACATGCACGAATGGGTGGAGAAAAAGCTCAGCGTGTATTTGAGTACTTAACAGTGCTTTCTTAATGACCGCAAAGTTCTTATGTGCGGTAAACTTTCCACTCAAAGGATTGGAAGGTTTACCGCCCGTTAGAACGGGATAAGTATCTAGTATATTTGAAAATCCTACACCCCCTCAATTGTAGTTTTCTTTATACTAGTTATGATATGGATGCAGTAGACACTCTTTTGTCTACTGCTTTTTTTTGATATAATACACTTTTATAAGATTGAATTTTCTTTCTTTTTGGTAACTTTCTTGATATGAATTATTCAACACTTACGTAGTTTGAAATATGTTGTTATGTAATGAGGTTCAAAATGATGGGAGTGAATAAAAGAGTGTTCCATACAGATCGCTTACAATTTCGCAAATATACAATGGATGATTTACCATTTTATGCTTCTTTATGGGGGGATGAGAAGGTAATGCGCTATATTGGAAATGGAACGTTAAAAACATTTATGCAATGTAAAAAAAGTTTGGAGGAGAGGGTACTTCCAAATTATAAAAATGGTCTCGGTTTATTTGTAATGATTGAAAAGGAAACAGGGATAAGAATTGGTCATGCAGGACTTGTCAAGCAGAAGGTAGATGGAAAAGAGGAAATTGAGATTGGCTATTGGCTACTTCCTAAGTATTGGGGGAAAGGGTATGCGAAAGAGGCTGCGGCGGCATTTCGAGACTATGGTTTTCAAGCATTACAAATGAATAAATTAATTTCACTTATTAATCCGAACCACCCAGCTTCAATATTTGTTGCTAGAAAAACAGGGCTTAGTTATGAGAAAACAATTTCATTTCATGAGATGGATGTTCTCGTTTATTCCATTAAGCGGGTTGGATGAAAAAAGGTGAATTGCATTTTTTGGAGAATGGTATATAAAAAATAAAGGGAGGGATTACATGTATATTTATCATAATGGACTAATTATTCGTGAAGGAACGAATGGAGTGCCAGCATATGCGATTAAGACATTATTTGAAGATGCTGGCTGGAGTAATGATAATATCCCTTCTTGGCAAATTGAAAAGTTTACGATTGCATTTGAAAATTCAACATGGGCTTTCACAATTTGGGATGAAGAAGAAATGGTCGCGATGGTTAGAGTTATTTCTGATCAAATCATGGTTGCTAACATAGTAAATTTAGTTGTGAAGTGTGAGTATAGGGGGAAAGGGTTAGGTAAGAAACTTGTAGCTCTTTGTTTACAAAAGCTTCCGCATGGCGATTGGTTTGCGCATACGTCCGCTAACAATTTTGATTTTTATAGAAGTTGTGATTTTGAAGTAAGAGAGTTATCAAGAAATGGAACATGTGCGTACTATGGGTATCAAGTGGCAAAAGAGGAAGGGCATCGATAACTTATAAGGTAATAAAGAAAAAGGATTGCTATTTTAATAATATAAACTGAACTGAGACTCATTTTGTGATAAAATAAAAGAAAATTCAGTTTATTAAACGGGGGATAAAAATGAATGTAAAAGTTGGGGATATATTTAAATACGAAAGAAGATTTACCGAGGAAGAAGTTTTTGAATTTGCAAATATTACAGGCGATAAAGGTAGACATCATATGGAATATGATGAGAATGGACGATTAATGGTCCATGGTTTATTGACTGCTAGCATTGGGACGAAAGTAGGCGAAGAGTTACATTACATAGCGAGGGAATTAGTAAGTGAGTTTATTAGACCAGTTTTTACAGGGGATACGGTTACTTGTGAATTAACTTTAACAAATATTGAGCAAATGGAAGGATATAAAAAAGTTTCAATTGAGTCAGTTTATCGCAATCAACATGAAAAGACCGTACTAGTTGGGACGAGTTATGGAATTATAAGGGAATAAAAAAGAAGCCTGTTACGAAACAGGCTTCTTTTTTATCGTTTAGTAAACACGTTTTCGATTTTCCGCATGACTAGAGATAAGTAATAATGCAGATTCTTCACCTATATTGCGAACAATATGAGGAACGCATGCATTCCAAGAGAAAGAATCACCTTCTTCTACAATCGCAATATCTTCTCCATGTTGAACTTCTAGTTTTCCGCGTAATACAAGATGACACTCTTCACCTTCATGAGCATTTGGTGAGTTTTCTTTCGGGAATCCGGCAGAAATTTCTACTAGAGATAGGCGGAGACCACCTTGCTCCGCAACATGCTCAATTCTTTGTTCATCTTTTCCATACACACTGTATTTACGCTCTTCTTTTTTTACAATTTTTAAACGATCTTTTTGTTCTAACAATAAATATGGAAGGGGAACATTTAAAAAATTAGCGATCATTTCTAAAGTTGAGATAGATGGTGATGTTTTATTGTTTTCAACCTGACTCATAAAGCCTTTAGAAAGACCTGTTCCTTCACAAATTTGGGCAATCGTAATTCCTCTACGTTGACGAATTTCACGAATCGCAGAACCGATATTCATAAAATCATGCTCCTTTTTGTAAACAACTATTTGTATCATAGCAAAAAAAAAATATTTTTTCTCATGAAAAATGAATTGACGAATAAAAATAATTAGTGTATGTTTTGTAATGTAAATAAAAGTTTTGTATAACAAAACTATAAAGGAGAGAAAGAAATGAATCAACATATTGGTAACTTAATTATTCGTATCGTGTTAGGGGTAACGTTCTTTATGCACGGTTTAACAAAATTCCAATCAGGAATTGACAATATTGCAGGGTGGTTTACAAGCATTGGTTTACCAGGAGGACTTGCATACGGTGTAGCAACAGTTGAATTAGTTGGAGGTCTATTGTTAATTCTAGGTTTAGGCGTAAGGTATATTGGCTTATTATTTGCACTTGTTATGGTTGGAGCGATTGTGAAAGTAAAATGGTCAGCTGGTTTGTTAGGAGACGGGAAGAATCCTGGATTTGAGTTAGAACTTGCATTATTAGCGATGGGTGCTTACTTATTTGTTGCGAAAGCTAATGGTTTTGTAGATAATTTCTTAAAAGAGAAAATGTTAAAGAAGAATTAATTAAAATGGGGGTATAACAAAATGGGCTTTCCACTTCATCCCGAAACAACACTTGGGGTTGTTCATTTATATGTATCAAATTTAAAGAAATCGCTAGAGTTTTATACAGAAGTATTGCGTATGAAGGTACTGGAAGAAAAAAGTACAATCGTTACGTTTGGTAATGAGGACAATGAGCCACTTCTCATAATAGAAGAAAAGGAAGACGCTCTTCCGAAGCAAAGAGGTCGAACTGGTTTATATCACTATGCAATTTTATTACCAAACAGACAAGACTTAGCAAATATTCTTCGTCATTTTGTTGAGAGAGTACACCCATTACATGGTGGGGCTGACCATTACTTTAGTGAAGCTCTTTATTTAGCTGATCCAGATGGAAACGGGATTGAAATTTATCATGATCGCCAAAAAGAAGTTTGGCATGATGAAAATGGAGAGCTACCATTTGTTAGTAACCCGTTAGACGGCGAAGGATTATTACAGCAAGGAAGTACATGGAATGGGTTCCCGGCTGGTACTGTGATGGGGCACATTCATTTACATGTAGCTGACTTAGAAGAAGCGAAACGTTTCTATGTTGATGGCCTTGGTTTTGATGTAACGATTCCAGCTCGTAATGGAGCGTTGTTCGTATCAGCAGGTGGTTATCATCACCATATCGGTTTAAATACATGGCAGGGTGAAGGTATACCACCACAAATGCCAAATTCCGTTGGTTTGAAATATTTCACAATTGTACTAGCAGATGAAAAACAAAAAGAGCAAGTGTGTGAAAGTTTAAAATATATTGGCGTAGTTGCTACGTATAAAGATGGAATATTACAGGCCAAGGATCCGTTTGGACATTGTATACATTTTAAAGTGAAAGGAGAAGCCTAAAAAGGCTTCTCTTTTTTCACTTTCTTATAATAGCTTTTTCATTTTGTAAAAATAGGTCATCAAATTGCTTTGCAAGGTCAAAATCTAGTTTCGTTAAACCTTTTGCATTCCATGATGACAAAGTAATAATGACTGCTTTATACTGGATAAGGATAAATGGGTGGTGATTATGTTCTTCTGATAGTTTGGCGGCTTCAGAGACAAATTCGACTCCTTTTAAGTAGTCGGAAAACATATATTTTCTTTCAATCCATTTTTCATCTTTCACTGTCCATTTATCCAGCTTTGTTAATTCCTCTTGTACTTCTTCATTAGTTAATCGTAGCATCATTTTTCACATCCTTTACCTGCAGTAACGCAAGACCATTGTTAATAAGACGTGTTACAGATTCTTCAGTTGTGAAAGTAGAAAGTTGTTGTAATAATGCTGCTGATGCTTCGTGACCTTTGTTATGTTCTAAAAGCAATTCTAAAATTTCAAGACGAAGCAACCATTCTTTCGGATAAAATTTATTTAATACTTCTTGAATAGCTATTAATTGATCAGTATGAGTATCGTGTAAAATACTATCGTTACGTATATCTCGAACTGTTTGATACATACGTTCAAGCTTATTCAGTACAAGTGGATCAGGCGTTTCTTGTACTTCTTCATTCATCGGGAAAAATGCAGCCGCATCTGCCGCTCCTGGGAATACAGAAGTGATTTGTGAGCCGACAGCCATATCAAATGCTCCCCATGAAGGATCAAATAATAAGCGATCTTTATGAGTAACTGCACAATTTATAAAGGAGATAAGAGCAATTTTTTTATCATTCTTTACAATGTCTGTTACTGTTCCTTTTACATGAATGCCACTTGCAAAAGTAAACTCTGCACTGCTTCCAATTGTAATGCCTAATGATTGTAATTGTTCTTCTGTACAATTTTCTAATGCAATATCTCCATCTAGTAATCCGATTGGTGTCCCGAATCCATCGCTGTGCACAGATGTAGAATGATTTGCTAGTTGTTTATTATGAATTGCTAATGCAGTTGGTGAGCTTGTTCGTGTGTAAATAACTTCACCAGTATCATTTTTAATTGTCTCTGTAAATGTACCCGTAATTTGTAATCCACTACTTAGCTCAGTTGTAGCATGATTTTCGGAGCGGATTGCTTTTTCTAATCCTTCTGTTCCACCTGTTTTAAATGCCATCGTTGTAGAGAACTGCTCAAGGGCCTCAGTCAATTCTTCAAATGATTCACAAACAAATAGCTGTGGTTGCATTTTTGTTACATCATAAGTTGTCCCGGTGCAAGCTTCAATTGAGAATGGGACTTTCTTTACAGCGTTTGTTAAGCACTGCTTACTTTCACCGACAGAGGAAAGGAGACCAGCACCGTAAATTTTCGGATCATTTATATTGCCGATTAAGCCGTATTCCACTGTCCACCAGAATAAACGTGAAATTTGTTCAGCTTCTGATAAACCAGAAACTAAGTTTTGTTTTTCGATTACAGCATTTTCAGCAACTGCAACTTCTTCAGGTGTAGAAGTAGGGCTTTCTTTTACGATCGTTAATGTACGAACGGCTTCAAAAGCATCATGTTCTTCTTTTGTGGAGAAAGCTTTCGCTCCAATTTGTCCAAAGCGTTTCACATATTTTGCATATGTAGAATCAAGCAAAATCGGTGCGTGGCCTGCAGCTTCATGAACGATATCAGGAGCGGGTGTATACTCGATATTTTCTACTTTACGAATATCTGTTGCGATTGGTAGTAATCCATGCCCCTGAAAATCGAAGAATGCGACGCCGGGAATAAGTCCGTCAATCGTTACGGCACCCCAGCCGCTTGGTGCTAAACAGTCATTCATTTCTTCTACTTTTGGAATTGCATCTATATTAATACCAGATGATTGTAGTCCGTTGACATAGGATGGATGAGCAACATCTTTTAAGAAGCTATGGTTTTGTCTCATAATGTAACGCCAAACAGCGTGATTCACCGGTGTGTATTGATCATAATGCTGTGTGGATACGAATGGTTTTAAATGTGATGGAATTTCTGTTTTCTTTGTCATTTAGACGTCCTCCTTTTTCTCTATAAAAATGAATACCAGTTTTGTATAGCTTGTACCACCTCCTTTCAGAATTGTAAGCGCTTATAAAATTTTATCATAACATTCGAAATTCTTTAACAACTGTTTGCGTGAGAAATAGAAAAATCCCCTATCGGAAAATCCGATAGGGGCGAAAAAATCGCGGTACCACCCTATTTGTAAGTGAAAATATACTTACATCTCAACTAATGATAACGGAAAAATTCCGTCTTTTCCTTCATGCATAAAAGCACTACGAAAAAGAAGCTCCAGAATTGTAATTCGTACTTATATATGTGCTAATTCCCACCGACCATTAGCTCTCTGAAACAGGGATACAAGATACTACTGCGATTCTTTCAACGCGTATATATGAAGTTATTTAAAAGGGAAGGACGCAAAAAAGCCCCTATCGGAAAATCCGATAGGGACGATAAAAATCGCGGTACCACCCTATTTGTAAACAATTAATTGTTTACCACTTACTTTAAGATAACGGAAAGATCCGTCTTTCTCTTCATGCATAAAAAGCATTACGGGAAAGAAGCTCCAGAATTGTAATTCACGCTTGTATATGTACTGATTCGCACCAACCATCAGTTCTCTGAGACAGGGATATAAGTCGCTACTAGTATTCCTTCAAAGCCGATATATAATTCGTTCAACTAAACTATGTTTTGTATTATAAAACTATATTTAAAAGCTTGTCAACAATAATTTTATTATTTCACTTCTAAATCGACGTTTAAATTAGATTTATTTCCAGCTGCATCGGTTGCTACAATATGAATTATATTTTTTCCTTGTTGTAATTGGTTACGATCGAAGTAAATGTCGTAACTTTTCTCCCAAGGGTTCAGGAACGCACTTTCCCACACGCCATTTCCGTTAATTTCATATTGTATTGTTACTGGATGTCCTGGAGCAACCCATCCAGATTCTGTCATCCAATCTAAAAGTATATCATCTACTTTCCCTCTAATTACGAGGTTTTCTTGATCTACTTCAGACGATAACTTCGGTGCAGTACGATCGACAAATACAGCTCCTGTTTGCTTTGTTTCTCCACCAGAGTTAGAAGCAACAGCTTCGATTTGGTATAAGCCATCAGGTAGAGGAGATCCGTCAGTTTTCGTACCATTCCATTTGAAAGATTTATAACCAGGTGTTTCATTTTTCCCTTGATGTATCATGCCTTGATATGCTACACGGTCTTTCGTAATTAAATTAGCGTGAAATGTTACATCCTCAACTGGTGTAACTAAATAGTAATTGATCAGGTTGTCATCTAGTATTTTGTCATTATTTGGACTGAAAGTAGAATTAACGATTTCAAGGCCATCAATACGCTTGTATTCTTTCGGATCGATGCTAAATGTAAATGGAATACGCATTTCTTCAGTCTTCCCTTGCTCTTTTACATATAGATTTCCTGTATATACACCTTGTGGTAAGGAGCTATCTACAGTAATAGTAAAAGGCTTTTCGATGTTACTATTAGGTTTCATACTAATAGAAGAAGAGAAAGAAGTCTGGACTTTTGTTTTTGTATCTAGTAATTCAATACGAGTTGAAAAGTTTTTCTTTTTGTTAGAAAGATTTTGTAACGTAACATTTTGTGTTAACTTCACTTTACCGCTATTAGGTTTAATAAGACCGAAACTTACATTGTTAGGTTTCACTAATGCATCTGTTTGAGCGGCTTTTGGAATGTTAATTAAACCAGAGCCTTGTGCCATAACAGGATATGTATTTTCATTGACATCCTTTAATGTTTTTGCAGTATTGGCAAGAGCTGCTTTCAATTGTTCTGTCGTCCAATCAGGGTGCATTTGACGGAGTAGGGCAACAGCTCCTGTTACTTGCGGCGCAGCCATACTTGTCCCGTTGTGAGATTCATAGCCACCTCCCGGCACTGTACTAGTAATTTTCACTCCAGGTGCAACAATATCAGGTTTTATAAGCCAACTACCTTGAGATGGTCCTCTTGAACTAAAGTTACCAATAAGTTCTGTTTGCTTTGGTTGTCCAATTTTTATATTTTTCTTTCGTTTTGTAATTAAAGTTTTTAACTCTTCGCCATTTGTATTTGATAGTTGCATAACTGGAAGAGCTACATCTTCACGTGCAAAATATTCGGGCATAAGATTAATTTCTTTTTCGTTAGAAATTAGTAGCACGCCGAGAGCGCCAGCTTGTTTCGCTTGTTCTGCTTTTACTAACGTGCTCGAAGTTCCTTGTAAAACAAGGGCGAACTTCCCTTTCACATCTTGTTTAGCGTAATCGCTTGGATTACCGTAGCCAACATATACAAGCTGAGCATCGTTCCCTACTTGGAAATCTGCTTTTGATAACGGTAATCCTTGGTAAGATTTATTGGAACCAGCTACTTGGAATGTTGGAAATGGAATAGAAACAGTAGATGCTCCAACAGAGATGACACTACTTGCGTTACCAGGAGCGTCAACAGACCAAGGTTTTGGTCCATCATTTCCATTTGAGACGACCGCAGTAACACCAAGTTTTGCTGCGCGTTCTAACGTCATTGTTACAGGTTGATCAGGTACATTCAAATCTTGACCAAGAGATAGATTTAAAACATCGGCACCATCTTGAATAGCGCGCTCAATACCTTGAATAATATCTTCGGTCGTACCAGTACCACCATCATTCATGACACGGTAAGCAAGTATAGAAGCATTCGGAGCAATCCCCTTTATTTTTCCGTTACCAGCAATAATTCCTGCAACATGGGTACCGTGAACGTTTCCATCCATCGGATCATTATCCTCATCGACTGTATCATAGCCACCGATATAATTTGCTTGTAAATCAGGATGGGTATAGTCGACACCTGAATCGATAATAGCGACTTTCATCCCTTTTCCATCAAGGGATTTGCCAGTCGGATCTTTTAAATTCCAAGCTTCAGGTGCACCAACTGTAGGGCCTCCAACGTTTGGTGTTTCTTGATCTGCTAGGCTTTTTGACGTTTCATGTAATTTATATGTTAAGTTCGGATAAATTGCTTTTACTTCAGGTGAAGAAGCTAGAGCGGCAATTTGATCCCCTGGGATAGAAATAGAAAATCCAGAAAATAACGTACTATACGTTTCTTTTATGGTTGCTTTCGGTGCTTTTTCTTTTATTTTCTTTGTTGTATCCTCTTGTGCTTTTTTTAGTTGTGCATGGTATGATTGCACATTGCTATTTTGTAGGTCCGGAGCATGTTGAATGTTACTTTGTGAAGCGAGTGGAGCATGTTGCAATTCTACAATAACTGAAATTTCTTTTGATGTTTTTGTTTCAACATTTTGCGCGATTTTGTTTTCTCCCCATTGTTCAATATTTGCTTTTAACTGTGGGCTAAATTGCTTCTCTTTTTGCAGTGATTCAGCATGGGCGCTTAATGCTCCAAAGCTCGAAAAGACGAGCGCCATACTTAATAGTGTTGATGTGGTTTTCTTCATTGAAACTCCCCCTAATAAAAAGTGCTAATTTTCCGAAAATAAATATTACATTTTTATCGTTAATTATAGGAACGGATGTTGGATAAACTATACATTCGACATAATTCATACCAAACCTCTTTGAATTGAAAATTTCTTGGGAAATTTTTTGGAATTATGTCGAATGGATAATATTTGCATATAGTAAGCGGAATATGAGGAATGCTAAAGGGGGAAATGGGGGTGCTATATGAAAAGGTTTATAGTAAGTGGAATCGTGATTTTGTTCCTTTTTTTCTGTTCAAGTTCTATTACTAGCGCAGAAAACAATGGAGTAAAAGTTGCCTTTATTCGTAATCATAATCTATGGATTAAAGTCGGTGAAAAAGAAAAACAAATTACAAAAGGAGAGTACATAACAGGGCCGAAATGGTCACACAATGGAGAATGGCTTGCATATGCAAAAGGAAAGAAGCGAAATCACTTTGAACTGTATCGGCTGAAAGATGGAAAGAAAGTTACACCATCTCAATCAGAAGCATCGAATTATCAATGGTCACCAACAGAGAATATAATTGCATTTGTATTTGCACGCACATTAAATACATTTGATGCTGAAAAAAAGAAAGCAGATTTTGAAAACGTAGCTAATGGTGTAGGTGACTATGCATGGTATCCTGATGGTAAGAAGTTTCTTGTATCATCAGAAGCGTACTTGCTTCCAACAGGATGGACAGGTGCTCAGTTATATGAAATACAAAAGGATGCAAATATGAATCCTCATAAGATGAAACATTTATATGCACTACCGAATGAGCATGATGATTTTTTAGCATTAGTTGGAAGTGGATTTAAGTGGTCGCCAGATCAAAAATGGATTTCGTTTTTGGCAGTACCAACAGCTTCTTTGTCAGCTGATAGTAATACCCTTTGCTTAATTCGATCAGACGGCAGTCGTTTTGAAACAGTAAATCAAATGTTATTAAACACACAATGGTTCAAATGGGCGCCATCAAAAAATATATTAGCCTATATTGAAGGAAGCGGGAGAGTTGCTTTAGAGAATAAGCATTTAAAAATAAAAGAATTGCCGGTTCTCCAGCAAAATACATTTACTCCAAAAGGCTATGTTGATTGGGACTTCACATGGAAGAACGAGAATGTAATTATCGTTTCAAGGGCAAAGGAAGCAGAGCTATCGGTCCCTCTAGAAAAAAGACCACTACCATCTTTATATGAAATAAATAGTACAACAGATGAACAACATCAAATTACAAAGCCATCCAATAGCAAAGGCGATTATAACCCTATTTTTAGTAAGAAAAGCAACCAATTAATGTGGCTCCGTTCAAATCGTAAGAAAGCTGATGTATGGCTTGCTCATAACGATGGAAAACATGAGAAGAAGTGGATTGAAAATATAGATGTACCAGAGTGGTATTATGAGAAATGGAATTGGGAAGATGTCGTTTCGGTTACAGACGAGTAAAAAAACCTGCCTGAAATATAATTTTCAGGCAGGTTTTTCAATGTTATTTATGTGTTTTATTTGGCTTTTTTTTTGCGGGGTTCCCGTTTCCTTGGCGCTTTCTATTTTGTTCATCTTTTGCTTGTTTTTCATGTAATGTATCTAAAAAATCATTTGAGTTACTCATTTTTATATCTCTCCTTTTTTCATTCTGTCCTAGTTACTATAACCATTTAGGAGGAAAATCATGAGATAAAAGTTAAGCGCTTAGTTTTCTTCGGTAGTATAAGTAAAATAGTCCGTACGTAATGAATAACATAAGTAAAACTTGTAACTCTACATTTTCTTTTAAAATAGTTGCGACAGAAGATGGTAAGTAAGGTGATGTATCGCTCGTTCCTAAACCTAACCATTTGTTTAAGAGGTTAATGATACAAAATATGAAAACACCAGACCAGCTTGCGATAATTGCTTTTTGTTTAATTTTTGTTTCACGCTCATCATCTGTAATCCAAGGATTAGCAGTTTTATCACTAGTAAAAAAGCCATTTATGTATCCCCATATGATCATTCCCATAAAGACGATAATCCATTTCATATTTGTAATCCTCCTCTTATTGTAAAAAGTATTTTACATATATAATTGTAATATTTTTCAAACATTGGTGTCAAACACTTTTTACATTCTGCTTTTTAAAATAGCAGGAGTAAAGAAAAAAATAGGGAAGAAATATGTGAGACTATTTCCTAGTGAGAGGAAGAGGAGAATGAAACTTATTTTTGTTCGGCATGGTGAAGGTGAACATACGAAAGATTTACCATTAAGTTTACAAGCAGTGAATCCGCCATTGACGGGCGTGGGAAAGAAGCAGGCTAAATTGCTTCAGTGCGATGTACCATTACAAGAAAAGGATATATTAATCGCTAGTCCTACACTTCGAACTTTACAAACTGCGACAATATGGAGTGCGGAAGTTGCTTGTCAAAAAATTGTTCACCCATATATATCCCCGCGTATTTTTCCTTATCGGGAATCCGCCAAAACATTACCGTGCGATCAATTGTTAGATCGAAAGATAATACAAAATTTATTTCCACATTTTTCATTAGAAGAAAGTAGAAATGAATTGTTATGGAATGAGGGAGTCAATATCATCTCGGAGATGGAATTTCAGCAAATAGTAGATGAATTTCTGCACTGGTGCTATCAGTTAAAAGCAGAAAAAATTTGTATCGTTGCACACGATGGAACAATTACAGCGTATAGGCAATATTTACATAAAGTCGCTTTAACTAGAGCTGATTTTTTGAAAGAAACGGGTATATATGAAATGGACTTATAGGAGAGGAAATTTGTAATAGAAGAGTTAGGAGAAGATGTGTACGACTTAAATGAGCCGAGAGTATACTTTAGCGTAGCGGAAATTAAGTAATATGCAAAATTGCATATTACACATATTGTAAATGGTTGGTATAAGTTTGGGGAGTTGAAACTAGTAGAATCCTTTTTACATAGTGGTGTAAAATCATATGTTGGATTGATAGATTATGTAGATGGAAATGTAGCACTTATGTTTACAATACGCCTATTTTACGGGTTTATTAACCATGACAAAACGTTAGAAGAAGTTGTTCGAGAAGCGAGATTAACCGATGAGGAGACATGTACATTTCGAGTATATAAACAATATGAAACGGATTTATTCTATATTCGAATGAATGCGTTTCACATTTAACTCACAGTTTTTTTACATTTTCTTCAATGAAAATGATTATCACCTGTGGTATGATATGTTCAAGTTTTTACAGGTAATAAAAGTTACTATATAAACGTTAGTATTTAATGTTTTTTATGTATGTCACAAATTATTCACGATTAATGTTTTAAAAGTAAGTAACTAATGTTATTATATTATCTGTAACTGACTTAATTACAACTTTAGGAGGAAGATATGATTATTCAATTTTTAAGAGAAAACAAAGCAGTCTCTTTTGTATTAGCGATAATTCGAGTGTATCTTGGTTACACATGGGTAATGGCTGGAATCGGTAAATTACAAGGGAAAGGCTTCGATGCAACTGGTTATTTACAAGGTGCAATTGAAAAATCTAAAGGAGCACAACCAGCTGTTCAATCTTGGTGGGCATCATTTTTACAAGATTTTGCAATTCCAAACGTTGATTTATTTAATACACTTGTGACGTGGGGAGAAATTTTAGTCGGAATTGGTTTAATTGTAGGCTGTTTAACAAAAACAGCGGTCTTTTTCGGTCTTGTAATGAACTTTTCCTATATGTTTAGTGGGTCAATTGGTGTAAACCCTGAAATGGTTATCTTATCCATGTTCGTTCTTGTTTCTGGTATAAATGCTGGAAAACTTGGAATTGATGGCTTAGTTATTCCAAAAGTACTAGGATCAAAAATTCAAAAACGCCAAAAGCAAGCTGCTTAATATATGAAACGGGTATCTCAAAATGAGATACCCGTTTATTTTTCAGCACTTATAGGATTTTTCTCGAAGAAATCTTTTACATACCCTACAAATTCTTGTGGCTCTTGACGAAATGGAGCATGATAACCTTTTTCAATAATATGGAAAGTGCTATTTTTTAAGAATTGATGATAAGTTTCTCCTTCTTTCCAAGAAACGCTACTATCATTTCTTCCCCATATAATTAAAGTTGGTTGCTTGATTTCAGTTGCATTGATTTGAAGACGCCTAGGCCATAATTTCATTTTATTATAATGCTCTTCATCATTACGCTTGAATTTAACTTTGCTCTCATCATAATCTGCAATAGAAGAAACGGCACTTAAATCAGTCGACAACTTTGGTTTTGGTGAACCTTGTTTATTAACGAACGTATGAGGGCCGCCTGTAGCATCAGTTAAAATAAGGTGGGTAACCGCTTCGGGGTATAAATATGTTAAATTAAGAGAAATTTCTCCGCCCATAGAATGTCCCAGTATTGCGAATGAGTCGTACCCTAATTTTTTCATTAACTTATAATACAAATTTGCATGAGTTGGGAAAGAATAATAAAAATCCATCGGTTTAGAGGAACGTCCGAATCCTAAAGCATCAACAGAAATAATCGTATGATCTTTTGCTAAATCTGAGTAAACCTTTTGAAAACCATCGGATGATCCTCCAAATCCATGGATCATAAGTAAAGGTGGTTTTTCATCACCAATCTTTTTAAAGTAAATCGTTTGACCATCTATCTCTACCATTTTTTCCTGGGTAGTTAGTTTCGCTGTAATTGTATTTTTAACTTGTTTTACTTGTTCTACTGGCTTTTCTGCTGCACTACATCCTACTAATAGTGTAAGAGTAAGACAACCTACCATAAAATAGCTAAATCGCTTCAATTAGGTGTCCCCTTTCTAACATAACGCTGCATCTATCATAGCAAATAGTATATTACGATTTCCAGGAAGTTGATTACCGTTCTTTATCATAAGAGGTGAAAGGAGCGTTTCCTGGAAATTTTCTGTTTGAAGAAATTGACGGAAAATGAATTGTGAGTGCGGAACATCAATGCGTATTGTCCCATTCCACGAGTTGCAAATTATTTCTAATAACTGAATAGCGTCTTTTTCTTTTTTTGAAATAAGCGGAGTGATACATAGTACATTTCCTTTTTGTATGCATAAAGCAAAAGCATCTATTTGATTATCCCGCTCTATTTTAAAGGAGTAAGTTGCTCTCGATAGTAGTGATAAATAAAGCTTAGAACGATCTGCACCAGTCGCAGTTTGATCAAGAAAAATGAGAGATTGAAGATCGGCTTGCTGAATTTGTTTTATGGGAAAAGAATTTGTACTTATATGAGCCGCTTGTTTTTCGAAACGATGAATTGTTGTTATTGATTGAAATCCATAAGATTCATATAAGGATTCACCAGCTTTTGTTGCAATGAGCGTAATAGGGAGCGATGGATAAGTTACTTTTAAGCTATTGTTTAACAAAATACGGCCAATTCCTTTTCTTTGAAAATCAGGATGCACGATTAACATACCGATAGAAGAAAATCCAGGGGCAAACGAAAAGACCCCGCCCGCTGCAATAAGTTTATTCTCATGTACATAGCCAAAAATTGTGCCAATGGAAAGGTACATATGGAATTGCTCTTTCATAAAACTCTCATGCTGTAACCACCCAACTGATTCGCAAAGAGAGAGTAAATCTGGAATGGAAGATGCGTCTAGTTTTACTGTTTTCATAAAGTTCACCATATTTCTATTTAAATTAGAAAAAATAAGAATAATATTAAGAAATGTAAAATAATAGGTTCGTATTAAAAGAAATCCAACATGTTTATATTTATCTTTGTAAAGGGGAGTATGCTTGATATGAAAAGACAAACTTATACAAATTATAACTTAAATTTACATAAGTTAACAAAAAATTTACATATAACTCATTTTCTCTTAACAGTCTTCTATTAAATTTGATAGTGGGAAATGAATAACCTAATTAGGGGGACAAGACAGTGAAAAAGTTTGTGAAAAAAGCATGGCCATTTGCAGTTGTGGCGTCGTTAGCAGTTACTTCGGTAGCAACATGGAATTTTACGCGTTCTAGTGAGGTTAATGCAGATGAGAACGGAAACAATGCAAAAATTAAAAATGTCATTGTATTAATTGGGGACGGTATGGGGCCTTCATATATGACAGCTCATCGTTATATGAAAGATAATCCAAAAACATTTGAGATGGAATCTACAGAATTTGATAAGCATCTTGTAGGAACACAAAAAACATATCCAGAAGATGAACATGAAAATATTACAGACTCTGCATCGGCAGCTACTGCGATGTCAGCAGGTATAAAAACATATAACGCAGCTATTGCAGTAGATAATGATAAAGCTGAAGTGAAAACAGTATTGGAGCAAGCGAAAGAAAAAGGGAAGTCAACGGGACTCGTTGCAACTTCTGAAATTACGCATGCAACACCAGCTGCATTCGGTGCACATGATATTAGTCGTAAAAATATGGACGCAATTGCAAATGATTACTTTGATGAGAAAATTAAAGGTAAGCATAAAATAGATGTTATGCTTGGCGGGGGCGTAAAGAACTTTGTTAGAAAAGACCGCAATCTTACAGAAGAATTTAAGAAGTCTGGTTATAGTTATGTAACAGATCGTAATCAATTATTAAATGATAAAAGCGATCAAGTTCTTGGCTTATTTGCACCAGGTGGTTTAGACAAAATGATTGACCGTACTGACAAAACACCTTCATTAGAAGAGATGACAAATGCAGCGATTGAGCGCTTGAACAAAAATAAAGACGGTTTCTTCTTAATGGTCGAAGGTAGTCAAATTGATTGGGCTGGACATGATAATGATATTGTCGGTGCAATGAGTGAAATGGAAGACTTCGAAAAAGCGTTTAAAGCAGCAATTGAGTTTGCGAAAAAAGATAAGAACACATTAGTTGTTGCAACTGCAGATCATTCTACTGGCGGATTATCTTTAGGTGCGAATGGTGAGTATAATTTTAAAGTAGATCCGATTAAAGCTGCGAAACGTACGCCAGACTTTATGGCAAGTGAGATTGTAAAAGGTGCAAATGTAGAAGAAACATTGAAAAAGTATATTGATCTACAATTAACACCAGAAGAAATTAAAGCTGTAAATGATATAGCTCCATCAAAAGATGTAACAAAGATTGATAATGCAATTGAAGATATCTTCAATAAGCGTTCGGTTACAGGTTGGACAACGGGTGGACATACAGGTGAAGATGTGAACGTATATGCATTCGGACCAGGTAAATACTTATTCTCTGGCGTTCAAGAGAATACAAATATAGCTAAACGTGTCTTTGACATCGTTGGCGGCGGCGATCCGAATAAAGGAAGACGCTAATTATAAATGAAAGTGAGGCGAAATGCCTCACTTTTCTTTTTAGGAGATGGAAAGATGAGCGTTTTTTTAGGGAAATTAAGATTCCTTGTAGTATTCGTATTATTGCTAGTTGGTTGTCAATCTCAAGAGAATAATATAGAACAAAAATCTGCTGGGAAAACTGAGGAAAAGGTACATATAACGAAAGAAGAAGAGAAATCCATTCAAGATGTTATTGAGGCATTTGTACGGACGACGAATGAAAAAAATCTTGCTGAGCATATGGAGTTATTTTCAAAGAAGATGCCTAGTGCTGAAGACTTAAAAACACAAAAGGAAGCGGCATTTCAAAAGGGAAATAAGAAAATAGAATTGGAACATATGAATATGAAAGCTCTTAAAGGTGGGCTTGTTATTGTTGAAACGGAGGAAAAAGAAGTAGATGGAGGGGTTACTCTCCAAAAGAAAATGCAGTATGCACTTGGAAAAGAAGACGAAGGGTGGAAGATTGAAGAGGTTCGTACGATAGAGAAGAAATAAAAAGGTTCTCATAGGAGAGAACCTTTTTATAGTGGTAATAAAATTTGATTTGAACATGCTTCAATGTCATCAATATCTTGACGGATTGTTGCCATCTTATTATCGAGGTCTTCAGCTTTCATAGCAGCGTCATGTAGTTCATCTTTCAAATAGTCAGGTATATTTCCTTCATATTTGTAGTAAAGTTTATGTTCTAAACTTGCCCAAAAGTCCATGGCAAGTGTACGTAATTGAATTTCTGCAAAGACATCTTTCGTACCAGAATTTAGTGACAATGGATATTTAATAATCATATGCAAACTTTTATAGCCATTTCCTTTTGGATTAGCAATATAATCTTTTACTTCTACAATTGCCATGTCTCCACGATTTTCAATAACTTCTTTTAAATGATAAATATCTTCTACAAAGCAACATGTAATACGGATGCCAATAATATCTTGTAATTGTGTTTGAGCATTTTCAACTGTTGGTGATAAGTTTTTACGCTCAAGCTTCCTAATGATACTTTCGGGTTGTTTAAGTCTTGTTTTTATATGTTCAAACGGGTTGTAGTCTTCTAAAAATTGAGCTTCCCGGTTCATAATTTCAAATTTAGTTTTTAACTCTTCTAAAGCGAATGTATAAGGTAATACAAAAGCTTTCCAGTAGTTAACTGTTGATTGGTTATATTCCATTTCTATACACACCTTTTCTTATTTACAAGTGAAGTTGTTATTATACTAAACACCAAATCATGTAGGCGCAAGCAGCAAATGATGAGATCATAAAGCGATATTTAGTTTTCATCTTTTCAACCCCTTTCAAATGAAATTATATATGAATAAACGTCATTGTTAGTAATTTCACTATGTACAATTCTTATAGTAATAGATTCATGTGAAATTCGTATGAACTAATTGTTTCAGTTTTTTGTCTTTTTGTTAATGACTTTTGGTTTTGTTTGTTATAATTACCTTAAATTGTAATAAAGGAGAGGGTATGATGAATCCAAAAGATAAAAAAAGAAAAGAGCAAGTGGCCCACATTATTGAAATTCCAGATGAATATAGGCTTGTTGTAGATGATCAAGAAGGAGTGGATGATCCGTATCATCTATTATGGTGGGGGCATAAAGAGGATGAGGAGAAAAAGATACAAATTACATTAAATAGGCATACTGGTAATTTATTCGAATTCAGGATAGATGATGAAAATTATTTTTCGAGTGATAAAGAAGTGATAGAGGAGAATAAGGCAAGAGAGATTGCAAATGTATTTATAAAAAAATATGTGGAAGAAGAATTAGAATTTTATACATATGTGTCAGTTAAGGATGACTGGCGTGGTTGGAAAGAAATAAATTATATGCAGGAAGTGAATGGATATCCATTGCCGAATACAAGATGTGTTGTGCGAATTCATCCTTCAGGTAATGTTGTGCATTTTCATTACAATGGACAAAAAGCTATAGGGAAAAAACCGTTATGGCCAATTGAAATTGTTGAGGAGAACGTCGTTTTAGAAACTTTGAGAGCTAGACAAGATATGAGACTTGTATTTGTGGATTTAACACATTCTTCATGTAAATATGAAAATGGTGAGGAAGTAAAAGGCTATCATCTTGTATATGAACCAGAACCTAGTCATGCGTTTATTGATGCAAGTACAGGTAAAGATTTATTTGACCCAGATCATTATAAATTGCCTCCAACTGTAGCTGTTGAAAAACCGAAAAAAGGTAGTCAACAAGATGATATATTCGATTTATTTGACTGGGATAAAGAAAGTTTTACAAAAGTGGCTGAGACAGAAAATGAAGATGGAATAAGGATGAAATTTGTTTCGAAAGAGGAATTACAAAAACAGAAAGAAGAAAAGAATCCATATTTAATGAATGAATTTTTAAAAAAGCATTTACCGATGTTAAAATATAATAATTTAGTTGGCATTACGATTGATAAATCAACCAAGGAATTAATTGGTTTTATAAAACTGGCAGACGATAAAGAAGTAAAACAAATACTGTCTAGAGAGGAATGTTTACAAAAAGCACTTCAATTTTTAGAACATGTTATTCCAGATGTTACACAATATCTTCGCCTTTGGGATGAACGTGACGAAGATGAAGGGATTGAAAGATTTGTCTTTTCAGTATATGTGAATGAAATTCCGGTAGAGTATAGGGAATTCATGGTCAACATTAATACAGAAAATGGTGCTGTGATGCATTACTCGGGAAAACCTAGCAATATAATAGAAGAGTTACTTGCACATGAAACAGCACCAAAAGTAACAAAAGAAAAAGCGTTAGAAATATATAAAGAGGTCATTCGAGTAAATTTAGAATGGTGTATAGATCATGATGCAGAGGAAATGAAATATAAACTGCTGTATAAACAAACGAGGAGTGAAAATCATAAAGAATCCGTCGATTGTAGTCGGAAAATTCGTTACATAGATGCGCATACTGGAGAGAAAATTTGGAGTGAATATTAGTAAAAGCCAATCGATACGTTTCGATTGGCTTTTACTATGTTTATAGAAAAATTTAATGATTAGCGTTGAGTGGTTTAAGAATGCCATTAAGTTAAGAGTTCCATATTTACATCGTACAGACACAAACAACCTCATGCCCACATACACATAGTAAAGACCACTATTTTGGCGGAGGTGAAAGGTTTGAGTCTATTCGCCGCAATTGGATATATGGTTCGAGAAGTGTTTGTATTTGTTTCTTATGTGAAGAACAATGCGTTCCCGCAGCCGTTATCATCAGATGATGAGAGAAAGTACTTAGAGTTAATGGAGCAAGGTGATGCTCAAGCGAGAAATCTTTTAATTGAACATAATTTACGGCTTGTAGCTCATATTGTTAAGAAATTCGAAAACACTGGTGAAGATGCAGAAGATTTAATTTCAATTGGTACCATTGGGCTTATTAAAGCGATTGAAAGCTATTCAGCAGGGAAAGGAACTAAGCTTGCAACATATGCAGCGCGCTGTATCGAAAATGAAATTTTGATGCATTTACGTGTGCTGAAGAAAACGAAAAAAGACGTTTCACTTCATGATCCGATTGGGCAAGATAAAGAGGGTAATGAAATATCGCTTATTGATATATTAAAATCAGAATCTGAAGATGTAATTGATATGATTCAGCTTAGTATGGAGTTAGAAAAAATTAAAGAGTATATCGATATTTTGGACGAACGAGAGAAAGAAGTAATTGTGAAGCGTTTTGGACTTGGGCTTGATAAAGAGAAAACACAGAGGGAGATTGCGAAGGCACTCGGTATTTCAAGAAGCTACGTATCGCGAATTGAAAAGCGTGCTTTAATGAAAATGTTCCATGAATTTGTGCGGGCTGAGAAAGAGAAAAAAGCAAAAGAATAATGTGTATTGTAAGCAGCTACACTTTAAAAGTGGCTGCTTTTCTTTCGGGAAAACGGAAAGAAAACGAGCTGTTCTAAGAAGAAATACATGTTCACTGTTGAAAATGGTGGGTTCTATCTGTAATATTAGAAGGTGCTAAACAATTTAAGAATAAAAATTATACTTAGTTTTTCTTCGTGTATAACGAGACGGCTCCATTCTATATGTGGGAATAAGAACCAATTTTACATATGATATAGAGAGAAAAGAAGGGGAAACTAAAGTTATAGGCTGATTAGGAGGTTTCGTAATTTGCGACGGACATTATATCGACTTATGATCGAACTTACAAATGGTCGTTTTACTTCTTATATATTACGTAAATTTGCACAATCTCGTTTGAGCTCTATCATTATTCCATCGTATGTGAAAGTTTTTCAAATTAATCAAGATGAGATGGAAAAGGGTTTGAAGGAATATGGAACATTGCATGATTTATTTACACGTAGGCTAAAAGAAGGAAAGCGTAGTATTGATACTGATGCGTCGAGTATCGTTAGTCCTGTTGATGGTGTTTTTGCTGATCAAGGTCCTATTGAGGATACAAAAACATTCGATATAAAAGGAAAGCGTTATTCAATTGTGGATATGCTAGGTAATGAAGAGCGTGCAAAGCGATATGCAGGCGGTACATATATGGTGATTTATTTGAGTCCAAGTCATTATCATCGTATTCATAGCCCGCTTTCTGGCTCTGTGACTGAAAGATTTGTACTTGGTAGAAAATCATATCCGGTAAATGCAGCGGGTATGGAGTATGGGAAAGAACCATTGTCAAAAAATTATCGCTCTGTTACAGAAGTAAATAGTGACGGCGAACATATGGCACTTGTAAAAGTAGGTGCTATGTTTGTTAATAGTATCGAGCTCCTTCATGAAAGAAGTACTGTTCAAAAAGGTGAAGAGATGGCATACTTTACATTTGGCTCAACAGTTGTTTTATTATTTGAAAAAGATATGATTAAAGCAGTGCAGGAATTGACAAGTGGGCAAGAGCTGCGTCTTGGTGAAAAAATTGCAACCCGAGTATCTCATAAGTAAAGAAAAGGTTTTATAATATACTTATGAAGCTCTAATTAAGAAATGTGGACAAAGATGATTAATGAAGAAATCCCCTAGATGGGAGTACTTGTTTATTCGAGAGCCATCGCAGGATGGCTCTTTTTACAGGTCAATCAGCAATCTATATGTACTCAAGAAGATTTGACGAGCTTGTCCTCTAACGAGCGTCTAATAATTTCTTGTTTTATAAGTAAAATGAAGTCGGGATTTAATTTTAGTTCTTTTGCTTTATAATAAGACTCAGTGAGTAAATCAGTAGATAACTGTTCCATGTGTTTTGTTTTCAAGGTGAGTCACCTCCTAATAATATAAGGATTGATTCGTTGTTGCATTTAATGTACCAAAAAAATATGACAGTCACAAACAAGAGGTTATCCACATAACTCAGTGGATAAAATGTGAATAGATTGTTAGTAAATTTCAAATTGACTGAAAAATTAACGTGGAAAGTGTGTACAAGTTTATCCACAGGTTATCTATCGAAAAATGTTGTCGAAAAATTTTATGGAAAATCCTCAAAGAGGTGAAAGAAATTGAAGTTATTTTTACCAAATGAATATGTGAAAAATATATATCACATTCAACCAGAAGATTTGAAAAAACGTGGAATTAAAGGAGTTATTACTGATTTAGATAACACTTTAATTGAATGGGATCGTCCAAACGCAACGCCACAGCTTGAAGAGTGGTTTTTGAAAATGAAAGAAAATGATATTCAAGTAACGGTCGTTTCAAATAACAACGAGCAACGCGTTAAAGACTTCGCTGACCCATTAGGTATTCCGTTTATTCATAGTGCGCGCAAACCGTTTGTTCGCGCATTTAAGCGTGCGATACATGAGATGCACCTGCAGCCAGATGAAGTTGTAGTAATTGGAGATCAGTTACTAACGGATGTGCTCGGCGGGAATCGTGTGGGACTTCATACAATTTTAGTTGTACCGGTAGCGCAAACGGACGGATTGGTGACACGATTTAATCGAAAAATTGAACGAAGAATTATGAGAAACATGAAGAAAAAAGGCTTAATTAACTGGGAGGAATAAAGTTTGACTGAAACAATTAAATGTATTGGTTGCGGTGTAGAAATTCAAACAGAAAATAAAAATGAAGTAGGATACGCTCCTGTATCATCTTTAGAAAAAGAACAAGTAATTTGCCAACGTTGTTTTCGTTTGAAACATTATAACGAAATTCAAGATGTATCTTTAACAGATGATGATTTCCTTCGTATTTTGAACGGAATTGGACAATCAGACGCACTAGTGGTTAAAATCGTAGATATTTTCGATTTCAATGGTAGCTGGTTACCGGGCTTACATCGTTTTGTAGGGAACAATAAAGTATTACTTGTAGGGAATAAGGCTGACTTAATTCCAAAGTCAGTTAAGCATGATAAAGTAAAACATTGGATGCGCTATAGTGCAAAGCAACTTGGTTTAAAACCAGAAGATGTCTTTTTAATTAGTGCAGCTAAAGGACAAGGAATCGCTGAACTTGCTGATGCAATTGAGCATTACCGCGAAGGTAAAGATGTTTATGTTGTTGGATGTACGAATGTTGGTAAATCAACATTTATTAATCGTATGATTAAAGAGTTTAGTGATGAGACTGAGAATGTAATTACAACATCACATTTCCCAGGAACAACGCTTGATTTAATTGATATCCCATTAGACGAAACGTCATCTTTATACGATACACCAGGTATTATTAATCATCATCAAATGGCGCATTATGTTGGGAAACAAAGCTTAAAGCTTATTACACCGACTACAGAAGTTAAGCCAATGGTATTCCAATTAAATGAAGAACAAACATTATTCTTTGGTGGATTAGCACGATTTGATTATGTAAGTGGGGGCCGTCGTGCATTCACTTGTCATTTCTCAAACCGTTTAACAATCCATCGTACAAAGCTTGAAAAGGCTGATGAATTGTACGAAAAACACGCTGGAGAATTATTGAATCCACCGACACCAGAAGAATTAGAAAATATGCCTAAGTTTGTGAAATATGAATTTAATATTCGTGAGCCGAAAACGGATGTTGTATTCTCTGGATTGGGCTGGGTTACTGTAAATGAATCAGGAGCGAAAATTGTTGCTCATGTACCAAAAGGAGTAAGTGTTTCATTACGTAAATCTTTAATTTAATATGGAGAGGGATTTATGAAACAATTATATGGTGTAATCGGAAATCCAATTGGACATTCATTATCACCCGTTATGCATAACGATGCATTTGAACACTTGAATATGGATGCCCATTATCATGCGTTTCTTGTAGAAGAAGAAGCGCTAGGGGAAGCAGTAAAAGGTTTGAAAGCATTAGGTATTTCAGGATTTAATGTAACGACTCCGCACAAAGTTGCAATTATGGAGTACTTGGATGAGATTGCCCCGTTAGCAAGGCAAATCGGTGCGGTAAATACAGTAGTTCATCGAGATGGAAAATTGATTGGGTATAATACAGATGGAATTGGTTTTGTTCGTGCCCTGCAGTCAATTAGTGAAGATCCACTTCAAGAGAAACGTATTTTATTAATCGGTGCAGGTGGTGCTAGCCGAGCTATTTACTTCTCGCTTGCCGATGTAGGTGTGAAAGAAATTGATATTGCTAATCGTACGAGAGATAAGGCGAAAAACCTTATCTCTGGGTGCATGGCAAATGTTAATTCGCATGCTCTATCGTTAGAATGTGCAGCAGAAAATCAAGGGGAATATGATATTATCATCCAAACAACAACGATAGGTATGCATCCACATGTTGAGTATACGCCGCTGGAAATTCGTTCATTGAAACAAGGAACGATTGTTTCTGATATTATTTATAATCCATTTGAGACGAAAATTTTAGGCGATGCGAAAGAACAAGGTGCAATAATTCAAAATGGAATCGATATGTTCGTTTATCAAGGTGCACTTGCGTTTGAAATGTGGACAGGGTGTGTGCCGAATATTGATAGAATGAAACAATTAGTAATGAGAGAGCTTGGAGGCTAATTATATGTTAACAGGAAAACAAAAAAGATTTTTACGTGCAAAGGCACATCATTTAACACCGATTTTTCAAGTTGGAAAAGGTGGCGTGAATGAAAATATGGTGAAACAAATTGGAGAAGCATTAGAAGTTCGTGAACTATTTAAAGTGAGCGTATTACAAAACTGTGAATTTGATCGTAGTGAAGTTGCAGAAGAGCTTGCACAAGGTGCACGAGCTGAAATCGTTCAAGTAATCGGAAGCACAATTGTTTTATACAAAGAATCAAGAGAAAATAAGCAGATTAAGCTTCCTCGATAAAAGATATACGTGAGTTATTTCGTAATGGACGCTTGATATGTAGAAAGCGAAACCAATTGAACTTTTATTAACAGTGGGCTCTCTTCGAATTTGTATGGGGAGAGTTGCTGTATGTAAAAGGAAGGAGCGTTTCTTTTGAGAAAAATTGGCATTATTGGTGGCACGTTTGATCCACCTCATAATGGGCATTTGTTAATTGCAAATGAAGTGTATCATGCTTTAGGGTTGGAAGAGGTATGGTTTTTGCCGAATCAAGTTCCACCGCACAAGCAAGGACGTAACATTACGAGTGTGAAAAGTCGATTAAACATGCTGCAAATAGCGATTGAGGAAGAAGCATACTTTTCAATTTGTTTAGAAGAGCTAGACAGAGAAGGCCCATCTTATACGTACGATACTATGGTACAATTAACGGAGAAGTATCCGGATGTGCAGTTTCACTTTATTATTGGCGGAGACATGGTTGAGTATTTGCCGAAGTGGTATAACATTGAAAAGTTACTTAAGCTTGTGACTTTCGTTGGAGTTGCAAGACCAGGTTATACATTACATACGCCTTATGATATCGTAAAAGTGGAAATTCCGGAGTTTGCAGTTTCTTCTTCTCTGTTACGTGAGAGATATATGACGAAGAAAACGTGCAAATATTTACTCCCCGAAAAAGTACAGGTATATATCGAGAGGAATGGGTTGTATGAATCGTGAGGAAGCACTTAGTATTGTCAAACAACAAATGCATGAAAAACGTTATATACACACGGTTGGTGTAATGGAAACAGCGATTGAACTTGCTAGGTTATATGGTGTAGATGAGAAAAAGGCAGAGACGGCTGCTATATTTCACGATTATGCAAAATGTAGAGCGATTCCAGAAATGGAAGAGATTATTAAGAGAGAAGCTTTGCCAAAGGATCTACTGCACTATAACAAAGAGTTATGGCATGCACCTGTTGGGGCATACTTAGTAGAAAAAGAAGTAGGCATTACTGATCCTGAAATTCTACAAGCTATTACATATCATACAAGTGGTCATGAAAAAATGACAATGTTAGATAAAGTTATTTATGTAGCAGATTACATTGAACCAGGACGTAAGTTTCCTGGTGTGGAAGAAGCGAGGAAACTCGCATATAAAGATATAAATCAAGCTTTACTGTTTGCTTTAAAGCGAACAATTCAATTTTTAATGGAAAAAGATCAAACGATTTATCCATTAACATTCCAAACATACAATGAAGTTATCAAGGAGGAAATTAATAAATGAAAGATAAAGAGTTATTAGTATTAGCGGCAAAAGCAGCTGATGATAAGAGAGCAGAAGATATGGTTGTACTAAATATGCAAGGTATTTCACCGATTGCAGACTATTTTATTATTTGTCACGGAAATTCAGACAAGCAAGTACAAGCAATTGCACGTGAAATTAAAGCGAAGGCACATGAGTTCGAAATTAACGTACAACGTATGGAAGGCTTTGATGAAGCACGTTGGGTTTTAGTAGACCTTGGTGATGTGGTTGCTCATGTATTCCATAAAGATGAGCGTAATCACTATAATTTAGAGCGTCTATGGGGCGATGTGCCGCGTGAAGATATTGCAGATGAGCTAGATCAATGAAATACGAACAATTTGCTTTGCTGTATGACGAACTGATGAATGATGTCCCTTATGATAAATGGGTGGAATTCACAGAGGAAAGTTTACAACAGGCATCTATGAAAGAGGCAAGAATCCTTGACGTAGCATGTGGAACTGGTAACGTAACACTTCCGCTTGTGCGAAAAGGTTATGACTTAATTGGTGTAGATCTTTCGGAAGAAATGTTAACTGTCGCGCAGCAAAAATTGGGGGGAGAAGGATATTTTATTCCTTTTTACCAACAAGACATGAGAGAGCTCGATGTTCCTGGTGAATTTGATTGTGTGACAATCTTTTGTGACTCATTAAATTACGTATTGCAAGAAGATGGAGTGCAAGAAACATTTAGAAGAGTTTTCCACCATTTACGTCAGGATGGCTTGTTTTTATTCGATGTACACTCTTTATATAAAATACATCACGTATTTCAAAATGAAACATATACAGTGAACGGCGAAGAAATATCACTTATTTGGAACTGCTTCCCTGGAGAAGAATCAGATAGTGTGGAACATGATTTGACATTCTTTGTACAAGATTCAGAAGAAGATGTGTATCATCGTTTTGACGAATGTCACGTGCAACGTGCGTATTCGGTTGAAGTGTTAACAAAATGGCTTGAAGAAGCTGGGTTTACAGTGCTTCGCGTCACAGGTGACTTTGAACGAATTGAAGTGACAGAACAAACAGAGCGCATCTTTTTTATGGCGAAGAAGAATGGATAAAAGAAAAGCAACCGATAAGGTTGCTTTTGTTTTATAGAAAAGATGTAGTTTTAGTTCTAGAAAAATAAAAAGATGATATGTGTAAAGTGTAAAAATGCTAGTTTTAGTGAAAATGTAGCATGAAAAAGATAAGTATTAATAAAAAGGGTTTGGGATTACGATGGCGTATTTATTATGTGTGTTTATTGAATTGCTGCTCAACGCATTTTAAATCTTCATCAAATTTCTCATGTGTCCGTTCGATTAATTTATGAAACATATCCCCAACGTGCTCTTCTAAAATACGAATACCTTCTCCTGTAACACCGCCTTTAACGCATACCTTTTCTTGTAAAGTAGGTAATGTGAAAATTTCTTTTTCGAGTAATTTCCCCATTCCAATGACCATTTCACTTACTAAAGTAGTGGCTTCTTCATGTGTAATATTTGTTTTATCTACAGCAGCGTTAATGAAACATTGTAATAAATAACTAAAAAAAGCAGGGCCGCAGCTTGCTATATCAGATGAAACGCGCGTTATATCTTCTTCTATAACAAGGGGAGTAGAAATGTTTTTGAATAGACGAAGTAGTTTTTGTTGCCATTCTAGAGAGCAGTTATTTCCAAATGTAAATAGTGATGCGCCGGATAAGGCGCGGTTTGTGATGCTTGGAATGATACGAGCGACGTGGCAAGGTATAAGTGTTTTTAATTGTGATGGAGATATGGGGCTTGTGATAGAAACTAAGCAATCTTCGTCTGAAAAATGGTCAGCGTATTTTTGTAGAATAGGGTATATGTCTATCGGTTTTACGCAAATGAAAATAAGCTGGGATTGTTCGATTACCTCTTGGATTGTTTTGGCTATATGAACAGAAGGGTATTTTTCTTTTATATGATATGCTTTGGCAGGCGTCCGATTAATAATAGTAAGGCACGAAGGTTTGACAGCACGGGTTTCTAAAAATGCATCGATTAGTATATTCCCCATGTTCCCTGTCCCTATAATTCCTATGTTCAATGTTTCATCCCTCCTTCGTAACAGCTTTCTCCTAAACAATATGAATGATGTTATAAATTTATGATTAGAGGTGTAAAATGATGTGGGATTTTCCGAAAAAATGGTTGGGATTAGTGGTTATTATTGGCACTTTGATTTTTCTTTTTTTCTGGAAAACGAATCAGCAAACAGAGCGATCGCTCATTACAACGGAAGTTCAAGTAAAAGATGTGGAGAAAAAAAGTAAACCGAAAGTATTGGATACAAAGGAGCAGAAAAAAATAATTATAATTGATGTGAAAGGGGCGGTTTTTAAAGAGGGTGTGTATGAAATGAAGGAAGGGGACCGGGTGAAGGAGGCGGTTGAAAAAGCTGGTGGTTTGTTGCCGGATGCAGATGTGAAGAAAGTGAATTTGGCGCAAATGGTCCAAGACCAAATGCTTCTGTATGTTCCTAACAAGAATGAGCCAGTGCAAGAAGGGACTACTTTTTCAAAAAGCGAGGGTAAAGTGCAAATAAATACAGCTTCTAAAGAGCAACTTGAAAAAATAACAGGCATTGGTTCTCGGAAAGCGGAAAGTATTTTGAAATACCGAGAAGAACATGGTCCGTTTCAGAAAATAGAAGATTTATTAGAAATTGATGGGATTGGTGCGAAGTCTTTAGAGAAAATAAAAGATCAAATTATTATTCCATAAAAGATTGACGAAGTTTTTCTTTTTTCGCTACACTACAAGTAGACAAAAAAGAAGGTGAAAAATATGGAACGAATTTCATGGGATCAATATTTTATGACACAAAGCCATCTACTATCTTTACGTAGTACATGTACAAGGCTTGCGGTAGGAGCGACAATCGTTCGTGATAAACGAATTATTGCTGGTGGATATAACGGTTCAATTAAAGGTGGTGTGCATTGTATAGACGATGGTTGCTATGTCATTGATAATCATTGCGTTCGTACAATTCATGCTGAAATGAATGCTTTATTGCAATGTGCGAAATTTGGTGCAAAAACAGAGGAAGCGGAAATTTATGTCACACATTTTCCTTGTTTGCAGTGCTGTAAGGCGATTATTCAAAGTGGTGTTACAGCGGTTTATTATGCACAGGACTATAAAAATCATCCGTATGCCGTAGAGTTATTTGAACAAGCGAGTGTAACAGTAAAGCACGTTCCGCTAGAATACGATATTACATCGCTAGAGGAACAAGAGCGTCATTTACAGCTAAAGGAATTATTCGCAGCTTTAGAAAAAGATAATTTATCAATGGAAGAATTACAGCGTGTATTCACTAAAGCGAAAATGATGCTATAAGGAGTGAGTATGAGTTGAATGGGCAATGGGGCTATGTTGCAATCTCGTTTATAATTGGGATTGCAATTACCTTTTCCGCATCGCATTTGTTGGCTGCTTGTTGTTTCGTTTGTTATGTTTTATTTTGTTTATATCGTACTTCGCGTAAAACCTTCATATTTTGTATAATAGCGTGTTTTAGTGGCGTTATGTACACCACGTATGTTCAGAGTCTAAATAAGCCGCTAGGGGAGTCCTATGAAGTTACACGAGGGGTCGTGCAAAATACACCTCTAATTAATGGGGATCGTCTCTCTTTTCAAATTGAAGATCAGAATAAAAACTTAGTGCAGTTAAATTATAAAATACAATCTGCTTCGGAAAAGAAGCAGTTGCAACAATTACATGCAGGTATATCGTGTACATTTAAAGGGGAGGTGAAAGAACCACAAACTTCCCGGAATTTTCATGTTTTTGATTATCGTAATTATTTATATCAGCAAAAAATACATTTTATATTTGATGTGACATACATTTCTGAATGTCAAAAAACATCGTTGTCACTCGTGCAATGGATTTTCCTTCTCAGGCAACAAACAATCTCGAAAGTTACAGAAATGTTCCCGGAACAATCAGGTGCATTTATGAACGCATTATTATTTGGAGATCGACAACAAATGACGTTTGAAGTAGAAGAGCAATATCAACAATTTGGTCTTATACATTTGTTAGCAATTTCAGGATCGCATATCGTATTATTAATGGTTATAATGTATT
Source organism: Bacillus sp. AC266 (assembly GCF_979253805.1). Lineage (NCBI taxonomy): Bacteria > Bacillati > Bacillota > Bacilli > Caryophanales > Bacillaceae > Bacillus > Bacillus sp. AC266. The sequence goes on from NZ_CEEDEC010000002.1 coordinate 495,593, forward strand.
TTGTTTTTCTAAGAAGTGGTGTGACGAAAGAGATAGCAACAGTATGCCTTATAGTTTGCATTCCTCTGTATATGATCATAGCTGGGGCGTCGCCATCTGTTGTGAGGGCTTCTATAACAGGAGTTTTATTATTGGTAGCTTTCATATGCTCTGTTCGCTTATCTAGTCTAGACGCCTTAAGTATAACGGCTATATGTATGCTTATATACGATCCGTATCTTATTTTCAACATTGGATTTCAATTCTCATTTGTAGGTAGTTTTTCTTTACTACTATCTGCGCCGATATTATTAGGACGTAGTAATGGGATAGTTCGAAATTCTATTTACATTTCTATAATTTCACAGCTCGCTAGTACCCCCATCTTGTTATATCATTTTGGTTATTTTTCTCCTTATAGCATTTTCCTCAATCTTATATATGTTCCTTTTCTATCCATTATTGTATTGCCATGTAGCATCATTATTCTTATATGTATGCCGGTTATTCCATTTTTCGCAAAAGGAATTGCATATGTACTTTCACTATGTTTAACCATTTCTAATGATTTTCTAAGTTACTGTGAAAGTTTCCCTTTCATCCGACTTACTTTTGGTCAAACTCCTTTATTTCTTGTGGCTATATATTGTTTTAGTATCGTTAGTATATTTGTGATTTGGGAAAGGGTAATAACGAAAAAAATTTTGTGCATAGTTGTGGGTGTGTTTCTTTTTATTAGTACTTGTCATTATGTATATCCATATTTTCGCGAAAGTGGGAGTGTTACATTTCTTGATGTTGGACAGGGAGATGCGATATTAATTCGTCTTCCATACGATAAAGAGGTTTATCTTATTGATACAGGAGGAGCCCTTTCTGTCAAGAAGGAAGCGTGGCAACAGAAAAAGCATGAATTTTCTGTTGGGCATGATATTCTTGTTCCTTTTTTACAAAAAGAAGGTATAAAAACGATTGATAAATTAATTGTAACGCACGGAGATGCGGATCATATAGGTGCTGCGCTGGATTTGCTGTCATCTATTATTGTAAAAGAAGTTGTATTTGGGAGAAAGGAACAAGATGCTGTATTGGAAAAAGTGGTGAAGAAAAAGGCGTTAGAAAAGAGCGTGAAGATAAGTGTAGTAGGAGAAGGGGAAGGTTGGAGGGTAAATGAAGCGGAATTTTTCGTATTAGCTCCAAAGGGGAAAGAAAAGGGAGAAAATGACTCTTCGATTGTACTATGGGCCAGACTAGGGGGACTAACATGGCTATTTACGGGTGATCTAGAAGAAGAAGGAGAAAAGTTTATAGTATCAACATATCCTGATTTGCGGGCTAATATTTTAAAAGTTGCCCACCATGGGAGTAAAACATCGTCTACAGACCCATTTTTAAGCCTTGTACAGCCTGCTGTAGCGATTATTTCTGTGGGGGAGCGTAATAGGTATGGGCACCCGCATAAGGAAGTTATAGAGCGTTTTAAGAAGATGGGTATTGATATATGGCGTACGGATAAGCAAGGTGCTATTTCCTATGTTTTTAATGGAGAAAAAGGAACCTTTCAAAGTAAAATCACATATGATGAAACACATAGAAGATGAAAAAAAGAAGACTGCCGTTAAGCAGCAGCCTTTAAGAACCGATGAATTTAATAACAGTTGCAATAATGAAAAGTGTTGCGAAAAAACCAAATGAGACGATAAATCCTACCCCTGAATCAATAGCGTCATTGCGTTTACTTTGAACGTTTTGTTCAAAATCATTCATTTAGAATCCCTCCCCAACATTCCATTTTAGTATAAAATATTGTCAGAAAAAAATCTACAATTTCCATATGAAGTGAAATAGAGTATTTGTATACTTTTTCTAGTTAGTTAAGTAGCGTGAATTTTTCATTTCCAATCATGTTAACAGTTGGCACTTATACTAAGATTATTATTGTAAATAATAAAGGGAAGGTGATTACCGCACACCAATAAGAAATCCGGGGCTTATTGCGTGGCGTTTTATATAAATAAAGGGGCGGGTTATAAAGACCGTCCCTTTGTACTTGTAAAACAAAAGCTAGGGCATTAGTATAAATATATATTGCCAAGTTAGGGAGTAGGAAAAAATATGAGTGATATACATAAGAAGATTAAAAAGAAACAGTTCGCTCCGTTGTATGTACTGTATGGAACGGAAGCCTATTTTATAAATGAAACGATAAAGCTTATTACAACGTACGCGCTTGAAGAGGAAGATCGAGAGTTTAATGTTGTGACATACGATTTGGAAGAAGCGTATTTAGAAGATGTAGTTGAGGATGCGCATACGCTTCCTTTTTTTGGAGAGCGTAAAGTTATATTAATAAAATCACCACTATTTTTAACGGCACAAAAAGAAAAATTAGAACAAAATATAAAAATTTTAGAAGAATATATTGGGGAGCCCTCTCCTTTTTCTATTCTTGTTTTTGTTGCGCCTTATGAAAAATTAGACGAACGAAAAAAAATTACAAAACTATTAAAGAAAACAGCGGATGTAATAGAAGCAAATGCGATGCAAGTGCAGGATGTTCAGAAGTGGATTGTTTCTCGTGCGGATGAGGTGCATGTGCATATTGATAATGCAGCTGTTAGTTTATTGTTAGAGCTTGTGGGAAGTAATGTAACAATGTTGGCGAAGGAAATGGACAAGTTAACGTTATACGTCGGTATGGGCGGAGAAATTACGCCAAAACTTGTCACGGAACTTGTGCCGAAATCTGTTGAGCAAAACGTGTTTGCTTTAACAGAAAAAGTGGTGAAAAAAGATATCGCTGGTGCGATGCAAATTTTAGACGGATTATTTACACAGCAGGAAGAACCGATTAAACTGCTCGCTTTATTAGTAAGTCAGTTCCGCTTGCTACATCAAGTGAAAGAGTTGCAACAGCGTGGTTACGGACAAAATCAAATCGCGTCCCATATTGGTGTACATCCGTACCGGGTAAAGTTGGCGATGAATCAAACGAAGTTTTTCTCTTTTGAAGAATTAAAAAAAGTTATTATAGAATTGGCGGAAGCTGATTATAGTATGAAGACTGGAAAGATGGATAAGAAACTTGTGCTTGAGTTTTTCTTAATGCGGTTAAATCATATGTAGTGACACAAAAAAGTTCACGTACTTAGTACGTGAACTTTTTTGTGTATATAAAAAACGATCCGAATGGATCGTTTTTTAAACGCCTTACGCGTTTACTTGTTTCGCTAAGCGAGATTTTTGACGAGCTGCAGCGTTTTGGTGGATAAGACCTTTACGAGCTGCTTTGTCAAGTTTTTTAGAAGCAGTTTTGAAAGCTTCTTTAGCATTTTCAAGATCGTTATTAGTAACTAAAGTTTCTACAGTTTTAACAGCAGTACGCATGTCAGACTTGATAGAAGCGTTATGTGAACGACGCTCTTCGCTAAGTTTAGCGCGTTTGATAGCAGATTTGATGTTTGCCATACTTTTCACCTCCCTGGTGCAATCGAATGACTCGATTCTTACATAGAACAAGTGATATTTTATCAAACGGTGAAGAGAATTGCAATAGTATATCAATGAAATTTCACGTAAAGGAAAGAATGACCTAATATAACTTGGGGAAATCTAACGATATTTACTATGAATTACGGAGGAGATACGATGAAAGAACCATTAGATTTAAGTAAATATAGTGTTAGAACTGACCTTGCTGTAGAGGTGCACCAAATGCTACAAGAGCGCCAAGAAGAACAAAAAGGGATACAGGGAGTTATTGTAAAAGAGAGGGAAGAAGAGGGAGTTACAATTACAAAAGTAACTATTGATGAAATTGCATCTGAGTCGATGGGGAAAAAACCTGGAAGTTATTTAACTCTTGAGGTGCAAGGTATACGACAACAAGATACGGAACTTCAGCAAAAGGTAGAGCGTATTTTTGCAAAAGAATTTTCTTATTTCTTAGAAGAGGTTGGAGTTTCAAAAGAAGCGAGTTGTTTAATCGTAGGTCTTGGGAATTGGAATGTAACGCCGGATGCACTCGGACCGATAGTTGTAGAGAACGTATTGGTGACGAGACATTTGTTTAAATTGCAGCCTGAAAGTGTGGAAGAAGGGTTTAGACCTGTTAGTGCCATTCGTCCAGGGGTAATGGGAATTACAGGGATTGAAACGAGCGATGTCATTTACGGAATTATTGAGAAGACAAAACCAGACTTTGTCATCGCAATTGATGCATTAGCTGCGCGTTCTATTGAACGAGTAAATAGTACGATACAAATTTCTGATACAGGAATTCATCCAGGATCTGGTGTTGGGAATAAGCGTAAGGAACTAAGTAAAGAAACATTAGGTATTCCTGTTATCGCAATTGGTGTGCCAACTGTGGTAGATGCTGTTTCGATTACGAGTGATACAATTGATTTTATTTTGAAACATTTTGGCCGGGAACTGAAAGAAGGAAACAAACCGTCACGCTCTTTATTGCCAGCAGGTTTTACATTTGGAGAAAAGAAAAAATTAACAGAAGAAGATATGCCGGATGAAAAGAGTCGAAATATGTTTTTAGGAGCTATTGGTACGTTAGAAGAAGAAGAAAAGAGAAAGTTAATTTATGAAGTGTTATCTCCTCTTGGTCATAATTTAATGGTAACTCCAAAAGAAGTAGATGCGTTTATTGAGGATATGGCAAATGTAATAGCCAGCGGTTTAAATGCAGCGCTGCATCATCAGATTGATCAGGATAATACAGGGGCATATACACATTGATGGAAAGAGGCAGAAATAGCTTGAGTCAATTTACGCTGTTATGTATATGCGGTACAGTCTTATGTTTGCTTATGATGATAGCTGGAGTGGGACTCGCTAATCATGGTCTAAAAAGTATGAAGGGATATCGTCAGCTGTCATATGAACAAATTGCTCATATGACAGGAACAGAAGGCGCTGGGGCTGAATCGGAAATTTCGGGAGAGACGTTTTCGGCTATTGAAAAACAAAAACAGTTAGAAAGCTTAAGAAGTTTTAATGTTGTAGAAGGTATCGGTATGGCGATAGCAAGTGTTGCTCGTGATATGACAAAGTTTGGAACGGATATAGTTGTTGGGGCAATAAAAGGAATTTTTAGTTAAGGGTAGCGGGAAGGATGGTTGTCTTATGTTTGTAAGAGAGCTGTCTTTTAATTTGAAAAAGGTTTGTCTCTTATGGTTTGTTCGCATAAGATATAGATAGAGTGATTTGTATTGTAAGCAGCACGAGTTTTCATTGAATCTTTGCTGCTCTATTGATATAATCAGTGCTAGTGTATATTGGCGAGACTATTAGGAGTTGAGAACATAGATGAATAAAGAAGAAAGAGCAAAAAGACAGTCCAAAATTCGTAACTTCTCCATCATTGCTCACATTGACCACGGGAAATCAACGTTGGCAGACCGTATTTTGGAGAAAACAAACGCGTTGGCACAGCGCGAAATGAAGGCGCAATTGCTTGACTCTATGGAGTTGGAGCGTGAGCGTGGTATTACAATTAAATTAAATGCAGTACAACTAACGTATAAAGCGAAAGACGGTGAAGAGTATATTCTTCACTTAATCGATACTCCAGGACACGTCGATTTTACGTACGAAGTATCTCGTAGTTTAGCGGCTTGTGAAGGTGCAATTCTTGTAGTGGATGCAGCGCAAGGAATTGAGGCGCAAACATTAGCGAACGTATATTTAGCGCTTGATAATAATTTAGAAATCTTACCAGTTATTAATAAAATCGACTTACCAAGTGCAGACCCAGAACGCGTACGTCAAGAGGTAGAAGATGTAATTGGTTTAGATGCATCGGAAGCTGTACTTGCTTCAGCGAAAGCTGGCATTGGTATTGAAGATATTTTAGAACAAATCGTTGAAAAGGTACCAGCTCCAACAGGTGATTCAGAAGAGCCGTTACAATGTATGATTTTCGATTCTTTATATGATCCGTACCGTGGTGTAATTGCATATATCCGTGTTGTAAATGGAACGGTAAAAGTTGGCGATAAAGTACGTATGATGGCAACTGGAAAAGAATTTGAAGTAACAGAAGTAGGTGTGTTTACACCGAAAACGACGCAACGTGACGAGTTAACAGTAGGTGATGTAGGTTTCTTAGCGGCATCTATTAAAAACGTAGGTGATACACGCGTAGGTGATACGATCACACATGCGAAACGTCCGGCTGCAGAGCCGTTAAAAGGGTATCGAAAATTAAACCCAATGGTATTCTGTGGTTTATATCCAATCGATTCTGCACGTTATAACGACTTACGTGATGCGTTAGAAAAACTAGAATTGAATGATTCTGCTCTTGAATTTGAGCCTGAAACATCTCAAGCTTTAGGTTTTGGTTTCCGTTGTGGTTTCTTAGGGCTTCTTCACATGGAGATTATTCAAGAACGTATTGAACGTGAATTCAAGATTGACTTAATTACAACAGCGCCAAGTGTTATTTATAAAGTGTATTTAACAAACGGTGAAGATTTTATTGTTGATAATCCATCTAATATGCCAGATCCACAGACTATCGATCGTGTAGAAGAGCCGTTTGTGAAGGCTGCAATTATGGTTCCGAATGACTATGTTGGAGCTGTAATGGAAATTTGCCAAGGGAAACGTGGAACGTTTATTGATATGCAATATTTAGATGAAACACGTGTTACATTGACATATGAAATCCCGTTATCAGAAATCGTATATGATTTCTTCGATCAATTGAAATCAAATACGAAAGGATATGCATCATTTGACTACGAGTTAATTGGTTATAAACCATCTAAACTTGTGAAAATGGATATTCTTTTAAATAATGAACAAGTGGATGCTTTATCATTTATTGTACATCGTGATTCAGCGTATGACCGTGGTAAAGTAATTGTAGAGAAATTAAAGAAATTAATTCCAAGACAACAGTTTGAAGTGCCAATTCAGGCGACTATCGGAAATAAAGTTGTATCTCGTTCTACAATTAAGGCGATGCGTAAAAACGTACTTGCAAAATGTTACGGTGGTGACATTTCTCGTAAGCGTAAACTTCTTGATAAGCAAAAAGAAGGTAAAAAACGTATGAAGTCTGTTGGTTCTGTAGAAGTGCCGCAAGAAGCATTCATGGCTGTACTGAAAATGGATGATAACTAATGGAGTGAACTATAATTAGTGGAGATTTTTCTATTCTTCGCTAATTATTAGCCCGCACCAATCGTGATAAAAGTAGAAGCCGTTCGTTCGGCTTCTTTTTTATATGCTACTTTTTAGACATCTTATCATCTCTCATTTACAATAGTGAGAGAGCTTTTTAGTGATTGATATAGAGTTAGGAGACTATTAATGTCCGAAAATATTCGAAAAGATATTCGAGAGAAAATACAAAAAGGTAATTTTAATTGCGAAAAGGAACTGACGCTTTCTATAATTAGTGGGAAGTGGAAAGTTGTGATATTGTGGCACTTAGGTGTGGAAGGTCCGCATCGTTTTAGTGAATTGCAACGTCTGTTCCCGAGCATTTCTCATAAAGTTTTGTCAAATCAATTGAAAGAGTTAATGGAGGACGGGATTGTTGATCGAACGGTATACCCGGAAATTCCTCCGCGTGTTGAGTACTATATGACGGAATTAGGTATGTCGCTTTTACCGATCGTTGAAATGATGTATGATTGGGGAAAAATGCGAATGGAACAAATCCGTAATACAGTAGAGAAGTAAAGAATCCTCCGGAGTGCGGAGGTTTTCTTTTTAGAAAGGTAGGAGTTATATTTGGTACAAGCTGCATATATTCATATTCCATTTTGTCAGCATATTTGTCACTATTGTGATTTTAATAAAGTATTTATTGAACGCCAACCGGTTGATCAATACTTACAATATTTAGAGAAAGAAATAATAAATACGGTTCAAAAAGTACCGTTTGAAAGTATGAAAACGATTTTTGTTGGCGGAGGAACTCCGACAGCTTTAAATATGGAGCAAACAAAAAAACTACTCGACATCATTAACCGTCGTTTGCGTCCATTTGCGCCGAATTGTGAATTAACATTTGAAGCGAATCCAGGTGATTTACCGAAAGAGAAGTTGAACGTATTGCTAGAAGGTGGAGTAAACCGAATTAGTTTTGGTGTGCAAACGTTTCGTGATGAGCTACTTGAGAAGATTGGACGCAGACATACGAGAGAAGATGCATTCGTAGCGATTCGAGAAGCGCAGGAAGTCGGTTTTACAAATATTAATGTAGATTTAATTTATGCTCTGCCAGGACAGACGATAGAAGATGTAAAGGAAACATTAGACATTGCCTTTACGCTTGGTGTACAACATTTCTCGGCATATTCCTTAATTGTGGAACCGAAAACCGTGTTTTATAACTTAATGAATAAAGGGAAATTAAGACTTCCAGGTGAAGACCATGAAGCGAAAATGTACGAAATAGTAATGGATGAAATGGAGAAACATGGTTATAACCAGTATGAGATTAGTAACTTCTCAAAAGGTAATAATGAAAGTAGACATAATCTCACATACTGGAATAATGAAGAGTATTATGGATTTGGAGCTGGAGCGCATAGTTATGTGAACGGGGAACGAATTCAAAATGTAGGTCCGCTCAAGCAATATTTCACTAAAATTGATGAGACAGGATTTCCATATTTAGATGTTCACCCAGTGACAGAGAAAGAAAAAATGGAAGAAGAGTTGTTCTTAGGACTTCGAAAAACAAAAGGTGTTTCTAAGTTAGAATTCCAAAAGAAATTTAATGTGGAGATGGACCATGTTTTTGCAAAGCAGTTACAAAGTAATCAAGAGCAAGGATTACTTGAAAACAGAGATGGACATGTTTGTTTAACGAGGAAAGGGAAGCTATTAGGGAATGAAGTATTCCAGTCATTTTTGATTGATTAATTAAATGTGCCATAAGCGCGAAAATTTTTTGTTATTTCGTGACGTTTCCGTTGACAATTGAATGTCAATTTTGGTAAGTTATTAATAGATTTAGCACTCGAAGACAAAGAGTGCTAACAGAGGTGATGATGAGATGCTTACGGAACGTCAGCTCTTAATTTTACAAACAATTGTTGATGACTTTATTGGATCAGCGCAACCAGTTGGTTCGAGGACGTTGGCTAAGAAAGATGAAATTACGTTTAGTCCAGCTACTATTCGAAATGAAATGGCTGATTTAGAAGAATTAGGATTTATTGAAAAAACGCATAGTTCTTCTGGGCGTGTTCCTTCTGAAAAAGGATACCGATTTTATGTAGACCATCTTTTAGCGCCGCAAAACTTACCGACCGATGAAATTGTACAAATTAAAGATTTATTTGCTGAAAGAATTTTTGAAGCAGAAAAAATTGCACAACAATCAGCTCAAATTTTATCAGAGCTTACGAATTATACGGCCATTGTTCTTGGTCCCAAATTGAGCACAAATAAACTTAAAAATGTACAAATTGTACCGCTTGATCGTCAAACAGCAGTCGCTATTATTGTAACAGATACAGGGCATGTGCAAAGTAAAACGATTACCGTTCCGGAATCTGTTGATTTATCAGATTTAGAAAAAATGGTTAATATTTTAAATGAAAAGCTATCTGGTATACCTATGGCAGAACTTCATAATAAAATCTTTAAAGAGATTGTTACAGTCTTGCGTGGGTATGTTCATAATTACGATAGTGCAATAAAAATGTTAGATGGTACATTTCAAGTCCCTTTATCGGAAAAGATATACTTTGGAGGAAAAGCAAATATGCTTTCGCAACCAGAGTTCCATGACATTCACAAAGTAAGATCTTTGCTGACGATGATCGATAATGAGGCTGCGTTTTATGACATTTTGCGTCATAAACAAGTCGGAATTCAAGTGAAAATTGGTAGAGAAAATTCTTCTACGGCAATGGAGGATTGCAGTTTGATTTCTGCAACGTATTCGATTGGAGAAGAGCAACTTGGAACAATTGCAATTTTAGGTCCGACGAGAATGCAATACTCTCGTGTAATTAGTTTACTGCAGTTATTTACAAGACAATTTACAGACGGACTTAAAAAGTAAATGAAAGTAATACATTCGCTCAAGTGATGAAATTTTCATTGCTGTGTGTAATATATAATGCTTAGGTAATCATGCTAAGCATGATACCTAATACCTTTTAAGGAGGTGAAAATTGTGGAAGAGCGTAACGAACAAGTGGTAGAAGAAGAGAAAGAAGCGCAAGTTGAAGAAGCTGTCACGCCAGAAAACAGTGAAAAAACTGTAGAAGAAAAAAGTGAGGCTGCTCTTTTACAAGAAAAAGTAGATGAGTTACAAGCGAAACTAACGGAAACGGAAGGTCGCACATTACGTCTACAAGCTGATTTTGAAAATTATAAGCGCCGTGTCCAAATGGATAAACAGGCTGCTGATAAATATAGAGCACAAAGTCTAGTTTCAGATATTTTGCCAGCTCTTGATAATTTTGAAAGAGCGATGCAAGTGGAAGCGACTGACGAGCAAACGCAATCCTTGTTACAAGGTATGGAAATGGTGCATCGTCAATTGCTAGAAGCGTTGACTAAGGAAGGTGTTGAAGCGATTGAAGCTGTTGGTAAACAGTTTGATCCGAATGAACACCAAGCTATTATGCAAGTGGAAGATAGTGAATTTGAATCAAACGCGGTAGTTGAAGAATTCCAAAAAGGTTATAAACTAAAAGACCGTGTGATTCGCCCATCAATGGTAAAAGTAAATCAATAATTTACATAAAAGTAGGAGGATTCGCCATGAGTAAAATTATCGGTATTGACTTAGGTACAACAAACTCTTGTGTAGCTGTTATGGAAGGTGGAGAACCAAAGGTTATCCCAAATCCAGAAGGAAATCGTACAACACCTTCTGTTGTAGCTTTCAAAAATGAAGAGCGTCAAGTTGGGGAAGTTGCGAAGCGTCAAGCAATTACAAACCCAAATACAATTATGTCTGTTAAACGTCATATGGGTACAGACTACAAAGTAGAAGTTGAAGGTAAAGATTTTACACCTCAAGAAATTTCTGCAATCATTTTACAAAACTTAAAAGCTTCTGCTGAAGCATACTTAGGTGAAACAGTAACGAAAGCTGTTATTACAGTACCTGCATACTTCAACGATGCAGAGCGTCAAGCAACGAAAGATGCTGGTCGTATCGCTGGTTTAGAAGTTGAGCGTATCATTAACGAACCAACAGCCGCAGCACTTGCTTACGGTTTAGAAAAACAAGATGAAGAGCAAAAAATCTTAGTATATGACTTAGGTGGCGGTACATTTGATGTATCTATCCTTGAGTTAGCAGACGGCACATTCGAAGTTATTTCAACTGCTGGTGACAACCGTCTTGGTGGAGATGACTTTGACCAAGTTATCATCGATCATTTAGTAGCTGAATTCAAAAAAGAAAATAGCATTGATTTAAGCCAAGATAAAATGGCACTTCAACGTCTGAAAGATGCAGCTGAAAAAGCGAAGAAAGATCTTTCTGGTGTAACACAAACACAAATTTCATTACCATTCATTAGTGCTGGAGCTGCTGGCCCATTACACTTAGAATTAACGTTAACAAGAGCTAAATTCGAAGAAATTTCAGCTGGTCTTGTTGAAAGAACATTAGAGCCAACTCGTCGTGCATTAAAAGACGCTGGTTTTGCTCCAAGCGAATTAGATAAAGTTATCCTTGTTGGTGGATCTACTCGTATCCCAGCTGTACAAGAAGCAATTAAACGTGAAACTGGTAAAGAGCCATACAAAGGTGTAAACCCAGATGAAGTTGTAGCATTAGGTGCTGCAGTTCAAGGTGGCGTACTTACTGGTGATGTAGAGGGCGTTCTATTATTAGACGTAACTCCACTTTCTTTAGGTATCGAAACTATGGGCGGTGTGTTCACGAAACTAATCGAGCGTAACACTACAATTCCGACAAGTAAGTCACAAGTATTCTCAACAGCTGCTGATAACCAACCAGCGGTAGACATTCACGTACTACAAGGTGAGCGTCCAATGTCAGCTGACAACAAAACGTTAGGTCGTTTCCAATTAACAGACCTTCCGCCAGCACCACGTGGAATTCCACAAATCGAAGTAACATTCGATATTGATGCGAACGGTATCGTTAACGTACGTGCAAAAGACTTAGGTACAAGCAAAGAGCAAACTATTACAATCCAATCTTCTTCAGGTCTTTCTGATGAAGAAGTAGATCGTATGGTACAAGAAGCTGAATCAAATGCTGATGCTGACCAAAAACGTAAGGAAGAAGTTGAACTTCGTAACGAAGCTGACCAACTTGTATTCCAAACAGACAAAGTTGTAAAAGATTTAGAAGGTAAAGTAGATGCAGCTGAAGTAGCGAAAGCAACGGAAGCGAAAGAAGCATTACAAGCGGCAATCGAGAAAAACGAACTTGAAGAAATCCGTGTGAAAAAAGATGCTCTTCAAGAAATCGTACAACAATTAACTGTTAAATTATACGAGCAAGCTCAAGCGGCTGCAGGGCAAGCAGAAGGTGCACAAGGAGCACAAGACGCTGGCGCGAAAAAAGATAATGTAGTAGACGCTGAGTTTGAAGAAGTAAAAGAAGACAAGTAATACAGTGAAATAAAATAAGTAAGATGACAAAAAGTCAAAGTCAAGCGTGCCTTGGCTTTGGCTTTTTTCACGAATAAGAAGAAATGTGTGAGGATCTTAAGTTTTTTATTTTGCATACTGTAAGTGAGGAAACTTTGTTGCAAAGCACTTTCTTTCGGTGTTAAAATTACGTTTATGTGAAAGATTCGGGGGTTGTAAATTTATGAATAAACGAGACTATTATGAGGTCCTTGGACTTAGCCAGGGCGCTTCAAAAGATGAAATTAAAAAAGCGTATCGTCGTTTGGCTAAAAAGTACCATCCAGACGTAAGTAAAGAAGAAAATGCAATTGAAAAGTTTAAAGAAGTACAAGAAGCATACGAAGTATTAAGTGACGATCAAAAACGCGCGCAGTATGATCAATTTGGTCACGCGGGTCCGAATCAAGGTTTCGGTGGCGGAGGAGACTTCGGCGGTGGCTTCGGTTTCGAAGATATCTTTAGTTCATTCTTTGGCGGTGGCGGCGGAAGACGTCGTGATCCAAATGCTCCACGTCAAGGTGCTGATTTACAATATCAAGTTACTTTAGAGTTTGAAGAAGCTATTTTTGGTAAAGAATTAAACGTTGAGATTCCAGTAGAGGATCCATGTGATACTTGTAAGGGTAGTGGAGCAAAACCAGGGACTTCAAAAGAAACATGTAAACATTGTTCAGGATCAGGGCAAGTAAGTGTAGAACAAAATACACCATTTGGGCGTATTGTAAACCGTCAAGCTTGTGGACAATGTTCAGGAACAGGTCAAATGATTAAAGAGAAATGTACGACATGCCATGGTTCTGGTAAAGTTCGTAAACGTAAAAAAATCAATGTTAAAATTCCAGCGGGTATCGATAATGGTCAACAAATTCGTGTATCTGGAAAAGGTGAAGCAGGCGTAAATGGCGGACCGGCAGGTGACTTATATGTTGTTGTTCATGTGAGAAATCATGAATTCTTTGAACGCGAAGGGGATCACATTATTTGCGAAATGCCAATAACATTTGCGCAAATGGCACTTGGTGCGGAAGTAGAAGTTCCTACAGTTCATGGCAAAGTGAAGCTGAAAATTCCAGCAGGAACACAAACAGGAACAGAATTCCGCTTAAAAGGAAAAGGTGCTCCGAACGTACGTGGATATGGTCAAGGAGATCAATATGTAGTCGTTCGTGTTGTTGTGCCGACGAAATTAACTTCACATCAAAAAGATTTATTGCGTGAATTTGCAGGGCAAGAAGAGCAGGATGATAGCTTATTCAGAAAGCTTAAACGTGCTTTCAAAGGGGAATAATGGAAATAAAAAATGGAGTTGGTAAATTGTGAAATGGTCAGAAATTAGTATTCATACAACAGAAGAAGCAGTAGAAGCTGTCTCTCATATTTTGCATGAAGCAGGCGCTAGCGGGGTTGCGATTGAGGACCCAGCGGAGTTGACGAAAGAGCGCAAGCAACAATACGGTGAGATTTATGCACTTAACCCAGATGAATATCCAAGTGAGGGTGTTTTGGTAAAAGCATATTTCCCACAAACGGATTCTTTACACGAAACGGTTGCAGGTGTAAAATCATCTATTGATGCACTACCATCTTTCGACATCGAAATTGGTAAAGGAACTATTACAATTAATGAAGTCGATGAGGAAGATTGGGCTACTGCTTGGAAGAAGTATTATCATCCAGTTCAAATTTCTGATACATTCACAATTGTGCCGACGTGGGAAGAGTATACACCGTCTTCTCCAGATGAAAAAATTATTGAATTAGATCCAGGTATGGCGTTTGGTACAGGGACACATCCAACAACGACGATGTGTATTCGTGCGTTAGAAAAAACGGTTCAGCCAGGTGATACTGTGATTGATGTGGGGACAGGTTCGGGGGTACTTAGTATTGCTGCGGCAAAATTAGGTGCGGCTTCTGTTCAAGCGTATGATTTAGACCCAGTTGCAGTTGAAAGTGCAGAAATGAATGTGCGCTTAAATAAAACAGATGACATTGTCAATGTTGGACAGAATAGTCTATTAGAAGGTATTGAAGGTCCGGTTGATTTAATCGTAGCAAATTTACTAGCGGAAATTATTCTTCTATTCCCTGAAGATGCAGCGAGAGTTGTGAAGCCAGGTGGATTATTTATTACATCTGGTATTATTGGGGCGAAAGAAAAAGTAATTTCTGAAGCGTTAGAAACAGCTGGATTTTCAATTGAAGAAGTACTTCGAATGGAAGATTGGGTAGCAATTATTGCACGAAATGCGTAATATAGATTTTAGTCTATAAAGAACAGGGGAGTCTCTCACCGTATAAGGTGAGGGACTTGCCGTTTGTTATATGAAAATGATAACGTTTCGTTCTTTTCGTAAGTGTTGACTTACGAAAGGAACGAAACTCTACTAAGGTGATTATATGCAACGTTATTTTGTAGAAGAGAAATATGTAAATGAGACAAGTATTCGCATAATGGGTGATGATGTCCATCACATCGCAAGAGTGATGCGTATGTCAGCTGGTGACCACATTTATTGCTGTGTAAATGGTAAAACAGCAGAGTGTTCAATTGCTGAAATTACCAGTGAATTTGTGGATACCACTATTGTAGAATGGGTAGAGGCGTCAAGCGAACTTCCTGTGTTCGTGACGATTGCAAGTGGACTGCCGAAAGGAGACAAGCTAGAGTTAATTTTTCAAAAAGGAACTGAGCTTGGGGCAGCTGCATTTTTACCATTTCAAGCATCTCGATCTATTGTAAAGTGGGATGCGAAAAAAGCAGATAAAAAAGTTGAGCGTTTGAAAAAAATTGTAAAAGAAGCTGCGGAACAATCGCATAGAAGTGAAATTCCAGAAGTACACGTTCCCTCATCATTTAAACAACTGCTGTCGATGAGTAGCGAGTATGATGTTTGTCTTGTTGCGTATGAAGAAGAAGCGAAACAAGGTGAGAAATCTAATTTTGCGAAAGCTTTAGCGACGATTAAACCAGGCCAAAAGCTGCTGATTGTATTTGGACCAGAAGGCGGTTTAGCGGAGGAAGAGATAACCGCACTTCGTGAACATAAATTTGTACCATGTAGTTTAGGACCAAGAATTTTAAGAACAGAAACGGCTCCGCTTTATGCGTTAAGTGCCGCTTCTTATCATTTTGAATTGATGGGGTGATAATCAATGGCAACTGTTGCGTTCCACACGTTAGGTTGTAAAGTAAACCACTATGAAACAGAAGCGATTTGGCAATTGTTTAAACAAGGTGGTTATGAAAGAACTGAATATGAAAAAAAATCGGATGTATACGTTATTAACACATGTACAGTAACGAATACTGGAGATAAAAAAAGCCGTCAAGTAATTAGACGTGCTGTACGTCAAAATCCAGATGCGGTAATTTGTGTAACTGGATGTTATGCACAAACATCTCCAGCGGAAATTATGGCGATTCCAGGTGTAGATATTGTTGTTGGTACGCAAGATCGTGAGAAGATGTTAGGATACATCGAAGAATTCCGTAAAGAGCGTCAACCGATTAATGCTGTCCGCAATATTATGAAAACACGTGTATATGAAGAGCTCGATGTACCATATTTCACGGACCGTACACGTGCATCTTTAAAAATACAAGAAGGTTGTAATAACTTCTGTACATTTTGCATCATTCCTTGGGCGCGCGGTTTAATGCGTTCTCGTGATGGAAAAGAAGTTATTAAACAAGCGCAGCAATTAGTAGATGCGGGCTATAAAGAAATTGTATTAACAGGTATTCATACAGGTGGGTACGGTGAAGATATAAAAGAGTATAACTTAGCTGGATTACTGCGCGATATGGAAGCGGAAGTAGGCGGATTGAAACGCCTTCGTATTTCTTCTATTGAGGCGAGTCAAATTTCTGATGAAGTAATTGAAGTGTTAGATAAATCAGAAGTAGTTGTACGTCACTTGCATATTCCATTACAGTCAGGATCTAATACTGTATTGAAACGTATGCGCCGTAAGTATACGATGGAATTTTTCCAAGAGCGTTTAGATCGTTTGAAAGAAGCGTTACCAGGTCTTGCGATTACATCAGACGTAATTGTTGGATTCCCAGGCGAAACAGAAGAGGAATTCATGGAAACGTACAATTTCATTAAAGAGAATCGTTTCTCTGAATTACACGTTTTCCCTTATTCGAAACGTACAGGTACTCCAGCAGCACGTATGGAAGATCAAGTTCCTGAAGACGTGAAGAACGATCGTGTTCACCGTCTAATTGAGCTATCAAATCAATTAGCGAAAGAGTATGCTTCTAAATTTGAAGGTGAAGTACTTGAAATCATTCCGGAAGAGACATTTAAAGATGGTGACCGTGAAGGTTTATATGTAGGTTATACAGATAACTACTTAAAAATTGTGTTTGAAGGATCTGAAGAATTGATTGGTAAGCTAGTAAAAGTGAAAATTACAAAAGCTGGTTATCCATATAACGAAGCGCAGTTTGTTCGTGTTCTTGAAGATGATGTAAAAAAAGAATCAGCAAGCGCATAAAATGAAACTTTAATCAGTGGGGGGTGTTCATCCCCGCTGATTATCAGCCTGCCCCCCGCCTAAGTTCTTTGCTTTCGCTGAATTTTGAGGTGGGGGTCTTACTGTCCTGGCAAATAGCGGGATAAAAAAGCATGCAAACGGAAACGATTTGCATGCTTTCTTTTTTTTTTGTGGAGAAGTTAAGTACTAAAAAGGCAGGTACGTTGAATGAGTAGTTATTTAATGCTTTCTTGTATTAAAAAAGGTGTAATGATAAAAAATATAGTTGTCTTCAGGGGAAAAGGATAATAGCTATCTACATAGCTTTTGAACAGGTAAGGGCATCTATTCTTCTTTTATTCTGCCAAATAGTTGACCTGAAGTGATAAAATGTATTATAATCGTAAAAGACATGCTGAAGAAGGGTTTCTTTTTGCATGCTGAAATTAGTATGTAAGTGTGATGTTTCGGAGGGAGGGAAAGAGAATGTCAAAAACAGTCGTTCGTAAAAACGAGTCTTTGGAGGATGCACTTCGCCGTTTTAAAAGATCGGTTTCTAAAACTGGTACACTTGCTGAAGCAAGAAAGCGCGAGTTTTATGAAAAGCCAAGTGTAAAACGTAAGAAGAAATCTGAAGCGGCAAGAAAGCGTAAGTTCTAAGAGAGGGTGTAAGTTATGAGTCTTCTCGGTCGTTTAAACGATGATATGAAACAAGCGATGAAGAATAAACAAAAAGAAAAATTAACCGTTATTCGTATGGTTAAGGCTGCTTTACAAAATGAAGGTATTAAACTGCAACATACTCTTACTGAAGAAGAGGAATTAACAGTTTTAGCTCGTGAAGTAAAACAGTATAAGGACTCCCTCCTTGAATTTAAAAAAGCTGGTCGTGAAGACCTTGTTGATAAACTGCAAAGTGAAATTCAGATTTTAAGCGCATATTTGCCGGAGCAATTAACAGAAGAAGAACTAGCGGATATAATTAAGCAAGTTATTTCTGAAGTTGGTGCTACATCTAAAGCAGATATGGGTAAAGTGATGACTGCTGTTATGCCGAAAGTAAAAGGTAAAACAGACGGATCACTTGTGAATAAGCTGGTTATCCAGCTATTAGCATAAAAAAGCGTCTCATTTCGTATGAGACGTTTTTTTATGCTTTTTTCAGTTTGGACGTGATATTACAAGCTCTTTTTTCATACATATGGGATGAGAGGGGGTCTTTTGAGATGAAAAAAATAGAACAAATGAAGAATTGGTTAACGAAGCAAATAGACCTGCCAGTGGATGTGTTAATGGATCTACCTCGGATCACGCTTGTTGGGCAAGTACATATCTATATAGAAAATCATCGAGGATTATTAGTGTTTTCAGATAAAGAGGTAAGATTGCTATTGAAACATGGTCAATTATTAATTAAAGGTCAATCCTTTGTTATTAAAACAATCCTTCCAGAAGAACTGTTGCTTGAAGGGATTATTGAACAAGTGACGTTTTTAGAAAATGAAAAGAAAGAGGAGTGAGGAGAAACTTCCGTTTGTGAAGTTTTTCTTCGTTACCTTGTATTAACAGGCGGTAACGTTCTGGGCTCAATATTCGGTTCGTACAAAGAGGATAGGTGGGAATTGAGTTCCACGTAAAAAACTGGCTCGTGAAGGTTAATAATTAGTGAGGATCAAGGAATCTGCTAATTAAAATTTTAGTACGAGCTAGTTTGATAATCGAATTGAAAAGTAGTGTATCTACTTTTAGAAAGGTAGTGGAGATAGTCGATGAAAAATAAATGGTTCATAAAATGGCTTGGGTATGTAAAGGTGCGAATTGAAGGTAGAGGAGCGGAACGCTTTGTTAACGAGTGTGTGCGGAAGAAATTACTCGTTTGGGATGTAAAGAAGATAGCTGATGAAACGTTAGTTTTTTGTATGTTATTACGAGATGTGAAAAAGATAAAACCAATTTATAGAAAAAATGAATGTAAATTATATTTTATTGGACGTTACGGTTTTCCTTTTTGGAATAAGCGTGTAATTAAAAATAGTGGATTTTTAATTGGGTTTTTAATATTTTTTTTCGGAATGATCGCATTGTCAAATATGGTGTGGAAAATTGAAATTACAGGAGCAAAACCTGAAACAGAGTATATATTGATGAAAGAATTGGACAAAATGGGTATAAAAAAAGGTAAATTACAATTCCAAATGCCGAGTGTAGAAGATGTTCAACGTCATTTGACAGACAATATTAATGCGATTACTTGGGCGGGATTAGAAATAAGAGGGACAACATATCATTTTAAGATTGTTGAAAAAAATGAACCGAAAAAAGAAAGTGAACAACAGCCACAAAACTTAGTAGCCAAAAAAGAAGGGATTATTACAAAAACATTTGTGGAAGTTGGGAAGCCGGTTGTCATGAAAAATGACCATGTAGAAAAGGGGCAACTTCTCGTATCCGGGATGTATGGTAATGAGGAGAATCCGACAGTTGTTTCGGCTAAAGGGATTGTATATGGAGAAACGTGGTATAAATCTGAGGTGAATGTTCCGTTAAAGACACAATTTCAAGTGTATACTGGTAATTCATACAATGAATATTTCCTTAAATTTGGGAGTGCTAAAATAAAAATATGGGGATTTCTACAGGATAAGTATAAGCGCTCTCGTACTGAAAGTGTAAAACATGATGTGAAATTATTTGGATTTACATTACCAATTGCATACGAGAAAGATATTGTACGAGAAGAGGAAGAAGCGAACCGAGAATATACCGAAAAACAAGCAATGAAAGTAGCGAAAGAGATGGCAGAAAAAGAACTGAAGAAAAAATTGGATGAACATGCTATGATTGTAAGTGATAACATTTTGAGTAAAGAGGTTGAGGCGGATCACCTAAAGGTCACATTACATTATACAGTGATTGAAAATATTGCAGAGCCACAACCAATATCTGAATCCGATATTCAAGGAGACTGAGTAATGGCAGAACAATTAGTAGAAATGAACCAACAATTGGAAAATCCCAACGAAGCAATCGCTCTTTTTGGGGTAAATGATGCTCATTTAAAAGTAATTGAACGAGAACTTAGTGTATCGATTGTGACTAGAGGAGAATCTGTTCGTGTATCTGGGGCAGATGAAACTGTGATGCTCGTAGAAAAAATCTTACAACAGTTACTTGTTGTTATCCGTAAAGGTGTATCAATTTCGGAAAGAGATGTTGCGTATGCGATTCAGCTTGGGCAACAAGGGAAAATTGCTCAATTCGAAGAATTATATGAAGAGGAAATTTTTAAAACGGCAAAAGGTAAATCCATTCGTGTGAAAACGATGGGGCAAAGACGATATATTCATGCAATGAAAAAGAATGATATTGTATTTGGGATAGGACCTGCTGGGACAGGAAAAACATACTTAGCCGTAGTAATGGCTGTGAGAGCTTTAAAGCAAGGGTATGTAAAGAAAATTATTTTAACAAGACCTGCTGTAGAAGCTGGAGAGAGCTTAGGGTTTTTACCAGGTGATTTGAAAGAAAAAGTAGATCCGTATTTACGTCCACTATATGATGCGTTACATGATATTCTTGGACAAGAATATACACAACGTATGATGGAACGTGGTGTAATTGAAATTGCACCTCTTGCTTATATGAGAGGGCGTACTCTTGATGATTCATTTGTTATATTAGATGAGGCGCAAAATACAACTGGTGTTCAAATAAAAATGTTTTTAACACGATTAGGTTTTAGTTCTAAAATGGTTATTACGGGGGATCCTTCACAGGTAGACTTGCCGAAAGGGGTAAAGTCAGGTCTTTCTATTGCTGCTAATATTTTATCTGGTGTATCAGGTCTTTCGTTCATTACATTGGAACAAACGGACGTTGTGAGACACCCGTTAGTGCAACGTATTATTGAGGCATATGATAAAATGGAATGATCCTATTTGTCAGGATCATTTCTTTTTGTATGATAAGGTTGGCGAATGACATATTTTTTACTATCATTAAAGACGAGGGAAATAAACTATAGGTGATGGTTTATAAAAATATGGTCCTAAAAAGCATCGTTGGCTGGAAGAAATGAAAGCTATAAATAGTTTTACTTTATTTCTGGAGAGGAGAAGGTATTGAAATCATGTCAAGATCTCAAGAAATTTCTAAGTGGTTTCGTAATTTACAACATTCGAAAAAACTAAGTTGGATTTCTTACGTTTTATTAGGGGCAGTGCTGTTTTTTGCACTTATGAATAATGTAAAACCAGAGCAATTAGATGTTACAACATATTCTATTGCGAAAAAAACAATCCATTCTCCTATTAAAATTGAAGATAAAGTTACAACGGACAAAAAGAAAAAAGAAGCCGCTACAAAAGTTGAAGATCAATATACATATAAAAGTGAGTATAAACAAAATAAAGTGGATATTGTGAATGACGTCTTTGCTAAAGTAGATGAAGTGATACAAGAGATTAAAGCGGTTGGACCGGATGAGCAAAAAAAGATTACTGATGCTGAAAAAGTGGACAAGTTGAAAAAAAAATTGCCTACTGATTTAACGAAAGAATTATCTGATTCAAACTTACTAAACTTAATTAATGCAGATTCGAACCAATTAGTATTAGCGAAAGATGCAACAGTTACAGCTATTAATAGTATCATGACTGAGCATGTTAAAATGGATGAATTGAAGGATGCGAAGGAACGATATGTAAGTGAGATGAATAGTGTTAATGTTGATAATGGTTTAAAGGAATCTATTAAGGCGTTAGGGAAATATGCGATTTCTGCAAACTATTTTTATGATCCGACCTTAACAAAAGAGAAGAGAAAAGCGGAAGAAGATTTAGTTCCACCTGTTTATATTCTTCAAGGGCAAGTCCTTGTTAGAGAAGGTGAAACGATTTCAAGTGATATGTACAATCAGTTGAAATTAGTTGGCCTGTTAGAAAAAGGGAACAGTTTTCAACCCTATGTTGGGTTAGCGGTACTCATTGGTGTGCTATTGTACTTTATGCATAAGCAGTTTGAAGTGTTTTTACAGCGGAAAAGGGAAGATAGGCCGTATGTCCTAGCGTATATTACAATTTTGTCTATCACGATTGTTTTAATGAAAATCATTAGTTTGTTTCAAAAGCTTGAGTATGCAGGAATCGCGTATGTTGTTCCAGTTGCAATGGGAACAATACTTGTAAAATTAATGATTGGTGATCGATTTGTATTTTTAACGAGTATGATCTTTTCTGTATGCGGAAGTATTATGTTTAATGAAGGTGTAACGAGTACACTGAATTATAGTGTGGGGATTTATGTTTTATTAAGTTCATTATCAGTTAGTATTTTCTTGAGAGAAAAAAATCGTCGTACGATGATTTTACAAGCTGGTATACTCGTTTCTGTATTAAATGTAGTCGTATTAGCGGCTTTGCTATTATTACGTAACGGGAATTTTTCGCCTCTTGAAATTGGGGTGCAATTATTAATGGCTGCTGTTTCGGGTATTATCTCTTCTGTTCTAGCTATGGGGATTTTACCGTATTTAGAAAGTGGTCTTGGGATTGTATCGAGTATGAAATTGATGGAACTTTCAAGTCCGAATCACCCGCTTTTGCGTAAAATTTTATTAGAAGCACCAGGTACATATCACCATAGTGTAATGGTAGCTAATCTCTCAGAAGCTGCTTGTGAAGCAGTTGGAGCAAATGGAGTATTAGCGCGTGTAGGGGCGTATTATCATGATGTAGGGAAAACGGTACAACCACAGTTTTTTATTGAAAACCAAATGGGTATTGAAAACCCGCATGATAGATTAGACCCTGTAACGAGCAAAGATATTATAATTGCTCATGTAACCGATGGGGTGAGAATGTTAGAAGAACACCATATACCTCAAGAAATTATCGATATTGCTGGACAGCATCATGGTACAACGTTACTTAAATATTTTTATTATAATGCGATTAAAGAAGATAAAGAGAAATATACGGAGGAAATGTTCCGCTATCCAGGATCAAAAGCAACTTCTAAAGAGTCGGCGATCGTTGGTATTGCTGATAGTGTGGAAGCGGCGGTACGTTCGATGAACCATCCAACACCAGATCAGATTAATAATTTAGTGCAAAGTATTATTAAAGATCGCCTGCAAGATGGTCAATTTAGTGAATGTGATTTGACATTTAAGGAACTACAAATCGTTGGAAAAACGTTATGTGAAACGTTAAATGGTATTTTCCATTCCCGTATTACATATCCGGAACCGCCGGAAGAAAAGGAGAAAGAATGAGTTTATTAATTGATTTTATTGATGAAACAGAAGAAGTGAAAGACGAATATATAAGTTTGATTCGAGGTTTAGTAGAGAAAGCAGCCCAAATGGAGAACATAGAAGAAGGCGCAGAATTATCGGTTACATTTGTAGATAATGAACGTATTCGTGAAATAAACCGTGATTACCGAGATAAGGATCAGCCTACGGACGTTATTTCTTTTGCTATGGAAGAAATGGGAGAAGGCGAAATGGAAATTGTCGGTGCAGAGATGCCGCGTATGTTAGGAGATCTTATTATTTCTATTCCAAGAGCAAAAGAACAAGCTGAAGAATATGGACATTCTTTTGATCGAGAACTTGGGTTTTTAGCACTACATGGCTTTTTGCATTTGCTTGGTTATGATCATATGACAGAAGAAGATGAGAAAGAAATGTTTGGAAGACAAAAAGAAATTTTAGAGGCCTTTGGATTAGGACGATGAAAACAGGAAAACTTTTAGATAGTTTTGGATATGCTATAGCTGGTATATACTTTTGTCTTCGTCATGAACGAAATATGAAAATTCATTATTTAGCCGCAGTCATCGTTATATGCTGCGGCTTTTATTTCCATATTACAACAATGGAATGGATTGTCGTACTTATTGTGATAGGGATTGTAATGAGTTTAGAGATGGTGAATACGGCTATTGAAAAAACAGTAGACTTAGCAACCGTCGATATTCATCCGGTTGCAAAAATTGCAAAGGATGTTGCAGCAGGGGCAGTTTTATTATTTGCAATTATAGCTGCTGTAATTGGTGCTATTATCTTTTTACCGTATATGGTATAGTTGCATTCCGAAGCTTTTATTAAGCTTTGGGAGCGCCGTGAAGGCCTTTAATGAAAGAGTGTATCTATTCACATCTATGAACGGAAAGGATGCGGGAATATGAATAGCAAACAATTAATTCAAGAAGCAACCGAAGCGCGTAAACGAGCGTACGTACCATATTCTAAATTTCAAGTAGGTGCAGCTTTACTAACTCAGGATGGAAAAATATATCGTGGATGTAATGTTGAAAATGCATCATATGGTTTATGTAACTGTGCAGAACGAACAGCTTTATTTAAGGCAATTTCTGAAGGGGATAACGAGTTTGTAGCTATTGCAGTCGTAGCGGATACAAAGCGTCCAGTACCTCCTTGTGGAGCATGTCGACAAGTTATGATAGAATTATGTAAACAGGATACGAAAGTATACCTATCAAACTTACATGGTGATGTTCAAGAGACAACAGTCGGAGAATTGTTACCAGGAGCATTTTTAGCGGAGGATTTACATGAATAGAAAAGGTTATAAATCAGGTTTTGTCTCTATTATTGGCAGACCGAATGTTGGGAAATCTACATTTTTAAATCGTATTATTGGCCAAAAAATTGCCATTATGAGCGATAAGCCACAAACAACTCGTAATAAAATTCAAGGTGTATATACAGAAAATGATTCACAAGTAGTTTTCATTGATACACCAGGAATACATAAACCTAAACATAAACTAGGCGATTTCATGGTGAAGATGGCTCAAACGACATTAAAAGAAGTTGATATTGTTTTGTTTATGGTCAATGCAACTGAAGGATATGGTCGTGGTGAGGAATTTATTATTGAGAAATTACAAGAAACGAAACAACCGGTATTTTTGGTAATTAATAAAATTGACCAACTTCATCCAGAGCAATTGCTGGAGTTGATTGATCAATATCGTAAATTATATGAGTTCGCGGAGATTGTGCCAATTTCTGCATTGGACGGTAATAACGTTGAAGCGTTAATCGGAGCAATAAAAAAGTATTTACCAGAAGGACCGCAATATTACCCGGATAATCAAGTAACGGATCATCCAGAGCGATTTATTATTTCAGAGCTTATTCGTGAAAAAGTATTACATTTAACACGTGAAGAAGTACCGCATTCTGTAGCGGTTGTTATTGATGCAATTCAAAAGCGTGAGGGCGGAGCGGTTTATATAAACGCAACGATTGTTGTTGAACGTGCATCACAAAAAGGAATTATTATAGGTAAGCAAGGGAAGATGTTAAAAGAAGTCGGTAAGAGAGCTCGTTTTGACATTGAAGCACTTCTTGGTTCTAAAGTATTTTTAGAAGTATGGGTGAAAGTGCAAAAAGATTGGCGTAATAAGATGTCACAGCTTCGTGACCTTGGTTTCCGTGAAGACGAGTATTAATATGAAGTAAAGTTGTGATCAGTGGATGTTTTGTTCATCCGCTGATTATTGGTTTTTATGAACCTTGATAAATTAGGAAAAATTTTTCTCACATGAAAATGAACAAAATGGGTCAACTTAATAACAACAAAAGAAATTGGTTTATAGGCTACGCTTATTGAGAAAGGTGGATTCTTATGCTAGATTTTACCTGGAAGTTTTTCTCCAAAACAGGAAGCATTGAAACGTATTTGCTTTTGAAAGAAATGGAAAAAGACGTAAACGATGAGATGGATCAACATGAAGAGGAGTTAGCGCATCTAGACTCTCCAATTTCTTGACCCGTTTTGTTCAAACCTTGGATGGTGACGAACATGTTTCAAAAAGTTGAGGGCATTGTTATCCGTACGACAGATTACGGAGAAACAAATAAGATTGTTACAATATACTCACGGGAATTTGGTAAGGTAAGTGCAATGGCAAGAGGGGCGAAAAAGCCGAAGAGTCGGTTAGCAGCTATTTCGCAACTTATGACACATGGTCATTTTCTTATTCAAATGGGATCTGGACTTGGAACTTTGCAACAAGGCGAGATTATTTCATCTATGAAAGAAATTCGCGAGGATATATTTTTAACTGCTTATGCATCATTTATTATTGAATTAACCGATAAAGCAACAGAAGATAAGAAGCATAATCCGTATTTATTTGAAATGTTATATCAAACGTTGCATTATATGTGTGAGGGTGTTGATCCAGAAGTATTATCATTAATTTATCAAACGAAAATGCTTCCGGTATTAGGGATGCGCCCGTACTTTGATACATGTGCTATTTGTCATCAAGAAACAGATTTTGTCGCCTTCTCTGTCCGGGAAGGCGGTTTTCTGTGCTCGCGTCATGCGGAGCAAGATCCGTATCGTATTCCGGTGGGAGAGGCTGTTCATAAATTATTACGTCTCTTTTTTCACTTTGATTTACACCGGCTCGGTAATGTATCGGTGAAGGATAGTACAAAAAAACAAATGCGCACAGTATTGAATACATATTATGACGAATATTGTGGGATTTATTTGAAAACAAGGCGTTTCTTGGAACAACTTGATAAGTTTCAAATATAAAAAGGGCCGTATACGGTCCTTTTTACATACTTTCTTTTTCGAATAGCATATTTAGTATATAATATTTAAGAGATAGTATAACTTTTTTCGTTGTGCATTAAAGGTGGTGATTATCATAGAGCTGAATAAACGGCAAGAGCATATCATTCAGATTGTAAAAGATCACGGTCCTATTACAGGGGAGTCAATTGCTGGGCAATTGGGTTTAACACGTGCAACGCTAAGACCAGACTTAGCAATTTTAACGATGGCTGGTTATTTAGAAGCGCGTCCACGTGTAGGTTATTTTTATACGGGTAAAACCGGGGGACAGCTATTATCTGAAGCTGTTAAGAAAATTAAAGTGCAAGATTATCAATCTAGACCGGCTGTAATTGATAAAAATGTATCAGTATACGATGCAATCTGTACTATGTTTCTAGAGGACGTTGGTACATTATTTGTTGTAGATCAAGCTACTTTATTAGTTGGCGTTGTATCTCGTAAAGATTTATTACGAGCTAGCTTAGGAAAGCAGGATTTAACCTCTCTTCCGGTTAATATTATCATGACAAGGATGCCAAACATTGCGATGTGTCGCAGGGAGGATTCTTTATATGATATTGCGATGGAATTAATAGAAAGACAGATTGATGCGATGCCGGTTGTGAAGGATACGAAACAAGGTTTAGAAGTGATTGGACGAATTACAAAAACAAATATTACACGTGCGTTTGTAAATTTAGTAAATAACGAATAAGTGTAATTTGTTTAAAGTGAGGTAATGTAATGGATAATAAAATCGTATATGTCGTATCTGACTCTGTAGGAGAAACGGCTGATTTGGTTGTTAGAGCGGCAATGGGACAGTTCCCATTCGCTCCTGATATTAGGCGTGTACCGTATGTAGAAGATACAGGGACATTAAAAGAAGTAATCTCGATTGCCAAGAGCAATCAAGCGCTTATTTGTTTTACGTTAGTAAAGCCTGATATGCGTCAATATTTATTGACAGAAGCGGCAAAAGAAGGAGTAGAGGCATACGATATTATCGGACCTCTTATCGATCAAATTGAAGGAATTACAGGGCAAGTACCAAGGTATGAGCCAGGTGTCGTTCGAAGATTAGATGAAGAGTACTTTAAAAAAATAGAAGCGATTGAATTTGCAGTTAAGTATGATGATGGTAGAGATGCACGTGGTATTTTAAAAGCTGATATCGTGTTGATTGGAATTTCACGTACATCAAAAACACCACTTTCACAATATTTAGCGCATAACAAACGTTTGAAAGTTGCTAATGTACCACTTGTACCGGAAGTGGATCCGCCTGAGGAATTATATCAAGTGGCAAAAGAGAAATGTTTCGGTTTGAAAATTATACCAGATAAGTTAAATCATATTCGAAAAGAACGATTGAAATCACTTGGATTAAGTGATGGAGCAACATATGCAAATATTAATCGTATTCAAGAAGAAATTGATCATTTTGAGGAAGTAATTAGTAAAATAAATTGTCAAGTGATTGATGTATCAAATAAGGCAATTGAAGAAACAGCAAATATTATTGTGAATGCAGTGCAAAACCAAAAAATGTTTTAGCACATTTACCAAAGGTGAATGTGCTTTTTTCGCTCGTGAGAAGGCGTTAGAGGAAGATGCGAAGTAGAGCATGAACTTTCGGCTTAGTAATAGAATATAGCGGAATGGTTATACTTATATTCTTCTGTTTTTTTAATTATGCTAAAGGAACGATTTCGTTATCTTTAAGTGTAAGATGAAAATTAAAGGGATATGTAGCGTAGTTGAAGAAAATATATTATAATAAAAAATTGTGATAAAAACCTATATTTTACGTTTAGACTTTAATTTTTCAGAATAAACTAGGGATAGGATTTTCGAAAAAGACATGTATTTACGTTAAATCGACAAAATCTAGACAAGAAAACGCACATTATGGAAGGATTCACAGAAGGGATGTAGAATACAGAAATATGCAAAACATCAGATAAGATATTATTTGATGCAGATGCGTATCCCGTGAAGAATGCAATTGTGCAAGTTGGAACAAAATTTTATGTCGAAATTTTGTTTGTCGTACCCTATGCTCATCGTTCAAGAAAACAGCAAGGTAATTGGGTCTATGTAGATTCTGAGCAAGATGAAGTTGATTGTTATATTTATTAACATGCAAAAGCTACAGATCACATGATCATACAGGCTATAGTGCTTCTTGCTAGTCTTCTTGTGAAAAAGGAGTATATGTATTGTCTCCAGGAGATACATTTGTAACAGATGAGCAAATGTATACAATTTTATATAGTAGTATGTATCTGCGAATTTACGCAGACTGGGGACTTATACGAAAGGTCCAAAATCGTTTACACAATGTGATCGACAGTACTTTCTAACAAATTTAGAAAAATATTGTCGAATTATAAAGGAATCTTTTAATTTATATCGAATACAAAATACGACACGGAGATGGAGTTATGGGGAACAGAATTCCTGAAGAAGTTGTTGAACAGATTCGGACATCATCCGATATTGTAGAAGTGATTGGTGAGTATGTTCAACTTAGAAAGCAGGGGCGTAACTATTTCGGCCTTTGTCCATTTCATGGTGAGAATTCTCCTTCATTCTCTGTTTCATCTGATAAGCAAATTTTTCATTGTTTCGGATGTGGAGAAGGTGGAAATGTATTTTCTTTTCTTATGAAAATGGAAGGACTTGCTTTCACAGAGGCTGTTCAAAAGCTTGGCGAAAGAAATGGAATTGCAGTTGCAGAATATACATCAGGGCAAGGACAACAACAACAAGAAGACATATCTGATGACACTGTCATCATGCAACAGGCTCATGAACTTTTGAAAAAGTATTATCATCATTTATTAGTAAATACAGAAGAAGGAAATGAAGCACTTTCATATTTATTAAAACGTGGTATTACAAAAGAGATGATTGAGAAATTTGAAATTGGTTATGCATCACAAGCTTGGGATGCAGCAACGAAAATTTTACAAAAAAGAGGTTTGTCGCTATCTAGTATGGAACAGGCTGGCCTTCTTGTAAGAAGTGAGAAGGATGGCAGTCATTATGACCGCTTCCGCGGAAGAGTTATGTTTCCGATTTATACTTTACAAGGTAAGGTGATAGCGTTTAGTGGAAGGGCATTAGGAGATGACACTCCGAAATATTTGAATAGTCCTGAAACACCGATTTTTTACAAAAGTAAGCTGTTGTATAATTTCCACCAAGCAAGGCCGTTTATTAGAAAACGTGGGCAGGTTGTCCTTTTTGAAGGTTATGCCGATGTACTAGCCGCGGTGAAAAGTGGTGTGGAAGAAGCTGTTGCGACAATGGGAACAGCTTTAACTGAAGAACAAGCGAAACTTCTGCGACGTAACGTTGAAACTGTTGTTCTTTGCTATGATGGTGATAAAGCAGGGCGAGAAGCGACGATGAAAGCAGGGCAATTACTATTGCAAGTTGGTTGCCAAGTGAAAGTTACATCCTTGCCAGATAAGCTTGACCCTGATGAATATGTGCAACAATATGGGACAACCGCTTTTGAAAATCTTGTGAAATCAAGTATAAGTTTTGTTGGTTTCAAAATAAATTATTTGCGTTTAGGGAAAAATTTGCAAGATGAGTCTGGCAAAGAAGAATATGTAAAAAGTGTTTTAAAAGAGTTATCATTACTACAGGATGCGATGCAGGCGGAATCATATTTAAAATCATTATCGCAAGAATTTTCGTATTCAATGGAAACACTTTTGAATCAATTGCACCAATATCGCAAAGAACAAAAGGTACAGCAAAAACAAATAAAGCAGGTTTCTAAGCCATCTCAAATTGTTCAAACGAAACCGAAATTAACAGGTTTTGAAAGGGCAGAAAGAGAAATTATTTACCATATGTTGCAAAGTGCAGAAATGACAGTGCGTATGGAACCTCATATAGAAGATTTTTATACAGAAGAACATAAAGGGATTTTATATGAACTATACGCATATTATGAAAAGGGAAATGAACCTTCAGTCGGAACATTTTTAAGTTGGCTCTCTGATGAAAAGTTGAAAAATATTATTACTGATATTTCGACGGATGAATTTATTAATCCAGAGTACACAGAAGAAGCGTTACAAGGTCATTTGGAGGCGCTAAGACGCCATAAAGAAAAACTTGAAAAGATGGAAATTATCTTTAAAGTAAAACAAATGGAAAAAACAGATCCTGTAGAGGCTGCTAAATATTATGTGGCATATTTACAAAGTCAAAAAGCAAGAAAATAGCTTTTTCGATAAAGTTTTAGTATAATGAATGTTTGTATCTCGCGTAAGGAGGGGAACAGATGGCTGATAAACCAGCTCGTTCTAAACAAATTGAAACTGAAATGACCCTTGAGCAAGTGAAAGAACAACTCACTGAGCTCGGAAAAAAACGTGGCGTTCTTACATATGAAGAGATTGCAGAACGCATGAATGGATTTGAAATTGAATCCGATCAAATGGATGAATACTATGAATATTTAGGTGAACAAGGGATTGACTTAGTTGGTGACAATGACAACGACGAAGGTCCTAATAATCGTCAAATTACAAAAACGGAAGAAGAATTTGACCTTAATGATTTAAGTGTGCCGCCAGGTGTGAAAATCAATGACCCTGTTCGTATGTACTTAAAAGAAATTGGTCGTGTAGACTTACTATCTGCTGAAGAAGAAATTCGACTTGCGACACGTATTGAAGAAGGCGATGAAGAAGCAAAACGCCGTCTTGCAGAAGCAAACTTACGTCTTGTAGTAAGTATTGCAAAGCGCTACGTGGGCCGTGGTATGCTTTTCTTAGACTTAATCCAAGAAGGAAATATGGGTCTAATTAAGGCAGTTGAAAAGTTCGACTACCGTAAAGGTTTTAAATTTAGTACGTATGCAACTTGGTGGATTCGCCAAGCTATTACACGTGCGATTGCAGACCAAGCGCGAACAATTCGTATTCCAGTTCATATGGTTGAAACAATTAATAAGTTAATCCGTGTACAACGTCAATTATTACAAGATTTAGGACGCGAACCATCTCCTGAAGAGATTGGTGAAGAAATGGATCTTGCTCCAGAAAAAGTACGCGAAATCTTAAAGATTGCACAGGAGCCAGTTTCTCTTGAAACACCAATTGGTGAAGAAGACGACTCCCATTTAGGTGACTTTATCGAAGACCAAGAAGCAACATCGCCTGCGGACCATGCAGCGTATGAATTGCTAAAAGAACAATTAGAAGATGTGTTAGATACACTAACAGATCGTGAAGAAAATGTTCTGCGTCTTCGTTTTGGTTTAGATGATGGACGAACTCGTACGCTTGAAGAAGTTGGGAAAGTATTCGGCGTAACGAGAGAACGTATTCGTCAAATTGAAGCGAAAGCACTTCGCAAATTAAGACATCCAAGCCGTAGTAAGCGTCTTAAGGATTTCTTAGAATAGGCTACCTTTAAGTTTACTTCACTTTTGTGAAGTAAACTTTTTTGTTTTGTTAATTTTTGTTAAAATTTATCTATCGGCAACGATTACAATTTCTTGTAATTTATTTTACAGAATTGTCTTTTGATTTGCAAATGCTCATTTTTCGATTTTTCGATTTATTTTGTTTATTATATACAAAATAATATGTAGAAAAGTAAAAAATATGATGAGAAACGTTAGTAATTATCGAAATAATATGCGATATAATAGTGAAAATCAATAAAATGAATTTACGGAATATTTTTAACAAGTAGTAGTTTGCTCTTTTCTGATAGGGCGTTTTCAAGTACAATATAAATGACTGAATCATCTAACTATTTAGCGGTATAGAGGGGGGAGAAGAGATATGAAACGTAATCCGTTGATTCCGTTCGCTCTTATTGCAGCATTAGGTATTATCGTTATGTTTGTATTTTCATTTCAGGGGCTAAATAAATCTAAAGAGTTAGCTGATGCAAAAAATGGTGGGAAACCAGCACAAACAGCATCAAAGCCAGAGGATATTGTAAAGCAAAGCTGTACGAGCTGTCATGGTGATCAGTTACAAGGAGCGGTAGGCCCTAATCTACAAAAAATTGGTGGGAAACTTTCAAAAGATGAAATTAAAGAAGTTCTGTCAAAAGGAAAAGGAAATATGCCAGCTAATTTAATTCCAGCTGATCAAGCAACGAAAGTAGCTGATTGGTTATCGAAGAAAAAATAAAGTATAGAAAAACAAGCCTTTTGCTTTTTGCAAAAGGCTTGTTTTTCTATACTTTCTAAAATACGATTAGTAATAGAGAATTGAAGTATTGTTATGGACTTGCAACAACTACTATAAATTCATTATCATGGAGACAGACTGAGAAGAGAAGGAGTAATGGAAATACATGAATGAAGTAAAGCTTTCGAAACGATTAGAAGAAGTTGTGAGGGAGATTCCGGTAGGCTCTACAGTAGCTGATATTGGATCGGATCATGCGTATTTACCGTGTTATACAATTATAAATAATATTGCTACAAAAGCAGTTGCAGGAGAGGTTGTAGATGGACCGTTTCGCTCTGCACAAGCAACTGTAGCTGAAAGTGGCTTACAAGATAAAGTAGACGTTCGTAAAGGGAATGGATTAGCTGTTATAGTGCCAGGAGAAGTAGATGTTATTACGATTGCTGGTATGGGTGGAGCGTTAATTCGTGACATTTTAGAAAGTGGTAAAGAAAAATTAGAAGGTGTAACACGTTTAATCTTACAGCCGAATATTGCAGCACACCATATCCGTGAATGGTTTATTGAAAATGGATGGGAGCTTATCCGTGAGAAAATTGTAATAGAAGACGGAAAGATTTACGAGATTTTAGTCGGAGAGCGAGGAGATACAGCAGTACCTTACTCTGGAAATAAACAAGCTGAATTGTTTATGGGTCCATTTTTAATAAAAGAAAAAAGTGAAGCTTTTATTGAAAAGTGGGAAGGGGAATTGAAAAACTTCCAAAATATTTTAAAACAGTTAGAACGTGCAGCAGAGTCTGAAGAGACAAAAGCGAAGCGTGCAGAAGTAGAAGCGAAAATGAAAATGATAGGAGAGGTTTTATCATGAGTAAAATTCCGAATGGTCATGAAATTATTTCTTTGTTTGAAGGTATGTATCCGAAGCATTTAGCGATGGAAGGGGATAAGATTGGCTTACAGATTGGAGCGCTTAATAAACCTGTCCAGCACGTATTAATCGCGTTAGATGTAACTGAGGAAGTTGTGGACGAGGCGATCCAATTAGGAGCGAATATCATTATAGCGCACCATCCTTTAATCTTTAATCCATTAAAAGCGATTCATACAGATAAGGCGTACGGAAGAATTATTGAAACGTGTATTAAAAATGATATTGCAATTTATGCCGCACATACAAATGTAGATATTGCTAAGGGTGGGGTAAATGATTTACTTGCTGATGCGTTAGGGTTACAAAATACAGAAGTATTAGCTCCTACATATGCAGAAGAAATGAAAAAAATTGTTGTATTTGTTCCAGTAACCCATGCAGAAGAAGTGCGCAAAGCTCTTGGAGATGCGGATGCAGGTCATATCGGTAATTATAGCCACTGTACGTTCGGTAGCGAAGGGGTAGGTACGTTTATCCCTCAAGAAGGTACAAATCCTTATATCGGAGAAACTGGGCAGTTAGAACGTGTGGAAGAGATACGTGTCGAAACGATTGTTCCAGCTTCATTACAAAGAAAAGTTATTAAAGCGATGTTGGCAGCCCATCCATATGAAGAAGTGGCATATGATGTATATCCGCTTGATAATAAAGGTGAAACATTAGGTCTTGGTAAAATAGGGTATTTACAAGAAGAAATGACGCTTGAGCAGTTTGCTTTACATGTGAAACAATCATTACATGTAAAGGGTGCAAGAGTTGTTGGAAAGTTAGATGATAAGGTGCGTAAAGTAGCTGTACTTGGTGGTGACGGTAATAAATATATAAACCAAGCGAAATTTAAGGGAGCAGATGTATATGTAACAGGTGATATGTATTATCATGTTGCTCACGATGCGATGATGATTGGTTTAAATATAGTTGATCCAGGACATAACGTTGAAAAAGTAATGAAGCAAGGTGTACAAAAACAATTGCAAGAAAAAGTAGATGTGAAGAAATTCAATGTACACATTCACGCTTCGCAGTTACATACAGATCCATTCACATTTGTATAAGAAAAATAAAAACCGTTGCTCATGTAGGCAACGGTTTTTATTATTGTTCTTTTTTCACTTTTACACGAGGTAGTATCTTTTGAAGTGGTACTTTTCGAATTCTGTCCCATGTAGCTGGATTCATTGGGTCATATTGATCTAAGAAAGCAATAACTTCTTTTGTAATTGGCGTTGGAGTAGAAGCACCTGCTGTAACAGCTACGTTTTCTACACCTTGTAGCCATTCTAATTGGATTTCACTTACGTCTGCAACGCGGTATGCTGTCGTACCAGCTATTTCTTGTGATACTTGTGCTAAACGGTTTGAGTTGTTACTTTTCGGATCACCGACAACAATTGTTAAATCTGCAACATCAGCTTGTTTAGCGACAGCTTCTTGGCGAACTTGAGTTGCTAAACAAATTTCCTTGTGGAATTCTGCTGTTGGGAATTTTTTCTGAATGTCCTCCATTAAATGTTGAACATCCCATTGACTCATTGTTGTTTGATTCGTAACTAAAATTTTATCCGTTGGAATTTCTAGTGTTTTTAAATCATCAGCTTTTTCGATAAGATGAACGATATCAGGTGCGATACCAACTGCGCCTTCTGGTTCTGGATGATTTTTTTTGCCGATATAAATGACATGGTATCCTTCAGCTTTCTTTGCTTCGATAAGGTCATGTGTTTTTGTAACATCTGGACAAGTTGCATCAATTGTCGTTAAACCTTTTTCTTTTGCACGTTGTTTAACTTCTGGAGAAACACCGTGTGCAGTGAAAATAACAGTACCAGAATCGATTTTATCTAAAATTTCTAATCGACTTGGACCGTCTAATGTAATGATGCCATCCTCTTCGAAAGCATCTGTGACATGCTTATTGTGAACAATCATACCTAAAATATAAATGGGTCTCGGTAATGATTTATCTAATGCGGCGTTACGTGCAATAACCATTGCGTCAACAACACCGTAGCAATAACCACGAGGGGAAATTTTAACAATCTTCATGTGAGTAATCCTCTCCTTCTAAACAAGGGATACTTTTGTGCATAGTCCATTACATTATAAAGGAGGAGTGGATAGAAAACAAAGGATTGTTACACATATAGTTTTGGTTTTGTTGCTGATTGTTGAACGGGTTCTTTCGGAACCTCTTTTTCTATTACCGGTTCAAGCACTATTTTTTTTCGTTTCCTTTTTGGAGGTGGAGGAGGTGGAGTTGCTACCTCAACCTGTTCTGTTGCATCTTCAGTTTGATTTTCTTCCGTACTTTTTCCAGAGGTGAGGATTTTAACAATGCTTGGTAGACTACGCATAATGGGACCGTACTGTTCGACAACAGGACCGACAGATTGCACGACTTGAGATACTTTTTCGATATTATTTATCATATTAGTTGGGTTCGAAATTAAATTTGAAAAAAAACTACCGATGCCGCTGCTAGATGCCGCTGCAGTTGTAGCTGACGCAGCACCACGTGTATCATTTGATTCATACATTTGAGGTGGTATCATCTGCTCTGGATATTGCTGCATGTATGGCTGATATTGTTGTGTATATTGTTGTTGTTGATATTGGGGCGGCGGTTGTTGGTGCATCATCGGTGGCCCTTCCATTTGTCGATAAGGAGGGACCATTTGCATGAAAGGTTCGGTTGGATCGTGTTTTTTAAAGAGTTTAGCAAGGAAACCTTTCTTTTTTTGAGCCATCGGTGGTAGTTGTGGAATCGGATATGGTGTGTAAGATTGTTGTCCTCGATTCGGATACATTTGTCTTATAGGGGATTTCGGAAACATGTGGGAAATCCTCCTTTCTTCAGTTAGGTATATACACATACAATATGCAATGGAAGGAAAGAAGGTTAGTTTTTGAGATAAAAACCTAAACTAAAGATGGATTTTACTTGTAGATTTCGATATAATGTAGACTTGACTGATTTGTGCGCAGTAGAAATTTTAGAAAGAAGGTGTAACTTATGACACTACAAACTTTTACACAGTATGATTTTAAACCATTTTTAATAGATGCAGTTCGTGAACTACGCTTTACAGAGCCAACAGGAATTCAAAAGAAAATTTTCCCGGTCGTGAAAAAAGGTGTGAGTATAATTGGACAATCCCAAACTGGTTCTGGGAAAACACATGCATACTTACTTCCTACATTAAACAGAATTGATGCAAGTCGTGAAGAGGTACAACTTGTTATTACAGCGCCTACTCGTGAGTTAGCACAACAAATTTACGAAGAAATTGTGAAACTAACAAAGTTCTGTGCAGAAGATCAAATGATTACAGCACGCTGTTTAATTGGTGGAACTGATAAACAACGATCAATTGAAAAGTTGAGAAAACAACCTCATATTGTAGTTGGAACGCCAGGACGTATTAAAGATTTAGTAGAAGAAAAGGCGCTATTTGTTTATAAAGCGGATACTATTATTGTCGATGAAGCGGACTTAATGCTTGATATGGGATTCATTCAAGATGTAGATAAAATTGCGGCACGTATGCCTAAAAATCTGCAAATGTTAGTTTTCTCTGCAACAATTCCTCAAAAATTAAAACCATTTTTGAAGAAATATATGGAGAATCCAGAACATATTCATATTAATCCGAAGCAAGTTGCAGCAGGAAATATTGATCATTACCTTGTGCCTTCAAGACACCGTAATAAAACTGAATTAGTGAAAAATATGCTACTTCAATTTAAACCATATTTAGCAATTGTCTTTACAAACACAAAGAAGAAGGCTGACGAAGTAGCCGATGGATTAGCAGAACGTGGATTAAAAGTAGGGCGTATACACGGTGATTTATCACCACGTGATCGTAGAAAAATGATGAAACAAGTTCGTGATTTAGAGTTCCAATACATTGTCGCAACAGATTTGGCGGCACGCGGTATTGATATTGAAGGAATTAGCCATGTTATTAACTATGAACTTCCACCAGATTTAGATTTCTTCGTTCACCGTGTTGGAAGAACTGCACGTGCGGGTCATTCAGGTATTGCAGTGACGATTTATGATCCAGCAAATGAAGAAGCGTTAGATAGTTTGGAAAAACAACGTCATATCGAGTTTAAACATGTAGATTTACGCGGAGATGAATGGGCGGATTTAGGTGACCGTCGTCGTCGTAAGAGCCGTAAAAAACCAAGTGATGGACTAGATGTTATGGCAACAAAAGTTGTTAAAAAGCCGAAAAAAGTAAAACCAAACTATAAACGAAAACTTGCAACAGAACGTGACAAAGTGAAGAAAAAATATAGCAATAAAAAAAGATAAGGGATTTCCCTTATTTTTTTTTTTTTTTTTATCTCACTGCTTGAGAAAAAGTCGATTAATGTAGACTAATAATTAGTGCGGGGTAGAAAAAACGTTGACTAAAGTTTCGCTTTATTGGGTTAATTTAAGTATAGAGTTCAGATTGTTTGAATAGTCTGTTTTATTTATGTAGTGCCTTTTGTGTGAACAAACAATTCGCTACATATTTCTACAAATTATGCTATCATTATATCTATTGTATATTGAAGAGGTGATTGTATGTTAAAGATTGGATCTCATGTTTCTATGAGTGGTAAGAAAATGTTATTAGCAGCAAGTGAAGAGGCTGTTTCATACGGTGCAACGACGTTTATGATTTATACAGGTGCACCGCAAAATACACGAAGAAAACCAATTGAAGAATTGAACATAGAAGCAGGAAGAAAACATATGGAACTAAACGGTATTGAAGAAATTATCGTACATGCGCCATACATTATTAATCTTGGGAATACGACGAAGCCAGAAACATTCCAATTAGGTGTAGACTTCCTTCGCATGGAAATTGAAAGAACATCGGCATTAGGTGTAGCGAAACAAATCGTTCTTCACCCAGGTGCGCACGTTGGTGCAGGAGCGGATGCTGGTATTCAACAAATTATTAAAGGGCTTAATGAAGTATTAACGCCAGAGCAGACGGTTAACATTGCGTTAGAAACGATGGCAGGAAAGGGAACGGAATGCGGTCGTAGCTTTGAAGAAATTGCGAAAATTATTGATGGTGTGAAATATAATGAAAAACTATCTGTATGTTTTGATACGTGTCATACGCATGATGCAGGTTATGACCTTGTAAATGATTTTGACGGTGTGTTAAACGAATTTGATAAAATTGTTGGGATAAATCGTTTACAAGTACTTCATATTAACGATAGCAAAAATGTACGCGGAGCTGGAAAAGACCGTCATGAAAATATTGGTTTTGGTCATATTGGCTATAAGGCATTGCATCACATTGTGCATCACCCACAACTTACGCACGTACCAAAAATTCTTGAAACGCCGTATGTAGGTGAAGATAAAAAAGATAAGAAGCCACCATATAAATTAGAAATCGAAATGCTGAAAAATGGTACTTTTGATGAAGGGATTCTTGAAAAAATTAAAGCGCAATAAGGAGGGGATTTTCCCCTCCTTATTTTAATAGCTGCTGAAATAAAATATTTACTTGTTGGGCAGTGGCAGGAGTAGTTACTTTAGCGATTTGTTTTAACAAATCTAGTCGCTCGGTATTATCGTAAATGTTAATGTTTTTCCCTTTCATAAGTAAAACGATTTTATCAGCTTGTGCAGTTGTGATTGGAACTTCGTATTCTTTACTATATTTCAATAGTTCTTTTGTAGAAATATGATTTAATTTTTTGTTCACAATTTGTTTAATGAGGTTCATCGTGTTGTCCTCCTTCACACGTTCTTCTATCGAAATATATGTACGCATAGCTTGTACATATTCGTATCGAGGTGCATTTTTTCAATGGGGAAAAGAAGCTTATGTTATAATATAAGAACAAAACTATAGATAAAGAGTATAAGGAGGACTTATGGAAAAAAAGCAACATCGAAAAGAAAGTGTTATTCATCTTGTATATCGTTTAGTTATGATTGTCTTTGGGGCAGCGTGTGCGGCGGTAGCGATTGAACTGTTTTTAATGCCAAATAAAATTATTGATGGTGGAATTATTGGTATTTCTCTTATATTAGATTATCTTACTCCTAATATTTGGTGGTTAAGCTTTTCTACTTTAGTTGTTATCCTCAACATTCCTTTTATGTACTCCGGGTATAAGCAAATTGGAAAAACATTCATGTTATCTTCAGCATTTGGAATTGTAGCTTTAGCATTTATTGAATCAACGTTGCATGCTATTCCGCCATTTACAACAGAGCCGATTTTAGCAACAGTTTTCGGCGGTCTTATTTTAGGAATTGGTGTAGGACTTGTTATTCGTCATGGTGGATCGTTAGACGGGACCGAGATTATGGGGATTCTATTAACGAAGAAATTACCGTTTTCTGTTGGTGAATTCGTAATGTTTGTGAACTTATTCATTTTTGCATGGGCAGCATTTGTTTTTGGTGTTGAACAAGCGATGTATTCTGTTATGACGTACTATATCGCATTCAAAACAATTGATACGGTAATTCAAGGATTAGACGAAACGAAAGCAGTTTTAATAGTATCGGATCAATATGAGGAAGTATCAAATGCGATTTTACACCGCCTTGGTCGTGGAACAACAAAACTTGTTGCTAAAGGTGGCTATACAGATAAAGAAAAAGAAGTTATTTATGCAGTTGTAACACGTCTGGAAGTGACGAAGTTAAAATCAATTGTGCATGAAATTGATGAAAACGCATTTGTTACGATTATGAATACACAAGAGACAAATGGTGGTAAGTTTAAATCAGCAATTCACTAAAAAGTTAATTGTAATATCTTTTGAAAGCAGAGAATTCTTCTCTGCTTTTTGTTATAATAATAAGGTTTCTTGAAATAAAGAATATATTTTAGGCAGATTGGTTTACAACTATAATAAGCTGTACTATAATTCAAATAGAGATAAATCGGAATCATTCTGAATTAAAATAGGTGAGATGCTATGAATAATATATTGGAAATAGAAGGATTAACGTTTCGGTATGAAGATCGCAACGTGTTAGAAGATATTAATTTGCAAGTTCCGAAGGGAGCTTTTTTAGGTTTAGTTGGACCGAATGGTTCAGGGAAATCGACTTTACTTAAATGCTTATTGGGTGTTTTAAAACCAAAGCAAGGAAGTATTAGATTGTTTGGCATTGATAGTAAGAAATTTAAAGAGTGGAATAAAGTTGGTTATGTATCCCAAAAGGCAAGTAGCTTTAACTCAGGTTTCCCGGCAACTGTTTTCGAGGTTGTTTCAATGGGGCTCGTTTCGAAAAAAGGGCTTTTTCGCTTTTTTACGAAAGACGATAATGCGAAAGTAGAAAAAGCGATTGCTGATGTAGGTATGAGCGAGTTTCGAGGTCGCAACATTGGAGAACTTTCTGGTGGACAACAACAGCGTGTATTTATTGCTCGTGCACTTGTAAGTGATCCGGAATTGCTTATTTTGGACGAGCCTACTGTTGGGATTGATGTGAAAAATGTGGCAAGTTTTTATGAGATACTAGAGGATTTAAACAAAAGATTGGGAATTACGTTAATTCTTGTTACGCACGATATGGGTGCTGTAACAGAGAAGGTGACGCATGTTGCATGTTTGAATCAGCATTTACATTTCCATGGGAATGTAGAGAAATTCCGAGAGTTAGAAGATGCAGAAATGTCGATTTTATATGGACATCATGTTCATCGCTTAGAACATGAACATGGGCATCACGGGAGGATATAATGATACAGGATTTTTTACAATATGATTTTTTACGTAATTCCTTATACGCTGGTATTTTAATAGGGCTTGTCGCACCACTTATCGGCGTGTTCGTTGTAATTCGCCGCATGTCGCTTATTGCGGATGCATTAAGTCATGTGACGTTATCAGGAATTGCAGCAAGTTTATTACTTGAAAAGACAATCTTTACCGGTGGGTTTTTAAACCCTTTATATATGGGGATGTTTTTTTCAATCGGTGGAGCATTGCTAATTGAAAAATTACGTACTGTATATAAACATTATCAAGAGTTAGCAATCCCGATTATACTTTCAGCAGGGATGGGGATTGGAGTTATCTTCATCTCACTTGCTAATGGATTCAATACGGATTTATTTAGTTATTTATTTGGTAGTGTAAGTGCTGTAACAAGTGCGGATTTAATTATTATTGGTATAGTAGCAATTGTTGTTATTGCGACGATTGTTTTATTATACAAAGAGTTGTTTTTACTATCATTTGATGAGGAATACGCTGTATCAACCGGTTTAAGTGCAAAGTGGATTCACTTTATCTTCATTATATTAGTTGCTCTTGTAATTGCGGTATCAATGCGTGTTGTAGGTGTTCTTCTCGTATCATCTTTAATGACGTTACCAGTTGCAGCAAGTATTCGTACTG
Source organism: Bacillus sp. AC266 (assembly GCF_979253805.1). NCBI lineage: Bacteria > Bacillati > Bacillota > Bacilli > Caryophanales > Bacillaceae > Bacillus > Bacillus sp. AC266. The sequence goes on from NZ_CEEDEC010000002.1 coordinate 537,796, forward strand.
CAAAAGGATTTAAACAAACAATTTTCTTTTCCATTTTATTTGGTGAAATTGCAGTAATTGGTGGAATGTTTGCTTCGTATCAACTTGATTTAGCTCCAGGTGGTACAATTGTTATGATAGCGGTTCTTATTTTAATTGGTGCAATTTTATGGAAAAAGAAAAAAACTGCATAAAGTAGGGATAGGTATGAATCTAACAGAAGCTTTACGCCTAATGAAGGAAAAGGGATACAAACATACAGGGAAAAGGGAAGAGATGCTGAGATTATTCGCAGCTCATAATCGTTATTTAACTGCGAAAGATGTTTTAGAGCATATGAAGGGTGATTATCCAGGACTTAGTTTTGATACGATTTATCGTAACTTAACGGTTTTTGCTGAAGTCGGTGTTTTAGAGCAAACGGAATTAAATGGTGAAAAGCATTTCCGTTTTACATGCTCCATTATGGAACATCATCATCATTTCATTTGTTTAGATTGTGGTGGTACGAAAGAGATTAATTCCTGCCCGATGGATTTTATGAATAAAGATTTTAAAGGTTATGAGGTAACGGGGCATAAGTTTGAAATATATGGTCGTTGCCCAAAATGTGCAAAATGAGAGGGCTCGTCAGTTATATAACTGACGAGTTTTTAATTTGAATGTAAAAAAAGGTTGCTCACAAAAATTGTGGCAACCTTCTTTTTATTGTTCTTGTTTTTCTTTTTCTTTTTCTCGTTCAGCAGCCATTTCAGCAGCGATTACATCAATTTCTTTTTTCAGTTCTTCTACCATTGTTTCTTCTGGTACTTTACGAACGACTTGCCCTTTACGGAATAATAAACCTTCTCCGCGTGCACCGGCAATACCGATGTCAGCTTCACGAGCTTCACCAGGACCGTTTACGGCACAGCCGAGTACTGCAACCTTAATTGGAACTTTAAGTGTGGAGATGTATTCTTCGACTTCATTAGCAATGCTAATTAGGTCGATTTCAATACGACCACAAGTTGGACAAGAAATAAGTGTTGCGGCATTAGATGCAAGACCGAATGATTTTAATAGTTCACGTGCAACTTTTACTTCTTCAACTGGATCAGCGCTTAAAGAGATACGAAGTGTATTTCCGATGCCTTTACTTAAAATTGCTCCAAGACCGGCGGCGCTTTTTACAGTCCCAGCAAACAATGTTCCTGATTCTGTAATACCTAAATGTAATGGATAATCAAAAGCGCGAGCAGCTTTTTCGTATGCTTCAATTGCTAAGTTAACATCAGAGGCTTTCATTGATACGATAATATCGTGGAAATCTAAGTCCTCTAAAATTTTAATATGGTGCAGTGCGCTCTCGACCATACCATCAGCAGTTGGATATCCATACTTTTCTAAAATATGACGTTCTAATGAGCCGGCATTTACACCGATACGGATTGGAATGCCACGCTCTTTCGCTGCATTTACAACAGCTTCTACTTTATGGCGACGTCCAATGTTACCTGGATTGATACGTACTTTATCAATGCCGCCTTCGATTGCTTTTAAAGCAAGGCGGTAATCAAAATGAATATCAGCAACAAGTGGAATGTTGATTTGTTTTTTAATATCAGCAATAGCATTTGCTGCGCGTTCGTCTGGAACAGCAACACGAACAACTTGACAGCCAGCTTCTTCTAAACGTTTAATTTCAGCAACTGTAGCCTCAACATCATGCGTTTTTGTTGTCGTCATACTTTGTATAATTAATTCATTGTTACCGCCAATTGTTAAATTACCGACTTTAACTGGACGTGTTTTTGTGCGTTGAGTCATTTCATTCACGAATTGATCGCTCTCCTTATAAAAGAAGTTTCTTATTTTAGTCCCTTACATCAATGATAGTATGTGTGAGAAAGGGCTATAGAAACCAAAGTACTCGGTTTCACTTTTACTATTGTATCAGCGCCTTTATGTAATTGACAAGGATTAAGTGATTGCTTATTGATATAAGGGGAATTTATAAGACTTTCCAACTTGGATTTTTGTAGCAGATGTATTTTTATTTAATTGCTTAAAATCATCAATTACTTTTTCAATAGAAGGAATTTTTTTCTTATTAATCGCTTCTGTAATAGAAAGAACGGTATCGCCAGTTTTTACTTCGATTGCTTTATAAGCTGTATCCGTTTCTTTTTCTTTTTCTGTTTCTTTCTCTTTATTTTGTTTTGTATCTGTATTTTCTTTTTTTATCGTTTGGGCAGCAGATGTTTTTTTGTATGAACTTAACATCGGTAAAGTACCGATTTTTATGTCGTAATAAAATATATAACCGAGGACAAGCACGAATAAGAGTACACCTAATCTCTTCATATCCTTCACTCCTTTGCTAGGAATATATGCTTGTCCAAAAAAAAAATGCCTATTTAGGCATTTTTTTATAGTTCTTGTTTTTCTTTCGGCTTTGGAACTTCTTTAATTGTTAAGTATAGAACGATTAAAACAACTGCAATGTAAATGAATGTTGCGCCAGGTACGTTTATTTTGAATAAATCCATAATCATAAAGAAGATTGTTGGAATTGTGTAGCTGTAAGCAGTTAATGTCCAAACTTGTTTATAAGATAATTTGCGTTGACCGCTCATCGCAGAACCGATGAAGGCAAGCAATGTAACTCCTACAAAGGTAATAAATAATTGGAACAAGTACAGTAAGAACCCAATAACGAATAATAAGATTGGATAAATACTGTCAAATAACGAAATGAAATCTTGTAAATCTTTTTTCTCAAGAGATGCGCCTAATAAGTCATTATAGGAGTATGTTTGTGTTTGACCATTCCCCATGGAGACTACTTTATCTTTTAAAACAAATAAACCTGTTTTATTTTGATATTTTTCTAAGTCTGTTGAATTTGGATCAAATACGAAAAGGGCATTTCCATCTTCTTTTTCGATAGGTTGATCAATATCAGCTGTTAGCTCGCCATTTTCAATTTTAAAATCAGGTAAATCTTTTTCGATTACTTTATTTACCATGTTAACACCATCTTGAATAACGCTACCGTACAAGAAAGTTCTTGGAATAGTAGTGATTAGGCAAAGAAGCATAATATACAAAATGGTTTTACCGATTTTTTGAAAACGGAAAAGCGCCATATCTTTAGGCGAATATACGCTTTTTGCTAGCTGTGTAAAAATGGACATAGATTCACTTCCTTTATGTATGTATAAAATCATTGTAACGTACGAATCTAGAGAAGCTCAAGATATATTATATTTACATATAGTAGAGAAGACTAAATTCCTTCTTATTAATTTACTTCTTTTAGTAGAGAAAAATACAATTGACACTTTTCTTTCGTATATGGTAAATTTATCTTACATTTTTCAAACGATATATCCGATTGGAATTTAGTTGTTTTTAATGGTACATACATAATCGTGGACCCTTAGCTCAGTTGGTTAGAGCAGACGGCTCATAACCGTCCGGTCGTAGGTTCGAGTCCTACAGGGTCCATATCCATTTCATATGTTTATTATGTCAGCAGGAAGCTTCCTTGTAGAAGGAAGCTTTTTTTCGGAATATATGAGCATTTTAATTGAAAAGAAGTGGGAATTTTGCTACTTTAATGATAGCAAGACAAAGCGATTTATTTGTTTGCACCCTATGGCAATTAGGGTAGAATGAAGTTGTAGGTCACATATGTAGTGACAATACATAAACCGGGAGGAATATAACAATGGCAAAACACGAATTACCAAATTTACCTTATGCGTATGATGCTTTAGAACCTCACTTTGATAAAGAAACAATGAATATCCATCATACAAAACATCACAACACGTATATTACAAACTTAAACGCTGCTTTAGAAGGTCATGCAGAATTAGCTGACAAAAGCGTTGAAGAATTAGTTGCAAACTTAAACGAAGTACCTGAAGCAATCCGTACAGCAGTACGTAACAATGGTGGCGGACATGCTAACCATACATTCTTCTGGACAATCCTATCTCCAAACGGCGGGGGACAACCAGTAGGCGAACTTGCAACTGCGATTGAAGCGAAATTCGGTAGCTTCGATGCATTCAAAGCAGAATTCGCAAAAGCTGGCGCAACTCGCTTCGGTTCTGGTTGGGCTTGGTTAGTAGTAAATAATGGTGAGTTAGAAGTAACAAGCACTCCAAACCAAGATTCTCCTCTAACTGAAGGTAAGACTCCAGTTATCGGTTTAGATGTTTGGGAACATGCTTACTACTTAAATTACCAAAACCGTCGTCCTGACTACATCGGTGCATTCTGGAACGTTGTAGATTGGAACGTTGCTGAAAAACTTTACCAAGAAGCAAAATAATTAAAGCTAATACAGCTAGAAAAAAGCTAGGGGGTTTTCTCCTAGCTTTTTTCTATGTTCTCCTTTTACATAATTGAGCTTGTCTTTGGAAGACTAGAACATGAAGTAAAGGAGAGTTGTGTATGAAGTGGAAACATGTAATCGGTGATGTTGAAGTGAATCGGGATTTAGTATTATTGCTCGTTATAGGAGGTTTATACACGCTCGCAATTTCTTTATCGAATACGTTTGTAAACATTTATTTATGGAAGCAAACACAAAATTATGTGAATCTGGGCTTGTATAATTTGGCCAGCGTTGTATTGCAGCCTCTAACATTTCTTGTGGGCGGGAAATTAGCGAAACGTATTGATCGCTCGATTTTATTGAGAATCGGTGTAGGCACGTTAGCTGTTTTTTTTATCGTCGTTTTAGTAGCGGGAAAAAGTGCATCTCACTATATTTTGTTAATGGGAGCCCTTTTAGGAGTTGGTTATGGTTTTTATTGGCTCGCTTTTAACTTGTTGACATTTGAGATTACAGAACCAGAAACAAGAGATTTTTTTAACGGTTTTCTAGGACTTCTTACATCGTTCTCTGGAATGATTGGACCGATAGCAGCAGGATATACAATTTCACGTATGGAAAAATGGAGTGGTTATACTGTCGTTTTCTTCCTCTCGTTAATGCTATTTGCGGTTGCAGTTGTTCTAAGCTTTTTTTTATCGAAGAGGGAATGTGAAGGAAGCTATGAAATTGTGCAAGTATTGAAAGAGCGGCAAGTTGATGAAAACTGGGGAAGAATTACGCGCGCTCATTTCTTCCAAGGTTTGAGAGAGGGAACGTTTATTTTCGTTATTTCGGTATATGTCTATTTAGCATCTGGTAGCGAGTTAGCACTAGGGAAATATAGTTTAGTGAATTCTGCAGTATCATTTGTATGCTATTATTTAGTTGCTCGTATGTTAAAGAAAGAATGGCGAAAAAAAGCAATTTTACTTGGTGGCATTATTTTATATGCGGTCGTATTTTTAGTTATTTTTAATGTTACATATACGAAATTACTTATTTATGCAGCATGTATTGCAGTTGCATATCCGATTTTACTCGTTCCGTACGGCTCAATGACATACGATGTAATTGGTAGAGCAAAACAGGCGAGAGAATGGCGTGTAGAATATATAGTGGTCAGGGAATTATGGTTAAATGCCGGAAGAATCTGTTCCATTTTAAGTTTTTTATGTGCTGTCATATTTTTTCCGCCTGAAAAAAGTTTACCTTTCTTACTATGTATTTTAGGAGCTGGACATTTCCTTATTTATTTTGCAGTTAAAAATGTCAAATATGATGAGGGGAATGTGAACAAAACCAGTGTTGTAGCGCAAGGAAGCACGCAGAATCAAACTGAACCAGAAGGTTAACTTATCGCGTGTTTTATGCTAGAATAGAAAAAGATGTAAGACAGCAGTGAGGGCACCTGTATGAAGGTGTCCCTTTCACATTACATAGCTGTTGGTAGAGGGGGTTTGTATGAGCAAGAAGCAGAAACAACAAAAGAAAAAGACCCACGTTCCTTTTCGGTTAAACGTGTTGTTTTTTTGCGTGTTTTTAATGTTCTCCGCGGTTATTGTAAGGCTTGGATACGTACAAATTGTTCGTGGTGAGGAATATAAAAATGAAGTTGAGAAAAAAGAAAACTCAACGATAAGTAATCCTGTACCACGCGGGAAAATATTTGATCGTAATGGAGAAGCGGTCGTAGATAATGAGCCTATTCGTACAATTACATTTACAAAAATGAAGGGATCAACTGCAGCAGACCGCTTAGAGACGGCGAAAAAGTTAGCAGATTTAATTGAAGTCCCAACAGATAAGTTAACAGATCGCGATAAGAAAGATTATTGGCTTGCTTTACATAAAGAAGAAGCAGAAGCAAAAATCACAAAAAAAGATCGTGAAGAGTTTAAAGCGAATAAAATTGACGATAAAGAACTAGATGAACGTCAACGAAATCGTGTAACAGAAGAAGAGATTAATCAACTGTCAGCAAAAGATTTAGAAATATTGGCGATCAAAAGTAAGATGGAAAGCGGATATGCAATGACGCCGCAAATCGTTAAAAAAAATGCAACACCGGAAGAATACGCGATTATTAGTGAAAATTTAGCGAAATTACCAGGTGTAGATACAAATGTTGACTGGGAGCGAAAATATAAGTATGACGATATGTTCCGAAGTGTACTTGGTGGTGTAACTTCTTCTGATGAAGGGTTACCGAGAGAAAGATTAGATCACTATCTTGTTCGTGATTATAATCGTAACGATCGCGTAGGAAAAAGTTACCTTGAGCAACAGTACGAAGATAGTTTACACGGCACAAAAGCTGAAGTTAGAAATGTTACAGATAAAGAGGGTAATATTTTAGAAACTATTAATGTGTCACAAGGACAACGAGGTAACGATCTAAATTTAACGATCGATATGAAATTACAAAAGCGCGTAGAAGAAATTCTTACAAAAAACTTAATGAGATTTAAAGGGAGCGAACCTCTTTTAGACCGTGCATTCGTTGTAATGATGAACCCGAAAAATGGTGAAGTTTTATCTATGGCGGGGAAACAATTAGTGAATAAAGACGGGGAAACGAAAGTAGATGATTTTGCATTAGGAACGATGACAAGTTCTTATCCGATGGGTTCAACTGTAAAAGGTGCGACAGTACTTACGGGATATCAAACTGGTGCGATTCAACCTGGAGCTGTACAGTATGATGAACCGATTAAATTAAAAGGGACACCTACGAAGTCATCTTGGAAAACGATGGGGTATATTAATGACCTGACAGCGTTAAAAATGTCTTCTAACGTTTATATGTTTAAAACAGCGATGAATATCGCTGGGGTTCCATATGTACGAGGCGGTACGTTAGATATTCCGAAAAGTGCGTTCGATACTATGCGTTACTATTTTGGTCAGTTTGGACTTGGTGTGAAAACAGGAATTGATTTGCCAAATGAAACTGCTGGTCAAATAGGTAAAGGAAATCAACCAGGTTTCTTATTAGATTTATCAATCGGGCAGTATGATACGTATACACCGCTTCAATTAGCGCAATATATTTCGACGATTGCAAATGGTGGATATCGTATGCAACCCCAAGTTGTAAAGGAAATTCGTCAGCCATCGGCGAAGCCAGAGGAAGTTGGAAAAGTTGTTCAATCCATGGAACCGAAAGTATTAAATCGTGTTGATATGCCTGAATCACAAATTAAACGTGTTCAAGAAGGATTTAGACAAGTGTTTAACGATACAGGTGGTACAGCTACAAAATACTTTGCAGGTGCACCGTATAAAGCCGCTGGGAAAACAGGTACAGCTCAAACTGTATATGGCGGAGATAAAGAGATTGGTAGAAATGCAAAAGGTGAGCGTGTTGAAACATATAACTTAACATTAGTAGGTTATGCCCCGCTTGAAGATCCAGAAGTAGCATTTTCTGTTGTTGTGCCATGGGTACACGATGATAAAACAGGGATTAATGGATATATCAGTCGTGAAATAATGGACGCTTACTTTGAGTTGAAAAAACAAGCATTAACTGGTGAAGCTCCGCAAGATGAAAAAGCGAAAAAAAATAAAAATCAAGATGATGAATAAAAAAGTTGTAAAAAAAGCACACTATCTGAAAAGATAGTGTGCTTTTTTTTATGCCTTACGCATATGGTTTAGTAAATGTGGACAAGCATAAAATATTGAAAAAACATGTAGTTTCAAAAACGATGAACACAACAAGATTAGTGCATACGCTCTAAGTTTGTTGTGTGTGATAGGCGATAGCAGTTTTATCCCGCGTTTGAGGGCGGTAAAATTCCCACCTCAAAATTCAGCTGGAGCAAAGAAGTTAGGTGGGAGCCCTGCTGCCCGTAAACGCCCGATTGGTGAGGGCTAATAATCAGTGGGGGAATGAACAAAACCCCCACTGATTAAAGTTTCGCTTTATGGATGATTAGAAAATTTCCTGCATCTAAAGTACAAAAGTGAAAATAAAGTTTGTGTATACAGTTGTTTTTGTGGGACTTTACAAAACTTTTACAAATAATTAAAACCGAATTAATAGTTTAGCAGTATTCTTATATCTGTAATCCTGTTATTTCCGGTTACTTCTAGGAGGAAGAACACGTGAAATGGATGAGCGCATCGATTAAAGTTTTGACATTATCGACATGTTTCCTTTGTTTTAATATGTCTACTGCATTCGCTACAAATGAAATGGGAGAAGTGAGAGTTGATGGATCCTCAACGGTTTTCCCTATTATAGAGGCAGTAGCAGAGGAATATACAAAGGCCCATCCAAACGTGAAAATTTCTATTAGTATTTCTGGGACAGGGGGAGGATTTAATCGTTTCAGTAAAGGAGAAGTAGATATAAACAATGCTTCGAGATTGATGAAACCGGTAGAAGAAAATGCAATGCAGAAAAAATCCATTCAATTTACACCATTTGAGGTTGCTTATGACGGTCTAACGATTGTTGTGAATCGTCAAAATACGTGGGTAAACAATATGACGATAGACGAGTTACGTCTATTATGGAGTGAAAATGGAAGATTGAAACGATGGTCACAAATTCATTCATCATGGCCTCGTGAACAAGTTAAATTTTATGCGCCAGGCGTAGACTCTGGTACTTATGATTATTTCCAAAATGTTGTCTTACAAAATAATCGCCTTGTAAAAACGGTTTCTTTGTCTGAAGACGATCAAGTTATTATGCAAGGGGTAATGAATGATAAAAATGCCATTGCTTTTGTAGGATATGCTTATTATATGGCCAATCGAGATAAGGTAAAAGCAATACAGGTGGATGGTGTATTTCCAACGAAAGAGACCATTCAGTCGGGTACGTATAAGCCATTATCTAGGCCGCTATTTACGTATGTGAATCATGCATCTATCAGAAATAAAATTAATGTAGCAAATTATGTTGAGTTTATGATTAAGCATGTTGGAAGCCTTGCTGAAGAGGTCGGATATGTAAAATTACCAAAAGAAAAATATAATGAACAGCTGCGAATGTTAACAGAAATAAAAAGGTAATGTCAGGGTGGAAAGGGGTTTTCATCTTTGGCTCATAATGACAAAAGTCAAATTACATTTTCTGTACAACATTTGATTGAGAGAAATACAAATAGAAGAAAAAAAACGCAGCGAATCAATCGAATTGTTCCGTTAATACTAAAAGCCATTGCTAGCGTGTCCATTGTAACGACACTTGGAATTATTATTACGTTGGCAAATGAAACAATCATGTTTTTTCAAAAGATATCATTGTATTCTTTTTTGACAGAGAAGGAATGGTTACCTTTTTTTGAAGATCCCAAATTCGGTATATTACCACTTATATGTGGAACAATCCTTGTAACAGCAATTGCCATGTTCGTAGCAATTCCTATTGGTTTAGGTTGTGCCGTGTTTTTAAGCGAATACGCTTCGAATGGCGCTCGGAAAATATTAAAACCGTTGTTAGAGCTACTAGCAGGCATCCCGACAATTGTATATGGTTTTTTCGCGTTAACAGTTGTCACACCACTTTTACAACGGGTTATACCAGATTTGCAGTTTTTTAATGCTATTAGTCCAGGTATTGTTATAGGGTTTATGATGATCCCGACGATTGCGTCTCTCTCTGAAGATGCGATGAGAGCTGTAGCGAAAGGAATTAAAGAAGCCTCATTAGCGCTAGGAGCAACTCGTTTTGAGATGGTAAAACAAGTGGTGTTTCCATCGGCTTTTACGGGCATAATGGCAGCGATTATATTAGCAGCTTCCAGGGCAATTGGTGAAACGATGATTGTTGTTATTGCAGCTGGATCAACACCTAATGTATCGATAGATCCGACTCATTCTATTCAAACATTAACAGCCTATATTGTACAAGTGAGTTTAGGTGATGCTCCGCACGGAACGATTACTTATTACAGCATGTATGCTGTAGGTGCAACGTTATTTATGTTTACTTTTATTATGAATATCATTTCGCAATATATTATGCGCCGTTTTAGGAGGTTGACATAATATGCGAATGTTAAACCATAAGAACATACAAGAAAATATGGCATCGCGTTTTTTAAAGGATCGGATTTACAAGTGTTTGTTTTATATAGCAATTTTGTTTTCAGTAGTAATACTTTTTATATTGCTTTTTCAAATTTTTGAAAAAGGTATAAGTTATCTTTCAATAGATTTCTTTACAAACTTCGCCTCACGTAATCCGAGAGAAGCTGGGATTGTCGCTGCTTTGTCAGGAACAATACTATTTATGAGCATTGTTATACCAGTCTCTTTTATATTCGGAGTCGGAACAGCTCTTTATTTAGAGCATTATGCGAAGGAGTCCGTTTTTAAAAAGTTAATTGAATTAAATAATCAAACATTAGCAGGGGTACCTTCCGTTGTGTTTGGTTTACTCGGGTTAACTATTTTCGTATACGCTCTCCATTTGGGAGAGAGCATAATGGCAGCGGCACTGACGATGAGTTTACTCGTCTTACCAACTGTTGTTGTAGCTAGTCAAGAAGCGATTAGAACTGTGCCGAGCTCATTACTAGAGGCTTCTTACGGATTAGGTGCTACGAAATGGCAAACGATGTATCAAATTGTATTGCCAGTCGCTTTGCCAGGGATTGTAACGGGATGTACGTTAGCGGTATCGAGAGCAATTGGTGAGGCAGCACCATTATTAGTTATTGGGGCCCTTGCCTTTGCAAATTATGTTCCGTTCAGTATGTTTGATAGATTTACGGTTTTACCAATTCAAATTTTTAATTGGATGAGTAGACCACAAGAAGAATTTCAGTATGTAGCAGCAGCTGGGATGATTGTTTTGCTAGGATTGTTGCTCTTTATAAATATATTTGTCTTATGGTTACGAAATCGAAAATAAGTTGGAAGTGGATGAAAGGGGAATTCAAATGGTAGCAACAGTAGTAAATGTACAGGTGAAAAATGAAAAAAAGATTGAGACAGCACCAAAAAAAATAGTATTTGATACGAAAAATTTAAATTTATGGTACGGAGAAGACCATGCTTTAAAAGATATCAACTTAAGTATTCATGAGAATGAAGTAACAGCGATTATCGGTCCAAGTGGTTGTGGGAAATCAACATACTTAAAAACGCTAAATCGTATGGTAGAGTTAGTGCCTATCGTTCGAACTACGGGCGTTATCGAATATAGAGAACGAAACATATTTGATAAATCATATCCAGTTGAAGAATTACGTACGCATGTGGGTATGGTGTTCCAAAAGCCAAATCCATTCCCAAAATCTATTTATGAAAATGTAGCATATGGTCCGAAAATCCATGGTGTTCGTGACAAAAAAACACTTGATGAAATTGTTGAAAATAGCTTGCGCGGCGCAGCTATTTGGGATGAGTTAAAAGATCGTTTGCATGATAATGCATACGGTTTATCTGGTGGTCAGCAACAACGTCTATGCATTGCACGCTGCTTAGCGATTGAGCCAGACGTAATTTTAATGGATGAGCCAACATCGGCGCTAGATCCAATTTCAACATCAAAAGTAGAAGAATTAATTCAGGAGTTAAAGAAAGATTTTAGTATTGTTATCGTAACGCACAACATGCAACAAGCAGCACGAATTTCAGATAAAACTGCTTTCTTCTTAAGTGGAGAAGTTGTGGAATATACAGATACGAACAAATTATTTACAACACCTGCAGATAAGCGTACAGAAGACTACATTACAGGACGATTTGGTTGATATCGCTAGCAAGGCTAAGAGTAAATGCCCTCTTAACAGAGGGCATTTCTCATTTTTACCTCATTTTAAATAGGGGAGTAATATTTCTCTTTTCTCAAGGCTTAATAAACATACAAGAGGCTGGGTAGGGGATTTATATAAAATGGCACATAATATTGAGGGGGAAGAAATGATGGTAAGAGAACAGTTTCAATGTGATTTAAAAACGTTACAGCAAAAGGTGATCGAGCTTGGTGAGTTAGCAAGTGGAGCTTTATTGATTGCTATGGAAGGTCTTCACAACAGGGATGTAGAGAAAGCGTTAGAAGTCATTGATGGGGATTATCGCATGGATAATTTAGAAGAGGAAATAAATGACCTTGCGCTTATGCTTATTACAAAGCAGCAGCCTGTAGCGAGTGATTTAAGAAGAATTTTCATTTCAATTAAAACAGCGACAGATTTAGAACGTATTGCAGACCATGCTGTTAATATTGCGAAATCAACAATTCGTCTTGGTGAAAAAGAAGTGGTTGTTAGTTTACATAATATTGAGGAAATGTTTGAGATTGCTCATAAGATGTTAAATTTAGCATTAGAAGCATATGAGCAAGAAAATTTAACTTTTGCTAAACAAATTGCTGAAATGGATGATTCAGTTGATGAAATTTATGGGAAGGCGATTCGTGAATTTATTTCATCTATCCCTGGACAACCAGAAGCGATTACACAAATTACACAACTATCCTTTGTTGCAAGATATATTGAGCGTGTAGCAGACCATGTTACAAATATTGCCGAGAATGTATTTTATGTAGTAAAAGGAAAGCATTATTTATTGAATGAGTAGGGGGAAAAGTAGGTGATGAGAAATCACCTGCTTTTTTTAGTCAAAACATGACAAAAAAAGCTCATTGTTTCCTTTAGTCTATGATGATAAGATGTATCATAATTAATGGAAAAATAAGTACATATATGTTAGTTACGTCTTATTAATTATTTTACCAAGTTAATGGTAAGCGCTTTCTTTTTTGGTGGGAGTTAAAAGGTACATTTATTTATAAAGTGAGGCTTTAATTAGTGGGGCTGTCTCTCGCTGATTGTTAGATCGTACCAAACCGGACTTTTACTGCAGTTAATGTGGGGTAAATGATATACGGAGTTCTTGAACATTATATAAGTGGAGGCTGAAGTATATGAAGGGGGTTATTTTAGCTGGAGGAAAAGGGAGACGCCTTAGACCATTAACATGTAATACTCCAAAACCGATGTTACCATTGTTAGAAAAACCAGTTCTTGAATATAATATTGAATTATTACGTCAGCATGGTATTCGTGAAATTGCAATTACAGTTCAATATATGAGTACCGCTATTAAGCAATACTTTGGTGATGGTAGTAAGTGGGGAGTTAACTTGTATTATTTTGAAGATTCTCCTCCGCTTGGAACAGCAGGGAGTATTAAGCAAGCCGAAAGTTTTTTAGATGAAACATTTGTTGTTATTAGTGGGGATGCACTAACTGACTTTCAATTATCAGAAGGAATTGCATTTCATGAACAGGAGAAGAGAATGGTAACGATGTTTGTGAAAGAAGTAGAAAACCCACTCTCATTTGGCTTAGTTGTAATGAATAAAGAACAAGAAATTATACGATATATAGAAAAGCCGAGCTGGAATGAGGTAGTTTCTAATATTGTGAATACAGGTATTTATATAATGGAGCCAGAAATCTTTTCTTACATACCATCCATGGAATTTTCGGATTTCAGTCATGATGTGTTTCCTTTATTGGCAAATAAAAATGCTTTATTTGCATATTTATCAGAAGACTATTGGCTAGATATTGGTACATTTGATCAATATCGGCAAGCTCAATTCGATTTGTTGACGAAAAAATTGAAGGTGCCTATTCCATATACAGAAGTATTACCGATGGTGTGGATGGGAGAAGGTGTAACGATAGGAAAAGGGACGAAAATTCATGGCCCTTCTTTTATTGGAGAAGGAGCAATGATTGGTGCAGGGGCTGTAATTGAACCATACTCTATTATCGGGAAAAATAGTATCGTTTCAAGTTATTCTCATCTTCAAAAAAGCATCATTTTTGCAAACTCTCATATAGGAAAAAATTGTGAGTTGTTAGAAACAACAATAGGAGATCATACAATGGTCGAAGATGATGTTACACTTTTTCAAAAAAGTATTGTAGCGGATCATTGTCATATAGGGAAAAGTACAGTAATTAAGCAAAAAGGAAAAATATGGCCATATAAGGAGATAGATAGTCATTCGATAGTAGGTTCTGCCGGTGTTAAAGAGAGTGAAAAGAGTGCAGGATGGTTACAAAAAAGCCGAATTGTAGGAAGGGGTAATGTTGAAATTACTCCTCAATTTATTGTGAAAGTTGCAATGGCTTATGGATCTCTTTTTGCCAAAGGGGAGAGTATATTGATTGGAAGTCAGGAAAATATAGAAACAACTTCCTTTAAAAATTTATTCCTCCATGCCATTCATGGCAGCGGGATTCATACGATGGAATGTAAAGAAATGAATGAGTCGCTTTTTCAGTATGCCATTCATAATTTGCAATGTGCAGGTGGAGTTTTCGTTCAAGTGGAAAGCGAAAGAGGGATTGTTATACAACTGTATGGCAAGGAGGGCTCGTTTTTAACGTATAAGCAGCAAAAAGAGATAGAACAAGTATATATGTCTGAGTCGTTTTATTACGCTTCTGAGAAAGAACTGGGGCGAAATAAGCTAGTTCACGTTTCTGCAAATAATTATGTAGAAGCTGTGTTAGAGCGTATTGATATTGAAACGATACAAAAACAGAAGTTTCATCTTCTTATTAATAAGAGAAATGATATGTTACAACATTTACTTATGATTTTTTTGCAAAGGCTCGGAAGCACAGTTACATGGATTTATGCGGGCGAACAAAAGCATCATGTGAAAGCCTTGATGAAATCAAGTAAAGCAAATATGGCACTTATGTTTTCAGAGCAAGGAAATTATTTCGAGTTATATGATAATTATAGTAATATTTACCAGGGAACAGATTTTGAAGAGGTAGATATTCCAGATTTATTACTTGAATCGGCAGGAAATATTTACCCGATGTCTTTGAAATTAGGAGAATGTTACCTTCTATTTTATACGCAGGATGAAAAAAAGTCGTTTCAAGCGAGATGGAAGCGAGATATTTTATATCGAATTGGAAAATTATTCGAGCTAATAGCATTGCAGGGAAAAACATTTCTCAGCATAGTAGAGCAATCACCTCCGCTCTATCTACTTTGTGATGAAGTTGTATGTTCATGGAATGAAAAAGGGAAAGTAATGAGGAAATTATTGGCTGATATGGAAAGAAAGGAAGAAGGTATATTTGAAGGAGTACAGTTCAAATATACCGAAAAAGAGTGGTCTTATATCGTTTCTGACACAAAACAACCGAAATTTTTAGTGTATTCGCATGCTAGAAACCCAGTAATAGCAAGGGAAAACATGAAAAATCTTATAGAAAAAATTAGACAATATCAAAAGGTGTAGAATTTTTATTTTAAAAGTGGTATTATAGTATAGTCTGATTTAAGTTATTAGTACTGGAGGGAAATAAGAATGCGTGTGAATATTACTCTAGCATGTACAGAATGCGGAGATCGTAACTATATCTCAAAGAAAAACAAACGTAACAACGCTGAGCGTATCGAGCTTAAAAAGTATTGCAAGCGTGACAAGAAGTCTACGTTACACCGTGAAACAAAGTAAGCAGTAGGAATATTTTCCTACTGTTTCTTTTTTTATTCGGTTCCTCTGTTAAAAGTGATACACTATCATCGTAGAGCAAAGTGTCACTGTGAGGGGGAAAATGTGTGAGAGAAGAGAAACTACGTTTACGTAAACAAATAATAGAACACATGAATTCTTTATCAGAAGAACGGTATACAACTTTATCAGAGCAAATTGCAGCTTCGTTGTATGCGCAAAAAGAGTGGGTTGAAGCTAAAACAGTTGGAATCACCCTCTCAATGGAAAATGAAGTGAATACATATCCTATTATCGAAAAAGCTTGGGAAGAAGGAAAGAAAGTTGTTGTTCCGAAGTGTAATAAAGGAACACGAACGATGTCTTTCCGGAAAATTAGTAATTTTGATCAATTAGAAACAGTGTATATGAATTTACGTGAACCAATTCCAGCGCTTACGGAAGAAGTGAATGCAGATGAAATTGATCTTCAAATCGTGCCAGGCGTAGCTTATACAGAGCGAGGAGAACGGATTGGATATGGCGGTGGCTATTATGATCGTTATCTCGTGCATTATAAAGGGAAAGCGCTATCATTAGCTTATAGTTTTCAAATGGTAGAACATATTCCAGTAGAGCCATTTGATAAAAATGTAGAAAAAATTATTACAGAAAAAGGAACAATGGTTAAAAATGGGCTTGTATAGACAAATAAAAATTGACGAGACTTTTTCTTCGTGATTATAATAAAATATGTGAACGTTTTCTTATTATAATTTTTTATAGTAAGTGAGCATAGAGGGTGATGAAATGGTATCTATTTATGATATTCAGCAATTGCTAAAGAAATTTGGTACGATTATTTATACGGGTGATCGAATTGCAGATTTACAATTAATGCAAGATGAATTGCGTGAATTAAATCAATCACAGCTAATCGACCCACAAGACTATCAAACAGCTTTATTTTTATTGAAGCAAGAAATTCAAAAAGAGCTAAATAAGAATTAGATAAAGGTAGGTAAGTAACATGGAAGAGAAATGGTTAGTTGGTGTTGACCTTGGTGGTACAACGATTAAATTAGCATTTATTAATGTGTACGGTGAAATTTTACATAAGTGGGAAATCCCTACGAATACAAATGAACAAGGAAAACATATTACACTTGATGTAGCGAAAGCTATTGATAAAAAGTTAGAAGAATTAGGTGAATTAAAAAGTAAGCTAATTGGTATTGGTATGGGAGCTCCTGGTCCTGTACATGTGGCATCTGGAATGATTTATGAAGCGGTTAATTTAGGATGGAAAAACTATCCGTTAAAAGATTTACTAGAAGTAGAAACGGGATTACCTGTTGTTATTGATAATGATGCAAACTTAGCGGCGCTTGGTGAAATGTGGAAAGGTGCTGGTGAAGGAGCAAAAGATTTAATTTGTATGACACTTGGCACTGGTGTTGGTGGTGGTGTTATCGCCAATGGTGAGATTGTACATGGTATAAGCGGTGCTGCTGGTGAGATTGGACATATTACAGTTGTTACAGAGAACGCTTTTCCATGTAATTGCGGGAAGTCGGGTTGTTTAGAAACGGTAGCCTCTGCAACAGGTATTGTACGTGTTGCTATGCAACAAATACAAGAGACAGATAAAGAAAGTATTTTACGTTCTATGTTAGCAGAAGAAGGGCTTATTACATCAAAAGATGTATTTGAAGCACTTGGACAAGGTGACGAACTAGCAGGTGAAGTAGTGGAAAAAGTAGCTTCTTATTTAGGATTAGCTGTAGCGAACCTTGCTAGTACGTTGAACCCAGAGAAAATCGTAATTGGTGGTGGCGTATCTAAAGCTGGAGACGCACTATTAGAGCCAATTCAACGTTATTTCGAGCAATATGCTTTCTCTCGTGCTGTAAAGAGCACAAAGTTAGCAATTGCAATACTTGGTAATGATGCAGGTGTAATTGGAGGAGCGTGGCTTGTAAAAAAGCACAAATACGAGGCGAAGATGATATAAGTTGTGAATAATGAAAAGAGGAAGGGGCCCCCTTCCTCTTTTTATGCAAGATCTTGTTGGAGAATAAAAATGTAAATGTATTAAGCTGGTGGGTACCCATTATATAGAACAGTCATGATTGTAAACCATCCGAAAACAAGTACGGTTGCAATAGCGAAGCCGCCCGCGAATAAGTTTTTTTCGCGAAGTGTTCTAAGCGTAGCAAATACAGCTAACAGAGTGACTAGCGTAAAAATAATAACAAGGCCCATACAATATCCTCCTCTGTCTACTCATTCCTTAGAATGAGTTTTTAGAATATTTACTCTTTTATATTGTACATGTTTTAAAAATGATTGTCGAGATAACACGCCTTCTTTTCCTAAGAGAAAGAAATGTTGTATCATTAAAAGTAAATTAAATAACTGGAGGAGATTTTCATATGAAATGGATACAAATGCCTTTAGGCCCATTACAAACAAATGCTTATATTTTAACGAATGATCAAAATGAGTGTATTATTTTTGATCCTGGTCATGAAGGAGAGAAACTTGTTACATATTTACAGGAAGCACAGTTAAAGCCACTTGCGGTTTTATTAACACATGCTCATTTCGATCATATTGGTGCTGTTGATGCCGTGAGAGACGCTTTTCATATTCCGGTATACGTACATAAAGAAGAAGCGAATTGGTTAGGCGATGCAACTGTGAATGGCTCGCAAATTTTTATGATGAACCGCAGTATTACAGCAAAACCAGCAGATCATATTATTGACGAAGAGGGTACATTAACAATCAGTTCTTTTAGTTTTGAAATTTTTGAGACACCAGGACATTCTCCAGGAAGTATCTCTTATTATAGTAAAGAAGCGAATGCTGTATTTTCTGGAGATGTATTGTTCCAAATGAGTATTGGAAGAACGGATTTACCTGGTGGAAGTTTTGCTGAATTAATTGGAAGTATTGAAGAGAAATTATTTGTATTACCAGATGAAACAGCAGTGCTATGTGGACACGGTCCAGAAACAAGTATTGGATTTGAAAAAGAAAATAATCCATTTTTACAATAAGGAGTCATTATGGGGATGGAGCTCAATTTAAGAGAATGGATGGGAAAAGAAAAGGATCATTCGATTTCATATAGTACGTATATGAACCTCGTATTATATGCAGAGGAACATGGGTATTATATGAGAGAACGTGAAAAAATTGGAAGACAGGGAGATTTTTTTACGAGTAGCAATGTATCTTCTGTATTTGCGAAGACTTTTGCTAAGTTTTTTATTCGGCTTGTTGAAAAGGGAGAAGTTTTTCCAAATATTTGTGAGATTGGTGGGGGAACAGGAAAGTTTGCCTATGATGTTTTACAAGAATGGAAACAATTATCTCCGGAAACCTTTATCAATTTAAACTATTCAATTATTGAAGTGAGCCCTTTTCATAGAAGGCTACAACAGGAGAGGCTTTGCTTATTTGATAATGTGTCGTATTATACATCTTATATTGAAATGGGAGAGTCTTTCGAAGGAATTATTTTTTCGAATGAATTATTTGATGCGTTTCCTGTTGAGATAGTTGAGAAAAGAAATGGAATTTTGTATGAAGTACGTATCACGTATACAGATGAGGGAAACCTTACAGAAGTATTTAGACCGATAGAGAAAAGAGTCGGTCGTTACTTATTGAAATATAACATTCATATTGCTGAGGGACAGCGCTTTGAAGTGCCTATTGCAATGGAAGAGTATATAGAAGAGATTGCGAAATGGTTTCAGAAAGGTATATGTATTACAGTTGATTATGGATATACAAAAGAAGAATGGATGCATCCTGCACATCGTGAAGGAAGTTTAAGAGGATATTATAAGCACAAGCTAATTCGTAATCCTCTTGCATATCCAGGAGAAATGGACCTTACTACACATGTTCATTGGGATGAGTTGAAGATGAATTTTGAGCTGCAAGGAATTAATACGATATGGCATAGGAAGCAATCAGAGTTTTTGTTAGCAGCAGGAATATTAGATCAGCTTGCTAGCCATCAAGATACCAACCCTTTTTCTGAAACTCAAAAACTAAATAGAGCTATTCGCTCTATGATTTTGAACGGAGGATTAGGTAATGCTTTCGATGTTGTTATACACACAAAAGATATGAAGAATTTACTTTTGAATCAATATTTAACGATATGAAAAAAACAAGACACAGTATTTTCTGTGTCTTGTTTTTTAATACGACTTTTAATTATGTAGCATTATATATTTTCTCTCATGATATATATTTATATTAAAGATATGAGATGAAAAATATAGAATACACTCTTTTTCTCTGTCTATAGGTCCCTAACCTAATAATACGCGAACGAGTTGAATAATTGTTTCGTTTTCTACTTTGTAGTAAATTTCCAATCCTTTTCTTTCACTAGAAACGATTTTAGCACTTTTTAACTTTGCTAAATGCTGTGAAATTGTAGATTGTGGCATGTTTAAGCCTGTGTACATTGTAGAAACGTTGCTTGGGCCACGTTCAATTAATCCCTTTACAATACATAAGCGAACAGGATGAGCAAGCACTTTCAATAATTCTGCATTGCTTTCATATAGTTCTATTTCTTTTTGAAAGGTTTCTAACATGTTCTTTTCCACCTCCGTGTGAGCTGTTATACCATACTATACATACCAAAAAATCAAAGAAAAGAAAACAGTTGTTGCAGAAAAAAAGTCCTAAAGTAAAGAAATTGTAAGAAAAGAGACCCTGATGTAAATAAAATAGATAAATTTGCACAGTTTTGTAAAATGACATTTTTGAGTGGAAATTTTGATGCGTTTCAAAAATTGAAAGATATAGATATATTCGTAACACAATTTTATCATGATTTTCTTATTCTTTCAAATGAATATACAAAATTTTTAAAATAATATGACAAAGGAATTATAATGTTATATATAGAATATATAACAGGTTAAAAGAAAAGAAGCTGATTATGATCAGCTTCATTATGATGATAATGAAATGTTTGGATGTAACTGATACATCTTAGAATAATCAAGTCATCAGTCATTTATTCTAGAGTTCATCTTTTTAAACAACTATTTTATTTCTTGAAGAGTTTTATTATTCGTACACAGCTTCGTTTCTTCCCTTTATGCATTTACAGGTTCTTCTACATAAGAAAGGGCATTTTCAAAATCGGATATTAAATCGTCAACATTTTCAAGGCCAACGGATAACCGAAGTAATGAATTAGAAATACCTCTTTCATCACGAGCTTCTTGCGACAATGCTGCATGTGACATTTTAGCTGGGTAGGAAAGAATCGATTCGACAGCACCTAAACTAACTGCGAAGACAGGTAATTTTACTTTTGATAAAAATTGGCGGAGTGCGTCTTCTGATTGTAAAGTGAAAGATAGGACAGCTCCGGCTGATGTAGCTTGAGATTGTTGAATGTCAAATCCAAGATGTGTTTGTAAGCCAGGATAATAGACATTTTGAACTTTAGTGTGCTCTTGTAAAAAATTTGCGATTTTGTTGGCACCTGCAGCTGAATGTTCGAGACGTACATGCAATGTTTTAATGCCGCGAAGCACGAGAGAACAATCTTGCGGTCCTAAAATAGCACCAAAAGCGTTTTGTAGAAAGCCGAGCTTTTGAGCGAGTTCTTCATCTTTTACGACAGCTAATCCGGCGGTGACATCGCTATGACCAGCAATAAACTTTGTAGCGCTATGAAGAACGACATCAGCGCCAAGATCAAGCGGTTTTTGAAATAGTGGTGTCAAAAATGTATTATCAACAAAAGTAAGAGCACCAATAGATTTTGCAAGATTAGAAACAGCACGAATATCTGTCACTTTTAAAAGTGGGTTAGAAGGTGTTTCTACATAAAAGAGCTTCGTATTTGGTTTAATGTTTTCTTTTACTTCTTCCACATTGGTCATATCAACAAATGTATGTGAAACACCATAACGGGAGAGAACTTCAGTAACAATTCGATAAGTACCTCCATATACATCTTCTGAAATAAGAACATGGTCACCTTGTGAAAGAAGGAGAAATGCAGTAGAAATGGCTGCAATGCCTGATGCAAAGGCAAATCCTTTTGTCCCGCCTTCTAATAAAGCAATGATATCTTCAAGAGCTTCACGTGTTGGATTTCCAGATCTACTATAGTCATACTTTCCGAAAGCATCTACATCAAACTGATGGAATGTTGATGTGTTATAGATGGGAACGTTAACAGCTCCTGTGTGTGAGTCATGCTTGTATTGATTATGCAGTAAAAGCGTATCTATGGAATAACTCATATTCTTACACCTTCTTTTACAAGTTTAATTGCTTGCTTTAAGTCTCGAATTAAGTCGTTGCTATTTTCGATGCCGACTGAAAAACGGAGAAGGCGATTACACACACCACGTGCTGTTCGAACATCTTCTGGAATATCGGCATGAGTTTGCGTTGCTGGATAAGTCATTAAACTTTCGACACCGCCAAGACTTTCAGCAAATGTAATTAAGGATAAAGATTGTAAGAAAGGATTAATCCAAGTTTCATCTTGAAGGCGAAATGAAATCATACCACCTCTTCCTGGATAAAATACATCTGTCACACCATCTTCATCATTTAAATAAGCAACAATTGCATGAGCGTTTTCTTCATGCTGTTTCATGCGAAGTGCTAAAGTCTTCATGCCTCGAATTAATAGCCATGAATCAAACGGGCTTAAGACAGCACCAGAGGCATTATGATAATGAGCAAGCTCCTCGCAAAGAGATTTCCCTTTCGCAACGACAAGTCCGCTTAGTACATCGTTATGACCGCCTAAATATTTAGTTGCGCTATGAAGGACGATGTTTGCACCTTCTGTTAATGGTTGCTGTATATAAGGCGTATAGAACGTGTTATCTACAATAAGAAGTAGTCCGTGCCTTTTCGCTACACTTGCTACACTTACGATATCAGTTACTTGCATTAATGGATTAGTCGGTGTTTCTATGAAAATAGCCTTCGTTTGAGATGTGATTGCTTGCTCAATTTGTTTAATAGATTGTGTATCTACGTATCTACATCGAATATTCCACTTGTCTTCATGTTCGGAAAATAGACGATATGTTCCCCCGTATAAGTCTTCAGATACGATAAGCTCATCTCCGGAACGGAATAGTGAAAGGACAAGGAGAACAGCCGCCATTCCTGAACTACAGGCATACCCTTGCTCACCGCTTTCTAAGTCTGCAATTGCCTGTTCTAAAAGGCCGCGAGTTGGATTTCCAGTTCTTGAATAGTCAAATCCAGTAGATTTACCAATTCCTTCGTGACGATAAGCAGTTGAGAAATAAACAGGTGGATTAACCGTTCCTGTTGTAGCTTCGCTACGGTTCCCGATTTGTGCTAGTTTTGTTTCGATTGTTGACATGTGAAAATTCCCCCTTTTTAAAGTGAACGACTAAGTGAAAATAAAAAAAGCCTTCTAAGAAGAAGGCTTTCGGATTGAATAGAGTCTTCTTCTCATCTGTCAAATCTTTCACAATTTGCTGGAATTAGCACCTTATTAACGAATGAATGTTAATGGTTGCTGAGGCGTCAAAGGGCCAGTCCCTCTACCTCTCTAGATAAGAATGTTCGTATGAAATTTTATTATGGTTTTAACTTTACAACAAAAGATAATTGAATTGCAACTTTATTTTAAATAATTTTTATTTTTCCGCAAGTGTCATTGACTTTTATTTTAGTGCGTGCTAAATTTATAAAAAATTAACAAACATTGTTAAAATGGGAACGTATTTCCTTTTAGCTACATAAATAAAATAATAAAGACAAACTCTTATTGAGAGCGGTGGAGGGAAAGGCCCTGTGAAACCCGGCAACCTTCAAACTAAATGTTTGAAACGGTGCTAAAACCTGCAAAACGTGTGTTTTGCATAATAAGAGGAGGAACAATTATGTCCCCCTCTTCAAAGTGAAGAGGGGGTTTTTATATTGATAGAAATGAGGGAGATTCGTGAAATTACTAGATTTATTATCAAAAGGAATTGTAATAGGTGATGGTGCGGTTGGAACGTTATTACATTCGCATGGTTTACAAAGTAGTTTTGAAGAATTGAATTTGTCTGACCCGGACTTAATTATATCGATCCATAAACAATATGTAGCTGCTGGAGCGGATGTTATTCAAACGAATACGTATGGTGCGAATGAAGCGAAACTCCGCATGTATGGTCTAGAAAATCAAGTTGTCCAAATTAATAAAGCGGCAGTGAATATTGCGAAAGCATCAGTAACAGATCGGAATGCAATTTTAGGGACAATTGGAGGTATGAAACATATTGGTGCTGTTACAACGACTGATATAGAGCGAGAATTTATGTTACTTGAGCAGGCAGGTGCTTTACTAGAAGAACAGGTTGATGGATTACTATTAGAAACTTTTTATGATGAATTTGAATTATTGCATGCGGTTAAAGTATTGCGTAAACAAACGAATATTCCGATTGTTGCTCAGTTAGCGTTACATGAGGCAGGTACGACTCAAAATGGGAATGATGTCAATGAAATATTAAAACAGCTTTTAGATTACGGTGCCAATGTTGTTGGATTGAACTGTCAACTAGGCCCGCTTCACATGACGGAAGCTTTCAAAATGATATCGATTCCTCAAAATGGCTATTTATCAGCATATCCGAATGCAGGTCTCCCGAATTATGTGGAAGGGCGTTACGTATATGAGGGAAGTCCAGCGTATTTTGAAGAAATGACACCGAAATTTATTGAACAAGGTATTCGTTTATTAGGTGGTTGTTGTGGTACTACCCCGGAACATATTGAAGGAATGAAACGTGCTATTGCAAATGTTGCACCTGTAATAGCAAAGGAGACGATTCAAAGGCCTAAAGTGGTCCATACACATGAGAAGCGTTCGAGAGCTCATGTTACTCTAGCAGAAAAGGCAAAGAAACAAACGACAGTTGTAGTGGAATTAGATCCACCGAAAACGTTAGACACGCAGCGTTTTTTTGAAGGGGCAAGAGCACTGAAAAGG
The DNA here is from genome assembly GCF_979253805.1 of Bacillus sp. AC266. Taxonomy (NCBI): domain Bacteria; kingdom Bacillati; phylum Bacillota; class Bacilli; order Caryophanales; family Bacillaceae; genus Bacillus; species Bacillus sp. AC266. Next base: position 562,627 of record NZ_CEEDEC010000002.1, read on the forward strand.
GCTGGAGCGGATGCTATTACTCTAGCAGATAATTCATTAGCATCTCCTCGTGTTTCGAATATGGCTATGGGTGCATTATTAACGAAGCATGATATTCCAGTATTGACGCATTTAACGTGTAGAGACCATAACGTCATTGGACTACAGTCTCACTTACTTGGATTATCAGCATTAGGTATGGAGGAAGTGCTAGCTTTAACTGGTGATCCAGCGCGCGTTGGTGATTTCCCAGGTGCAACTTCTGTATATGATTTGTCATCGATAGAGCTCATTAAAATGATTAAAGAGATGAACGACGGACGCTCTATTTTAGGGAAATCAATTGGTCCGGCAACAAGATTTTCTGTTGGAGGTGCATTCAATCCTCATGTAAGGCATTTAAAAGCAGCGGTCAAGCGAATGGAACGAAAAATTGATGCTGGTGCTGAATATTTCTTAACGCAGCCGATATATGATGTTGCCTTAATAGAAGAAGTATATGAAGCGACAAAGCATTTGGAACAACCTATCTTTATTGGAATTATGCCGTTAGTAAGTAAGCGGAACGCAGATTTTCTTCATTTTGAAGTGCCGGGTATTACTCTCCCTGAAGAGATAAGACAAAGAATGGATGGACATGAAACGAAAGATGCAGCCATAGAGGAAGGGATTCGTATTTCACAAGAGTTGATCGATGCGGCGATGAAATACTTTAACGGTATTTATCTTATTACACCGTTTTTAAAATATGAAATTACAGAACATCTCGTGAAATATGTGAGAGAAAAGCAAGAAGTGAAAGAAGGTATTAATTGATGAAACGAATAGAAAAGAGATTACAACATGAAATTTTAATATTAGATGGTGCAATGGGAACGATGATCCAGCAAGAAGACTTAACAGCGGAAGATTTTGGAGGAGAAGAATACGAAGGTTGTAATGAATATTTAGTAAAAACAAGACCGGATGTTATTTTAAATATTCATAAAGTCTACATTGAAGCTGGAGCAGATATTATTGAAACGAATACGTTTGGTGCAACAAATATTGTATTAAGTGATTATGCATTGTCTCATTTAGATGAAGAGTTAAACGAAAGGGCAGCGCTTTTGGCGAAGCAAGCGGTTAAAGAAAGTGGGAAAGAAGTGTATGTTGCGGGAGCGATGGGACCAACGACGAAAGCGATTAGTGTTACAGGTGGTGTGACTTTTGAAGAGTTAATTGAAGCCTATACAAGGCAAGCGCGAGGACTATTAAGAGGAGAAGTTGATGTATTACTCGTTGAAACGAGTCAAGATATGCGTAATGTGAAAGCTGCGTACATTGGAATTCAATCGGCGTTTGAAGAACTAAACAAAATAGTACCTATTATGATTTCTGGAACAATTGAACCGATGGGAACGACTTTAGCGGGTCAAACGATCGAAGCCTTTTATTTATCGGTAGAGCATATGAAGCCATTATCGGTTGGATTAAACTGTGCTACTGGTCCAGAATTTATGAGGGAACATATACGTTCCCTATCTGATTTATCGGAGTGTTATATTTCGTGTTATCCAAACGCTGGTCTTCCTGATGAAGATGGGCATTATCACGAATCTCCAGCGTCACTTGCTGAAAAAGTAAAACGTTTTGCTGAAGAAGGATGGATTAATATTATTGGTGGTTGTTGTGGCACAACACCAGAACATATACGTGTAATGAAATCGGCGCTTGCCTCGATTAATCCTCGTGAGCATCATGAAAGGGTTGGACATGGAATTAGTGGACTAGAAGCGTTGCAATATGATGATTCTATGAGGCCTTTATTTGTTGGAGAAAGGACGAATGTAATTGGATCGCGTAAGTTTAAAAGATTAGTAGCAGAAGGGAAATTTGAAGAGGCTGCTGAAGTGGCAAGAGCGCAAGTGAAGAAAAATGCTCATATTATTGATATTTGTATGGCAGACCCTGATCGTGATGAAATAGAAGATATGGAAAGATTCTTGGCAGAAGTTACGAAAGTGTTAAAAGTACCGATTATGATTGATTCAACAGATGAAAATGTTATGGCGAAAGCTCTTACTTATATTCAAGGAAAAGGTGTTATCAATTCTATTAATTTAGAGGATGGAGAAGAACGTTTTGAAAAAGTGACACCCCTTCTTCGGAAATACGGTGCTGCGATAGTTGTAGGGACAATTGATGAAGATGGTATGGCAGTTAGTGCAGAAAGAAAGATAGAGATTGCTAAAAGAAGCTATGAATTACTAACGAAAAAGTATGGTATACGCCCATCTGATATTATTTTTGATGCGCTTGTGTTTCCTGTAGGAACAGGTGATGAAGAATATATAGGTTCAGCGGCAGCGACTATAGAAGGAATTCGTCTTATTAAAGAAGCGTTACCAGAATGTTTAACGATTCTAGGTGTGAGTAATATATCTTTTGGTTTACCACCAGCTGGACGTGAAGTATTAAACTCTGTCTTTCTATATCATGCAACGAAAGCAGGATTAGATTATGCGATTGTTAATACGGAAAAATTAGAACGCTATGCGTTAATTCCAGAGGAAGAAAAACGTCTTGCGGATGCATTATTATTTGAAACGACGAAAGAGACGTTAGAAAAATTTACAAACTTTTATCGTGTTGCCAAAAAGAAAGATGTCGTTATACAAGAAACGCTAACACTTGATGAACGACTGGCAAATTATATTGTAGAAGGTACGAAGCAAGGACTACAAGAAGATCTAAGTCTCGCGCTTACAGAAGGACGAAAACCTCTGGATATTATTAACGGGCCGCTTATGACAGGAATGGATGAGGTGGGGCGATTATTTAATGGTAATGAGCTTATCGTTGCTGAAGTATTGCAAAGTGCTGAAAGTATGAAAGCTGCCGTAAGTTACTTAGAGCCACATATGGAATCTAGTGAGAGTGCAAAAAAAGGGAAAGTATTATTAGCGACTGTTAAAGGAGACGTACATGATATTGGGAAAAACCTTGTTGAAATTATTTTATCAAATAACGGATATGAAATTATTAATTTAGGAATTAATGTTCGTTCGGATCGAATTGTTCAAGAAGTACAAGAAAAGAAACCTGATATTATTGGCCTTTCTGGTTTGTTAGTAAAATCAGCGCAACAAATGGTAACGACTGCTGAAGATTTAAAAGCAGCGAATATTGATATTCCAATTGTTGTAGGTGGTGCAGCACTAACGAGGAAATTTACAGATAATCGTATTTCTCCATCTTATAAAGGGCTCGTATGTTATGCAAGTGATGCAATGACAGGTCTTGATATTATTAACAAATTACAAAAAGAAGAAGAACGTGAAAAGATGAAGCGAGATAAAAAGGAACGCCATCTTCATATTGTGAAACAAGAGGAGAAAAAAATAGAAATTCCCGCAGTTATTGAGCCGTTGCCAAAAGCAACTGTTATAGTGCCAGATTCGACGAAACGAGTTGTATTACGGGATATTCCTGCCCTTCATCTTGCACCGTTTTTAAATAGACAAATGTTAATTGGACACCATCTTGGGTTAAAAGGAAACGTAAAAAAACTCTTGCAAGAAGGGGATAAAAGAGCACATGAGCTAAATGATTTAATTGATGAATTATTACAAGAAGGACAATCTTGGTTACGCCCAAAAGCGGTGTATCAATTTTTCCCGGCGCAAAGTGATGGACAAAATATAATTATATACGATCCGGAAGATCACACACGTATTATAGAGCGATTTGAATTTCCGAGACAAGGGAAAGCACCATACCGTACTTTAGGAGATTATATACGCCCGATTGGAGATGAGATGGATTATGTCGCTTTCTTATCTGTTACCGTTGGAGAAGGGGTTCGAGATATTGCAGAGGAGTGGAAGGCGAAGGGAGATTATTTACGCAGTCATGCGATTCAGTCGTTAGCACTTGAATTAGCAGAAGGACTTGCTGAAAAAACACATATGCTCATTCGTGATCGTTGGGGAATTCCAGATTCACCTGAACTGACGATGGAAGAGAGATTCCGTACAAAATATAGAGGAATACGCGTATCATTTGGTTATCCAGCATGCCCAGAACTTGCTGATCAAGAAAAATTATTTCGCTTAATTCATCCAGAAGAAATAGGTATTTCATTAACAGAAGGATTTATGATGGAGCCAGAAGCGTCTGTAACGGCTATGGTATTTTCTCACCCTGAGGCAAGGTATTTTAGTGTACTATAGTGTAGAAGGGGGAGACGTATGAAAAAAATAGTCTTTACAGGTGGCGGTTCGGCCGGGCATGTAACACCTAATTTAGCAATTATTCCACATTTACAAAAGCAGAACTGGGATATCTCTTATATTGGTTCTCATCAAGGGATTGAGAAAACGATTATAGAAAAAGAAGGAATCCCATACCATAGTATTGCAAGCGGGAAGCTACGTCGTTATTTTGATTTGAAAAATATAAAAGATCCTTTTCTCGTGATGAAGGGTGTTATGGATGCGTACGTAACAATTCGTAAACTAAAACCGGATGTTATTTTTTCAAAAGGTGGTTTCGTATCCGTACCAGTCGTAATAGGAGGGTGGCTAAATAGAGTGCCAGTTTTATTACATGAATCTGATATGACACCTGGACTAGCAAATAAAATTGCGCTCCGTTTTGCCTCGAAAATATTTGTTACATTTGAAGAAGCAGCGAAACATTTACCGAAAGAAAAAGTAATATATACAGGATCGCCTGTACGTGAAGACGTACTAAGAGGAAATCTTGAAAAAGGTTTAAAGTTTCTAGGGTTTTCCCGGAAGAAATCAGTTATTACTGTTATGGGAGGAAGTTTAGGCGCAAAGAAAATTAATGAAACGGTTCGATCGGCACTTCCAGATCTTCTGAAAAATTATCAAATTGTGCATCTTTGCGGAAAAGGAAATCTTGATGAATCCTTACAAAATAAAGAAGGATATAGACAATTTGAATATGTACATGAAGAGTTGCCGGATATATTAGCAGCAACAGATTTTGTTATTTCACGTGCGGGATCCAACGCGATTTTTGAATTTTTAACAATGCAAAAGCCGATGGTTTTAATTCCGTTATCGAAATTTGCAAGCCGTGGAGATCAAATTTTAAATGCTGAATCCTTTAAAAGACAAGGGTATGCATCGGTATTATATGAAGAGGATGTAACGGTGAACTCACTTATAAAGCATATAGAAGAGCTATCTCATAATAATGAGACGTATAAAACAGCATTAAAAAAATATAATGGAAAAGAAGCGATTAAAACTATCATTCAACATATTTCAGAGGCATGATTAAACAATCATGTCTTTTTTAGTAGGATGAAAGATTCCAAGAATTGATATTTTTATGTTACAATAAAGTGAAACTTTAATCAGTGGGGGGTTCATCCCCACTGATTATTAGTTGAACCAATCGGGCTTTTACGGGCAGTTAATCCCACACCTAACTTCTTTGTTTTCGCTGAATTTTGAGGTGGGGGTCTTACTGTCCGTTAATGCGGGGTAACAAATGGTTAATAGGGAAATTCCAATTGATTAAGCGTGAAAATACGAATGGATTAGGAGTGACTGTGTTGGAGCTAAGTCTCTATGAAAATACTGCACTTATTATATGCTTTGTGTTGTACGTTGGTAGTGTTATTGTTTATATTTCACGGAAATTTTCACAAGAACGAGAGCTTGAAAAATCAGAAATAACAGCTGAACTAGAAATGTTAGCTGATGAAAGTTATAAAAAACAAAAAATAAAAGAAGATCATGAGGCACCCCATCATTGAAACGCAAATAAGTTCTAAGGATGGGGATTTTTTTTGAAAAAATCCCATTAACGCTAAAAAAGGAGTTTCCCCATACATATTTAAGGAGTGAATATAAATGAAATTTTATATTGCTTCAGGATTTCAAAATAAACATCTTGTTCGTTTCGTATCAAGCCAGTTGAAAGAAGTGGGATGGCAGCATACATATGATTGGACGAAAAATGAAAGAGCAACCAATAGAGAACAATTGCAAAAGATTGGTGAAGAAGAACAAGAAGCGATACGAGAAGCTGATGTTTTCTTACTCATACTAGAGGGTGGGAATGGAAGTCATACAGAATTAGGGATGGCAATTGCTTTAGAAAAGAAAATTTATATATATCACAAGGGCAATGAGTTGCAAACGACATTCTACCATTTACGAGAAGTTGATATTTTCGAAGGAGAAATTGAGGGGCTTGTCTCATATATATTGAATAAAGTGGAATGTTAGACGTGGGAATGCAGCGAGAAATATTTCTTGCAAAAAAAGAGTGAAGGTTACCATTAGGCTATTTTGGGCACAGTTATTATAAGTAAAGCATATAAAGGAGTTATAAATATGAAATTAGAAAATGGATGGGAAACAAGTTTTTTAGAGGTTGTACAAAACAGTGAATTTAAGAAAGATGCAATTCTTAGTCAATTGCTTTTTGCGGATAGTGAAGAAGTAGAAGAGCTTGTTGATGATTACGGTTATGAAGAGATTATTGAACGCGAACATGATGATGAGTTAGCAGGAATTTTAGGAGAAGAACTTTTCAGTGAGCTGGAGCGAAACGTATTCTTATCTCCACAGCCAGAAGAAAAACTTATTTCATTCGTAAATGGATTAGGTTTTCATGTGTTAGATTGGATTGTGCTTCTTGAAACAGAATTTGGCATTGATAGCGCAAACTTCACATCGGATGCAGTGAAAATGTTAGAAAAGCGCTTTAGACAGTTTCCCTATATAGAAGAGAAGACAATTTTTGATATGACGTTTGAAGAAGCGATGGATGTATTAGAATCTGTTACAGGATTACAGCTGAAGGGGAAAATGAACGTATAATGAAAAAGAACGTGATAGCTTCACGTTCTTTTTTTTTACATAATAATAATTTTATCATCTAGCTTTGTTTGTCCAGTAAGAAGTGCATTTAAATACTCTACTTTTCGTATGCAAGCTTGTATATGTCTTTCAACCTCTTGTAACTCTGCTTGGTGATGCGTTTCAATTGGATGAATTTGTACGTTAAATTTTTCGAATTGACTACTATATGTTATTTCTGCATAGCCGCTCATAATATCGGTTTCGTTATGAAATAAAAATTGCTTCGTTTCTTCACAGAATGATACATCCTGAAAGCCATATACTTTTAATGCTTCAATTACTTTGTTAATCATGTTTATATTCATTTTTTAACCCTCTTTACGAAGTTCTACTTTTATATTATAACATAAAAAATTACGTAGAAAGCGCTTCCAAGTGTATTTTATTATAAACTTTACGTTTCAATCATAAAAATGAAACAAAGAAAAAATAATTGTAAAGAAGGAAGGACTCTTTTATTGTTTCGTCATATATATAGAGAAATAGTGCAATGAAAGGAAATTTTCCGAGGTGGAGATTGTATTTCCAATTTGAGCGCAGTAAAAGAGGTGAGAATCTTGAACTTTGATATTGTAGGACAAAAAGCATATATAAAAAATGGGCCGCATCGGAACCGAATTGGAACTGTAAAGAAAAATGAAAAACAATTAGAATCCCATTTTGCTATTGTAATTGGAGAACAAAGTATTGATGTAGAGCTAAAGGATATCGTGTTAGTTGGAGTAGATGTAGGACAATTTCATACATGGTGCGAGCAAAATGGTTATTTGTGAAAGGGACGGGCTGTGAGATAATGAAATATATTTGAGAAAAGAGAATATGTTATTGTATTCTCTTTTTCTATGTTTAAGGAGGCGGAAATGAAATATAAAGCACAGGAGCTTACATTGGAGTTGAAAGAGAAGATTCAATGTATGGAGAATGGAATAGAGCGAATATCACTTGGATTTTTTAAAGCGTATTCGCATTTATACATAGGGGAAAATATGAAATTAGATATGGGATTTGAATGAGAAAAAGAGAATCCCTTTGAAATAGGATATTATTCATCAGTTTCTATAGCGGTATTAGATGAAGAAGGAGAGATGATTGAATTTTACATTATTCCAATTTGGAGATGCGAAAATACTTTTTTAGGGATGCCAACTCAGTCGAGAGTTTGGGGGAGTAAGAAAGTAGGGGAACTTGTTGATGAATCTTGTTATGAGATTGAGGAAGAGTTAAAAGAGCAACTAGAAGAATACTTGGAGTGATAACTTTCAAGAGAAGATGTATAGAGATGGAACATAATAAAAAAGACGCTAACAGTATAAATTGTTAGCGTCCTTTTTTATTATGAAGCAATCTCACCAGTTTTTACATCATCTTGATTGTACGTATCCTGATCTAATTCACCAAGCCATTTACTAGAAATAAGACCAGCTGTCATAGAACCACTTACGTTAAGAGCTGTACGACCCATATCGATTAATGGTTCAACTGAGATAACAAGAGCGACAATGCCGATTGGTAAGTTCATTGTAGATAGTACGATTAACGCTGCGAATGTTGCACCGCCACCAACACCGGCAACACCGAATGAGCTAATAGCAACGACAGCGATTAAAGTTAAAATGAATTGTGGTTGTAATGGATCAATTCCTACAGTTGGAGCGACCATCATAGTAAGCATTGCTGGATAAATACCTGCGCAACCGTTTTGACCGATAGATACCCCAAAGGATGCAGCGAAGTTAGCGATTCCTTCAGAAATACCAAGCTTTTCTTTTTGAGCTTCAATATTTAATGGCATTGCACCAGCACTAGAGCGAGATGTGAATGCAAATGTTAATACAGGGAACACTTTTTTCAAATATTGAATTGGATTTAAACCAGATAATGCGATTAATAATAAGTGAATGATAAACATTACGATAAGAGCTACGTAAGATGCTAACACGAAGTTACCAAGTTTTAAAATAGCGTTAATATCGCTACCAGCAACTGTCTTTGCCATAAGAGCTAATACGCCGTATGGAGTAAGACGTAAAATTAATGTTACCATACGCATTACGATTGCATATACAGCATCAAGCATTTTCTTAAATAGCTCTGCTTGTTCTGGATATTTTCGTTTTACACCTATAAAGGCAATCCCGATAAAGGCTGCAAATATTACAACAGAAATTGTTGATGTTGGACGAGCACCTGTTAAATCAAGAAAAGGATTCGTAGGCAACAGTTCTAACAATTTGTCTGGAATTGTTGTCTTTTCAATAGAAGTAAATCTTTCTTCTACTAATTTCAGACGAGCAGATTCTGCATCACCTTGTTGTAAACCTGTTGCTGATACATCAAATCCTGCGCTTGCAGCTATACCGACAGCTGCGGCAATTCCTGTAGTAAGAATTAAAATTCCGATAATAAGACCACTGATTTTACCAAGGTTTTTCGTTAATTGTAATTTTGTAAATGCTGAAATAATAGATACTAAAATAAGTGGCATAACGATCATTTGAAGTAATTTCACATAACCGTTACCAATTAAACTAAACCAGGTATTTGATTCGATAATTACTTTAGAAGTAGGTTCATAAATAAATTGTAATATAAGACCAAAGATAATTCCGACTCCTAAAGCAGTAAATACACGTTTATTAAAAGATACATGCTTACGTTGCATATAATACAATACGCCAACTAAAATGAGCATGACTGTGATGTTAATCCCGACAAGCAGTGTATTCATGTTGATTCCCCCTAATTCCAATGTGTTATATAGAATATAAGGTAATAAAACCTATAAGTCAACTAGGGAATTGCGGAATTAAAAAAAAGATGGCAATTTGCCATCTCTTAATGCCCAGCTCCAGGGACAAGTAAAAATGTTGTGTACCATGTAAATCCGATGAAGAAAACGGTTAAATATGCCCCGAATACGTATATATACATACGCTCTGTTAATTTTAAATAACTTAAAAGTACGAAGAATCCTGTTTGTCCTAAAAATAGTAGTGCGGTCGAATGCATATCCCCTACGTAAAACATAACCGAGAAAATTCCAGTCCAAAAGCCGAGAACGCGAAACATGCGCTCCATGCCATCTCCCTCCTTTTCTAAAAAAAGTAAAACCTCTTTTCATTATAGTTTATTTTTCTAACTATTGTAAATATTCATTTATATAAAAAAGAAGCCAATTATAATATTGACTTCTTCTTAGTTGAAAAACTAAATTTGAACTTTATCCCGCTATTTGTGGGCAGTAAAACTCCCACCTCAAAATTCGGCTTGAGCAAAGAAGTTAGGTGGGAGATCAACTGCCCGTAAACCCCCACTGATTAAAGTTTCACTTTATAGTTACAAGATTTGCATCCATCTAGTAGACTATCGTTTCGTGTTAATTCCACGTTCGGGAATAGGATTTCAAAAATCCCCTTCATCATATCTCCGTGCATATTACAAATTTCAGTCGGATGATGCGCAGCAACTTCTTTAAATGGGCAATTGTGTACATCATAGAAAATTTTTGTGCCATCTGTACTTAATTCAAAAGCAGGGGATAAGCCAGCTGTTGAGAATGCTTCTTTTGCGATTAGCATTTTTTGTTCTATCGTCAATGCTTCTGCACTTACATTTAAGCGATGCATATGTTGTTGCATTAATTCTTTGCCGAATTGTTTTCCTGTTTCATATAGCGCTTTTTCACCGGCGCTACCTAAGCTTAGTAGTGAATTAAATGCTATCTGTGCTAATAATTGATAATCGCGAAATGGGAATTGTAACTGGATGACATCTTGAGACAAGACGTATAGTCTGCTTGGTCTGCCGCCTTTCCCAGTTTTTTTTGTTTCTGATTTGAGCATATTAACATCTTCTAATTTTGATAAATGTAAACGCGCCACGTTTGGATGAATGTTAAACTCATCTGCAATTTCTTGTACAGTTACGTAATTATGTTTTTGCGAAATATATTTATAAATGTAATAACGAGTAGGGTCAGATAACACACCTGTAATTTTTAAAGCTTGTTCCATGAGGATCTCCACCTTTATCACTTTATCCAAGATATTAACATTATAATACAGATAAACTTCTATATAGGTAATTTCAGACAATAGTTCAGAAATTGTTCATAATTTCACAAACATATTTTTCCTTTTTCTCTTAGTGAAAATACAAAATCTCTAATTTTTCTTGTGCATTTTTTTATGATATATACATAGTGAGGAGGGAAACTTGATGAATAGTGTCGAGCTTTTTGCAAATATGATTATGAAAGAAGCTTGTAGGGTGCAAGCATCGGACTTACATATTGTGCCCAGGCAGAAGGATGTGGCGATTCAATTACGTATTGGAAAAGATTTAATTACGAAACGGTGTATTGAGAAAGAATTTGGAGAAAAGCTTGTTTCACACTTTAAATTTTTAGCATCAATGGATATAGGAGAGAGGAGAAAACCTCAAAATGGTTCGTTGTACTTACAAATTGATGGACAAGAAGTGTATTTACGCCTTTCAACACTTCCAACAGTATATCAAGAAAGTCTCGTTATTCGCCTCCATTTACAAGCATCTGTACAGCCACTGTCTCATCTTTCGTTATTTCCAAGTTCAGCGGAAAAATTACTCTCTTTTTTAAAGCATTCTCATGGGTTACTCGTATTTACTGGGCCAACTGGTTCTGGAAAAACAACAACAATGTATGCGTTATTAGAAGTAGCTAGAAAATGGCAAACACGTCGCATCATTACACTGGAAGATCCAGTTGAGCAAAGAAAAGACGGTTTATTACAAATTCAAATAAATGAAAAAGCTGGTATCACATATAAAACGGGATTAAAGGCTATTTTGCGTCATGATCCAGATATTATTTTAGTTGGCGAAATTCGTGATGAAGAAACAGCAAAAGTAGCTGTAAGGGCCAGTTTGACGGGACATTTAGTAATGACAACCTTGCATACAAATGATGCGAAAGGAGCGATACTACGATTTATGGATTATGGTATTACAAGGCAAGAAATTGAACAATCATTATTAGCAGTAGCTGCTCAGCGGCTCGTCGAATTAAAATGTCCATTTTGCAGAGGGAAGTGTGCAACTTTATGTAAATCAATGAGGAAAGTGAGACAGGCAAGCATTTATGAACTGTTATATGGATATGAATTAAAACAAGCGATTAAAGAAGCAAGTGGAGAACATGTTACGTATCACTATAAAACGTTGGAATCGTCGGTTCGAAAAGGGTATGCTTTAGGCTTTTTAGAAGAAGATGTATATGTTTAAGAGAAAATGGAGTTTAAGTGATCAAGCATTATTATGTAAAAGATTAAGTGATTTATTAGAGAAAGGTTACTCACTTTTGCAGGCGTTAGAATTTTTGCAGTTGCAACTACCATTAGGAAAGAAATTACAGTTACAGCGTATGATCGAGGGATTGAAAAATGGACAAAGTTTGCACGCTTCTTTTCACCAATTAATGTTTCACTCTGAGATGTTAAGTTATTTGTTTTATGCAGAGCGACATGGTGACATTTCTTTTGCTTTGCAACAAGGAAGCGTACTTCTTTACAAGAAAGATAAATATAGGAAAGATATGATGAAAGTAATGCGATATCCTATGTTTTTATCATTTTTTTTAATGATTATGCTTTCTGTTTTTAACCTCATTTTATTGCCTCAGTTTGAAATGATGTATAGTTCTTTACGTTCTACAGCACCACCACTTACGGAGCAAATTTTAGTTGCAATTAAATTATTACCCTACTTCATTTATATGATTGTTCTTATCGTTATAAAGGGATTTAGTATATATATATTTTATTTCCGAAAACTTCCGCCTACTCAAAAGGTAAAGATTATGATCCGTATTCCCCTTATGAAAACATTTCTTATTTTAAATCATTCGCATTATTTTTCCACTCAATTAAGTGGTTTATTACACGGTGGATTGTCCGTACACGAAGCATTAACAATAATGATGAAGCAAAAGTATCATCCGTTCTTTCAGTATGAAGCAGACCGAATTGAGCGGCAATTAATTGCAGGAGAACCGTTACAATCTATTATTGATAAAAGCGGTTATTACGAGAAAGAACTTTCTTATATCATTACGCATGGACAAGCAAACGGTAATTTAGCAAATGAGCTTGGTGATTACAGTGAGCTCATTATTGAAAAGGTAGAACAAAAAATTAAACGTATGTTATTTGTGATTCAACCCATTTTATTTACATGTCTTGGGGTTATAGTCATTTTGATGTACTTAGCGATGATTATGCCGATGTTTCAAATGATGAATTCTATATAGGGGGCATTTACATGCAGAATGAGGAGGGTTTTACTCTTTTAGAAATGTTATTAGTTATGGTTGTCATAACTGTATTATTACTATTAATTATTCCAAATGTAGTTACACAGCGCTCATCCGTCCAAGGAAAAGGATGTGCAGCCTATGTGAAATCTATAGAAGCACAAATACAAGCATATCACTTGCAACATAATAAGATTCCATCAATAGAGGAACTTGAAACAGGAAAGTATATTACTTCAAAAACTTGCCCGAAAGGTGAACCAATCCATATTTCCGATGATGGTACGGTATCAGCTGGGAAATCGTGAAGCAAAAAGGTTTTACTCTTTTAGAAATGCTACTTGTCTTATTTGCTATTTCTGTACTGAGTGTTGTTACGCATTTTAACGTTACTTCATTACATGAAAAACAAAAAGTTGAGCAGTTTTTGAAACAGTTTTCAAATGATATTTTGTATATGCAGCAGTTAGCGATTAAGCGTCAAAAACATTATACGTTACGCTGGTTTAAAGAGAAACATATGTATTATATTTCGGAATCGGAGACAGACCTTTTAATTGTTAAGAGAGAATATGATAAAGATGTCCAAATGGATTTGCATACCTTTCCAAATCCAATGACATATAATCCGAGCGGGAATATTAATAGGGGTGGTACGATTTTACTTTCCTATCGAGGGTATAAATATGAGATTGTATTTCAGCTTGGAAGAGGGAGATTTACGTATCGTGAAGTGTCAAAAAGGGTCAGTAATGGTTGAAATGGTTGTAGCGTTAAGTTTAATAATGATGGCGGTATCGTTATTGCTCCCGCAAACATTATTAATTATGCAAGAAAGAAAAAATATAAAAATGAGCTATAAAGCATTAATATTATTAAAAAAAGAAGCGGCCTTATTTAAGTATGAGAATGAGGAAAAGCGAGTAAAAGAGCAAGTCATAAAAGGAATTGTATATTACACATATTGGAGAGGAGATGAAGTTTGTACGATGTGGAAAGATAGGAGAGGAAAAGCGATGGAGCAATGCCTTTATGCAAAGGAAAAATAAAAAAGAAGCGGGATTTACATTAATAGAAATGATTGCATGTTTGTTGCTTTTATCAATGTTCTTTTTACTTTTACCGCGTCTTCATATTATGGGGATAGAAAATACACATTCAAAAGGATTAAATGACTGGGAGTGGGATGTGTTTTTAGGACAAATGCAATTAGAGTTTCGTGAAGTATCAAGTGGGAGGAAGATAGAGCTAGAAAACGGTGGGAATATTTTACGCTTCCAACTTCGTAATGGTGATCAGGTGACGTATGAAAAGTTGAATAGTAATTTAATAAGAAAAGTAAATATGCGCGGAAGGGAATTTATATTACAAAGGATTGAAGCGATTTCGTATAAATTAACACCTCATTTGTTATATATATATGTGAAAGATATAAGTGGTGAAATATATGAAGGCGTGGCTGTGCGCTATAGTGAAATTGAGATAGAAACATGAGAAAACAAGATGGATTTGTAATGCCAGGAACAATTATTTTTCTTATTTTATTCATTTCATTTTTGATGTACGAAACGAATATGTTACTTTCGGATAAAAAATTTTATTCTGAAATAGAACAAAGTTTTTTCATGGAGGAACTTGTTGATCGAGCTATTTCAGATATAAAAAGAGGCTTACATCAAAAAGAAAAAGAGGATGTTTTTTTATTTCAGTATGAAAGAGGAGAAGTGAGTGGAAAGTACGTCTTTGAAAATGATGTTATTATCATTTCGTTGCAATGTGTTACAAAACAGAGAGTTTTCTATACAGTGAGCTTTCGGTATAGGGAAAAGGATAATAAAATATTTGATTGGGTAGAAGGATAATATGTAAAAGAACCATGAGTTTCTATTGTGGAGGGAGTCAATTTCTTTGAGGAAAGGGATAAGAATGATGGTCAAAAGTTTAAATTTTCTCAAAAAAGAGAAAGGTAGAAAGAATATGATATATTCATGCTATCCAATCATTTTTTTCTAGGGAGATAAGGAAATGACAAACAACAATCAAATAGGTGAAAATAAGGAACAAACTATTTTTGATCATAAAGGAAATACGATTATGACAGAGGATAGGGAAATACAAATTATTTCAAAATTCGAAGAACCTCTTATTGTCGTATTAGCAAATGTATTAAGTGATGAAGAGTGCGCTGAATTAATTGAATTGTCTAAAAGTAATATGAAACGTTCTAAAGTTGGTTCATCACGTGATGTAAATGATATTCGAACGAGTAGTGGTGCATTTTTGGAAGAGAATGAACTTACTTCGAAGATTGAAAAACGAATTTCATCTATCACGAATGTTCCTGTAGCGCATGGAGAAGGATTGCACATTTTAAATTATGAAGTGGATCAAGAATATAAAGCGCACCATGATTATTTTGCAGAACATAGCAGGTCAGCTGCTAATAATCGTATAAGTACTCTTGTGATGTACTTAAATGATGTAGAAGAAGGCGGGGAAACATTCTTTCCGAAATTAAATCTTTCTGTACACCCTAGAAAGGGAATGGCAGTATACTTTGAGTATTTTTATCAAGATCAATTACTAAATGAGCTTACGTTACATGGAGGAGCACCTGTAACGAAAGGTGAGAAATGGATTGCAACGCAGTGGGTGAGAAGAGGTACTTATAAGTAAAAGTGAGCCAGCTTGTTTGATTACGAGAAAATAGTGAGTATGTTACGTTTTGTTCTTCATAGCATAAGAAGAACAAAACGTTTTTTTATTAAATAAAGTAACATCTTTCGTTATAATAACAAATAATAACGGATGATTGAGAGGAACGAAAATGAAATCTATATACATAACTGGCTATATGGGAGCCGGGAAAACAACAATTGGAAAAGTGTTAAGTAAAGAACTTCATATGGATGTTGTAGATACAGACCAAAAAATTGAAGAGAAGCAAGAGAAGGCAATTCGTGATATTTTTGCCGAAGAAGGCGAAATGGCTTTTCGGGAATATGAAAGTGAAATGTTACGTTCACTACCGGTTCAGAATGTAATTATTACAACGGGTGGAGGGATTATTGAACGAGCGGAAAATCGAAAGTGGATGAAGGAAAATGGAACTGTTGTGTATTTATATTGCGATCCACATGTAATTGCAGAAAGGCTTCGTGAAGATACGACACGTCCACTATTTCAGAAGAAAGATATAGATGCATTTATAACGAAATTTGAATCGCGCCGAGCTTATTATGAAGAGGCTGATATTCATATCGATACGACAAATAAGTCGGTAAAGCAAATTATGAATGAATTAAAGCAAAAGATTAATGAATAAAAAAGTGGACATACTAATCAAGTAGAGGTGATGATAATATGTCTACTAATGATTATGTACGCTTTGTGACACAGCAATTTGTGTCATATATGGATGCTCCAAAAGAGGATCGAAAACAACAGAAACAACAACGTCGTGCGGAGAAAGAGCCATTCTTAAATAAATGGTTTGGTGTTATGCCACTGAGCGCTGCTTTGTTTTATCGAAATGTAAAAAATAAAAGAAAAAAATCAAGCTAACTTTTTCGTAATATGTCTGGCAAAATAAAGATCCCCTAGTGCAACAAGCTGCTAGGGGATCTTTATTTATTGTTGCACAGATTCTTTTTCTTCAGTAACCGCATGTATCTTATTATTTACCCATACAAATCCTATTCCGATGCAAATAGAAATACCCCAGCCAACAGCGGTCATAATAGCTCTCATTTCACCATATCCATCTACACCGAAAACAGAGATGAAATAGATTTTCAAGAAGCTTTTTAATATAAATTGAAGGCCGAAAAATAGTGTTAAATATTGCAGTGCTGGATATATACGACTATCACGATAAAGCTCACGACTTTTATCACGATCATGACCTTGCAGTGCTGAAATATCCGCTGCGAAATATAACATAAGTGGTTTTTTTATAAAGATTGTACATATAACGATGCAGCCAAGTACGATATGATAATATGCATCATTCCATAGCATTCGTTCCGCTGATCCAGATATTAAGTCTACCGTTGTATTAGAAATGAGTGTAATTAAAATAAAGAACCCTGTAACGTTAAACTGTTTTTCTTTTTTAAAGGTATACAGTGTATAAATAATCCCCGGAACAGAGGAAATTAACATTGCGTAATAAGGATCGATATAAGGTTTTGCAAATTTCCAAATGAGGAATGGGAATACGAGATAAAAGACAAGATCTAATATAGCTTTTTTATTTTGATTCATACAAATCCTCCTTAAGTCATACATATATTTTATAATATAATTTCTGAAAATTGTATAAGGTTTAATAAAAAAAAGAAAAGTAGATGATTAGTAGATTAAAAAAATTGTCCCTAGCGTAGTAAGTTTTTTTAGTATATAATAAAGGAAACGCTTTCATTTTTTGATTTGTTCACAAAATGGATGGAAAATCACATATTTACTATTGATATGTTACTTTATAATGAAACTAATTAAATATACATGCATACAATATTGTGAAATAAATAACATAAATAATCTATATAAATGTAAACGTTATCAAAAGAGAGGTGGAGACAATGAGTAAATTTTTCTTCAATCATAATCCAGCAACATTAGAGGATGGAAGACTGGTTAAGTATGCTGAAATTATTTATGGAGAAGGTGGCCGTTCTGTATTAGAAAATTTAATGGTGAAGGCATCTATCAGATTACGTGATCGTTATCCGAATAAATCTGACGAACAGATCTCGAACCTCGTAAATCAAGGCATCCATGATATGTTTCAAAAATACGTGAATGAGTAAGAGCAGCTACTGGCTGCTCTTATTTTTTTGTATAAGGATTGTGCCTCTAGCTGAAAATAAAGATGCATTTTGAAACATGCAAAAAGGAGGCGAAAAAGATGAGTAATGGAATTGGTCGTTCAAAAGAGAATCTTCCAACTGATGCAAACCATGTAAGTGCAAAAGATCGTGCATATCAGAAACGTATGACAGAGAAAAAACAGCAAGAGCGTAATGAAGATAGAGAATAGGCTGGGAACATATCTTAAAAGAAGCTCCTTCAATCTGAAGGAGCTTTCTTTAAGATAGAAAATGATTTGCGGTAACATAAAAGAGACCACCGTTTATAATTTGTATTGTAATGCGTGGTTCGTATTGTTCTTGTAATGCTTGCTTTTCAATTTCATAGCTTTCTGGAAGTTCATCGCTATCTTCGTAAAATCGATTTAAAAGGTCTAAATCGTGATTCCAACGCACTCTCGCTTCTTTTGCCCACGTATGGTCATCTTCTGCGATTATATTTTTTAAAGCATCCTCTATACGTTGTAAGCCACTTTGTGGCTTAATGATAGGTGAGAGGGTAAAACAAAAGTCAGGTATTTTCGGTGTGAGTTTGATCTCTGCTAAAGTGTCATGAAAGTTTGCAATCATTGTCCCGGAAATAAGATGAATACCGATGGAATGAAGTATGTCTTTTTTTCGGTCGCATTGATAAGATACTTTTATATTTACACCAAGCCAAGGATGAAGGGGGGTATGAGTTGCACCGCTATGTTTCACTTCCTCATATAAACGTATGTATGAACCTAGTTCTTTTGTTGTTTCAAATATTTGATGCAAACGGGGTGAACCGTAATGAATAAGTTCACCGTCGTTTTCTTCGTTTTCTGGATTTGTAATAAGAGTAAGGCGCATCGGGTTCGGAACGCCTCCTGTTTTTTCAAGATAGTGCCAATAGAAAGGGCGGTTCATTAATAATTTATCCATTTCAATTGTTAACTGCACGTCTAATAGGTGAGGGGAACGTTCTAAAATTTCGCAGTTATTCGCCTCAAAAAAATTATATAAGTAATTATGAATTTCATTTTGCTGCATAGTCCTGCACCTCTGCTTCATTGCGCTTCGCAAAATCGATAATAGATGTTAAATTTTCCATCTTGATTCGAATTTCACCTTCGCTTTTTGACTGCGCGAAAATTTCTTGAATATGCGCATCAATATTTTTCATGTTGATTCTCGTTAAAATTTCATCGAGTTCACCGATTACACGTTCAAATAAATTAATTTTTTCATATAGTAGTTTTAAAATGTGCTCTTCAACAGTGTGCTTTGTTGCTAAGTTATAAATGTGAACATCATTTTTTTGTCCAAGACGGTGAATACGTCCAATCCTTTGCTCGAGTCGCATTGGATTCCACGGTAAGTCGTAATTAATCATATGGCTACAAAATTGTAAGTTAATTCCTTCACCACCAGCTTCGGTCGCAATTAATACTTGGGCATGATTTTGGAAAAGCTCCTTCATCCAATCTTTCTTCCCGCGCTTAAATCCACCGCGAAATGGAACAGAGGAAATGCCATGTTGTTGTAAGAACCATTGTAAATACATTTGTGAAGCTCTATATTCAGTGAAGATAATGACTTTATCGTCAACTTCTTTTATAAGCTCTAGTGCTTTATTTGCTTTGGAGTTGAACGGAATATGATTAATTTTGTCCATCAGCACATCAATATGTGGGTCCTTTATGTAGTGCTCATTTTCTTTCTGTCTTTTTTCTACATGTTTTTTTAATGAATAGTAAACAGCTTCACGACTACTACATGCTTCCCGTTTTAAAGTTAAGGATGAGAAAGCAGATGTGACGGCATCTTGTCCACGCCAATTTTCAATTTCATTATACAAAGCTTGTTCTTCTTCATTGAATTCAACGAAGATTGTTCGTACATGCCTCTTCGGCCAATCAATGCCAGTGTTATTGCGTCTATTTCGAACCATTACTTTATTGATAAGAGCTTTTAAATCTTCATCGGATTCAGTGGAACGATTTTTGGAAGCGTAATATTCTTCAAAATTAGATTGATTGCCTAAATGACCTGGTTTTAATAAAGAAACGAGGTTGAAGATTTCATCGATTTTATTTTGAACAGGAGTTGCAGTTAGTAATAAACAAAACTTCTTTTTTAATCGCTGTGCAAATTCATAGTTTTTTGTTTTATTATTTTTTAGTTTATGTGCTTCATCGATAATAATAAGGTCATACTCTAGGTTTAAAACGATATCGCGATGCGGTGAACGTTTCGCAGTATCGATTGATGAAACGATGACATCAGCTTGTTCCCAAGAATAACTTTTCTTTTGAGCGACCGCAGGAATAAAAAATTTTGTGTTTAGTTCATACGCCCACTGAGATACGAGAGAAGCTGGAACGAGAATGAGTACCTTTTTTACAAGTCCTCGAACCATATATTCTTTTAAAATAAGTCCAGCTTCAATCGTTTTTCCAAGTCCGACTTCGTCTGCTAGAATCGCTTTACCATTCATTTTTTCAATGACATTTTGAGCGACCTCTAATTGATGTGGAAGCGGCGTGAAATGTGATAAATGTTTCGGTGCTTGCAATCCATCAAAAGTAGGGACGAGTAACGATTTCTCTGTTTTATAAGCTAAATGATATAAATCCCAATTTGTCCAAGGACCATCTTCATCAATTCTTTTTAAAAAATTGTTTTGCCACGTTCGATCTACGGAAATATCGACATTCATTAAGACTCTCCCACCTTTTATAAACTAAAGTGATTATTTAAAAAATCTTTATTATAAGCCTCGTAATAAGGCGCTATCACAATTACTAAAAGTTAAAGAATAGGCAATGATAAAGGGCTAAATTTCAAAATTTGTATTTAATAAGATTAAGAATGAAAAATTCTAAATTATTTTTTATGCTAGAATATTGATGAAATATAGCGAATAATGTTAGGATAATGGTGTGAAATGTGTGGAATCTTTCGTATTTTATCCAAGAAAGTAACTTTTTATTTACGCTTTCATAAAAAAATATACTGAGATTCCGTATAACCTTATCTTTTCAGAATGAAAATGTTTAGATATGGGAAGCAACTTTTATTGATTTGTCAGAGCATAAGGGGGAAAGAGCATGATTACATTACAACGTACACCGTTATTTGATGTATACGCGAAGTATGGTGGGAAAACAGTCGACTTCGGTGGTTGGGAATTACCAGTTCAATTTTCAAGCATTAAAGAGGAACATGAAGCTGTACGTACAGGAGCAGGTTTGTTCGATGTATCTCATATGGGAGAAGTAGAGGTAAAAGGTGTAGATAGTTTAGCATTTTTACAACGTGTTGTTACAAATGACGTATCTACCTTAAAGGTAGGGGGCGCACAATATACAGCTATGTGCTATGAAAATGGTGGCACAGTAGATGATTTATTAATCTACAAACGTGGTGAAGAAGACTATTTATTAGTAATCAATGCATCAAATATCGAGAAAGATTACGAATGGTTAGCTAGCCATGTAATTGGCGATGCGAAAGTAGTCAATGTTTCTAGTGAAGTTGCGCAGCTTGCAATTCAAGGACCAAAAGCAGAAGGCATTTTACAAAAAGTTGTGTCAGAAGATTTAAAAGAAATTAAGTTCTTTAAATTTAAAAATAATATTCTTGTAGATGGAATTCCTGCACTTGTATCTCGTACAGGTTACACAGGTGAAGATGGATTCGAAATTTACTGTAAGAGTGAAGATGCAGCAAAACTTTGGGAGAAACTTCTTGAAGTGGGAGCAGAAGAGGGCTTAAAACCATGTGGCTTAGGTGCTCGTGATACACTTCGCTTCGAAGCAACACTTCCGTTATACGGACAAGAGTTATCAAAAGATATTACACCGATTGAAGCGGGAATTGGCTTTGCGGTAAAACCAAATAAAGAAGCAGATTTCTTTGGAAAAGAAACGTTAAAAGAGCAAAAAGAAAACGGTGCATCTCGTAAATTAGTCGGCATCGAAGTAATCGAACGCGGTATTCCTCGTACGCATTACCCTGTATTTATAGGAGAAGAAAAAATCGGGGAAGTAACGAGTGGTACACAATCTCCAACGTTAAAGAAAAGCATTGGTTTAGCACTAATTGATGTAAAATACGCAGCAGTTGATACAGAAGTAGAAATTGAAATTCGTAATAAACGCGTCAAAGCAGTAGTTGTTCCAACACCATTTTATAAACGTTCAAAGTAACGGGGAGAGGGGTAGATTTCATGTTGCATCGTTATCTTCCAATGACAGAAGAAGACAAAAAAGAAATGTTACAAACAATCGGCGTTCAAACGATTGATGAGTTATTCTCTGATATTCCAGAGAGTGTTCGTTTTAAAGGGGATTTAAAAATTAAAGAAGCAAAATCAGAGCCAGAGCTTTTAAAAGAGCTATCTCAAATGGCTAGCAAAAATGCGAACTTAAAAGAATATGCTTCTTTCTTAGGAGCAGGTGTATACGATCATTACGCTCCAGTAATTGTTGATCATGTTATTTCTCGTTCAGAGTTTTATACAGCTTACACACCATACCAACCAGAAATTTCACAAGGGGAATTACAAGCAATTTTTGAATTCCAAACAATGATTTGTGAATTAACAGGAATGGATGTAGCAAACTCTTCTATGTATGACGGAGGTACAGCTTTAGCTGAAGCGGCAATGCTAGCAGCTGGTCATACTCGTAAAAAGAAAATTCTTGTATCTAAGGCAGTTCATCCAGAATCAAGAGCAGTACTTGAAACATATGCAAAAGGTCAAAATCTTGAAGTTGTTGAAATTGATCATAAAAACGGTGTAACAGATTTAGAAGTATTACAAAGTGAAGTAGATGATACAGTTGCTTGTGTAATCGTTCAATATCCAAACTTCTTCGGACAAGTGGAAAAGTTAGCTGATATCGAAAAAATCGTTCATCAACAAAAATCATTATTTATCGTTTCTTCAAATCCATTATCATTAGGCGCATTAACACCGCCAGGAAAATTCGGTGCTGATGTTGTAATCGGTGATGCACAACCATTCGGTATCCCAACGCAGTTTGGTGGACCGCACTGTGGTTACTTTGCAACAACGAAAGCATTTATGCGTAAAATTCCAGGACGTCTTGTCGGACAAACTGTAGATTCAGATGGTAAACGTGGATTTGTATTAACGTTACAAGCACGTGAACAGCATATTCGTCGTGATAAAGCGACGTCTAACATTTGTTCAAACCAAGCGTTAAATGCATTAGCAGCTTCTGTTGCAATGACGGCACTTGGCAAACAAGGTGTAAAAGAAATGGCACGTCAAAACATTTCTAAAGCACAATATGCGAAACGTCAATTTGAAGCGAAAGGTTTCACAGTAACGTTCGCTGGACCATTCTTTAATGAATTTGTTGTAGATTGTAAACGTCCAGTTAAAGAAATAAATGATGTATTAATACAAAAGAATATTATCGGTGGTTACGACCTAGGCCGTGATTATAAAGAGCATGAAGACCATATGCTTGTAGCGGTAACAGAGCTTCGTACAAAAGAGGAAATTGACACACTTGTAAACGAAATGGGGGCTATCCAATGAAGAACCAAGACCAAGCACTTATTTTTGAAGTGACTAAAGAAGGACGCGTAGGATATAGCTTACCCAAATTAGATGTAGAAGAAGTAAAATTAGAAGATGTGTTTGAGAGTGATTATATTCGAGTAGAAGATGCAGAGCTTCCAGAAGTATCTGAACTTGATATTATGCGCCATTACACAGCGCTTTCAAACCGTAACCACGGTGTGGATTCTGGATTCTATCCACTTGGGTCTTGTACGATGAAATATAATCCGAAAATTAATGAAAACGTAGCTCGTTTCGCAGGCTTTGCAAATATTCATCCACTTCAAGATGAAAAAACAGTGCAAGGTGCAATGGAATTAATGTATGACTTACAAGAACATTTAATTGAAATTACAGGTATGGATACTGTTACGTTACAACCAGCAGCTGGTGCACACGGAGAATGGACAGGATTAATGTTGATTCGTGCATATCATGAAGCGAACGGTGACTTTAACCGTACGAAAGTAATTGTTCCTGACTCTGCTCACGGAACAAACCCGGCGTCTGCAACAGTAGCTGGTTTTGAAACAATTACGGTGAAATCAAATGAACATGGTCTTGTTGACTTAGATGATTTAAAACGTGTTGTAAACGAAGAAACAGCAGCACTTATGTTAACAAATCCAAATACATTAGGCCTATTCGAAGAAAATATTTTAGAAATGGCAGAAATCGTCCATAACGCAGGCGGTAAATTATACTATGATGGTGCAAACTTAAATGCGGTATTAAGCCAAGCACGCCCAGGAGATATGGGATTTGACGTTGTGCATTTAAACCTTCATAAAACATTTACAGGTCCGCATGGCGGCGGTGGTCCAGGTTCTGGTCCAGTAGGTGTGAAAGCTGATTTAATTCCGTACTTACCAAAGCCGATTTTAGAGAAAACGGAAAATGGCTATCACTTTAACTATGATCGTCCAGAAGCAATTGGGCGTGTGAAACCATTCTATGGTAACTTCGGAATTAACGTTCGTGCATACACATATATTCGTTCTATGGGCCCAGATGGCTTGCGTGCAGTAACTGAGTATGCTGTATTAAATGCGAACTATATGATGAGAAGATTAGCACCATTCTATGATCTTCCGTTCGATAGACATTGCAAGCATGAATTCGTATTGTCAGGTCGTCGTCAAAAGAAACTTGGTGTACGTACATTAGATATTGCAAAACGTCTGCTTGATTTCGGTTACCATCCACCAACAATTTACTTCCCATTAAATGTGGAAGAATGTATTATGATTGAGCCAACAGAAACAGAATCAAAAGAAACATTAGATGGTTTCATTGATAAGATGATTCAAATTGCTAAAGAGGTAGAAGAAAATCCAGAAGTTGTACAAGAAGCACCACATACAACAGTAATAAAACGTTTAGATGAAACATTGGCTGCTCGTAAACCAGTTTTACGTTATGAAAAGCTAGCACCTGTACAAGTGTGATTGGAAAAAAAAGAACTCGCTACATGCGGGTTCTTTTTTTTGCAAAATTGGTGTGGCTAGAATGAAAAAAATGTTAAAAATTTATATTTTTTGTTTCATATTGCTGTAAAGATGCGGTTTTATAGGTGATTTTGTTGAAAAAGTCGGTTTGATAAAAGTATTTATTTTTGTTAGAATTTTATTGAAATTAAGAAGATGTGATGAGGTAGAAATTACTCATTTTTATGTATATGTGAAAAAACGAGCAAGACGGGGGTGGAAGCGTGGGATATCGATGTTATAGAATGGTATACCATTTAGAAAATGGAGAAACAATTAAAGATGTAAAAGAATTTTGTTACCGAGACCAAGGGAAAGTGTTAGAAAGAGTAGCGCACCGTGTAATGGATAATAGAGAAGTGACAGCGATTGATAAACAAGGAACAATCATTTCAATAGCGTGTGAGGACATTGTAAAGGTAGAACTTGATTACATAACAGAAAGTTAACCTTGAGTCATATCGAATTATTCGATACAATATACTGTTGAATGGTGAAGAGAGAAGAGAGGAGTTTATCATGGGTAATACACGACACTTTTATATGTTTATTTTAGCGTTTGTTCTTGTTGTGGCGTTAACGATTTATTTAATTGTTGATAGCAGCTGGTACAATACAGTTCATCCAGCATTCCTTCTTTTTATGTATGTAGGAATTGCGGTTGTTAGTTTCGGAATGAGAGACGAAATGTTAGATCGCTTTGAAAAGTGATACATATACGAAAGACCAACAGGAAAATGTTGGTCTTTTTTTCTTGCCAAAAATAGGATGTTGTGTATATACTGTGTATATAAGGTATATACAGTATATACACACTGGAGGAAAACATGAATATTATTATTTCGAATTCTTCCCAAGACCCTATTTATGTGCAAATAAGAAAACAATTAAGCCAGCTTATTTTAAATGGTGGTTTAAAGGGTGGAGACCAATTACCGTCTATTCGTAGCTTAGCGAAGGAATTACAAATTAGTGTAATTACAACGAAGCGTGCGTACGAGGAGCTTGAAAAAGAAGGATATATAGAAACTGTTGCTGGGAAAGGGACTTATGTTTCACGTAAAAATAATGAACTACTAAAAGAACAAAGGCTTCGTTTATTGGAAAGTAAAGTGGAAGAGGTTGTAAATGAAAGTAAAGCGTTGCAGCTTTCACTTGAAGATTTACAGCAGATGATTGCGTGTTTATATGAGGGGGAATAAGGGATGTTAGAGCTAAAAAACGTTTGTAAAAGTTATCAAGATTTCTCAGTGAAAAATGTAAGTTTTACATTACCACGAGGATATATTATGGGATTTGTTGGACCGAATGGAGCTGGGAAAAGTACGACGATCAAAATGATTATGAATTTAATTAGAAAAGATAGCGGCGATATAAAAGTTTTTGGCAAGGACAATAAGAAAGCCGAAAAGGAAATAAAACAAAATATCGGTTTTGTATATGATGAAAATCATTATTACGAAGATTTAACGTGTGAACAAATGAAGCGTATTATTGCACCATTATATAAAAAGTGGGACGAAGAGCAATACAAATCGTATATGCACAGATTACAAGTTCCGAAGTATAAAAAAATTAAAGAACTCTCAAAAGGGATGAAAATGAAATTTGCGATTGCCATTGCACTTTCACATCACGCGGAGTTTATCATTATGGATGAACCGACAGCAGGATTAGATCCAGTTGTTCGAAGTGAATTACTTGATATTTTGCAAGAAATTGTAATGGAAGATGAAGTATCCGTATTATTCTCAACGCACATTACAACAGACTTAGAGCGCATCGCAGATTATATTACGTTCATTAACGATGGAGAAATTATATTTACTGGTGAGAAAGATGAATTAATGGAGAATTACGTAATCGTAAAGGGGAGCAATGATTTATTGGATCGAGAAGGAAAAGAGTTATTCGTTGGCTTACGCAAAAATAAATTCGGATTTGAAGGACTCGCAAAGGAAAAACAAGCAATTATAGATTGGTTTGGAAATGAGGTTGTACTAGAAAAACCTACATTAGATGATATCATCGTTTACACTGCGAAAGGGAGAGGTGCCTATGCGTCAGCTCATATATAAAGATTTGTTCTTTTTTAGGGTAACGTGGTTAGTGAATCTAATTGTGCCTCTTGTATTATTTATGTTAGATCCAAGTGGTGAATTGTTATTTTCGATGAGTTGTCTATTTATAACTCTTTCTTCCGTTATGACGTTAACTTTTATGGATGAAAGGAATAACAGTGACATTATTATAAATAGTTTACCGGTAAGCCGAAAGGATATCATAATTGCTAGATATGTTTCCAGTGCAATATTTATTGTTGGTGGCATACTCTCTACGATGTTAGTTGTTTTTCTTGTAAGAGGCATTGTGGTCATTGGTGATATCGGTACCTATCATCCGAATCTATACATTGAAATTCCATGGTATGAAGTAATAAATGGAGCTGTTTACGCCGTATTTTTTGTTGTAACATTCTTTCCTAGTTATTATGTTACAAGGTCAAAGATAGCACGAAGTATAGTGTCAGGAGCATCAATGGTAGTTGGTGGAATTGCTTGGATATTCATAGGAGATGGATTGGATGAAACAACACCTTCATTCATTGAGTGGATTATGAATCCAGTGCATATTGGTGTATTTATAGTTGGAGGAATTATATTAGCTAGTGTCTATATCGCTTCTATGTTTCTTACAATTAAAATTTATGAAACGCGTGATTTATAGAGAGGGGAATTCATATGCAACAGTTGATTTTGAAGGAGTTTTTCTTACAGAAGAAGATGTTTCCTTTCTATTTTTTAATACCTATTTTATCTGTTTTTAGAAATTCCGTAGAACCGATGGGGATTGCAATAGGATTATTTATAACATGTAGTACGATTATATATATTTCTTTTTATTATGACGAGAAAAGTAAAATAGAAAAAGTATTAGTGAGTTTGCCGATAATGAGAAAAGAGATAGTTATAGCTAAATATATTTCAAGCACATTATTTATTATAGTCGGTTTGAGCATAACTTCTATAGTCGTAATATTAGGAAATATTTTGTTGAACAGAGATATAGTTATTCCTGGATATGCAATATTTTCAGCAATAGTAGCAACTTTGATTTATTGTGTAGTAACGATACCTACTAATTACATTGGAGGATATAAAGCTATTACTGTCTTGAATGTGATTATGATTTTTCCTTTAATGGGTATGATTGGCCTTATGTGCAATATTTTTGGTGATGAAATAATTATGTTAAAAGTACTCCACTCTCAAGAGGCTACACTAGCAATGAGTGTTCTTGGTATCGGAGTGTTAGTAAGTATAGTCATATCAATGTTTCTCTCAATGAAAATGTTTCAGGAGGCAGAGTTATAGAAGAGGCTCTTTTCATACTAGGAGGTGTAAAACATGATCAAGCAATTAATTTTAAAAGATTTCATCATTCAATGGAAATTTTTAATTTGGTACATATTGTATCCTGTTTTCTTTTATATGGCTTTAACAGATACGGAAAATCTGTTCATAATTATGTCAGTAATTATTACAATTGGGGCAACAGTAAAAACATTTGAAGCAGATAGTAAAAATGAGAGTGAAGTTATAGTGAGTAGTTTGCCAATATTCAGAAAACAAATTGTGTATGCGAAATATATAGTAGCAATTATTATTCTCTTTATAAGCGTAACGGTCGGTTGTTTCACGATGGGAATGAAGAATGGGGTTAACCTATTTGAATTTATTGAAACGACAATGGTTGCTAGTATTAGCTTTATTTTAGTGTATTTAAGCTTTGTTTTACCGATATCGTTTTGGCTAGGGTATAAAAAAACTATTTTTATTACGATAGTAATAGTCATGGCGCCGATTGTTATTTTAGAAACTTTGTTTCAAATCAACCTGGAACAAATTCAACTATACAACAGCGTGTTATTCGTTAGTTCAATTTGCATGTTCATAGTATCTATCTTCGTTTCAGTGAAATTGTATGAGAAGAGAGAATTTTAAAAGGTGCCTCGTAAAAGGCACCTTCTTCAATAACGGCAATACGAGAGCAAAAGTTTATAAACAGAAAGGCTATTAGGCACATCTTTCGGAGTATGTAATATAAAGCTGAAAACGATAACGAAAATGAGAAAGAGGAAAAATAAAAATAGGATCTGCTTATGTATAGAATTTTGCATATAACCCACTCCTTTTTTAGGTAGTATGTCCAAAAGAAAGAAGGATATGAAAAATTTTAGGAGGGAGAATGATGAACAAAAGAAAGTGGTTATATAGAATTGGGGTATTTTTATTTTCAATTGGTCTCATAATAGCAAATTTTTACTCGGATATACCACCGCCATTTCCTAATTTGCATAAAGGGATTGGTATAAGTATTGTCATAGCTGGTCTGCTTTGTCTGATCGCATCAAATTTCTATAGAAAATCAGAATGAATATAAAGTGAAACTTTAATCAGTGGGGGTCTTACTGCCCGTTAATGCGGGATAAAAAAGGACAGTTACTTCTTTTCAGAAGAACTGTCCTTTTTAAATAACTTGTTCCATAGCTTGGCGATACTCCATATAATCACGATTGTAATGGAGGCAATAATTGACCAAGCGATAGATGCAATTTCAAGTGCCATGTTAGGAAGGAATGTAAGAATGGATAATACTTTATGAAACAGCCATTCTATTATATGAAAACTTATTTGTAATAGAATGACGATCCCGAGTGTAATCCATGCTAACATTTGTTTTCCTTTTTCTTTCCACATGACATTCACCTCACGTTAGCCTAATAATTTTAAGCCAACAGCGCCGCACAGAATGCAGCTTAAGAAGGCAAGGCGACGCCAATCCGCTGACTCGCGGAAAATAAGAATACCGAGAAGTGCACTTCCGGCAGTTCCGATTCCAGTCCAAATTGCGTAAGCAGTTCCCATCGGTAATGTATTCATTGCAAGAGATAAGAAGAAGAAACTTACGCCAAAGTTAGCGATTAAAATAACTTTTGGTGCCCAGCCTTTCTTTTCAGTGGCTACTTTCATAAAGAGTACACCAACAATTTCACAAATACCAGCTAGAATTAAAAATACCCAAGCCATTTTATGCGGCCTCCTTCGCTTCTTTTTCTTCTGTTACTCGTTTTAAACCGATTACTCCGAAGAAGATTAAACCGATTAATAATACTTTTACGATAGAGAAAGGTTCTCCGAAGATGAAAATCTCTGTAAGAACGATTCCACCAGCTCCAATTCCTGTAAAGACTGCGTATACAGTGCCGACAGGTAAATCTTTATATGCTCTAAATAATAAGACGAAACTAATTGTAATTAATAGAGCAACACCAGCCCATTCAAGTGGTGCCTCCGCTTTTTTAAGTCCAATAACCCAAAAGATTTCAATAATACCAGCTATGATTACATAAATCCATGCCATATGTCATTTCTCCTTCCTACCAGTCGTTAGGTAAAGGGCTTAAAAACGACGCATTGCAAAGGAGCAATCCGTCAGTTTGAAAGTCCGCGCCAAAATACTTTCCAAGAAGCTTCTAAACGTGTCTCAAAACGATTTAAACCTGCGTATAGTAGTTCAACCATAAGGCCGTCAAGTAAGCATAAAAAAGCCTCCAAAGCATCTTTTACTTCAATGTTATGCAGTTCATCTTGTTCGCTTGCTCTTTTAAACACAGGGAATAAAAGTTTTCCGACATTTTCAATGTGTACATTCGCTTTATCAATAATTTGTTCGCGAAATGCATCCGGCGGAAAATAAGAAGTTCGTAACCAAAACATTGATTCTTCACTTTCACCAAATCGTTTTGCATAACCTTTTAACAGATTTACTAGCAATTCTTCAGTAGACGATTTTGAAAAATTTTCGATATCGTCAGTGAAGCTTTGTAAATCTTTTTGAAGAGCGGATTCTAAGCATGTAAAATATAGCTCTTCTTTTCCTTTAAAGTGTGCGTAAATCGATGGTTTTTTAATCCCAACTTCTTGAGCAATATTTGCTAATGAAGTTCCTTCGTAGCCGTAGCGCGCGAAATGAGAAAGTGCTACAGCTTTAATGCGGTTTGCTGTCATTTTCATCCCCTACCTACCGTTCGTTAGGTTCATTATATGAGATAAAAAATATAAAGTCAATAGGTGAAGAACTGAAAAAAGAGTGCTATGGTTGGCACTCTTTTCTAGACTGTTTTTCGCTCAATTAAATGGAATGAAAGTTCTTCTGAGTTTCCAATAATGTGTTCGTTTTGTATCTGTTTATGAAATAAAGAAAAAGCACGTGATCCCATTGTGAGCCCGGGATGCTCAATAGTTGTAATTTCTAATGCTTTTGAAATTTCATGGTTATCAAATCCCAGGATAGCGAGGTCTTCAGGTATGCGAATGCCATGTTTTTTTGCCTCTGTTAATAAACCAGCAGCTACTTGATCGTTCGCTGTGAAAATAGCGGTTGGACGATTTTTCATGTTTAAAATACGATGAAGTATTTTTGCCCCGTCCTGCATCGTATAACATTGATGGAAAATCCAATCAGGGTGTACTGTTTTTCCTTCGTGACGGAGAGTGTCGGCGAAAGCTTTTTCACGCTCGATTGAATTAACACTTGTTTTTCTTGCTAAACAAATGCCGATTTTTTCATGACCTTTACTGAGTAAATAGGAAGTACCAAGGCGGAATCCTTCGTAATGATCTACATAGACAGATGAAATGAGGGGATGGTTCATTTTTTCACATGAAATAATAGGGGCAAATTTTGCGAACGGTTCAATTTGTTCCCATGAACTCGTGCGAGAGCAAATAATCATCCCGTCAAATTGTTTCATTTTCATCATTTCAAGAACGCGAATTTCTTCAATACTATCGTAATTCGTTTGGCATAAATTAATATGATATCCAGCTGCTAACGCTTCGTTTCCGATTCCTTCAATGATCGTGCTAAAGTACGGAAGATTAATAAAAGGTAGCATAACGCCAATTGTATATGTTTTACCCTTTATTAAATGGATAGCATTTATATTTTTTGCATAGTTCA
The DNA here is from genome assembly GCF_979253805.1 of Bacillus sp. AC266. Classification (NCBI taxonomy): domain Bacteria; kingdom Bacillati; phylum Bacillota; class Bacilli; order Caryophanales; family Bacillaceae; genus Bacillus; species Bacillus sp. AC266. The sequence continues at coordinate 594,732 of NZ_CEEDEC010000002.1, forward strand.
ATTCTTCAACTGCATCTAAAACACGCTTACGTTTTTCCTCTTTTACGTAAGGATGATTATTAAGGACACGAGAAACAGTTGATATAGATACACCAGCAGTTTTTGCAATTTGTTTTATATTGGCCATATGTATCACCTCTTTCCTTAATTATAAGGGGAAAATAATAAGAATGAAAAAAATCTTGACCTGAAAAGCTTTTCACAATCTATGTTATAAGCATGACTTCTGTTGTTCGCGTAACCTTTTTATTTGGGCGTAAGAATAGTGGGGTCTTTTTTGTATGTCTGCAAATAATTTTTGTCAGAATGTGTGAGAATAACGTGGAAAGTTTTCGGAGGAGGCGTTTGATAACGAAGCGAATAGTAGAGAGTATAAACGCTTCACTCGTTAAGAGAGCGGTATGAAAGGGCGGAAACAAATTGAAAAAAGGAATCATTTGTTTCGTGTTTTCTAGTGTAATACTTAGCTCATGTTCATTTCAGCAAACGATGCAAGAAGAAAAAACATTTGTAGGAACAACAGGAGGGGCTAAGGACCGTGTTACTGATCCGATTCCGCTAAAGGAACTTCCAAAATATTTTCCGGCAAAGTTTAAAGTTCCAACGTTTTTACCTTATGACATTACGAGTGATGTGCAGGGAGAGGTAAGAACGATGGGAAAGAAGAATGCTGTCTTAACGATTAAATATAAGCAACAAGAGAAAGGAAGGCACGATTATATAGAATTAACAGTGGCCAACTTTTCTTACAGTTTTCCATACCTCGTAGAAGAGAATCGATTTCAAGAACAAATGAAATTGAATAATGGAGCACCTGCTTATTTTAAAAATAAGGATGATTACGAGCGAGGGGACGAATTTGCTACGCTTATATGGAAAGAGAAGGGGATTGAATATCAGCTATTATATCGTAATGTAGATGAGAAAGATGAAGATGTGATTAAACAAAATCTACTGTACATTGCGAACAATATGGAATAAAAAACTAGCTGTATCGTGCAGCTAGTTTTTGTATGTTATTTCTTTTTAATTTTGCCTGACCAAGATTTAAATCCACCTTTTAATTGGTAGAAATCTGTGTAGCCTTGTTTTTTTAAGTATTGAGCTGCACGACCTGTACGGAATCCGCTTTGGCAATATAAATAAACCGGTTGATCTTGGCGAAGTTCTTTGTGGCGAAGGCGAATTTGTGATAATGGAATGTTACGCGCACCTAAAATATGTCCCGCGTTAAATTCATCTGCTTCGCGAATATCGATAAGCTGTGCTTTACGGTAGCCAGCGCGAAATTCTTCTTCTGAAAGTGTTTTAATTAATTTTTTCTGATAGAAATACATCCATACAGTGTAGCCGATGAATGCTGCAATTGCGGCTAGTATAATAATCAAGTTTGTTGACACGATTCTATCGCTCCTTTTTTCTTATCCTACTTTCAATATTATAATGCCCGTATGTATTTATGCAACAGATTCATTTGTATATAAGAAGAAATTTCGTATTCTTTCACAAATTTTGTCGAATTTGGTAGACTAGAGAATGTGAAAAATAATTGGTTATATGAGGTGCAGGATGGGAAAAGAAAAATGGTGTTATATTAACTCTGGTCAATGTTCACCAGCATTTAATATGGCGTTAGATGAATGTTTATTAAATTGGCAAAGTGAAAAGAAAATGCCACCAACAATTCGTTTTTATGAATGGGAAGTACCAACATTAACAGTCGGGTATTTCCAGCGTGTTGAAAAAGATATAAATATGGATGTAGTTAACGAAAAAAAATATGGATTCGTTCGTCGTCAAACAGGCGGCAGGGGTGTACTACATGACAAAGAATTAACGTACAGTGTTATTGTGTCTGAAGATCATCCGAATATGCCAAAAACAGTTACAGAAGCATACCGAATTATTTCGCAAGGCTTATTGGACGGTTTTAAGGCATTAGGATTAGAAGCGTATTATGCAGTTCCGAAAACAGAAGCGGATCGTGAGAATTTAAAAAATCCGCGTTCAGGAGTATGTTTTGATGCGCCATCTTGGTATGAGATTGTAGTTGAAGGAAGAAAAATCGCGGGTAGTGCCCAAACACGTCAAAAAGGTGTTATCTTACAACACGGTTCTATTCCGTTAGAAATAGATTTAGATGAGTTATACGACCTATTTTTATTCCCAAATGAGCGAGTAAAAGAGCGTATGAAAAACATGTTTTCTTCTAAAGCGGTAGCGATTAATGAATTAACAGACCGCACATTTACGATTGAGCAGTTAATTAAAGCGTTTGAAACTGGATTTGAAAAAGGTTTAGATATAGAGCTTGTGCCGTATGAACTAACAGAAGAACAGCTTCATGAAGTTCAAACTTTAGCAAAAGAGAAGTATGAAAGTAATGAATGGAATTATAAAAAATAAGGAGATGGCGACCGCCATCTCCTTATTTTTATAGTAAATTAAGTACTTTTTCTACTTTGATTCCTTTATCTTGTAAAGAACGAAGGCGATTTACAACGTCCATAATTTCTTTGTCGAATGTAACGCTAATACCTTGGCTTTGTAGCTCTTTTTTTAATCCTTCAATAGAATCATCTATGTCGATGCCAAGCTCGTAATCTTGACAAACTTCAATTGTCTTTTTCACAAGTTTAACATAATTTTCTTGTAGTTTTGTATTTGTTTCAGTCAAAGCAGGTTGCTTCGGTTTTATAGGAGTAACCGGTGCTGTCTCTTGCTTTGTAACTGGAGTAGGTACTGCTTTTTTCACAGGTGCTGGAGTAGATAGTTCTATAGCTGCTTCAACACTTACTGACTTCGGTGTTGGTACCGGAGTAGGTTTAGATGCAGCAGGTGTTTCTACTCGCGTAATAGGCTTTGGAGCAGGTGTAACTGCTTTTGGAGCTTCTACAACTACTTCTTTTTTCGGAGTAGCTTCTACAACTGTTTCTTCTTGCTCAGCAGCTTCTTTATTTTCTTTGCTCCACATAACGCGTTCAACTTCTAGAGAAACATTATTTTTGTTCATCGCTGTTAATGTAACTTTACCAACCTCAGCGTTCCCAGTGAAATCAACAATTTTATAAATAACACTCTTGTTCCAATCCACGTTTCCGCTCAAAAATAATTCTTCGTTACATTTCGGCGTTAAGCCCTCGATTTTAATTTCTGCGTTTACACCGTTTTCACTATATACCATAATTAGCGAAGCATTTACATCTTCGTCTGCTAACATTAGTTCACGTACCATTTTGCCGGTGCGTACTTGCGTTTTCTTCTTAACTGACATCAAATTTCTCCTCTCAAAAATTCAGTAATAATAAAAAAATCGTATAACGAAAAATAATTGCTCACGAAGATTTATGATACCGATAATAAAAGCATCACGTCAACAATTAACTTTAATTATTTTGCATTTTTCTTATTTTCTTTATGAAATTTTTCAATTTGTAAAATTATACAGAAGAAAAACAGCCGTTTGAAGGGCTGTTAAAAATTTGATTTTTTGTATAGTAATTTATATAAAATATAAAATAGAATAGCGATTAAAGTGTTTTGCCAAAAGGTTAGATGATAAATGAGATAAGGTTGTTTTTTAAAATAGACATTTAAAAATACAGCTGAACAAAATGGAGTAGCAAATGCAAATCCAAATAGAATCCTTCTTTTCCAATTCATCTTTTGATCAAAGGAATAGCGCTTTAATAAATATAAAATGAAAAGTATGCCTAGTATAATAAGTGAAACGAACAAAGTGGTTCCAGGGATGCTAAAAGCTGGGCTTAATTGTTCGATATTCTTCCCGAAGATTAAAATGAAAGTCGAAACAAGTGCATCTATTCCAAACTGTATAGCAAGAAGTAAGCTAATAACAAAACCGATTAAAGAAGTTTGTTCTAGCTTTGTTTGAGTTGGTAAAGCTGATATAAGTTCATCGCAGTAAGATCGTAAATCATTTCCGAAAATATCATAAGCATTTTTATTTTCTGCTTGTGCTTCGATGAGATGATCTAATATTTCTAATAAAAGTTCTTCTAATTTTTGTTCGGGTACGTTAGATAATCGGAGATATACTAGCATATCACCGTAAGCAGCTTCGTTTTCAGGTGTTAGAAGTTCGCGTTTTTTATTGTTCAATTCAACCATGTCTTTCGCCTTCATCCCTATCACTCCCCTTGTAATAAGTTGTTTACCGTCGTTGAAACCATTCCCCAACTTTTTTTAAATTCTTCAAGTTGTTCTAATCCCTTATCAGTTACGTGATAATATTTTCGCTTCGGTCCCAGAGAGGAAGCCTTTAATGTACCTTCAATAAGTTTCTCTTTTTGCATGCGTAACAATAAAGGATAGATGCTTCCTTCACTTACGAATGTAAAGCCGTGTTTATTTAATTTTGTACTTAGTTCATATCCGTACACTTCTTCTTGTGAAATGATATATAGAATGCAACCTTCTAGTACACCTTTTAACATTTGGCTGTGCATGATTTCACCACCTTTTATCCAGGTAACTTGCCTTGCAAGGTAGCTGTTATCCAAATTATAACAGTCAGTAACTTGCAACGCAAGTTACTGAAGTGGAAAACTTTAATCTGTGTTAATTTTCATGTGCTTCCCATACTAATGAGAGGAGGGAAGTACATGAAACCATTTATGCCAAAACTCGTTTACTTTGAACCGAGGGCACTCGAATATCCGCTTGGAAAAGAGCTTTATGAGAAGTTTACGAAGATGGGATTAGAAATCCGTGAAACGACATCACACAATCAAATTAGAAATTTTCCAGGGGAAAATGAATTGCAAAAGTATCGTAATGCAAAAGCAACACTTGTCGTTGGGGTGAGGAAGACGTTAAAGTTCGATACATCAAAACCTTCAGCTGAATATGCAATTCCGCTTGCAACAGGGTGTATGGGACATTGTCATTATTGTTATTTGCAAACGACACTTGGGAGTAAACCTTACGTAAGGGTGTATGTGAATCTAGATGAAATCTTTGAGAAGGCAAAGCAATATATGGATGAAAGGGCCCCTGAAATAACAAGATTTGAAGCGGCGTGTACATCAGACATCGTTGGAATTGATCATTTGACACATGCATTAAAACGGGCGATAGAGTTTATCGGAGAAAGTGAACATGGACGTTTGCGTTTCGTTACGAAATATTCGCATGTTGATCATTTATTAGATGCAAAGCATAATGGGAAAACGCGTTTTCGATTTAGTATTAATTCACGTTATGTTATTAAAAATTTTGAACCAGGGACATCGCCATTTGAAGAGCGAATTGAGGCTGCTCGTAAAGTAGCGGGGGCTAATTATCCTCTTGGCTTTATTGTTGCGCCAATTTATATGCATGAAGGGTGGGAAGAAGGGTACCGTGAATTGTTTGAACGATTGTACAATGCGTTAAAAGACATGACGATACCAAATTTAACGTTCGAATTAATTCAACATCGTTTTACGAAACCAGCCAAAAAAGTCATTCAAGAACGTTATCCGAATACGAAACTTGAAATGGATGAAGAGAAGCGGAAATATAAATGGGGACGATACGGTATTGGGAAATATGTATATCAAAAGGATGATGTGGAAGTATTAGAAGAAACAATACGAGGTTATATATATGAGTATTTTCCCGATGCAGAAATTCAATATTTTACATAAGGGGAATCTGGATTCTTTTTTTGTTTTATATATTTAGGCTCGTTTCCACCTTGTCACGTTATTCTTTCTGGTGTATCATTTTATTGATTGCTTCGTACGGAATAAGCAAAATGAAATTGGATGGAGGAAACCGATGCCTACCCCTAGTATGGAAGATTATATTGAACAAATTTATTTGTTGATTGATGAAAAGGGTTATGCCCGTGTATCTGATATTGCTGAAGCGCTTAGTGTACATCCATCCTCTGTAACAAAAATGGTACAAAAATTAGACAAAGACGAATATCTAATTTATGAAAAATATAGAGGGCTTGTATTAACATCAAAAGGTAAAAAAATCGGAGAACGTCTCGTATATCGTCATGAATTGTTAGAACAGTTTATGCGCATTATCGGTGTGGATGAAAGCAAAATTTATAATGATGTAGAAGGAATTGAACATCATTTAAGTTGGGAATCAATTGACCGTATCGGTGATTTAGTACAATACTTTGAACAAGATGAAGTTCGAGTAAAAACACTTCGTGGTGTTCAAAAAGCAAATGAAGAGAAAAGTAATTAAGGGGAACGTGTGGCGTTTCCTTTTTTATTTCAATCGAAAAGGACGGGAGAATAATGAAAGCAATTATTTTTGATTTTGATGGATTAATTGTGGACACAGAAACAATATGGTTTCACTCTTTCAGAGATGCTGTTCGTGAATACGGCGGTGAGTTACCTTTAGAGGAATTTGCAAAATGTATTGGAACGACAGATGAAGTGCTTTATGCATATTTAAAAGAGCAATTAAAAGAAAAATTTAACGAGCATGCATTAAAGGGAAAAGTAACAACTTTACATAAAGAGAAAATGAAAATACCAAAAGCGCGTGACGGGGTAAAAGAATATTTAGAAGAAGCGAAAGAACTTGGATTGAAAATCGCATTAGCCTCTAGTTCATCTAGGGAGTGGGTCGTTCGTTTTTTAGAAGAGCTACAAATTAGAGATTATTTTGAAGTGATTAAAACCCGAGAAGATGTAGAGAAGGTAAAACCAGATCCAGCTCTTTATAAAGTTACGATAGAAGAATTAGAAATTGAACCATCAGAAGCTGTTGTATTTGAAGATTCATTGAATGGATTGAAAGCAGCGGTGGCAGCAGGATTAAAGTGTGTCGTCGTACCTAATGATGTGACAAGAAATTTGCAATTTGAAAACCATCACCTTCGTATCGAAAGTATGAAAGAGAAAAGTTTGAAAGAAGTGCTTCAACATATAAAGTGAAACTTTAATCAGTAGGGTTTTTCGCATCTTCCACTGATTATTAGCCCCGCACCAACCGGGATAAAAAAAGACCGTATTTCCTAAAAGGAAGCACGGTCTTTCTTTTTGTTTTTTTTACCTTCAATGACAGTTAAATGAGATTGTTTTCTTTTTCTTTTCAACGATGGAGAATTACCCTTTTTCCCCTTGTCATCAGAAGCATTTCGTTTCAAGAAAGAATTGCTTAGGGGTGCTACATTTTGTTTCCCGTGTTTGCGGTTCGATTGTTTCGCTGCACGCTTATATGAGCTTTGCGAATTTGCAGAACCACTAGAGTTTGTAAACATTTTGTAGAGTAAGTAAAAGATACCGACGACAGCTAACATGATACCAATGTTTTTCAATACTTCCATTGGATTTGTAATAACAGATGAAACAAGGCCGAATATTGCCAATCCGATAATAAGCACAAATATAGCGAATGTAAACGAACGACCGTTCATAAGGGACACCTCCTAAAAACATATATTAAAATTAGTATATTAACGATGAGGAAAGGAGTTGAACACCATTTTTAAATAATTATTGTTTGTTTTCTAAACGTAATAATTCTTCAAACGATGCGATTGCAACTTCCGCTTGATCATCTGTTGGTTCTTTCGTTGTTAATAGTTGCAGCCATAATCCTGGATATCCAAGTACTCGTAAAACAGGGACATCTCGTAATCGATTGGTAAATTGTAATACTTCAAAAGAAATACCGAGAACAACTGGAATTAATAAAATTCGGTTTACTACCCTTGCCCAAAGCGGATCTGTAGGGACGAGGAAATAGACAAACATTCCAATAATGACTGTAAATATAATAAAGCTACTCCCACAGCGATAATGGAGGCGAGTTTGCTTTTGAACATTTTCTACAGTCAGTGGAAGATTATTCTCATAAGCATTGATTACTTTATGTTCCGCACCGTGGTACTGAAATACCCGCTTAATAAGTGGGGTTAAAGAAATGAAGTATATATAGCTCAATAATAGCATGAGCTTAATGACACTTTCGACAATGATTTGCCCTGTATGAGATGGGAAAATCGGTCTCGTTAATTCAGCTAAAAGTGCAGGAACTGCTGTGAAAATTACTTTACCAAATATGAACGATAAAACGCCAACTGCTGCAACTCCTAATACCATCGTTAATTTTGATTGTTCTTCTTTTTTATTTGCAAGTTGTTCATCTTCTTCTGGGTGGACATCAAATCGTTCTGAAGCAAAGTTTAAATGTTTCGCTCCATTCGCACTTGCATCCACAATAGCGGCAATACCTCGTAAAAATGGAATTTTCTTTAGTAGAGATAATGCTTTATTACGAACGCGTGGTAAACGATAAAATTCAATCGATTTATCTTTACGACGAACCGCTGTAACAGTATATTCTCTACCGCCAAACATAACTCCTTCTATGACTGCCTGCCCGCCATATATTTGTTTTGACTCTTCTGCCATGTTAACACCAACCTGTATTTGTTTCTCTCTTATGTAGAAAAAGAGGCAATTGTCATACTTGGTTTTGTCATCTTGAAATAAGACAATCACCGAGTTTCCTTTATTTTATCGACAAATACAGGCAGATGACAAGGGAAAATGTTACGAGAGTCGGACATTTCTTATTCTTTTTATAGACAAATTTTGCAGGATTTAAACATGCCTCAAAATAGTTTCGGGCATACTAGTGAGCGGAGGTGTCAATGTGAATCAAGAACAATCAACAATAAGAAACTTTGTACAAATTGGTTTATTTGGTGGCTTATTTTGGGGAGGTATATGGTATTTCCTTCATATATTCTCATTTACAGAAGCTGGACCTAACTATTTACTTTTACCGTTTGCATTTGGAGATTGGAAAGAAGGGGTTTGGGGAAATGTACTAGGTATCGTTTGTATGGGACTTCTTTCAATTTTAGTGGCATTTCTCTATAAAGCCCTTTTTAAAAAGTTTGAAGGAGTATTCCCTGGCGTACTATACGGTTTGTTTTGGTGGGCATTATTATTTTTGGGGATGGGGCTAATGGCACCTGTTATTAAAAGTGCACTCCATTTACCGAAAGAAACAATTGTAACGACAATATGTATCTTTATATTATATGGTGTTTTTATTTCGTATTCTGTAGCATTCGAATCGAATAATACAAATAGAGGAGAAGGGGTCGAGAAGACAAACTATTCAAATAAGTGATTCCTATGTTAAAATGTCGTATAGACATTTTTTAATATTAAGGAGTTTTAAGAAAATGAAAAAGTTACTCCTCGTAAATGGTCCTAACCTAAATCGCCTTGGCGTTAGGGAAGTAAATGTATACGGAAAAGGAACGTTAGCGACGCTTGAAACAGATATGAAACACGAAGCAGAGAAAATGGGAGTGGAGTTAGAATGTTTCCAATCGAATCATGAAGGTGCTATTATCGATCGTCTTCATGAGGCTGAAGATATATATGAAGGGATCATTTTAAATCCTGGAGCATTTACGCATTATAGCTATGCGATTCGAGATGCAATTGCGAGCATTTCGATTCCTGTTATTGAAGTACATATTTCTAACATTCACCAGCGTGAATCGTTCCGTCACGAATCTGTGACGGCGGCTGTTTGTGCGGGACAAATTGTTGGATTTGGTTTTTATGGCTATAAGTTAGCGTTATTTGCATTAATGGAGAAATTGAGGGAGGCATAAAGTAATGGAAAAGATCGAGAGATTAAGAAGTGCGTTTGATGAGGCTGGTATTGACGGTATCGTATTAACGAATGAACATAGCCGTAGATATATGGCGAATTTCACAGGAACAGCTGGTGTTGTACTAATCTCAAAAGAGCGTGCTCTATTTATTACAGATTTCCGTTATGTAGAGCAAGCTAGTAAGCAAGCGGTTGGATACGAAATAGTGCAGCATCCAGGATTAATTCTTGATGAAGTTGCGAAACAAGTTAAAGAACTTGGAATTCAAAAGCTAGGATTTGAGCAAGATACTCTTACATATAGCTCTTACGTAACGCATAATGAAGCGATCGAAGCTGAATTCATCCCAACTTCTGGGCTTGTAGAAAAGTTACGCTTGATAAAGACTGATTCAGAGATTAAGATATTAAAGGAAGCTGCACAGATTGCAGATGCTGCCTTTGAGCATATTCTATCATTCATTCGCCCGGGAGTATCTGAAATTGAAGTGTCAAATGAACTTGAATTTTTCATGAGAAAACAAGGAGCAACATCTTCTTCGTTTGATATTATCGTTGCTTCAGGTCTTCGGTCGGCATTACCGCACGGCGTGGCATCTGAAAAAGTGATAGAAAAAGGAGATTTCGTTACATTAGACTTCGGCGCTTATTACAAAGGATATTGCTCTGATATTACTCGTACGATTGCAGTCGGTGAACCATCTGATAAATTAAAAGAAATTTATAATATCGTTTTAGAAGCACAACTACGTGGTGTGAACGGTATTAAAGCTGGTTTAACGGGTCGTGAGGCTGATGCATTAACGCGTGATTACATAACGGAAAAAGGATATGGTGAATACTTCGGACACTCTACTGGTCATGGAATCGGTCTTGAAATCCATGAAGCACCAGGTTTAGCGTTCCGTTCTGATACAGTACTTGAACCAGGTATGGCTGTAACAGTAGAACCAGGTATTTATATTCCAGGTGTTGGCGGGGTACGTATTGAAGATGATATCATTGTAACAAGTGAAGGCAATGAAGTAATAACGAAATCACCAAAAGAACTTATTATTTTGTAATACACAGGAGGATTTTTTTACATGATTTCAGTAAACGATTTTCGTACAGGTTTAACAATTTCAGTGGACAATGCCCTTTGGCAAGTAATGGATTTCCAACACGTAAAGCCAGGTAAAGGTGCTGCATTCGTTCGCTCTAAACTACGTAACCTTCGCACAGGATCTGTTCAAGAGAAAACATTCCGTGCAGGTGAAAAAGTAGAAAAAGCACACATCGAAAACCGTCGTATGCAATACTTATACGCGAGCGGTGAGTCTCACGTATTTATGGATAACGAAACTTATGAGCAAATCGAACTTGGCGAAAACCAAATCGAGCGCGAATTAAAATTCTTAAAAGAAAACATGGGAGTATCTATTATGACATACCAAGATGAAGTACTTGGTGTTGAGCTTCCGAACACAGTTGAATTAACAGTGTCAGAAACAGAACCTGGTATTAAAGGTGACACAGCTTCTAACGTAACAAAACCAGCTAAATTAGAAACTGGTCTTGTTGTACAAGTACCAATCTTCATTAACGAAGGCGAAATGCTTATCATCAACACTGGTGAAGGTAAATACGTTTCTCGTGCATAGTAGAAAAGCACTCGTGATTATCACGAGTGCTTTTTTTATAGGAAATAGGGCAGATAGTAAATTGCAGTTATAACAAAACTAACTGTGACGAGTGAAAGGGTACCCATAATATATGGAGTCAAAACAATTTGAAACGGGCGTATTTCACCAGTTTCAATACCGGTAAAAGTTTTATTCGTTACATGATCCATATTGTTATTTCTAAAGTTACTCATAATAATTAACCACGTAATTGCAAATATTGCTAGACTGCCAAGGAAAAAGCTCTCCAAAAATGACCAGCCGACCATTTTTGAAAAAAGATAAATAATAGCTAATTCTACTACAATTGTTAAACTAATTTTTAATGCTTTCATATTTTCCCCCCTCATTTTGTACGTCCAGCCAATTTGAAAAATTCTTGCGTGATACGACATGTAGTGAGCAAGGTGACTTTACTTCTTTCTCAAGTGCAGCATGTTCGCCTGGAAACTTGTTTTCCACATGCAATGAAATATAAGGTAGTTTCTCTTGCGCCTTTAAAGAGCGAATGTTAGTCGTTTTGGCACCAGCGAATACGTATGTGAGTTGTAAGTCTAAGAAAGCAACTTTAAAGATTTCTTTTTTAGCGGCCTCGTTATATCCTTTTCCCCAGTATGGATAGCCGATCCAACTGCCAATGTGAGATTGCTTTTTCTCATAATTAATATGTTTAAGTGTGGTGAGGCCAATTATTTCATTTTCTTCATTTACAATCACTCTTGATAAGGAGTGCTTTTTTCGTTCCTCTTCAATTGCAAAAAGAATGAATGTTTTTGTATCTTCCACTGATTCTACTTTTAGCCCTAATACATTTTTTACATGTGGATTGCTTGATAGCTCAAAAATCACATTTGCATATCGTAAATCGAGCGGTAATAAAGTAACTTGCTTCATCATCTATGCTCCTTTTCTATTAAATATACCATAAATTAATTAGAATATTCAGTTTTAGGTTAAGTCGATAGAGAAAAATTATGTTTTTACTTCTGAAATAGACAACCTCTGCATATGGTTGTACAAATATATTCTTTTTCAGAATAAGGAAGTAGTAACTGTTATGGGAGAAGGTGGGAGAATGAAACAGTGGCTAGCGGCAATGGAAACATCCGTGCTTGTTATGGGATTACTTCGGTTGTTTTCAGGAAGCGCGGAAATATTCGCCGCTCTGCTTATGCTTTACGTGAATGATGCGAAGAAAGCATTGTTTATAAATGGTATGTTGGCGTTTGTTGGACCGACCGTATTAATTTTAACAATGACAATTGGCATAGCGAGTGTAGCAAGTGAGATTTCTTTCTTGAAACTCTTTTTTCTAGCGCTTGGAATTGGCTGCATTTTTATCGCGTTGTTGAAATAGTAAGTCGAGTATAGTGGGGAGAAGCTTATGAAAGAAGTATTAGAAGTTTTACCGAAAGCGATGAGACAGTTAGTTGAAGGCTGTAAACAATACGATACTCTAGAGGAAATTCGCGTTCGAATTGGAAGGCCACTAGAGTGTATTGCACATGGAGAAGTGTTTTTCTATGACTATATCGCTACAGCGGAAGATGCAATCCATTTATTGAATAAATTAAGTCAATTCTCAATTTATACGATGGAAGAGGAATTGAAACGTGGATATGTGACACTACGAGGAGGACATAGAATTGGCCTAGCTGGAAAAGTCATTACAGAAAAAAGCGCAGTGAAAATGATTCGAGATGTCTCTTCTTTTAATATTCGTATTGCCCGTCAAAAAATAGGGATTGCTGAGCCGCTTCTGCCATATCTTTATGAATCGCGATGGTTAAACACGATGGTAATTGGCCCACCGCAAACGGGGAAAACAACACTTTTAAGAGATGTAGCACGCTGTATGAGTCAAGGTGTAAGTGCTTCGAAAATTCCTTCATGTAAAGTGGGGATTGTTGATGAACGATCAGAAATTGCGGGCTGTGTGAAAGGAATCCCGCAATATGACTTTGGCGTGCGAGTAGATGTATTAGACGCTTGTCCAAAAGCTGAAGGAATGATGATGATGATTCGTTCTATGAGCCCAGACATATTAATCGTAGATGAAATTGGACGTAAAGAAGATAGTGAAGCGATTATGGAGGCGGTACATGCAGGTGTTCAGCTTTTTATAAGTGCACATGGATTTTCTTATGATGATGTTGTGAAACGTCCATCGTTACAGGCGGTGCTGGAACTTGGTGTATTTGATAGGTTTGTGGAATTATCAAAAGCGAGAGGGCCAGGAACAGTTATGCAAGTGAAAGATAGAGATGGAAAACCAGTATTATCCCATAGAAAGGTTCAAGGCGTATGGTGAAAATATTTGGTGCGGTATTAATAGTTGCTGTTAGCACTTTTTTCGGATTTTCATACGCTAAAAGGTACAGTGAGAGACCGCGGCAACTTAGGTTATTGAAGGCAGCATTGCAATCATTAGAAGCTGAAATTATGTATGGACACACGCCTTTATCTGAGGCTGCAGAGCGTTTAGTCAAACAAATGCCGAAGCCGTTAAATTGGATATTTCAAAGCTTTTCGAAACGGCTAGAGGACGGGGAGCAAACAGTTAGAGAAGCTTGGATTGATAGTTTGAAGGAGAACTGGACGTTAACGGCGTTTAAACAAACCGAGTATGAAATCTTACAACAATTTGGTGAAACACTTGGACAACATGATCGTGAATCACAGCAAAAACATATTCGCTTATGTATTACACATTTGGAGAGAGAAGAAGGAGAAGCGAAAGCATTACAACTACAATATGAAAAAATGATAAAGAGTTTAGGGGTACTAGCAGGGCTACTTATCGTAATTTTACTGCTATAGGGGGGAGAAAGGCGATGTCCATTGATGTTGGATTAATATTTCAAATCGCCGGAATCGGCATTGTTTTAGCTTTCATTCATACTGTACTAAAAGAATTAAAGCGAGAGGATATTGCAAATTGGGTTATCCTTGTCGGTTTTGTCGTTATTTTGTTTCATGTTGCATTTTTAATTAATACTCTATTCGACAAGATTAAAAGTGTCTTTCTCTTCCAGTAAAGGAGGCGGTTCGAATCGAAATTATACAAATTGTCGGATTAGGCCTCGTTGCTACATTTTTAGCTGCTGTTTTAAATCAGCATAAGTCTAGTATTACATCGTTATTTATTGTGTTCATTGGTAGCATGATGTTTCTTCTCTTAATCGATCAAATTCATTCTATTTTACAAATGATTGAGAGAGTGGCGAGTGAAGCGAAGGTTAGCAACGTATATGTAGAAACGTTATTGAAAATTATAGGGATTGCTTATATCGCTGAGTTTGGTGCGCAAATTACAAAGGATGCTGGTCAAGGTGCAATCGCTTCGAAAATTGAATTAGCTGGGAAAATCTTAATTCTCGTCATGGCAATTCCTATTTTGACGGTTGTAATTGAAACAATTCTCGGTTTTTTACCTACGGGATAAGGGGGAGTGAATGTTGAGGAAGTTTGGAGCTAAGCTATTATTTGCTTGCTTCCTTTTCTTTTCTTTACCGATTGTTGTACAAGCTTCTCCTATAGAAACAAACGTCGTTGATCAACAATTGGATAAGCTCGGAATTGAAGATGTGAAGCAATTTTGGGACGGGCTTGTTACAAAGTATGGAGGCTATTTACCAGAGAGTCAAAAAGGAAGCTTTATGGAGTTTGTAAAGGGAGAAAAAGAGTTCTCCATAAAAGAGTGGATGATAGGTCTACTAAAATATTTATTTCATGAGCTTGTTGCAAATGGAAAGTTACTCGGAACGCTCATTATGCTCACGATTTTCAGTGCATTGTTGCAATCGTTGCAATCTGCTTTTTCAAAGAGTAGCGTGAGTAAAATCGCTGATGCAGTCGTATACATGGTACTTATTATTTTCGCTTTAAATAGTTTTTATGTCGTTATGACATATGCAAGAGAGACGATACAAACAATGGTAGATTTTATACTAGCGTTATTACCAATTTTACTTGCACTCGTAGCAACAGGCGGCGGTGTTGTTTCTGTATCATTTTTTCATCCAATCATCATTTTCTTAATGAATACGAGTGGGCTTCTTATGAACTATATCGTTCTACCACTTTTATTACTTGCAACTATATTAAGTATTGTAAGCACGATGAGTGATCAATATAAAGTTACGAAATTGTCCAAGCTTTTGCAAAACGTTAGTGTTGGGATTATTGGTATCTTTTTGACGGTTTTTTTAGGCGTATTATCTGTACAGGGAACAGCGTCAGCCGTTGCTGATGGTATAGCTGTGAAAACGGCTAAATTTGTAACAGGAAATTTCATTCCTGTAGTAGGAAGGATGTTTACTGAGGCGGCGGATACTGTTATTAGTGCATCTGGATTATTAAAAAACACAGTCGGAATTATCGGGCTCGTTATTTTATGCTTAATTGTCGCTTTCCCAGCGATTCAAATTTTTTGTATCGCGTTTATTTATAAATTCGCAGCAGCAGTATTGCAACCAGTAGGCGGAGGAGCAATTATTCAATGTTTAGATATCATTGGACGAAGTATCATTTACGTATTTGCTTGCTTAGCTATCGTATCATTTATGTTCTTTTTAAGTATCACAATTATTATTGCTGCCGGGAACATTACTCTCATGATGCGGTAGGAGGTGAAGAGTATGCAATTTGTTACAGAGTGGATTAGAAATATTATCGTTTTTTTACTCTTAGCGACAATGCTTCATCTTATTCTTCCAAATTCAAATTTGCAAAAGTACGTTAAATTCGTTGTAAGTCTATTGTTAGTCGTATTAATTTTAACGCCTCTATTTAAGTTGTTACAAACAGATGTAAATGAAGTTATCGCAAATTTCAATGAGGAAAAGTACGTAGCAGATGGATCTGTAAAAAATTCGATAGATTCGAAGAAAAAAGAAATACAAGCTCTAACACGTGCATATAGTTTAGAAGAGATGGCTACCAAAATGAAAAAAGACGTAGGAAAAGAGTTTGAGAAAAAGTATGGTATGACAGTCTCTGAAATACAAATAGTAGCAGTGGAACATGCAGAAGAAGTAAAGTCAGCGAAAGATATTCAATCTGTTGTTGTGACGTTGAAAGAAAAAGAACGTAGTAAAAATGATGCAATCGAAACAGTAAAGCCAATTGAAATTAATATGAAAGAACCTCCAAAAAAAATAGAAGAAACGAATGTAGAAATGAAAGATTTCTTTTCAAGCAGGTGGCAACTAGAGGATAAACAAATCCAAGTTCAGATGGAAGGGAGGACAGGTAGCGTAAATGGACAATAAAGATAAAAATTCGAGGTTCTCATTTTTTCGAAACCTATTAAATGGGGATGGAAAAGAAAGTAATGAGAAGGGGAAAAAGGTAACACCTAAGTTTTTGCTTGTCCTACTCATACTTGGGATTGCGCTTATGTTTTCTAGTAATTTCTTATCACCTAAAAAAGAAGAAGTGCCTGTGTTTAAAGAAAAGACAAGTCAAAGCCAAGATAAAGATGTACCAACTTTCGGTCAAAAAAACAATGATAATATGTCAAATGTAGAAAAATACGAAAAAGCGTATGAACAAGAATTGAAAGCTTCTTTAGAAGAGATAGCCGGAGTAAAAGATGTAACTATTAAAGTGAACTTAGATTCATCTGAAGAAAAAATACTCGAGAAAAATACAGTAAAACGTTCACAAACGACAGGTGAAACTGATAAAGCAGGCGGGAAAAGGGAAGTAGAAGACGAGTCTCTTGATGAAAAGACAGTCATTATACGTGAAGGTGATAAAGAAACTCCAATTGTTTTGCGAACAGAGAAACCGAAAGTACGAGGTGTTCTGGTCGTAGCAAAGGGAGTGGATAATATACAAATAAAAGCAATGGTAAAAGAAGCTGTGACGCGATTATTAGATGTACCAGCTCATCGCGTTTCAGTATCACCGAAAAATTGATAGGGAGGAAATAAAGTGTTAAAAAAACAAACGGTTTGGCTATTAACGATGTTAAGTTTAGTGGTTGTACTATCTGTTTATTACGTAACAACTCCTGATAAAATGAATACAGCAGCACCGGCAACGGGTGAAAAGATGGGACAAGAAAAGCAAGGTGTTGATAAAGCAGTTACAAAAGAAACAACGAAAGAAACTACAAATAAAGAGACAACAAAAGAAAATACAAGCAAGGAAACTACAAATAAAGAAACAGACAAGAAAGAGAATGACAAAAAAGAAACAAGTAAAAAAGAGGCTAGCGTAACAGTTCAATCAAGCGATGAGAATTTTACAGCGCTACGTATGCAAATGGAAGATCAGCGTAGTGTAGAGAAAGAAAAGTTACAAAATGTAATGAAGTCATCAAAATCTTCAGCAGAAGAAAAGAGTAAAGCGAAAGATAATCTTGATGCAATCACTACGATGGAAACGAAGCAACAATTACTTGAGACAGTGATTAAATCTCAAGGCGGATATAAGGATGCTCTTGTAAGAGCTGATGGAACAGACATTAAAGTAACAGTTAAATCGGCAAAGCATTCACAAAAAGAAGCGAATAAAATTATTCAGCTCGTAAGAAGTGAAGGTGGTTCAAAAGATGTAGGTGTGAAATTTGATCCATCAGTAAAATAAATTGAAATTATAATAGGTGTTGCTGCTTCAAATTAGATAAAAGAATAATAGAAAAAAGCTATCGTTTTCGATAGCTTTTTTCTATTTCATCTTTGCAGTTGTATTTAGTATTTTCAATTGGAAACGGGGAAATACGCTGTGAGTAAAAGATTAATGGTTCGTGATGATGGTGATTAGTTTTTCCAGATTTGACGTGAATGAAGAGGACCAATGTCCAAATCACTACGGCAGGCAAGAACAGGATGAGCCATATCATATGTCCGCACCTCACTACAATAAATTTGCTACACTTTGAACATACTATTCTTTTATGAAGGAAGAATGAACGGCGCGTAAACAAAAAAATAATATTTGGTAAAAATATGTTTTTTTACCGTGGATAAAATGAAGAATGCTGAGGGAATTACGTTTTTACACTTTGCAGTTTTGAAAAAGTAAAGAATGTTTTTTAGGAAGTGGTCTTGCCAATTTTGTGTGAAACTTGGTATTATTACTAGGTAATAATTTTTTGGTGGAATAATATTTTTACAGGAGTTTCGATTTATAATAAAGAAATATAAATTGGAATGTTTAAAAAATTTAGCGTAAGATGGGAATAGTAAATATTTCTATTAGTAAATGTCATAGGAATAAATTTTCTAATAGAATACATCGTATTTTTACAGTAAATCAGTTTGATGCCAATCTGTAAAAACGGGACAAACAAGAGTATGGGAGTGGATTTTACATGTTTAAAATTCAAGAAGTTCGTGAATTAATTAAATTAATTGATAGCTCTAATATTGATGAATTTGAATACAAAAAAGACGGTACAACAATCAAAATGAAAAAACGTGGTAATGAAGTAGTTACTGTGCAAGCACCGGTAACGAAACAGGTAGTACAGCCAGCAGCATCTGTCGAAGTAGAAACAGCAGTAGCGGCAGCGCAAGTAGAAGCGCCAAAACAAGAAGAGAAGAAAGTTGTTCAAGATGAAAACCTACATAAAATCACATCACCGATGGTAGGGACATTTTATTCCTCTTCTTCGCCTGATACACCTCAATATGTAAGTGTTGGGGACAGAGTATCGAAAGATTCTATCGTATGTATTGTTGAAGCTATGAAATTATTTAACGAAATTGACGCAGATGTAGAGGGCGAAATTGTTGAGATTCTTGTTAATAACGGACAGCTTGTTGAGTATGGACAACCGCTATTTCTTGTAAAAGCGTAATAAGGGAGTCTTTGTGATGATAAAAAAAGTATTAATAGCCAATCGTGGGGAAATTGCTGTACGAATTATTCGTGCTTGTAAAGAAATGGATATTGAAACAGTTGCAATTTATTCAGAAGCAGACAAAGAGTCACTTCATGTGCAAATTGCAGATGAAGCGTATTGTGTTGGACCAACGATTTCAAAAGAAAGCTATTTAAATTTGACGAACATTATTAGTGTTGCGAAATTAACAGGTTGTGATGCAATTCATCCGGGATATGGATTTTTAGCAGAGAATGCAGATTTTGCAGAATTATGCCGTGAGTGTAACTTGATTTTTATCGGTCCAAGCCCAGAAGCCATTTCAAAGATGGGCACAAAAGACGTTGCACGTGATACAATGAAAGAAGCAGGGGTTCCGATTGTACCAGGTTCACAAGGGATTATTAAAAATACCGAAGAAGCGATCGAGCTTGCTAATCAACTTGGATATCCAGTTATCATTAAAGCGACTGCAGGTGGCGGCGGAAAAGGTATTCGTGTTGCGCGCCATGAAGAAGAGCTTGTAAAAGGAATTCAAATTACACAGCAAGAAGCCAGTACCGCTTTTGGGAACCCTGGTGTATACTTGGAGAAGTACGTTGAAGATTTCCGCCATGTTGAGATTCAAATAATGGCAGATACACATGGAAATGCCATTCATTTAGGAGAGCGTGATTGTACAATTCAGCGCCGTCTGCAAAAATTATTAGAAGAAAGTCCATCACCTGCACTTGATGAGAATATTCGCAAGCAAATGGGTGAGGCAGCAGTTAAAGCGGCGGTAGCGGTTGATTATACAGGTGCTGGTACGGTTGAGTTTATTTATGAATATAAAACGAAAAGCTTTTATTTCATGGAGATGAATACGAGAATCCAAGTTGAACATCCAGTTACTGAAATGGTAACAGGGATGGATTTAATTAAAGAACAAATTCTTGTTGCTTCTGGAGAAAAGTTATCGTTACAGCAAGAAGAAGTACAATTTAATGGTTGGGCAATGGAATGTCGAATTAATGCGGAAAACCCTGCCAAAAAATTTATGCCATCTCCAGGTAAAGTAGAAATGTACTTACCACCAGGCGGATTTGGTATTCGCGTCGATTCAGCTGTATATCCGGGATATTCAATACCACCTTTCTATGATTCGATGGTTGCTAAATTAATTGTTCACGGAAAAACACGTGAAGAGGCAATTGCAAAAATGAAGCGAGCGCTCAGTGAGTTTGTCATTGAAGGCGTACATACAACAATCCCGTTCCATTTGCAATTGCTAGAGCATCCTGATTTTGTAAAAGGTGAGTTTAACACGAAATTTTTGGAAGAGCATGAACTTGTGACGCAGTGATACATTAAAGGAGGTTTTTTTCATGGCTGAACATATGTTAGATATGGGTCAAGATACAACTCTTGGAAAAGTAGAAATTGCACCAGAAGTAATCGAAGTAATTGCAGGTATTGCAGCTGCTGAAGTAGAAGGTGTAGCGGCAATGCGTGGTAATTTTGCTACAGATGTTGTTGAGAAGTTAGGTAAGAAAAATCATGGTAAAGGTGTAAAGGTTGAATTAGCAAACGAAGATATTATTGTTGACCTTTATGTTGTGATGTATTTTGGTGTAGCGATTCCGGTTGTTGCACAAAAAATTCAAGACAATATTCGCCAAGCACTCTTTACAATGACAGGACTTGAGCCAAAAGAAGTGAACGTTCACATCGTTGGCGTAACATTCGAAACACAAAAAACAGAAATCGAACCAGTGTAAGAGTGGAAAAAGGTGCCTAGTAAAATAGGCATCTTTTTTATCGTTTCATTTCTTCACAAATTAAAACCCTCTAATTATTATACTATTTCAAAAAAAAAGAAAAATAAAACGGTATGTTTCATTTTTCCAAAAAACGTACATTGTGATAAGATATGGAACTTGAAGTTAATCTTTTTATTATTTTTCAGCCTTGTACCCCGTGTGTGAAACGATAAATTGTGTTATTATCATTGTATTATAAGGTTGGAAAATCAATGAAAACTGCAAGAGTAAGTGAATTGACGGCTTATAAATTATAATAATATAACAAAACATAAGGAAAGACTTGAAGTATAAAGGAGAGTTACAATGAAACGTAGGACGGCTAGAGAAAGAGCAATGCAAGCATTATACCAAATGGATATTACAGGTGAATTAGAACCGAAAGTAGCGGTGGAAAATACGCTAGATGAAGGCGAAGAAACAAATGAGTTTCTAGAATCACTTGTTGTAGGATTTGTAGACAACAAAGAAGAGATTGACGCAGCAATTCGTCAAAATTTAAAAAAGTGGAAGCTTGAGCGTATTAGTATTGTTGATCGCAGTATTTTACGTGTAGCTGTGTGTGAGATGAAATACATGGAAGAAATTCCGCACAATGTAACAATTAACGAAGCAATTGAAATCGCAAAAACATTTGGGGATGAGGAATCTCGTCGTTTTATTAACGGCGTTTTATCTAATATAAAAGATACACTGTAATTTCTTTAAGGGGGAAACTTAAAATGGTAGCAGTAATCATCAAAGGAAATGAAGTTGCGGAGAAAAAACGAGCACAATTAAAAGAAAAAGTTGTGAAGTTAAAAGAGCAAGGGATTGTACCAGGATTAGCAGTTATTTTAGTTGGAGAAGATCCAGCATCTCGTTCTTATGTAAAAGGAAAAGAAAAAGGCTGTGAGCAAGTAGGAATCTATTCAGAGCTAATTGAACTTCCTGAAACGATTACTGAGGAGCGTTTGCTTGTTGAAATCGATCGCTTAAATGGAGACGACCGCATTAATGGCATATTGGTACAATTACCTTTACCAAAACATATTGAAGAAAAAGCTATCATTGAAAGAATTTCACCGGAAAAGGATGTAGATGGATTTCACCCAATCAGCGTAGGACGTATGATGACGGGACAAGACACATTCCTTCCATGTACACCGCATGGCATTTTAGAATTAGTAAAAGAAACGAATCTTGATATTTCTGGAAAGCATGTTGTTGTAATTGGAAGAAGTAATATTGTTGGTAAACCAGTGGGGCAACTGTTTTTAAATGAAAATGCAACTGTCACATATTGTCATTCTAAGACGCAAAATATAAAAGAATTATCGAAGTTAGCTGATATTTTAATCGTAGCCGTTGGACGACCGAAAATGGTAACAGCTGACTATATTAAAGAGGGTGCGGTTGTAATTGATGTTGGTGTTAACCGTTTAGAAACAGGCAAACTTTGTGGTGATGTTGATTTTGACAATGTATTAGACGTTGCAGGTTACATTACGCCTGTGCCAAAAGGAGTAGGCCCAATGACTATTACAATGCTTCTTCACAACACTGTGGAGTCTGCAAAGCGTGCAGGTGTTGTTTGTCAATAATTTGAATCGGCTATGAGGAGAGAGAAATGGAGAAACAATATTTAACCGTTACAGCATTAACACGCTATATTAAAACAAAAATAGAGTATGATCCGCATTTACAGTCTGTTTGGTTAAAAGGAGAAATTTCCAACTTTAAATATCATAGTCGTGGTCATATGTATTTTACATTGAAAGATGAAAATGCAAGAATTGCAGCGGTTATGTTTGCGGGTCATAATCGTAACATTAAATTCAGACCGGAAAATGGAATGAAAGTACTTGTAAAAGGAAAGATTTCTGTTTATGAGGCGAGTGGTTCTTATCAAATTTATATTCAAGACATGCAGCCTGACGGAATTGGAAACTTGCATTTAGCTTATGAGCAATTAAAAGTTCGTTTAGAGGAAGAGGGCTTGTTTTCTCAAGTTTATAAAAAAATAATTCCTCCGTATGCTAAAACAATAGGTGTAATCACGTCGCCAACAGGAGCAGCAATTCGCGATATTATAACAACAATTAAACGTCGTTATCCAATTGGAAATGTTATTGTGTTTCCTGTACTTGTACAAGGGGAGTCAGCAGCTCCCTCGATTGTACAAGCAATTCGTACAGCGAATGAAATGGGAGATATTGATGTTTTAATTGTTGGACGTGGTGGAGGCTCTATTGAAGAATTATGGGCCTTTAATGAGGAAGTAGTTGCAAGAGAAATTTTCACAAGTGAGATTCCGATTATTTCGGCTGTAGGCCATGAAACAGATTTTACAATCGCAGATTTTGTCGCGGATTTACGTGCACCAACACCGACTGCAGCAGCTGAGCTGGCGGTACCTAATACTATAGAGTTACAAGAAAAGGTATTACAAAGAACTCTGAGATTGCAAAGAGCAATGAGAGAGAGAGTACATAAAAAAGAAGAAAAACTGCAAGTGTTACAAAAATCTTATGCGTTCCGTTATCCAAGGCAAGTGTACGAGCAAAAAGAAGAGCAGTTAGACAGGGCTCTTGAACAACTTGTTTTAGCGAAAGAGCGTTATATAGATAAAAAAGTAAATCAATTAAAGCAACTTTCATTTTATTTAGAAAAGCACCACCCATCTCAAAAAATTATACAAACGAAAACGGCAATTGAAACGTTGCAAAAGCAGTTGCAACGTGAAATGCAAACATTACTTCAAACGAAGGAGTTCGTATTTGTGAGAGCGGCTCAAAAGCTTGAGGTATTAAGCCCGCTTAAAGTAATGATGAGAGGGTATGGGCTTGTATACGATGAAGAGAAACAAGTATTAAAAAGCGTGAAAGATGTTAGCCTTGGAGATGCTGTTTCGGTTCAATTACAAGATGGAATACTAGATTGTAGCGTATCAAGCATAGAGGAGCGTGAATTGAATAATGGAAAATAAGTTAAGCTTTGAAGAAGCAATTTCGCAGCTTGAGCATCTCGTTTCTAAGCTTGAACAAGGTGATGTACCTTTAGAGGAAGCAATTTCTTATTTTAAGGAAGGCATGGAATTATCTAAGCTTTGTGATGAGAAATTGAAAGATGTACAAGAACAAATGGCAGTTATCCTTGGGGAAGATGGAGAGCTTAAACCGTTTACTGCTTTAGGAGATGAAGCATAGTGACACATATAGCTTTTGATGCTTTTTTGAAAGAGAGTAAAACTTTCGTAGAAGAAAAGCTTGTAAGCTATGCAAATGAATTACAATGTCCAAATGTGCTTCGTGAAGCGATGGCATATTCTTTGGAAGCGGGTGGGAAACGTCTCCGCCCGTTACTTTTATTTGCAACGTTACAAGCGTTTGGGAAAGAAAGAAATCTTGGAGTGGGTGCAGCTTGTGCCCTTGAAATGATTCATACATATTCGTTAATTCATGATGATTTACCTTGTATGGATGATGATGATCTAAGACGAGGAAAGCCTACAAATCATAAAGTATTTGGTGAAGCAATGGCAGTTTTAGCGGGAGATGGTTTGTTGACATATGCTTTTCAAGTTATTATGGCATATGAGCAAAAAGAAATCTCTGCTGAAAAAAAAGTAAGACTTGTACTTGAGCTTGCGAAAGCAGCAGGACCTGAAGGAATGGTTGCTGGACAAGTGGCAGATATGGAAGCTGAAGGAAAACGACTTACAATTAATGAATTAGAGTACATTCATAATCATAAGACAGGTAAACTGCTTGAGTTTGCTGTACTTGCAGGCGCGATACTTTCTGATGCTACAGAAGAGCAAGAAGAGAAGTTACTTGCATTTGCGAAATATATCGGTCTAGCTTTCCAAATTAGAGATGATATTTTGGATGTAGAAGGAACAGAAGAAGAGATTGGAAAACCGATTGGTAGTGATGCTTCCAACGAGAAGAGCACATATACGACGTTATTTACTGTAGATAGAGCAAAATCTATTTTAGAGGAGAAAATTGCAAAAGCAAAAGATTCTATTAGCTCCTTACAATTACAAGATGAGTATTTACTATCTATTTGTGATTTAATCGCAAAACGTAATAACTAATATAACAGCGTTTCCATTTGTTGAGTCATTCATCATTTTATGATATAAATGTAGGAAAGGTTTTTCTTTTCTTGTTATTGGCAAAAATATATGTAGATTACATTGCCGTTATCACTTCGTGTTAGCGGCTATTTTTTTCATCACGTAAAGAAATATGATGTATAATATGATAAGTGAAAAAATGGAAGTGTTTTCTGAAAGCAGGACAAGATAAAAAGAATAGAAAAGATAATTTCTTGTGTTGTGTAAATGTTTCTTATAATATTTGACATGTTGACAGATTATGAAATGAAAGTGAGTGATCCATGTGGATCTAACGCAAATTCAAAACCCTAGTTTTTTGAAAGATATGTCTATCAGTGAACTAGAGGGGTTGAGTGAGGATATTCGTAAGTTTTTAATTGAAGAGCTCTCTCAAACAGGTGGACATATTGCACCTAATTTAGGTGTAGTAGAACTCACAATTGCTCTGCATAAATTATTTGATAGTCCGAAAGATAAGTTTTTATGGGACGTAGGACATCAATCCTATGTACATAAAATTTTAACAGGGCGTGCGAAAGAATTCGGCACATTAAGGCAATACCAAGGTCTATGTGGTTTTCCAAAACGCTGCGAGAGTGAGCATGATGTTTGGGAAACTGGTCATAGTTCGACATCGTTATCTGCTGCAATGGGAATGGCTCTAGCACGTGATTTAAAGAAAACGGAAGAATACGTTATACCAATCATTGGCGATGGTGCATTAACAGGCGGAATGGCTTTAGAGGCATTGAACCACATTGGGCATGAAAAAACGGACATGATTGTTATTTTGAATGACAATGAAATGTCAATTGCACCAAACGTCGGTGCACTTCATAATGTACTTGGTCGTTTACGTACCGCAGGGAAGTACCATTGGGTAAAAGATGAACTAGAGTATATATTGAAGAAAATCCCAGCAGTCGGCGGGAAAGTTGCTGCGACAGCAGAGAAAATAAAAGATAGTCTAAAATATTTACTAGTATCAGGCGTCTTTTTTGAAGAATTAGGCTTTACATATTTAGGTCCGGTCGATGGGCATGATTATGAAAAGTTATTCGAAACGTTGCAATATGCAAAGAAAACAAAAGGCCCAGTACTTGTTCATGTTATTACGAAAAAAGGAAAAGGTTATAAACCAGCTGAAAGTGACGTTATTGGAACTTGGCATGGAACAGGATCGTATAAAATTGAGTCAGGTGACTTCGTTAAACCGAAAGAAGTTGCACCAGCATGGAGTGCTGTTGTTAGTGAAACAGTGCTTAAGCTAGCGAGAACGGATGAACGTATCGTTGCAATTACGCCTGCAATGCCTGTTGGATCGAAACTTGAGAAATTCCAAAAAGAATTTCCGGATCGCATGATTGATGTAGGTATTGCAGAGCAGCATGCTACAACAATGGCAGCTGGTATGGCAACACAAGGGATGAAGCCGTTCTTAGCAATTTATTCAACATTTTTACAAAGAGCATACGACCAAGTTGTTCATGATATTTGTCGCCAAAATTTAAATGTTTTCATTGGAATAGATCGCTCTGGATTAGTAGGAGCAGACGGTGAAACGCATCAAGGTGTATTTGACATCGCGTTTTTACGTCACTTGCCGAATATGGTGCTTATGATGCCGAAAGATGAAAATGAAGGTCAACATTTAGTATATACAGCGATGCAATACGAAGATGGACCGATTGCTTTACGTTATGCACGCGGAAATGGACTTGGCGTTCAAATGGATGAAGAATTAAAGGCGATTCCAATCGGTACATGGGAAACGTTAAAAGAAGGCACACAAGCAGCAATTTTAACGTTTGGTACGACAATCCCGATGGCAATGGAAGCAGCTGAGCGTCTTGAACAAGCTGGAGTATCAGTGAAAGTAGTGAATGCTCGCTTTATTAAGCCGATGGACGAAGCATATTTACATGATCTTTTAGGGAAAAATATACCGATTTTAACGATTGAAGAGGCTTGTTTAATCGGTGGCTTTGGAACGGGAGTAGTTGAATTTGCTTCTGAGAACGGATACCATAGTGCTTTAATTGAACGAATGGGTATTCCTGATCGCTTCATAGAGCATGGTAGTGTAACAAAACTGTTAGAAGAAATTGGTTTAACAACAGATGCTGTTGTAGACCGTATTCATACAATGATTCCATCAAAACAAAAAAGGGCGTAACAAATGAGCGTAAAAAAAGAAAGAGTAGATGTACTATTAGTAGAGCGAGGACTTATAGAAACGCGTGAGAAGGCTAAACGTGCTGTTATGGCAGGTCTTGTATATGCGAATGAAATGAGACTCGATAAGCCAGGGGAGAAAATCTCACAAGATACGGAGATTACGGTGAAAGGGCAAGTCATGCCGTATGTAAGCCGTGGTGGTTATAAGCTTGAAAAGGCATTAGAAACATTTCAACTTGATTTACAAGATAAGGTTATGATAGATATTGGTTCATCAACTGGTGGTTTTACAGACTGTGCGCTTCAAAATGGGGCGAAGTTATCCTACGCATTAGATGTAGGATATAATCAACTTGCGTGGAAATTGCGTCAAGATGAGCGTGTTGTTGTGATGGAACGAACGAACTTCCGTTACGTGACACCGGCAGATTTAGAGCGTGGTTTACCGCAGTTTGCAAGTATTGATGTTTCATTTATATCATTAAGGCTTATATTGCCGGTTTTAAAAACAATGCTTATGCCAAATGGTGATGTAGCTGCATTGATTAAACCTCAGTTTGAAGCTGGACGAGAACAAGTCGGGAAAAAAGGCATTGTTCGTGATAGAAAAGTACATGAAGCTGTCGTGGAAATGATTGTCGATTTTGCTCTTAAGGAAGGCTATAATATCGAAGGTTTAACATTCTCACCAATTACAGGCGGGGATGGAAATATTGAATTTTTAATTCATCTAAAGTGGCACGGTGAGCGTGAGAATGGCGAAAATCATTCTCCGGTTTCTATTGAGCAAGTTGTTACAGAAGCACATGATGTTTTAAAACAAAAAGGGAAAGGGGAATAACATATGTTGTTCCTCTTTTTGTTGTAATCGTATAATGATTGTAAAAACAATTGTGTACAAGTAATGGATTATACGGTAACATAAATAAATGAAGTATACCAATGTTTAAACTATGGTAAGAGATAGTGTGAGGTGCAAATGTATGAATAAAGGTCAGCGCCATATTAAAATCAGGGAAATTATTGCTAACAAAGAAATTGAAACACAAGATGAACTAGTTGATATTTTACGTAATGTGGGGTTTAATGTAACGCAAGCAACAGTATCGCGCGATATTAAAGAACTGCACTTAGTGAAGGTGCCATTACATGATGGCCGCTATAAATATAGCTTGCCAGCAGATCAACGATTTAATCCGTTGCAAAAATTAAAACGAAATCTAGTGGATTCATTTGTAAAATTAGACACGGCAGGACATATGCTTGTGCTAAAAACATTGCCTGGTAACGCTCATTCACTTGGGGCACTCATTGATCATTTAGAGTGGGATGAGATCGTCGGAACCATTTGTGGTGATGATACTTGCTTAATTATTTGCCGTACACCTGAAGATACAGGTGTTGTCTCTGATCGTTTCTTAAATATGCTTTAACAGAAAAATCTTGTTTACTTTCCTCTGTAAAGTGGAAAGTAAACAAGATATTTTTATTGGCGAAAAATACGGATTTTCAAATACAATACATTATTTTTTTTGAATGAAGTTAGAAAATAGGTGGATTGACCCGTAAAACGAATGTTTGGTACAATGGAGCGGGTTAGAAGAGTAATTTATACATACAAACATATAGTATAACTATTTGAATGAAGAATACTGAGAAAAGCCCTTAATAGGGGATTAGTTTATAACGAGGTGAATGGGGCATTGTTATCGGAATTATCGATCAGAAACTTTGCTATTATTGAGGCATTAAATATTTCTTTTCAAAAAGGTTTAACCGTTTTAAGTGGTGAAACAGGAGCTGGAAAATCCATTATTATTGATGCAATTAGTTTGCTTGTTGGTGGCCGTGGTTCAGCAGAATTTGTTCGATATGGAACAGAAAAGGCTGAGATAGAAGGCTTATTCTATGTAGAAGATGACAAGCATCCATGTATCGCAAAGGCAGAAGAGTTAGATATAGAAATAGAAGATGGCATGATTATTTTGAAGCGTGACATCGCTGCGAACGGAAAAAGTGTCTGTCGTGTAAATGGGAAACTTGTTACACTCAGCATATTAAAAGAGATTGGAAAAACGCTAGTTGATATTCATGGACAGCATGAAACACAAGATTTAATGAATGAAGAGCGTCATATGTTTATGCTTGATCATTTTGATGGAAATCGCATTGTTAAACAATTGGGCATATATCAAAATGTATATACAGACTATGAGAAGTTAAAAAAACAGCTGAAATCTTTAAGTGAAAATGAACAACAAATGGCCCATCGTCTAGATTTAATTCAATTCCAACATGAAGAAATTCGTAAGGCGGATTTAAAAATGGATGAAGAATATGAATTGACTGAGGAACGATTAAAAATCTCCAATTTTGAAAAGATTTATAAAGCATTAGGAGATGCGTATCGTTCGTTAAGTGGAGACGGACAGGGATTGGATCACGTAAGAAATGCAATGGGACAAATGGAGAGTATTACGCACTTAGATGAAGCGTATCAAGAAAATCATGATTCTATTGCGAATAGTTATTACTTATTAGAAGAAGTTGCATACCAGCTTAGAGAAAAATTAGATATGATGGAATATGATCCGAAACGTCTAGATGAAATTGAAACACGTTTGAATGAAATCCGTATGTTAAAGAGAAAGTATGGAAATACTGTAGAAGAGATTTTAGCGTATGCTGATAAAATTGAACAAGAAATTTTTACGATTGAAAATAAAGACGTACATATTGAAACGACGAGAAAGCAGTTAACGAAATTAGAAGGTGTTATTGTAAAAGAAGCAACGTTGTTAAGTACTATGCGTCATGAGCTTGCAGATCATCTTACAAGCGCTATTCATCAAGAATTAAAAGAACTATATATGGAAAAAACGAAATTTGAAGTGAGAATTATGAAGAGGGTAGGAAATGTAGAAGAACCTCTCGTGGAAGGAACACCGGTAAAACTTACGGCGGATGGCTACGATCATGTGGAATTTTATATTTCAACGAATCCGGGTGAACCGTTAAAGCCACTTTCAAAGGTCGCTTCTGGCGGAGAGTTATCTCGTATTATTTTAGCTTTAAAAAGCATTTTTTCTAAGCATCAAGGTGTTGCATCTGTTATTTTTGATGAAGTGGATACGGGTGTGAGTGGTCGGGTTGCACAGGCTATTGCGGAAAAAATTTATCGTGTATCAGTAAACTCGCAAGTACTTTGTATTACGCACTTACCTCAAGTAGCTTCAATGGCGGACTCTCATTTATTTATTAGAAAACAAGTGGCGAATGATCGTACGATTACATCGGTTACTGTGTTAAGTACGGATGAAAAAGTAACAGAAATTGCTCGAATGATTTCTGGTGTTGAAATTACAGATTTAACGACAGAGCATGCGAAAGAGTTACTTACGCAAGCGCATCATTTCAAACAGACAGCAGAGGCTATCCAGTAATGGATAGCTTTTTTTTCTCAAATGACGATTTCTTAATTCTTCCGGTTATAAATAAAGCGCTGCAAGGAGAGATTAAAAAGTGAAGCCAAGAGGCTGAATGTGGGGTAGGAGCGAGGAGAGTGAACAAATTGAAATTAGAAAGATTTCGAAAAATAATAGGTCTTTGTCTCCTTGTTTCTCTAGTTTTTATTGGATGTTTTAAACCGCTTCGAACGTTTATTTCATCTCCGAAGCAACTTGTTGTTTTTGAAGGACAACAATCAGAAATAGCATCATTACCAGTTTTTAAGGCTGCATCTACAAATCGTAATGTGTTTACTGTAAGTTCAAATGAACAAGAACTTATGGTAAATTCTCACCAAAATGGTGAAGCTGATATGGTGTTTCAACTTGCTGGATTTCCAGTGAAAAAAGTAAATGTGAAAGTATTAAAAGATTTTAAAGTTATTCCAGGTGGACAATCGATTGGTGTAAAATTGAACACAAAAGGTGTACTTGTTGTAGGCCATCATTTAATTCAAACTGAAAAGGGTAAAGTATCTCCTGGTGAAACAGCTGGTGTACAGATTGGAGATATGATTACTGAAATCAATGGTAAAACAATTGAAAGAATGAGTGATGTAGCACCATTTATTCATAATAGTGGAGAAACAGGTGAACCGCTTAATCTTGTTTTATTAAGAGATGGAAAATATATTCGTGCTAAGCTAACACCACAAAAAGACAATGGTGAATCCTCTTACCGAATTGGACTGTATATTCGTGATTCAGCAGCTGGTATCGGAACGATGACATTTGTACATCCAGATTCTATGAAATATGGAGCGCTTGGTCATGTAATTTCCGATAATGATACAAAAAAGCCAATTCAAGTAGAAGATGGACAAATTATGCGTTCGACAGTAACGTCTATTGAAAGAGGAAGTCACGGGAACCCGGGAGAAAAATTAGCAAGATTTTCACCGGATCGTGAAGTGATTGGTAATATTACAATAAATAGCCCGTATGGTATTTTTGGGAAATTAAACACAGATATGACAAACGGCATAATGGATAAAGCAATGCCTATCGCATTATCCCATCAAGTAAAAGAAGGGCCAGCGAAAATATTAACAGTTATTGATCAAGATAAGGTGGAAGCGTTTGATATTGAAGTTGTTAGTACGGTACCACAAAAGTTCCCGGCTACAAAAGGTATGGTTATAAAAGTGACAGATAAACGTTTACTAGCAAAAACGGGTGGTATTGTACAAGGAATGAGTGGAAGTCCGATTGTACAAAATGGGAAAGTAATTGGTGCGGTTACACATGTATTTGTAAATGATCCAACGTCAGGATACGGTGTTCATATTGAATGGATGTTACATGAGGCTGGAATTAATATTTATGATCAAGAGAAAAAAGCGAGCTAATACATATTAGCTCGCTTTTCTTTTGAAAAATTCGTTGAAATTTTGTAAAAGCTCCGCAAGAGCTGTTTTTTGTTGTAAGATATAAGCAAAGGGTTGAACGTTTCGCTGTAATTCTATGATGGAATGTGTTGCGAAAGTAAAAAAATGAACGATAAACATATTTTTTTGTGATTTTATCGGAAAGTAAGAAACTTTAAAGGGAATTTTCACACAATTGTCGAACAATTCATGTAGCCTAGAAGCTT
The DNA here is from genome assembly GCF_979253805.1 of Bacillus sp. AC266. Lineage (NCBI taxonomy): Bacteria > Bacillati > Bacillota > Bacilli > Caryophanales > Bacillaceae > Bacillus > Bacillus sp. AC266. The sequence goes on from NZ_CEEDEC010000002.1 coordinate 627,042, forward strand.
ACACATGTCGGAAGAATCGATTCGGTAAGGGAGGAAAAACTGTGGAGAAAATTAAAGTATGTCTTGTGGATGATAATAAAGAATTGGTATCGATGCTAGAGAGTTATGTTGCTGCCCAAGATGATATGGAAGTTATCGGAATTGCTTACAATGGTCAAGAATGTTTAAACTTATTGAAAGAAAAGCAGCCTGATATACTCGTTTTAGACATTATTATGCCACATTTAGATGGTCTAGCTGTGCTAGAGAAAATGCGACATATTGAAAGGTTAAGACAACCTAGCGTTATTATGTTGACAGCATTCGGACAAGAAGATGTGACGAAAAAAGCGGTTGATTTAGGGGCATCATATTTCATATTAAAACCATTTGATATGGAGAATTTAACAAGTCATATTCGTCAAGTTAGTGGTAAGGAAAGTGCTACTATTAAACGTCCATTACCATCTTTCCGATCAGCAACAACGATAGATGGAAAACCGAAAAACTTAGATGCGAGTATTACAAGTATCATTCATGAAATTGGTGTACCCGCTCATATTAAAGGGTACATGTACTTACGAGAAGCAATCTCTATGGTGTACAATGATATCGAATTACTAGGATCTATTACGAAAGTATTATATCCAGATATTGCAAAGAAATATAATACAACAGCAAGCCGTGTCGAGCGCGCAATCCGTCACGCAATTGAAGTAGCTTGGAGCCGTGGGAATATTGATTCTATTTCGTCCTTATTTGGTTATACTGTATCCATGTCAAAAGCAAAACCTACGAATTCCGAGTTTATCGCAATGGTTGCGGATAAGCTAAGACTTGAACATAAGGCTAGCTGATTCAATAGCGACAAGGGTTTGAATGCTCATCTTGTAATTGGTAAAAGCCAATAAACATGATTTCAATCCAATAAATATTTTGATACATACCCAATGAATGATTTTTATTCATTGGGTATTTTTGTGTTTTTAAAAAGGAGTGATTTCATGAAACTATCGGAAATGGAATGGTATTTAAATGACTTTTTAATTTATTGCCAAAGCAAAAATTTATCACCGAAAACAATTTCATCTTACGAACAAACATTAAAACTGTTCCTATTATGGTTAAAAAATGAACAAGACCTTGAAGAAGTCAATCATGTAAAAGCGGGACATATACGACAATACATTGCTTATGTTCAAGAGCGTGGCAAATATACGGTGGTAAGTCGTGAAGATTCAATTTATAGCAATCACCCACAGAAAAGAATGGACTACAAAAAAAGCGTGAGTAACGTAACCATTAACAATTACATTCGAAATATTAAAGTGTTTTTCAATTGGTTACATGAAGAAGGTGAGATACGGAAAAATCCTGTAGATGGTATATCGACAATTAAAACAGAGCGCAAACAAAAAAGGGCGATAACAAAACAAGAGTTTCAAAAGCTATTAGATGTGTTTGACTATACTAAATTTCATGGCTATAGAAACAAAGTTATTGTTTTGCTATTACAAGACACAGGATGCCGAATAGGAGAAACTTTAGCAATTAAAGTCGACGACATAGATTTTAAACATCGAATGATTTTATTGAAACACACGAAAGCACGACAAGAGCGATATGTATATTTTTCACAGACGCTAGCACGTGAATTGAAACATTATTTGCAATTTAAAGATAGATACACAGAAACCGACTTATTGTTCCCCACAAAGAAAGGAACTGAATTGACAATACATTCATTTGAGAAGCAATTAAAACAAGCCAGCGACAAAGCTGAGGTGTCTGTACACGCACATCAATTAAGAAATAACTTCGCAAGGGAGTATTTGATGAATGGCGGTGACATTTACACGCTATCACGAATTTTAGGTCATTCATCCGTACAAGTTACGGAACAGGCATATATGGATTTAACAAGAGAAGAAATTGCGAAGAAATATCATGAACATTCGCCATTGGCGAAATGGAAAGTTAGATAACAAAATAAAAAACGAGTGGATTATAGGACGGCCATCCTACCACTCGTTCTCACATAACAAATCCCAAAGGACTCGTCATGTTTATTTTAGCATGATTGTTTCCTTGAATCAAAAGGAGAATGAACCATGTTATTAAATGGTAAGCCAGAAGAATTAACACGTTATTCGAAATTAAATTATGATGCAAAATTATTTATTCAGAAAGCGCATGAATTGTGGGAATACAGTGATTTACAGATTAGGTGTGTATATTTAATATCCGACTTAGCGAAAAAAGGACAAGGGGTATTCAGTGTAGCTTACAGCACATTTCAAAAGATGTTCGAACAGCGTTTTAAAATGAAAATATCTCTATCGACTGTTAGACGATTTTTCGCATTGATGGAGAAAGTCGGTTTGTTATCAATCAATGAAGCAAAACGTAAAAACGAACAGCAATCCGCTAACGTTTATATCGTCGAACAGCAATGTGATGAGCTAAATAATGAACAGGCACATGAACATCCTTGTGAACACCAAAATATTATTTCTTTGCAAGAAATAAAAAACGATGAACAAAAAACTTTAAATAATACAATTGTTAACAAAGAAAATATCATACATGAATTATATGTAAAATTTATGAAAAAAGGATTAAACAAGCGTATCATCATGAAAGTGATGAATGAAATCAAAAACAAAAGTGGCATTTCTGATTTGAAAGCTTATATTGATACCGCATTAAATAATGTATTACATCGTGTTCAATTGAAAAACGGTACAAAGGTATTTGCTAGTGAGCGTATGCAAATGTTTTATAATTTCATGGATGGCGACCTTCAAGAACCATGTTCAATACAGCAAAAAAGCGGTGGAACAGCTTTGTATGATTGGATTAATGATTAATAATTTCTCATAAAAAAGATGAAAAAATTATTAATTTGCTCCTTACTTTGTGCTTGGTAGCGTATATATACTTAGAAGATGTATTTCATTTAAAGTTGAATATATAAATAAGGAGATTTATAGAATGGTTATTAAAAAACAAGTCAAATCAATGTCTTTGTCGATAGATACTATAGCGAAATTGAACGAAGAAAAAAATGGTTCAGCTTTAATTCAAAATTTATTGGACAAGCATTTTGAAGAACAAAACAAATCGTATGAACAAAAAATGCTTGAATTACAAGTTATTGGATTGGATACAGCAATCAAAAGCATTTTCGAAAAGTATGTACATGCGTTAGATATTAACGAACACGGCGAATTTACGGAATCCGAACGTTCACTGTCATACATGGAGCGATTGAAACACATGAAATCCGTGTTTTTTATTGCATATGATGATTTAACGCTCAATTATTTACGTGATGAAGCATTAAAAAGCTTTATAGCGAATAACCGTATTGGATTTTCAGCAAGTGATTTTCCTTTTGAGCGTATTCATGGGGAACATCATGCAAACGATTGGGAAGTATTAAAATACATTCATTGTTTGCATAAATATTTTAGCAAAATGCGCTATTTTGTATGTTCTCAAGATGAGGAAGCTAAGCAATTTGTTATTATTTTTGCAAATGCCGACTTACATGTAAATATATTAGCAATTGAAAATGATAGCATTGACTATGTTCGAGCGTATAAACGATACTACGAATACGTTCATTTTTCGGAATAGTTAAAATATGACGCATGACACCTATTATATGGTGTCTTTTTTTATGGAGGAATCACAATGAAATTTACACCGACACCAGCGGATTTTAAAAAACGAAAGCAAATCGAAGAATGGTACGCATCACAGCCACTACCAAAAGGCGATTGGTATTACATTCATGATAATGATGAAGATGGAAAAATGTGTGCGTTCGTATTAGAAATTGCGGCTGCTTATTTAGGTCGTAAATGTATTCATGCTGGATATGTAAAAAGAAGTTCTAAATTCGGTGAAAAAGTAAACGTGCGTCCAGAGTACAAAGACAAGATTAACTTTGTACTTGATATACCAGCTGGAACAGGTTTTGAATTGGCGGATAATGCAATTGTATTTGACCAGCATTTCATTGCCGATAAATCATTGGCACACAAGAACAGGATTGATATAAACGCATTGGGTGATGTAACGGATATTATGAGCGATGATGTATGTAACATACCATGTGTAGCCATACTGATTAGTTATTTGAAGTATGAAGGTATTGACGTATTAGATTTAATTGTTAATGAAATGAAAGCTGACAAAGAACTGATACGTGCATTAGCCTGTGGTGATAGCATGAAGTATGTAGTATTAAACAAATGGCGTGATATTAGAGTACATTGGCAAATACTATTGGGCAATACATTATTGGTACAGGCCATGCGTGATATGTTCGCTGATGAATCATTGATACCGATTGATGATACATACGATAAAGTACAGTGGAACAAATATTATAAGCTGTACATTACCACGCCATATTATGACACGGTGTATCATACATCACGAATACAAAAGAGAGATACATTGAAACCAATATGTCATTTGCAAGTACATCCAAAAGACAGAAGGTATCCAAATACAGCTGAAATAAAGAACACATACAATTTATTACAATAATACAAGATGGAAAACGTAAAGTGCGGAAAATATATGTTTGATACAAGCCCCCCTATGAAAAAGAAAAAAGGTTTAGGGAACAAAAGGACAGAGGGCTGTCAAATTTCCACCGCACATCCGTTTATCCGTCTTTTTTATTTTGGAGGAATCACATATGCCAATCATGAAAACTTGCCCAAAATGTCGTAAGAAATACGAATATGGCAAGAGATGTCCATGTGTAAGCAAACACAAGAAAAAAGCTCTTGTCATCAAAGGAAAAGATGATGATTTTTATACTAAACCACGATGGAGAAAGCTACGAGACCAAATCATGGAACGTGACGGAAATCACTGTCAGCGATGTTTGCACAAGTACGGAATTATCAATAGCGAAAATCCTGAAGTCCATCATATCAAAGCACGTAGCCAATATCCTAAATTGCAATATGAACCAAGCAATCTTGTAACAGTATGTAAAACATGCAATTTGCAATTGGGGACAAACGGTGTCGATTGGGACCGTAGTAATGAAATTAAAATAGACATCGAACCATGTTTGTAAAAATAGGAGGAAACGAAATGGGTAGAAAAGCAAAACCTGCTAGTCAATTGACTGGCAATCATTTAAGTAAAACAGAAAAAAACCGTTTAGAAAAATTGGAAAGGCAATTTGCTGGTGATTCAGACCGATTAGCACAAGGGCTAAGAGGTTTGTATGAAATTGAATACAATCAATTGCGAGATGAAATTGCTAAAGAAAGCTATCATATTTTGGCGTTAGAAGCTCACAAATCTTCTGCTCTTGGCAATATTCACATTTCCACATTAATTGAACTGGCGAATGAAACTTCTTTGCTAAGAGGATATGAAAGTGCCATCAATGATGAATTTTTAATTTATGTGGGAGAAAAGCCTGTAGCAAACCCAATTATCAAAATGAGACAGGAATCTTTAAAAACTATAAATTTGATGAAATCACAATTGGGACTTGGAGCAATTGATATTGTTACATTGGCTCGTCAAAAAGCGGAAATGAATGAATCCGATAGCTTAACAAATTTATTTACCAATAAAACAAATAATCCTTGGGAGGAACAATAATATGAAATATAAAGTGAATGAAAAAACATTTGAAGGAATTACATTTCCTTCGGAAACTGAGCGAACAGCTTTTCAAACTAAATACAAGGAATTAACAAATGGAATCGGTCATGTAATGGATAAACACATGGCTGATTTTTTATTTACATCGTATGTTTATATGTTAAAGGCAATGAATAACGGTGATAATCGCATTGCTACACGTTCAGAATACGACCAAATCACACGTTTTTGTCGTGACTATACAGATAAATATAGCTTAAAGGATAACATGTTATACGACATGGCTTTCGGTTTAAATATGTATCATAAAGAACCATGGGATGGTTACGCTTCTTTTGGTCGTATGAAACATATTGTTAAAACTGAACGCACGTTAAAACCACGAGTAACGTCGAGCATTGATTACAATGATTTATTGAATAGCACGCCTGTTAAATTCGCATATGACATGGTAGCTGACAAGAGCCAATGTTATTGGATTAGACTACAGGCGAAACAATTTATTGAGGACTTCACGGTGAATCAATTTAAGGATGATTTTCCGTATTATTTCAATGCTGATGTATTACGTGTAATTGAAGTATTTTTACGACAAATCAATTTAGCGACAGCTAAAGATGTGAAATTGATTGGTGATTCAATTGCAAATCATGTAGCACCGTTTCAATATTTCATGTTAGCGAATGTATTTGCATGGCGTAAAAAAGAAGATTTCGCACAAAACCGCTTTGAAAAATTCGTCCTGTTTATTCCACGTAAAAATGCTAAATCATGGCTTGTAGCTGTCGTGAAAATGTTAGGACTTATCTTATTACCAAATAACAGTGAATTGTATTCAGCATCTAATACAAGGGAACAAGCGATGAATATTCGTAAGGAATTTGAAAACATCGTCAATGCTTCACCGACTATCAAACGCTATTTTAAAATCAATCGTGATTTAATTATGGGATTACATTCAAACAGTACGTTTAAAGTTCTTGCTGGTAAACCGAAAGATGGTTCTTTACCGTCGATAGCTGCTATTGATGAAAACGGTGATGCTGAACCAGATAACCAAATTGCAAGTTCTTTAGAAAAAGGTATGTCAGGTTCATTTCAGTTAACGTTCTATGTTTCTACTGCATATGCAAAATATCCAAGTGGTATGAGCATTGAAGTAGAAACGGCTAAAAGTTCACTTGACCCAAATAGCAAATACAATGACGAACGATTATTTGCAATGTTATATACTGCTCAAGAACCAAATATCCTGTGGACAAGCCACGAGGCATTAAAGGCGACGAATCCATTGATGTGGGAAATTAACCGTGAAACATTGGTCAGCGAGCAAAAAAAAGCTATGGAACGGGAAGAAAAACAAAATGAGTTTAAAACGAAACGTTTAAACATTTTCTTGGCGACCAATGCTGGAACATCAATCGCCCCAATCGAAAATTTAAACGCATGTTATGATTCCGAAAACGATTTAGATTGGACAGGTCGTGATTGCGTATTGTCATTTGACTTGTCGAAATCCGATGACAATACATGTGCCAGCTTAATTACAAATCACGAAGGCGATTATTATGTAAAACAGTGGGTATTCTTACCGAGCGGGCGCTTGAAGGAAAAAAGCGACAAGGAAAAAATTGATTACAAAATGTGGATGAATCGTGGACAAGCGATAGCTACGGAAGACCAAAATTTTAATAGCCAAATTATCAATTACAAAACGATTGAGAACTTCATTGTCAGCATTCCGAAGCATTTGGACGTAAACATCACACATGTGTCATACGACCCATACAATGCAAATAACTTAGTACAGAATCTGCAAGAATATGAAGAATTTTATACTGCTCAATTTGAACCAATCACACAATCACATACAGGTCGTCATACTGGTGTGAAATTATTGCGTGAAATCGTATTACAAAAGCGATTGAAATACAATAACACTATGATTCAATATGAGTGGGGAGCTGTACAAATGCGTGAAACGGATAATCTGTATATTGCTGAAAAAGTGAAAGGTGCCTTGCATAAAACAGATATGGTATTCTCATTGATTACGGGCTTAGTAACATGTAGCGAATTGTATGAAGTTAATAAACGTGGAACATTTCTGCCATTCTTTGTTATTGACAGCGATAATTAAATGGGTATATCTCTTGATTTTTAATAATGATGAGTGGGAAGTTCCAGAGATAGATGGAGATTACAAGGATTATATTTTGTAATATAACAAAGTAATCATATATGAAAAGTGAAATTGAATATTAATATTCAAAAATCTCTTATTCTATATTTTTTTCACTAGAAAATGTTTTTAATTCCCTTTATGTGGAAATGCTATATTTGAACCACATTTAGAAGGAGTGATTTTGATGGTGGATTTATTAAAAGAAGCAATAAGAATATTAGATGCTGATGAAAGGATTGAATTATACGGTTTCCTCCGAAAAAATTTGAAAGATGATGGAACTGTGCAGACATATAATATGATTGGGGAATTTGGCGAACGTGCGGTGCTCAACTTTTATAATAATTCCCCATCATTACCAAATTTACGAGCTGTAAAAATAGGAACGAGGATTATTGACGCTGTAAATGATGAAAATGGCGAACGTTACAGTATTAAAGCGACGACCAGTAGTAATAGTAATACAGGTGTATTCAATGGACTGAATGACATTGGTTCGGATTTACCAGAGGAGCAATTGTTCGAATACGCTGTCATTGTGATATTTGATGAAGACATGTCTCCCAAAACAATATATGAACTCGATTGGGATAATTTTTTATCGCTCAAGAAATGGAATAAGGATAAACGTACTTGGTATTTACCGATTACCAAAGAGCTCAGACGAAAAGCAAAAGTATATAAATAAAAAACAGCCACGAACCAAATTAATGATACGTGACTGTTTAAAGAATTTTCAATATCATAAAACAGGAATTTTACTGGAATGTTATTTTGCGAGTGCTAATATTGTCACTTTGTTTATTGAATGTTTTCGAAGAGTTATCTACCAAAATCGCTATCTCATATAAGTATATATATATGAGCTAGGGAAAATGGTAGATAACTTTTTTCACTTAATAAACGAAAGAAAAGAGATGTATAAGCGCTTGCGATTTTTTATTTTAGCTGCCTTACCTACTTCGAGGTGTTCAATATAATAATACAGATAAAACATTCACTGGAGGAAATTTACAATGGAAAATAATAAAAAGAAGCGAATATTTAAAATCAATGTGGCAAATTTCTTAATTAAAAACGGTGCGGAACTGATAGAAATCAGAAGCGGGGAAGTGAAAGACGACCCAAAAGCAATTACATTCTTATTTAGAAATAATGAGAAGCTATCGGAAGCATTGTTAAATTTAAAACATCAAATTTAACTGCTTAATAACAATTAAGGAGTAATACTAACATGAAGAACCTAACAAAGAGTGAGTTTGCTGAGATGTGGAACAAAGACGGTTCTAAAAATGGTAGCGCATGGCAAAAAATTGAGAAGGAAATTAATTTGTTATGTCGTTATGAAAAAACAGGAAGGAATCGAGGAACACGTTATAACGTTTTAGAAGTATACGATGTTCCAAAGGAAAAAGTACATGGTAATGCTGGCAAAGAACCAGTAAACAAAGGTGTTATTGACAAAACTTCATTAAAATATCAAATGGCGGAAGCTCTAATTGAATTGGGTCAGCCAGAGTGTTATGAGTCTAAAAGTTATTATTTGGGAGAAATGGGACTTAAAAGCGGTAACACACAGCATATTCAAACCATGTTTGAACATCGTAACTACAGTGAACTCGATACGATAGATAAGTTTGTATTTACACAAGTACAAAATTTACAGCTTTCATTAAATCGGTTTATTGGCGGTGCTTTCGATTTAATTCGCAAGGGAACTTTTGCTGATGTTACTTTACAGGAAGAATTGTGGGTAGCATATGAAAATAAAACACATGAAGTAGCTGAAGAACTTGTAGAACTATATCCTTTATACGAAGAGGCACGAGCTGAAGCACGAGAAATTGTAAAACAAAATTATGGAAACGATATGTTTTTTACCGTGCGAGAGCGATTAATCACCGCTGAATATGAATGTCTTATTCGCAATGAGCTAAAGTACAAGCCGTTATTTGATAATGCTATAGCGTATTTTTACAAGAAATACGCTATCGATGGAAAATTGGAAAAAGCCATGATTGATTATGATTATGAAGTAGAAAATTATGACGGTGGATTGGAAAATGAACACGCTATTGATGAAGCTGTCGTGTATGATTTCTTTTGTGAATTTGTTTCCCACAGAAAAAAAGCTTCCATAAAAAATATCGACAAATTAATTGAGGAAGGTATAACTGGAGATTTCTTAAACAAGGAAATTATGATTGAATTTGCTGAAAAATTGTTCGTTTTCATGTTTTTGGATGGAAACTACACACAATTCAAACAAAGTTATGAGTCTATGATTGAAGATGTTAAAAAATCATATGAACAAAAAATCGAAGAAACTGTTAATGACGCATTATCGGAGTTAGCATGGAACTTGTGAAAACGAACTGTATCAATGGTTCGTTTTTTTGTTATGTATTCAATTTGTATACAGGATTATTTTCTCTTGTCAGTAGATTTTTAGAGACATATAATGAAATTAAATATTACCAATATATGGAAGGCGAGATGGGTGAAAAGACAAAGCGTACATTCAGCAATTGGAGCCTTAACGACGTTATTTTATGTACATCGTGATTCAGAACTTGGGATTAGAACGTTAGAACGCTACATTGAATGGGGTCTATTGAATGATACGAGATTACTGGCAGAGATATTTGAACAAACGAGAAGCTGTGATTTATTGCATGGAATAAAGCTATTCGATATGAGAGCTGCGGAACAAATTGAAGATATTTTGAGAGGAAATTGAAAATAGATATTCAAAAAGGAGGAATGACAGCATGAATGATTTATATGTTTTACAGAAATTTGATAAACGGAAATTCGTACAAGAAGAAGTCATGCTTACAGCTGATGCTCTAGCTTTCCTCGAAATATCGAGACCAAGGCTCAATATGTTAATCAAGCAAGGGAAAATAGAGCCTGTTATTCGTACTGGGGCGACGAGTGTGTTCCTACGAGATGATTTGATAAAAAAGAAAAAAGAGCTGATTGAACTTAGAAAGAAATACAGACCCTACGAATATTGAAATTACCAAAGGAGAAATACAAATGAAGAAGGAGAAACCGAAGCTAAAGAATATTTACAAGAAATCCATTGCGATTGAATTAATAAAGCTAAACCACAATTTGCATCATACGATGCGTAACCGTTCCAATGAAAAATACCAGATATTTGTCTTCGAGGAAACTCCTGAATTAATACAAGATATGCTGGCTATAGTTGAATGGCAAGAAAGATTGTATCAAGAGAAGCATAAAAAATGAGAGAAAGAATTGAAACGATATTATTATTCGTGTCGGTCATAATAATGATGATAACGTTCACTATGATGGTGTGGGACGACTTATTTCATAAAGATGATAGAACTATAAGGCAAGAACAGGAACGTGAAGAACGTCGACTACAACGTGAAGAAATGATAAAAGAATATGAAATGCAGGGACTGTATAGATAACAGACCCTTTTGAAATAACAAAAGGGTCTAATTTAAAATTATGCCCTATAACTAGCGGTTATTGTGCTGAAGGAGGTCGTGTTTCACGACTCCCTATTTCCACAAAAATTTTCAAAACATTTAATATAAATAATTTCTTACTTCCTTTTATTCTGATGTATAATTAAAATATATTCACAAAAAATACATAACTGGGAAGTGAATTCTATGGGCAAGCATATTAAAGAAACTATTGAAAATCTTACTCTTGAACAATTGCAAGCAATTGTGGCGGAGCTAGAAGTAAAAGGATTTTATACGGATGAATGTAAGATTATTAACGGTAGTGGCTTATTAAATGCATCCGGGATTGCCGATGGGGGACCTTTATTAATAAAAAGATTACAAGAAGAATTAGAATACCCCTACGGATTAGGGTATACAAGTGAATGTGATGCTCAGCGTGGTCCGGTAGCAGGTTTATGTAGCTATGATTGGTATGAAGACATTATGGATTTTAGGGAAAGAGGTCTTCTTCCGTTTATTGAAAAATTAAATAAAATTGACCCATATTAATAATTTACTATTTTAGATATTTTTAAAAGGAAGCAATAAAATACAGCTTCCTTTTTTTATAACAAGTACCTCGTGTTTCACGAGTACCTTGTATCATTATTGTTGATACAAGGTAGTAACCTGATTACCACCTGTCGCATTATAACAGGTGGCTTTTTCATATCATTCACCCTCTATAGTAAGTGTAAAACCCTCTTCGACTTTTCTTATTTTAATTTTTTCCAAAGTATCTGCGCTTTCCAAATTCAAAACATCATTACTAATGTCACCGAGATTTACTGTTAATGAATCGCCTTCTACAGGATGTGAAGTTATAACGCGATACTCTTTTTGTGCGTTGAAGAATTTTCTTTTGTAAAAGAATGCTTGAGTCATATCTTTTTCATATTCTTCTCTTTTTAATGGGGTTTCCGCATGTTCATCAAAATATTTAACAAAACCATGATATGCCCCAATTCCTTTTTCCATCAAAGCATTGTCCAGTTTCTTAAAATATTCTTTTTCATTTAATATCAATACTGGTACTCTATCAGGAAATTCTTTTTTCAGATGTTCTATTATTTCACTTTTTATTTTATCTGTATTTTCATCAACATGTTCCATTTCTTCGTCAAAAATACCAGCAAAACAAGTTAATTGAAATTGACGGACTACTTCATATGTTTGAGTAAAGAATCCTTTAGTAACATTTATTTTGTGCATTTGTCCACCTGGGAGCCCAATACTAATTTCCCCTTTTGTTGGGTCAAAATGTCGAAGGTGAGAACCTTCATATTTATCGCCAATTCCTTTATCACCATACTTTTTTTCTAAGTCGATAAAATAACCTGTATTTTTGAAATACAAATTCCCATCTAAGAACATTTGAACGTATTGTGGTTCAAAAAATTTGATTAGCATCGCAAACACCCCTTTTTCAATTTATTCCATTATATCACTAATTATGGAATATACGTTCTGTTATTGTTGTGTATTTGCACTTATATATAAAGAAACTTGACTTGAAGAAACAATATATATTTGTTCACAATTTAGACACGATTTCAGCTTTCCACTTTAGAAAGTGGTCAATACAATAGCGGTGTAAAAGACAAACAAGCGCTTGTACTACAGCTTTACATATAAAAATCAAATTAAATCAAATGGAGGAATTTATTATGTTAAATCGAGTTATCTATGGTGGACAAGTATATTACAAGGTGAATGATGTGGCGGTGTTATTTGACCTGTCACAATATAAAATGAAAAAAACATTATCAAAACAAGATATCGAAACGACAATACTTAAAGGATTTGGTCGCACTTCATTTATACTTGAAAAAAATGTGGGGAAAATTGAAATCAATAACAATGATAGAGTGAAAATCACAAAAACAGAAGTTACAGGAGGCATTGAAAAAGTAGAAGTCCAAAAAGATGAGGAAGTTCCAGCTGAAGAAACAAAAAATGAAAAAGAAGAAATGAAATCTGAAACAGAAAAAGAGGTGGAAACGACTGTTAATAATAACGATACTACGACTGAATCGGATATTGAAAAAATTGAGGAGCTTCAGGAAGAACATGAACATTTGAAACAAAAAGCTAAAGCGTTAGGTGTTAAATTCCATCGAGCTGAGGAATATAACTTACTTAATAAAATTTGTGAGAAACATATGGGCACAGGGAATAAACTTTTACATGCTACTTTAGAGGAAATTGAACAATTGAGAGCTGGTGTTTCAGAGATAGAAAAAGTGGCTGCTGAAATGAGATTGGATGAAATAATTGCTAAAAAGAAATTGGATGCCGAAAAGGAATTGATTGCATAAATTATTTCTCTTGATACGGTTCACATTTATTGTTAATATGAAATATATCGGATATGACAATATTCGACAAATTACACGAATACCTCCAATTACACGAATGAATCAAATTATAATTCAATGGAGGAATTAACAATGAAAACAGAAACAATTAACACATGGGAAAAACAGTGGAAAGAATTTTACAGTGAATCGTTAAAAGGGAATGAAGCTCATATTAACATGCTGAATTACACCAATGAACACATTGAAGAGATTTTTTCCAAGTTAGATGAGGTACGAATGATGCTTCCACATATGGCGGAAGTGATACATGTATTACATCATTCCTTAACGAATGACAATTACGATTTTCAATATCGGTCATCAGGGTTTGAAATCATGATAAACGAACACATTCAAATTTCTTTAGAACCACAAGAGGAAACAGATGCTGTAACGGAAATTGAATGTAAAGTGGAATTTGAAAATGAATGTTTATCATTCTTGATTGATGAACATGACCATGAAAAACTTAAAATTGATATGAAATCATAATAGGATTACACCAAATGCACCAGATTGACAAGCATTTCATTTTGGTGCGTTTATGATATTTGGTATTACGTTATAAATAAAAATGCGATACTGAACGAAATAAACGGTAGAAAAAATTCCGAAAAATTTTGTTTAGCCACCTTACATTTCATTTCACTTCAATACAATAGTTTTGTAATCACAAACGATTACACACAAAACATTAAATTATTGGAGGAAATTGAAATGAAAAACTTAGAAATGATGGAAGCAAAATTGGAAAGAAAACATGAAAGACAAATGAAAGCATTTAAAGAAATGGCATTTTTCTTGGAACTTGAGAAAATGGAATACCAAGTGAGCGGTTATCGTAATGGTTCTCTGTATGTAGATGCGAATGATGATGTTACATTCAAAATTTGGATTGAAAATGGTCAATATGTTCTTGAAACAGAATTTTACAGAAGTGGATTAGTCGATGATGATGGATATTATATCGGTTTTGTCTTCCTTGATAAAATTAAACGTGTAGGAGCAAAAACAATCGTGAATAACATGATTCGTATTTGCAATAACATCGACGAATTGGTGCTTGCGAAATTGGAGCAAAAAGAAATGTGGAAACGTCAGCGTGAACAAGGCGCTGAACGATACAAACAAAAAATCCGTGAAGAGGTAATTGCGGAATTACAAAACGAACAAAAAACTGCTAAAAAAGAACCAGCTAAAAAACGAACAAGAAAATCAATTAAGAAAACTGAAACAAAAGAAAAGGCACCAAGAGTTCCTAAAGTACCAGAAATTCCAAAAACACCGACGGATATTCTGAATGACCCATTCCCTGATTTCTAAAATATCTAGCCACTGTATGTAATGTGCAGTGGTTTATTTTTATATTAAAATTAAATGTTGTATAAGTGTGACAAACGGAAAGAAAAATGAATTTTAGATATGTTATAGATTTATACGGAAGCAGAGAGAATTGAATAAACTATTAAATTGTCTTAATATCAAATTATAATTATGAAAAAATATATGGGGTGAAATGATTCGATGGGATATGACTGGGAAAAATGGGAAAGAAGAATTAAATATCGCTCAGATTTGGGTGGGTATGTATATCATTTAACAAAACCCGAAGAAAATGAAGATGGAAAAATTATTATGTCAGCTTTGGATAGATTGCTTAAAATAATCAAAGAAAGGAAATTGAATGGAAGTTCTACAGAATCAGGGTTTATTATGGGAAGCAAAAAAGCAATTTGTTTTCAAGATGCTCCTATACACGGTATTGTTCAAAATATTGTTCATGAACAAGACTTTAGAAAAGAATTAGGAAATAAAGTTAGATATAGAGGAATAGGACTCGCATTTCCAAAAACATATATTTTTAAAAGTGGTGGAAGGCCAGTTTTTTATGAGAAAAAAGAAATAGCGAAAGATATTTTGCCTAAAGATGAATGGTGGAGAATTGTAAACCTTGATTTATCACAAGACGATAATATTATAGATTGGACACATGAAAAAGAATGGCGTTTACCAGAAAATGAATTTCATTTTGATTTATCAGAGGCTGTAGTTTTATTAACCAATAGAACTATATATCAAGAGTTTATTGAAAAGTGTCCTCTTGATAGTTTAAAAGAAATTGAGGGAATCGTTCAATTGGGTCCGTTAATGTATTAAATCTAAATATAGAAAATGAAAAAAGAAATGAGTGTTAAAAATGAGATTGAGATTTTCAGAATGGTTAGATAATCAAGAAATGGAAGATGAAGCGAAGGATTTATTCAGTGAGAGTGTAAAATGTTATAAAGCATCAGCATATCGAGCGGCTCTTCTTTTTTCATTTTTGGGTTTTCAAACGGTAATTAAACATCGAATGTTAGTATCAAAGACGCCAGAAAATTATAAGGATTCCGAATGGAATTACATTCAAAAACAATTACAAAATGATGATAGCTGGGAAAAGAAAATAATAGAAATTATAAAAGATAAGAAAAAGCCTGTATTTAAGTTATCTGAAGATTTATACGAACAATATTTTTATTGGAAGAATCGAAGAAATGACTGTGCTCATGCCAAAGGAAATGCCATAGATTATCCACATGTGGAGAGTTTTTGGTTATTCACAGAATCTAATTTATCAAAATTTGTGGTTAATGGTGGACAAGCACATATCATTGAACAAATTATAAATTATTTAAATCCATCTATTACTCCAGTAGGGGCAGATATTGAACCAATTACAAAGCAAATCCCGTTTGCTGTAGAATTAATTGATTACAAGGATTTTTTAGGGCAGCTATTAAAAATAACTAATACTAAGAGAGGCCCATTTCTTTTTATGCCATTAGATGCGAATTTGGCTTTGATTTGGTCAGGGCTGTTTACTTTACCAACGGATAGAACTAAAATTCTTATTGAGTTTTTAAAAGAGAACCGTGATTTTACAATGATGTTTTTGAGAAGAGATTCTACCGTTATAAAATATTTCGATGGAGAATCAGAGTTTTTGAGAGTTTTATGGAAAGAAGAATTTTCAAATTCTACGGACTATCAAATATTTATAGATATGATTCGAAATAATTTAATACCAGAAGCACAATTAGAAGAATTATTTAAACATATGTTTGAAAATATTTCGACAGAAATATTTAGCCAAAATCCTTTTGCTTTTGGAAGAAAAATAAGCGAAGTGGATATAATGATTTTAAAAGCTAAAGGATTTTTTGATGCATTTTATCATAGTGCATTTGTATGTGATAACATTGTTTATGACTTTAAGTTTGGAAATAGAAATAAAGAATTAGTGCTATATTATATTATTTATTTTGGATTCGATAATACTATAGTAAGTACTTTGAATAGTGCTATTTCCACTTCATATCCTCCTAGACATTTAAAAGAAAGTTTAAAATCTTTATATAAGTCGGATAAAGGTCTTTGGGAAGGACATAAAAATATTTGTGATGATTTAAGTGAAACAATGCCTGAATATCTAGAAGAAATTGCCTTTGAATATAAATAAAAAATTCTACTTTTATATGCCCATTATCTTAATTGATGATGGGTGTTATTTTTTGGTTTCTTTTCATTTTTATTTAGCCATCGTCCTTACATCCACCAGCATTTCAATATAATAGTATTGTAACAAGTATTATGAAATGAAAGGATGTGAACACACGCCTGTATCTCTTCTGTTTTGCTCTAAATAATTTCTTGTATAAAAACCTCCTAATTTAATTTAATGTGTCATTTGGACAGTCGTTAAAAGAAAAACGGCTGTCATTTTTTTAGTTTCTTCTATATATATGAAGTTTTTATTTTAGAAAGCTTTTCTTGTTTCCGAAACAGAGGTGATGATATAATGATTGCAATGAAACAAATTAATGAATGCATGCCAATAAACTAAAAGGGTGTGTATCAAAATATTGAATTTGAAAACGCAATGTTTATGCGTTTTTACCATATAAAATGAGTGAAACAAGCCAATATCTTCCGAGTTCATCGCAATGGTTGCGGATAAGCTAAGACTTGAACATAAGGCTAGCTGAGAGGAAAAGTAGTAAGGGATTTAAGTTTTAGTAGAGCTTAATAATTCTTGAAATTTATACTCGATATCAATTTTAAAACCAATAAACTTTTATTTAATGACCAATGAATTTTAGAATTCGTTGGTCTTTTTATTTTGTTGAGAAAAAGAGGGAGAAGTGATATCGATTTTATCAAAATTATTTGGGTAGATAAAAAGGGTTGTTTGATATTATGGAAAATAAAACCTGTTTTTAGTAATATTACATATAAGTGAGTTTTTTAAGGTAATTAAATAGGTATACAGAGGGAGAAGGGAAATGAAAAACAAAATATTAACTTGGCTAGGAATAGTAGCAGCTATGGGAGTTCTTGCTGTTGCAGTTACATTTGGAATGTTAGAGCTTGCCGATAATCCAGTAGATAAAGAAGTGAGTGCTCAAATAGATAAAAAAGAAGACCCAACGATAGTAGGTAGAGAGGTAGATGGAGTCTTTGTTGATGTGTATGTTACTGAAAATTCTACTGAAAGCGAAGTCATTACAGCGATGTATCACATGACTCATCAAAAAGTAGTGGCAGAACGAAAATCGGGATCCATCCCAATGATTCAAAATAACGCTGAAAAATTAAAAAAAATCATAAATAAGAGTAGTTTTGCGAAGAAAAATGAGCTTGTAGCAATTGCTGATAGATGGGCGAAAAAAGATTTTAGTAAAATTGTAGAAGATCACAATTTTTTCTCGGATGCTCAAGAGGGTAATGTTTGTAAAGCCACTAGAGCGATGGATGCGGTAGAAGAGCAACATTATATTTTAACTACATTCGGGGAGGAAAAAGCGAAAGAACTATACGAATCAGGGGATACTCCGCACGTTCAATAAAAAATAATATGAAGGGCTTCTAGTTTTTTTATTACCTTGCTTTAAGGGGGCAATGGTGACTTGTGAATAAATATTCTGCTTTCTTTATGACTTGTAACAAAAAAGAAGATATATAATTCATTATTAAATGATGAAGTGAAGGCTAAATCGCATCGTAGTACATCTGTTAAAGGATTTTAGTGGGGAAGTCATCCATGATATAATAGATGATAATAAAAAGCCCTGCAAAACAGGACTATATTATTCTTCGTCTTTATTTTGTTTTTCTAATTCAACTAACTTTTGGATTAAAATATGCTGTGGCATATGCATAAGTTGTTCAAGTGGAACACCTAACGCTTTTGATAGGCGGACTGCAGTGTCTGGAGAAATTTGTAATGGTCTCATAGAAGTACCTCCTTTTTCGTATAGTATAGCATAAGATTGGGGGAGTGAGGATGACTCTTATATTTGCGCATCGTGGTGCGGCGGGAACGTATCCGGAAAATACAATGATTTCATTTGAAGCAGCGGAGGCTTTCGGGGCAGACGGAATTGAACTCGATGTTCAATTCACGAAAGATGGAAAAGTTGTTGTTATTCATGATGAAACGGTGGATCGGACAACAAATGGAAAAGGTGCGGTTCGAAATTATTTATATGAGGATTTATGTAAGTTGGATGCGAGTTATAAATTCGGTGACAAAGTAGGTTTTTGCAAAATACCTCTTCTAGAAGAGGTGTTAGAATGGCTCGCAAAAACGAAATTGCTACTCAATATTGAACTGAAAAATAATAAAATCCCATACAGAGGTTTAGAAGAAGAGGTTATAACACTTGTACGTAAGTTTAGTCTAGAGGATCGGATTGTGTTTTCTTCTTTTAATCACTACAGTATGAAGCGATGTCATATGATGGCTCCTGATATTCAAACAGCTATTTTGTATCGTGAAGGTTTGCATAGCCCGTGGGCATATGCAAAAAAGATGGGTGCTACTGCAGTACATCCGAATTATCGTTATCTTCAAGATGCTATCGCTGAATTAACGATGGGAAGTGGTGTGGAGGTTCGTCCTTACACGATAAATGAAGAAACGCTTATGCGTAAATATTTTGATATGAATATATCAGCGATTATTACTGATTATCCTGAAACAGCAAGAACTTTATTACCGATAAAAAAATGAGACCTAATATAATGGTCTCATTTTTTATTTATGATATGTGAAAACTTTGTTTTATCTTCTGAAGCGTGCTTGTACTTTATTTCTCTTACGATCTCTGTGTAAGACGAAGCCGCCGAAGATATAAAACCCGAGTGCGAAGCAAAGAGCGCCGATTAAAAATTGTAACCATAATATAGGGATTGGGGAGAACAAAATCCCAAATACAGTATCTCTCATCAGTTTAATACCAAGCACGGCTAATGAAATGGGGATGAGTGCTAATAATAGAGCGAGGTAACGCTGCATACATAACGCTCCTTTTCAGATTATTTTGTGTATTTTAATGATGTTATATGGAATGGGGGTTTGTCAAGAGGTTGCTGAACGAGTAAGATAAGAATGTGAAAAATTTTGCAGAGATACTTCGAGAGGAAGTGTAATGTATGAAACAAAATGTGTTAATTGTTGGAGCAGGTGAAGGTGGGAGTACACTGCTGAGTCTGTTGCAAAATTCGAATATATTTCAAATTATAGGAGTTATTGATAGTAATCCAATTGCGAAAGGATTACAAATCGCAAAGGAATATGGGACTCCGATTGGTGATAGTGTAACTCCGTTTCTTTCTATGCATATTGATGTAATGTTTGATATGACAGGTGATTATGATTTACATAAAGTTTTATTGGGAAGCAAGCATAAAGACACCCTTCTTATACCAGGGGATATTGCAAAAATTGTTACGAGACTAGCGCACGAGAAGGAAAGTTTAATTGGAAAGCTAGAAGAACAGACGCAACAAGGGAATTTAATTTTAAATTCAACGCATGACGGTATGATTGTTATAGACCAAGAGGGACAAGTTCGTCTGTTTAATAAAAGCGCAGAGCGTATTACTGGATATAAAAAAGAGGAAGCAATAGGGAAATATATTTTAGAAGTTATTCCAACGAGTAAGTTGCTTCGTATTATACGCACGAAAAAAATAGAAGTGAATCATGAACTGACGTTAGAGAATGAAAAAAAGATTATTACAACGCGTATTCCGATATTAAAAGAAGGTGGAGAGGTTCAAGGGGCATTTGCGATTTTTAAAGACATTACAGAAGTTGTAGATTTAGCGGAAGAAGTTACAGACTTAAAAGAAATTCAAACGCTACTTGAGGCGATTATTAACTCATCTGAGGAAGCAATTTCGGTTGTTGATGAGAAAGGAAGAGGACTAGTTATAAACCCTGCTTATACGAAGTTAACGGGTTTGACTGAAGAAGAAATTATTGGGAAGCCGGCTACAACTGATATTGTGGAAGGTGAAAGTATGCATATGAAAGTACTTCGGACGCGCCGAGCGGTACGAGGAATACATATGAAGATTGGGCAAAAAAAGCGAGATGTAATTGTAAACGTAGCACCGGTTATTGTCGATGGAATATTGAAAGGGAGCGTCGGGGTAATTCGCGATGTATCAGAAATTCAAAAGTTAACAAATGAATTGAATAGGGCAAGACAAATTATTCGAACGTTAGAAGCGAAATATTCATTTGATGATATTGTTGGTGATTCAGATGAAACGACGGCAGCTATTGAACAAGCAAAACTTGGAGCGAATACACCGGCAACAGTATTGCTTAGAGGGGAATCTGGTACGGGGAAAGAGTTATTTGCACACGCTATTCATAACAGTAGTAATCGAAAATACAATAAGTTTGTACGAGTAAACTGTGCTGCTATTTCTGAGACCTTATTAGAAAGTGAATTATTCGGTTATGAGGAAGGTGCGTTTTCTGGAGCGAAAAGAGGCGGGAAACGAGGATTCTTTGAAGAAGCGAATAATGGAAGTGTTTTTTTAGATGAAATCGGAGAGTTATCTGCAAATACGCAAGCGAAGCTCCTTCGTGTGCTACAAGAAAAGGAAATTGTGAAAGTAGGGGGAACGAAAGCGATACCTATTAATGTTCGAGTGATCGCTGCGACGCACGTGAATTTAGAAAAAGCTATTTTAGAAGGGAATTTCAGAGAGGACTTATATTATCGTTTAAATAAAATCCCGATTCAAATTCCTTCCCTTCGTCAGCGTAAAGGAGATATACCAGCGATTGCAGAAAGGTTAATTCAAAAAATTAATCAAGACTATGGTCGTAATGTAGAAGGACTCACCGATTCAGCCGTTTCGTATTTACAATCATATGAATGGCCAGGGAATGTTAGGGAACTTGAAAATATTTTAGGACGAGCTATTATCTTTATGAATTATAACGAGATATATATTGATGTACATCATTTACCGCCTTTACATAAAGAAGAACAAGTAGAGACGAAACAAAATAATTTATTACCTGAATTAGAAGAGAAGGCCCTTGAACACCTAGTGACAGAATTTGAGGGGAATATTATCCGTGAATATTTAGAGAAATTTGATGGGAACAAAACGAAGACTGCAAAAGCGTTAGGAATTTCAGTTCGAAACTTATATTACAAGCTAGAAAAGTATGACTGTGCAAAAAATAGCATGCAATAAATTGCGTACCGTGCAATTTATTGCGTGGTATACAAAAAGCGACAAAACGAGACAGAATATTTCGTTGTTTTCCAAAGTATTGATTTTACTGCATTTTGAATGCGTTTTCATTATTGGTAAGACCACTTTTAAAAGTTGGCACGGTATTTGCTTAATGAATAGACGAGGGACGACGGAAAGGGTTGATTACAAAATATGAAGTTAGAACACTTAATTGATCAAGCAGCAGGACAGCCTAAAAAAACTGTGGCTGTAGCAGTAGCTGAAGATCATGAAGTAATTGAAGCTGTAGCGAAAGCAATCAAGTTACAGCTAGCTCAATTTCGTCTATATGGAAATCAAGAGAAAATAATAGGGATGCTACAAGAGCATGGGCTACAAACTTCAGAACATATTGAAGTGATTGCAGCAGCGTCAAGTGCTGAGGCTGCAGAACTTTCTGTTAAATCTGTAAGCAATGGCGAAGCAGATGTGCTAATGAAGGGGAACATCCCAACAGCAAATATTTTGAAAGCTGTATTAAATAAAGAGTGGGGACTTCGTAAGGGCAGCGTGCTTTCACATGTTGCAGCGTTTGAAGTTCCAAATTACGATCGTCTTATTTTTGTTACAGACGCAGCGATGAACATTGCACCTGATGTAACACAAAAAGCTGCTATTATACAAAATACTGTAGAAGTTGCCCAGGCAATAGGAATTGATTTGCCAAAGGTAGCGCCAATTGCAGCGGTAGAGGTTGTTAATCCTGCGATGCAAGCGACAATTGATGCAGCGATGTTAACTCAAATGAATCGCCGCGGACAAATTAAAAATTGTGTCGTTGATGGACCACTTGCTTTAGATAATGCAGTATCACAAATTGCAGCAGAACATAAAGGCATAGTAAGTGATGTAGCAGGTAAGGCAGACATTTTACTCGTCCCAACGATTGAAGCTGGAAATGTGCTATATAAATCACTCGTCTATTTTGCAAATGCAAAGGTAGGAGCGATGATTGCTGGCGCTAAAGCACCGATTGTTTTAACATCACGTGCTGATTCAGCAGAAACAAAAGTATATTCATTAGCATTGGCAGTTGCGACTGCTTCAAAATAAACCAAATAGGGTAAAACAATTAGGGGGAAACGACAATGACATTAGAAATCTTCGAATACTTAGAAAAATATGATTATGAGCAAGTGGTATTTTGTCAAGATAAAGAATCTGGTTTAAAAGCAATCATTGCAATCCATGATACAACACTTGGACCAGCTCTTGGTGGAACAAGAATGTGGACATATGATTCTGAAGAAGCGGCGATTGAAGATGCATTGCGTCTTGCAAAAGGGATGACATACAAAAATGCAGCAGCTGGTTTAAATTTAGGTGGTGCAAAAACAGTAATTATCGGTGATCCACGTAAAGATAAAAGCGAAGCGATGTTCCGTGCATTAGGACGCTACATTCAAGGACTAAACGGACGTTACATTACAGCTGAAGATGTTGGTACAACAGTAGATGATATGGATATTATCCATGAGGAAACTGATTTTGTAACAGGGATTTCACCATCATTCGGTTCTTCTGGTAACCCATCTCCAGTAACTGCATACGGTGTTTACCGTGGTATGAAAGCAGCTGCAAAAGAAGCATTTGGTACAGATAACCTAGAAGGAAGAGTAATTTCTATTCAAGGTGTTGGTAACGTAGCGTATCACCTATGCAAACATTTACACGCTGAAGGAGCAAAATTAATCGTTACAGATATTAATAAAGAAGCTGTACAACGTGCAGTAGAAGAATTCGGTGCAACAGCAGTTGAGCCAAATGAAATTTACGGTGTTGAATGTGATATTTACGCACCATGTGCATTAGGCGCAACAGTTAATGATGAAACTATTCCACAACTTAAAGCAAAAGTAATCGCTGGTTCTGCAAATAACCAATTAAAAGAAGATCGTCACGGCGACCTTATTCATGAAATGGGTATTGTATACGCACCAGACTATGTTATTAATGCAGGTGGCGTAATTAACGTAGCAGACGAATTATATGGATACAATAGAGAACGTGCATTAAAACGTGTTGAGTCTATTTATGACACAATTGCAAAAGTAATCGAAATTTCAAAACGCGATGGCATAGCAACTTATGTAGCAGCAGATCGTCTAGCTGAAGAGCGCATTGCAAGCTTGAAAAACTCTCGTAGCACATACTTACGCAACGGTCACGACATTATTAGCCGTCGCTAATCATTCATATATAACTTTTACAAAAGGTGTGGTTACCTCTTATGAGGTTCCCACTTCCTTTTAAATTTATTAGTGGAGGTAGCAACATTGTCTGTAAATCGAATTCTTGTTATTAACCCAGGTAGTACATCCACAAAGATTGGTGTTTTTGATAATGAAAGACCCGTTCTAGAAGAAACTATTCGTCATGACGTAGAACAGATTGGAAAATATAAGCGAATTATCGACCAATATGAGTTTCGTAAAGAAACGATTTTAGAAGTTCTACATTCTCATGGTATTAACATTTCAAAATTAAACGCTGTTTGTGGGCGTGGTGGATTACTTCGTCCAATCGAAGGCGGTACGTATACAGTAAACGATGCGATGTTAGAAGATTTGAAAAATGGGTTTAGTGGTCATCACGCTTCAAACCTTGGAGGCATTTTAGCATATGAAATTGCTTCTGGATTAAACATTCCTGCATTCATTGTGGATCCTGTCGTTGTAGATGAGATGGAGCCAATTGCTCGTATAAGTGGTATTGCTGGTATGGAACGCAAAAGTATCTTCCATGCATTAAACCAAAAAGCGGTTGCTCGTAAAGTAGCAGATGAATTAAATCACAAATATGAGGATTTAAATTTATTAGTTACACATATGGGCGGCGGTATTACAGTTGGTGCTCATAAAAAAGGAAAAGTTATCGATGTGAATAATGGCTTAAACGGAGAAGGACCATTTAGTCCAGAGCGTGCTGGTACAGTACCAGTAGGACAATTAGTTGAAATGTGTTTTTCTGGTGAGTATTACCGAGACGAAATGGTTAAAAAACTTGTCGGACAAGGTGGACTTGTAAGCCTTATCGGTACAAACGATGCAATTAAAGTAGAACAAATGGTTGAAAAAGGTGATCCTGAGGCAACTCTTATTTATAAAGCAATGGCGTATCAAGTTGCAAAAGAGATTGGCGGAGCTAGTGCTGTACTTCACGGGAAAATCGATGCAATCGTATTAACTGGTGGACTTGCGTACAGTAAAATTCTTGTCGATGAAATAAAAGAACGTGTTCACTGGATTGCAGATGTTATCGTACATCCAGGAGAAGATGAATTACAAGCGTTAGCAGAAGGAGCACTTCGTGTATTACGTGAAGAAGAAGCTCCAAAAGAATATATTGTACGAGAAAAACAAACAGTAGCTAGGGGTTGAGATAATGGCAAGAGAATATGATTTAGTCATCGTTGGCGGCGGTACTGGTGGATATGTTGCTGCTATTCGTGCATCACAACTAGGGTTAAAAACTGCACTTGTTGAAAAAGAAAATCTTGGTGGTACTTGTTTACACAAAGGATGTATTCCTAGTAAAGCTCTTTTACGTAGTGCGGAAGTATACGCAACTGCTAAAAAAGGAGAAGAGTTCGGAGTTATTGCAAGTAATGTAGAACTAAACTTTGCTAAAGTACAAGAGCGTAAAGAGAAGATTGTAACGCAGCTTCATAAAGGCGTTCAGCATTTAATGAAACAAGGTAAAATTGATGTGTTTGAAGGTATTGGCCGTATTCTTGGCCCATCTATTTTCTCTCCAATGCCAGGTACAATTTCAGTTGAACTTGCAAGTGGAGAAGAGAATGAAATGTTAATTCCAAAAAATGTGCTTGTTGCAACAGGTTCTCGTCCAAATTCATTACCAGGATTAGAGTTAGACGGAGAGTA
Organism: Bacillus sp. AC266; assembly: GCF_979253805.1. NCBI lineage: Bacteria > Bacillati > Bacillota > Bacilli > Caryophanales > Bacillaceae > Bacillus > Bacillus sp. AC266. The sequence continues at coordinate 653,185 of NZ_CEEDEC010000002.1, forward strand.
TGTAATGTCTTCGGATCATGCCCTAAAAATGGAAACGCTTCCTAGCTCAATCATTATCGTTGGTGGCGGTGTAATTGGTATTGAGTGGGCATCTATGCTTGCTGACTTCGGTGTAGAAGTTACTGTATTAGAATATGCGAAAAACATATTACCACTAGAAGATAATGACGTTTCAAAAGAAATGCAACGTCTATTCAAGAAAAAAGGTATTAAAGTGGTAACTGGTGCAAAAGTATTACCAGAAACATTGGTAAAAGATAATGGAGTAACAATTCAAGCTGAACATAACGGTGAGAACAAAGCATTTAAAGCAGAAAAAATGCTTGTATCTGTCGGAAGACAAGCGAATACGCAAAATATGGGCTTAGAGAACACAGATATTGTTGTGGAAAAAGGATACATTCAAACAAATGAGTTTTATCAAACGAAGGAATCTCATATTTACGCAATTGGAGATGTAATCGGTGGCTTGCAACTTGCTCACGTTGCTTCTCATGAAGGAATTGTTGCAGTAGAACATATCGCTGGTAAAGAAGTTACACCAATTGATTATTCTATGGTATCAAAATGCGTATATAGTAGTCCAGAAGTTGCTTCTGTCGGCTTAACAGAACAAGAAGCAAAAGAAAAAGGCTATAAGTTAAAAGTCGGTAAGTTCTCATTCCGTGCAATCGGAAAGGCACTTGTATACGGAGAATCAGACGGTTTTGTAAAACTTGTAGTTGATGAAGAAACAAATGACATTCTCGGTGTTCATATGATCGGACCACATGTAACAGATATGATTTCTGAAGCTGGTCTTGCAAGAGTACTTGATGCAACACCTTGGGAAGTAGCACATACAATTCATCCGCATCCATCATTATCTGAGGCGATTGGTGAAGCTGCACTTGCTGTAGATGGAAGAGCGTTACACGCATAAAAATGTGGATTTAGGAGGTTATGAAAAATGGCAGAAGTAAAAGAAAAGCGCCATGAAGAGCTTGGCTTAAGTGATGAGCAAGTATTAGAAATGTTCCGTACGATGTTACTTGCACGTAAAATTGACGAACGTATGTGGTTATTAAACCGTGCAGGTAAAATTCCATTCGTAATTTCTTGTCAAGGACAAGAGGCTGCACAAGTTGGAGCGGCGTTCGCTCTTGATAGAGAGAAAGATTATGCATTACCATACTACCGTGATATGGGTGTTGTACTAGCGTTTGGTATGACAGCTAAAGAGCTTATGTTGTCTGCTTTCGCAAAAGCTGGAGATCCAAACTCTGGTGGTCGTCAAATGCCTGGTCACTTCGGTCAAAAGAAAAATCGTATTGTTACAGGATCATCACCAGTAACAACGCAAGTACCACATGCAGTTGGTATTGCACTAGCTGGAAAAATGGAGAAGAAAGATTTAGTAACGTTCGTTACATTCGGAGAAGGCTCTTCAAACCAAGGTGACTTCCATGAAGGAGCAAACTTTGCTGGTGTACACAAACTACCTGTTATTTTCATGTGTGAAAATAATAAATACGCAATCTCTATTCCAGTTGAAAAACAATTAGCATGTAAAAACGTATCAGATCGTGCAATTGGTTACGGCATGCCTGGATATACAATAGACGGAAACGATCCGCTTGCAGTATATAAAGCTGTAAAAGAAGCAGCAGACCGCGGTCGTCGTGGTGAAGGTCCGACTTTAATTGAAGCAGTATCATATCGTTTGACAGCACATTCTAGTGACGACGATGATCGTGTTTATCGTGATAAAGAAGAGGTAGAAGAAGCGAAGAAAAAAGATTCAATTATAACATTTGCAGCTTATTTAAAAGAAGTTGGTGTGTTAACTGAGGAATTTGAAAAACAAATGCTAGACGAAATTATGCATATCGTAAATGAAGCAACAGAATATGCAGAAAATGCTCCGTATGCAGCACCTGAAGATGCATTGAAGCACGTATACGCAGAATAGGGGGGAACGTTTCATGGCTGTAATGTCTTATATTGATGCTATTACATTAGCAATGCGCGAAGAAATGGAACGCGATGAGAAAGTATTCGTTTTAGGAGAAGATGTTGGTAAAAAGGGTGGCGTGTTTAAAGCGACACACGGTTTGTATGATCAATTTGGTGAAGATCGTGCGCTTGATGCACCGCTTGCAGAATCTGCAATTGCTGGGGTAGCAATTGGTGCGGCAATGTATGGTATGCGTCCAATCGCTGAAATGCAGTTTGCTGATTTCATCATGCCAGCAGTAAACCAAATTGTTTCTGAGGCAGCAAAAATTCGTTATCGTTCTAACAACGATTGGACTTGTCCAGTTACAATTCGTGCGCCATTCGGCGGGGGTGTTCACGGTGCATTGTATCATTCACAATCTGTAGAAGCGATGTTTGCAAACCAACCAGGTTTAAAAATTGTTATCCCTTCTACACCATATGATGCAAAAGGCTTATTAAAAGCTGCAATTCGTGATGAAGATCCAGTATTATTCTTTGAGCATAAGCGTGCATATCGCTTAATTAAAGGTGAAGTGCCAGAAGATGACTATGTATTACCAATCGGAAAAGCAGATGTAAAACGCGAAGGTGATGATATTACTGTTATCACTTACGGATTATGTGTTCACTTTGCTCTTCAAGCAGCTGAGAAGTTAGCACAAGATGGAATCTCTGCACACATTCTTGATTTAAGAACGGTATATCCGTTAGATAAAGAAGCGATTATTCAAGCGGCTTCTAAAACAGGTAAAGTTCTTCTTGTAACAGAAGACAATAAAGAAGGAAGTATTATAAGTGAAGTGGCAGCAATTATTGCTGAAAACTGTCTGTTTGATTTAGATGCGCCAATCGCACGTCTTGCAGGTCCAGACGTTCCAGCAATGCCATATGCACCAACAATGGAAAAATTCTTTATGGTAAATCCAGATAAAGTTGAAAAAGCAATGCGTGAACTTGCGGAATTTTAATCGGGGGGACTATACATGGCTGTAGAAAATATCACAATGCCTCAGCTCGGGGAGAGCGTTACAGAGGGTACAATTAGTAAATGGCTCGTTAATGTTGGCGATCACGTAAACAAGTATGATCCGCTTGCAGAAGTAATGACTGATAAAGTAAATGCTGAAGTACCATCTTCTTTCACTGGTATTGTGAAAGAATTAATCGCTGGTGAAGGTGAGACGTTAGCTGTAGGTGAAGTAGTTTGTGTTATTCAAGTAGAAGGCGCAGATGAAGTAGCAGCGACAGCTGTTGAGGAAAAAACAAAAGAAGAACCAAAGGCAGATATAACTACGCCTGAAAAAGCACCGAAAGCAAAACAACCAACTGATGGAAAACCACGTTTTTCACCAGCTGTTTTAAAACTTGCGGGTGAGCATAATGTTGATTTAGATTTAGTAGAAGGTACGGGAGCAAATGGCCGTATCACTCGTAAAGATATTTTAAAGCTAGTGGAATCTGGAAATATTCCGCAAGCAGGTGCGAAGAAAGAGGAAGCGGTAGCGGTAGCAGCAGCAGTAGTAGAAGCGCGTCCAGAAGCACCAAAAGCAGCGCCAGTAGCACAAAAAGTAGAAGCTGCAAAACCAGTTTCTGTACCAACAATGCCTGGCGATATCGAAATTCCAGTAACAGGTGTGCGTAAAGCAATTGCAGCGAACATGTTACGTAGTAAACACGAAGCGCCACATGCTTGGATGATGATTGAAGTAGATGTGACAAACCTTGTGTCATACCGTAATTCAATTAAAGGTGATTTCAAAAAGCGCGAAGGTTTTAATTTAACGTTCTTTGCTTTCTTCGTAAAAGCAGTAGCACAAGCGTTAAAAGAGTATCCTCAAATCAATTCAATGTGGGCTGGCGATAAGATCGTTCAGAAGAAAGATATTAACCTTTCTATCGCTGTTGCAACAGAGGATGAACTATTTGTACCAGTAATTAAACACGCGGACGAGAAGACGATTAAAGGTATCGCTCGTGAAATTACAGAGCTTGCAGGAAAAGTACGTACGAAATCGTTAAAAGCGGACGAAATGCAAGGCGGAACATTTACAATTAATAACACAGGATCATTCGGTTCTGTTCAATCTATGGGTATTATTAATTACCCACAAGCGGCTATTTTACAAGTTGAATCAATTGTAAAACGTCCAGTAATTATGGATAACGGTATGTTCGGTGCTCGCGACATGGTTAACTTATGTTTATCACTTGACCACCGTGTACTAGATGGCCTAATTTGTGGTAAGTTCTTAGGACGTGTAAAAGAAATTCTAGAAAATACGTCAGAAAATAATACATCTGTATATTAATAAAAAGCTCGCTTATGCGAGCTTTTTATCATCTTATTTCTTCATTTGCATCCTACTATATGTACAACACTTTTCCCAGCAATCTTACAATGAACGAGTATGTATTAGAAATTTACGAAAATACATTGCTGATATATGGTATATAGATATAAAATAAGAAAAGAATAATTTTTTTGGCAAATCTTACTGACGAAACTGTAGTATAATATATTGTATTGTATGAAAAAGAGAGTTATTCTATATAAGTGTTTTATAGATAATGTGTAATCAGTCGTCAAAACATGAAGAATGTTGACTCCTGGTTTTTTATTTTGCTGTAACAATGTTTCAGGAGGATGTCATGAAAAGAAGTACCGAGTTTCTAAAAAGTTTAGATGTAAAATTAATATTAATTTTGTTAGCATTATGTGTTACGAGTATAGCTGCTATATATAGCAGTCAGCAAACTGGCCAATATGGAGAGGCAAACTTTGCGATGAAACAGGGTTTGAACTACATAATTGGAGTTGTATTGTTATTGCTTGTTGCAAGCATCGACTTAGATCAATTACAAAAATTGTCTTGGCCACTTTATATCGTCGGATTTGGTTCACTTATTCTTTTGAAAATACTACCGGTTTCCACTTTCACACCTGAAAAATTAGGTGCAAAAAGATGGTTTGTATTTCCGTTAGTTGGACAAATTCAACCATCTGAGTTTTTCAAAATTTCATTGCTTCTCGTAGTAGCAAGTATAGCAGTGAAACATAATGCACAGTATATGGCAAGGACATTCCAAACGGATTTACAATTAGTAGGTAAAATTGTGCTTGTATCCCTTCCGCCCATGGCTGTTGTATATAGCCAACCGGATACAGGGATGGTGTTCTTATATGCTGCTGCAATTGCATGTATTTTATTTATGTCAGGTATTCAGAAGAAATTGATAGCGTTATGTACAGTTATTCCAGTCACCATATTATCGGCGTTAATATTTATTTACGTAAGGTATGAGGATTTCTTCTTTAATAAGTTAGTTACGTTACTAAAACCTCACCAACAATCACGTATTTTAGGTTGGTTAGATCCATTTGAACATACAGATCAAGGTTATCAAACACAGCAATCGATTTTAGCTGTAGGTAGTGGTGGTATGGAAGGGAAAGGATTTGGCGAAGGGAACGTCTATATCCCTGAGAAGCATACTGACTTTATTTTCGCTACAATTGCCGAAGAAGGTGGATTTATCGTAGCCGCGTTAGTTGTGTTCTTGTTCCTATTACTGCTATATCGAACAATTATTATCGGTTATTCTGCTGATAATTTATTCGGTACATTATTATGTGCTGGGTCTATTGGTATATTAACAGTTCAAATATTCCAAAATATTGGTATGATCGTCGGATTAATGCCTGTAAAAGGGATTGCATTACCTTTCTTATCGTATGGGGGAAGTTCCTTATTCTCGAATATGATTATGATGGGGCTCATATTGTCCGTACGGAAAACGTATAAAAAATATATGTTTTCAGTTAAGTAAAAAAGCTAGTTCGTGTAAAAACGAACTAGCTTTTTTACATATATGCTCTTAAACGTTGCAAACTAAAACAGAATAGCAGTTTGAGACGGGTAAGGAGTGCAAAGTGATGCATATGCATATTTTTGAAGGGGCACGGCATCTTTCTAATAGTGAATGGGTTATTCGGGCTATCATAGCATACATATTTTTAATATTAGTTGCGAAAGCGATGGGGCAAAGGTCCATCGCGCAACTTCGTTTTTTAGATGTTGTATTAGTATTATTGCTTGGTGGGAATATTTCTAACGCATTATCTGATGAAAAAGTGGGGTTACTCGGCTCGATGATTACAACGTTCATACTCGTTGTACTTCACATTATAAGCTCAGTCTTAATGTTGAAATGGGATAGATGGAGACGCTTTTTAGAGCCAGCACCTATTATTCTTATACACGATGGTTCCATTGATTTTAGCAATTTGAAAAAAGCGAGAATTACGGTGGAATATTTATTTTCGGAACTTCGTATGCGAAATGTGAGCGATATTCAAACGATTAAATTAGCATTGTGGGAAGCGAATGGTGTTGTTTCTATATTTCGGTATCCAGAATATGAAGCAGTTTCGCGGCTTGATCTGAAAGTGGCGGGAAGAAGATCTCCAGTTTCTTTTGTATTAGTAAAGAATGGGAGGATTCAGCAAGATGTTCTAGCTTTAGTAGGAAAAACAGAAGAGTGGGCGAGAGAATTTCTAGAGAAGAGTGCAGAAGTCGAATCCATTATGTTAGCTACAGTAGATGAAGCTCATAAAATAAATATTTTGTTAAAAAAATGAAAAATATACGCATTTTGTCGTTTCATACATATGATACAATAGTGTGGACAACGAAAAAATGGGAGGTGTTTCCATGGGATATGTAGAGGAATTACGAAAAGTAGTTGGTCATCGCCCTTTAATTTTAGTTGGTGCTGTTGTACTCGTTATAAATGAAAGTGGATATGTATTATTACAGCAAAGAACAGAGCCTTACGGAAAATGGGGGTTGCCTGGCGGGCTAATGGAGCTTGGTGAATCACCAGAAGAAACAGCTTACCGTGAAGTATATGAAGAGACAGGAATAGAAGTAAAGAACCTCCGATTAATCAATGTATTTTCTGGAGCGAACTATTTTTCAAAATTAACAAACGGTGATGAGTTTCAATCCGTAACGACAGCCTATTATACCGATGAATACGAAGGGAATTTTGTTATGAATAAAGAAGAAGCGGTTCAGCTTACATTCTTCCCACTAACAGAACTACCTGACTATATTGTAGGATCGCATAAAAAAATGATTGGTGAATATATAAAAATTATGGGAAATAAGATATAATATAATGAAAGAGATACAAAAACACAGTTCTGGTCGGTAGTCCAGACGCATGATTTCATGTCAGTAACCTTCCCCTCCGGGATGTCCAGTATTTCTAATTTTTTTAAAGGAGGGGCTGTCAATGGATTTGACAGTATATCACGATGGTCAATTTTTCGTAGGAATTATTACGCATAAAGAAAAAGGAAAATTGTATGGAGCAAGGTATATTTTTGGAATGGAACCTTCAGATGAAGAAGTACTTATATTTGTGAATGGTCCAATGTTAGCATATTTCCAGCACGTTGCAAAATGCGGTGTGGAAGTGAAAGAAAAACAGCGTCCAAAAAATATAAAATGTACCATACGACAAGCGGCAAAAGAAGTAAATGTAAAACGTTTTACTAAGGCACAAGAAGCGATTAGTTTATCTTATGAATTGTATAAACAAGAAAAGAAAGTGCAGTCTAAAGAGAAGCGAGAAGCTGAAAGACAAAGAAGACGTTTAATTAAAGTACAAAAAGCAAAGCAAAAGCATCGTGGCCATTAAAAAAAGGTGTTAGAGCAAGGGCTCTAACACCTTTTCTATGCCTAAATACAAGTAAACTTACTTGTATTTCATAAACATTAACTGGTAAGATACAAATAGGTAGAATTAGAGGAGGGAAAAGATTGATTAACTTTAACTTTTTTATGAATGATGTTGTCCGTCAAGCGCGTGAAGAGATTGTCTCTGCGGGATATACAGAATTGACGACACCAGAAGCAGTCGAAGAAGCATTTAAAAGAAATGGTACAACACTTGTAATGGTAAACTCTGTATGTGGTTGTGCAGGTGGCATTGCTCGTCCTGCTGCTGCACATTCCGTACATTATGATAAACGCCCTAACCACCTTGTAACGGTATTTGCGGGTCAAGATAAAGAAGCAACAGCAAGAGCTCGTGAATATTTTGAAGGATATCCACCTTCATCTCCATCATTTGCGTTATTGAAAGATGGAAAAATTGTAACGATGGTAGAACGTCATGAAATTGAAGGTCATGAACCAATGCAAGTAATTGCAAAACTACAATCTTATTTCGAAGATAATTGCGAAGAACTATAAGGAAGAGAAAAAGGCGGTACGTCCACAATCAAGTGGGTGTACCGCCTTTTTTATTTAGTTTTTAAAATAATTAAACATGCAGGAAGTTGTTATTTTATGCATGTTTTTATACATTAACAACAGCTTTAATACTGTTTTTATATTTATTTTTATTTTATATATTGCATAAAAATTAAAGTGCTGATACAATACAAACATCGAATAAATATTCTATTAAACTTTTAAATATACATTATTAGGGGGAAGAAAGATGAAGAAGTTATTATCAATATCGTTTGCACTTATTTTAATTGTAAGTATGTTCAGTGCTTGTAGTAATGGGGAAGAAAAGGCTACGGGAAAAAATAAAAAAGTACTCGTTATGGGGACTTCAGCAGACTATAAACCGTATGAATACGTGGAAGCTTCAAAAAGTGATGAAATTATCGGCTTTGATGTTGATATTGCCAAATATATCGGAAAAGAACTTGGATACGAAGTGAAAGTGAAAGACATGGATTTCGGCGGATTATTAGCATCTCTTAATTCAGGAAAAGTTGATTTCGTTATGGCGGGTATGACGCCAACTGCAGAGCGTAAAAATAATGCTGATTTCACAGATATATATTTTGTTGCAAAAAATATGATCGTTTCAAAAAAGGGCTCTAATATTAAATCGTTAGAAGATTTAAAAGGGAAAAAAGTAGGAGTACAAACAGGATCAATTCAAGAAGAAAAGGCAAAAGAATTTCAGAAACAAGTCGATTTCAAAGCTGAGGGACGTGACCGTATACCAGAAATCGTACAAGAAATTAAAGCTGGTCGTTTTGACGCTGCAATTATAGAAGACACAGTTGCAAAAAATTATTTAGAAAAAATGAAAGAACTACAAGGAATTGAAATTCAAGAAGCACCAGAAGAAGTAGGTGCAGCAATTGCTCTTCCGAAAAATAGTGATAAAACAGAAGAATTTAATAAAGTAATTAAGAAAATGCAAGAAAATGGAGAAATGGATAAATTAGTGAAGAAATGGTTTGGCAGCGGAAAATAAGCTGCCTTTCACTTTTCTGTGAGGGGAATGAAAAGGATGAATCTAGATTTTTCGGCAATTACGCCTTCAATACCATATATATTAAAGGGATTAGAAGTTACATTGAAAATTGTAGCTGCATCAGCTGTGGTAGGATTTATTTTAGGAACGTTATTAGCACTTTGCAAAATTGCTAGAATACGAGTATTAAATATTGCAGCAGATATTTATACGTCAATATTTCGTGGCACACCGCTAGTATTACAATTAATGATTATTTATTTCGGTGTTCCGCAAATGATGGGTTATGAGATACCGGCCTTTTTAGCAGCTGTACTTGCATTTAGCTTAAATTCAGGTGCATATATGTCAGAAGTAATTCGTGCCGGCATTCAAGCAGTCGATAAAGGACAAACAGAAGCAGCAATGGCTTTAGGTATTCCGTACAGTAAAATGATGAGAAATATTATTTTTCCTCAAGCTTTAAAAAATATATTACCAGCACTTGTGAATGAGTTTGCGACACTTACGAAAGAGTCGGCTGTAGTAACCGTAATAGGAGCGACTGATTTAATGCGCCGTGCTTATATTGTAGGTGGTGAAACATTTAAATATCTTGAGCCATTACTTTTTGTTGGACTTATTTATTATATATTAGTAATTATTCTTACATTAGTTGGGAAAGCCATTGAAGGGAGAATGAAGAAAAGTGATTAAAATTGACAACCTTCATAAATCATTTGGGAAAAATGAAGTATTAAAAGGAATTACAACAACGATTGAGAAAGGAGAGGTTGTTGCAATTATTGGACCGTCTGGATCTGGAAAGTCAACGTTTTTACGCTGTATGAATGTATTAGAAGCGCCGACAGATGGTCACATTTGGATTGGAACGGAAGAAGTAACGAATCCGAAAACAAATATTATGCACGTTCGTGAAAATGTCGGAATGGTATTTCAACATTTTCACTTATTCCCTCATATGACTGTATTAGAAAATATTATGTATGCTCCTATCAATGTAAAAGAAGTAACGAAGCAAGAAGCTGAAAAAAAAGCTGAGAAACTTCTAGAAAAAGTGGGGTTATTAGATAAGAAAGATGCATATCCAAATCGTCTTTCAGGAGGACAAAAGCAACGTGTAGCAATTGCAAGAGCGTTAGCGATGGAACCGGAAGTTATGTTATTTGATGAACCGACCTCTGCGCTAGATCCAGAAATGGTGAAAGAAGTGTTAGAAGTTATGAAATCATTAGTTACGACAGGAATGACGATGGCAATCGTTACACATGAAATGGGATTTGCAAAAGAAGTAGCAGACCGTGTTCTCTTTTTAGATGGTGGAAAGCTCGTAGAAGATAGTAATCCGGAAGAGTTTTTTACAGCACCAAAAAGTGACCGTGCAAAAGAATTTTTGCAAAAGATATTGTAATATGTGAAGGGTACGTGAATAATAGGTAGAAAAGGATGACATTGCGTCATCCTTTTTTTATACTAACTGTAAATACGTTTATACATATAGGGGTAATGATATGTTTAAAATTGGATATAGAACAGTGAAAACAGCGCTTGGAACGGGAGCGGCAGTTTTTATTGCTCAGTTATTAGGATTAGAATTTTATAGTTCAGCTGGTATTTTAGTCATTTTATGTGTGCAAAATACGAAACGAAAATCCGTTCAAGTATCGTTGCACCGTTTTTTAGCTTGTGTATTATCGATGGTATTTGCGTTTTGTATTTTTGAAACGATTGGTTATACACCACTTGCGATTAGCGTATTACTGCTTACCTTTATTCCAACTGCAGTTATGTGCAAAATTCAAGAAGGGATTGTCACGAGTTCGGTTATCGTTATGCATCTGTATTCATTAAAGCAAATTACATGGTCTATAGTTGGTAATGAAATTGCTATATTAACGATTGGAATTAGTGTCGCTTTATTAGTAAACATGTACATGCCAAGCAGTGAGAATAAACTGAAAGAGTATCAAGGGAAAATAGAAGAGCATTTCAGAACGATTTTGTTTGAAATGGTCGTTTATTTACGGAATCGAGATAGTAATTGGAGTGGGGCCGAATTAATTGAAACAGAAATGATGCTGAAAGAAGCGAAAGATTTATCATTTAAAAAACTTGAGAATGAATTTATGCGTGAAGATGACTATTATTATCGGTATTTTGATATGCGTATGCAACAATTTGAAATTTTGGAGCGCATGATACCATTAGCTGCATCACTATCTTGGACGTATGAACAAGCTGATATGATTGCAGACGTAATTGAAAATATAGGGAATTCTATTCGACCTGAAAGTACAGGGGTCATTTCGTTAAGACAACTTCAAGAAATGCGAGAAGTATTTAGAGAAATGCCTTTACCAGTCTCGCGAGAAGAATTTGAAATACGTGCAAAACTTGTTCAACTTGTTTATGAGATGGAGCAATATTTACTCATTAAAAGTCGTTTTAAGGGAAAGGATAATATAAAAGAACTTATTTAGAAGGTAGGAACTATATATGCCGTATCTTCTTTCTTTAGTATTATGTCTTTCTCTATCACCGATCTGGCCTCTTGGTGATAACCCACGTGCTGGAGATCCTTTTATAATTGTAAATAAAGCAACGAATAAACTAGCTTATATCGATGATGGGAAGATCCAAAAGGTTTTTCCAGTAGCGACAGGGAAAACAAATGAATTAACCCCAGAAGGAACCTTTGACATTGTATTGAAGGCGAAGGATCCCTATTATATTGCGAAGGATATTCCTGGGGGCTCTCCAAAAAATCCACTTGGATCGAGGTGGATGGGATTTAATGCAAGAGGAACGGATGGAAGTAAGTATGGGATACACGGGACAAACCAGCCTAGTTCAATTGGAAAATATATTTCGCAAGGATGTATAAGAATGAAGAAACATGATGTGGAATATTTGTTTGATCGTATTCCAATTGGAACGAAAGTATCGATTGTGAAATCGAAAAAAACATTTCAGCAATTGGCGAAGGAAAAAGGGGCCATAGTATTTGGAAAAGTCAACGAAACGGTTGGCTTTTTCTTTTATTATAAGTTGTCTTGACATGTGTACATAACCATGCGTTAATGAGAATATATAAAGATAATTGAGTAAAGGGGTTGCTCATATGTATTTAAATCCAAAAATTTCTTACATGCAGTTTTGTGTTGGTTTTCTATTTGTTATTACATTCATATTGGCAACTTTTAATATATGTTCTTACGTTGTAGCGATTGTATTTATGGCATTACTCAATCTTACTTTTGTTATTGGGGCATTTCAGCAGAAACAATATACAAGTTTTGTAATAGCACTTGTAATGGCCTTTTCCTTTAGCATTGTAGCAATTGTAATATATATAAAATAAAATGTTCATTACAAGATAGACTATCTCGATTTCGAGATGGTCTATTTTGTATGTGTAAGCAGTAAAAAAAGGACGAGTGAATCGTCCTTTTTACCAAAACATACTTGCGCCAGTAAGTAATGTTGTTACAAGCATAGAAATTAGCATTATATAAACCATAATTTTTTGAGCTTTTTTATGCATCGTTAAACCTCCTTGCAAATCAGTACAATTTCATTGTAACGAGAAATGAAATTGTGGACAAGGGGAGAGAAAGGACAAAATTCGGGAAGGGGGTGCAAAATATTACAGGAAATTTGAGCATACGTAGAGAATATGTTAAAAGATAGATTATTAATTTTTTGTTATGCAAGCTGAAGAATGGAGATACAATGATGAAAATATACGAGACAGATCGTTTACATTTAAGAGAAATTGATGAGTCGTATGCGGAAAAAGTTCTTCAATATTACGACAAAAATCGTGAATTTTTAAAAGCGTGGGAAGAGTATAGACCGGAGGGGTTTTTCACGTTAGATTATCAAAAGAAAAAGTTACAAAAGGATAGAAAAGAGTTCGCGGAAGGCAAGATTATCAGGCTTTGGATTTTTAAAAAGGGTGATGATACAAAAATTATTGGATGTATTTCATTTAATCTAATTGTTCGCGGAATTTATCAATCTTGTGTACTCGGTTATAAATTAGATAAGGAAGAATTGAATAAAGGTTACACAACAGAAGCGCTTAGAAAAGCAATTCAAGTTACCTTTGAAGAATTTCATTTACATCGTATAGAAGCACCAATTATGCCACGAAATTTAGCATCAATACAAGTAGTGACGAAGATAGGATTTCAATATGAAGGTGTATCTCGAAAAATGCTAATGGTAAATGGCATCTGGGAAGATCATATGCGCTGGGTATTGTTAAACGAGTAATAGAAGGCAGATGGGTATCTAGATGTGTTAACCATCTGTTTTTTGTCTTGTATTTCGAAACTTTTGCGAAATTCTGTTATAATTAATGTTGTTACATACATAATGGTAGTGCAGGAGGCGCAGTCTTATGATTAATCAAGAACGTTTAGTAAATGAATTTATGGAGTTAGTACAAGTAGATTCTGAAACAAAATTTGAAGCAGAAATTTGCAAAGTGTTAACAGAGAAATTTACTGCTTTAGGTGTAGAAGTATTTGAGGATGACACGATGGGTGTGACTGGTCATGGTGCAGGTAACTTAATTTGTACTTTACCAGCAACAAAAGACGGTGTTGATACAATTTATTTCACTTCTCATATGGATACAGTAGTTCCTGGTAATGGAATTAAGCCTTCTATTAAAGATGGATATATCGTATCAGATGGTACTACAATTTTAGGAGCCGATGACAAAGCTGGATTAGCATCTATGTTTGAAGCAATTCGTGTCTTAAAAGAGAAAAACATTCCTCATGGTAAAATTGAATTTATTATTACAGTTGGAGAAGAATCTGGTCTTATTGGCGCAAAAGCGTTAGATCGCGAGCGCATTACAGCAAAATATGGTTATGCATTAGATAGTGATGGAAAAGTTGGTGAAATTGTAGTTGCAGCGCCAACACAAGCGAAAGTGAATGCGATTATTCGCGGGAAAACAGCTCATGCTGGCGTAGCACCAGAAAAAGGTGTATCTGCAATTACTATCGCAGCAAAAGCAATCGCAAAGATGCCACTTGGTCGTATCGATTCTGAAACAACTGCAAATATTGGACGTTTTGAAGGTGGTACACAAACAAATATCGTTTGCGATCATGTTCAAATCTTTGCAGAAGCTCGTTCTTTAATAAATGAGAAAATGGAAGCACAAGTTGCAAAAATGAAAGAAGCATTTGAAACAACTGCAAAAGAAATGGGTGGTCATGCAGACGTTGAAGTAAACGTTATGTATCCAGGATTTAAGTTTGCTGCTGGCGATCACGTTGTAGAAGTCGCGAAACGTGCAGCTGAAAACATTGGTCGTACGCCTTCTCTTCACCAAAGTGGTGGCGGAAGTGATGCGAACGTAATCGCAGGACATGGTATCCCAACAGTTAACTTAGCAGTTGGTTATGAAGAAATTCATACAACAAATGAAAAAATTCCTGTTGAAGAATTAGCGAAAACAGCAGAATTAGTTGTAGCTATTATCGAAGAAGTAGCGAAGTAAGTAATAAAGTCAAAAAGACGTGTGAACCAATTATGGTTTACACGTCTTTTTTTATTTTGATTCAATTGCTTTCACAAGGCGGATAAGCCAATATAAGAAGACCCACGGAAGTACATAAGTTGTTGTAAAACGTATGAAATGAGAGAAGATTCCTAAAGCGTAAATGTTAATGTTAAAAAGGGGAAGTAACAAATAATTAATCGCAAGGATTACTATAATAATAATAAATACATAATTGAGTTTATTATGTTGTTTCATAACGATTCACCTCCTTTACAATAATATCCATTTGTTACGTACAGTATAGCAAAAAATAGATAGAGAAAACCCAATAATTATTATAACGCGTAAAGAAATTTGATATAATGAAGGAACGAATGTTCTTTAAGGGGTGAGTAGTATGCGAGAAATGTATCCGAAAAATGGACGTGTTATTTTACATGTAGATATGAATTGTTTTTTCGCATCAGTTGAAATTGCTCATGACCCATCATTACAAGGAAAGCCATTAGCGATTGCGGGGAATGAAAAAGAGAGAAAAGGGATTATCATAACATGTAGTTATGAGGCGAGAGAATATGGAATACGTACGACGATGCCTCTATGGGAAGCGAAGCGATTATGCCCGCAATTAGTTGTGAGGCACCCTAATTTTACATTATATCGAGAAGCTTCATTTCAAATGTTTCAAATTCTTTCCCGTTTTACAGAAAAAATACAACCGTTTTCTATAGATGAAGGGTATTTAGATATTACAGATTGCTATGCGCTCGGTTCGCC
This sequence comes from Bacillus sp. AC266, assembly GCF_979253805.1. Classification (NCBI taxonomy): domain Bacteria; kingdom Bacillati; phylum Bacillota; class Bacilli; order Caryophanales; family Bacillaceae; genus Bacillus; species Bacillus sp. AC266. The sequence goes on from NZ_CEEDEC010000002.1 coordinate 668,762, forward strand.
TCTTGAAATAGCGAAGATGATTCAACAAGCGTTACTAACAGAGTTACAGCTTCCATGTAGCATTGGGATTGCCCCAAACCTTTTCCTAGCAAAGACTGCTTCAGATATGAAAAAACCTCTTGGAATTACAGTACTTCGAAAACGTGATATCCCAGAAATTATTTGGCCACGATCAGTTGCAGAGATGCATGGAATCGGAGAGAAAACAGCTGAAAAACTAAAAGACATTCATATACATACAATTGAACAGTTAGCAAAAGGAGACGAGCATATCATTCGCGCTAAAATTGGAAAGCACGGTGTTGATTTACAAAAACGTGCAAAAGGTATGGATGACAGGGAAGTTGATCCGAATCAAATGGGACAACATAAAAGCGTTGGAAATTCGATGACTTTCTCAAAGGATATGGACGAAGAAAAAGAATTACTTGATATGTTAGAAAGATTATCGAAATCAGTAAGCAAAAGGCTACAAAAACGAACTCTCGTTAGTTATAACATTCAAATTATGATTAAATACCATGATCGTCGCACGATAACACGGAGTAAACAATTGAAAAATGCAATATGGGAAGAACGAGTTATTTTCCAAGCAGCATCACGTTTATGGAAGCAACACTGGGATGGTGATTCTGTTCGTCTGTTAGGTGTTACAGCTACTGAATTAGAATGGAAGACAGAATCAGTGAAACAGTTAGATTTGTTTTCATTCGAAGAAGATGCGAAAGAAGAGCCGTTACTTGCTGTTATTGATCAAATTAATGAAAAGTATGGAACACCTCTTTTACAGAGAGGTAGTCAATTATTGCGTAAGCAAGAAAAGTCGTTTCAGCAAAAATTAGAAAATAAGTTTATGTAGAAGGTGGCATGAAGCAGTAAATATCATGCCACCTTTCATATTTAACTCGCTTCCAAATCTAATGAAGTCTTCCAACCTGCGGCAGTAACGCCAGATTCTAATAACATTCTACTTACTATTTTCTCAATTAAGACGGCTGTATTTGTATTGCAATGTAATGTAGCTCGTATAGATACTTTTTGGTTAGAATCAACGTCTTCACTATACAATTCCTTTAAACCGATACCTTCTGAACTTACCATGTGCATAAGAGAATCTTAAAAGTGTTTTTATACTTTTTTGCCTTAAAGGATTTGCTAAAATCTAAAATGCCAATAGAACCTCTTTCGGGGCTCTATTGGCATTTGTAGATTGATAACGTATATTTTTCATATTTGCACCACAGTAGGAATATTTTCTTTGTTTAATAGTAAGAGCAAGGTTATATATTACAAACCATCTGATGGAAAAGGTGATTTCATCTCATTCCAGAAATCAACAAGCAAATTAGGCTTTTAATTATTAGGTAAATCTAATATGTATTTTATTTTCTTACCATTTTTTTCGCCTAGATATACTAACTTCACCGGTGTACTAAGTGCAACACCCCAGCTTTCTCTCATTTTCATTGTTACAATGCCTTTATGATTTTGTAAACTCTCCCATGAAACTATTGTTTTCCTTGTACTCTCATTAAACATTCCATTCGTCTTGTTAACACCTTTTAAAGGTGCTAATATATGCAAATCTGTAAAAATTGTTTGTTCCGTTTGCGTGTTATTTGTTGCCTCAATATCAAAAACATAATGAACTTCTTTATTTCCGTTATCATCAATTACTTGTTTCTTCTTGAAAGAATTAATGCTAAATTTAAATATATCTGTATTAAATGATTGACCTAGATTAATATTCTCTGATTTCACAATATAAGATTCATTTAAATTATTTACTACCTGATATCTCCAACATGCCCCTAATATAAAAAATGTACAAATAATCATAAAAACATATCGTTTTTTATTCATATCTTTCTCCCTCTACATCTCTGAAGATAGTGATACTTTACCATTTTCAACTAGGAATATTCTGTCTGCAATTAAATTTAATGTTTCACTATCATGACTCGCAACTAATATAGTTGTACCTGTAGACTTTAAATCTAATAAGATTTTAGTTATATCCCTAATTCCATTTTCATCTAAAGCGTTTGTAGGCTCATCTAAAATTAATAACTTAGGATCTTCCATAATTGCTTGTGCTATACCCAATCTTTGTTTCATTCCAAGTGAATATTTTTTTACTTTTCTTTTATCTTCTGGATTTAATCCTACGAGCTCCATTGTTTCACTAATTGTTTTATCCGTTATTTTATTTTGAATAGAAGCTAATAGTTTTAAGTTTTTAAATCCTGTATAGTCTGGAATGAATCCTGGATATTCAATGATAATGCCTGTATTTTCAGGAAACGGATGATCAATACCAATTATTTTTTTATCTATTAATATTTCACCACTATCTATTTTCATCAATCCTAATAAAGCTCTAAAAAGCATTGTTTTACCTGAACCATTTCTCCCTTTAAAACCATAAATCTTTCCCTTTTCTAATTCAAAATTAACATCATTTAAAATAATATTACCTTTTAGCATTTTAGAAACATGCTTGGCCTCAATGTATATCATCAGAATCATCCTTTCTATTAACAAATTCAAATGTTTTCCCTACCCAATAACCACTTATCCATAGAAAAAAAGTGCACAAAAGAAAATAGGAAATAGAATATAGAAAATGTTCATTATTAACGTAAAATAAACTCTTACGGATTAACATACTATCGAATGGATTACATATAACCGGTATAAATATAGTTATGGTAATAATCACTATAATCAATATATATGAAATGACACTTTTGAATTTAGTAGACACAATTAAATAAACCCAAACTAATAAGGAAGATGTTATTAGTTGTAAAGTAAAGCTTTTTATAACAAAAATGGTTTCTTTTAAATGATTATAAATTTTAGGATTAATATTTTCTGTATATATCCCCCAGTTAAATTGATAAGAACAAAAAATACCTCCCCAGAAGAACACGGCAATATAAAATAATAAAGTTATACAAATAGTTAGTATACCTGTACTAATAAATTTGCTAAACAATACTTGATACCTAGACACTTTCCTTGCTAAAAGATACGGTGTCTGTTGTATAAAATCAGCTCTTACATAAGTACCTAATATAAAACAATAAGATAATTGTAATATAAGCCATGTTACTGGAAGCTGGAATCGCCCCATTTCAACTTCTTTAAAAGATATCCCTTTTAGTAATTCATATAAAACATCAAGAATTGTTATAGCATTTGAAGGCAGTTCTCTATACAGGGCTGATTGCTTTAATAAAAATACCTCTCCCAAAACCAACACACTATAAATAATAAATGATATTATAAATCTTAATTTCATAATATGAATGCTTAATATTAAATCCCTTTTTACCAATTTATAAAAAATACTATTTTTCATCGTAATTAATCACTTCCGTTATATAAGTCCATCCGATGTAAACAAATATTCAATATAGCAAATGAAATACTAATAATCCCTAACATAAAACCCAATTTCATCAAGATTATATCTATTAGAAACCAATCTTTTTCTTGAAAAATCAAACCTTTTGACCAAAATAAAGAGAAATTATATTTTTTTTCTAACAACTGATCTATCGTAATAAGGAAGTAAATAGTAAAAATACAAATAGCTTTATTTTTAATGAAAAAAACTAGTATTTGTGCAAAAATGCATATTGCTACAGTTACTAGCCATAACGATACTATAAAATATGTAATTACTAACCAATTTGAAGATGGGAGCAACCAAATCACTATTTTTTCTTTCACAATAAAAAAATTAATTCCTACAATTAACAGATAGATACTTGAATAGATGATTGTTAGACTTACAATTTTTATGATTAAATGAAAACAATATGATTGACGAGTGTTATGTCTAAAATACATATAAACATTCTTATCCGTATAATTAAATGAATAGAAAAAAAGCAACAATAATGGAAGATAACTAAATAACACTATTTTCATATCTCTTGAAGTACTAAGAAATGAAAACAAAGAATCATTAGATAAAAAGTAAAATGATCTAATGAGGTGAATAGACACACCAACTATAAGAAATAAAATATTAATCACAAATAACCCTCGTTTTTGAAACAACTCTAATAAATACATTTTTAAAAGGTTATAAAATAACATGTCTTTTTACTCCTCTTAAAAATAAAATTATCGATAAAATAAAAATCCCTATTAACACTAAAATAGAAACAATAATATTGGCTCCATGATATATATGGGATTCAGATAAGAAATATATAGGAGCGAGGGGCATAGGATAAAATAAATTAATTATCATTAAAAAAAGTTGTAATAAAAAAGCACTTAATAAAGTTACAAAAGTATGCTTGGCATAAAAGGACATACTAAGAGAAAACAAAGCAAATGCTCCTCCATAAACAAAAGCAATAACTGTATATAACATCATGTGAATAAAAGGATGAGTGAAATAAATGTTAATAAAAAAGGTCGCTCGCTCATACATCCCTATATTGGAATTTAAAACTTCATCAGGATTTACATTTGGAAGAAACATAAATGATAAAAAAATGTTTAAAATCAATGGAATAATAACAACAAAGCCACCGATAAAAAAGGTTTTACTAAACAGCTTAAGAAAATACATTTTATAATTACTTCTTATAATTACAAACAAAAAAGATCCATTTTTTTTATCTTCCTGAAAGATCGATGAACTAGGTAAACTTGCAATAACTGGAAGTATAAAGAAAAATAAAAAGGAAGGTGTTACAATACTATTAATTCCCATCCAAGTTGTATATGGAGTGAAGATAACATCCTTTTTATCGGCTAGTGGAATTACATAATATAATATATATACACAAGATAAGGCTATTCCTAACATAAGCGAAAAATAAAAATTCCTATTATTCATTCTTTCATTAAAATAAGTACCCATGTTTCACCTCTTAAAAATTCAAATATACTCCTCGTAACATTTAAAATATGTAATGTTACGAGGAAAGGCTTACAAGAATATAAAGTATTATATTTATAAGTTCATTTTTTTATATAATTATTTACGAATACTATCCGGGCTCCAAACACCGCTTGCTGTACCCTCAGCCCATCTTCTGGTATCAATTTTAACCTTGATACCAGAATTATATTTCTCAACTGCTAAATTGTATAAGAATTCTTCTTGACCATCACGCATTTTGTATGAATGACCATCCGAAACATCAGTACCATCTTTTAATGCAGCCCAGGCATTGAAATATCCATCTAATCCCGACATGTTGTCTACCCTCATATAATAAGCCGTTTTATTATATTTAGGTTGAGATGGTGTTTCATCATTAGGACTGTAAACACGATATACATTTGACCAGGGTCTATCTTCATGATTAGACTTTGCTGCTGCTGATGCTGCAAAGCTTGACAAGGCAATTCCTGCCGTTAAAGTTAGAACTGTTATTTTTTTCATTTTTTCTCCTCCTATTCTTTTACTTGTAAGCCCTTAAAAAATATAGCACACTAAATAAAATAATATATATAGATTTACTAATATTAATATTTCTTTAATATTAGCTATAACTTTTTAACAAATATCTTATAAAAAATATCATTACACAAAGTTTTTCAACCAATAAAAACTGTTTTACTTATAGATATTAAATAAAAACAAGATATTTACAAAAAAAAATACAATATAGTTGCTTCAATTGCGCTACAAGCAAAAGGATTATTTAATAAATCAAGTGGAAAGATAATTTTAGATGAATTTGATCGGAGTATGTATACAGATTTTCGGACAGAAGATGATTGTTTGTTAAGTAAGTATAAATAAAAAAGCACTGTAACCAGTGCTTTTTATTATAGATTATGAGATTGTAGGATTTTCAAAAATAACAATTTCTGAGTTACTTGTTGTTGAAACGCGTTGTGCGTAATATGTTAAAGCTGAAGAAATATATGTTGGTAACGTCTCATTTGTATGTGATGTTGTATATTCATGGATTAATTCTTTTAAAGTCGTCCATTCTAATTGTGCTGGGTGATCAGAAACGAAAGAACTTACCCAGCGATCAAATGAAGATGAAAAATCAGTTTGTAAACGAAATACTTCTTTCATAATAAAACGCTCCCTTAAAATGTAGTACAATCATTTTACCACAAAATACGAACGATAGCTAAATTTTTTAAGTATAATGTTCGTGTTATATAGTTGTCTAGATGATTGGTTATACAAATTCAATTTGCCATTTGAAATAACATTCCGTAAGATGAAAGATAGATTATATAAAGAGCTGGAGGAAAGAAAGTGGAATTTGTATTTTTAGGGACTGGTGCAGGTGTTCCTTCAAAAGGAAGGAATGTTTCAGCAATTGCTTTGCAGTTGTTAGAAGAACGAGGACAGACTTGGTTATTTGACTGTGGCGAGGCGACGCAACATCAAATACTACATACGTCTGTACGTCCACGCCGCATTGAAAAAATATTTATTACGCATTTACATGGCGATCATATTTTTGGATTGCCGGGTTTATTGGGTAGCCGTTCGTTTCAAGGTGGAACAACAAAATTAACAGTGTACGGACCAAAAGGAATTAAACAATTTATTGAAGTGGCATTATTAGTAAGTACGACACACGTTAAATATCCACTTGAAATCGTTGAGATTACGGAAGAAGGTATTGTGTTTGAGGATAATGAATTTTGTGTAGAAACAAAAAGGTTATCACATGGAATTGAATGCTTCGGATATCGAATTGTAGAGAAAGATATACAGGGAGCTCTTTTAGTGGATAAGTTACTGGGAATGGGTGTGAAACCTGGTCCAGTTTTTAAACGCTTAAAAGATGGTGAAGTAGTTGAATTAGAGAATGGCACAGTGTTAGATGGAAAAGATTTTATTGGCCCACCTCAAAAAGGAAGAGTTATTACAATTTTAGGCGATACACGATATTGCGAAGCGAGTAGAGAGCTTGCGCAAGATGCTGACGTACTTGTTCATGAAGCGACTTTTGCGGCAGAAGATGAACAACAAGCGTATGATTATTTTCATTCCACATCTAAGCAAGCTGCGAGTATTGCACTTCAGGCAAATGCAAAACGCTTAATATTGACTCATATTAGTTCTCGTTATCAAGGAGATACATATAAGGAATTATTGAAAGAGGCAAGAGAGCTATTTTCTAATACAGAAATAGCTACGGATTTAAAATCATTTCCAGTAGAAAGATAATAATGTTGTGAAAAAATGGTGACGATAGGTTGCCATTTTTTTTATTTCTAAAAAAAATTAAAAATAAAACTGTTATCATTTTATTTTTATATAGGATGACACAGAAAGTTTTAATGATGTGAAGATATAGGATAAAAATACATAATACCGATTATTTAGAAAAACTGTTATATAAGTCAGACGACATACGAGTGGTACAAGTAGCGAAAATGGAATTTTATTCAGAACTTTTAAAATTCATTAAAAGTAAGCGTTTTATTAAAAACAAGCTATAATGAGGGCAGATTATAATTTATTGTAGGCTACATGCGTTTTAGCCATTTGTCATAACAAGTGAAGTTGACTAAATCGTGAGAGAGCAACATGGAAATTATAATAGGAAGGATATTACTATTATTTGTACTAAGTCTTTTTTCCCTTTTTTAGCTTTAAAATATCAAAAGGTATGAAAGCAATGGGAGTTTCACTTGTTTATGCTATGCTTGTAAGGGGTTCTGTGTTAAACTTTGGATTGCTACCAGACTTTATTGTGGACTATCTTATATTATTTTTAAATGCAGGTAATGCTAAGTTTCTTATTTATTATTATAACTGGTATTATTTCAGGATATATTGCTTCACTGTTATTCAAAAACTATCCAATTCTTACAGCGGAATAAATTCGTGGTACGACTGGAACAGCAACCGATTCGGTAGCTTAATAGAATAGTAAATAATTTTTTCATAGAGGTTTAGGGGGAGTTATGATGAAGTATCGCTCAGTGTTTGATATTATTGGTCCGGTTATGATTGGTCCATCAAGTTCACATACAGCAGGCGCGGCAAGAATGGGGCAAGTTGCTCGTCAGCTGTTTCGTCATGAACCAGAGAGAGTTAGCATTTCATTATATGGTTCATTTGCAAAAACATACCGTGGTCACGGTACGGATGTAGCGCTAATCGGTGGAATACTAGGATTTGAAACAGATGATTTACGTATTCCAAGTGCGTTAGATATTGCAAAAGAACGCGGGATTGAAGTGGAATTCATTGAAGAAGATGCAAATGCTCCGCATCCAAATACAGCGAAAATTCGTCTGTATAAAGGTGAAGAGGAAATTGAAGTTGTTGCTTGCTCAATTGGTGGCGGTAAAATTGAAGTTGTAGAATTAAACGGATTCGATCTTCAATTAACAGGCACGAGTCCAGCACTACTTATTGTAAATAACGATCGCTTTGGTGCTATCGCAGCTGTAGCTTCAATCCTTGCTAAGCATGAGATTAACATAAGTACAATGAGTGTTTCTCGTAAAGAAAAAGGAAGAAGAGCGCTTATGGTCATTGAAACAGATGAATTATTAGCAGATGAAGTAATTGCGGAAATAAATGGGCAACAAAATATTTGTCAAGTAACTATTATGGATTAATTGCAGGGGGGACACACCATGTTTCGGAACGCAGCGGAACTAGTGGCGCAAGCTAAAGAGCAAAATGTAAAAATCGCAGAAATTATGATTCAATGTGAAATGCAAACAAGAAATATCTCACGTGAAGAAGTAATTGCTGGAATGGAAAAGAACTTAGTCGTGATGGAACAAGCAGTAGAACGCGGTATTCGTGGTGTAAAATCACCGACTGGTTTAACTGGCGGGGATGCTGTGAAAGTCCAAGCGTATATGCAGAGTGGAAAAGGCTTATCTGGAGATACGATTTTGGACGCAGTGAGTAAAGCTGTTGCGACAAATGAAGTAAATGCGGCGATGGGAATTATTTGTGCAACACCAACAGCAGGATCTGCTGGAACAGTGCCAGGTGTACTGTTTGCACTGCAAGAAAAATTACAGCCGACACGCGAAGAAATGATTGAATTTTTATTTACAGCAGGAGCTTTCGGTATGGTTGTTGCGAATAATGCTTGTATTTCTGGCGCGGCAGGAGGTTGCCAAGCTGAAGTAGGTTCAGCAAGTGGAATGGCAGCTGCAGCAGCAGTTGAGATGGCTGGTGGAACACAAGATCAAGCAGCTACAGCGATGGCGATTTCATTAAAGAATATGCTTGGTTTAGTATGTGATCCTGTTGCAGGGCTTGTAGAAGTACCTTGTGTAAAACGTAATGCAGCAGGAGCTGCGAATGCCATGATTTCAGCTGATTTATCATTAGCTGGTGTAACTAGTACAATTCCATGTGATGAAGTCATTGAGGCGATGTTTAGAATTGGACAAACGATGCCAGTAGCACTTCGTGAAACAGCAGAAGGTGGCCTTGCAGCAACACCGACAGGTCGTCGTTTGCAAGAAGAGATTTTTGGTAAGAGTAATAACTAAAAGCATATCATATGATTAAAGTAAAAACGGAGCTCAAATAAAGTTGAGCTCCGTTTTTTATTTTTCTTTTGCTATTTCTTCTAATGTTTTTCCAAGATCGTGTGATCGTTTCGTTGCTTGTGTAATACATGAGATTAATGCTTGTTGAAAATTATGCTCCTTTAATACTTCAATACCTGCTTCAGTTGTTCCGCCAGGAGAAGTAATTTCTTTTCGCAAAATAGAAGGGTGTTTTTCGCTTGCTTTTAGCATTTCAGCAGAACCAATCATCGTCTGAAGAATAAGAGATTTTGCAACATCTTCTTTTAAACCAATTTTTTTTGCTGCCTCTTCCAGTGCCTCTACCACGTAATAAATATAAGCTGGTCCACTTCCAGATAATGCAGTGATAGCATGCATATCTTCTTCTTCTACAACAGAGACGAGACCAATCGTTTCAAATAAAGATGTTGCAGTGCGAATATGTTCCTCCGTTGTGTGTTCTGAAGGTGAGATAGCGGTAGCGGATTTTAAAATGGCTGCAGATGTATTTGGCATTGCACGAATAATCGGAACGTCTTTTTGAAGTAGGTTTCTAATTGAATGAGTAGAAACACCTGCTAATAATGAAATAATAAGCAAGTCATTATTTATGTATTCTTTAAGAGGAATAACCGCTTCTGCGACATCTTTTGGCTTCATAGCTAGAAAAAGAATATTTGCATCAGCAAGTAATTCCTTTTTATTATGTGTACCTTTGACACCGTATTTTTTATGTAACTCCTGTAATCTTGTCTCGTTAGAACGATTACTTACAGTGACGTGTTCTCCCTTAACAACATTTGCGTTTAATAAGCCACCAATAATCGCTTCGGCAATAGAGCCTGCACCGAGAAAGGAAATGTTTTGCATAGACATGATGTGCCTCCTTTAAATTTGGTTAGAAATACTTATAAATGTACATACATTCGTTTTTTTATGGAAAAGACCTCTTTTTATCTGAAAATAATGACAAATTTATAGGGAAGTTGTAAACTGAAGAGGTATTCATTTTTGAACCGGAAAAAGACAGGGGGGGCTAAGCATGACGGCGATTCATCGAATGGAGATTCCTGTTCCATTTGCAGTTGAGACAGTGAATGTGTTTTTAGTTGAGGGAGAAACATTAACGTTAATTGATACAGGGACAAATACAGAAGAAGCAAAGAAAGCACTAGAAAGTCAATTAGGTGCATTAGGATATAAGATAGAAGATATTGAAACGGTAGTGATTACGCATCACCATGCGGATCATTGCGGACTTTTAAATACATTTTCTGAAAAAGTAAAGATTATCGGACATCCTTGGAATGAACCGTGGATTACACAGAATGCTGAATTTTTAAAGAGGTATCATGAATTTTTTAAAGAGACAGCCTTGCAGTTCGGCGTTCCAGCAGTATTTCTGAATGGTGAGGCGTTATTGACGACGAAGACACTTAAATATTCTTGTAATAGATCGTTAACACATACCGTGAGAGAGGGAGATCGTATAGATTCCTTACCTGGATTTACAGTGATTGAAACCCCGGGTCATGCTTCCACTCATATTTCATTATATAGAGAATCTGATGGAATATTAATTGGTGGGGATGCTCTCATTAGTCATATTTCTTCAAATCCAATATTAGAACCACCATATGAAGGGCAAACAGAAAGAGCGCATCCTTTATTGCAGTACAATCAAACGTTAAAACGTTTAAGTGAAATGAATATTTCACGGATTTTATCAGGGCATGGGGAAGATGTTCTGAATGTGAAACAACTTATTGAAACAAGATTACAAAAGCAAGAGACACGTGCTTTTAAAGTGCTTGAATTATTAAAGGAAAAGCCAATGACAGCATTTGAGGTGTGTGTAAAACTATTTCCGGTATTATATAAAGAGCAATTACCACTTACTATCTCAGAAACTGTTGGACAATTAGACTTTTTAGCATATAATCAACAGGTGATGATTGATGAATCTTCACAACAATTGATTTATTATGCAAAGTAGGTGACAGCAATGACGGGACGTTTACAAGAAAAAGTAATCGTCATTACAGGTGCTTCTAGTGGAATTGGAGAGCAAGTGGCAATGCAGGTTGCAGAGCAAGGGGCGACGCCGGTATTAATGGCTCGAACAGAAGAGAAGCTACAAGCATTAGCAGACAAAATTAAAGTAACTTATAATACGCCTTGCTATTACTATGTATTAGATGTAAGTGAAGAAACGAAAGTACAATCTGTTTTTTCAAAGGTATTACAAGAAGTAGGACGTATTGATATATTGGTAAATAATGCTGGGTTTGGTATTTTTAAAACGTTTGAAGATGCTTCAATGGATGAAGTAAAGGATATGTTTCAAGTAAATGTATTTGGATTAGTAGCTTGTACGAAAGCGGTATTACCTAATATGGTAAAAAGGAACGAAGGACAAATTATTAATATTGCTTCATTGGCTGGAAAAATTGCAACTCCGAAGTCGAGTGCTTATGCAGCAACAAAACACGCTGTATTAGGATTTACGAATAGTTTACGTATGGAGTTATCTAACACAAATGTATATGTAACAGCAATTAACCCAGGACCGATAGATACGAACTTTTTTGAAATAGCCGATCAATCAGGTACATATGTGAAAAATATGGGACGTTACATGTTAAAACCAACATATGTAGCAGAACAAATCGTAAAGGCGATGCAAACGAAAAAACGTGAAGTAAACTTGCCGAAGTGGATGGGAATGGGGCCAAAGCTCTACGCATTATTCCCAGGTTTATTTGAACGCGTTGCAGGCAAATCATTAAGTAAAAAATAGGAGATTTCCATATGGAAATCTCCTATTTTTTATTTTCCAGTCACATAATCGTAAACGATATCCTCAACAGCCTCGTATACATCAATTTCAGTATTTAAATGAATTATCATTTGAATATGTTTAATTAGCATTTCCTGATCCTCTTTTGAAACAGGATTACATTGATATTGCCGAAAACTTTTTATAATCATTTTCTCAATTAATTTTTTATTCATGTTTTTCCCCGCCTGTATGTATACATGTATTGTTTTATTGTACTTGAAGTGAAATGAAAATACTACTATGCACTAATTTTGCATAAAAATCCACTTGTGTATATTGCTTTTATAGCGAGATTAATATTTTGAAGTTTTTTAAAATTATAAATATTTAATTGACTTTATAATTATGCAATATTATAATCAAACTTAATTTAAAGAATAGATATGAGGAGGAGCTTATGAAAGTCGCAATTATTGGAGCAACTGGATATGGAGGTATTGAGTTAATTCGGTTATTAGAGCAACATCCATATTTTTCGATAGCATCTCTCCATTCTTTTTCACAAGTCGGTGAATTTATAACAAATGTATACCCGCATTTTCGAAATGTTCTTGTCCATACGTTACAAGAAATTGATGCGGAGAAAATAGAGAAGGAAGCTGAAATTGTATTTTTAGCAACCCCAGCGGGAGTATCGGCAGAGTTAACACCAAAATTATTGGCAGTAGGTTTAAAAGTAATTGACCTATCTGGAGACTTTCGTATGATAGATCCCTCGTCATATGAATTGTGGTATAAAAGGCCAGCTGCACAGGAAGAACTTCTTAGGAAAGCAGTATATGGATTAAGTGAATGGAAAAGGCATGAGATCCAAAATGCAAATTTAATTGCAAACCCAGGATGTTTTGCTACAGCTGCATTATTAGCGGTAGCGCCGTTAGTACGTAGCGGCATAATTGAAGAAGCTTCGATTATTATTGATGCGAAATCAGGAGTATCTGGAGCGGGCAAAACGCCAACAACAATGACTCACTTTCCTGAGTTATACGATAACTTACACATTTATAAAGTTAATCAACATCAGCACGTTCCTGAGATTGAGCAAATGCTTACAGAGTGGAATCGTGAAACGAAGCCAATCACGTTTAGTACACATTTAATACCGATATCACGAGGGATTATGGTTACACTTTATGCGAAAGTGAAAGAGGAAATGAAAATAGAGCAACTTCAAAAGTTGTATGAAGAAACGTATGAATACTCAGCTTTCGTTCGAGTTCGCTCGCAAGGAGAATTTCCAAGTCCGAAAGAAGTAAGGGGCTCAAATTATTGTGATATTGGGATAGCTTACGATGAAAGAACAGAAAGAGTTACGGTCGTTTCTGTTATAGACAATATGATGAAAGGTGCGGCAGGGCAAGCAGTTCAAAATGCAAATTTATTAGCGGGACTAGAAGAGACAACGGGTTTACAGCATATGCCGCTTTATCCATAAGGGGGAAATTATGATTAAAGCATCGTCTATTACAAAATTAACAAATGGTTCAATTGTTACACCAAAAGGCTTTTTGGCAATCGGTACTGCAAATGGTCTGAAAAAGGTGAAAAAGGATTTGGGTGCAATCGTTTGTGAGGTGCCAGCATCATGTGCCGCTGTGTATACAACAAATCAAATACAAGCAGCGCCGTTGCAAGTAACGAAGGAGAGCATAGCAGCAGAAGGGAAATTACAAGCAATTGTTGTAAATAGCGGCAATGCAAATGCTTGTACGGGGATGAAAGGATTGCAAGATGCTTATGAGATGCGAACATTAGGAGCGGAACACTTTGGAGTAAAAGAAAAGTACGTCGCAGTCGCTTCAACAGGTGTAATTGGAGTACCTTTACCGATGGATATCATTCGAAAGGGAATTGAATCTCTTGTGCCAACAAAGGAAGTAAGTGAAGCTTATTCTTTTTGTGAAGCAATTTTAACGACAGATCTTATAACGAAAGAAACTTGCTATGAGATGATAATTGATGGGGAAGCAGTGATCATTGCTGGGGTCGCAAAAGGTTCAGGGATGATCAAACCGAATATGGCAACGATGCTTAGTTTTATTACAACAGACGCCAATATAGAGCATGAAGTATTGCAAACAGCATTATCACAAATTACGAATCATACGTTTAATCAAATTACGGTGGATGGAGATACTTCTACAAATGATATGGTCATCGTTATGGCAAGTGGATTATCAGAAACGAAAACGATGAATATGGAACATGAAGACTGGGAAACTTTCGTAGTTGCTTTACAAAAGGTATGTGAAGATTTAGCGAAAAAAATTGCACAAGATGGTGAAGGTGCTACGAAGTTAATAGAAGTAAATGTGTTAGGGGCTAGAACAAATGAAGAAGCAAAGAAAATTGCAAAGCAAATAGTCGGTTCGAGTCTTGTGAAAACAGCGATATATGGTGAAGACCCAAATTGGGGGCGAATTATTAGCAGTATTGGACAAAGTGAAGTAGAGATTAATCCGAATACAATTGATATTACTCTTCAATCTATCGCTGTGTTAAAAAATAGTGAACCTCAAATGTTTTCTGAAGAGGAAATGAAAAAGAGATTACAAGAACATGAAATTATTATTGATGTGTATTTACATTTAGGAGAAGAGAACGGATCAGCTTGGGGCTGTGACTTAAGCTATGAATATGTGAAAATAAACGCTTGTTATCGTACATAAGGAGAGGGAAGATGAGCGATTATATTGTAGTGAAATGCGGCGGTAGTATGTTGGATCAATTAAATGATGTGTTTTTTGATTGTATAAAGAAATTGCAACAAAAGTATAAGGTAGTGATTGTTCATGGTGGTGGTCCAGAAATTGATGCCAAATTAAAAGATTGTAACATCAAAGTAGAGAAAAGAGATGGGTTACGAGTAACACCAAGAGAAGTTATGGATATTGTTCAAATGGTGCTATGTGGAAGTACGAATAAAAAACTCGTAATGAATTTACAAAAGCATAATTTACTTGCGGTAGGTTGTTCAGGATGTGACGGCAATTTACTTCAAGTTCAACCTGTCAGCAAGGAGATAGGATATGTGGGAGAAGTAAGTTATGTCGAAACAGCCTTACTAAAAGGGTTAATAAATATGAATTATATTCCTGTTATTGCTCCAATCGGGATAAATGAAAATGAGATTTATAACATAAATGCGGATAATGCTGCAGCTGGAATTGCGGCAGCATTATCTGCAAAGGAACTCATTTTTATTACAGATGTAGATGGAATATTACATGAAGGAAAATTAGTAAAGAAAACGGACGAATTTGAAATTGATACTTTTATTGAAAAAGGGGTTATTACAGGCGGGATGATTCCGAAAGTACAGGCGGCACTAGCGTCATTAAAAATGGGAGTGCAAAAGGTAAGTGTCGTGAATGGTACAAAAGACTTTGCTGAAGTTACTGGAGAGTGTATTGGAACGACGGTAACGAAAGGAGTGAGTATCGTATGACAAGCCATCTTTTTCAAACATATGGAAGAAGAGAAATTGAATTTCTAAAGGGCAATGGGGCGAAAGTTATTGATAAAAGTGGTGAGCAATATTTAGATTTCACTTCTGGTATTGGAGTATGTAACTTAGGACATTGTCATCCTACGGTTGTAAAGGCGGTAGAAAAGCAACTTAGAAATATATGGCATATATCTAACTTATTTACGAACTCCTTACAAGAAGAGGTCGCATCATTATTAACAGAAGATACAGTATTAGATCATGTGTTTTTTTGTAATAGCGGGGCGGAGGCAAATGAAGCGGCTTTAAAGCTAGCACGTAAGCATACTGGAAAATCTCTCGTAGTAACATGTGAGCAATCTTTCCACGGGAGAACATTTGGAACGATGAGTGCAACAGGGCAAGATAAAGTGAAAGAAGGATTCGGTCCATTACTTCCGTCTTTTTTACATATACCATTTAACGACATACGAGCATTAGAGGAAGTAATGAATGAAGAAGTTGCGGCGGTAATGGTAGAAGTTATTCAAGGAGAAGGAGGAGTAATATTAGCTGATCCATCCTTTTTGAAGGAAATTGAAAAACTATGTAATCAGTACAATGCTCTTTTTATTATAGATGAAGTACAAACTGGAATAGGCAGAACAGGAACACTATTCGCTTATGAGCAAATGGGAATAGTTCCTGATATCGTTACCATCGCAAAGGCGCTTGGGAATGGTATTCCAGTTGGAGCGATGATTGGCCGAAAAGAACTAGGTTCTTCTTTTACTGCCGGGTCACACGGTTCAACTTTCGGTGGGAATTATATTGCTATGACTGCAGCGAAAGAAGTATTGCAATTCATTAAGGAACAATCGTTTTTTAAAGAGGTACAGGAAAAGGGCGAGTACGTATTAAAGAAATTGCAAGAAGAATTACGACACGTTGAATGTGTTCAAAATATTCGTGGTAAGGGACTTATGATTGGAATCGAATGCAAGCATCAGGTTGCAAATGTCATAGAACAACTAGAAAAAGCAGGACTTCTCGTATTACAAGCAGGGCCTAATGTTATAAGACTATTACCACCACTTATTGTAACGAATGAAGAGCTAGAACAGGCAGTATATATGATAAAAAAAGTGGTTTGTACAAAAAATGCATCAATCATATAAGGGGGAAATTTCATGTCAACTGTACAAGTACCGAAATTAAATACGAAAGATCTTTTAACACTAGAAGAATTGACGCAAGAAGAAATCATTTCTTTAATTGAGTTTGCTATATATTTAAAAAAGAATAAGCAGGAGCCTTTATTACAAGGAAAAATATTAGGGCTCATTTTTGATAAACATTCAACTCGTACTCGCGTATCTTTTGAAGCAGGAATGGTACAGCTCGGAGGACATGGCATGTTTTTAAGTGGGAAAGAGATGCAAATTGGAAGAGGGGAGAGCGTTTCAGATACTGCGAAAGTGTTATCTCATTACATTGACGGGATTATGATACGTACATTTTCACATGCGGATGTAGAAGAGCTTGCAAAAGAATCGAGCATACCTGTAATTAATGGATTAACGGATGATCATCATCCATGTCAAGCGTTGGCAGATTTAATGACGATTTATGAAGAAGTGAAGACATTTAAAGGAATTAAATTGGCTTACGTAGGTGATGGGAATAACGTATGTCATTCATTGTTGTTAGCGAGTGCGAAAGTCGGAATGAATATGACTGTTGCAACGCCTGTAGGGTATGAACCGAATGAGGAAATTGTAAAAAAAGCGTTAGCGATTGCTGAAGAAACAGGAGCTGAAATTGAAATTTTGCATAACCCTGAACTAGCGGTGAGTGAAGCGGATTTCATTTATACTGACGTTTGGATGAGCATGGGGCAAGAGGGAGAAGAAGAGAAATATACTTTATTTCAACCTTACCAAATCAATAAAGAACTTGTTATGCATGCGAAGCAAACATATCGTTTCTTACACTGTTTACCTGCCCATCGTGAAGAAGAGGTAACAGGAGAAATTATAGATGGACCACAGTCTATCGTATTTGAGCAAGCTGGTAATCGATTACATGCGCAAAAAGCATTATTAGTAAGTTTATTTAAAAATGTAGAAGAGCCTTCCTAAATGATGTGCACCCCAATTGTTAGACACGAATAACAATTGGAGGTGTATTTTTTTATGGTTAAATTCTTACTAGAAGAAAAAGTAAATGAAATAAAAACATATTCCATTCAGTATACACTGAATGTACTTAATTATATGGATAGACGAGGGATATCCATTAGAGAAATAGCTACTTAATTTTTTATCTAACCTTTTGGGCCCTGTTCACCAGGAAGGCTCTTTCCTTTACTTCACATACACATAGGCTTCATTTGTTGTTAAGCAGGTTTTATGTTATATAAAGACTTTTGGTTAGCCTGAAGTTTCCGTATTTACATTTTTTTCTTTTTATCTCATAACTTTAATTGGGAGAGGGAGGAAAAAAATGGTTCAAATTAAAGTAACACCTGAAATGCTAGAAGAAGTTGCTAATCGTGCAAGTAATACTCGAATCGCATTAGAATCTATACATAATAAATTATGTAATGAAATAGATCAATTGTGTTTTCAGTGGATTGGTGCCTCCAATCAACAGTTCATTCAAATGTTCAATGATGCGCGACCAAAAGCTTTTAAATCTATTCATTCACTTGTAAAAGTAGAAGAAGATTTGAAACGAATTGCTGAGAAATTCCGCAATACAGATAATCAAGATGTTACAATGGAAAAAGGTGCAATGTGTGGACCGCTATCATTAGAAAAAGAGGGTTTTGATGGTAAAAAACTAGCTAGGGATATAGCGGGTGAAATAAGTGGGGAGTATGATGTTCGTCGTGTTTGGGATGGTATTGATCCATCTACTGGCGAAAAACTTTCGGGGTGGGAACGTGCTGGGGCAGGTGTCATGGCTGTAGCCGGCCTTACACCCTTTGGAAAGATAGCTAAAGTAGGAAAAGGAGTTAAAATGACTGCTAAGGCTACTGAGGCTGTGAATAAAGCTAAAAAAGTACCTGTGGAGAAAGTCAATGGAGTTAATGGTGCGGATAAAGCTCTATTGACTAATGAAGGAAAAGTTGGAACCTATAAACAACTTGTGAAACAAGGAACTGCTTTTGATAATATTACTCCACATCATATGCCTTCTGCACAGAAAATGAAACAAGCTGGTATAAAAAGGAATGATGGTGTGAGTATGAATATGGAACAACCTCATCCTGGAACTGGTGGGAGACATCGTGAAACATATACATATGGTCTATCAGGAGAAAAATCGCAGGCGTATTTAAACCTTAGCTTTCGTGAGGCCTTATCTCATGATATCTTGGATGCTCGAAAAATTTATATAAAAGATGGTTTATATACTGCTGAGATAAGAGAAGGTTTAAGAGAAGTTATTAAAAGAAACAAAGAGCTGTATCCGCATTTATTTGATAAATAAAACATGGAAAGGATGATTACCTTTGGATATTAAGAGTCATTTAAAAAGACTATATGATAATCGTTTATTAGAAAATGAAAATGAGATACGAGATTTTAATGAGTCATTAATGGAAGTAATAGAGTACAATGACGTCTCTGTTATTACAGATTTATGTTTAGTTCTGGATGATGAGACTGAGCAATTTGAGGTTATGTTTGGTTTGATTCATGGAATAGAGAGCTTATATAAAAATAACATAGAAGAAGGACTTGTATGTATTGTTAAAGCTTTTCCAAAGATGATTAACTCAGCTAAAGAATGGGTAGAAATTTTACATTATAGAATTCTTAATCACCCTCAAGTAAGATTAGCATATGGAAAAGTACTTTCGGGATTTGATCCATCAATTACGATTAGTATTAAAGAATTATTGATTGATATAAAAAATGAAGACCCTGATATGTTTAGTGAATCTGTTAATGAGGTAATTAAGAGCATCTAACCATCTAATGTTTAAAGTTGAAACGATATATAAGCACATAAGGCAAGCTAACAGAAAAGAATTTATTATTGGAGTGGAAAGAAAAAGAATAAGAATAAGCTATTAAAAAGTACATACTCCATGATGGTTGTACCATCATGGAGTACTGTGTGCAATGATAGAATAGAAAAACGAAGTACGAGCTTAGGCGAGATGACATTTTACTGGATGATGAATATAAACACATGGAATGGACATAAAACTAATGAAATCGTACAAACTCGTAAGTTTTAACGCAGTAGTTGTCACAACATATAAAGGCTGTCAAACTGTTACTACAAAACTTAGAAATCTATGCTACTTAAAAACAGATGAACTTAAAGCACTGGGTTGTCGATTAAAGGCAACAAGTGCTTTTTTCGTCTTGATATAAAAATAAATGACATGGGACAAACATTAGGAGAATAAATAAGAAAAAAGCTGTCCAACTAAAGTGCACCTCAAATTTTTAGACACGAATAACAATTAGAGGTGTGCTTTTTTATATTGAAATGTCGTATGTATATTTGGTTAACCATCTCTATATCATTTATAATAAAAAGAGTAAACTACATTTATTTTTCATATCATGTAAGGACATACTAGATAGAAAAAATATAGTTAAAGAGATGATGAATTTGAAAACAACTAAGAAAACATATTCGTTTTTTCAGCGGATGTGGAGAATATTAAAGTTTCAATATTATAAGTTGCTTCGATCACCAGAAGGAGCAAAGAAAGTGTCGTTAGGTTTTGCGATTGGATTTGGTTTAGAAATGTTGGTAATTTATACGGCATCGCTCGTATATTTAATATTTTATCCAATTGTCAGGTTAGCAAAAGGATCTTTTCCAGCCGCAGTCATTGGTAATATTATTGGGAAAATATCGTTTCTCCCAGTATTTTTATTTCCGTTTGCTTATGCGTTAGGGAAAATGATTTATCCATTTGATGTACAGAAAATACATCATGAACCATTTACGATATCAGATTTGTTTTCGAGCCATATTTTTACGATGTTAAAGAGCTTATTACAGAGTGAAGTATATGTATTAATTGGTATGACGATAATAGGAATTGTGTTTGGGGTAATTTCATATTTCGTTGTGCATTATTTATATGAAAAGAATCGTAAGTTACGTTTGAAGAAAAGAAAGAAACAAGTGAGAGAACCACTTGTTCAAATATAAAGAATGTCACATTCATTTTCTCCTTTGAATATGTTTAAGAAAAAGGGGGAGAGAATGAATGTATTATTATTACGTACCGCAAGTATACCCATATGTAAATTATTATCCGGTTTATGATATGAGTAGACAATACGAGTTATATCGACAACAACAATTACAGCAAATACCACAAATACCACAACAACAGCCTACGCAAGAACAAAAACCATATTTAACGACATGGCCGTATTCAAATGTATACTATGGTAATTATTACGAATCATAAAGCTGCTTCTATTTAGAAGCAGCTTTATGCGTTTGTTTTCAAAATTAAATTTTGAATGGTTTTAAGAGAATAAATGAGCTTTTCACGCTCTTCCTCAGATAATGTTTGAAAATTTTCTTTTAGTTTTCCTAAAATGAATTGCTGATACTGACTTACTAACATTTTCCCTTCAGTTGTTAGGGAAATTAAAATGACCCTTCGATCTTTTTCGCTATAATGACGCTCTATTAGCTCTTCTTGAATAAGTTTGTTTAATAGAGGGGTCATGTTAGGCCGTGAAATCGCTAGCCGCTTGCCAATTTCTGAAACTGCTAATGTACCATTTTCATGCAAAAGCAGTAACACTTGCGTATGTGATGGCGGCATATGTCTTTGAGAAGAAAACTCTCCAGGAAGCATAAATTTGCGATAAAAAAGAGGCACTAGCGAAAGAAGATGATCAACAATACGTTCCCACTCGCGTGATTCCATATAACGGCCCCCTTCTACTATCATTGTAACAAAAAAGACAAGGTATAAAAATAGAATTGTTTCATGGTAGCCTTAATATTTGTAGGATAACACTTGCTTTGTAAATGTATTGGCAATAATCGTATAACCGTTATCATTTGGGTGTACTTGGTCAAATAGTAAATCTTTTTTATCCTTCGATATTAATTTGCGAATTGGTAAAACAATCGACGGTTGATGTGCTTTTGAAATAGAATAAATAGAATCATTCCAACCATCTAAAAACATATCTGCATAACTTGCGATGGAGTCATCTAGTTGTAAAGGGTTATAGAGTTCAGATAGAATGAGTAAAGCATTCGGATTTTGATCTCGAACGGTCTTTACAATGTTTTTTACATCCGTTTCAAAACGGGCTTTTTCTTTATTTAACATTTTAATACCATCTATAACACCTACATCACGATTTAAGCGGAATAAATTATTTGCTCCAATATTAATAGTAATTATATTTGCTTCCCTAATTTTTTGTTGAACTTCTTCTGACTGGACTTTTTTAACGAGACGATCTGTAGTGAGACCATTTACACCGAGGTTTTCTACCCTAATTGGTTTATGAATTTGTCCTTCTAATTGTTTAGAAGCTAATTCGGCAAATCCCCCTTGTGTAGATCCATATCCTTTTGCAAGTGAATCACCTAATACGAGGTGATAAAAGGAATCATTCGTTTGCTTATCAATCCAACTGGGAGCAGATGTTTTTTCTGTTTTTCTTTCAATTTCTTTTTGTTTTGTCTCATCGTTCTTTTCAAAATAAGAATAAGAAATGATTAGAAGGAGGAGACAAACAATTGTTAAGATGACTTTTTTCATAAATTCATCCTCCTTGTAATTGGTAATTGTATCATATTCAGCAGTATAAGCAATGTAAGGGCATATTATATATTTATGAAAATTTTACAGAAAATTTGTAGAAGTGTGTCAAAAAATATTGACGATATGAAAGCACTTTAGATATGATAATGTCAGATAAGGTGAAGATTATCGCTCTAATAGAAGAAAAAAGGTATGTGGTTAGAGACTGATAGAGATTCACTTCATTATTTTGGGGTAATTGTATAAGGGGGATTTTTTGTGAAAAAGTCAAAAAAAATGCTAGCTGGAGCAACACTTGCTATTGGCGTTATAGCACCGCAAGTGTTGCCAACAACAGCTCAAGCAGAGGAAAAAGCTGGGGAGAGTACAGTTAACTTACGAATTTTAGAAACATCAGATATTCACGTTAACTTAATGAATTACGATTATTATCAAACGAAAACAGATAATAAAGTAGGTCTCGTGCAAACTGCAACACTTGTTAATAAAGCACGTGAAGAAGCGAAGAACTCTGTCCTATTTGATGATGGGGATGCATTACAAGGGACACCGCTTGGAGATTATGTAGCGAATAAAATAAATGATCCGAAGAAGCCTGTGGATCCTAGTTATACACATCCATTATATCGTGTAATGAATTTAATGAAGTATGACGTCATCTCTCTTGGGAATCATGAATTTAACTACGGTTTAGATTATTTAAACAAAGTGATTAGTAAAACAGAGTTCCCGGTTATTAACTCGAACGTTTATAAAGACGATAAAGATAATAATGAAGAGAACGACCAAAACTACTTTAAACCATATCATATTTTTGAAAAAGAAGTAGAGGATGAATCTGGTCAAAAACAAAAGGTGAAAATTGGTGTAATGGGATTTGTTCCACCTCAAGTTATGAACTGGGATAAAGCAAATTTAGAAGGAAAAGTAAAAGCGAAAGATATTGTTGATACAGCGGAAAAGTTAGTTCCAGAAATGAAGGCGCAAGGTGCGGACGTTATTGTTGCATTAGCCCATTCAGGTGTCGATAAGAGCGGCCGTAGCCCAAAAATGGAAAATGCTTCGTATTATTTAACAGAGGTTCCTGGTGTAGATGCAGTATTAATGGGACATTCACATACTGAAGTGAAGGATGTATTTAATGGTGTTCCTGTTGTAATGCCTGGTGTTTTTGGAAGTAACTTAGGTATTATTGATATGCAATTGAAAAAGGTAAACGGAAAATGGGAAGTACAAAAAGAGCAATCGAAGCCGCAACTTCGTCCGATTGCTGATAGTAAAGGGAACCCATTAGTACAATCTGATCAAAGATTAGTTAATGAAATTAAGGATGATCATCAAGCGACAATTGATTATGTGAATACAGCTGTAGGAAAAACGACAGCGCCAATTAATAGTTATTTCTCATTAGTACAAGATGATCCTTCTGTACAACTTGTGACAAATGCACAAAAATGGTATGTAGAAAAGCTATTCGCTGAAAACGGACAATATAGTAAATATAAAGGAATTCCAGTATTATCTGCAGGAGCACCATTTAAAGCGGGTGGCCGAAACGGTGCTACATATTATACGGATATTCCAGCAGGGACATTAGCAATTAAAAACGTAGCGGATTTATATGTATATCCAAATACATTATATGCTGTAAAAGTAAATGGGGCACAAGTGAAAGAATGGCTTGAAATGTCTGCAGGTCAGTTTAATCAAATTGATTCAAAGAAAACAGAAGAACAGCCGTTAGTAAATATAGGCTATCCTACATATAACTTTGATATTTTAGATGGCTTAAAATACGAAATTGATGTAACACAACCGGCGAAATACGATAAAGATGGAAAAGTTGTAAATGCAAATACGAATCGTATTATAAATATGACGTATGAAGGGAAGCCAGTAGCTGATAATCAAGAGTTCATCGTCGCTACAAATAACTATCGTGGAAGTAGCCAAACGTTCCCAGGTGTAAGTAAAGGGGAAGTTGTATACCAATCACAAGATGAAACACGTCAAATCATTGTGAAGTATATGCAAGAAACACCAGTTATTGATCCAGCAGCAGATCAAAATTGGACGTTTAAGCCGATTGTTGCAGATAAATTAAATACAACATTTGATTCTTCACCAAATGCACAAAATCATATAAAGAAAGATGGGAAAATATCATATGTTGGACCATCTGAAAATGAATTTGCTAAATATGCAATTGATATAACGAAGAAGAATGATGATAAGGAAACTGGTGGAGAGAATCCAACAACACCGCCAACAGGTGAAGGCAATAACGGAGAAAATCCAACGACACCACCAACAGGTGAAGGCAATAATGGAGAGAATCCAACGGCACCGCCAACAGGTGAAGGCAATAACGGAGGAAATCCAACGACACCACCAACGGATGAAGGTAATACTGTTAATGAACCAAAACAAGATGGAAACAACGCGGGATCTGGACAAACTACAACAGATAATCAAAATGAAAAAGAAACAACGAAAGTAAGTGAAGGTAAAGAAGAACGTGATTTACCGAAAACAGGTACAAGTGTTGCTTCTACAATTGGAGCAGGTCTGGCGTTTGTTGGAGCGGGATTACTTATGTTATTTAGAAGAAAGAAAGCGAATAGATAGCGGAGAAATATAAAAAGGATTACCGATTAAGGTAATCCTTTTTATTATATTATGAAACTGGTACTGCTTTTTCTTTCTTCCATGAAAGACCAAATCCAGTGAAACCAACAATAATTGTTAAGACCGGGCAAGCTAAACAGAAGATTGCGAATGGAACGTAATCAAATGTCGGAACGCCAAGGACGTTCGATAAGAATACGCCACTTACTCCCCATGGTACGAGCGGGTTAATAACTGTACCTGCATCTTCTAATACTCGTGATAAATTACGACGTTCTAAACCGACTTCATCGTATTTGTTAGCGAATGCTTGTCCTGTTAAAACGATTGATAAGTATTGTTCGCCAAGTAAGAAGTTTACACCAATTGCAGTTGAAGCAGTAGAAATAATTAAGCGTGTGCTATTTTTTACGAAGCTAGAGATGATATTCATCAGCTGCGTGATAATGCCCATTCCTTGTAGTAATCCTCCCATACAAAGAGCTAGGAAAATAAGTGCAATCGACATCATCATACTTTGTAGACCACCACGAGATAGTAAGCTATCAATGTCTTTAATACCAGTTTTAGAAACGTAACCGTCTTGCATAATTTTCATTAAATCAGCTAAAGAAGTGCTAGGTTTAAAAATAAAGAGAATAATAATTCCTACCACAATTCCTGCAAGCAATGTTGGAACTGCTGGAACCTTTTTAAATGCGAATAGGAACAGTAATAAAATTGGAATAAGTGTAACGATAGAAATCGTTGTGTTTTTTTCTAACGTGCTAATAAAGTTTGTGAAGTCAACGTCTCCACTAGTACCGCTTCCTAAAATGAAAAATGCGATAAAAGCAATAATGAAAGCAGGAACTGTTGTCCAAAGCATGTTGCGAATATGCTCAAATAAATCTACACCTGTTACAGCAGGAGCTAAGTTTGTTGTATCAGATAAAGGAGACATTTTATCTCCAAAGAATGCACCAGAAATAATTGCACCAGCGATCAGAGCTGGATCGTATCCGAGAGCACTACCCATTCCCATAAAGGCAAGTCCTACAGTTGCGGCAGTTGTAAATGCACTACCGATACTCGTTCCAACAATTGCACAAACAACAAAAACAGTTGGGACGAAAATTTTAGGAGATACAAGCTGGAATCCGTATACCATTAAAGTTGGAATTGTTCCAGCTGCGATCCAAACACTAATTAATACGCCTACAAGTAAGAAAATAAAAATAGATGGAATACCAGCTGAAACACTACTTATCATTCCTTTTTCCATAGTAGACCAAGAGATTTTTTTCATAAATCCAAATGCTAATAAAAGAACGATACCAAATAAAATTGGGATGTGTGGTGAAACTTCTAATTTGATAACACTAAAGCCAATACAGAAAAAAATAAAAATTGTTAAAAGAACAGATTCAATTTTTGAAACCATTGTTTTCCCCTCCTAAGTAATTTAAAATAGCTCTTTTTTATATAAAATTCGCCAATATTGTATATTTCCTTCTAAAATTTAGAATTTTGTGACAAATTACCGGTAATTGTCAACATCTCAATATGATACGGAAATGATTGGATAAAAAAACGCCCCTGCATATAATTATGCAGGGACGA
The DNA here is from genome assembly GCF_979253805.1 of Bacillus sp. AC266. NCBI lineage: Bacteria > Bacillati > Bacillota > Bacilli > Caryophanales > Bacillaceae > Bacillus > Bacillus sp. AC266. The sequence continues at coordinate 695,546 of NZ_CEEDEC010000002.1, forward strand.
AGAAATCGCGGTACCACCCTAGCTTGTGAAAGGAGTGTATCACAAAATAAAGGGTCATATGATATGCGCTCATAAAATAAAAACGCCCCTGCAATATATGCAGGGACGAAAAATTCGCGGTACCACCCTAAATTGTGAAACAGTTTCATTTCACCACTCTTTAGACATAACGGTCTAAACCGTCTTTCACTACTCCTCACGTTTCGTAAAAGAAGCTCCAGGGGGTAATTCATAAATCGCTCTGTACTGGTTCGCACCGACCACCAGCTCTCTGAAATCAGAAAACGAAATACTACTAAATCCTATCAACGCCGATTCATATGATGTTAGTTAAATTTTTATCATATATTCATCATACATGTCAATAAAAACATTCGATATTTTTTTAGGGAAATAAAGGAGAAATGTTTTTCATACTGTAAAAATGTGCGTTATAATGAATTTGAAAGGGGAGGAAAGAGTGAAGAAAAAAATAATTCTTTTTACCACCTTACTAGTCGTTGGCGGAAGTGCTGGAATTTACACAGCTTTTGCAGCTGAATCAGAGCAGTCGAAACAAAAGCAAATACAGCAGTCAGAAGTGAAGAAAGTGAAAGAAACTGAAGAGAAGAAATCGATGGAAAAAGCAGCTACTAAACTAGGAGTTTCTACTGAGGGGAAAACAAAAGAAGAGGTTACAAAAGAAGTAGATACCGCTAGATTTGAGCAGCGCCATGATTTGTTAATTGAGCATGCTAAGCAACTTGGAATTGATACAGAAGGAAAAAAAGATGAAGAGATTATTTTAGAAATTGGAAAGATACAACATGGAAAGTAGAACAACTTATCGTATGATAAGTTGTTCTTTTTTGAGAACTGTTTGATTTAAAAATAATTGACAGTCATTTGTTTTTAATGTTAACTATATTTATAAATAAGTTAACATTAGGGGTGACAATTGTGGCTGTTAATAGTAACACGAGTGAAAAATCGTCTTATACATATGAAGAATTATCGAAGAAGAATAAAGATTACGTATGGCACCCATTTACACAAATGAAAGATTATTTAGAAGAAGATCCTGTCATTATTGAACGTGGAGAGGGAAGAAAGCTATACGATGTAAATGGAAATGAATATTGGGACGGTGTTTCATCTATTTGGTTAAATGTTCATGGGCATCAAGTACCAGAACTAGATGAGGCAATTCGCGAGCAATTAAATAAAATTGCTCATTCTACTATGCTAGGACTTGCTAACGTTCCATCTATTTTATTAGCAGAAAAAATAATTGAAGTTGTACCAGAAGGTTTGAAGAAAGTATTCTATTCAGACTCTGGTTCTAGCGCCGTTGAAATTGCAATTAAGATGGCCTTTCAATATTGGCAGCATAAAGGAAAACCGAAAAAACAAAGATTTGTTACATTAAAAGAAGCATATCACGGTGATACGATAGGTGCTGTTTCAGTAGGAGCAATAGACTTGTTTCACCAAGTGTATAGCTCACTATTATTTGAGGCAATTAAAATGCCGTATCCATATACATATCGTTCTCCTTATGGAGATAATAAGGAACAAATTGTAAAGAAACATTTAGAAGAAATGGAAGAAATGCTACAAGAAAAACATGAAGAAGTAGCAGCTATTATTGTGGAGCCATTAATGCAAGGTGCTGGTGGGATGATTACAATGCCAAAAGGATACTTAAAAGGGCTTCGCGATTTATGTACAAAATACAATGTATTATTTATTACAGACGAGGTAGCGACTGGATTTGGGCGTACCGGGAAAATGTTTGCATGTGAACACGAGGATGTGACGCCAGACATTTTAACAGCCGGAAAAGGTTTAACAGGTGGTTATTTACCGGTGGCAATTACGGTAACGACAGATGAAATTTATAATGCCTTTTTAGGAGGCTATGAAGAACAAAAAACGTTTTTCCATGGTCATAGTTATACAGGGAATCCGTTAGGGTGTGCCGTAGCAATTGCAAATTTAGAACTATATGAAAAAACTAATTTAATAGAAGATGTTGCGCATAAAGCAGAATATGTAGCGGCACAATTAGAAGCTCTTAATGAATATAAGCACGTAGGAGATATTCGTCAGTGTGGGCTAATGGTTGGTATTGAACTTGTGAAGAATAAGGAAATGAAAGAATCGTTTGAATGGACAGAAAGAGTCGGCGTTCAAGTATGTAAACGTTCAAGAGAGCTGGGCATGATATTGCGACCACTCGGTAATACGATTGTATTTATGCCTCCTCTTGCATCTACGGTGGCTGAGATTGATGAGATGTTACGCATTTTATATAAAGCAATCTCGGATGTTACGGAGGGAGAGTAATGAGTGGTTTCTTTATAGCAGCAACGGATACAGAAGTTGGCAAAACGGTAGTGACAGGAGCATTGGCAGGTATATTTCGAGAGCGTGGACATAATGTTGGTGTATATAAACCGTTGCAAAGTGGACATGTTGCATCAAATCCTGAGGGTGATGCAGCAAGATTAAAAGCATTATCGGGTGTACCGACAAAAGAAGATGAAATTTGTCCTTATTCCATTGAAGAACCACTTGCTCCGAGACTTGCTATGAAAAGAGCTGGAAGGACGGTAATGTTAAAAGAAATTACTGCTCACTATAATGAACTACTAAAAGAGTTTAATAGCCTATTGGTAGAAGGAGCTGGTGGGCTTGCCGTCCCATATACAGAAGACGCTTTAGTGATTGATTTTGCAAAAGAATTAGAGCTCCCTCTTATTGTAGTAGCGCGTCCGACACTAGGGACAGTTAATCATACTGTCTTAACAATTTCTTATGCAAAGGCACACGGTTTAACAGTAGCGGGTGTAATTTTGTCTGGTTGTAAAGAATGTGAAAAAGAAAGAGTGCAAGAAAATAAAATAATGATTGAGGAGTTAAGTGGCGTGCCGGTTTTAGGGTTATTACCATTCCTTGAAGGAGAGTTTACAAAGGAAGAATTATTAGGGGCGGCAAAAGAGCATATTATGATTTCAAAATTAGAGGAGCTCATCCAAAATGAATCAAATGTGGCGCACGCATCTTCAATCTAAAGTAGAACAATTAAAGGAGCAAGGGCAGTATCGTAATTTACATGTAACAGAGAAAGCGGAAGAGACATGGCTTATTCGAAATGAGAAAAGGATGCTAAATTTAGCATCAAATAATTATTTAGGGTTAGCTGGAGATGAAAGGTTGAAAGAAGCTGCTATTGCCTGCACAAGAAAATACGGAACTGGAGCGACAGCATCTCGTCTCGTTGTAGGAAATTATCCACTGTATGAAGAGGTTGAGAGAAGTATATGTGATTGGAAAGGTACTGAAAGAGCATTAATCGTAAATAGCGGGTATATAGCAAATGTAGGTGCTATATCTGCTTTAGCCTGTCGTCACGATATGGTTTTTAGTGATAAATTAAATCACGCAAGTATTGTTGATGGAATTATATTAAGCGGAGCAGAGCATAAAAGATATCGTCATAATGATTTGGATCATTTAGAAAAGATGTTGCAAATAGCGTCACCAGAAAAGAGAAAATTAATCGTAACAGATACGATTTTTAGTATGGATGGAGATATTGCATATTTGAGAGGCTTAGTTCAGCTGAAAGAGAAATACGGGGCGATCATTATAGTTGATGAAGCACATGCAAGTGGAATATATGGAATCGGTGGAGCAGGATTATCTCATGTAGAAAAAGATATTGCTCAAAAAATTGATATACATATGGGGACGTTTAGTAAGGCTTTAGGGTGTTATGGTGCGTATTTAACGGGTGATTCCATTTATATAGAGTATTTACAAAATATGATGAGAAGCTTGATTTTTACTACAGCTTTACCACCAGGAACATTAGGGGCGATCCGAAAAGCAATTGAAATTGTGAAAGAAGATAACGAAAGAAGAGAGCGACTTATAGAGAATGGTGCATATTTCAGGACGCATTTACAAGAAGCTGGTTTTGATATTGGAAATAGCTCAACTCATATTGTACCGATTGTAGTTGGGTCAAATGAAAATACTTTACGGTTTAGTGAAAGGTTACAAGAGGTAGGTATCGCAGCCATTGCAATTCGTCCGCCGACTGTTCCAGTTGGTAGTTCTCGAATCCGTTTTGCAGTTACGTCACAACATACAATAGCCGATTTAAAATGGGCTATTCAGCATATTATACGCATTGGCAAAGAAGAGGGGTTTTTAGTATGAAAGAGCTAAAGCTTATTTTTATTCCAGGATGGGGAATGGAAGAAGGTGTTTGGACTTTGGTTCTGCCGTATTTTAAAGGATATTCTGTTCAATGTATAGATTGGCGTAACGTGAAAGAACAAAGTGAATTTGCGGGGCGAATAATAGATGTAGCGCAGGATGAAAATGTAATTTTAGTTGGATGGTCACTAGGAGCGTTAGCGGCAGTACAAGCTTATAAAAAGATTAAGGCCCAAGGTATGGTACTAATTGGTGGTACCGCTAAATTTACCAATACAAGTGACTATACAAGTGGATGGAATTCCTTGCATGTAGAACGTATGAAAAAGAATTTAACGAGAAAAAAAGAAGATACTTTGAAGCGTTTCTATGAAAATATGTTTATAAAAAGTGAGCTGAGGGAGAATACGAGTTTTGAAGAGATTGCGCAGAAGTTTAAAGGAGACTCGATTCAGTCTTTACAATTAGGCTTAGATTATTTAATAGAAACAGATATGAGAAATGAAGTAATAGATATGAAAGCCCCGCTGTTACTCCTTCATGGAGAGCAGGATGTAATATGTCCATTGTCTGCAGCCCATAGTATGGCGAATAATACGAATGCCAATCTAAAAGTAGTAAGCGGTGCTGGGCATGCATTATGTGTAACGAATTTTGAATATTGCGCAAATGAAATTATTCAATTTGTAGAGGGGATACGACATGATCAACAAAACGTTACTGCAAAAACGGTTTAACGGGGCGGCTGTATCCTACGATCAATATGCAAATGTACAAAAAAAGATGGCGCATTCGTTACTTTCTACATTGAAGGAACGATATAGTGAAACATCATCGATACGTATTTTAGAACTTGGATGCGGGACAGGATATGTAACAGAGCAATTATCAAATTTATTTCCGAAAGCTCATATTACAGCTGTGGATTTTGCTGATGAGATGATTGCAGTCGCGAAAACTAGAAAAAGTTTGGGGAATGTGATGTTTCGATGTGAAGATATTGAACAATTAAAATTAGAAAATCCATATGATGTCATCATTTCAAATGCTACATTTCAATGGCTTAATGATTTAAAAGAGACAGTGAAAAATTTATTTAACTATTTGTCTGAAGAAGGAATATTATTATTTTCCACGTTTGGTAATACGACTTTTCAAGAATTGCATACGTCTTTTCAGCGTGCTAAGAAAGAAAAGGGGATACACAATTGTACTTCAATAGGACAACGATTCGTTTCGAAAGAACAGTTAGTGAATATATGCAAAAATCCATTAGGAAATGTACATGTTTCTGAAACGTGTTACATAGAAAGCTTTACAGAAGTTAGGGAGTTTCTACATTCTATTCGAAAAGTAGGGGCAACCAATAGTAATGAAGAGTCTTACTGTCAAAGCCCTTCACTCTTTCGTACGATGCTTCGTATATACGAAAGAGACTTCACGGGAAAAGAAGGGATAATGGCAACATATCATGCTTTATTTACGTATATAACAAAAGAGGGGAAGAGATGAAATGAAACAAGTACAAACAAAAAGGGATTGGAAAAAACTTGCATACGACGTAGTAGAAGAGAAAATGATTACGAAAGAAGATGCAATTGCAATATTAGAAGCTGATGATACAGAGGTTTTAGAAATTATGAATGCAGCTTACATCATTCGCCATCATCATTTTGGTAAGAAAGTAAAGTTGAACATGATTATAAATACGAAATCTGGATTATGTCCTGAAGATTGCGGGTATTGTTCACAGTCTATTATTTCAGAAGCACCGATTGATAAGTATGCATGGTTAACACAAGAGAAAATTGTTGAAGGAGCGCACGAAGCAATTCGTCGTAAAGCAGGTACATATTGTATTGTTGCATCTGGTCGTCGTCCGACGAATAAAGAAGTAAATCACGTTATTGGAGCAGTTAAGGAAATTCGTGAAACGACAGATTTAAAAATTTGCTGTTGTTTAGGATTTTTAAATGAAGATCAAGCAGGTCAGTTAGCAGAAGCTGGTGTGCATCGTTATAATCACAATTTAAATACGCATGCCAACAATTATGATAGCATTTGTTCAACGCATACGTATGACGATCGTGTTGATACAGTCCAAAAAGCGAAGCAAGCCGGTATTTCTCCATGCTCTGGAGCAATTTTCGGAATGGGAGAAACGATTGAACAGCGCGCTGAAATTGCATTTGAATTACAACGTTTAGATGCGGATTCTATTCCATGTAATTTCCTTGTTGCTGTAAAGGGTACTCCGCTTGAAGGACAAAAAGAATTAACACCTGTAGAATGTTTAAAAGTGCTGGCGATGATGCGTTTTGTAAATCCAACAAAAGAAATTCGTATTTCAGGTGGTCGAGAACTTAATTTACGTTCTGTACAGCCACTTGGTTTATTTGCAGCAAACTCTATCTTTGTCGGGGACTATTTAACAACAGCTGGACAAGAGCCGACTGCGGACTGGGGTATGATTGAAGATTTAGGATTTGAGATTGAAGAATGTGCGCTATAAGATAGATGAAAAGCAAACTCTTTAAAGGGGTTGCTTTTTTTTGTAAATAAAATGTAATAAAAGTCCATTAACGCTTGATAGTAGTCACTTTTGGACGAGAAAAATAATTTTGTGGACGAATTTTCCAAGCCCTAATTGTACATAGTAAAAATGTAATTTATATCGGGTTGGAGGATTTTACATGTACAAATACATATTAACTATTATGACCTGTCTGATTTTAATAAAAGCGATAAGTGCTGATCCAGTTAAGGCGGCTGAAAATCCTGAACAAAAAGAAATGCAACAAAGAATTGAACAGCATTTTCGAACGAAAGCTGAACATTTTGGGCTTGAAACAGAAGGAAAAGATTTAAAAGAAGTGAGGAAGGAAATTTCTATTATAGAAGAAGCGGAAAAGAGAGAAAATGTGTGGAGAACAGCACAAGCTCTTCGTATAAAAACAGAAGGAAAAACGATGGATGAATTAATAGAAGATGTACGAAAAAAGGTGAGAAAATAAAAAAAGAGGCCGTAGCCTCTTTTTTAAGCCCATTGTTTTGATAAATGAGCCATTTCGATCGCAGCAACTGCCGATTCATATCCTTTATTACCAGCTTTTGTACCCGCACGTTCAATCGCTTGTTCAATTGTTTCTGTCGTTAATACACCGAAAATAACTGGAATGTCCGTTTGTAGTGATAAAGACGCAACACCTTTTGCTACTTCATTACAAACGTAATCGTAATGTGTTGTAGCACCGCGAATTACTGTACCTAATGTAATAACAGCATCATATTTTCCGCTATTGGCCATCTTTTTAGCGATTAAAGGAATTTCAAATGCACCAGGAACCCATGCAACATCAATATCATTCTCTTCTACACCGTGACGCTTTAATCCATCTAAAGCTCCGCCAAGTAACTTACTTGTAATAAACTCATTAAAACGTCCAACAACAACCCCAACTTTTAATCCTGTACCAACTAAATGACCTTCGAATACCATAATGTATCTCTCCCTTAATTATAAGTTTAGTAAATGTCCTAATTTGCTTGCTTTCGTTTGTAAATACGTTTTATTTTCTTTTTTTGTTGGCATTTGCAACGGTACACGCTCGGTTACTTCTAAATCGTAACCTTGTAAGCCAGCAATTTTTCGTGGATTATTCGTTAATAATCGTAAACTTTGTAAGCCTAAATCTTTTAAAATTTGAGCGCCAATACCGTAATCACGAAGATCAGCTGGGAACCCAAGTTTTTCATTTGCTTCTACAGTATCTAACCCTTCTTCTTGTAACTTATAAGCGCGAAGCTTATTCAGAAGGCCAATTCCTCGTCCTTCTTGTCTCATATAGAGAAGAACACCTTTTCCTTCACGCTCAATTTGAGCAAGTGCAGCATGTAGCTGTGGTCCGCAATCACAGCGGCACGAACCAAATACATCTCCTGTTAAGCATTCTGAATGAACGCGTACAAGTACAGGTTCGCCTGTTGAAATATCACCTTTTACGAGCGCGATATGTTCTTTCATATCTAATGAGTTAGAATAGCCAATTGCATGGAAAGTACCGAAATCTGTAGGTAATGTAATTTCCACTTCTCTTGTCACAAGTGTTTCGTGATGGCGGCGATAAGCAATTAAATCTTCTATTGTAATCATTTTTATATCAAATTGTCTTGCGCACTCTAGTAAATCAGGTACACGTGCCATCGTACCGTCCTCATTTATAATTTCGCAAATGACTCCAGCTGGTTCTGCTCCGCAAAGTTTGGCTAAATCGACAGCGGCTTCTGTATGACCAGCACGGCGCAGTACACCGCCTTCTTTCGCAATTAATGGAAAGATATGTCCAGGGCGATTGAAATCAGAGCCTTTTGATGCAGGGTTTAACAATTCTTGTATCGTAGTTGCACGTTCATGAGCACTAATCCCTGTTGTTGTAGAAACATGATCAATGCTGACTGTAAACGCAGTGTGATGTGAATCTGTATTATGAGATACCATTGGTTCTAACTGTAGACGTTCTGCGTACTCCTCCGTAATCGGTACACAAACGAGACCACGACCGTGTGTAATCATAAAATTAATCGTTTCTGGTGTAATGTACTCTGCTAAAGCAATAAAATCGCCTTCATTTTCTCGGTTTTCATCATCACATACGATAACGACTTTTCCTTGTTTTAAATCTTCTAGAGCTTCTTCAATACGATGAAACATTGTGCTTCCCCCTTATAGAAATCCGTTTTCTTGTAAAAAGTTTTCGGTCATTGACCCTGTTCTTTTTACTGGCTTTGAAATAAAGCGTTCAATATATTTTCCAATCATGTCACACTCAATGTTTACGATGTCCCCGGCTTTTTTTTCTCCGATTATAGACTCGCTTACTGTGTGCGGGATGAGTGAAATTGTAATTGAAGATTCGTCTATATCAAATATTGTTAAGCTAGTGCCATCAACAGCAACGGATCCTTTATGCAAACAATAGCGTAGTAATTCATCAGAAATTGCTATTTTGTAATAGATGGCATTGTAATGTTGTTTTTTAGTTAAAATCGTACCGATGCCATCGATATGTCCGGTGACGAAATGTCCACCGAATCGTCCGTTTGCAGCCATCGCCCGCTCTAAATTCACCTTGGCACTTGGCTTTAGCATACGAAGTGATGTTGCTTTCATTGTTTCAGGCATTGCGTCGACAGTGAATGAAGTAGTCGTAAAAGTAGTTACTGTTAAGCAAATGCCGTTAACTGCGATACTATCACCTAATTTGACATCCGATAAAATTTGCTTTGCGCTAATAGTTAGCTTCATTGCTTCATCACTTTGAGTCATGCTTGATATCGTTCCTAACTCTTCTACGATTCCTGTAAACATTCCGTCACCTCGCTTTTTAAGGTTGCAACAATTTTTATATCATTACCGATTTGTTTCATCTCTTGAATTGTTAAGGAAAGTGCATCTTGTAACTTCGAAAAACCAGCTCCGCCAAATAAGGTGGGTGCATCTTTTCCACCAATTAATTTCGGGCTTATATAGGTCACGATTTCATTAAAACTATTTGTTTTTAAGAAGTTTGCATGCACCGTTTGACCACCTTCAACGAACAGAGAAAGAATTTGTTTCTCACCGAGCAGGGATAGGACATCTTGTATTTCAATTTGCTGTGTTTTCATTTGGAATACAGCTATATTGTTAGATTTATAAGACGCTATTTTCTCTTTGTTTACATCCTTACCGACAATAATCCATGTCGGAGTTAAGCCATCTGTTATGACATGAGAAGATGGCGGCGTTCGTAAGTGGGTATCTAAAATAACGCGTATAGGATGTTTACCTCCGTTTGGAATTCGTGTTGTTAAGTGTGGATTATCAGTTAGAACTGTATTCACACCGACTAGAATAGCATCATGTATATGACGATATTGGTGAACGTCAGCGCGTGCTTCTTCGCCTGTAATCCACTTACTTTCACCGGTTATAGTTGCTGTTTTTCCATCTAAGCTCATTGCTGTTTTTATTGTTACAAAGGGACGTTTCGTTTTCATATAGTGAAAAAAGTATCGATTTAATAAAGTGGCTTCCGCCTCAAGAACACCAGTAGTTACCTCGATTCCAACTTCTTCTAATCTCCTTTTTCCATTTCCGGAAACGAGTGGATTGCAATCAAGAGTAGCAATTACAACACGCTGAACTCCTTTTTCAATGAGTAATTCACAGCAAGGGGGTGTTTTTCCAAAATGGCTACACGGTTCAAGTGTTACATAAACGGTAGCGTCTTTTGCTCTTTCACCAGCCATGTGAAGAGCATGAACTTCAGCATGTTCTTCACCAGCACGCATGTGGGCACCCATTCCAACAATTTTTCCATCTTTAACAACAACGGCACCAACCATAGGATTTGGGCTTGTTTGTCCCGATGTTCCTTGTGCTAACTGCAAGGCAATCCTCATATATTCTTGATCTGTCATTCTTTTCACCTCTCCTGAAAAAATCAAAAAACCCCAAGGATTTTATATCCTTGGGGTTTGGGAGACGTGATTTCTAGAAATATAGTTCGAATACGAAAGTATAGGAAAGAAACCTAACGATGACTGATATTTTGGCATAAGGAAAAAACCTAGCAAAATATCAAATTCTTTCAACGCTAGTCGTATCTTTTTATTTCAGTATAGAAACATAACTATACAAAATAAAACATATATAAAGATTCAAAATGAAACTTTAAAAATATGCATACTGAAATAAAAGTGTATTCGCTATATAAAATTACTAGAAAACATATCCTTCTCCCATCCAGACTATACTGTCGGCCCTAGAGTTTCACTAGATCCACCGTTTTCGCGTTGAAAACGGGTCACGGACTTAGAAGCTATCGCTTCATCACCGCCGGTTGGGAATTTCACCCGACCCCGAAGGATGTTGTTTGCTCACATTATAGCACAAAAAAGAAAAAAGCATAGTAAAAAATGTTCGAATGTGAAGAATTGTTTGAAAATATATGCCGATTTGAATGGGGACGAAAGTAATAGAAATGTGGAAAGGGGAAGGGCTGTATAGGCTTTGATCAAAAGAAAAAACATACACAAATAAATGTGCATGTTCTTTAAATATTTATTCTGCCTCTGGTGCTCTAACAACAGACTCGAATTTGCCTTTATGCGAAGCATCGCAATAAGGCATGTTTTTTGATAAACCACAACGACATAAAGAAAATGCTGGTTTTGCTGGGAATACATTCCCTTGTGAGTCAACTAATTCCACGTCCCCTGTAACGCGAAAAGAGCCATTATCATTCACTTTAATTTGTACTTTTGCCAACGTTATCCCTCCTTTCCAAACGCTTACTCTCATCATATAATTAGGGAGAGTACTTGACAATATAAAAAGAGCACTTTGTTTGAGAGAGAAGAGAGTGTTATAATAGTTTGTATAACTGACTAGAGTAAGGTGACGAAAGATGGATAAAAAATTACACGCACTACAAAATATTGCAAATGAGCGCACATGGGCATCATTTTTGAATGATAATCATCCATATAGTTTACTTCATTGGTCAATCGCAGGTGTAGGACAAGAACCGAAAGATGTTTGGTTACTTCAAGATGAGGTAACTTTTCAAACGACGGAATTCCCAACGCTAGACGAGGCAGTAAAGTGGATTTCTGAAAATATGGAACAAGTTACAGACATTTTAGCGCAGTAAAAAAACAGGCTTATGCAAGCCTGTTTTTTGTTTCTTTTACATATGTGTTTAAAAATTGATCGATGGCATCTTCGTACTCTTCTTTATTTTCATTATAAGAGCAAGCGTGTGCACCATGTTCTGCAATATAAAGCTGTTTATTATTTTCTTTCGCTTCATAAAGTGATTTCGTCATATCAGATAAAATATAGTCATCATCTTTACTATGAATAAAGAGAACCGGATTGTTAATATTTTTTATACAATCAATTGGTGAAACTTCACGAATTGTATAGCCATCACGAACTTTTAAAAAGGCATTTGCTAAAGGTAATAAAGGCCATTTTGGCAAATGAAACTCAACTTTCAAACGATGTTGTAACTGTCCATAAAAATCAGAGAAAGGACAATCAGCAATATAAAAATCAGCACCATCTTCTACAAATCCTGCATATTGAAGAAGAGTTGCAGCGCCCATAGATTCACCATGAATTCCGAGTGTAATATTCGTTCCGAAACGATCTTTTAGCCAGTCAACTACTGACTTTAAATCATGTTTTTCATAATAGCCATAACTTGTTGTTTTACCACCGGTTTTACCATGACGGCGATGATCATAAATAAATACGTTATATCCTCTATTTAAAAATAAGTTTGCATATTTAACGGAATTCATTTTATTTACAGTCACACCGTGGCAAAAAATCATAAATTTATTGGAATGACCAGCTGGCATGTAATATCCGTGAAGTTCGTATCCGAATTGAGAAGGGATGTGAACCTCTTCTTTTTGAATAGCCTTAAAATCGTCCAAATGAAAATGCTTTTTCGTTTCGCGTTCTAAAACTTCTTCCTCTGTTTTTTTCTTCAAGTACATAACTTTATTTGTAAAGAAAATCCCAATCGCAGTTAGTGCACCTAGTATAGTAAACAATGCTGTAAAAAAACGTTTCATACTTTACCTCATCCTCCAAATACCTCTACATGTGATACACTAACATTGTATCACAATGATGTGAAAAGGGGAGAAATCGTGTATGGTTCATATACAAAAAATCACACCAGAAATGAAAGAAGTAATTCAGGATTTTATGTGTGAAAACTGGGGAAGCTCAATGATGGTCTCGCGAGGCAGAGTACATCAATTAGAAGAATTACCTGGTTTTATTGCACTTAGAAATAACAGAATAGTGGGAATTGTAACATATAAAGTGATAGAAAACATGTGTGAAATTGTATCGTTAAATAGTTTTGAGGAAGGGAAGGGGCTTGGTACAAAACTGGTGGATTGTGTATTGCGAGTGGCAAAAGAGAACGAATGTAAAAAATTGTGGCTTATTACGACGAATGATAATATGAACGCACTTCGTTTTTATCAAAAACGTAACTTCATGATGACGGACTTGTATATTGATGCGGTAAAGGAAGCACGAAAAATAAAGAAAGAAATTCCGTTTATTGGTTATGATAATATCGCGATTTCACATGAAATTCAGCTGGAGTATATTTTCTGAGTAGAGTGGAAATTGTGTAACAATTTTCAGAAATATAAAACAATAACCTTGACGAATGTTATATTTTGGTTTAATTTAAAATTGTAATCTATTACCATATTAAGGGGTGACGATGTGGCAACTATACGTGATGTTGCAAAATTGGCCGGTGTTTCAGTCGCAACCGTTTCAAGAGTCATTAACGAAAAAGGATATGTCCATGAAGATACGGTCAAACAAGTAAAAAAAGCAATTGAAGAATTACATTATAGACCGAATGCTACAGCAAAGCCTTTATTTAAACAGCCTTCAACGGTGATTGCATTACTTGTAGATAATTTGCATAATCCATCATACATCACTTTGCTCCGTTTCGTTGAGGAAATAGCATACAAAGAAGGGTATCAAGTAATAGTTTGTAATATAGAAAATAAGAATAGATACATAGATATGTTGGAGCAAAATAACATTGCAGGCGTTATAATGACGAAATCTGTTTTTCGAAGTATAGGAGAAATCTCACTTCCTTTCGCTGTGCTTGAAGAACGACAATCTCTTATGAGCTATTATGAAAGTGGACAGAAAGCTGTTTCTTTATTAAAAGAGAAAGGCTGCCAGTTTCTTGCTTATATCGGTGAGGGAGTAAAGAGTGAAGAAATGGAAGAGCATGTGGCAGGATTTCTAGATACTGCTTGGAAAGAAGGACTTTCTTATCGAGAGGAAATTGTACAAGGGTATACGAATCAACAGTTTCTTGAATTGTTACAAAAGCATCCATACATAGATGGGGTTGTAGCTTCAAGTGATAAGGTCGCTATTGAGCTAATCAGGGCGGCGAAAACTCTTAATATTCATATACCAGGTAAGTTACAAATCATTGGATTTAACGGGAGTGTAGAGGGTGAATGGATAAGTCCATCATTAACGACGATTGGAAGTTATATCGAAGAAAATGGGGAAATAGCTTTTCAACAGTTAATAGGAAAAATAAAGAAGAAACAAGTGCGACAAGAAGAAGTGGAAACAGAATTTAGGTGCATTGAGAGAGAAACAACAAAGTAAAAGGTGCGTTTTTAAAACGCACCTTTTATAGTGTAATTGCGGCAATAAAGCCGAATATAAGTAACGGTATATTATAGTGTAGAAATGTTGGGACACATGTATCCCATATATGATGGTGCTGACCATCAGCATTTAAACCGGACGTTGGTCCAAGTGTACTATCAGATGCTGGAGAACCTGCATCACCAAGTGCACCAGCTGTACCGATAATTGCGATTGTAGCCATGGGACTAAATCCGAGCTGGACGCATAATGGTACGAAAATTGTTGTTAAGATTGGGATGGTTGAAAAGGAAGAGCCAATTCCCATCGTAACGAGAAGTCCAATAATGAGCATAAGAAATGCAGCAAGCGGTTTATTATTTCCGATTATATGTGCACTCGTTTGCACAAGAGATTCAACATGTCCAGTTTTTCGAAGAACAGCGCCAAATCCAGCGGCAGAAATCATAACAAATCCGATAAAGGACATCATACGCATTCCACTCGTTAAAATAGCATCGGCTTCTTTAAGAGGGAGGCTACCGCTAACTGATAAGACGATAATACCTGCTAAAGCACCAAAAATCATTGATTCTGTTGCTAATTGCACAGTTAATGTAGCGAGTATTGATAATAAACCCAAAGTAATGCTTCTTTTCGTATAGGGAACGATTTCATTCTGTGCAGAATGAATTTGTTCTGTTTCATATGTACGTGGTTTTCGGTATGTAATGAAAACCGCTACACATAATCCGATAATCATACCGATTGCTGGAATAGTCATCGCTTTTGGAATAAGTGCGACATCAAACGTAAGACCGCTTTGCGCAGCATTTGTTTGCAATACGTCATGATAAATTTTTCCGAACCCTGCTGGAACCCACATGTAAGGGGTAATTAACCCAAATGTAATAAGACATGTTACAAGCCTACGATCCACCCTCAGCTCATTTAATACTTTTAAAAGTGCTGGAATTAAGATTGGGATGAAGGCGATATGAACAGGGATAATATTTTGTGAGAAACAAGCCATTGTTAAAATGATAAATAATATAAGTATTTTAGAATAGACTTGTTTTTTCGTGTCTTGTTCGTTGCCGATCCATTTTAAAGCTGATTGGATCATTGCATCAGGAAGTCCTGTTTTTGAAAGGGAAATAGCAAATCCACCGAGCATTGCGTAGCTTAATGCGATAGGAGCACTGTTCCCAAGGCCGGCTGTAAAAGTACTGATTGTTTCTGAAATACCGAGTCCGCCGATAAGTCCGCCTGTTAAAGCTCCAACGATAATGGCGACAATGACTTGGACACGTAACAAACTAAGCAGTAGCATGACTGCTACTGCGATGAGTACAGCGTTCATAATAAATGTAATCTCCCTAATTTTTATTCTGTTAAGGCAAGCAAGTGTTTGTAGTGACATATACTTGCGACATATCATTATAAAATGTTTTCTATGAAATGTAAAAGCGCCTTTTGTTATTAATGTTGAAAAGATAGTTCTTGTTTAATTGATTGTAAAGATTTAGCGAATAACTCAGGCTCTTCTAAATCTGGAGAATGTGCCGAGTTTGGAAACCAAATCATCTTTTTAATAGGAGCTTGAATGACATCGCAATATTGTTGAACGAGTGCATAAGGAGTTTGATAATCATAGCGACCAGAACAAAAATAAACAGGAATAGATAAACTTGAAATAGATGAAAAGAAATCGATTGTCAGCATCTCTTCCCATAAAACTCCGGATTTTAAATTTCCTGCGAGAAATTTGAACCAATCTAATAGCGTATATTCAGGAGAAAAGAAGCCTTTTCGTATGAAAGAAAAGGAAGATCCATTTTGGATTGCTCCTCCAAATGTACCAAGCCACTTTCTTTGAATAATGAGGCGTCTCGTATCTAAAAAGGGTGGTTTCCCTAATTTTAAAAGAGAAGCTAATGCCTTTTTATGGTCATGTTTTTTGGCAGAGCTAATTAAATGTTGATATAGTAATTCTTCATTTTGCTTCATATGTACGATTTGACCGATGCCGATGTATGCTTCTATATATTCGGGACATTGATTAGCGATTTGTAGTCCGATAATACTTCCCCAAGAATGACCAGCGAGAAATAGTTTTTGCTTATTAAAGCGTTTGAGAAGATATTGAATAACCTTTTTTGCATCTGAAAAAAATTGATCAATCGTAAGATTTGTTTGGATGTCCCGCCATAAAAAGGATTTACCTGCCCCTCGCTGATCCCAATTAATAACGATAAAGTGCTTTTCTAACTCTTTTTGAAAATGGCGAATAAAGCCGATTTGTGCCATACCAGGGCCGCCGTGACAGCATAATAAAATAGGCTGGTCCACGTTTTGGCCGCGTATAAGGAGAGATTGTTTCCGGTCATTAATCATAACGCTTTCTATCGTAGCGATACTGTTAGGGATTAGTTGCTTCTTTTCGTTGTAAAACTGAGGGGTATGGCTACGAAAAAGCATATGTAAACCTCCTTTTCTTAAATGGTATGAATCGCACAGGCTCTTTCTTTTGCATATACTACTAGAAAATCATTGTATCATAACATACTGGTTTGATTTCAAGTTTAGGCGATTAAGAGAGGAGGGAGAATATGACGATTGGAGAAATTATTGATTCTTTAAATAGACGCGAATCAATCGCTATTATAGCGAAACGGCTTGAAATGAGCCCATATACATTATCAAAGAAATTAAGGGTGATTGGATATGAATATGATGGAGAGCAGAAAAAACGTATCTTTATAGGTGATGGTGAAGAGCCACGTCATTTGCAAATCCAAGAAGCTACTGCCCTTCAATATGCAAAAACAGACTATCAATTACTAATTTATGAACAGTTACAAAGCATTTATGAATTGCTAAGAAAAAGAGAAGAAGTAAGTGTTCAAATTATAAGTAAGAGCACAGAGAAAAAGAAACGAACCTTTTCGATTAATATAGAAGTATTAGCAAGACTAGATGTTATATCGGAATCAAAAGGGATTCAAAAGTCTAAAATTGTAGAAGAAGCACTACAGGAATTTTTGCAACGGTATGATGTTAATCATGAAACGTATCCAGAGAAATAAAAGAAAGGATACTATGTTCCATATAAGAGCGTGTATCCTTTCTTTTATTTCATTTTTTGTTTTGTTTCGAAAAGTAATATAGGAACCAAACGGCATGATTTTGTTCATCAGCTGCTGCGCTCCGAAATGTTTCTTTCACTTGTTGATTTGTCGTTTCGTCGATACAATGTATCGTCATTGTTTGATAGAAATACATACAAATCTTCCCATTATAGTTTTCTATATACTACGAAGAAACAAGGGGCTATGTGCGTATCCTTTACTGCACTAGAAGAATGACAATACGTATGACTCTAAAAGAAGAAGCTCCTTGCATATAAAAGGAGCTTCTTCTTTCGAGTGTCACGCACTAGTTTGAATAGTATTTAATTGTTTTTTTGAATACGTCCATCAATAATCGGCTGAATTGGTTCTGTCACTTGTTTTACATAATCGACTAATGCTTCAAAATCGTTTGGACCAGTTTCAGCATTTTTTCCATTTTTAAAGGATACGAATCCATCACCGCCAGAAGCTAGGAAAGCATTTGCAACTACGCTATACGTTTTAGAGGGAACTAATTCTTCACCATTTGTTAAACGGATATTCGTAACCTTTTCGTTATTTGGTTTATTTGCATCCCAAGTGTATTGAATACCTGAAATTTGAAGCATTCTCGTTGCTCCTTTTTGCCATTGTTGATTTAATATATCACGAATATCTTGACCTGTTAGATCTACTTTAATTAATTGGTTTCCGAAAGGCTGAATGCCGTATAATTCGCCCCATGTAATATCTCCAGCGTCTAGATCATTACGAATTCCACCAGGATTCATAAGAGCGATTTGTGTTTGCATAGTTTGGCGCTGGGCATCCGCAACTAAATTTCCAAGTGTAGATTCACCAGCATCGTTTTGTTTACGGTCGATAGGTGCTGTAGATTTTCCGACTACTTCATTTACAAGAGGTGCGATTTTTTCTTTATATTGATCTAACTTTTGTTTTACTTGTTTATCAGGCTCTACACCTTCATGGTACGTTGTAATAACTTCAGCTTTTTTCTTCACAATATCTTTTGTTTTTCTATCAATTGTTACATCTACGTCCGAAAAAGCCATTCCGTAAGAATTCGCTTGCACGATAAGTTTATTATTTACAGTACCATTTACGTACGTATGACTATGTCCGCCGAAAATAACATCAACTTCGGGATCTGTTTCATTTGCAATGCGAGTAAGGTCACCGTTTGTTACACCAGTGTCATCAGTTGTACCTCCAACATGTGCAAGGACTACGATAGATTTAACACCGAGACGCTTTAATTGCTGAGTAGATTTATTAATAGCTTCTACTTCATCAGTAATTTGTACATTCTTTAGCATAGTTGGCATAACGACATTCGGTGTATCCGTTGTAACAACTCCGATGAATCCTACAGGAACTCCATCTACCATTTTTACAGTAAATGGTGGTAAAAATAAGCGGCCAGTTGATTTATTATAGAAGTTTGCAGCGACATAAGGGAAGTTTGCTCCTTTGAAATTCCCTGTTTTTTCATGATATCCACCATAAATGAGACGTCGCATTTCATCAATGCCTTCATCAAATTCATGATTTCCAATTGTACCAACATCAAACTTTAAATCATTTAAAAATTCAATAGTTGGTTCGTCCTGTAATAAAGCAGAAACTGGTGGGCTAGCTCCGACGATATCTCCAGCATGTACGAGAAGTGTATTAGGGTTTTGTTTTTTGCGTTCTTTTAAATAAGTAGCTAAGTAATCAGCACCACCAGCTTCTTTATTGTTAATTTTTTTTACAGTATCTAGTTGACCATGTAAATCATTAATACCAAGCATTTGTACGTCTATGTATCGGTTTTGTTCGGCAGGAGTCTGAGATGGAGGAGCGGCGAATACGCTTGAAAAAGTAATAGTACTTAAAACAGCAACAGCAGGAATAATTTTTTTCCACATAATTAATTTCTCCTTTTTTTATAATCTGACATCATACGACATAATTTTAATAGATTACTAGGATTATATCCATATAAAAATTTAGTTTTTTCGAAAAATTAACATATTTACAAAAGATAAATAATAGAGTAGGGAACCTTTTTTATTGTCGATTTCGCCGTGTATCCTCTATAATGGAGAAAAAAGTAAAAGGTGAATAGTATGAAGAAAAAGAAGCAAAGACAAACACAAAGACACTCTCAAATGAATCAACCAGAGAAAGAATCACTTACACTAGGTGATCAATTGAACGATTCGTTAATGCAACAATTAAAGAATAAGAAAAAAGAGTTGCAAGTGAGAGAAGAGAAAAAAGAGGCAGCAGAACAAGAAAGAAAGCGTAAGGAACAAAAAGAACGTGAAAAGAATAAATCATTTGAAGAACTGTTAAGTGAAAGTAGCCTTACTTGGAAAGACTTTAAATAATAAAAAGATGGTCAGTGAAATGCCGCTGATCATTTTTTTGACGAGTTTGTAAGAAAAGGGGAGTTAGAATGAGGGAAATTGTAGTCGTTCCGTATGAAAATCATTGGAGTGAGAAATTCCAAATGGAAGCCGAAAGATTAAAATCGGCGATGCCAGAAATGGTGAAAGTCCATCATATTGGAAGTACGTCAGTGCCAGGACTGGCAGCTAAACCAATTATAGATATGATTATGGAAGTAGAGAGTATCGACAGAGTAGATCATTGGAATGAACGTTTTAAAGAGCTTGGTTACATCGTAAAAGGGGAAAATGGTATTTCAAGACGTCGTTATTTTATTCATGGGACTGAGGAAAAACGCTCGTATCACTTACACGTATTTGAAAAAGGAAATCCTGAGATAGTAAGGCATTTAGCATTTCGTGATTATATGATGGCTCATTGTGAAGAAGCAGAAGCGTATGCGACTTTAAAGAAAGAACTAGCTGAAAAATATACATATGATGGCACGTTGTATACAGAAGGAAAAAATGAATTTATACGTAATGTTGATGAAAAAGCGAAAGAATGGAAAGGAAATAAAGTGAATGACTGAGTTCACTTTATTTTTTTAAATGTGTATAAAAGTATTATGTAAACTGTACGTATGTTTTGACTTTTTGGATGAATCTTGTTGAAATAAAGTTGTGGTTTATAAAAATGTAACAATGAAAGGGAGAAAGACTGTGCATATTCCAACAACTACACTTCATAATGGTGTGAAAATGCCGATGATTGGTCTAGGCGTTTATAAAGCGAAAGAAGGCGACGAAGTTAAACAAGCAGTAAAAACAGCGTTAGAAGTTGGATACCGTTCGATTGATACAGCAACTGTATATGAAAATGAAAGCGGTGTCGGAGAAGCGGTTCGTGAATCTGGAATCCCGCGAGAAGACTTGTTTATTACAACAAAAGTTTGGAACGACGATCAAGGGTACGAGGAGACGCTCGAGGCGTTTGAAAAAAGTTTAAAGAAATTACAAATGGAGTATGTAGATTTATATTTAATCCATTGGCCGATAAGAGGGAAGTAT
This sequence comes from Bacillus sp. AC266, assembly GCF_979253805.1. Taxonomy (NCBI): domain Bacteria; kingdom Bacillati; phylum Bacillota; class Bacilli; order Caryophanales; family Bacillaceae; genus Bacillus; species Bacillus sp. AC266. The sequence goes on from NZ_CEEDEC010000002.1 coordinate 716,548, forward strand.
GTTGATACGTACCGTGCTTTAGAAAAGCTATATGAAGAAGGTAAAGTGCGCGCGATTGGTGTTTCTAATTTTCATAAACATCATTTAGAACTGTTATTACCAAATTGTAAAGTGAAGCCGATGGTCAACCAAGTAGAACTTCATCCGATGTTAGCGCAATTTGAATTGCGTGATTTCTGTCAAGGTGAGCAAATTCAAATGGAAGCATGGAGTCCTTTAATGAGAGGCGGCGAAGTATTCCAGCATCCAATTATTCAGGCTATTTCTAAAAAATATGAAAAGTCACCTGCACAAGTTATATTAAGATGGGATATTCAAAGTGGGATTGTGACTATTCCTAAATCTGTTACGCCATCTCGTATTAAAGAGAACCTTACTATTTTTGATTTCTCATTAACTGAAGAAGAGATGGATCAAATTAATACGTTAAATCGTAATTTACATGTAGGAACGAATCCTGATAAATATGATACGTTATAAAAAAAGACTGCCGCCTAGTGTTGGGGGGCAGTCTTTTGCTTTTATCGGTATCAATATTTTAGCGATGCAAAGCATATGAATCATACTTAACAATCTTTTGAAGTTGTACATATTCTTCTTTTGTTAAAGATAACTGTTGGCTAGCTTGTATATTTTCTTGCAATTGTTGAATAGAGCTTGCACCAGGTATAACAGCTGCAACAGTTTCGTTATGTAAGCAATATTGAATAGCTGTTCCTGTTAAAGAGCTTTCTCCGATTATTTCTTTTACACTCGCGAGTGTCGAATATAACTCATCGTAAGAATAAGAGAGGTAATCTTTTTCTTTTACTCTTTCTATCTTTCTTGCATTATTGTTAGTTAAAATCCCTTTTGCAAGTGGTCCGCGAGCAATAACGCTAATTTGCTGTTCATTAAGAAACGGGAACCATTCTTCAGGGCGACGATTTAAAAGGCTGTATTCCATTAATATGCTAACGATATTTGATCGTTTTGCATACTCACGAATGACATTTGGACGTATAGAAGAGATACCATAATGACGAATAATCCCTTCTTTTTTTAATTCTTCAAAGGCTTCAACTGTTTCATCTATAGGATCTTCAATCGTCCCGCCATGCAGTTGATATAAATCAATATAATCTGTTTGAAGTCTACGTAAACTCTCTTTTACTTCGGTCTTTATATAAGCTTTAGAAGGATCCCAAGACCAACCATTTTTTTCTTCTGTCCATCGATTTCCAACCTTTGTTGTAAGAACAATTTGGTCGCGTTTTCCTTTCAGAGCTTTTCCAACAAATTCTTCATTTAATCCATAATCGTATAAGTCCGCTGTATCAAAAAAATTAATTCCTAAATCGATTGCCTCATCGATAATACGCATAGCTTCAGCCTCAGATGCACCGAGAGACATACAGCCAAATCCAATTTCCGTAACATATAAATCTGAGTTTCCTAATTGACGTTTTTTCATAGGTCAACCTCCTTACCTTTATTGTACGAAAGGGGAAGGAGGTTGACAAACGTTTACTTTTTATTTGCTGTAATCCACTCTTGTACAGTTGTATACTCTTTTCCATATTGTTTTAGCTTATGACGAATTTGCCATGCTTTGCCGACTAAAGTGACGCGATTTGGTAAAATGTAAACTTTCATTTCTATCACGCTCCTTTCAATGTGGTAAAATGTATGAAGAACGATTAGGAAATAGAACAGGGAGATGAAGTAGTATGAGTAATCTTGCAGAAAGAACAGTAAAAACTGAACCGATTTTTGATGGTAGGGTTATAAAAGTTCGTGTTGATGATGTAGTATTACCAAATGGAGAAATGAGTAAACGTGAAATCGTAAATCACCCTGGGGCAGTTGCTATTATTGCTATTACTGATGAGGGGAAAATTGTACTCGTTGAGCAGTATCGTAAAGCTCTCGAAAAGGCAATTGTGGAAATTCCTGCTGGGAAGTTAGAACCGGGGGAAAAGCCAGAGGTAACAGCAGTTCGTGAATTAGAAGAAGAAACAGGATATGTATGTGAAAATATGGAGCTTATTACATCTTTCTATACATCACCTGGTTTTGCAGATGAGATTTTATATGTATATAAAGCGACAGGATTAAAACAAAAAGAAAATAAAGCAGCTTTAGATGAAGATGAATTTGTGGAATTAATGGAAGCGTCATTAGAAGAAGCGATTGATCTTATGAAAGACCTTCGTATACATGATGCTAAGACGATGTTTGCAGTACAATATTTACAATTACAAAAATAAACACTCGCCTAAGGCGAGTGTTTTTAGTTGATTTTTGCATATACACGTGCATCGCGTAAGCTGCCATCGGGTGCTAGGAAATCATTTTCCATTGTACCTTCTAAAATAAATTCTAGACGTTCTGCTAAGTTACATGCGTTTATATTTGTTGCATCAGTACGAATTTCAATTCTTCTAGCACCTAGTTTATCAAATGCAAATTGAATCGCACCTTTAATGGCTTCTGTCATATAGCCATGCTTTGTATAAGCGCTATGTAGCCAAAAGTGAAGTGAAAACTTTGGAATATCCCAGTTTTCAGGCTTGAGCGTAATAGCGCCGATGAATGTACCAGATACTTTATCGTATAAGTGGAAATCAAGTGTTTCACGAAGTAAAAACTGTCCGTGAGCTTCGCGAACAATTTCTTCAGCACGTTCTTCTGTTTCAGCTGTAATTGGCATCCATGGTAATAAGTCTTCTAGCGAAGCTTGGATTGCTTCATATACCTCTGTTCCATCACCTGGAAACGGCTTACGTACTTGCAAGCGCTCAGTTTGAAATAATGTTGGAAAATCTAATAATAATGGTTTCAAGAGAAATCCCTCCTATTCTCTACTTTTTAGTTTAGCAAAGTAGAGCGGAATTTCAATGCTAATTCGTCATACTTTTTTTCTTTCTTTCATACATTTTTAGTAAGAGTGTGAACGGAGGGAAGGAAAATGTGGCGAAAAACGTGGCAAGACCGTGTAATGTCTCACATACAGGAAAATTCTTCACTATATATATTTAATGCGGTTTTATTACTGATGGGAGTAATATTTGGAGCGATTCTTGTGAATAGTTTACAAATAAACCAAAAGCAAGATTTATCATTTTATTTACAGCGTTTTTTTGGACAAGTTTCTAAAGGAGAATTTGCTGTCGCAGGCGAAATGTTTCGAGAAAGTTACTTTTCGCAATTAAAATATATCGGCTTTATTTGGATTTTGGGGATTTCAATTATTGGGTTGCCGCTCATTTTTATCTTACTATTTTTAAAAGGGGTAGTTGTTGGATTTACAGTAGGTTTTTTAGTAAGTCAGCACGGATGGAATGGACTATTATTAGCATTTGTATCTGTATTGCCACAAAATTTAATTATAATTCCTGTATTTCTCGTAATGACAACAATTGCTGCAAGCTTTTCCTTACGCATGATTAGGCATCAATTTATTCGGAAAATAACTGAGCCACTATTACCGTTATTAATTCGCTATACATGCTTTTTTCTCGTGATTGGAGCGGTATTAGCTATTGCTTCCAGTGTCGAAGTGTATGCATCACCAGTTTTAATGAAAGAAGTTGTGGAGGCTATTAACAAACAATAAATGTTTTTTGAGAATAATTATCAATTTGTTTTTATTGTTTTTCTTTTGACAGGAGCCCTTCTTCTGATATAATGGTGTAAGAGTGGCGAGGAGGGAGTAGTACCGAATGGAAGAAAGAATTGAACGAATTAAGAAGCAATTACATGCAGCGAGCTATAAATTGACACCACAACGTGAAGCAACAGTTCGTGTGCTGCTAGAAAATGAAGAAGATCATTTAAGCGCAGAAGATGTATACCTCCTTGTAAAAGAAAAGTCGCCAGAGATCGGATTAGCAACCGTTTATCGAACTTTAGAGTTATTGTCTGAGTTGAAAGTTGTCGATAAAATTAACTTTGGAGACGGTGTTTCGCGTTATGACTTACGCCAAGAAGGTGCACAGCGTTTCCATCATCATTTAATCTGTACACAATGCGGTGCTGTACAAGAAATACAAGAAGATTTACTTGGTGAAGTGGAGAATAAAGTGGAACGAGACTGGAGCTTTAAGGTGAAAGATCATCGTTTAACATTCCATGGGATTTGTAAAAATTGTCAAGAAAATGAAACGGATGAAAAATAACCTTTTCCTATTTAACTAGGAAGAGGTTTTTTATTTGAATAAGGTATAAATTGGTGAAAGCTTGGCATATGTTGTAATAACTTATATTTTGGAGGAATTTACAATGCGCCGAGCTTTAAAATTAACTTTTGATGGGATAAAAGTATTTTTATTATTTACAAGTTGTACGATTTTGTTTTATTTCGCTATACTATGGATAAATGAAGAATATGAAAGTTACCATCGTTATGAAAAGCCAAAAGAAGAGACTGTAGAAAAAGTATCAGGGAATGAGGAGCCGGAAAAGGATGCTTTCGTAAATAGAATGATGTTTTTCTATGAAAATGGGGAGTAGTGTAGATTGGAAGATCAATTAAAAGATTTTATTCATTATATGATTGTTGAAAAAGGTTTAGCGAAAAATACAGTTGTATCTTATGAACGCGATTTAAAAAGCTATGTGAAGTATTTGCAAAATGTAGAACAAACGAAGACGTTTCATGAAGTGACACGCTTGCATATTGTTAACTTTTTGCAGTATTTAAAAGAAAACGGGAAATCTTCAAAAACATTGGCGCGTCATATTGCATCGATTCGTTCGTTTCATCAATTTTTACTTCGTGAACGAGCAGTGGAGCATGACCCATCGGTACATATTGAAACGCCACAAGGGGAACGGAAATTACCAAAAGTATTATCAATCGACGAAGTGGAAGCATTGCTTCAAACACCGAAAACGGCAAGTGCTTTTGGGATTCGTGATAAGGCAATGTTAGAGTTGTTGTATGCAACAGGACTTCGTGTTTCAGAATTAATTGCATTAAATTTAGAAGATGTGCACTTAACGATGGGATTTGTTCGCTGTATCGGGAAAGGGAACAAAGAAAGAATTATTCCACTAGGAAGCTTAGCGACAGAAGCGATTCAAAAGTATATTGAAAAAGGAAGAAGAGAATTGATGGGTAAAAAAGCAGTAGATGCGCTCTTTTTAAACCATCATGGTAATCGATTATCGAGACAGGGATTTTGGAAAATTTTAAAACGGCTAGCGAAAGAAGCGAATATTGCAAAAGAGCTTACACCGCATACGTTGCGTCACTCTTTTGCTACGCATCTATTAGAAAATGGGGCAGACTTACGTGCTGTGCAAGAAATGCTTGGACATGCAGATATTTCAACGACGCAAATTTATACGCATGTTTCAAAAGCTAGATTAAAAGATGTATATAAACAGTTTCATCCGAGAGCATAGTTACTATGCTCTTTTTTTCATAGATTCAAAAGGCTATAGTACTTCACAAAAACTTCACAAACATTTCGTACATTGTTTTCAGCAGAAGACTAGAATATTACAATGTATTTCCTCTATACTAAATAAGGTATGAAGGAGGAAATGATGATGAAAAAACTTATTATGACTTTATTTATCGCGATGCTAGCATTGGCTGGCTGTAATACAAACAAAGAAGAACCGAAAAAAGAACAGAAACTGGAAGCTATAAAAGTAGCGGTTCAAACGAATCCGAAAGAAATTAAACCTGGTGAAAAAACAGAAGTACAAGCACTTGTTACACAAGGAAAAGAAAGAGTAACGGATGCTGATGATGTAAAGTTTGAGATTTGGAAAGATGGCGACGAGAAACACGAGATGTTAGATGGTAAGCATAAAGGAAAAGGTGTTTATGCAGTAGAGAAAACATTTGAAACTGATGGAGTATATCATATTATTCCTCATACAAATGCACGTGAAATGCATGTTATGCCAGAAACAAAAGTCGCTGTAGGAAATGCAAAAGTAGAAGATGCGAAAAAAGAAGAAGGTCATGGGGATCATAAAAGTGATACGATGATACATCTTATGGCTGGTGATATTAAAGCAAATGCTGAATCAACAATGAAAGTTCATTTGAAGCAAAAAGAAGAAGCGTTAACTGGTGCTGAAGTACAACTTGAGATTTGGAAAGATGGTGTTGAAAAGCACGAATTTATTCCGGCGAAAGAAGGAAATAAAGGAGAGTATGAAACGAAACATACTTTCAAAGAAAACGGTGCTTACAAAGTGAAAGTTCATGTTAAAAAAGGTGAACTACATGAACATAAAGAAGAAACAGTAGAAGTAAAATAAAAAGTAGCTCTTTAGAGCTGCTTTTTATTTTTATATTAGGAAATATGTTATAAAATGATTAGCACTTCTTTGCAGAATGGATTACAATAGAAGGGTAAAGAAAATGAGGAATTCTACGAAAATGTATTAAAAAGAAAGCGTAAACATGTTATGATATCAATATCAGATGTCTGACATCTGACTTGGAAAAACCTAGAAATGTTTTTTATTCGTTTGAAAGTAAAACGAAAAAGTTAGAGAATGATTTAAAGCAGTACTGTTTAATAATGAGGACGAAAGATAATTCCCATTGATAACAGTTTCACTTTATAGCGTTTTGAACATACTACAAGAAGTAGAACTGAACATATAGGAGGTTGCAGTTATGAATAAATATAAACGTATTTTCCTAGTCGTAATGGACTCTGTGGGAATCGGTGAAGCACCAGATGCTGAGCAGTTTGGTGATTTAGGTTCTGATACAATTGGTCATATCGCTGAACATATGAATGGATTACACATGCCAAACATGGTGAAATTAGGCCTTGGTAATATTCGTGAAATGAAAGGAATCTCTAAAGTAGAGAAACCGCTTGGATATTATACAAAAATGCAAGAGAAATCTACAGGTAAAGATACAATGACAGGTCACTGGGAAATCATGGGCCTTTACATTGATACACCATTCCAAGTGTTTCCTGAAGGATTCCCGAAAGAATTACTTGATGAATTAGAAGAAAAGACAGGTCGTAAAATTATCGGTAATAAACCAGCTTCTGGAACAGAGGTACTTGTTGAGCTTGGTCAAGAACAAATGGAAACAGGTTCTTTAATTGTTTACACTTCTGCTGATAGTGTATTACAGATCGCAGCTCATGAAGAAGTAGTACCACTTGAAGAGCTATATAAAATTTGTAAAATCGCACGTGAATTAACATTAGATGAGAAGTACATGGTAGGGCGTGTTATTGCTCGTCCGTTCGTTGGAGAGCCAGGAAACTTCACACGTACACCAAATCGTCATGACTATGCGTTAAAACCATTTGGTCGCACAGTAATGAATGAACTTAAAGATAGCGATTATGATGTAATTGCTATTGGTAAAATTGCTGACATTTATGATGGAGAAGGTGTAACTGAATCACTTCGTACGAAATCAAATATGGATGGAATGGACAAGCTTGTAGATACATTAAATATGGACTTTACAGGTATTAGCTTCTTAAACTTAGTTGACTTTGATGCCTTATTTGGTCATCGTCGTGACCCACAAGGGTACGGAGAAGCATTGCAAGAATATGACGCACGTCTTCCAGAAGTATTCGAAAAACTAAAAGAAGATGATCTATTATTAATTACAGCAGACCATGGTAATGATCCAGTACATCCTGGTACTGATCATACACGTGAATATGTACCGTTATTAGCATATAGCCCAAGCATGAAAGAAGGCGGACAAGAGTTATCACTTCGTCAAACATTTGCTGATATTGGTGCAACTGTAGCAGAAAACTTTAATGTTAAAATGCCAGAACATGGAACAAGCTTCTTAAACGAGCTAAAGAAATAGGGGGATAAACAGATGAATCGTGAACTAATTACAAAATCAGCTTCATACTTAAAAGAGAAATTTCAAGAGACACCACAAGTAGGACTAATCCTTGGATCTGGACTAGGTGTATTAGCAGATGAAATCGAGAACGCAGTAACAGTACCATACAGTGAAATCCCTGAATTCCCAGTTTCAACTGTAGAAGGACATGCAGGTCAACTTGTATTCGGTACACTTCAAGGTTTAACAGTAGTAGCAATGCAAGGACGTTTCCATTTCTACGAAGGATACGATATGCAAAAAGTAACATTCCCAGTTCGTGTTATGAAAGAACTAGGTGTAGAAACAGTTGTTGTAACGAACGCAGCTGGTGGTGTAAATACATCATTTGAACCAGGCGATCTTATGTTAATTTCAGACCATATTAACTTCATGGGTACGAACCCATTAATCGGACCAAATGATTCTGAAATGGGTGTACGTTTCCCTGATATGTCTACATCATATACGCCAGAACTTCGCGAAATGGCGAAACAAGTTGCAGCAGATCTAAATATTAAAGTACAAGAAGGTGTATATGTTGGAATGACAGGTCCTGTATATGAAACACCTGCTGAAATTCGTATGCTTCGTACACTTGGCGGAGATGCAGTTGGTATGTCAACAGTACCGGAAGTAATTGTAGCTCGTCATGCAGGTATGAAAGTACTAGGTATTTCTTGTATTTCAAATATGGCAGCTGGTATTTTAGATCAACCACTTCACCACGATGAAGTAATTGAAACGACAGAACGTGTTAAAGCTAATTTCTTAGCATTAGTAAAAGCAATTGTAAAACAAATGAAGGGGTGACTTCACAATGAGAATGGTGGACCTAATTGCAAAAAAACGTGATGGACATGCATTAACGACAGAAGAAATTAACTTTATCGTTGAAGGATACACAAATGGTAGTATTCCAGATTATCAAATGAGTTCACTTGCAATGGCAATTTTCTTCCAAGATATGAATGATCAAGAACGTGCAGATTTAACGATGGCAATGGTAAATAGCGGTGATACAATTGACTTATCAGCCATTGAAGGGGTAAAAGTAGATAAGCATTCAACGGGTGGAGTTGGTGATACAACGACACTTGTATTAGGTCCATTAGTAGCTGCTTTAGGTGTACCAGTTGCGAAAATGTCTGGACGAGGTCTAGGACATACGGGTGGTACAATTGATAAATTAGAAGCAGTACCAGGATTCCATGTGGAAATTGAAAATGATGAATTCATGCGTCTTGTAAATGAAAATAAAATCGCTGTTATTGGTCAAAGTGGAAACTTAACACCTGCTGATAAAAAGTTATATGCGCTTCGTGATGTAACTGCAACAGTAAATTCAATTCCTCTTATCGCTAGCTCAATTATGAGTAAGAAAATTGCTGCTGGTGCAGATGCAATTGTTCTTGATGTAAAAACTGGAGCAGGCGCGTTTATGAAAACGGATGAAGATGCAAAGCGTTTAGCAGAAGCAATGGTACGCATCGGTAATAACGTTGGTCGTAATACGATGGCGGTTATTTCTGATATGAGTCAGCCGCTTGGTGAAGCAATTGGTAATGCATTAGAAGTACAAGAAGCAATTGATACATTACAAGGTAAGGGACCGAAAGATTTAGAAGAGTTATGTTTAACACTTGGAAGTCAGATGGTGTACCTTGCTGGACAAGCTTCATCTTTAGAAGATGCACGTGAAAAGTTAATTGAAGTAATGAACAATGGTAAAGCGCTAGAATCATTTAAAACGTTCTTATCCGCGCAAGGCGGCGATGCATCTGTTGTTGATGATCCTTCTAAATTGCCACAAGCACAATTTAAAATTGAAGTGGAAGCGAAAGAAGACGGTTACGTATCGGAAATCGTTGCAGATGAAATCGGAACAGCAGCAATGCTTTTAGGAGCAGGGCGTGCAACGAAAGAATCTGAAATTGATTTAGCAGTTGGTCTAATGCTTCGCAAAAAAGTAGGCGATAGCGTGAAAAAAGGTGACTCTCTTGTTACAATTTACGCAAACCGCGAAAATGTTGAAGACGTAAAAGCGAAAATTTATGAGAACATGAAAATCGCTAAAGGTCACGTAGATGCACCAACTTTAGTACACGGTATTGTAACGAAGTAATAAAGTGAAACTTTAATCAGTGGGGGCTTTATCCCCACTGATTATTAGCCTTCACCAATCGGGCATTTACGAGCAGACCGACCCAGACCTAACTTCTTTGCTTTCGCTGAATTTTGAGGTAGGGATCTTACTGCCCGCAAATAGCGGGATAAAAAAAGCTGAGGAGATTTCTCCTTGGCTTTTTTTACTATTTTTTGTTTATAATAGTAATGGGTGAAATTATGATTAGAATTTGTGCAATAACGAAAAAAAATGAAGTTTTATATGATGTTTCGCTAGAAGAAACGAAAAAAGAGAACATCATATGGTATTGGCTTGATTTATATAAGCCAACGAAAGAGGAGTATACATATATTTTACAAGATCACTTCAAGTTCCATCCCCTTGCAATTGAAGATTGTGTAGAGTATGTACAGAGACCAAAGGTAGATTTTTATGATGGATATAACTTTTTAGTTCTTCATGCATTCGGAGAAGACGGATTAGAACCGCATGAAATCGATTTATTTATTAGTGATCGATATATAGTCTCTTTCCATTTCTCTCATAACAATGCGATTGAAAGAGTATGGAAAACGCTCGGTGAAAAGAAACGTATTAAGAAGAGTCCTTTGCATGTAGCACATACAATTATTGACCAAATTGTAGATGATTATTTCGCACCTGTTTATTACATCGAAGACCATTTAAATGCAATTGATGATAATTTAACGGGTGAGACAGCAGGAAGTGTGCTAGAAGAAGTATTTGATATTCGTGCAGATTTATCTAAGCTAAGGCGTACGATTATTCCGATGCGTGATTTATTGTATCGTATATTAAATTCAACACGTTTTTACGGTATAAGCGATCATGAAATTTATTTTAAAGATATACATGATCATTTGCTTAAACTGACAGAGATGATTGAAGCGAGCCGTGAATTAACAGCAGATATTCGAGATAGTTACTTTTCGTTGAATTCCCACCATATGAACAATATTATGAAAACATTAACTGTTTTCTCAACTATTTTCATGCCGTTAACATTTATTGCAGGGGTATACGGCATGAACTTCGCACATATGCCAGAGCTTGGCGGGAAGTATAGTTATTTTATTTGCTTAATTTTAATGGCATTAATTGGCGGCGGAATGATGGCTTGGTTTTATAAAAAAGGTTGGTTTAAGTAAAAAAAACACCGAGGATTTCCTCGGTGTTTTTTTCTTAGCCAATAGCGTGTAATACGAACATGGCTAAGAATAAGCATGTAATAATATACATGGACGGTGCGACTTCTTTACGCTTTCCAAGTGCAACTTTCAAGATAGGATAAGCGATAAATCCGAACGCAATGCCATCAGCGATACTATATGTGAGCGGGATCATAACGATAATTAAAAACGCTGGAAATCCTTCTGAAAAGTCGTTCAGAGGAATTTGTTGAATGCTTGTAATCATCAGCCCGCCAATAATAATTAAGATTGGTGCAATGGCACTGTCAGGAATTATTTTGACAAACGGAAGCGCAAACAGTGATGCGAAGAATAACAACCCTGTAACGATAGACGTCAGACCTGTCTTCCCGCCTGCAGTAATACCTGCGGCACTCTCTACTGTTGAAACGGTAGGGCTTGTGCCAAATAGACCACATGTCATTGCTGAAATTGCATTTGCTTGGTAAGCACGTGGGAATTTACGATCATCTTCTAATAAACCATGTAAAAGTCCCATGTTCTCAAAAATAAGCACCATGCTTAAGGAGAATGTTGCAATCCAAAATGGCAAGGAAGAAAGTTTCCCAAATGACATAGCTCCAAACACATCGCCATAATTAGCGAATGAAAACGAACTATTTCCCATTTGACTCGTATCAACAAGACCAAACAGCCATGCAATACCAGTTCCAATTGCAATCGTCCATAAAAAGCTTCCACGTACGTTACGCGCAAATAGTACAAGTGCGACAATAAGAGTAAGTAGTGTGGCAAGAACGACAGGACTACTTAATTTTCCCATTGCAACAGCAGTATTAGGATGCGAAACGACTAAACCACCTTTTTGCAAGCCGATGAAAGCTAAAAACAACCCGATGCCGACAGTGATCGCTTCCTTTAATGACTTTGGAATCGATACCGAAAGCACGCGAGCAATCGGTGTAAAAGCAGCAATTGCAAAAATAATACCGGCGATAAAAACAGCTGCCAATGCTTCTTGCCAAGTTAAACCGAGCGTATGCACAGCAGTGTACGTGAAGAATGCATTTACACCCATACCAGGGACAAGAATAGCAGGTGCATTTGCCCAAAATGCCATGAGTAGACATCCGACAAATGAACTAAAAACAGTTGCCAAAATTCCTGCCTCAAGAGGAATGCCGGCATCTGATAAGATTGACGCATTTACAATCATAATATAAACAATTGTGAAAAATGACGTGACTCCAGCTAAAACTTCTTGTTTTGGTGATGTTTGGTGTAAGTCTAATTTAAATGTTCTTTCAAGTATTCCTTTCATGTTAAACCTTCTTTTTCATATCCCTCTCCCACCCGTGATATCTCTTATGTAAGAGCTCACCGTCCTTTATTATATCAGAACATCATGTTTTTACAACAACGAAAATGATAACGGTTACTTATAAATGAGTTTATTTATAAATACGTAAAAATTGCCCGGATAGATGAAATGATTTCTAGTTCTCCTGATTGAATGGGCGGAGCTGCTTGCGCATGCAAAGTAGCATATGATGAGATCTCCCGTGGTAATTGGGCAGATTCTTCAACGAGTGAGAGGGGAACAGGATTAATATTTAAATTGTAAGTACTCGCAATTGTGCGAGCTTTGTCTACTGCTTGTTGCAGAGCTTGAATGAGAGCTTGCTCATAATATTTATTTGGATGAGATATTCGAAAACGTAATCCTTTTGCTACGTTTGCACCATTTGTAACGGCTATATCATATACTTCCCCTGCTTTTTGCACATTTAAAACGGTAATTTCATACAAATGCTCCACACGGTAGCCTTGTAGTAATGCTTTATCATTTACATATTCGTATTGAGGAGTAATTGTATAAGAAATGGTTTCTATATCTTTATCGGCAATACCTAGCTGTTTGAGTGCATCAAGCAATTGTTTCGATTGCACTGCATTTTCTTCTTGCGCCTGTTTTACATTTTTACTATCTGTTCGAATGCCCAGTGTTAATATGACAACATTTGGTTTTGCCTTTATAATGCCTTCTCCTTGTACAGTAATAGTAGCTTCTTTACCAGTATTCGTCGTACGGATATTATGTAAATACGGATTCATTCCACTTTGCATTTATGCTCACCATCCTTTTTTATATGTATATGTGTGAACAAAAAAGAAAATCTTATGAAAAAAGTTACATAAATGAGAATGTTGAGGGAAGAAAGCATATACAATATAGGTATTTATAGATTATAATATGTGTAAATATGATAAAAAAGGGACGAGGCTAGTGAACGAAAATAGAGAAACACTGATTTTAGATTTATCTGCATCATTTCGAAAGATGATACGTTTATTACAAAATGATATTAATACACGTTTTTCAGAGCATATGCCATATAATGAATTCTCTGTATTACGTGCGTTATTTTTAAAAAGTCCACAGATGGCTTCGCAAATTGCGAGTGAAGTAAACGTAACCTCCAGTCATATTACAGCTGTAACAGATCGTCTCGTGCGAAAAGGGTTTGTTGAAAGAAAACGTTCAAATTCGGACCGTCGTATCGTATACTTAGAAATTACTGAAAACGGACGAGAAGTAACTGAAAAGCTTGAAGCTGTGCGTAAAGAATATTATAAAGAGAAATTTAAAGGTTGGAGCGACCAAGAGATAGAAATGGTTTTAGAACTATTTGGCCGCGTATTATAATAAATGAGGATAGGAAGCGAGAGCTTTCCTATCCTTTTTCTTTTGAATAAAAATATTTTGAAACTCCGATACTTTAATTAAACAGATCGGAGGAAAGATTATGAAATATATTGCTGCACTTACCATTTTACTTGGAAGTTTTTTCTGCTTTCATACATTCATGTACGCTGATACCCCTATCCAAGTGGTGCAAAAAGAAGTGAAGTACATTGAGAATGATAATACCGTCTTGTATTCGAAATTATGGGTTCGTTCTATGCAAAACGCAGTATTATTTCATCATAGCGATAATGTTCGTAATCAGGACACTTTGCGTAATGTAACAAGTTCATCGCTCGTTAAAGCGAAGCAATTACCATTTAAGAAAGCATCAATGTACATTCCAAGATTATCGCAATACGTATCAAAAGCAGGGAAAGAAAATATTCAAGTGCACTACATTGCGGTGCACTATAATGTGAAAAAAGAAAATGCGTATCAATTAAATGGTATGAACTATTTTCTGCAAGTATTTGTGAAAGAGCGCGGCGAATGGAAAATTGCTGAAAGTGTAGTCGCGCCGACAGAGCAAATTGTGAAAAATGGTGATGGATTTGGGATGAAAGAAGAGATGGTGTATGGAGATAGGAGAGAGAATGTGAAATAACCTCCTTTTGAAGGAGGTTATTTCACACGCCAAGAAAATTTAAATTTTAATAAGCGAGATAATAGTAGGTAGACTATCGTACTGGTCCCTATAAAACCAATATAATAGTTCAAGATAGAGCGACTTCCTCCTGCTACCATTCCTCCAAACATTCCAATAAAGATTACACAACATATCATACATAGTTTTTTGAGCTTCGGATATAATAGAAAGTTTCCATTTTGTTCATTAGGTGATCTTGTATATAAGTACATTCCTAAAGGTAATAGAATAAGTATATTTGCGATTGGACCAATAAGTTTCGTCGCTGAAGGAATATACGTAAAATTCGGCTCGTCATGACGTACGCCATGTTCATCAGTATAAGCACGTTGAGGATCATAATTAAAATCAATATTGAATTCGCGAACTGGTGCTAAAATACTCACTTTTTCTATTACTGAGCCATAACGACCTACATTTTCCTCCGTATAGAAGGTATGGTTGGAAATAAGTCCAACCGTATGAATGGAAATAATCCCGACAATTAGAGTAGGCAAAATAAAAGGGAATCCAAGTATAGCGACACTGAAGAATCCTTGTGAGACCATATTACCAGCAATTGTTCCTATGCATAATGCAAGTGTATAGATAGCAATTAAGACGATAACCATGTATAAGAAATAAGTATGAAATGGTGAAAATACTTGATACTTATTATGAAAGGTTGTCTTTTTCATAATAGCAAAAAGTCCCCAATTCAATATAACGATAGCTACAATATTACACACACCAAAAAGCCATTTCGTTATAAAGAGATCTTTCCGTTTAAATGGCATGGACCATAGAAAGTCGCTTGATTGATTTTGACGTTCCCATCCAATAAGGATGCAGGCTAATGCAATGAGGATTGCTCCTTGAACCATGATAGCGTCAGTAAGTGAAAGATGATAATTGTACCGGAATATATATTTCCATTTGTTATTATCATGTAAATAGTTTAGTTGCTCTGCGGCTGCCAAATAGTATTTATATGATAGTATGTAGAAACTTACTAACCAAAATAGCCAAACCATATATTTACTTTGTTTGTATGTGTGCATCCATAATGCTTTTTGAAACATAGGATCTCTCCTTTAAAAAACTTTATAGTTTGTAAGACGTGATAGTAAAAAATAAGTGACGATTCCAACTAAAAAGAATCCAACATAGTAACTAAATAATAAATCAAAACGTTTTAACATTTGGCCACCTATTAATGCGAAATATAAGATAGTACTCCATATCCAGATTGAGCGGTATTTTTGAAAAAGGAAGATTTTCTTATTATTTTCATTTGGTGATCTTGTATAAAGAAACATACCGATGAATAAGCAAAAAATTGTATAGAAGATAGGAACAAGAATTGCTTTGGCAGAGTAGTAACTATGAGAAGTAGGACCTTTCTGTATCACTTTGCCATGCTCCTCATACGATTGGGCACTAGGATGGTAATTATAATTAATTGAAAAGTTTAATATAGGACCTGAAATGTCGGTTTTTCTATTGAGTTCATAAATTTTTTCAGAACTTGCATAACTTTTATTCCCTTGTATTGCATCAGCGTGAATCGTAAAGAAAAAGAGTAAGAGTGAAAAGACTCCCATTCCCATTACGCAAAAAGTAATGCTAAAGATGCTTTGTGAAATAATACTGCCAGTAAATGTGCCAATACATAAAGAGACAGTATAGATAGCAATATATGAAAAAATTGCATAAAGAAAATATCGATGAAACGGTTCGAACGATTGATATTCAAAGTGGATTGTAGATTTATAAATAAAATACATAAGACCCCAATTGATAAGAAGTGATATTACAATGAAAAATGCACCGAAAATCCACTTTGATAAGAACATATCACGCCTTTTAAATGGTAACGTCATAAATAAATTCCCATTTTGATTACTTCGCTCCCAACCTATTAATATACAGGCTAGGGCGATTGTAATAATACCCAACCAAAAGCTATCAGAAGAATGAAAAGAATAATGATAGTAAAACTTTTTTTCACCCATGCTTTCTGGATGGAGAAAGAGAGACTGTTGATCTTCAGCTGCTTGATAGTATCTGAAAGATAAAAAATAAAGTGAACTAAAGAAAAATAGTAACGCAGCATATTTCCCGCGCTTCCAATTCCACATCCACAACGCCTTATGAAACATACCCATCCCCCTCAAGTGTCGTAACGAAGACATCTTCAAGTGACATTGATAATTCTTCAATGAGTATTGGTTGCTCTTTATAAAACTTCTCCAGTGTTGTAGCCACATTTTCCTTAATTAAGATTGTATATACTTTTCCTGTTTGGTTTAATATTTTAATATTGCTTAAGTTTTCTAGTTTTTGAGGTAATGAACGTTCATAAGCAACTTGTATTTTGGCAAATCGTGATTTTGCATCATCTAGTGATGTAATAGAATCTACTGTATGTCCTTTTAAAATAATGATTGTATCGGCAATTTTTTCAACTTCATCTAAATGGTGAGTGGAGATGAAAATTGTAATTTCTTTTTCTGCTACTTCTTCAACGAGAAATTGTAGAATCTGTCTTTTAACGATAGGATCAAGTCCGTTTGTCGGTTCATCTAAAATGACATATTCTGCTTTTGCAGCGAAAGCTAAAATGATCGCAAGCAGTGCTTTCATTCCTTTTGAGTAACTACGAATACGTTTGTTTGGTAAATTAAAACGTTCTAATATTTCATAAAAATACTGTTCATCAAATGCTGTATAAACCGCTTTATAAAACTTTACGATTTCCTTCACTGTATATCCGTTTAATATGTTAGTAGAATCTGGAACGTATACAACTTTTTGTTTAATTTCAGGATGCATATGAACATCTGTATCCTCATATGTAACAGTTCCTTCATCGGGGTCTAAAATGCCGACCATCGTTCGTAATAAAGTTGTTTTCCCTGCGCCATTTCTTCCGAGCAATCCGACGATACTACCTTTTTGTAATGTGAAAGAAACATCGTCTAAAATCGTTTGGTTATCAATTGTTTTCTTCAAGTTTGTCACTTTCAACATCTGTATTTCCTCCAATCTCTTTATAGTATGAATCTATCCAATCGTGAATTTTATCTTTCGTAATCCCAAGATAAGAGGCTTCTAGTAATAATTGATGAAATTGCTTTTCAACCATAGCGATTTTCCTTTCGTCTAATGTTGGGGTAATCGATTGGGCTACAAATGTTCCTTTTCCTCGTAATGTTTCAATAATCCCTTGTCGCTCTAATTCTTGATAAGCTTTACTTACTGTATTTGGATTTATAACGAGCAAAGAAGCAAGCTCGCGTACAGAAGGAAGTTTATCACTTGGAGCTAACATATTTTTTAGTACGAGCTCTTTTATATTTTGAACAATTTGTTCCCATATCGGAGTGTTGCTTCTTGGATCAAGTTGAATATGCAAGAGCAATGTCTCCTTCCTGATGAGTATTAAGTGTACTACTACGTGTAATACACTTAATACAATATAGGCAATGAATTTATTTGTCAACTGAAAATAATAGAAAAATATGGTATTAAAAATGTATAAATTGGAAAAAATAAGTTTGATATAGAATGGAGGGTTAGTCATGAAGCGAGTTTTTGGAATACTTGTTTGTTTCATGTTATTGCTTTCTGGTACTTCAGTTAGTTTCGCACAATCTGAGAAAACGAAGCAGGAAAAAACAGAAGAAACCACGCCGAAGTTAGCGGAACAAGCATCGTCAGCGATCGTAATTGAGCAAGATACAGGTAAAGTTTTGTTTGATAAAAATCCAAATGAAAAGTTACCACCTGCTAGTATGACAAAGATTATGACAATGCTATTAATTATGGAACAAGTTGAAAAAGGAAAACTAAAACTAAACGATAAAGTTAGAGCGAGTGAACACGCAGCTTCAATGGGCGGATCACAAATTTTTCTAGAACCTGGGGAAGAGATGACTGTAAATGAAATGTTAAAGGGCATTGCAATTGCATCTGGAAATGATGCATCGGTTGCAGTAGCTGAGCATATCGCTGGTTCAGAAGAAGGTTTCGTAAATATGATGAACAAAAAAGCGAAAGATCTAGGATTGAAAAATACACATTTTCAAAATCCGACAGGTCTTCCAGCGAAAGATCATTATTCTACAGCGAATGATATGGCTATTATGGCGAAAGAGTTGATGAAGTATCCACTTATTCGAAAATACACAGGTAAATATGAAGACTATTTACGTGAAAATACGGATAAGAAGTTTTGGCTTGTTAATACGAATAAGCTAGTACGTTTTTATCCTGGAGTAGATGGAGTGAAAACAGGCTTTACGACAGAAGCGAAATATTGTTTAACGGCATCGGCTGAGAAAAATGGTATGCGTGTTATTTCAGTTGTAATGGGAGCACCTACATCAAAAGAGCGGAACAATCAAGTAACGAAGCTTCTTGATTATGCATTTGGACAATACATGACAAAGAAATTATATACACGTGGTGAGAAAATTAAGACTGTACAAGTAGGAAAAGGTAAGGAAGAAAAAGTAGATTTAGTTGCGTCAGACAATGTGTCTCTTCTTATGAAGAAGGGCGAAAATATGGACAAAGTTAAACAAGAAGTGATTGCTGAAAAGAAAGTGAAGGCACCGATTAAAAAAGGTGATGCACTTGGCACACTTGTTATTAAAAGAGATAAAGATGTTTTATTAAAACAAACAATTGTAGCGAAAGAAGATGTTGAGGCAGCGAGCTGGTGGGAGTTATTTAAAAGAAGTTTTGGGATGTTTTCAACATCAAAATAGCGGCGAAAATTTTGATGTTTTTCTGTTCGTATTTACTGAAATAATTGCTGAAAGGTTTCACTTTATGACGAAATAGTTCTTCTTTTGTCAGTAGGAAGGATTCTGATTTTATATCACGAAAATCTTATGTTAATGAGTAAAGTTTGAGCATAAGGAGGAAATCGTGTGAGTCTTTCCATGCATTTAGAAGTAAAACGTGACGTCTTATGTGTGAGGCTAGAGGGCGAGTTAGATCATCATACTGCTGAAGAGTTGCGAACGAAAGTCACAGATATGATTGAGACACATGGTGTTCATCATATTATTTTGAGCCTAGAGAACTTAACATTTATGGATAGTTCTGGTTTAGGCGTTATATTAGGCCGATATAAACATGTAAAGGGATTAGGTGGAGAGATGGTTGTCTGTGCAATTTCACCGCCCGTTAAACGTTTATTTGAAATGTCAGGTCTATTCAAAATTGTTCGTTTAGAAGAAAGTGAAGCGCATGCGCTCGCGACGTTGGGGGTGGCGTAGATGAGAAATGAAATGAACCTTCAATTTTCAGCGTTAAGTCAGAATGAATCATTCGCTCGTGTTACGGTAGCTGCTTTTATTGCGCAATTAGACCCGACGATGGAAGAACTAACAGAGATTAAAACAGTTGTGTCAGAAGCGGTTACAAATGCAATTATTCATGGGTATGAAGGAAATGCAGAAGGTGTTGTTTATATTTCAGTGATTTTGGAAGAAGCGATGGTGAAACTCACGATTCGAGATGAAGGGATTGGTATCTTTAACTTAGATGAAGCAAGACAACCCCTTTTTACAACTAAACCTGAATTAGAGCGTTCCGGAATGGGATTTACTATCATGGAAAATTTTATGGATGAAGTAGAAGTTATTTCAAACGAATCTTTCGGGACAACAATCCATTTGACAAAATACTTATCAAATAGTAACGCTCTATGCAATTAAGGAGAATAGCCAATGGACATAGAGGTCAGAAATGAGAAGAAGAAACCTCAGTTAAAGGACCACGAGCTAAAAGCGTTAATTCAAAAAAGTCAAGATGGAGATCAACAAGCGAGAGATACAATCGTTCAAAGTAATATGCGTCTCGTATGGTCGGTTGTACAGCGATTTCTTAATCGAGGATACGAACCAGACGATTTATTTCAAATTGGATGTATTGGACTCTTAAAATCGGTAGATAAATTTGATTTATCTTTCGACGTGAAATTTTCAACATATGCAGTTCCAATGATTATCGGTGAAATACAACGATTTTTACGTGACGATGGATCAGTGAAAGTAAGTAGATCTTTAAAAGAAACAGGAAACAAAGTCCGAAAGATGAGAGACGAGCTTTCGAAAGAATTTGGAAGGGCTCCAACGATTAATGAGGTAGCACAGGCTCTTGAACTAACGCCGGAAGAAGTTGTTCTGGCGCAAGAAGCGAGTCGTGCTCCTTCGTCGATACATGAAACCGTGTATGAAAACGACGGAGATCCAATTACTATTTTAGATCAAATTGCAGATCAATCGGAAACGAAATGGTTTGATAAAATTGCTTTAAAAGAAGCAATTAGAGAATTGGATGAACGAGAAAGGCTAATTGTGTATTTGCGCTATTATAAAGACCAAACCCAATCAGAAGTAGCGGAGCGCATAGGCATTTCGCAAGTACAAGTTTCAAGACTTGAAAAGAAAATATTAAAACAGATGAAAGATCGAATAGATGAATAGCTATCTATTCGATTTTTTTTTATTGTCACGAAAAGTAGAAGATTCCAACTATCGCTAAAAAATTTACAGAATTTATTGATAATTTAGTTAATTTAAACTATAATCCAAGTATGAACTTGTCACAAAGGGGGAAGGAAACATGGAAACGAGGCAACAATGGGGAACTAGGGCTGGATTTATTTTTGCAGCAATCGGTTCCGCTGTTGGACTAGGGAATATATGGCGTTTTCCTTATACAGCGTATGAAAATGGGGGAGGCGCATTCTTTTTACCGTACTTATTTGCATTATTAACGACTGGTATTTCATTGTTAGCTTTCGAGTTTGCTCTTGGGCATCGCCATCGTGGTTCGGCGCCACTTACATTCTTCCGTATTCATCGACGTGCTGAATTTATTGGATGGTGGCAAATGTGTGTGACATTTATTGTTTCAACATATTACGCTGTAATCATTGCTTGGTCTATTTCGTATACGTACTTTGCAATTACTGGAGCATGGGGGAAAGACACGCAATCATTTTTATTTAAAGAATATTTACATGTTGCAGATAAGCCAGGACAATTCGGGGGGCTCGTACCAGAAGTATTAATTCCGTTAGCTCTCGTTTGGATTATTGTGCTTGGTGTTGCGTTTAAAGGAGTTAAAAAAGGAATCGAAGTTGTTAACCGTATTTTTATTCCTTTACTAGTTGTTATGTTCCTTATTATCGTTGTTCGTGCAGTGACGATGGAAGGTGCGATGCAGGGGCTAGATGCATTTTTTAAACCAGATTGGAGTCGTATTTTTGATGGGAAAGTATGGCTTGCTGCTTACGGTCAAATTTTCTTTAGTTTATCTTTAGCATTCGGAATTATGATTACGTATTCTAGTTATTTACCGAAAAACTCAGATACAACAAATAATGCTTTTATTACAGGATTTGCAAATTCAGGATTTGAATTATTGGCAGGTATTGGTGTCTTTGCAGCTCTTGGATTTATGGCGAATAACATGGGGGTACCGGTTGATAAAGTAGCTAGTGCTGGTGTAGGACTTGCATTTGTAGTATTCCCGCAAATTATTAATGAGTTACCGATGTCGCCGTTATTTGGTGTATTATTCTTCTTATCTCTAACTGTTGCTGGAATTACATCACTCATTTCACTTGCAGAAGTATGCTTTGCCGCTGTATCTGAAAAATTCAGCTTGAGTCGTCAAAAGACGATTGGAATTATGGGAACGCTATTAGTATTAGTTTCTCTTGTTTTTGCAACACGTGGTGGACTTATGTTCCTAGATGTTGTTGATTACTTCGCTAACAATTTTGGATTGATTACAATTGCACTCGTTGAAGTAGTTACAATAGGACTAATCTTGCGCCGTTTACCAGTTTATCAAAATCATGCAAACTTTGTATCTGATATAAAGTTAGGAACGTTTTGGAGAGTGAGTTTACTCGTTATTACTCCACTTATGTTAGGGTATATGTTAATTGATGGTACAATCCAAAACATTAAAAAGAACTACGGAGGTTATCCAACAGAGTTTGTTGTAACGTATGGTTGGTCGATAGCGGCAGCATTCCTTCTAGTCGCGTTAGTTATTGGTCTGAAAAAATGGAATGCACAAATACATTCAGACTCTGTCCAGCTTGAAAAAGAATGGAAGGACCGAGGTGTTTCATGATGAGTGGATCAGCGATTATGATGATGGTTATAGGTATGGTAGTCATTTGGGGAGGACTTGCATTAAGTATTGCAAATTTATTTAAGAAAAAGGCATAAACTAAAAAACATCTGTACCGAAATGGTACAGATGTTTTTTTATGAAAAAATTGTATTAGAAAAAAATTCAATAACCATACTACAACTACGAGGAAGAGTGAAGGGGTGAATGGAAATTGGAAGGAACAATTTATATTAAAATGCGCAATCGCTTAAGAGTGTCTCCTACGTATGAAGTAAGGTTGAGCGATGTTGCTCAACTTGCCGGAGATTCTTTTGTAGTTGAGTCGTTACAAAATGAGATAGTCTACAACATAACAGCACATGATAAGACGCATGTTGTAATTGATGTCATGAAAGTAATTGAGATTATTCAACAAAAAGCATCTCATGTACAAATTAATTTACTGGGTTCTGGACAAACTCTTGTTGAAATTATATACGAAAAAAAGAAAGTGCATCCGGTTTTCTTCGGACTTGTATGGTTGTTACTTTTCATTGGAGCGGCCCTTGCGATCATTTATTTCCATGAAGATGTAAGTATGCAACAAGTACACCAGCGGTTATATTACATGATTACTGGAGAATTTAAGGCGCAACCACTTTTATTTCAAATTCCTTATTCACTAGGTCTTGGATTAGGTATGGTCTTATTTTTTAATCATGTATTTCAAAAGAGAATTAATGAAGAGCCGAGCCCGTTAGAAGTTGAGATGTTTCAATATCAGCAGTCGCTTGATCAATATGTAATTGTTCATGAAAACAAGGATAATATGAAACAGATTGCTGATGATTGAGTGTGCATTTGTTGTATTAATTGGCTTAGCTGGAGGGATTGCAGTAGGTAGCGGATATGTCGCGTTTTTAGCTGTACTTGGTATAATCCCTCGTTTAGCTCAATTAACGAGAAGTGGAAAGCATATTCAATATTTTGAGTGGGCGGTCATTGCGGGTACTTTAACTGGGGCTTGGTGTAGTTTGAAAAATATTACATTTCAAACGTCACAATATTGGCTTGTTATATTAGGGATATTTTGTGGCACATTCATTGGAATGCTCGCTGCGGCATTAACAGAAGTATTAAATGTTTTACCTATTTTAGCGAAACGAGTCGGGGTAGAGGGGAAAATTGTTGTTTTACTCGTTGCTCTTGTACTTGGAAAAGTAATAGGCTCATTGTTTCACTGGATTTATTTCGTAAAGTAGGAGGCAATATATATGACAAGGCGAAAACTGAAAGATGATTACATAAATAAAGTGAAGGAGTACCATCCAAAGCCAAACTATTTGCTAAATTGTGTGAAGGCATTTCTTGTAGGTGGGCTCATTTGTACAGTCGGAGAAATATTGATGAAATTTTATATACATTATTTTCACTTTAGTGAACAAGAGGCAGGAAATCCGACAGTTGCAACGCTTGTTTTATTTTCGGCGATTTTAACAGGGTGTGGTGTATATGATAAAATCGGGCAGTTTTCTGGAGCGGGATCAGCAGTACCAGTTACTGGATTTGCGAATTCTATGGCGAGTGCCGCACTAGAACATAGGAGTGAAGGGATTGTTCTAGGAATCGCTACTAACATGTTTAAGCTTGCAGGAAGTGTCATTGTATTTGGAGTCGTCGGTGCATACATTATCGGGTTAATAAGATATACATTTCAAATTTTAATGTCTTAAAGGAGGGGTGGGTATGAGATTGACAGGAAAACAAACGTGGGTATTTCAAAATGATATCTTCGTGAATGCAACTGGTACTGCTGTCGGTCCGAAAGAAGCTGAAGGCCCTCTTGGAAAGGATTTTGATATTTCATATTCTGACTTACATTGCGGAGAGGAAAACTGGGAACTTGCTGAACGAAGGTTAATGTCAGACTCAATTCAACAAGCGATGCAAAAAGGGAATATAAAAAAATCGCAAATTGATTTCTTTTTAGCGGGAGATTTATTAAACCAAACAGTGACAGCAAATTATGTTGCTCGTGAGTATGGTATTCCTTTTTTAGGGATGTTCAGCGCTTGTGCGACGTCAATGGAAACTTTGGCGATTGGATCAGCTTTTATAGATGGTGGATTTGCGAATCGTATTTTAGCTACAGTAAGTAGTCATAATGCGACGGCTGAAAGACAATTTCGTTCCCCAACAGAATACGGAGGACAAAAGCCAGGGACAGCAAACTCAACTGTTACCGGAGCAGGGTCAATATTAATTAGCAATGAGGCGAGTGCAATTAAAATAACAGCAGCAACAATTGGTAAAGTGCAAGATTTAGGAATTGCTAATCCTTTAGATATGGGATCAGCGATGGCACCATCTGCTGCTCATACAATTCAACAACATTTTGAAGATTTGAGAAGAAGTGCAGCTGATTATGATCTTATTGTTACTGGTGATTTATCGGCTGTTGGGACACCAATTGCGAAACAACTTTTACTTGAGGAAGGGTATGATTTGGGGAATGTATACAATGATTGTGGATTAATGATTTACAATTCAAATCAAGAAGAAGTGTTTGCAGGGGGCAGTGGTTGTGCTTGTTCAGCTGTTGTAACATACGGCCATTTATTGCGTGAAATGCAAAAAGGGAATTTACAAAGAATTTTTGTCGTTGCAACTGGAGCTCTATTAAGCCCCATGATGATACAACAGAAGGAAACGATTCCAACGATTGCGCATGGTGTTGTGTTTGAAAGAGTTAAAGGAGAGTGAATTGTGGATTTTATATATGCATTTCTTGTAGGAGGAGCTATTTGTGTAATTGGACAAGTGTTGCTAGATTTCGCAAAGTTAACACCGACACATTTAATGGCAACTTTTGTAGTCGCCGGAGCTATTTTAGACGGATTCGGATTGTACGATAAGCTTATAAAATTTGCAGGTGCTGGGGCAACAGTCCCTATTACAAGTTTTGGACACTCACTATTGCACGGGGCAATGCATGCGGCAGAAAAACATGGATATTTAGGAATTGGAATCGGTATGTTTAGCTTAACGTCTGCGGGGATTTCAGCAGCGATATTATTTTCATTTTTTGTTGCACTTATATGTAAACCGAAAGGATAAATCAAATGAGACGAAGGGTTGTTTTGGTCACAGATGGAGATGAATATGCAAAGCGGACAATTGAGCTGTTAACAAAGGAATTTGGGGGGAGGTGTATTTCAGCATCGCAAAGTAATCCGACCAAATTGACAGGGAAGAAAGTTGTTGAGCTTATTATGCAAACGCCATATGACCCTGTATTTGTCATGTTTGATGACAGCGGATTTATAGGAGAAGGATCTGGTGAAAAGGCGTTAAAGTATGTCGCAACACATAAACAAGTTGATGTACTCGGTATTTTAGCAGTAGCATCTAATACACATCATTGGGAATGGGCGCGTGTAGATGTAAGTGTAGATCGGAATGGGAATTTGACAGAATATGGCGTTGATAAATTTGGACTCCCAGATGGTGAAATTGGCAGGATTAGTGGGGATACGATTTATTGTTTAGATGGTCTGAATGTTCCTGTCATAGTGGGGGTCGGTGATATTGGCAAGATGTGCGGAAATGATGAATGGGAGAGAGGATCACCTATTACTAGAAAAGCGATTCAATTAATTTTGGAAAGGAGTGGCTTTTATGACGAAGCCTAAAAAAGTGAATATCCCGATTTCATCTTTTTTAAGTGATAATGAAAATTATTTAAAGCAAACAGTTGGACTTGGTGTTACATACGATGTTGGTATTCGTAAATTTAAAATTTTAAATAAAGAAATTGGTGTGTTATTTGTAAATGGACTTTGTGATACGAATTATATTATCCCTATTTTAGAAGAAGCGGTGGATACAAATGAAATAAGGGATGTAGAAGAAGATACAGTAAAGCTTTTAGAGAATCGTTTAATTCATCAACAAGTAAGTAAAGTAAAAACGATGGATGATGTAATGCTCCAAGTATTATCAGGACTCATTGTTATATTTGTGGAAGGTGAAACTGAAGCGTTCGCAATAGATGTTCGTAGTTATCCGGGCCGGACACCGACAGAACCAGATACAGAAAAGGTAGTGCGTGGTGCAAGGGATGGATTTGTTGAAAATATCGTTGTAAATACAGCGTTAATTCGTAGAAGAATACGCGATCCACGTCTTCGAAATGAAATGATTCGAGTAGGGGATAGATCGCAAACGGATATTTGTATTACATATGTACAAGATGTTGCAAATCCGGATTTAGTGAAGATTATAAAACAAGAATTAAATAATATTGAAGTAGATGGGATTACGATGGCGGATAAAACGGTAGAAGAATTTGTAGTGAAACAAGGTTATAATCCATTCCCGCTTATCCGATACACAGAGAGACCAGATGTAGCAGCAAATCATCTGTTAGAAGGACATGTGTTAGTACTCGTTGATACATCACCAAGTGCTATGATCACTCCAACAACATATTTTCACCATTTACAGCATGCAGAAGAGTTTAGACAAAATCCAGCTGTAGGTACATTTTTACGTTGGGTACGTTTTTTAGGTGTTATATTTTCGCTATTCTTACTGCCATTTTGGCTAGTTTTTGTTTTTGATCCGACTCTTTTACCGGAAAGTCTTGCTTTCATTGGACCAAATAAGATGACGCATTTACCGATTTTATTACAAATTTTGATGGCTGAAGTCGGACTCGAATTTTTAAGAATGGCTGCCATTCATACACCGACATCATTGTCGTCGGCAGCAGGATTAATTTCTGCCATATTAATTGGTCAAATTGCAATTGATGTAGGTTTGTTTGTACCAGAAGTTATTTTGTACGTAGCAGTTTCTATGATTGGAGCATACGCTACGCCAAGTTATGAGTTAGGGCTTGGGAATAAGATTGGAAAATTGTTTGTCATTATTTTAACAGGCATATTTCATGAAATGGGATTTGTCATTGGAATGACGATATTGATTCTATTTTTAACATCTATAAAAAGCTTGCAAACACCGTATTTATGGCCGTTTTTACCGTTTGATTGGGGCGCGTTAACGAAAATTTTACTTCGTCCAACTATGTCTAGTTTAAAGGTTCGTCCAAGTATTGTAAGACCTCAAAATGTGCGAAGACAAA
The DNA here is from genome assembly GCF_979253805.1 of Bacillus sp. AC266. Classification (NCBI taxonomy): domain Bacteria; kingdom Bacillati; phylum Bacillota; class Bacilli; order Caryophanales; family Bacillaceae; genus Bacillus; species Bacillus sp. AC266. The sequence continues at coordinate 744,353 of NZ_CEEDEC010000002.1, forward strand.
AATAAGCGGGATTATGCTCCGCTTATTTTTTATTGAAAATTTATTGTTTTTTTAACAAAAATCAAACATTTTTTTTGTACAATTAGAGTAGATATTGTGTATGGAAGGGGAAGAGGACATGATTAAACTATTTGTAAGTGATTTAGATGATACACTCGTTTACAATATGAATGATATGCAAAAAGAAGATGAACGAGCGCTTTGTTGGCTAGCTGAAAACGGGACAAATATTTGTTTTGCCTCTGGCCGTTTTACTCACCGAATTGATGAGGCGGTAAAAAGGTTTTCGTTCCCGTATTACACAACTAGTTTAAATGGAGCGACAATGATACTACCGGATGGAAAAGTATTTCATGAATCGAGTTTTGAAGATGGGGTTGCCCAGGAAATATATCGATATATACATAAAAAGGGACTAGCAGATATTGTTTGTGCAAATGAGCAGCGATATACAAAAAGGAAGAATGAACATCACCATACTTTTGAAGAGTATATGGGAGTGCATATTGCTGAAATCGAAGAGTTAGAAGAGGAATTTGGGAAGACTGTACATCCTGCGAAATTATTTGTTTTTGGCGAAGAAGAAAAAATTGTAGCATTAGATCAAGAGTTGAGAGATACATTTCATAGCGAAGCGGAAGTCTTTATATCGGGTAAGCGATATGTTGACATTATGCCAAGAGGTGTAAGTAAAGGAAGCGCTCTGAAGCGATTAATGGAACATTTACAAATTGAAGCAAATGAAGTTGCATGTATTGGAGATTCTTTCAATGATATTTCTATGTTTGAAGTAACCCCGCACTCCTTCACCCTCCATCATGCTCATCCGTATGTGAAGGAGAAAGCAAATCATGTTGTCCGTTCGGTTGAAGAAGCTATTATGAAATTACCGTTACTTGTATAAAAAAGAAGCTCGTCACTGGCGAGCTTCTTTTTTACTTGAATAAAGATTTAACGAAATCAATGATACTAGAGAAGAAATCTTTTACTTTATCTAGGAAACTTTGCCCTTCATCAGATCCTAAGAAGGCAGACACATGGTCTTTTGCTTTTTCTAATTGGCTACCAACTTGGTTCCAATCGATATTAAGATTTTTCATTTTATCAAATAACGATACTAAGTTATCTAACTGTTCATCTGTTAATGTAATGCCAAGTTGATCAGCAATTTTTTTAATTAATGAACGTAAATCTTCAGTGGTTTTGGGCTGTTCTTTTGCAATTTCTTCTTTAATTTTTGCAACAAGTTGAACTGCTTTTTCTTCGCCGATTTTATCACCGAGCTGGGCTGTTTGTACCATTTCTTCATTGGCTACTTTTTTTACTTCTTCAGGAATGGCTTTGTTTGATGTTGTTTCATAGGCCTTCATTAAACCTGTTAAAGCAGCAGTTCCTGAAACTTTAAATGGTGCAGTAATTTGAATCTCTGCATCTTTCACACCTGCTGTAATAAGTGCATTTGTGTACATTGCATCTGTTATCGAATTAATGTTTTTTGAGCGTACAATGAGACCTGACCCTGGTTTTGTGTATGTAATCATAGAAGAGGAAATTGCTCTCGTACCAATTTGCGCTTTTGGAACGATGCCCTCTAGAAATTTATGTTCTTCCGCATTAGATACAGTAATAATTTGTGCATCTTTTGGTGCTTTCATTTCTTTCAAAAGATCTTGTTTCTGTTGTTCAGATAAGTTTTCTCCTAGTGTAACAATTGATTCTCCCTCAATGATGTCTGCAAATGAAGCTGTTGGCATAATAAATACGGCTACAGCTAATAGCAGAGCTAGTAATTTCGTTTTCACGAAAAATCGCTCCCTTTCTCTTTCTTAAATTTTCGGGCAACACAGTTATTATAGTATATTTTTCTTATTTGTCACCTAGCTTCTTCCACATTTCAAAAAAGAAGTATGCAGATTGTCGGATTCTTTTTGTTTCTCGTCATGAATATGGTAATATAGTGCTGAGATAGTTGAAAGGAGACATATACATATGAAAACTTTAGGATACATATTAATGGAAAATGGCGAAAAAATCGATTTAGAATTTTTCCCAGAAGAGGCACCAAAAACAGTAGAAAACTTTAAAAAATTAGCAGAGCAAGGATTTTATGATGGTGTGACATTCCACCGCGTTATTCCTGGCTTCGTAAGCCAAGGTGGAGACCCAACAGGCACAGGTGCAGGTGGCCCAGGTTACTCTATCCCATGTGAAACTGATGGAAATCCTCATAGACATCTTGTTGGATCACTTTCTATGGCACATGCTGGTCGTAATACAGGTGGTAGCCAATTTTTTGTTGTTCATGAGCCACAACCGCATTTAGATGGCGTACATACTGTATTCGGTAAAGCAACAAGCGGTATTGAAACGGTATTAAACATGCGTCAAGGCGATGCAATGAAAGAAGTTAAAGTTTGGGAAGAATAAGTTACGAGAAAAAGAGAGCGATTTTGCTCTCTTTTTTTATTTCCTATAAACAGGGATTGGTATATATTTTAAAGTATATGACACAAATAGGACGGCTACTAACGTTAAATTATATTGTTCATGAGAACAAACTTTTAACAAAATACATAGGATGGAGTACGAATTATATGCTTCAATAAATGTATTTCTCTTAACATATTGCTTTTGGTAGAACTACTTTGTTCAAAAATGGTTAATAAGTGAAATGTGATGAGAAAGGGATTTTCCTTTTAGTTCCTATATAGTATTGTCTCTTTTTTGAGCGGTGTAATAGAAAGAAATAGCGTGGAAACATATATTTGACTTTCTTCTTAACGCTTTGTATGATTATCAAGTTGTTTCAGCCCCTTCTCACTCTGGTAAAAATATTGTAGAATGAATGTGATATGAAAAGAGTGATTGAGGGGATAAATAGTTTGTAACTTTTGTAAGAAGGGATAAGGGTTATGTTAATTCGTTTTAAAAAAAGTTATGAAAAAATTGCAATGGGGCTTCTTTCATTTATGCCAACTGAAAAAGATGTGAAAACATTACAATTGACAATGAAAGAATATGAAGCGAAAGAGGATTGGCAATTGTATTTGTGGAAACAAAATGAAGATTTTGTTGGGATAATGGGGATTATAAAAAAAGAAGATCAGGTATTGGAAATTCAGCATTTGAGCGTGAATCCGTCTCACCGTCATATGGGGATTGGGACGAAGATGGTTCAAGAGCTTAAGAGTAAATTTCTTGAGTTTACAATTTGCGGAAATGAGCAAACAGCAAGTTTTTGCAAAAAGTGTAAAGAGCTTGAACAAAATATACATTCATGAAAGCAGGGATAAGTAGTTTATTATCTCTGCTTTCTTTTTTGTAGTTGCTCGTGTCGCTCAGAAATGACTTCTGTTCGATCACGCAATGTGTGCTTACTTATGATGTATTCACCAGGAATGACGTTCACATCTTTCCAAGAGAGGTTTTGTTTCTTACATAACTGTATGCATTGTTTTTCTAACGATACGTCTAATAAGGGTAAAAATAACGGCGCAAAAATTTCCTTTTTGTGGATAGAGTGTAATCTTTCATTTAATAAGAACATAAGTTGTTTATGATCTATTCCTAATTGATGTAAAGATGTACTGTTCTTTTCTAAAAGTGCTATTGCGCTTTTTATCATCTTCTCTGCACCATTCCAGTTGGATCGTCTGTGATGGTATAAGGAAACAGCAATTTGAATGAGACCGACTAAGTAATTGTCGCGTTCGCCTCTAGGTTTTAATTTCCAATACTCTTCTAATATTTCATGACATTCAAAATAATCATAGTCTCCGTGAAAATGAATTAAAAATTGTACGTACTCGGTAGGATACATTTTATTCGCTCCTGTCTAACGGTTATATGTACAGTTTATCATAGAAATATTAACAATAAGCGACTAGGGAAATATCCCTAGTCGCTTTATTGCGTCCTATTAGCAGAAGCAAGCTGCTCCTACAATGATTAGTAAAATGAACAGTACAACAAGTAATGCGAACCCACCGCTAAAACCGCAATCAACGTGACCCATAGTTTTTTGACCTCCTACATTGTTCTTACTACATTGTTATCATATGAAGCGGTGGGCATTATGACATGGGCATAGGTCTATTTTTAATTAAATTTCTTAAAAAGGTTGGATAGAACATGAGTATGCTCTATACTTATGGTGTTATAGAAAAAATGTGGTGGGATGCTTTGTGCAGTATAATTTTAAAGTAGAGGCTTTTGAAGGGCCTTTAGATCTATTGTTACACTTAATAAATCGTTACGAAATTGATATATATAATATTCCTGTAGCGAAAATTACAGAGCAATATCTATCTTATGTCCATACGATGAAAGAATTACAATTAGATGTTGCCAGTGAGTATTTAGTAATGGCTGCAACGTTATTACAAATTAAAAGTAAAATGTTGTTACCGAAACAAGAAGAAGATGTACCTGATAACGGTGAAGACTTTATAGATGATCCTCGTCAAGAATTGATGGAGAGGTTAATTGAATATAAGAAATATAAGCAAGTTGCTACTGAGTTAAAAGAAAGAGAACAAGAAAGAGCACAGCTATATACACGTCCGCCAATTGATTTTACATCATTTCAACAAGAAGAGGAGACAAGCTTACCTCTTGATGTTACGTTATATGATATGTTAGCGGCATTTCAAAAGCTAATGCGTCGTAAAAAAGCAAAAACCCCCGTAACAACGCGAATTACTCGTCAAGAAATACCAATTGCACAGCGAATGACTGATATTCTACAACAGTTAGAAGTAAGAGGCGGTCGTCAAAGCTTTTATGATTTGTTTGCTGATGAAGAACGTGAAATAATGGTTGTAACATTTTTAGCGGTTCTTGAGCTAATGAAAAATCAACAAATCATAATTGAGCAGGAACATAATTTTGATGAAATTTTCGTATCAAGCTCTAATAAATCCGTATAGAGTTGATGTGAAGATGGGATAGAAATATTTTATCTCATGTTAGGTTTTAATGTATCGTTTGGAACGAGAGAAGAAATATTGAACCGAACGCATTTACTGTGATTCGGTTTTTTTATGTGTGTTTTTTATGGGAAATAGGAGGAAGGAGTTCGTAAAATGGATAGAAAAGAACAAAAAGCGATTATTGAAGGGCTTTTATTTGTTGCAGGTGACGAAGGGATTTATCCGGAACAGATAGCTAAAGTTCTGGAAGTTGAAGTGGAAGAAGTACTAAACAGTATAGAGGAAATGCAAAAAGAATGCGAAGGATCGAATCGCGGTTTGCAAATTGTACAATATGCAAAAGTGTATCGTTTTGCAACAAAGAAAGAACATGCTTCGTACTATCAAAAATTAATAGATACTCCAACCGCGGCTTCACTTTCTCAAGCAGCTCTTGAAACGTTGGCAATCGTTGCGTACCGTCAACCGATTACAAGGACAGAAATGGAAGAGATTAGAGGTGTGAAAACGGACAAGGCATTACAAACGTTAGTTTCACACTTACTTATAAAAGAAACGGGAAGAGCGGAAGGACCAGGGCGCCCTATTTTATACGGAACGACGAAAGAATTTTTAGATACGTTTGGTTTGAAAACATTAGATGATTTACCACCTCTTTCGGAAGAAAATGAACAAATGAATGAAGCAGATTTATTCTTTGGTTCTTTACAGGAATTATCAAAATAAAAGCTTAGCATTTTGCTAAGCTTTTTTTGTATATCAATTACAGAGCGTGCCATACTAAATGAAAAAAGGAGACGAGTTATGAAAGGTGTACGGAGTATTCTATTGTTGGTTTCTGTTTTATTATGTTTTTCGTTAAACAGCGCATCGGCTAAAAGATATATGATGTCTATTCATACTGCGTCTTCTATACATATGCATCGGCAACATTTTGGTAAAATGAAAGTGAGTTTTTTAAAAGTTGGACAAGGTGATGCGACACTTATTACATTGCCAAATGGTCAAACGATGTTAATAGATGGGGGCCCTTATGAAGCAGGAGAGGTTATTATTCAAAAACTAATTGAAAAAGGAATTAATCATTTAGATGTGATTGTAAGTACTCATCCTGATATGGACCATATAGGGGGGCTTATTCCAATTGTAGAACAAATGCCGGTTTCACTCGTATTAGATAGTGGAAAAACATATAGTTCATTTACTTATCATACGTATCGGAATAATATTAAAAAAAGGGGCATACCTTTCATTTCAGTGAAGGAAGGACAATATATACCGTTAGATCCACATGTTTCTATACAAGTATTAAACAATGGTAAATCGAAAGACGAGAATAACGAGTCCTCAATTGTGTTAAAGATTCGATATGGTAAAGCGGACTTTTTATTAATGGGTGATGCTGATATACGGACGGAAAATGAAATATTAAAGCAATTTGATGTACATGCAGATGTATTAAAAGTTGGGCATCATGGCTCGTATACTTCAACGAGTGAAACATTCTTAAAAAAAGTAGATCCACAATTCGCTATTCTTTCGTACGGGAGTAGAAATCCGTATGGGCATCCTCATCAGAGTGTAGTAAGACGATTAAAACAGCGTGGTATAATGATATATGGAACAAACAAGCGAACTGTGGAAATAGAAACAGATGGTGAACATATTACTATGGGGGCAAGCGGTCTTATGCCATTACTTAAGTAACTAATTATATAAGAGGTTATTATCCATTTTGGTAAAAATGGATAATATATATTAGAATGAAAAAGAAATCAATTTCCTTTTTTCGCTGAACGAAGAGGAAATTTCATTAGAATGTATAGACAACTACTTGTGTGTATATTAAGATGGAATTAGGCGAATAAGGTAATAATAATAAGTAGGTATTTCATGGGAAAGGGTCGATGAAAATGAAAACGCAAGTTGTCATCAATGCCAAAATTTATACAGGTAAAGAAGTAGTGGAAAACGGATTTATTCGTTACACAGAAGCAGTTAAAGAAATTGGTTTGATGGCTCAATATGTATCACAAGAAAATGAAACTGTGTTAGATGTGGCAGGAAAGATTGTGATTCCAGGTATGATTGATGTTCATATTCATGGTGGATACGATATTGATGCGATGGATGCAAATAGCGATGGATTAGTAACTCTTGGTAAAGAAATGTTAAAAGAAGGAGTTACAACTTACTTCCCAACAACAATGACACAAGCTCCAGAAGCGATTGAAGCGGCGCTAAGTGCTGCGAAGGAAGCGAAAGACAAAGGAGCACATTTCGAATATATTCACTTAGAAGGACCATATGTTTCAAAAAAACGTGCGGGTGCACAACCACTTGAACATATTGTTCCTGCGAGTATCGAGCAATTTAAACAATGGCAGGAAGCAAGCGGTAATCTAATTAAATTGGTAACATATGCACCGGAAGAAGAAGGTGCGTTAGAGTTTGAACAGTATCTTGCTGAAATAGGTGTTGTTGGCACAATGGGGCATACAGATGCAATTGATGCACAACTGAAAAATAGAAAAATTACACATGCAACACATTTATACAATCAAATGCGTGGATTACATCATCGTGAACCAGGAGTTGTTGGTCATGTGTTATTAAATCCAGATGTAATGGTTGAAGTAATTACAGATGGTATTCACATTCACCCTGATATGGTGAAATTAGCATATAAATTAAAAGGACCGAAAAAAGTAAGTGTCATTACAGATGCAATGCGTGCAAAAGGTCTTGAAGAAGGATTATATGAGCTTGGCGGACAGCCAGTACATGTAAAAGATGGCAGTGCCCGATTAGAAGATGGAACGTTAGCTGGTAGTATTTTAAAAATGGATCAAGCTTTCCGAAATGTAATTGAATTTACAGGATGTTCAATCGAGGAGGCAGTGTTAATGACATCAGTTAACCAAGCAGAAGAATTTGGATTAAATAATAAAGGTGCGTTAGCGGTAGGTAAAGATGCAGACTTTGTTGTTATGACTGAAGAATTACATGTATATGATACGGTTCGTTTAGGAATTCATATGAAGGAAGGGAAGTAATTAGATGAATATTCTAGTTGTAAAAACTCCAGAAGAATTAGCAGAAGCAGGTTATAAGTTAATTAAAGAGGTTGTAAAATCAAAAGAAAATCCAACTTTAGGAATGGCTACAGGAAGCTCTCCATTAGGTATTTATGCAAAAATGCGAAAAAATAAACTTGATACAAGTCATGCAACCACTGTAAACTTAGATGAGTACGTAAATTTACCACACGAAGATAAAAACAGCTATCACTATTTCATGCAAGAACAGTTGTTTGATCATCTTCCATTTAAACAAACTTATGTACCGAATGGGATGGCAAGTGATTTAGAGGAAGAGTGCAAGCGTTATGAAGGCATTCTAGTAGCTAACCCAGTTGACTTACAGATTCTTGGAATCGGTGAAAACGGTCACATCGGATTTAATGAGCCAGGAACACCATTTAATTCTCCAACTAACATTGTAGAATTAACAGAATCTACACGCCAAGCAAACCTTCGCTTCTTTGAAAATGAAGAAGATGTGCCGACTCATGCGATTACAATGGGAATTGGAAGTATTATGAAAGCGAAACAAATTCTTCTTGTTGCTATGGGATCTAAAAAGGCAGAAGCTATTAAAGAATTATTGCAAGGTGAATATAGTGAGGCGTGTCCTGCTACAGTTTTACAACGTCATCCGAATGTAACCGTAATCGCAGATCCAGAAGCTCTATCTTTATGCAGTGAGGCGATTGCTGATGAACATCGACAAGTATTCACCATTTCCGATTTATTATCAGATTCAAGAGTGGGTGAAACAGCTAATTGAGGAAGGCGAATGGAAGCCGGGAGATAAAATTCCATCTGAGAATGAACTTTGTGATAAGTTCGAAGTGAGTCGTATGACAATCAGACAGGCGATTAATAACTTAGTGGAACAAGGTTATTTATACCGGAAACGTGGGATTGGAACGTTCGTCCAACTTCCGAAAGTGGAGCAAAAGTTGCAAGGAATGACGGGATTCACAGAAGATATGATATCTCGTGGTATGAAACCGAGCAGCCAGTTATTAAGTTTCCGCCTAGTTCCAGCTACTGCTAAAATAGCAGACCGGCTGAGAATACAAGAGGGAGAATCGGTTTATGAAGTGAGACGTACGCGCTTAGCTGATGACGAACCGATTGCATTTGAGACGACATATTTGTCGCCAACTCTTGTGAAAGATATTAACGAAGAAATATTACAACAATCTTTATATGAACATTTAGAGAAAAAACTGGGCTTTAAGCTTGTTCGCGCTACTCAATCAATTGAAGCTTCAATTGCAACGGATAATGAAGCTGAACATCTGCATATTCCTAAAAAGGCGCCTGTACTTGTAATGCGTCAATGGTCATATGCAGAAGGTGAGTTACCGTTAGAGTATGTGAAATGTATTTATCGTGGGGATCGTTACAAGTTTATTACGAACATCGCACGTAACAAGTAATATATTTCAGTTTGCGAAGTACAGTGAACTTTGATGTTTTCAACATGTAAAGAAATAAAAATACGACTCATCCTTATAAGGAGTGAGTCGTATTTTTATTATGAGAAATTACGTGGTTAACAGCATCTTTAACCGTATTTACTACATAGTGAGCGTGCTCTTTTACTGCGTCATCTGCTTGAGACATAGCAAAACTGTGAGGAGTTAAAGAGAACATTGGAATATCATTATAAGAATCCCCTATGCAAGCAATTTCCTCTGGTTGTATTTGAAATTCTTTTAATAAAATAGAAATAGCAGAACCTTTACTAATATTAGGTGGCATTACATCTAAACATTGTTCTGCTGAAATGAAGGTGCTAACTTTTCCGTGAAATTTTTCATCAATTTTGTTCTGAAGGAGTTGTAAGCTTTCCTTCGTTCCACCGATAGAAATTTTATTTGGAAAAATTGTATCATCAATTTTCTGTAATAGATTAGGTTCTTCAACAGAAGTCATCGTTACTTGTTGTTCAAGTTCATGAATAAACGGTGTTTTTTCTTCAATGTAGTAGTTATGTTCATCACTTACATAACGGAAATAAGGGTCTTCATTTGTCATAGCTAACAAATCTGGAAGAATGCTGGAATCGAAAGTTGCAGATAATAGCTGTTTATTTTCATGTGTATATACAAAAACACCATTTACACTAATGCGATGGAAATTTGTATTAACCGCTCTCATTAGGTCTGCAATTTCATTATCAAGTCTTCCAGAAGCAAAACAAAGAATTACATTTTGTTCAGCTAAGCTGCGTAAAGCGATAACATCTTTTTCGTCGATAAAACCTCCGTGTTGCATCATCGTTCCATCAATATCACTTACAAACATTTTAATCATGTTGCAATCTCCTTTCTATGTACAGTTGCCCTTACATTATACGCATCATATACAAACATGTCTAAAAAATGAATTTTTATTAAATGGTAGATGTTTTATATTGACGAAAAAGAAGAATGTTCTGTAACATAAAAGTAGGCTATTTAAGTACGAGGGTGGTGTTATATGAGTAATTATCTAGAAATTAAAAAAGTTTTAAATAATAATGTCATCATTGCTAGCCATCCTGAACACGAGGAAGTAGTAGTGATCGGTAAAGGAATCGGATTTGGGAAAAAGGCTGAAGATGTGTTGGAGCAAGAACAAATTGAGAAAATGTTTGTTTTAAAAAATGAACGTGATCGAGAACAATACAAACTTTTAGTACCACATGTGAGTGAAAAGCTAATTGAATTGATGAATGATATTATGTTATATATTCAAGAAAAAGCGGAGTCTCCATTAAATGAACATATTCATATCGCTTTAACAGATCATATTTCTTTTGCAATTAAAAGGCTGAAACAAGGACTTACAATAGATAATCCTTTTTTAGTTGAAACGAAAATGCTATATCCAGAGGAATATAAAATTGCTGAAGGCGTTGTGCAACTTTTAAATTCTCGTTTGCAAATTACATTGCCAGAAGGGGAAGTTGGCTTTATCGCACTTCACATTTACAGCTCGCTTACAAACTCTGATTTATCTTCTGTTAATCAAAATTCTCGTCTTATTGCACAACTTGTGTCTTTAATTGAGACAAGCCTACAAATTACATTAGACCAAGAAAGCATTCATTATTTACGCCTTATTCGCCATTTACAATATGCTATTGAGCGGGTGAAAAAAGGAGAAAAAGTAGAAGAAGCACAGAGTTTTGCTGATTTATTAAAGTTGGAATATCCAGTTTGTTATAATTTGGCGTGGAAACTAGTCAAAGTAATGCAGAAAGAATTACAACTTCCTGTATATGAAGCGGAGAGTATTTATTTAACGATGCATTTACAACGATTAGTGAAAGTAGAACATGTGTAAAAAGACATATATTTTTGTCTAAAATGAAAACGTTAAAAAAAATGATTGAATCGCTTACAATAGTTATGTATAATAACTATTGCAAAGTTATACAAAATTCGACAAACACATTAAGGTAAATAACGAAAACGTTTGCTTTAATTATAGTGAACTTATACGTAATCCTATTTTTGACACGTGTTACTGATTCGATCAGGCATGAGTGGAGAAAAGTTGGGAATGTAAGCTAAAGAAAGGGACATACTACCCTTTGTATAGCTATCGTTCTATCTTTTTTTTCCTCATGCCTTTTTGGCGTTTGTCGAAAAGTATCAATATAGATAAGAGAGGAAGGGTTTCCATGTTTAAGAAGATCTTTGGTGTTCTTCAAAAAGTCGGAAAAGCGCTTATGCTTCCAGTAGCGATTTTACCGGCAGCAGGTATTTTACTTGGATTTGGTAATGCATTTCAAAATCCACAACTAACAAATGTTATCCCTGCTTTAAAAGCAGATTGGTTCGTAATGGTTGCAAAAATTATGGAACAATCTGGCGATATTATTTTCGCTAACCTTGCGCTATTATTCGCAGTTGGGGTAGCGATCGGTTTAGCTGGTGGAGACGGAGTAGCTGGTTTAGCAGCGTTCGTCGGATACTTAATTATGAACAAAACGATGAGTGTGTTCTTAGAAGTAGATAAACTAGTGAAAGTAACAAGCACTGGAACAGATCCAGTAAAAATTGGATTTTCAGATCCAGCATATGCAAACGTATTAGGAATTCCAACGCTGCAAACAGGAGTGTTTGGTGGTATTATCGTCGGGATAGTAGCGGCATATTGTTATAATAAATACTTCAACATTGAATTACCATCATACTTAGGTTTCTTTGCAGGTAAGCGTTTCGTACCAATCGCAACTGCAACATTCTCTTTAGTGGTAGGTATTATCATGTGCTTCATTTGGCCATACATTCAGGGTGGCTTAAATACGTTCTCACATCAAATGATTGATGCAAATAGAACGATAGCAGCATTTATATTCGGTTTAATCGAACGTTCATTAATTCCATTTGGATTACATCATATTTTCTATTCACCGTTCTGGTTCGAATTCGGTCAGTATACAAATGCAGCTGGCGAATTAATCCGTGGTGACCAAAAAATCTTTATGGCACAGTTAAAAGACGGCGTAGAATTAACAGCAGGTACATTTACAACTGGTAAGTATCCGTTCATGATGTTCGGTCTTCCAGCAGCAGCTTTAGCAATGTACCATGAAGCACGTCCGGAAAATAAAAAATTAGCAGCTGGTATTTTAGGATCTGCTGCATTAACATCTTTCTTAACAGGTATTACAGAACCACTTGAATTTTCATTCTTATTCGTAGCACCAGTATTATTCGGAATTCATGCAGTATTCGCTGGTCTATCATTTATGACAATGCAAATTTTAGGTGTTAAAATTGGTATGACATTCTCTGGTGGTTTAATTGACTTCATATTATTCGGTGTACTACCAGGTCGTACGGCATGGTGGTGGGTAATTATTGTTGGTCTTGTACTAGCAGTGATTTACTACTTCGGATTCCGTTTCGCAATCCGTAAATGGAACTTAAAAACACCTGGTCGTGAAGTAGCGAATGCTAATGAAGGCGCAGGGAAAACAGAAGCAGGAGAACTTCCACGTGAAGTATTAGTAGCACTTGGTGGTAAAGAAAACATTGCTTCGTTAGATGCTTGTATTACTCGTTTACGCGTTCAAGTTAACGAACAAAAAAATGTAAATAAAGACCGCTTAAAAGAGCTTGGAGCAGCCGGTGTACTTGAAGTTGGAAATAACATTCAAGCTATTTTCGGACCGAAATCTGACACATTAAAATCACAAATTCATGATATTATGTCAGGTCGTACACCTCATGTTGAAAAAGAAGCGCCTGTAAAAGTGGAAGAAGCTCCTCAACAGGTTGATGAAAATGAAACAATCGTTTCACCAATTGAAGGGAAAATCTTACCGATTACAGAAGTACCTGACCAAGTATTCTCAGGGAAAATGATGGGAGATGGATTTGCGATTGAGCCAACAGAAGGAACAGTAGTTTCTCCGGTCAATGGTGAGATTGTAAATGTATTCCCTACAAAACATGCGATTGGTATTCAGTCTGAAGGCGGAAAAGAAATTTTAATCCACTTCGGTATTGATACTGTAAAATTAAATGGTGAAGGCTTTGAAGCGCTTGTAGCACAAGGTGATAAAGTGAAACAAGGACAACCATTATTAAAAGTAGATCTTGCATTTGTAAAAGAAAATGCACCATCTATTATTACACCAATCGTCTTTACGAATTTACAACAAGGGCAACAAGTCGAATTGAAAAAAGATGGAAATGTTAAGAAGGGCGAAAACGCTATTATTGACATTCAGTAGGAATTTGACGCAAAATGTTTATAATTATAATAGGCGATGTGGTTGACCGAACATCGCCTATTATATACAATAGATGATGTAGTACTCACGTCTATACAACTAAAAAAATACTGTATTTGAAGGAGATAAATTATCATGGAAAAAATCTTTAAAGTAACTAGCGACTCAGGAATTCATGCTCGTCCAGCAACTCTACTTGTAAACACTGCAAGCAAATTTGGTTCTGACATCAACTTAGAGTATAACGGAAAAAACGTTAACTTAAAATCAATCATGGGTGTTATGTCTTTAGGAATTCAACAAGGCGCGGAAATTAAGGTCACTGCAAATGGTGATGATGCAGCTCAAGCACTAGCAGCTATCGAAGAAACTATGAAAAACGAAGGATTAGGAGAATAATGACTCTTAACATTCAAGGGATCGCTGCATCAAGTGGGATTGCTATTGCAAAGGCTTTCAGACTTGAGAATCCTGAATTTAACATTGAAAAGAAATCAATTACAGACGAAGCTGCTGAAATTGCACGCTTAGACGCTGCGCTTGAGAAAGCAAAATCTGAACTAGAAGCTATTAAGGACCATGCTTTTGCTGAGCTAGGTGCTGATAAAGCTGCTATCTTTGAAGCACATTTATTAGTATTAAATGATCCAGAATTAGTGAATCCAGTAAAAGATAAAGTAAATGGCGAAAAAGTAAATGCTGAATTTGCAATGGATGAAGTTGCATCAATGTTTATTTCTATGTTTGAAAACATGGATAACGAATACATGAAAGAACGTGCTGCGGATATTCGCGACGTAACAAAACGTGTTCTTGCACATTTACTAGGAATTAACTTCTCAAACCCTGGTACAATTTCTGAAGAAGTAATCATCATTGCTGAAGATTTAACACCATCTGATACAGCTCAGTTAAACCGTAAGTATGCAAAAGGTTTCACAACTGATATCGGTGGACGTACATCTCACTCTGCAATTATGGCTCGTTCTATGGAAATTCCAGCTGTTGTTGGTACGAAAGTTGTTATGGAGAAAATCCAAAACGGCGATATCGTAATCATTGACGGTTTAGATGGAGAAGTAATTGTAAACCCATCTGAAGAAACTCTTCGTTCTTTTGAAGAAAAGAAAGCGAAATTTGAAGAGCAAAAAGTTGTATGGGCAAAATTAAAAGACCAAGCAACTGTAACAAGTGATGGACATCACGTTGAGCTTGTTGCTAATATCGGAACACCAAATGATGTACAAGGTATTATCGATAATGGCGGAGAAGGCGTTGGTTTATACCGTACAGAATTCTTATACATGGGCCGTGACAATCTTCCAACAGAAGAAGAGCAGTTCGAAGCGTATAAAGCAGTTCTTGAAGGTGTAAAAGAAGATCAACCAGTCGTTGTTCGTACACTTGACATCGGTGGAGATAAAGAACTTCCATACTTACATTTACCAAAAGAAATGAACCCATTCTTAGGATACCGTGCAATTCGCTTATGTCTTGATGAGCAAGATGTGTTCCGTACACAACTTCGTGCATTACTTCGTGCTAGCGTATACGGTAACTTGAAAATTATGTTCCCAATGATTGCAACTCTTGATGAGTTCCGTCAAGCGAAAGCAATCTTATTAGAAGAGAAAGCAAAACTTGTAGAAGCGGGTACAACTGTTTCTGATTCTATTGAAGTTGGTATGATGGTTGAAATTCCAGCTTCAGCAGTATTAGCTGATCAGTTCGCAAAAGAAGTTGATTTCTTCTCTATTGGAACAAATGACTTAATCCAATACACAATGGCTGCAGACCGTATGAACGAACAAGTAGCTTACTTATACCAACCATATAACCCATCTATTTTACGTCTTGTAAAAATGGTTATCGATGCTGCTCATAAAGAGGGCAAATGGGCTGGTATGTGTGGTGAGATGGCGGGAGATTCACTTGCTATCCCATTATTATTAGGATTAGGCTTAGATGAGTTCAGTATGAGTGCAACATCTATCCTTCCTGCAAGAACACAACTAAGCAAGTTGTCAAAAGCAGAAATGGAAACATTAGCAGAAAAAGCATTAACAATGTCAACTGCTGAAGAAGTTGTTGAATTAGTTAAAAGCATATAATAGTAAAAAAACCTGAGTCGATTTGAAATCGGTCTCAGGTTTTTTCTATGAGAAAAGTAAATCTTGTTTTCTTACTATAGAGGATAAGGAACAGAATTAGATAGCGATTGCAACGATATCAGTTGGGCATACACGTAAAATACCAGTAAAAGTATTACGATTTTGATTGTTCTTATCGTCTTTATTGTTATTGTTATCTTTGTTGTCTTTGTCATTACGAGCTAAAGCAGAGAAAAGAGCAACGCCGTTAGCGAAACCTTCAAAAATTACATTGTTGAATGTTCCGTTACCTCTAATGCTTAAAAGAGAAAGCTCTGTTCCAACTGAAATGCTAGCAAGTACGTTACATACAGCTGTTTGTTGTGGTTTTACCTCTTTCTCTTTCTCGCGATGATCGCGATGGTCGCGATGGTCACACTCTCTTTCACGATGATGACAGTCTCTAAAGTTATCACAGCATCCAAATGATCCAAACATAATCCTCATCACCCCCTTCACACTTATAATCTATGTAAGTTCGGTAGTTAGTGACTGGACAGATAATGGAAATTTTTCTAGGGGATTTTCTCATTTTAAATGACTAGATGGGTATTTAGTATGGAATGATGTTTAAAATAGGGGAAATGTCACAAAAAAATGTAAAGACCACCGAAATGAATGAATTAGGTAGCCTTTACACTTTTTTACTTTTATATAAAACGATGATATATACAGGAAGAGCTAAGAGTAGTGGTGCAATGGATCGTGCAGTATGTTTTTCTGCTTCTAATTGTAACGCTTCTTCTTTAGGGAATTGTAACACTGATATGTTTGCAGCATCGCCAATAAAATATAGCAGTAGTACAGTTACTATGTAACTCAAAAGTGCGATAAAGCTTCCGTATGAACTCAATGAAAATCCCTCTCTTGTTATCTATTTGTTATCATTGTATCACAATTGTAACAAAAATACACGGTTATATTTCAATGCTTTAACAAATTTCGACACAAAACGCCATATTTGTTTATGGTGATAGCGTGAAAATTACAATTTCTCTATGTATAGATGTCGAATAATACATTGTAATATTACGGATGTGTGACAGAATATAAAAAAGCGAAGGTAATGAAATTACCTTCGCTTTTATTATTTCGCCCATTCACTTACTTGTTCTACGCTCATGCGCGGTGCAGGGTGACCTTTTAAAGTTGATTCACCAATTGTAATAAGCATAATTGGTACGTAACGAGATGAAACATTGAATTCTTCCATTAATGCCTGTGGATTGAAGCCACCAATAGCGCAAGTATCCCAGCCAGTTGCTTTAGCAGCAAGCATAAGTTGCATTGCTGCTAAAGCAGCATTTGAAAAGGCAGCATCTCGTGGGTATTGCTCACGAGTATATGCAGATTCAATATTTTTAGCTAAGCGCTCTTTTGCGTCTGCTTTCATAAATCCTTGTTCTACAATTGGACCGTAAACAGGTTCAACATTTTTATATGCCTCTAAATCACCTAAAATAGCGACTACGGCAGAAGCATCAAGAATTTGTTGTTGGTTATAAGCAATTGGGTGTAATCGTTTTTGTACATCTTCGCCTTGGAAAACAAGGAATTTCCAGTGTTGCAAGTTCCAAGCAGAAGGTGCTTGCGCAGCTGCTTTTAAAATTTCATGTAACTCTGTAGATGAAATTTCTTTTTCAGGGTTGAATGCACGTGTAGATGTGCGTTCATATAAAACGTTAAAAAAGTCGTTGTTTGTCATTATATATCCTCCAAATTACATATCAACTTAATATAAAATAAATGTAATATACTCTACTTACATTTTGTAAGTTATTGAATTTAAGAATATAATACCTTTATTTTAATTGTCAAGTTTTAAATAGTAAGGCAGGGCATTCATACAAACGATACAATTCATATAATCATAAACTAAAAAAGGAATTTCCAGAGCAGATAAGCGAAGATAACATTCTCAATTAGCTTGTTAATATGAGTTCCTCACAATTCTTTATAAAATGATTGTGAGGAATTCAGTAAAACAAGATATATGAAGTGAGTGAAGACTAGTGATGAACATACTACATTTTTTATTAGAGAATACTGTTTTCCAAAATGTATTACAAGATCTTCAGTTGAATGTCCTTTATATAGAAGATGGATGTACACATCAACAAACGATAGAAAACGTCCATCCAAAATGTATGTTTATAGCAAATAGTTTTGAAGAAGGAGAAATATTGTTTCATAGAACTAGACCACATATTGTAATTATGTATGTAACAGATTTTGCTCAAATAAAATATATAAAGAATATATATAATTCACAGAGCACATTCATTATCATTTGGGATCAACAGATAGACAATCAGTTTGCAGATTTACTACTGTTAGGAATACGTAATATTGTTATAGCACCAGTAACCCCACAAGTAGTACTAGAGGAAGTGAATAAGAGTTTATATCAGCTTTCTTTAGTGCGACAAGTAAGTTTACAACAAGAATTGCTTCAAACGATGTTTGATTTTCAAAATGATTTATTATTTATAGTAGAAGATGATGAGATTGTTGATTGTAATACGAATTTTTTACAATTCTTCGGACATGATAATTTATTTACGTATCGTGAACAACATTTAGTGTTTGCAGAACATCTTATTAGAGAGAACGGATATTATTCGACGACTCACGATATAACATGGCTGGATGATACTTTATCAAATGGAAGAAGAATTAAAATGTACAATTATGAAGGAGAAGCATTTACTTTTCTATTACGTGCGACACCATTACCAGAAGACTTATCGCGATTTATAGTAAAATGCACAGAGATTACAGAATTAGATGAAATCTATCAAGAGCAAGAAAGATTGGCTATGATAGATTCATTGACAGAAATATATAATCGCTTGAAATTCCAACAAATATTGGAGACAGAGTGGGAGAATGTATTACGTAATGATGAAAAAGTTGCACTTATTTTGTTTGATATAGATAATTTTAAATCAGTAAATGACACATATGGTCATGATTTTGGCGATTTAGCATTAGTACAACTTGCAGATCTTATGAAATCTAAAGTTGAAGATCAACATGTATTTGCAAGATGGGGAGGAGAGGAATTTATAATATTAGTGACAAATACGGTAGAAAAAGAAGCGTTTCAAGTTGCGGAATCATTGCGATTTTTCATTGAAACAAAGCATTTCTCTGGAATTTCGAAATTAACAGCGAGTTTTGGAGTTGCGTTATATGAGCAAGGGATTACAAGAGAAGAGTTAATGCAAAGAGCGGATATTGCGTTATATGAAGCGAAAAAAAATGGGAAAAATCAAGTATGTATATATAGAAAAGAAAAAATGTGATTTTTCGCAACAAATTGTTGCGATTTTTTTTTATTACTTGATAATAGAATATGGGGGACCATTTTAACCGAGAAGCTCCCACTTTAAGTAAGCTCGCAAGAGAGACTAAGTGGTGGGTAGTTCACATGAAGTAATTACGGAGGAACAATATGATAAAAAAAATAATGGTTATGGCTTCACTGTCTGCTGTAGTTTGCGGCGGAGTATACTATTTTCTCTATAGTCCCGATCCAAAGGAACAAGCAGTATTAACAACAAAGGTAACTCCCGCTATTGAGTCAGAGGTACAGGATAATATAGAAGAAGTACAAAAAATTGATTATGCTAGTATATCTCAAAAGTTAGATCAGTATTTAGTAGGAAAGCAATTTAATGGGACAGTTTTGGTGACAGATAAAGAGCATGTTATATTGAATAAAGGATATGGATATGCTGATGTTCAAAATAAAATAGAAAATACGCCTCAAACAAAATATCGTATCGGTTCTATTACGAAAACAGTTGTTGCTACATCCATTCTACAGTTACAAGAACAAGGGAAGTTAAATATCCAAGATAATGTAAATAAATACATTCCTTCATTTCCAGCAGATAAACACATCACGTTATATCACTTATTAACGCATACATCTGGTTTACCGGAAAATGGGAAAGGGAAGGTTAATGTAGCTTCACGTATAAATTTAGTAACTTGGATTGGAAGTCAAAAATTAGAGTTTCCACCAGGAACAGGTTGGAAGTATACGGATTATAATTATATGGTGCTCGCTTATATTATAGAAAATATAACGAAAAAGCCTTTAGGAGACTATGTAAAAGAAAATATATTTACAAAGGCCGAGATGCATGAATCAGGTATGGGAAATATGGTGCCTGGAGATAAAAACTTCACGAAGGGGTATGTGAAGAAAGATCAAGAGCTTGTACTAGCACAAAAATTAGGGATGGACTGGCTATATGGATCGGGTGAGATGTATACGACAGTAGGGGATATGAAAAAATTAGATGAAGCGATTATAAATGGAAAGCTTCTTTCTGAACAAAGTATACAAGCGATGTTTACACCTTCCCAAGAAAGAAAATATGCATTTAGCTTTTACATATATCCAGATTATTTCCATAACCATGGTGTACTATCTGGTTGGAACACTTTCAATAATTTTAATAAAGAAAAAGGAACTTTTGTTATTTTATTTTCAAATGTGAAAAATAGTATGGATGATGATTTTAATAAAGAGTTCCGAAAGATGGTAAATGATTTATTAGAACAAAGGGGATGAGAAGATGGAAAATAAAAATTTATCAATAGGTTTCATTGGTATTGGTGTAATGGGAAAAAGTATGGTCAACCATTTAATGCAAAGTGGTTATAAAGTATATGTATATAATAGAACGAAGGAAAAAGCGGATTCTTTAGTGCAAGAGGGTGCGACTTGGTGTGATACACCGAAAGCGTTAGTAAAGCAAGTTGATGTTGTTATGACGATGGTTGGTTATCCTCATGATGTAGAAGAAGTGTACTTTGGGATTGATGGAATTTTAGAACATGCAAATGAAGGTACGATAGCAATTGACTTTACAACATCTACACCAACATTGGCAAAACGTATTAATGAAGTTGCGAAAAGCAAGAATATATATACATTAGATGCACCAGTATCTGGCGGGGACATTGGGGCTAAAGAAGCAAGACTAGCAATTATGGTCGGTGGAGAGAACAGAATATATGATATTTGCTTACCTCTATTTGAAAAACTAGGAACAAATATTCAGTTGCAAGGCCCTGCTGGGAGTGGACAACATACAAAAATGTGCAATCAAATAGCAATTGCTTCTAACATGATAGGAGTATGTGAAGCGGTAGCATATGCGAAAAAGGCTGGACTTAATGCAGATAAAGTATTAGAGAGTATTTCGACAGGAGCAGCAGGTAGCTGGTCATTAAGTAATTTAGCTCCTCGAATGTTAAAAGGAGATTTTGAACCTGGCTTTTATGTAAAGCATTTTATGAAAGATATGAAGATTGCTTTAGATGAAGCTGAAAAATTACAATTACCAGTACCGGGTTTAACCCTAGCGAAGGAATTGTATGAAGAGCTAATCGCAGATGGAAAAGAGAATAGCGGAACACAAGTATTATACAAAAAGTATATAAGGGGGTAAATGGAATGGATCTCCAAAAGTTTGACGAGATGATTGATGCTGTGCAGCGAGCAACTTGTGTACAGATTAATGATAAGCAAAAAGAAGCTTTTAAACAAAAATACGATTTTGGACCAGATTTTGAATATGGAAGAGATGAGAAAGGACATTATGTTATCCGAAGCTCGAAAAAGATGTTAGAGGAAATGGAGTTTTATTTGGCATTGAAATATGATCGGGATGGAATTGTCCTTTATATGCATGCTGAGATTGAAGGGACATGTCATGTATCCGTTAGCTACAGTGAAGATGCACTTCATTTGCAAGAATTGTTTCAATTTCTAGAAGAAAATAAATAAAAAGTCCTCATTTGAGGACTTTTTATTTATTTAGGCAGGCATAATATTTAAGTTGGATAATTTATCCGGCTATTTGTGTGCAGTAAAACTCCCACTGATTAAAGTTTCACTTTATAGGCTGGAAGCGCGGCGGCATCGTTCAATTGGGAATGGAATAACTTGGGCAATGTGATTAGGGCCGAGCTGTTTTGCGCGAGCATGGCGTAGTATATAAAATGCGCACAGAATAGAAACAGGAATAGCACCATATAAACCAAAAAATAAAGCGCTTACACATGATGCAGCAAAACCTAAAACACCAACTTCTAATTCTTCCATAATAGCTCCTAAAATGACAGGAATAGCTCCGCATGTAACTCCTAGTATAAGTGCGATAAGTAAACTCATGATTATCCCCCTCTGTTTGCAATATTCATTTCCTTCTTATTAGTTGTAGTATATCATACATAAAACAGAATTTTCAGAAAAAATTCAAAAAAAGTTCAATAAATGTTCAAAAAATATTCCGGAATGTACTTGATAAAGTGGAATTATGATTCGAGATATTTGATTTGAACAAGCGAAAGGGACAAATCATTTTAGTAAATAAAAAATCAGGCTTACTTCAATGTTATGAAATAAGCCTGTTCCATAGGAGGATGTATATATGTAGAGTGAATAAAAGGTTGGAAAAGGGGTTCCAAGTTCTTTTATTCAACTAGCTACCTTAATAAATTGGAACCCAACCTTCTGTTGTAACAAAAATACGAATAGCTACAACTTGGCGATCATCTTGTAAGGTGAAATAGTGTCTTGCATTTTCAGGCACAGATATAAGATCACCAGGCTCGAGTTCAACGTCAAAGAATCGACCATCTTTTCCTTCAATAGCGAAGATGCCATGACCGCTGACAATAAAGCGAACTTCATCGTCAGTATGATGGTGTTCTTTTTGGAAATTAATTAATAACTCGTCAAGGTTAGGTGTGCTATTTGAAAGTGAAATCACATCATATGCTTTATAACCTCTGCGCTCTGAAACATCAGCAATTTCTTTTGAAAACAACGTTAATATTTCAGCTTTGTTTTCATCTGTTAAGGAGTAATTTTCTTTTAAATGAGTAGGAAGTTTAGAAATATTCCATTTCTCATATAAAACATCTTCTCCTTGTAGAAAGTTTGATACTTCTACTTCATTTTCAATACGAGTATTTTCCTCATGAATACGAATTTGCGCCATTAGAAACGCCTCCTTGAATTGATAATAATTTTATATGAAATTGGAATAAAAACTCATAAGCTTCTAATCTTTTTTTTGCATCAAAGCTATCACGGCCCCATACGGTAATGCCATGGTTTCGAATTAATACTGCTCCTGAATCTCCTTGTATATGCTTTCGGAATTTCTCTCCAAGCGTCGGGATATGAGCATCATTTTCGATAATAGGAATGTTAATCGTTGCACCTTCTTCCCAAATATCAAGAGCTTTAATAATCTCTTGATTTTGAAGGGTGACTGCATCACTATACAAATTTGTGATGACATTGTTATCAGTTGTATGAACATGAAGTACGCACCCGGCGTTCGTATTGTTATAAATATGTGTATGCAATATTGTTTCTGCCGAAGGGCGTAACTCAGTTTCTAAAACGGGAATTCCTTGATGATTTACTAATAAAAAATCATCTGGAGTGGTTTTTGTTTTATCTTTGCCACTTGCTGTAATAAGAAAAGTAAGGGGATCATGACTGACTTTTATAGAAATATTTCCACTCGTTGCTGGAAACCAATTCCGAGTTGTTAATTCTTTTTTAATTTCACTTAAGTCATACCATTGACGAAAAAGTTGTTTCATAATTTCACCTCCAACAAATGTTTTAGTTCAGCTAGAACATCGTGAAATGTTTCAAACGGTGTATAAGCAATACGATTTTCTTCACACTTTGTAATAAGGAAGTCACGGGCGAATACTTTATCTGCTTGTTTTGTTGCTTGTAAATCAGTAATAGAATCTCCAATCACAATATGAAAATCATCTTTAGAGCTTAGTTTACGAATTAATGATGATTTACAGAGACCACAACTATGCTGACATTGCTCGTCACAAGGGTGCGGCCATTTCACTTCAACAAATTCTCCTGAAAAGTCAGTTGCATTACAATAAATTTGTTCTTTAGGGATTATTTCTTGTAAGAGTGGATAGACGAAGAAATCCATTCCACCTGATATAACGTAAAAGGAAATGTTATTTTCATTAATGAATTGTATGAATTCATGAAAACCTGTACGGATTTCAGCAGTTTCTTGTAAAAACTGAATAATATCATCGTGTAGATTAATAGGTATTAATCGAAATAATTGAGAAACACCTTCTTGAATAGAAAGTTCTTGCGATAAAATTTTTTGCTTTATTTCCTCTGCTTCTGGTGGTGCGAATTTTTCCATAATGGACATGATATTATCGTTATTTGTAATCGTACCATCGAAATCACAAAATACTTGAATACTCATAATTTCACCTCATGAGAAGGATTTCCCCATATTTGTAGTGCGCTATGCAAATTTATTTCATCCACTTCATGGAGTGGTTTACCTTGTAAAGTAGCTTCAATTGCAGCACGGAAAGCTTTGCCACCACCTTGAGCTCCATTTGGATGCCCATGAATCCCGCCGCCGGCATTAATAACAACATCCTTACCAAAATCTCGTAAAATAAAGGGAACGAAACCAGGATGAATTCCAGCAGATGGAACAGAAAAACTTTTCTTGAAATAGTGGTCTTCCTCAGTTAATGCTGCTGTAATGAGAAGAGCTTCCTCTTTTTCTAATGCAACGTTGCCGTATGGTGATGGGAATAAAGAGAAATCAGCACCAGCGTAACGTAGTAATTTTCCAAGTAGTAATGGAGAAGAGAAACCGTATAGTTTCGATGATGAATATGCGCCACTTAAAGCAGGGTGTGCCATAATAGGAATTGGAATTTCATCGTCTTCTACAAGTGCTTGCAGTACATCTAATCCATAAGAAAATACATTAAATAAAAGAATGTCTGCTCCAGCTACCACCGCACGTTTCGCGTTTTCTTTTAAATCATAAGTTCGACCTGTTAAATTTACTGCGTATAAAGTTTTATGCCCGTAAGTTTCGTATACAGATTGTAAAACTTCTTTACCAGATTCAATTCTTTTTATAAGTGGTGTTAATGAGTTTTCGAATAAAATTTCATCATCTTTTACAATATCTACGCCTCCAATTGCCTGATCGCGTAGTTGAGTTTTTAAATATCCAATATTCCGTCCTATCATCCCTTTGAAAATACTCATTAGAAGAGGTCGATCTTGAACTTGTAAAAGGTTTCGGATGCCTTCAATTCCAAATTTTGGTCCAGGGAACTGTTTCTTTAATTCGTCTGAGAATGTTAAATCAATTAGTTTAATTTCTCCATCTAACGAAAGTTTTCCAAATGTTGTTGTCAAAATGGCTGGTAAGTCAGGGCTAAAGTTCAGCGATGGATAATGAATTTTAATGAGTCCACGTGATACTTTTTTGCCAAGATAAGAGTTAATATGTTCTTGTTCGTCTAACGCTTCAATATGAATGACATTGCCTTTATGTTGTTTTAATTGTTCTTGTAATAAGTGTGGTAAATGAGTCCATGAACCAATTGTTAAACCGATTGCAATTTGTTCTGCTTTCTTTTCTAAGTTGTGAGAATCATCGTGGATTAAATATGTCGCTATAATTCCGCTCATTGTTATACCCTCCTAGTTAAATAAAAAAACCTCTCAGCTAAGGAGAGGTTTTTTTACAACCAGCTCCTTATCTGTCAGCATAATGCTGCGAGAATTAGCACCGTGTCTACAATTGTAGATCGGTTGCCGGGTTTCGTCGGGCTCGTCCCTCCACCTGCTCTTGATAAGAAGTATTTAGAAATGTTTAAATTTTTAAGATAACTGAATTTTGTCAGATATTTTTTATGTTGTCAATTACTTTTTGAAAAAATTTAATTTATCAATTCGATTAATTGCTTCTCGTAATCTATCTTCCGTATGCAAGAGACCAACACGGACATACCCTTCGCCGTGCTCACCAAATCCAACACCAGGAGCAACTGCAACGTGTGCTTTTTCTAGTAAAATGTCAGAAAATTGCTCAGATGTATATCCTTTTGGAACAGGAAGCCATGCAAAGAATGATCCTGTTGGAATGTTTACTTTCCAACCAATTGAGTGACAAGCTGAAATAAGAGCATTTCTCCGAGATTCATAACTATTAACAAGATCTACCACACAAGACTGCGAGCCTAATAGTGCTTCGCGGGCAGCATCTTGAACTGCACCAAAAATACTAACATACATATGATCTTGCAATAGGTTAATAGTTTCGATGACACTTTCATTTCCTACTGCAAAAGCAATACGCCATCCAGCCATATTGAAAGTTTTCGATAAAGTGTAAATCTCAATACCTGTATCTTTAGCTCCGTCTGCTTGCAAGAAACTAACAGGCTTTTGACCATCGAATCCGATAGCACCGTAAGCAAAATCGTGAACAACTAATATATTATGTTTATTAGCAAAATGAATGGTTGCATCAAAAAAATCTTTTGATGCAGTAGCACCGGTAGGGTTATTTGGATAGTTTAAAAACATTAACTTTGCTCGCTCCGCAACAGAGTCATCAATTTTTGTATAATCCGGTAAAAAATTATTTTCTGCAATAAGCGGCATTGTTTCAAATTGTGCTTTTGCTAAAGCAACTCCTGATAAATAATCTGGATAGCCTGGATCTGGAACGAGAATAGTATCACCAGGGTTTGTAAAACAAACTGGTAATTCTACTAATCCAGCCTTTCCGCCAAACAAAATAGCAACTTCAGTTTTTGGATTTACTACTACATCATATTCACGTTGATAGAATGTTGCCACGGCTTCTTTTAAGCTTTCGTGTCCGCGAAATGGCGGATATTTATGATGAATGGTCTTTTCAGCAGCATCTTGTAAAGCTTTAACGATATGCTGCGGTGTTGGTTGATCTGGATTACCTTGACCTAGATTAATAACATCGTGACCAGCTGCAACGACTTTGTTAACTTTTGCAACAAGTGAAGCGAAAAATTGTGTTGGCAATGATGTTACTATCTCAGAAGGTTGAAATAATTTCATACTTTCCACCTCTTTTGAAAGTTGTTACAATTCTAGTGACAAATGATATAATCTTTCCAGTATTTTGTAAAGAAAAAAATGAGAATGGGGCTGAAAAAATGAAAGTCGCATGTATTCAAATGGATATTGTCTTTGGAGATGTAGAAAAAAATATTGAGAACGCTAAAAAAAAAATAAGTGAAGCGATGAAAGAAAGACCAGATGTTATCGTCTTACCAGAACTATGGACAACAGGATATGATTTAACGAGACTTTCTGAAATTGCAGATACGGATGGATTAGAAACGAAAGAAAAGTTGAAAGAATGGTCGAAGCAATATGGTGTACATATTGTTGGTGGTTCCATAGCAAAGCAAACAGAGCAAGGGGTTACAAATACAATGTATGTTGTAAACAATGAAGGGAATCTAGTCAATGAATATAGTAAAGTACATTTATTTCAGCTGATGGATGAACATAAATATTTAGTTGCTGGTAATGAAACAGGTGAATTTAAGTTAGATGATGTAGAGTGTGCTGGTACAATTTGTTATGATATTCGTTTTCCAGAGTGGATGCGCGTTCATACTGCTAAAGGTGCAAAAGTTTTATTTGTTGTAGCAGAATGGCCATTAGTACGTTTAGCACATTGGCGTTTGCTTTTACAGGCGAGAGCAGTTGAAAATCAGTGTTATGTTGTTGCGTGCAATAGAGCAGGAAAGGATCCGAATAATGAGTTTGCAGGTCATTCTCTAATTGTGGATCCTTGGGGTGAAGTTGTGGTAGAGGCAAATGAAGAGGAATCAATTTTATTTGGAGAACTTAAATTCGAGAAAATTAAAGAGGTACGTAAAGGAATTCCGGTTTTTGCAGATCGTCGTCCAGAATTATACAAATAAAATGTTGACAAGTGATTTTTATTCTTGGTATAGTCTTCATCATAAAGTTAAAAATTCTAAAAATTATAAAACTCTTATCAAGAGCAGGTGGAGGGATTTGGCCCGATGAAGCCCAGCAACCGACCGTAATACCATTGTGAAATGGGGCGTTTATGACGCCAAAAGGCACGGTGCTAATTCCAGCAGAAAGTAAACTTTCTGGCAGATAAGAGGGGAGAAGATAAACTTCAAACCTCTTTCTTTGTGGAAAGGGGTTTTTCTATTTTAGAAAAACCTCTGAATGAAAAGGAGGAGAAGACGATGGGATATTATTCATTAACTGAAACAACAGCTATACAATATGCGAAAGAACACGGTTATTTTGAAAAGAAAGCAAATGTAGTTTGTCATGAAATTGGAGATGGAAATTTAAATTACGTGTTCAAATTAGATGATGGAGAGAAGTCTATTATAATAAAACAAGCACTGCCATATGCGAAAGTAGTTGGTGAGAGCTGGCCACTGTCTATAAAAAGAGCGACGATTGAAAGTAAAGCATTACAAATTTTTGCGAAGTATGTGCCAGAGTATGTTCCGGTAGTGTACAGTCATGATGAAGAGTTAGCAGTTACAGTAATAGAAGACTTATCAAGACTAACAATTACAAGAAAAGGATTAATAGATGGAGAAGGATATCCACTTTTATCCCAGCATATCGGTCGTTTTCTAGCACATGTTTTGTTTTATACTTCAGATTTCGGTTTACAGTCAGAAGAGAAAAGGGTACTAGAAGGTACATTTGTAAATCCAGACCTTAGTAAAATTACAGAAGATTTAGTTTTTACGGATCCATTTGGACATTATGATACGAATGATTATGAGTCAGATTTACAGTCAGTGATTGATGAACTTTGGAGTGACAAAACTTTAAAACTAAAAGTAGCACAATATAAATATAAGTTTTTAACGAGAAAAGAAGCGCTTATTCATGGTGATTTACATACTGGTAGTATTTTTTCATCACCTTCTGAAACGAAAGTGATCGATCCAGAATTTGCAACGTACGGTCCATTTGGATTTGATATCGGTCAATTTATTGCAAATCTATTATTAAATGCTTTATCTAGAGAAGAAGAAAAGAGAAGTGTACTATTTTTCCATATAGAAAAGACATGGAGTTATTTTGTAGAAAACTTTACGAAGTTATGGATTGGAGAAGGTGTAGAAGCATATACGAAAGAAAAACAATGGTTACCAATTATTTTGCAAAATATCTTTACTGATGCCGTCGGATTTGCCGGATGTGAACTGATTCGTAGAACAATTGGCTTAGCTCATGTAGCGGATTTAGATGGGATAGCAAATAAAGAAAATAGAATTCAAGCTAAAAAACAAGCGTTATCCTTAGGTAGAGAACTAATAAAATATGAAGCCAAGTGTGCTGATATTCAACTGTTTCGAACATTATTTCAACAGACAGTTGGAGGCGTAAAAGCATGAGTACAATTATTACTATTCCGAGATCTGTAAGTTGGAAAGGCGATGCAATTGCAGTATTGAATCAAACAAAGTTGCCGCATGTCACTGAATACAAAACATTAACGAATATTGAAGAGGTATGGAAAAGTATCATTATGTTAGAAGTACGAGGAGCGCCTGCAATTGGAATTGTAGCTGCGTTTGGTTTGGCGCTTGCGGCAAAGAAATACGATGCTATAAATATCTATGAGTTTCAGAAGAAATTTAATAGAGATTGTAACTATTTAGGAACATCACGCCCGACAGCAGTCAATTTATTTTGGGCAATCAATCGTATGAGAGAATCTATTCGAGAGATTACTACAATAAAAGAAGCTCAAAAAATATTAGAAGAAGAAGCGCTTCATATTCAGCAAGAGGATGAAATGGTGTGCCGAAGTATTGGAGAACATGCTTTAACATGTTTTAAAGACGGTGATAAAATTTTAACAATTTGTAACGCTGGAAGTATTGCAACTGCTAGATATGGAACAGCATTAGCCCCATTTTATATTGGGAAAGAGAAGGGTGTGCGTTTACATGCGTATGCGTGTGAAACGAGGCCGGTTTTACAAGGTGGTCGTTTAACGACATGGGAATTGAAACAAGCAGACATTGATGTAACGCTTATTACGGATAATACTGCAGCACATGCAATTCGAACGAAAGAAATTAATGCGATTATCGTAGGGGCAGATCGAATCGTTGAAAACGGTGATACTGCTAATAAAATAGGAACATTAAATTTAGCTATATTAGCAAAGTATTTCGGTATCCCATTTTACGTTGCAGCACCGTTATCTACATTTGATACTACGAAACAAACAGGTGCTGAAATTGTCATTGAAGAAAGAGATGAAACAGAAGTTACGAAAATTTTTGGGAAACAAGTGGCGCCACTTGGAACACCTGTATTTAACCCTGCATTTGATGTAACACCGCATGAATTAATTACGGGGATTATTACTGAGAAAGGTATTTTACGTGGAGATTATAAGCAAGAAATTACATCATTATTTGAAAAAATAAGCTAACTGCTCAGTCGCTATATAAAAAAACGGTAGAAAAGCATGTTTTTAAATGGTCGAGAGGGACTGGCTATGTATAGGAGCGGTAAGTGCCTGTTCCTACCACGCGCAACGTTTTAAAACAAAGAAAGGTAGCAAGGTGTAGGACCATTTGTATCTTCATGGTAGCAATCTATATGCTGAAAAATGAAATGTATGGCTGAGTAGTTAAAAACAAGCTAATAAAAAATAGCTTGTTTTTTATGCCTTAAGTCTTCGTTTCCTCTTATTTATGTAATGAAGGGAGGAGAGAAAGATGGAAGAGTGGATCGGGATGATAGGTAATGTGGGCTTTCCAATTGTTGTAACGCTATATTTACTACATCGCATTGAAAGTAAATTAGACGGAGTGATTGTAGCAATTGAGAAGCTGCCTAAACAATTACTAAAGTAGGAAGATCCTCGCGATAGAAAGTAAAATAAAGTTTGCTCGCGAAGAGCAAACTTTATTTTTTATCCCGCATTAATGGGCAGTAAAAGCCCGATTGGTGAAGGCTAATAATTAGTGGGGATGAACAAAACCCCCACTGATTAAAGTTTCACTTTATTGAGCAGTATAACCACCATCGATAACGACAGCTTGACCAGTTATACCTTTTGCTTTTTCACCCGCTAAAAACATAGCATAATCAGCAATTTCTTGTACTTGTAGCAAACGTTTCTGTGGTACAAGAGGATAAATGACATCTTCTAAAACATTTTCAAGTGGTACATTTCGCGTAGTTGCTAAGTCTTGTAGTTGATTTCGTACAAGAGGGGTATCAACATATCCGGGACAAAGAGCATTTACAGTAATTCCATGAGTTGCTCCCTCTAAAGCAGCAACTTTTGTTAATCCAATTACACCATGTTTCGCACTATTATAGGCAGCTTTTCCAGCGAATCCAACAAGTCCGTTAATCGAAGCAACATTAATAATACGACCATATTTTTGCTTTTTCATAATCGGAAAGGCATGTTTGATGGCGATAAATGGAGCGATTTGCATAATTTTAATAAGAAGCTCGAATTTATCAGTTGGAAAATCTTCAATCGGTGAAACATGTTGCATTCCTGCGTTGTTAATTAATACATCTAATGAGCCGAAGTGAGTAACTGTTTGAGAAATTGCTACTGTAATTTCTTCTTCAGATGTAACGTCACATTTTAAACCAATGGCTTGATAGCCTTCTTTTTGCAATTGTTCAGCAGCTTCTTTCGCACGTTCTTCAAGACGATCACTAATCACAACTTTAGCACCTTCTTTTGCGAAAGCACTTCCCATTTCATAACCAATACCGCTCGCAGCACCTGTTAAAAAGACAACTCGATTTGTAACCATGATGAAAAACACTCCTTCATAATAAAAGTTCTCTTATTGCTCTATTTAGAGAGGTGATAATAAAATTCCTGCAAACATTTGGAAAAATATTGCTAGCTATCTTGTTTTGCAAAGTAGCGTTTGCTATACTATTTTGTAAAGCAAGATACTTACGCTTATCTATCTTGTAAAACAAGATAGTGGGAGGATTTGAAATATGTCGACAAGTCAAATGCTGAAAGGGATTTTAGAAGGATGCTTACTTGCTATTATTTCTGAAGGTGAAATATACGGTTATGAAATGAGTGAAAGATTAGCGAAGTATGGTTTCACAATGGCGAGTGAGGGAAGTATTTATCCGTTATTAATACGAATGCAAAAGGAAGGATTAATAACAAGTGTAATGAAGGAATCTCCATCTGGTCCAAAGCGAAAATATTATACATTAACAGAAAAAGGCGAGGAAGCACTGGATGAATTTATGGATCGCTGGGAAGCGATGCAAAGTAGTGTAGAGCGTCTACTTGAAGGGAAGGGGAGAAAAAAATAATGTTATCAAGTGAAGCACGAAATTTTTTATTAGAAATGAGATTATTTTTAGCGGCAAAGAGTGTGAAAGAAAGCGATATTGAAAATTTTATAGAAGATGCAGAGTTGCATTTAATAGAAGGTGAGAGTGACGGAAAAAGTGTAGAAGAAATTTTCGGAAGTTCACCGAAAGAATATGCCAATGAACTTGTAAAAGTGATGGAAAGAGATAGACAGGAAACGTGGAAGCAAATTGGATTTACGGTTATGAATATCGTTTCGTTTTGGATTATTGCTTCTATTTTAATAGTTAATAATGGGATTTTACAGATTTCGCTTATTCAATGTATTGGCTATAGTTTTACATTGATTGTAGCTGTAATGGGTCCTAATTTTCTACTTCGTAAAATGACCTTTGTAACAAGCTTTACAAAAACATGGTTTTCAATGTGGTTTTTAGTCATGATAGCGCCAATGTTTTTATTAGGAGCGGTTACGATATTGGATGTGTTATATCCTACAAAGATGGTTACATTCACTCAAGTGCAAAGTTATATATTAGGTGGTGGGATTTTTATTATCACAGTAGCGATAAATATGTATTTTGAAGGATGGTTTAAAAACTTATATTTAATTATTCCACTTTCTATTATGTTAGTGTTTAAAACATTTACATCAGAAGATCTCGTGCCAATGTTATTTCAAATTATATGTTTATACGGAAGTTTGTTTATTTTAATCTTCCTTGAAATTATGATGAAGGCGAATAGAAGAGTAACGGTTAAATAAGGGAGGGGTTATCATGCAGATTTCTAAAGAAGGAGAAAAGTTTTTAATCGATACGAAAGTGTATTTAATAACAAAAGGAATTAAAGAAGAAGATGTGGACGCTTTTATAGAGGATGCAGAACTTCATTTAATAGAAGGTGAGAAAGAGGGAAAGACGGTAAGCGATATATTCGGTGATTCACCAAAAGAATATGCGGAAGAATTAGCGAAAGAAATGGAGAAGGATAAAGGCGGGAGTATAAAGAGTATTCTTGCCATGATAATTGGTATTGGCGGGTATTGGATATTAACTCATATTTTATTTAATAATCCGAATCAGCAATTTACACTAACGAATATACAGTTAATTGGCTATCCTATCGTTTTAATCATTACGATTATTGGAACCATTGTTGCGTTTAGAATGTCTTCTTTTAAAAATAAATTTGTAGAGTTCGGGATTATTTACATAATAGTAATGGTTCCCATTTTATTATTAGTATTATTGATGTTTGTTGATAAATGGTACGGTACACCTATTTTGCAATTGTCGACAATGCAAACATATATATTAGCAGCAAGTATCTTTTTATTACTTTTTGTTGGAGAAGTGTATGTCCTTGGTTGGATGGGTGTTTTGGTGCTAATTGTTCCTTTAGCGATTATGTTTATATTTAAAGAATTAGAAGAAAAAAATGTGTTTTGGGGAATTGCAAAGATATTACTTATGTATGGAAGTATATATGGATTAATGAGATGGTCTTTAAAAATTGAAGAGAGAAAAAGTGTAAACGAGTAGTTCAAAAAAAGTGGCTGCTCTGGATATACAAAAAATTATTTCCAAAGAAATACTATATTTTGATTTTTAGAGGGATTCGGTTTAGGTGTATAGTTGTATCCTTTGCAGCCGGTATATCGTTTATTAATTGGAATAAATTGCTTTAAACAGTAACAAGATCGTTACTGTTTTTTTCTTTGTAATAAGAGACTTTGTAAAGAGAGCGCTTTTTGTTCATTTGTTAATAATGAATTGATGTGAACGTTATTAGGGCTAGGGACTATAGGGTACATAAGGTTCGATGGTGAATGGTGATGTTCAGAACCGGTTGGAGAGTGGGGATCTGCGTGCGTAAGTTTTCCATGAATTCGTCTTGTAAATAAAATATGACCAATTTCGTGAGCGAGGGTGTATATATTTTTCATTGGAGCAGCTGAGTTTGTTAAAACGATGTAACCAGTAAGTTGTTGTTGTTTCGCTAGAGAGTAAGCGCAAGCGATTACTGCGGTTTCTTTGAAATAATCACTACCAATATAACAAATATAAAGGTCGCATTCAGGAGCTTCGTTAACACAAGTTTGAAAAAAAGATGATAATTTTTCCTGACTTTGAATGGAGTTTTTATAACTAATTTCCCGATTAGAAAAACGGAAAAGCTCGTTTAGTACAATTACTTCTTTAATGTTAAATGTAATGGGATGCCAAATTGATTCTGCAACTGCTAAATCTTTTGCAATACGGTCGTCAGAAATATCGGCGCCTGGAGTAATGCAAACACATATATTAACGTATGAATTCATAAGGAACACCTCAAATGAAAAAATTCTTTCTATAATATATGTGGGGGAAAGGTCCTATGTATGGATAAACGCCTTGTTTATTACACGAATATATAGACTATAAGTCGAAAAAATTTCATAGTTCTATAACGTAGTATGGTCTGCTTTTTGATATAGTAAAGAAAAGGGGGAGAATATATGTATACATTAAAAATCGTTTCAGACAGAGAAGCTCTGTATCAATTTGCGAGCTATGTAAGAGTTGTGCAAGGGGTTGAAGATGTATATGTAGAGGTGGGAGAACCTTTATATGAACATCCATTAATGAAGTTTTATGTACATATTACAATTGAAGAAACATATGATCAGCATAAAGCATTGCAAGAAATAGCTAGGTTAGTAGAATTAGGGCGTTTTACATATGTCCATTATCATAATGAGGAAATTGAAGAAGCTTTTGAAGTTGTAAAATACGAAAGCTTTAAGAAATAAAGTGAAACTTTAATCAGTGGGGGTTTTGTTCATCGCCCACTGATTATCAGCCCTCACCAATAGGGCTTTTATGGGCAGCCCAATCCCCACCTAACTTCTTTACTTTCGCTGAATTTTGAGGTAGGGGTCTTACCGCCCGCAAATAGCAGGATAACGGTAAAAAAAGGAAGTGGAAGCTTCCTTTTTTATTGAAAATTACAGCAACAAAAGAAAGAGAATTTTGTTATGATAAGGAAGGGTGAGGAAAGGGGAGTTTACATATTGGGGTATATTGAAGAGTTACGCAAAGTAGTTGGTACGAGACCACTTATTTTAGTAGGATCAGCAATTATTATATTAAATGATAATCAAGAAGTATTGCTTCAATATCGTTCAGATACATATGATTGGGGCGTACCTGGTGGGGCAATGGAACTGGGAGAAACGACAGAAGAAACTGCTCGTAGAGAATTATTCGAGGAGACGGGACTAAACGCGAAAATTATGCAATTTCTTGGCGTTCTTTCAGGAAAGGAAGTTTATTTCCGTTATCCAAATGGAGATGAAATTTTTAATGTGATTCATCTGTATCAGGCACATCATGTAAGCGGAGAATTAAAGCTCGATCATGAAGGGTTAGAACTTCAATATTTTCCAGTAGATAAGTTACCAAAATTGAATGAAACGACAGAGAAGATATTACAAAAATTCTTATACGCATTGACAGAATAGAAGGTTAATTCCTTCTATTTTTATTATATTAAATATTTTGATTTTTTGGTATGTTTATAGTATGATAATTTTAGACATACAACTTATGGAATTTCACCTACAAACTTACTAGGGTACATAAGAGAGGGGCAAGTACAAAATGCATAATGTTGTCATTACAGCTGCAGTTCGTTCACCAATTGGAACTTTCGGAGGAGCACTAAAAAATATAACACCAGTAGAATTAGCTGTTCCTGTACTTCAGGAAGCTGTAAAAAGAGGCGGAGTAGAGCCACATGAAGTTGATGAAGTAATTTTAGGTCATTGTATTCAAAGAACTGATGAAGCAAATACGGCAAGAACAGCTGCATTAGCGGCAGGATTTCCTGACACAGTTACTGGTTATACAATTCAACGTCAATGTTCTTCAGGTATGCAAGCAATTATGTCTGCTGCAATGCAAATCCAATTAGGTGTAAGTGATATTGTTGTTGCAGGTGGAGTAGAAGCAATGAGCTCGAGCCCTTATGCATTAAAACAACACCGCTGGGGACAACGTCTACAGCACGGAGAAATTCGTGATACGGTGTGGGAAGTTTTAGAAGATCCGATTCACCATATTATGATGGGTGAAACAGCGGAAAATTTAGTTGAACAATATGAAATTACAAGAGAGGAACAAGATGAAGTTGCGCTTCGTAGTCATACATTAGCGTTGCAAGCGATGGAGTCTGGATACTTTGACGATCAAATTGTTCCTATTACAATAAAAGAACGTAGAAAAGAAGTTGTATTTGCGAAGGATGAACATCCACGTGCAGATATTACAGCGGAAAAATTAGCAGGATTAAAACCAGCTTTCCGTAAAGACGGATCAGTAACTGCAGGAAATTCATCTGGTCTTAATGACGGAAGTGCAGTTCTAGTATTAATGAGCGAAGAAAAAGCAAAAGAAAAAGGCTTACAACCGTTAGCTCGAATTGTTGGATATTCAGTAGCGGGAGTAGATCCGAAAATTATGGGTATTGGACCAGCACCAGCAATTCGTAAAGGATTAGAAAAAGTAGATTGGTCATTAGAAGATGCAGATTTACTTGAAATTAATGAAGCTTTCGCTGCACAATATTTAGCTGTAGAGAAAGAGTTAGGGTTAGACCGTGAGAAAGTGAATGTAAACGGTAGTGGTGTAGGACTTGGACATCCAATTGGTTGTACAGGAGCTCGTATTACGGTAAGTTTAATTCACGAATTAAAAAGACGTGGATTAGAGAAAGGTATTGCCTCTCTATGCGTTGGAGGCGGTATTGGAGTAGCTTTATTTATAGAAGCATTATAAAAAAGAGGCAGCGATTGCTGCCTCTTTTTTTATGACTCAAATAAGTGATGAAATAATCGATCGCGATTTTCAAAGAAAAGTTTCGTCGTTTGGTAATGCTCCGTTTCTTCTAATGTCGATTCGTGAATCCCTTCTTGAGTTAAAGAGTATATAGTAGATTCAGGATAAGCCATTAAAATGGGAGAATGCGTTGCGATAACAAATTGTGAACCTTGTTCAGCTAGTTCGTGCATGCGAATGAGCATTGAAAGTTGTCTCATTGGGGATAAAGCTGCCTCAGGCTCATCTAAAATGTATAAACCTTGTCCTGAAAAACGATTCATAAATAATGAGAAGAAGGATTCGCCGTGTGATTGTTCGTGAAGTGAAACGCCGCCATAAGATTTTATAGCATCTATTTCATCGATATAAGAAGCAACGTTATAAAATGATTCAGCGCGAAGAAAGAAACCGTCGTTTGGTGTATTGAAACTTTTTGAAATTCGAAGATATTCATGTAAAGATGAATGAGAATCGTTTGTGCTAAAACGGAAATTCTTCGTTCCACCTTCTGCATTAAAACCTAAAGCAATTGCAATTGCTTCCAGTAATGTTGATTTACCTGTCCCATTCTCTCCAATAATGAATGTTACATTTGGGTGGAAAGCTAGTGATTGCAAAGTTCGAATAGCGGGTAGACAGTAAGGATATGCGGAAAAGCTAGGGATATTTTCTTTTTTTAATGTGACATTTTTTAAAAAGGGTACGTCAATCAATATATAAACCTCAATTCATAACGGATTTTGATTCTAAAAAAGCGGCAAATACTAATGTAATACAACTTGCTAATAGTACTGTATATTGAAG
This sequence comes from Bacillus sp. AC266, assembly GCF_979253805.1. Lineage (NCBI taxonomy): Bacteria > Bacillati > Bacillota > Bacilli > Caryophanales > Bacillaceae > Bacillus > Bacillus sp. AC266. Next base: position 782,155 of record NZ_CEEDEC010000002.1, read on the forward strand.
TGCGCCAAAACCGAGACCTTCCCAGCCGAAAGTCATTCTCTTCCATATGAAAATGAAAAGAACGCTCATAAAACCAAAGAGGGCAGGCATATATTTTATAATTTTCAAGTGCTTCCATATAAAGAAGCCAATGTATGTACTTAAAAACAAGGTAGACAGAACAAGAGAAAATACAAGTGTTAACGACACGTGATCCCCCTTATTTTCTGAATATTTTATGTGAATTATAACATTTAAACTATCATATTCCAATGTGAAAATAAATATTGCATAGAGATTATTCATGTCGTTATGATAGTATGTATTCTATTGGAAATATGAAGAGGAGTATTAATATGCCGTTTACATTCGCACATCCAGCAGCTGTTCTCCCTTTTGCTAAGAAACATTCTAGTTATATTTCGGTGACGGCTCTTATATTGGGTAGTATGGCACCTGATTTTGAATATTTTTTATATTTTAGGCCATACGGTGTTATTGGCCATACATGGGTTGGTTTCTTCTATTTGAATTTACCACTCGTTTTTTTATTAGCATATGCATATCATCGTATTTTAAAAGGACCGTTTATAACACATTTACCTAAGCCTTTTGCTAGTTACTATAAATATGTAGTAGATGGGAAGTGGGGGCTATATACTTGGAAGGACTTTTTTGTATTTTGCTATTCTGCTTTATTCGGTATGGTGACGCATGTCGTTTGGGATGCTTTTACTCATAAGACAGGCTATTTTGTTATGAAAATACCGCTGTTACAGCAAGAAGTATATAGTATTCCAATTTATAAGTTTTTACAGCATGGGAGTACATGTTTTGGTCTACTATTACTAATATATGTACTATGGAAATATAGGAGGGAAACTGATCAAGATACTAGTTTAACTTCGGAAAAAAAGAAATATTGGGCTTCATCTATCGTTGTGGCGGCCATTATATTTATCGTTCACGCGTTATTAGACCCCTATTTTCATATTTTCCAAATAGGAGGTATAATAGTATCTGGACTGACAAGTTCGTTTTGTGGACTTCTTATTGTTTCTATAGTTTACAAATCAAGGGACTAATATATTTTAATGAATGATAGTGTTAGGAGAAATTAAATCATGAAAGCATGGAAAAGTATTTTTGTTTTATGTAGTTTTCTTCTTATGTTAAGTGGTTGCTTCCATCAAGAAGAAAAGAAGGCAGAACCTAAAAAGAAAGAATCTATTCCAGAAACAAAAGAGTATGGTGGGCGTGAGCTTAAAAAAGTAGGACAAAAAGTGAAAGAAAAAGGGTGGGGGACATTTGAATTAAAACAGATTCATTCTGTGAATCAGACATTTGAAGTAGCCCCAATGAAAATTCACGTACAAGATGTTAAAGTTATCTCATTATCACAAATGAGCAAAGAGGCAAAAAATACATTGAAAGTGTATACTGCATTAACTCCTGAAGAAGTAAAGCGTAGATTGGGAGATAAAGTGAGTCAAGAAGATGCTGAATTATATGCATCGTTAAGTGGAACAGAGATTAGCGATACGATTCGGTATGTTGAAATTACATATAAGGTAGAGAATAGTGGAGATAAGAACATGCAATTTTTCTCTATGAATGATGTTGCTATAAATGACAAACAACATTTTAATGTAGCGACTCAAAACTTTTTATATGATGAAGATACGCTCGTTGGTACAAAGAGTGTTTCAAGGGAAGATTATAGGCCTGGTGAGACACGAGAAGGAATTATCGGTTTAATACTTGATGATGGAAAAGAAAAAGTAAAGGATATTAAGTTTACGACAGATGATTTAGCAGCAGGAGACACAAATGAAGCTGTTAAAGAACCGCAAACTTTTAATATTTCACTCTCTAAATAAAGTGTCTTTATAATAATTTAAGCAAAAACAGTCAGCATAAAAAGTTATGCTGACTGTTTTTTTAGCTCTTTCACATATGAATCTACACTTTGAAAAGGCACTGTAATTTTAAAAGCATCTTTTTGCTCGTTAAATTGTTTTTCATTATAAGGACCAAATCGTTTATTATGCTTTACATCGATAATCCAATAATGTTCAATTTTTTTATTTGTAATTGCTGCGTCAGGATTGTTTGGATCTGATTTTTCCTCAATTTGCTTTGTGAGAATGTATTTATCGTCCCAAGCAATTTCTGTAATTTTTGCAGGGATGTATTGTGTAGCATATACAGCATCCTGAGAGGGGAAAAGTTCAAATGCATCTCCAGAAGTATGGATGAGTTCATATTCATCGTTAATTGTATAAGTTAAATGGTTTGTATTGCCTGTACAACCTGTTAATAAGAGTGCGGCAAATAGGATTATCCATCTTTTCAATATGGGAACCTCCTTTATAATGCTGTTGTAACACATTGTACAAGAAAAGTAAGCGAAACGCCAGTTTACAATGTTTTTTAGAAGTGGTACGATGAAACGGGTAAAGAAGGATATGAAGGAGTCGACACAAAATGAAGTTAAAGATGCATCGTCCAGCGCTTGTAATGAATCGCATAGGTGCTTCCCTTATTGACATGTTTTTAATCTCGGTTACGTACGGTGCAGTAGTAGCTATTATTACAGGAAACTATAGTGCTATTTTTGATCGTTTTAATATAAGTTTAGGTGACTATAGATATGACCTTACACTTGTTTTCGTATTAATGGCTATAAATTTTATTCTGTTACCTTTTCTTTGGAACGGTTCTACACTTGGTAAAAAGGTAACAAGAACAAAAATAATCTCGTTAACAAGTGAAAAACTAACGTTACAAACATTAATAATACGATTTTTGGTATTATTATTACCAAGCATATTATTACTTGGAGTCCCATTAATATGCAATGTATATATGATGTTATTCCGCAAAGATAATTGTGGCTTCCATGATTTAATTGCAAAGACGAAAGTGATGAGTCTTGTATAATTAATATTTAGATTATACGTGCTACTAATGAAATAAGACTTTTTATCGTTTGTATATAAAAAGTCTTATTTTTAATTTCGTGAAAAATTTCATCATTCTCTTATTTTTTCATAAAATTAGATAAATGGAATTGATATAGGGTGGATATCTCCTATATAGTACCTTCCATATTACGGAAGGATGTTTAAAGAAGCTGTAGCTAATTCAAACATCCTATTTTCGCTTTGAATAGATTGAAAATTAAGAGAATGATATAATGGATATAAATAATATCGTTATATAACAAAGGGGGATTTGGAATGACTGGAGGTAGCTTAATATTTTGGGGAATTCTTATTTTTATTGGTTTAACCTTCGATCAATATAATAGTAAGAAAAAAAAAGAAACAGAAAAGTAATCGCTTACAAGTTGTGGAGTAAACTTTTCCTGCTTGCGGACTAATCTAATAAAGGAGTATACTGAATGACGGTAAGACATATAGAAGGGGTAATGAAAATGAAGCTTGCAGGAAAAGTTGCCATTGTAACTGGTGGTGGCATCGGTATTGGACGTAGTACAGCTCTTTTGTTGGCTAAGCAAGGCGCAAAAGTAATTGTGACGGACATTGATCAAGAAAGTGGACAAGCAACAGCCGAGGAAATTACGGATTTAGGCGGAGAAGCACTTTTTGTATCCTACGATATGGGGAAACAAGGAGATTGGCAACGTGTTATTAGTTTTGCTATGGAGGCATACAGTCGTATTGATATGCTTTTTCAAAATGCTGGTCTATATAAAATAGATTCTATTTTTTCTCGCCAACAAGAGAACGATTCCAATGTACTTTGTATTAATGACGTTTGGATAGAGATAAAACAATTAACGTCATCTTTTATGAAACAGCAAGAAGAAGTGGTGCTTAGTGATTTACCTGTTTTTGGTATTATTAGCACGAGAGGACAAACATTTCATACAATAGAAGCCCTAGTATAATAATGGAAAACCGCCCCCAGTATATATGTGGACGGTTTTTTTGTATGTTCTATTATAGAACTTTATTTTTTAACGAATACGTTGTTCGGTTTGGCTATCAAAGAAATGTGCTTTATTCATATCAAAAGCAAGTTTAATTTGGTCACCAGGTGAAAAAGTATGTCTTGCATCAACACGTGCTGCAAAATCTTGATTTCCAAGTTTCATATATAAAATGGATTCAGCCCCTAACAACTCTGCAACTTCAATTTTCGTTGTGAAAGTAGTAGCTTGTGAAGCTTCTAAAAATAATAGTTCATCATGAATATCTTCTGGACGAATACCTAAAACAATTTCTTTATTTACATAGCCTTGTTCGCGTAATAACTTCATTTTTCCTTCAGATACTTTAAACTTTAGTGAACCGTCTATAACGAAATCGGTTTCAGTTAATTTTCCACGGAAGAAATTCATTGCGGGTGAACCGATAAAACCACCAACGAAAATATTTTCAGGTGTTTCATATACTTCTTTTGGAGTTCCAATTTGTTGGATTTTGCCGTCTTTCATAACAACAAGGCGTGAAGCCATTGTCATTGCCTCAGTTTGATCATGTGTTACATAAATTGTCGTTGTGCCAAGGCGGTGGTGTAATTTAGAAATTTCTGATCGCATTGCAACACGTAGTTTAGCGTCTAAGTTTGATAATGGTTCATCCATTAAGAAGACTTTTGCGTCTCGAACAATTGCTCTACCTAATGCAACACGTTGACGTTGTCCACCTGATAAAGCTTTCGGTTTTCTATCTAAATATTGTTCAAGTCCTAAAATTTGAGCTGCATGTTTCACTCGACGGTCGATTTCATCTTTCGGTATTTTTCGAAGTTTTAATCCAAATGCCATATTATCATACACACTCATATGTGGATAAAGAGCGTAGTTTTGGAAGACCATTGCGATATCTCGATCTTTTGGAGGAACATCGTTCATTAGCTTACCATCAATTGAAAATTCTCCTTTTGAAATATCTTCAAGTCCAGCTACCATTCGTAGTGTTGTAGATTTTCCGCATCCAGAAGGACCAACGAATACGATAAATTCTTTATCTTGAATGTGTAAGTTAAAATCTGTTACGGCTGTTACGTTATTATCATATATTTTATAAATATTTTCTAATTTAAGTTCTGCCATGATATTTCCCCCTAGAAAGTTTATGCAAACGTTTTCTTTGAATTTATTATAAACGAATAGATTCAAAAAAGAAATAAAAACACTATAAAAAAATAAAACGTTTTCATTATTCCTATGAATATATAATAAGTTTCACATGTTTTATTAGAAAAAGAAAATAAATATTGTAAGCGCTATTTTAAATTTGGATAGAATCTGTTATCATTCAGTAATGAAAACGTTTGCGCCTTAAAAAAAGAAAAAAGAATCAATAGTATAGATGAAATGGGGTAGCATAATGGGAAAACAATGGTGGAAAGAAAGTGTAGTATATCAAATTTATCCTCGTAGTTTTATGGATAGTAATGGTGATGGTATAGGTGACCTTCGTGGTATTCTTGCGAAGCTAGACTACTTAAAAGAATTAGGTATTGATGTAATTTGGTTATCACCAGTCTATGAATCTCCAAACGATGATAATGGTTACGATATAAGTGATTATTGTAAAATTATGAACGAGTTCGGAACAATGGAAGATTGGGATGAACTATTACATGAAATGCATAAACGTAATATGAAACTTATGATGGACTTAGTTGTTAATCATACTTCAGATGAACATAATTGGTTTATTGAATCATGTAAATCGAAAGATAATAAATATAGAGACTATTATATATGGCGCCCTGGAAAAGAAGGGAAAGAGCCGAATAACTGGGGAGCAGCATTTAGTGGGTCTGCATGGCAATATGATGAGATGACAGATGAATATTATTTACATCTGTTTTCTAAAAAACAGCCAGATTTAAACTGGGATAATGAAAAGGTAAGACAAGATGTTTATGACATGATGAAGTTTTGGTTAGAAAAAGGAATTGATGGGTTCCGTATGGATGTTATTAATTTTATTTCTAAAGAAGATGGCTTACCATATGTTGAAACGGATGAAGAAGGATATGTTTCAGGGCATAAACATTTTATGAACGGTCCGAACATTCATAAGTATTTGCATGAAATGAATGAAGACGTATTGTCTCAGTATGACATTATGACGGTTGGGGAAATGCCTGGTGTAACGACAGAAGAGGCTAAATTGTATACAGGGGAAGCTAGAAAAGAACTACAAATGGTATTCCAATTTGAACATATGGATTTAGATTCCGGAGAAGGTGGGAAATGGGATGTAAAACCATGCTCACTTCTTACTTTGAAACAAAATTTAACAAAGTGGCAAAAAGCATTAGAACAAACAGGATGGAATAGCCTTTATTGGAATAACCATGACCAGCCTCGCGTTGTATCTCGTTTTGGTAATGATGGAGCTTATCATACTGAATCAGCGAAAATGTTAGCGACAGTACTTCATATGATGAAAGGGACACCATATATTTATCAAGGAGAAGAAATCGGAATGACAAATGTTCGATTTGAATCAATTGATGAATACCGAGATATTGAAACACTAAATATGTATAAAGAGAAAGTTATAGAGCGCGGCGAAGATATAGATAAAGTGATGCAGTCTATATATATAAAGGGCCGAGATAATGCTAGAACTCCGATGCAGTGGGATGATAGAGAACATGCTGGATTCACAACGGGTGAGCCTTGGATTGCGGTAAATCCTAACTACAAAGAGATTAATGTGAAACAGGCAATCCAAGATGAAGAATCAATTTTTTATTACTATAAAAAATTGATTGAATTACGTAAAAATAATGAAATAGTTGTGTATGGAACATATGATTTAATATTAGAAAATAACCCTTCTATTTTTGCTTATGTAAGAACATATGGAGAAGAAAAGCTTCTGGTGATTGCAAACTTTACTGCAGATGAATGTGTATTTGAATTGCCTGAGGACATTATTTATAGTGAAGCAGAGTTATTAATACACAATTATGATGTAGAAAATGTATTGATAGAAAACATTACATTACGACCATATGAAGCAATGGTATTTAAATTGAAATAAGAAAAGCCTTATGCCACCCTGGCATAAGGCTTTTACTATTACCATTTTAAAATAGAGAATCCATACGGTGGAAGTGTAACTTGTAATACACTTGCTTCCGCTGAAAATTCTTCGTTTGTATAAATGTTAATTATTTTCTTCCTGGTAATATGAAGAGGGAGTGAAGTTGTAACTTCACTGTTAGTAGGATTTAAAACGAAAAAGATAGTTTCATCTTCATATGTTTTTGTATAAGAAATATAATTATGTTCATCATTTGCCTCAATGAATTGAAAAGTACCATTTCCTCCAAATGCTTTATGTTGTTTCCGTAATGAAATTAATGTTTGTATATGTGTAAATAAAAGAGTATCTTGTTCTTTTTCATCCCATATCATACATTTGCGGCAGTCAGGGTCCATTCCACCATCCATACCGATTTCATCGCCGTAATAAATACAAGGAGAACCGATGAAAGAAAGGTGAAATACATAGAGTAACTTTAACTTATTTTTATCCCCGTTACATGTTGCTAAAATTCTAGGTGTGTCATGACTGTCTAATAAATGAAATGCCGCTTCATTTACATTCATAGAGTAGGAATGTAGAGAATCGGTAATTTGTTTCATAAATTCACTTGCATGAATGGATTCGTTAGCAAAGTAAGAAAGTAGAGCGTTTGTAACAGGATAGCTCATTACAGCATCAAATTGGTCACCTTGTAGCCATGGGAGTGCATCGTGCCAAATTTCACCTAAAATATATACTTCAGGATTTAATGCTTTTATTTCACTTCGGAATTCTCTCCAAAAACTGTGATCGACTTCATTTGCTACATCAAGGCGCCAACCGTCTATATTGAATTCTCTTACCCAATAACGCCCTACTTCAAGTAAATATTCTTTTACATCTGGGTGTGCTGTATTTAATTTAGGCATATACGGTGTAAATGCGAAAGTATCATAATTAGGAAGTGGCTCGGTTATGATTGGAAATTCATGAATATGGAACCAATCTTTATAGGCGGAATTTTCACCTTGTTCCAGCACGTCTTGAAATTTATCAAAGAAGTACCCGCTATGATTAAAAACAGCGTCGAGCATTACTTTTATACCATGTTTATGACACGCCTGAACGAGTTCTTTGAAATTTTCTTTCGTCCCAAATTGTGGATCGATTTCCATGTAATCAATTGTGTCATATTTATGATTCGAATGAGCTTTGAAAATAGGAGTGAAATATATTCCGGAAATTCCAAGCTTCACAAGGTAATCAAGGTTTTGAATAATACCAGCAAAATCTCCGCCGAAAAAATTAGTTGGAGTTGGTTCGGTACTTCCCCAAGGGAGGGTGTTTGCTGGATTTAATGTGTTATCCCCGTTAGCGAATCGTTCTGGGAAAATTTGATACCATACTGTGTCTTTAATCCAGGATGGTGCCCTGAAAACGTCTTTTGCATGAACAAATGGAAAGCAGAAAAAGTTACCGACATCGTCATTTGGAATATTAGAAAAAAATCCTCGTTCTGTATAAATAAAAGTTTCTACGTCGTTTTTTAATTCGAATCCATAACGTAAGCGTTTAAATTTTGGTTTGATTGAAACGGACCAATAATCAAATAACTCAGTAGATCCAGTTTTTTTCATCGGTGTACTTGCTGTAATCCATTTCCCGTCCTGCCATTCGTACGGGTCCCCGTAGATGAGAGCGGCGTTGTGCACATCATCTCTTTTTGTGTGTATTCGGATGTGAATTGTTTTTTCGTCGTAAGCGTATGCATAATTATCTTTTGGCCTATGATAGATCGCTTCTTTGAGCATATAGAAAATCCCCCTTTAATATCTCTATACATATAGTTCCCGTAAATGAAATAATAAAGATTATGTTGCAAACGATTGCCTTCCACATAACTTTAATATTGCTTATAAGAGTAGTATTCATTTTATGTAAAGTCAATGAATAAAGAGTGTGATAAGATTATTTTGAAAATTAATATTTGCAAAATGAATAAAAGGATGTATAATGATAGACAAATAGCGCAAACGTTTTCATAGATTTAGATATTGTTTGCGCTTCTATTAAACAATTAAATGCAAACGTTTTCAATTAAAGAGGTACATAGACAATTTAGGGAGGTTTTTGGGATGAAGAAAGCATTATCACTATTAACGATTTCAGCATTGTCAATTGGCATGTTATCTGCATGTGGACCGAAAGATTCAGGAAAAAAAGAGGAAAGTAAAGCGAAGAAAGACTATGATCTTCTCGTTTGGGAAGATGATAAAAAAGGTGTTGGTTTAGAACCAGCAGTGAAAAGCTTTGAGGAAAAATATAAAGTAAAAGTAAAAGTTGTTGAAATGCAAATGACAGATCAAGTGAAGAAGTTACGCCTTGATGGACCAGCGGGGACGGGACCAGATGTTGTAACATTGCCACACGATCAAATCGGAAATGCAGTAACAGAAGGCTTACTTTCTGAAGTAAAAGCAGATGATGCTGTGAAGAGTAAATTTACTGACTTATCAATAAAGGCACAAACATACAACGGGAAATTATATGGTTTACCAAAAGCAATTGAAACACCAATTTTTATTTACAATAAAAAATTAATGCAAAAAGCTCCAGAAACGATGGACGAGCTATTTAACTTCTCAAAAGACTTTACGAAGGATGGCAAGTACGGATTTTTAACATTAGGAGATAACTTCTACTTTGCTAACGCGTTTATGGCAGGTATGGGCGGATATGTATTTGGTGAGAAAGACGGAAAGCCAAATGCAAGTGATGTTGGATTAAATAATAGCGGAGCAGTACAAGGTGCTGAATATCTTCAAAAATGGTACAAAGAAAAGTTATTCCCGAAAGGTATTATCGGTGAATCTGGTGGACCTGCTGCTGATGGATTATTCAATGAAGGAAAAGCAGCATCTATTATGAACGGACCGTGGGCGTTCCAAGCGATGGAAAAGAACGGAATTGATTATGGTGTTGCTCCAATGCCAAAATTACCAAATGGTCAACCGATGAAAACATTTGTTGGGGTAAAAGGATGGCATGTAACAAGCTTCTCTAAACAAAATGATTTAGCTACAAAATTCACTGAGTGGGTAACAAATGAAGAAAACGCAAAAATTAGATTTGAGAAGACAAAAGAGATTCCTCCAGTAAAATCAGTAATGGAAGATCCAATTATTAAAGATAATGAAGCTGCAAAAGCAGTTGCAACTCAATCAGAAAATGGAATTCCAATGCCGAATATTCCAGAAATGCAAGAAGTATGGAAACCAGCTGGAGACGCGCTTCAGTTAGTAGTTACAGATAAAGAAGCACCAAAAGCAGCACTTGATAATGCAGTGAAGCAAATTAAAGGGAATATTGAGGCAAACCACAGCAATAAAAAATAAGGTGAAATTCGTGCCTCTACTATAAGAGGCACGAATTCTCTCCCAGAAAAAAGGGGGAAGGAACATGCAAACATCTATGGAACCAGCAAACGGCTTAAAAGGTTCAAAACATAGGAAAATGGCAACCATGTTATCAATCATTCCAGGCATAGGCCAAATGTATAATAAACAATTTGTAAAAGGCCTTATTTTTCTAGTATTAACAGGTTCATTTATTGTAGCATTTACTGATTTATTAAATATGGGATTATGGGGAATTGTAACACTCGGTACAGAAGTTCCACGTGACCATTCTGTCTTTCTATTAGTGGAAGGGATCTTGGCACTTATCGTCATCGTGTTTGGACTCGGAATATATGGATTTAATTTATATGATGCATATCAAAACGGGAAGAAACGTGATATAGGAACCCCATTAAACTCTGTAAAAGAGCAATACCGTAACTTATTAGATCAAGGTTTTCCATATTTAATGGTTTCACCAGGATTTCTATTACTAATCTTTGTAGTTGTATTTCCAATCATTTTTGTAATTTTAATTGGATTTACGAACTATGACTTATATCACTCTCCTCCAGCTAAATTAGTAGATTGGGTGGGCTTTAAAAACTTTATTGATATTTTCACATTACCAATGTGGAGAGAGACATTTTTAAGTGTATTTTCTTGGACTGTCATTTGGACATTTGTTGCAACAACATTACAAGTTGCACTTGGTATTTTCTTAGCGATTATCGTAAATCAGCCTGGTATTAAAGGTAAGGCAATTATTCGAACAATTTTCATTTTACCGTGGGCTGTTCCAGCATTCGTATCTATTCTTGTCTTCTCGGGTATGTTTAATGAAACATTTGGAGCAATTAATAATCAAGTATTAGCTTTATTCGGGATTGAAAAGATTGCTTGGATGACAGATCCGTTTTGGGCGAAGATTGCTTTAATTATGATCCAAACGTGGCTCGGTTTCCCATTCGTCTTTGCAATGACAACAGGTATATTGCAATCGATTCCAGGAGAATTATATGAAGCTGCTACAGTAGATGGAGCAACTGCTTGGCAACAGTTCCGTAAAATTACATTGCCACTTGTTTTATACGCAACAGCACCAATTTTAATTACACAATATACGTTTAACTTTAATAACTTTAGTATCATTTATCTATTTAATGGCGGAGGTCCTGCTGTAGCGGGGCAAGATGCAGGTGGAACGGATATTTTAATTTCATGGATTTATAAGTTAACGATGACTTCAGCGCAGTACGGAAAAGCAGCAGCTCTTACAATGATTTTATCGTTAATCGTTATTACAGTTGCGTTATGGCAATTTAAGAGAACAAAATCATTCCAAGAAGAGGATATGATGTAAATGAATATTAAACGACAAAAGATGTTACGTCTTTCATTAAGTTATTTGGTTATCTTCATAATGTGTGCGATTATTTTCTATCCATTACTATGGATTATTGGTTCATCGTTTAATCCAGGAGATAGTTTGTCTGGTTCTAGCATTATTCCAAAAAATGCTACGTTAGATCATTATCGTAAGCTACTTGATCTTGATTCAAGTAATTACTTACTTTGGTATAAAAATACGTTAAAAGTTAGTGTTATGACGATGATTTTTTCGGTGTTAGCAATTAGCTTTACTGCTTATGCATTTTCGAGATATCGTTTTGTCGGAAGAAAAAATGGTTTATTAACATTTTTAATTCTACAAATGATTCCGAACTTTGCAGCGTTAATCGCACTATATGTATTAGCACAGTTAACAGGATTAATTGATACACATCTTGCATTAATTTTAATTTATGTAGGTGGAGCAATTCCAATGAATACTTGGCTTATGAAAGGGTATTTTGATACGATTCCGAAAGAGTTGGATGAGTCAGCCCGCATGGATGGAGCAGGACACTTCCGTATTTTTTGGCAAATCATTATGCCGCTTGCAAAGCCAATCGTAGCGGTTGTAGCATTATTCACTTTCATCGGTCCATTTACAGATTTCATTTTAGCAAGTATTATTTTACGCACGCCGGAAAATTACACTTTAGCAGTTGGACTCTATGAAATGGTAGCGAAGAAATTTGGTAATGAATTTACGACGTTTGCGGCTGGTTCCGTATTAATTGCAATCCCGATTTCGATTTTATTCTTATCACTACAAAAATACTTTATTTCTGGTTTAACAGCTGGAGGTACGAAAGGATGAGAAATGGGACATTATGTCCCATTTTTCTTTTCATCTCTCTATAAAAAAATTATAGAGAGATGAAAAGAGATTTGACATCGCATATGAAAAGAAGTGAAATAAATAGTATATTATAGTATAGGAAAAAAGAGCTATATCCCTTACAATACATGGAGAGGGAGAATATGATAAGTTTTGCAAGATAGAATAAATAAATGACAGTTTATGACTTCTCCTATGACTTGCAACGGGTGCAAGATAAAATATATGAAAATGGCAGAGAAGTGAAAGGAGGGGATTTTTATGACAGTTACAATTAAAGATGTGGCGAAGAAGGCGAACGTAGCACCATCAACTGTTTCTCGTGTAATTGCTGATAATCCAAGTATAAGTGAAAAGACAAAGCGCCGTGTTCGAAAAGTAATGAGTGAATTAGGATATCATCCAAATTTAAATGCAAGAAACCTTGCGAACCAAACGACGAAGACACTTGGTCTTGTTATGCCGAGTTCTGCAAGTAAAGCTTTTCAAAATCCATTTTTCCCAGAAGTTATAAGAGGAATTAGTTCATTTGCACATGTGGAAGGGTATGCGCTTTATATGTCGACTGGTGAAACGGAAGATGAAATTTTTAATGGTGTTGTAAAAATGGTACAAGGGCGTCAAATCGGTGGTATTATTCTTTTATATTCAAGAGAGAACGATCGGATTATTCAATACTTGCATGACCAAAACTTCCCGTTTGTTTTAATTGGAAAACCATATGATCGAAAAGATGAAATTACATATGTAGATAATGACAATTATACAGCTGCAAGAGAAGTAGCGGAATATTTGATTTCATTAGGCCATAAACAAATCGCATTCATCGGCGGTGGATCAGATTTACTTGTAACGAGAGATCGTTTGGCGGGGATGAGTGATGCTTTGAAACTAGCAGATATTCTATTGCCGAAAGAGTATATTTTACACTTTGATTTTTCAAGAGAGAGTGGTCAACAGGCTGTTGAGGAATTAATGGGACTAAAGCAACCACCGACGGCAATTATGGCAACGGATGATTTAATTGGACTTGGCGTGTTAAGTGCGCTTTCTAAAAAAGGATTTGTTGTACCGAAAGATGTTTCGATTGTAAGCTTTAACAATGCTTTATTATCAGAAATTGCTAGTCCACCACTTTCGACAGTTGATGTGAATATTTATCAATTAGGGTATGAAGCGGCAAAAGCTTTAGTTGATAAGGTGGAGCATTCTGAATCTACTTCAAAATGCATTATTATTCCGCATAAATTATTGAAGCGTCAAACTTGTGATCATTATGCAACAAAAAGCTAAGAGTTTAACTCTTAGCTTTTTTCTTTAGAAAGGCTTCTAAACGGTCACAGCCTTCTTTTAAAGTTTCGATACTGTAAGCATAGGAAAGGCGAAGGTAGCCTTCACCGTATTCGGAAAATGCGGTTCCAGGAACAACGGCTAGCCCAGCTTCTTTTACAAGATCAAGTGCAAAATCAAATGATGAAGATGTTAAATGTCCAACATATGGGAATAAATAAAATGCACCTGTTGGCTTCTCAACCGTTAAACCCATTTGAATGAGTCTATTATACACGTAATCACGGCGTTTTTTGTATTGATAGCGCATCATCTTCGGTGCATCTTTAGCAGCTGTTAAAGCTTCGATTGCAGCATACTGAGCGATTGAAGTAGCACATGTAACATTGTATTGATGAACTTTTAATATGTGTTTTGCTAAATATTCTGGAGTAAATAAAAGTCCGATACGCCAACCAGTCATAGAATGTGATTTTGATAAGCCGTTAATGACAATAGTCTTATCACGCATTTCTGGGAAATGAGCGATAGATGTGTGTTTGTCTTCATATACAAGTTCGCTATAAATTTCATCGGAAAGAACGAAAATATTTTTATCTTTTAAGATAGATACAATATCTTCTAATTCTTCTTTTGATAAGGTAACACCAGTTGGATTAGAAGGATACGGTAAAACGACGCATCTTGTTCGTTCTGTAATTGCATTTCGCAGAGCTTCAGCTGTTAAACGAAATCCAGTTTCACGAACATCTATAAAAATAGGAGTTGCACCACATAGTCGAATAATCGGCTCGTAACCAGGGTAAATAGGAGCAGGTAAAATTACTTCCGTTCCTGGTTCTAAAATAGTTCGGAATGCAACATCGATCGCTTCACTAGCACCGATTGTAACAATGGTTTCGTTTTCAGGTGAATAATGTAAATTGTAGTTGTCCTTTACAAAGTTACAAGCTGCCTTGCGTAATTCTAGTAAACCAGCGTTATGTGTATAGCTTGTATAATTTTCTGTAATGGCCCGTTTAGCTGCTTCTTTTACTAGAGAAGGTGTAGGGAAATCGGGTTGCCCAATTGTTAAAGAGATAAGATTATCATAGTTTTGAATCATATTAGAGAACTGACGGATTCCAGAAATTTGGATGTCCTTCACTCTAGGATTAATGAATTGTTCCATTGTATCTCCCTTTCTTCCGTTTGAAAATTAAGTTCATTTTATCATATTTTCAACTATTACGCTTTGTTTATAAAATTTCCCCCGCTATTTGTGAAAGATAAGAATCGTATCTTAAAATTCAGTGGAAGTAAGAAATTATGTGAGGATTCAAATGTCTATAAGAGTATAAGCTGTGTGAGTTAATTAAAGTTTCACTTAAGCATAAACACAAAAAAAGCCGCTGCAAGCGACTTTTTAATAACCGTATTCCCAATCTATTTCATCTTCGTTCCAAAGTACGGAAGATACTTTGCCAAGATGGACAACGGATTCATTTACAGCACATGTACAGTCTTCGTCCCCTGCTTTATGTTGCAATTCTTCGTATACTGATTTTTCAACGTTTTCTAGCACAACCAAATTTTCTTCTTTTAAAACAAGCGTAGTACCCGCCATATTTATCTTCCTCCTACTAAAGTAATGATCACTTATTTGTAAACATAGATAGTATGGATTATATGCTGTATTTTGCGATAGTTGTCCGTCTAGTGAAGTGTTTTTTATTTTCTTTGTAATCCGTATTCATTGTATACTGCACGAAGGAAATTTGGTACAGGGTTTACAATCATTTCGGAAATTTGTAACATTTATTATTAGTTGTTAACAAATAATTAACAAAGATGTTAAGAAAAATCAAAATTTTGAAACAAATAGACTTATAAAATGATATAATCATATCAAAATACATATAGGGGATGAGAGGCTATGGAGCTGATTCGTGATTTAATGATCCAAATTGCCATCATTATTTTACCACTATTTTTATATGAAGCGATTCGTTTAAATCGTTATCAAGGAATGCTTCCGAAGCCTAATCGCTACTTTATTATGTTTTTATCTAGCGTTACACTCGTTCTCTCCATGACATACTCTATTTGTTTTGGTACCGTTTGCGGATACAATTTTCATCCAGTCCCAATTGTTAGTGGTTTTTTATATGGTGGGATTGTTGGGCTCATCCCTGCCATTATTTATGTTGCATATGAATGGATTTTTAAGGGGCTTAGTTGGTTGCCTATGGTAGAAGTTATATTTCTTTCGATAATTCCATTATTTTTGTCAAAGAAATGGTCTCTTTTTTCAAGAGATAAGAAGCTAATATTAGCTTTTATGATTGCATCATTTTATGTTCTTGTTTCATTAGTAGTCGGGATGTTGAATGTCCTTTTAGAAACAGGTTTTACACCGTACATATCTAATCTATATAGTGGGTATATATTTGCATCACTTATTATGGTTATGACAATGGTATTTCAAGTGTATTTGACTGAGTATTTAAACGAAAATGCATTATTGCGTACAGAAATGCAAAAATCAGAAAAACTTAATATTGTAAGTGAGTTAGCTGCAAGTGTTGCACATGAAGTTCGAAACCCTCTCACTGTTGTACGAGGGTTTATTCAATTGCTAGAGAGTACAGAAGACGTAAAAAACAAAGATTATATGCGTCTCGTATTAGCTGAACTGGATCGTGCTGAACAGATTATTTCAGATTATTTAAATTTAGCAAGGCCCCAAATTGAAAAAAAAGAACATATTTGTTTATCAGCACAATTAATTGAAATGACAACTCTTATGTCATCATTTGCAGCGATGCAGGGCGTTTATTTGCAAGTTGAGATTTCTGAGAGCCTTTATACTATCGGCGATAAGACGAAATTGAAGCAAGCTATTATGAATGTTGTTAAAAACGGTATTGAAGCAATTCAAGGAAACAAAGGGTATTTAAAAGTAACAGCTATTCAAAAAGATGAATTGATAATAATAAGAGTTAAAGATAGTGGTGTTGGAATGACAAAAGAACAGTTAGTAAGGCTTGGACAACCGTATTATTCTTTAAAAGAAAAAGGAACAGGATTAGGCCTTATGGTAACATTTAGTATTTTACAAGCGCATAATGGCACATTGGAATATAAAAGTGAAAGCGGAAAAGGAACTGAAGCTATTATTATATTGCCAGCTGTACGATATAAGGAATAAAAGTTACCGATAGAAGGTAACTTTTTATTTTATCGTGCATTAGAAAAAGATACAAAATTTCATTCATTTATTTTTTCTTGTTTTGTTCGAACGAATAAACTTTTAAATGATTGAAAGAAGCTTTGCTCTTTTGAGGCGGCGACTAATCTTTTTGTTTCTTGAATTTCGCGAATAACTTGCATAAGTTGTGTATCACGGTTGCTATCTTTATTGTAAATTTGATTGACAAGTTTATTCATTTTTTCTTCTTGTTTGGATTCTCGCTTATACATATGATTCATTAATAAGTCCATTTTTTCTTTTTGGAGTGCATCTGTTTGAGCGGCGTGAACAACTAGATCTTGTAACATTTTTTCTTGTGAGCCTTCTTTTACATAAACTTGTTGCATTAGTTCATCTAATTTCTCGTCTTTTAAACGATTTTGTGTAATGAGAGTAGAGTTTTGATGAATAATTGCTTCATTTAATTGAGCAAGCATTTCAAGTTTTAGCATGAACTCCTCAAAGTTACGCCCATCTTCTTTTGGTTGCACTTCTTGTTTATCTTGAATAACAGGTACAGGTGGGGCATCTTTTTCTTTTAAAATAATAGGTATTGTTTCTGAAATGTCTTCTTGTAATGTAGCAGCTCTTTCATGTATAGATTTCAATAGTTTTAAATCATCCAATTTATAAATACGAGCATCAGCTGTTTTTGAAATGATATAACCGTGTTCCTCTAAGAGTTGGCTATATTTTCGGACTATATGTTTTGGGATACCTGTTTTATTTGTAACATCTTTCGTTTTATAAATAGCTTCCATGATAGTTCCTCCCCAAAAAGTATCGTATATATCATTTCAACCTTTTATGTGGACTTCCTTTGAAAAAGAATGTCGGAAGGTTATTAGTTTTCTACAGCATTAGTGAAAAGATGAAGAAAAATGAATGTTTTTGGCGGAATGGAGAGGAAGAGCTAAAATAATGTCTGAAAACATACATAGAAGAAGTTTGTTATAATAACTGAGGAAAAGAAATTGGTAGGAACACGGAGGTACACATGAAGCAATTTAAAGGTATTATCATTTCAATTATTGCAATTCTTTCTCTTTTGGTAGCGGTATATGAAGTACTTGTGCCAGAGGAGGCAAGTACTAAAAAAACAACTACGTATGATCAAATTCTAGAGTTCCCGAAAGAACGATATCCAGAGACCGGGAAACATATAACGGATGCTATAAAAGAAGGACATTCGGAAATGTGTACAATTGATCGTAATGGTGCAGCGGATAGAAGGAAATTATCGTTAGCGCCATATCCGACGAAGAAAGGTTATGATCGTGATGAATGGCCGATGGCGATGTGTAAGGAAGGCGGAAAAGGAGCTCATATTGAATATATAAGTCCAGCAGATAACCGCGGTGCAGGTTCTTGGGTAGGGAATAAGCTAGACAAATATCCAGATGGTACGCGTGTGAAATTTGAAGTGAAATAGTAATTGGCATACATTTCATAGTGGAGGAGAGGGATAGTTATGGAATTAACAATTTCATATTCGCAATTAATGATAATGAACTATGATGGTCAGCAGCCTTATGTAGATTGGACTCCTGAAGATTTTGAAAGAGGCTATGCTGAGGTGGATGGAGCTATTATTTTTGAAGCAATCTCTGACTATACTTGTGAAGTGGAAGTTACTTGTGGAAATCATATTGAGAAAGAAGAAGTGGTTAGAACGATATCAGTTCCTTTCACAGTGAAGAATGAAGAAGTATATATAACAAGTATTCTTTCTAATAAATATCATATTCCTATTCCGAACGGGGAATATATGATAGTCTTGCAGGCAACTCCTCTTGAAGAGCCATCAGACGATGAATTGTATAAAGTACAATACGACTTCTATTTTGAGAGTGTAGAATAAAAAAACGTGTTATCCTTCAAAAGGATAACACGTTTTTTTATTATGCGTTTGTTTTTAGGAGAGAACGAGCGTCTTTTGCTGCCTGAACCATGTGCTCTAAAGCAGGTATAACTTCCTCAGTTCTTCGTGTTTTTAAACCACAGTCTGGATTAATCCAGAAATATTTAGGGTCACATACTTGTAAAGATTGTTCTACGATTGTGAACATTTCATCTTTACTTGGGACACGTGGGCTATGAATATCATATACCCCTAGACCAATTCCTTTTTCATATGTTGTATGCTTTAATGTATTAATAAATTCTCCATGACTTCTTGATGTTTCGATAGAAATAACATCTGCGTCTAACGCTCGAATTGCATCTACAATATCTTCGAAGTTACTATAACACATATGAGTATGAATTTGTGTTTCATTTTCTACAGAAGATGTTGCTAAAAGGAATGATTGAACTGCCCATGTAATGTATGCATCCCAATCTTTTTCTTTTAACGGCATACCTTCACGAAGTGCAGGTTCATCGACTTGGATTACTCTAATTCCGGAAGATTCAAGTAATTCAATTTCATGACGAAGTGCTAATGCAATTTGATATGATACTTCTTTTCTTGAAATATCATTTCGAACGAATGACCAATTTAAAATAGTGACAGGTCCAGTTAGCATACCTTTTACTACTTTCTCCGTTAAGCTTTGTGCATATACAGTTTCTTTAATAGTCATTCCACTTATAAAGGCAACATCACCATAAATAACAGGTGGTTTTACGCAACGAGAACCGTATGATTGTACCCATCCGTTTTTAGTAAAGGAGAAACCAGCAAGTCTTTCTCCAAAATATTCCACCATATCAGTTCTTTCGAATTCACCATGTACTAGTACATCAAGACCAATATCTTCTTGGTAACGAATCCACTTTGCAGTTTCTTTTTCAATGAATTGATTATATTGTTCATTTGTAATATCGCCGTTACGCCACTGTTTACGTGTTTGACGAACTTCAGATGTTTGCGGGAAGCTACCAATAGTTGTTGTTGGTAACAATGGTAATTGTAAAGCTACTTGCTGTAGTTCATATCGTTTTTCAAATGGAAGAGGACGTGAGAAATCATCTTCTTTAAGTGATGTACGTGCCACTTTTACATCTTCACGATTACGTGCAGCTGATGAGCGGATTGCATGATGTGCATTACGATATGTTGTTAAATCGCTACCGATGCTTTCTACACCTTTAGTAAGAGCAGAATGGATAAGGACTAGTTCTTCTAATTTTTGATTAGCAAATGCAAGTGCATCAAATAATTCACTTGTTAAGTGCGTTTCTTCCGTTTTATCAATTGGAGTATGCAATAAGCTACAAGAAGGTTGAACAATTAAACCTTTTGCTGTGATTTGATTTTGTAATGTTGTAAATAAAGAAAGTACATCATCAAGATCAGCTCTCCAAATGTTACGGCCATCTATACAACCGATAGCTAAAATTTTATCAGCTGGGAATCCGTATTTTGAAATAGCATTTACATTACCTTCTTTGCCATGAACAAAGTCTAATCCAATACCAGAAACAGGGAATGCAATAATTTCTTCATAGTTCTCTTCTACACTATCAAAATATGTTTGTAGAAGAAGATTCGCATTTGGAACCTCTTTATGAATAGCTTCGTAAAGTTCTTTCGCTTGATTAATTTCATCTTTTGTTAAAGATGCGAAGATTGGTTCGTCAACTTGAATAATTTGTGCTCCAGCTGCGTGTAATTCAGAGAATAATTGTACATAAGGTGCAACTAGCTCTTTTAAAATAGTGGCAAATTGCTCTTCGTTATAACCTTTTGCTAGTTTTAGGAATGTATAAGGGCCTAAAATAACTGGTTTTCCATCAACGCCTAACTCTTTTTTCGCTTCTTCATATAAACGAAGAGGGCGATTGTCTTTTAAAGAGATTTGTAATCCTTCTTCATATTCAGGAACAATGTAATGATAGTTTGTGTTAAACCATTTTGTCATTTCAGAAGCAACGTGATCTTTAGAGCCGCGTGCCATTGCAAAATATACATCAAGGTAAGAGGTAAACTCTGAAAAACGTGACGGGATGAAACCTAACATGTAGGCCGTATCCAGAACGTGGTCATAATATGTAAAATCGCCAACTGGAATTAATTCAATTCCCTTTTCTTGCTGTACTTTGACGTGTTGAAGGCGAATTTCTTTCATTGTCGTTAAAAATTGTTCTTCATCAATTTTATTGGACCAAAAAGCTTCCAATGTTTTTTTCCACTCTCGTTGTAGTCCGATACGTGGATAACCTAAGTTACTTGTTTGAATTGCCATTTTAAATTCCTCCCTAATTGAAAGTAAGCATTTCCGTTTACTCGGAAATACCTATAACAAAAAGCATAAAGGCATAGAAAAATAAGCCTTCCTTTTTGTTCTTAACACCTCATCATCATCCGTGAGTCTATCAGTGTTGTTAAAATAGGCAGGTATCCTGACTTATGCTTCATATAATTTCTTTCACCTTCCCGTTTTCACAGTGGCACAAAAAAGAAATCTCAGCATTTACAGTGGCGGGACCGTGTTGGAGTTTCACCAAACTTCCCTTTTAAACACGAAGTGAAATATTCGTGTACCTATTTTCCTTTTGAAAGGAATTTAACAAGCGATATGATATTGAAACAAATTCTAACACAATTTTCGGAATTTTGTCCACTGTTTTAAAATAAGAAAATTCTAAAGTTTTTTATTTCTTTTTATTCGGAAAATTAAGTTTTTTTGATGTTTATTTATTATTAAAATGAGGGTGTTTTGAGTTGCGAGGAATAATTATAGTGTTAAGTTTTTCTAAAAGAGGAGGCACCTCTTTTAGAAAAACTTAATCATTATCTACACCTATTTCTGAAAGACGACCTGCAGTTGCATCTTGTAAGAGCGTGTTTAGCCAACGTAATTCAACATTAATATGCTCAATGACGCTTTGTAGAATATATAGTTGAGCACGAGGAACTAGTTGTTTATTATGATCGTATATCGTTTGCATTGTATGTAAATAGAGCATTGTATCATCTCTCTTTTTTTTCAAAATAGGAACTAGAGCTTGTTCGTCGCTAAAGTGAGCGAAAGAGAGCGCTGAATAAATAGGTTTATATATTTGGTTTTTCGCTTCAAATTGTTTTAATAATAAGGTGTGGAAAAGGGCTTTTCCTTCCTCTGTTATATGGAAGATTGTTTTATCTGGTCTATTCGTATCTCTAACAATATTGGTAATGCTAATCGCACCTTGTTTTTCTAATTGCTCGAAGGCGTAGTATAGCGATCCCTTGGCATATTTAATATAACAATCCATTTGTCTTTCTTTCATTATGTGCTGCACTTCATAGGGATGTTTATCTCCTTCGAGTAACAAGCCGAGAATGACTAACTTCATGCTCATGCTGTCTCAACTCCTGTATATAGAAACTTTATATATATTATAAACGGTATATCCTCTTTCATAAAGGGATATACCGTTTCGTTTTTCTATATTAGCTTACTTGTTTTTGTTTTTGCTTTGTTTTTGGTCCTGTTAAAAGACGTTCATTTCCCATAAGTAAAATACAAATTATACTTAGCGTAGCTGGGATAAGTGCCCAGAAAAATGTATTAGCAATAGATGTTGCAAGAGCCTCTTTAATTCCGCTCAGTACTTCAGGAGGTAGCTTTTCAGTAGCGTTTGGTGATAATAAAAAGCTTGTGTCTCCACCTTTAGGAGCCATTTTTTCTAGTTCAGGAGGGAAGACTGCTTTTAATTTATCAGTGAAAACATGATTTTGAATCGTACCGAAAATCGTGACGCCAAGGGTCATTCCAAGTGAACGGAAGAATGAGTTCGTGGATGTAGCAGAACCGCGATCTCTCATTTCTAGTTTGTGGATAGATGCCATACTTAAAACTGAGAAGGAGAATCCAACTCCAAGTCCAGCAAGCACCATAAACATTGTTACGAGTGTACGAGGTGTTTCCATAGTTAAAGTACTTAGTAAATAAATACCAAGAACGAAGAAAACTCCAGATACTGTCATGATGTTACGATAACTTGTTCGTGAAGCTAATTGTCCACCAGTTTGACTTCCGATTACAGATCCTACCATCATAGGTGTCAAAATTAATCCAGCATTTGAGGCTGAACCACCGAGAACACCTTGAACGAAGATTGGAATATAAACTGTACAGATGATAAAAGCTGCGCCATAGAAAAAGGCAACACCTTGGCTAGCTGCAAATAAAGGTTTTTTAAATAAATGGAAAGAAATAATAGGCTCGGTTGCGTTTCTTTCTACGAAGAAGAAAATAATAAGCAGAATAACAACAGTGGAAAATAAACCAATAATCACATTAGAGTCCCATGCATATTCTTTACCACCAAGTTCTAAAGCAAACATTAAGCAAACGATACTAATGACAAGCGTAATAGCACCAGCCCAGTCAATTTTTTGTTTTCGATATTCTAGAGACTCGCTATAGTATTTAGTAATGAAGAAGAAGGAAATAAGTCCTAACGGAATATTAATATAGAAGACCCAGTGCCAACTTATATAATCTGTAATGTAAGCACCTAATAAAGGTCCGAAAACACTAGATGTTCCGAAAACAGCACCAAATAGTCCGGTCATTTTTCCTCGTTTTTCAGGCGGGAATATATCATACATAATTGTAAATGCGATAGGCATAAGAGCGCCGCCACCAATTCCTTGAATGGCTCTATAAATACTTAGTTGTTCAATACTTGATGCTGTCCCGCAAAGTGCAGAACCAAATAAGAAGAGAATTAATCCGCCAATAAAAAAGCGTTTCCGTCCGTACATATCAGACAGCTTACCGAAAATAGGCATTCCGGCCATTGTTGCTACCATGTAGGCGGATGTGACCCAAACGAATTTGTCGAACCCTCCTAAGTCTCCGACAATCGTTGCCATCGCAGTTGCGACGATTGTGTTATCCATTGCTGCCATTAGAATACCAAGTAGTAAACCAGCAACAACAAATTTTGTTTTACTTGAATCGTTTTTTGATAGTTGTGCTTCCAAAAGTAGTCCTCCTTTAATAAAAATTAAACTAACTTAAGTTTTTTAGTGCAATGCATAAAAAAACTTTATGTACAGTTTGTATCGTTCCTCTTCATTTAATAAAAAATTGCACTGACATGATATAAAGGATGGAAATCATAAATTATATTATAGTCAAATTTGACTAAAAGGCAAATGTTTTCTACCGCCAAATTATTTTATGCTGCTTTAACTGCCCGTTAAAGCCCGATTGGTAAAAGCTAATAATCAGTGGGTGATGGACAACCCCCCCACTGATTAAAGTTTCACTTTATTATATTGACCAAAAGAGAGTAAGAATTTATTTTGTTATGTAGTCAAGGAAGGAAATTGTAAAAAATATTTAATAAAGTATAACCTGTGTCAACCTATTAAAAATGGTTTTTTCTTTATATTGTCGAATAGGATAAAAGGAAAAGAAAAATTTAATATGATTTGTAACAAGCTAAATATTTTTTCTAAGTGTAGTTCATTGCATCGAGAGGCAGAATACAGTTGTATAGATGATATATCTGGAATGAGGTGAATATATTATGAAAATATGGAAACGAATTTCGGATCAAGGAAGGTATTCTATACCGTTACAGCCGGTTTTGTGGATTGATGGTTCTAAAAAGGACACGGAAGCATCCGATGTAGCAGTCACATTGCAAATCCGTAGTATGTATAAAGAAAAATTTTCGTATGAGATGATCTATGATGTTAATGACATACTAATTATTCGACTTGAAGTTGAAAATAAAGGCGTTGAAATGATTTCGCGAGTAGTTGTAAGTCATATGATTCGTGATTATTTCGCGTATATCCCAAACTCTTTAAAAGCAGATAAGGGAATAAGTGAGTTTTTATTTCAGCTTGTAAGGTGGCGAATCGATAATTTATCACCGAATGAAAAGGTAGAATTAATTTGTCAAATAAAAGCAAATAAAGATAAAGCTCCTCCCAATTCATTATTTCAGGCTACATATACATTTCAATATAAAGGTGTATCATATGGACCGCTACAAACAAATGAAGTGGTTGTCAGAAAATGATAAGAAGGAACCTGTGCGAAAGGTTCCTTCTTTAATGAAGATTGTGCTTCTTGAGTAATTTCTTTTGTTCCACTCCCTTTTTTCCAATATAGTTATTTTTGTATCCAAAATATAGAATGAATAGAAATGAAATAACATTTACTATAGCGTCAATTTGATCGTTTGTAATGAAGTTTATTCCGAAAGAGTTAAATAGTAATTTTAATGATAACAAAAAGCCAGCTAGTAAGCGCATAATATCTAATAGATTTTCTTTTTGAGGCATATAGGTCACTCCTTCCTAAAAACGATATATAGTATATATATGAAATAAAATAGAAAAGGTATACAAGCTTAAGTAGAAATGTACATTAAATATGTACATTTTTTATTTTATAGAAAAACATTATTGTTATAGAAACATATATTGGTATAAAAGGGGGAGAGTATGAAACATAAAGGGAAAATTAGTGGATTATTACTTGGGAACACAGTTGCGGTTACAGAATGGATTGCACTTCAGGATGTAATTGCTAAGCTAGATTCGAGATCATTTTTAACCGTCTTTATTATTTATATATTGCAAATGATACTAAGCTATTATTTTGGACATTGGTACGATAAAAGAACGAATACGCGTGTAAATATTGAAGTAGGAGGAATGACGAATAACGATTTTGTCGTTGATTTTTTTGGAAAAGTAGCTGCTTTATCAGAAAGAGATTCTCGTAATATTACAGTGTATATTCTTTCCGTAAAAGAATGGGATGTATTAAAAGACACAGTGCAAGAAAAAAAGTTAGATGAGCTAGTCCGAAGAGTAGAACGTACAATTGTAAAGACAGTTCGAAAAGGCGATGTAGTTACGAGGTGGGATGAAAATAAATATGTTATCGTAGCTGTTGATAATGGCTATGAAAAGTCAACAATAACAAGTAGATTAATCAAAAATATTCAAAATGAAATAGCGAATGATTTATTAAGTGTCACACTATTATTTGGGGCTGCAAGTTATCCTATAGAAGGGAAAACTTTTGAAGATTTGTTTAGAAAGGCACAAAATCAATTGTATAATTATAGAAACTTGCAAAGTCATGAATGAAACTTTGATTTAAAGAAGTATGATATAAAGATTTTTTGTAACATTTTTTTGTCTTTTGTTACAAGAAAACTTTTTTTTGTAACAAAAGTCTTTAAAAATATATGAAATCAGCATATAATTGTGTGTGGATGTGTCAATGCATTTTGCACAATGTTTTCAGTTTAAAAGTGTAGAGGAAAACATGCTCTACACTTTTCCTTTTTAAGAAATTAAAAGAATCTTTGTAAGAGTTGCGAGGTCCCCTTTGCACTATGTAAAATGGACAAAGAGGTTATTTGATAGAAAGTGAGAAAGGGAATGATAGACGTGAGAGGTCAACGATCATCTTTTATCAGGTGAAACATTATAGTGTTTCTTGCAGTAGGTAAGATTAAGGAAAATACCTTTATGTTTTAAGACATTACATAATTTTAAGTACGAAAATTGTACAAGCAGTATAAATAATTATTGATGATCTTCGTAAAAAGATGCGAGCGTGAAATAGCTAACGAAGTTACATGTTTTTCATGGGATTTTTGGCACGATGGTCGTTTATTAATAGGGGGAAAAGATGTTGAAATATAATAAATTAGCAATTGTAACTGCATTATCAATGACTTTACTAGCTGGTTGTTTTGGCCCAAAACCAGAAGAGGAGCTATATGTTGCATTTGAAAATGCTGCCAAGCAAGAAAAAACAATGTTTGAAGATGCGAAAAAATTAGAGTCATTAGAGAAAGAGGGTCAAGTATTATATAATCAAATTGTCCAAGAAGGAAAAGATAATAATCAGGCTGTTAAGGATAAGCTTGATCAAGCGGTGAAAAATACAGCTGAACGAGAAAAAGTTCTTATTAAAGAAAAAGAGGCGTTAAATAAAGCGCAAGAAGAAGTGAAGTCAGCTGATAAGCATGTGAAGAAAATTGAAGATAATAAATTAAAAGAACAGGCTGATAAAGTAAAGAGTACTTATGAGAAACGACATGATTCATTCCAAAAGATGTACGATAGCTATAATAAATCTTTAAAGCAAGAAAAAGAATTATATACAATGCTACAAGATAAAGGTACAAAATTAAAAGATATTAGCGAGAAAGTAAAGGTAGTAAACCAAGCATATAAAGATATTGAGACAGAAAAAGATAAGTTTAATGAATATACGAAATCATATAATACAGAAAAAGTTGCATTCTATAAACAAGCTAATATTAAAATTAAGGAAGATAAAAAATAAAACAGTTTGGCCTAATATTAGGCCAAACTGTTTTATTTTTTTGTATAGGTACGGCTATACCATGGAACTGGTTCGCTTAATTTTTTTTCCTGTTTTAATGCTTCAGGACCAATATAATCTTGAAGTGTTTTTTTTGCTATTGTTAAAGATAAGGTTGTTTTCGGATTTCGATAGGAGGATTCAAGGTGACCAAGATGCGGTAGGGTGCGAAAATCATCTTTCGTAGGAGGGATATGGAAAAAATAATCACCTAAACGTATAAGAACATCGGATTGTTGTTGACTAAAACGTGGATTTCTAGAAAAATGTAATCCTTCTTTGATAGCCTTTTTTTCAGTAATTAAGCGTTCTAAAGCAGCCTTTTTTAACCAATATAAGTACTTAGGGTTAGTTGCAGCTTTAGCATGACGATTCACAACGAAAATAGATTGAGCTAGTCTATTAATAGAATGTTGATTATGCAATGGAGATTGTGGTTGTGAAGGTTTCATATTGACTCTCCTTTCAATTTTTCCTTATTATAGCATAAATAAAATGGGTTTTTATTATATGCAAAAAGTAATTGTATATATTTTCAATATTAAAGCAATATTGTTACAAAAAACAACTATTTTGTATAATAGTGATAGAATATGTTTCAGAAATTTGATAATGAAAGAGTGAGAAGTTTGAAAGAAATATTAAAATTACAATATGCCATTATAGATATTGGATCTAATACAATGCGTTTAGTTATTTATGAAAAGCAAAATGGAGGTTTTTATAAAGAAATTGAAAATACGAAAGTGGTTGCTCGGTTAAGAAATTATTTAATCGATGGTGTTTTGAATGAAGAAGGTAAAGAAGTATTGTTACAAACATTATTTCAATTTCAAGAAAGTACAAAATTCCATCAGTTGCATCATGTACTTTGTGTTGCAACGGCAACAATTAGACAGGCTGAGAATCAAGAGGAGATTAAAAAACTTGTTGAAGGACAAACAGACTTTACTCTTAGAGTATTATCAGAATATGAGGAAGCACGTTACGGCTATTTAGCAGTTATGAATTCTACTTCGTTTTCGGAAGGAATAACAGTAGATATTGGTGGCGGAAGTACGGAAGTTACATATATTAAAAATAGAGAGATTTTAGAGTACCATAGTTTTCCTTTTGGTGCGCTTTCTTTAAAACATCTATTTATTAAAGGTGATATTCCTACTAAAGATGAATTAGAGGAAATTCGAGAGTATTTAGAGTGTCAATTTCGAACGTTACCATGGTTAATTGATAAGAAATTGCCTCTTATTGCAATTGGTGGTAGTGCGAGAAACTTAGCGAAAATCCACCAAAATTTAACAAACTATCCTATAGCGGGAGTACATTTATACAAAATGAAAGAAGAAGATATTGAAAATGTAAAAGGTGCATTGGAAAAACAATCGTTTATCGAACTTCAGAAAATGGAAGGATTGGCAAAAGATCGAGCTGATACAATTATTCCAGCGGTTGAAGTATTTCATAAGCTTGTAAATATTATAGAAGCAACGGCATTTGTATTAAGCAAAAAAGGATTAAGAGAAGGTGTTTTCTATGAAGAGTTGACGAAAGATTTAGGGATTTCATATTATCCGAATGTAGTTGAAGAAAGCTTACATTTGTTATCACACGAATATGAAATGGATATGGAATTTGTCATTCAACTTATTAAACATGGAAGATTGATTTGTAAACAACTCGAAGAAATGGGACTGATTTCTGTTTCAATAAAAGACTGGGAAGCATTCCATCAAGCAGCGAAAGTATTTAATATTGGAAAATATATAGACGAAGAAGCGAGTCGTTTACACACGTTTTATTTATTGGCAAATAAAACAATTGACGGCATGATGCATAAAGATCGAGTGAGGTTAGCGCTTATTGCATCTTATAAATCAAAAATGCTATTTAAACAACATTTATCTCCATTTGAAGGTTGGTTTGATAAAAGCGAACAAAAAAAAATCCGCCTATTAGGCGCTGTTTTACAATTTTCAGCTGCTTTAAATGTAAGACAAAGATCGCTTGTTGATACGATATCCATAACAGAAAATAAAGAAGGATTAACGTTTAGAATTTTATGTGAGCAATCGGCATTAGCGGAAAAAGTACAAGCTGAAAAACAAAAAAAGCAGCTAGAAAGAGTATTGAAAACAAATATTCACTTATCATTTGAATCAAAACGTTAAGTTGTACGGATGTCTTTACAGAAAATTAACACTTTGGAATATTGTAATTTGATAAAATGAAAGTAACTAAATTATAGTGAAAAAGTTTCAAAGGGAAGTGTGAAGAGAATGGAATTGCTAAAGGGGAATTTAGTAAATTTAAATGATACAGCGTATTATAATAATCGTGAATTAAGCTGGCTAGCATTTAATGAACGTGTACTACAAGAAGCGCAAGATGAAAATAATCCACTATTAGAAAGACTAAAGTTTATTAGTATTTTTAGTTCGAATTTAGATGAATTTTTTATGGTGCGCGTAGCAGGTTTGAAAGATCAAGTAAGTGCGGGATTTAATCAGCCAGAAAATAAAGCAGGTTTAACACCAAAGAAACAGTTAAATAAGATTGCGATAAAATCGCATGAGTTAATGACTGTGCAGTATGAAACGTTTAAAAATTATGTATTGCCAGCGCTTGAACTAGAGGGGATTGAGCGTTTAACATTCCATGATTTGACGAAAGAGCAAAGGGAATTTATCGAGGAGTATTTTGATGAACAAATATTTCCGGTTTTAACCCCTGTATCTATTGATGCGTATCGTCCATTTCCAATGTTATTAAATAAAAGTTTGAATTTAGCTACTATTTTATATGATGAGCAACAGGCTGAGGAAGAAAATCGTACGAAGTTAGGAATTGTACAAGTGCCTTCATTACTGGAGCGTTTCATATTTTTACCGAGTGAAGGGCAAAAACATAAATTTATTTTATTAGAAGATGTAATTAGTGGTTTTACTCATAAACTATTCACAGGATATAACGTATCGCCTGTTACTCGTTTCCGTATTACACGTAATGCGGATTTAACGATCCATGAAGAAGGTGCACGCGATTTATTAAAAGTAATTGAAAAAGAATTGAAAAAGCGTAAGTGGGGAGCTGCCGTTCGTTTAGAAGTTGGTAAAGAACACATTGATGAAAGAGTGTTAGCGTTATTGTATGATGTGTTAGAAGTAAAAGATGAAGATGTGTACATGATGGATGGACCGTTAGATTTAACATGTTTATTCTCCTTATATAAAAAATTAGCGCCTTTATATGAACATCTAGTATATCCGGCTCTTATTCCTCAACCTCCTCAAGATTTAGGTGATGAGGAAGATGTATTTGAAAAAGCGATAGAACATGATATTTTATTACACCATCCCTTTGAGTCGTTTCAGCCAGTCGTTGATTTTGTCCGTGATGCGGCAGATGACTCGAATGTACTTGCGATTAAACAAACATTATATCGTGTAAGTGGAGATTCTCCAATAATTCAGGCGCTGAAGGTAGCAGCTGAAAAAGGAAAACAAGTGACGGTATTGGTTGAGTTAAAGGCAAGGTTTGATGAAGAGAATAATGTTCATTGGGCTAAAGAATTGGAACAGGCCGGATGTCACGTTATTTACGGAGTAAGTCACTTGAAAACGCATAGTAAAATTACGTTAGTTGTAAGAAGAAGAAACGGAAAAATTGAAAGGTTTGTACATCTTGGAACCGGAAATTATAATGATGCAACAGCGAAGTTGTATACCGATTTTGGATATATTACATCGCGAAAAGACTTTGGTGTAGATGCAACAAATTTCTTTAATTATTTGAGTGGTTATACAAAAAAACCGCATTTTCATCATTTATCTGTTGCCCCGTTTGATATAAGAGAGCAGTTTATGGAGTTAATAGATGAGGAAATCCGTTATCATAGACAATATGGAAATGGATATATTATCGCTAAAATGAATTCGTTAACAGATAAACCGTTAATAAAAAAAATGTATGAAGCATCACAAGCTGGGGTAAGGGTAGAGCTCATCGTTAGAGGGACATGTTGTTTAAGACCTGGGATTCCAAATGTAAGTGAAAATATTCGTGTAGTTAGTGTTGTTGGAAGATATTTAGAACATAGTCGTATTTATTATTTCCATCATAATGGAGATGAAAAAATATATTTATCTTCAGCTGATTTGATGACGCGAAATATGGAAAAACGAGTAGAAATATCCTTCCCAATTTTAGATATTGAAATGAAAGCGAGAATAAAGGCAATTTTACAGCTGGTTTTAGCTGATAATGTGAAAACACGTGAACAAAATAAAGATGGTGACTATTATTATATAATTAATAGTAGTATAGAAGAAATTGATAGCCAAGTGAATTTATTTAAGATGGCGTATCAAAATACAGACGCTGAATAGTGTGAAAAAAGTAAAAACCTCTTATTGAATTTAAGAGGTTTTTACTTTTTTTCTCTACTCATATATTCTCAAAATGGAAGGATGAGTAGAGAGAATAGTTTTTATTATAGGCGTGTGATGAGTCGGTTCGTTGAGAGAAAAACATTAGAAGAATGGTTGGTTTAAATTAATAATAGTATGGTTGTTGACAAGGCCCTCCGTAACAAGGAAAAGGTGCTGGTGGTGGGAAAGGCGGTGGATAAGGCGGATAAAACGGTCTAGGCCCGAAAGCTAATGCTCCGCCTAGCAGTCCGCCAGCAATTCCAGCTAGAAATGGAACACCGAAAAATGGAAAGAAGCGTGAGTCGCCTGCTGGGCCAAAAGGTGCTGAACGAACTGGGATCGGTTGATAATATGGATACATGAACAAACCTCCTTTACTGGACTCATTTTTATCATATGGTGGACCAAGCGTGGATGAGCGAGTACAAGGAAGGATATGTAAGGAAATAGGCGAATTGTTACGAATGTTGTAGGATGAAGAGTGTAATTTCAGGTTTTGACATAAAGCGGAATGGGACACGTGTTCTTCCAATACCTCGATTGACATAGAGAGTCAAACCTTGAATGTTATAGAAACCTTCAATATATTCTTTTGCAAGCGACGGGGTAATAATAGCACCTAAAAAAGGAATTTGTACTTGTCCGCCATGGCTATGACCAGAAAGTTGAAGATTGATTGGATATGTAGCGATTTGTGGCGCGATATCTGGTTCGTGAACGAGAACAATTGTATAAATATTTTGTTTTGCATGTTGTAAAGTTTCCGCTATTTTTGGTTTACCCAGTAGCATATCATCGAGTCCGAAAATAGAAATTTCACTATTATCCAGTAAACGAATTCGCTTTTCGCTATTTTGCAAAAGTTCAAATCCAGATTCGCGCATGATGTGATCATAGTATTCAGTTCCATATCCGCCATGGTCGTGGTTACCATAAATAGAAAATTTACCGAAGGGTGCCTGTATATTCTTTAAAATGGATGCAACAAAAGAAGCCTCGGTATATGTTTGGTAATCATCAATGAGATCACCAGTAAAAAGGACAATATCTGGCTTTTCAGCATTAATCTTGGAAACGATTTGAGATAAATGTTGGAGAGAGAAATAGTATCCTAGATGTAAATCGCTAAATTGAAGGATCTTCATACCATGAAAACCTTTTGGTATGAGTGGTGATTTAAGTGTGTGTTGCGTAAAAGAAAGCAAATAGGGCTCTATATATTTAGCATAATAATAGCCGATGCTTGCGGTTATAAATGAACATAGACAAGTGCGCATTCCAGATTTTAAAAAATTTCTTCTTGTAATTTTCTTCATATACAGGTTACTCGAACCTCCCTTCAGTTTTTTAAAAATATATTTTAAATACTAAAAAAGTAGTATAGATTACGAAAAAAATGAACGAAAAGAAACCTCTTTACGTTAAAATATCAGAAAAATTGAAAAATATAAAGATTTCTATCAAATAAAGTGATAAAATGAATGTGTATTCATTTTTTGGAGGGGATGTATGTGAAAGAGAAGGTAGTTATTATAACAGGTGGATCAAGTGGAATGGGAAAAGGGATGGCGATACGTTTTGCGAAAGAAGGGGCACGTGTTGTTATTACAGGGCGTACAAAAGAAAAGCTAGAAGAAGCAAAGTTAGAAATTGAACAGTTTCCAGGCCAAGTATTATCTGTACAAATGGATGTACGAAATACTGATGATATTCAAAAAATGATTGAACATATTGATGAGAAGTTTGGACGAATTGATATTTTAATAAATAATGCAGCTGGAAACTTTATTTGTCCAGCAGAGGACTTATCTGTGAATGGCTGGAATTCGGTAATTAATATTGTATTAAATGGTACATTTTATTGTAGTCAGGCTATTGGGAAATATTGGATTGAAAAAGGTATAAAAGGAAATATTATTAACATGGTGGCAACTTATGCATGGGATGCAGGCCCAGGGGTTATCCATTCGGCAGCAGCTAAAGCTGGTGTATTAGCGATGACAAAAACTCTTGCTGTTGAGTGGGGACGTAAATATGGAATACGAGTTAACGCTATCGCACCAGGACCAATTGAACGTACAGGTGGTGCCGATAAATTATGGATTTCAGAAGAAATGGCTAAGCGTACAATACAAAGTGTCCCACTTGGTAGGCTGGGGACACCAGAAGAAATTGCGGGTCTAGCTTATTATTTATGTTCAGATGAAGCTGCATACATAAATGGAACTTGTATGACAATGGATGGTGGCCAGCATTTGCATCAATATCCATTTTAAAAGGGATGAAAAAAACGAATGATTTATTCATTTCTTTGTGGTAAAATATGACGAAATTGTGACACTTAAAAGAAATGTGTTTACAAGAGGGGATATATACGTTATATTTAAGACCTCTTTTTTCTTCATAGTAGAATTGCTAATTCCCCTTAGCATTTTACCCCTCTAATCCCTTCAGGAAAACTGAAGGGATTTTTTATTATTTTTCCGTAAATATCGTGTTATAATTTTTGAAAAGTAAAGGGAGGGAAGCACGTTGATAGATGCATTAGATGTAATGAGTAACTTGGATAAAGTCCTTCCTTATTATCAAGCTATTTTTAGTGCTGATGAGCATACAATAATTGGATATGAAGTTGTAGGACGAATTCAAACAGAAGAGGGCATACAAAGTTTAGCATCTTTCTTCCATGATGATTCTATTCCGAGTGAGTTCCAACTTGAAGCGGATAACATCATCGTAGAAAAAGCGTTAAATAGGTATTTAGAAACGGATCAAAAATTATTATTATTTATACATCGGAATGCTAATGTATTAATGAATGATGAAGATGAAAGTTTACTTCAACTTTTGCTGATGTATGAAGAACAAGGTTTGAACTTACAACGCATTGTTCTGGAAATAACAGAACATGAATGTAAAGAAGATATAGAACAATTTAATCATTTACTCATGTATTATCGTACATATGGTATTCAAATTTCGATTAATAAAGTCGGAACGGGTACAAGTAATTTAGAGCGTATTAGCGTGTTAGCACCGGATATTTTAAAAGTAGATTTAACAAATTTAAGGCAAACTGCACTTTTACAATCTTATCAAGATATTTTATATTCCTTATCTTTACTTGCTAGAAGAATTGGTGCGACATTGTTATATGAAGAAATTGATGCTTTTTATCAACTACAATATGCTTGGAAAAACGGTGGTAGGTATTATCAAGGTAATTATTTGAAAGAATGTTTACCTGATTTTATTGAAACGAATGTTTTAAAAGAGCGACTTGGTAATGAATGTCATCAATTTATTCTGCATGAGAAGAAGAAGTTGCAAAAAATTTATAATTTAACAGAGATGTTACGTGATCGAATTGGTGATGTTCTGTCAAAACAAAAAAAGAATGAAGATATAAATGATTGGTTATTACAATTTAGCCAAAGCATATCACAATATAGTTTTCGGATATTTATTTGTAATGAAGATGGTTTTCAACAATCGGGTAATATTATGAAAAAAGATGGTGGATGGATCATTATGCCAGAGTATTATATGAAGAACTGGAGCTGGCGCCCGTATTTTCTAGAAAATATAATGAAAATGCGTTTTGAGAATAAGGCAAGACTTTCAGATTTATATGCTGATATCGAAACTGGTGAAATGGTACGAACATTTTCATTCCCGATTGATGATGAAAACTTTTTATTTATAGATTTATCGTACGAATATTTATATGAAGAAGATGTTTTATTTTAATGCACGAAGAGATTCGTGTATTTTTTTGTTTGTTTTTATCATAAATTGGTAATAGTGAACATGATGATGAAAATGCTGTCTATCGTTGTAAAGATTTTACGAACGAAATCATCCCTTTCTTTGCATAATCATTGTTACAATGAATACTACAAAGACAAGCTCTTTTAAAAGGAAGGTGAAAAAATGAAGAAATATGGAATATGGTTTGTTCTATTTATATGTGTTGCCTTTCTAGTTGGCTATAGTGTCACAACTGTTTTAGGAAAAGAAGAAGTGAAAGTGGATCGGAAAGAAGTGTTTACAACGATACAAAAAGGTTATGAGACGCAATTTTCAATCCGCGGGAAGCAAATACCTATGAATAAGATGATAGAGACGTTATCACCATATTTTACAAATAATTTCCTTCAAGTTTTTACAGATGAAAACAGTAGAAATGAAAAACAAAGTGGTGAATATTTACTTCCAGCAAAAGAAGCTCCGTTTTCTTTTAATTCAGAAACAAAAATGTCTTATGATGAAGAACATAAAAATTTATATGTCTATGAGCGGACAAAGAGTGGACAATATCAAATTGTGACATTGCAAAAGGATAATGGAAAATGGAAATTAGCAGGGTATCATGAAAGTCAGGAACTATTGACTGAAATAAAAAGGTTACAACAATTATGAGAATAGGAATAGGTGTTGCCTATTCCTATTCTATACCGAGTAGCTGTTGCAATTTTTCAATTTGAAAACCTGCCACAACTTCTTCGTCAATTACAACTGTTGGAGTTGAATAGGATTCATAGTCATATAAAAGACGATTGCGTGCAGCAGCGTCTTTTTTTATGTCAAATTCTTCATATACAACGTTATTATGTTTTAAAAATTCTTTTACAATGGTACAAGGCGGACAATCAGGTTGTGTATAAACCTCAATTTTTTTCATTGTAATTCCTCCCTTTTTCTGTTGTTTATTATATTCTGCCAGTATAAAAAGCGCAATAAAGAAGTAAAAAGATGATCTTTCATCTTTTTACTTCTTATTTCGACAAATTTTAGTTGAGTTTCTGGCCAAGAACCTTTATCCTAGATTGTGGAACGTTTTTTCTGTTATGACGGATAGAATGAGTATAGCTGTAAAACCTATTGGTAGGAAGATCAGAGAAAGGAGAGATTTCATGTCTCTACTCCAAGGAATTTTAACTCGACTTGTTAGTCTACAAGAACAAGCTGAAAGCGGTGAAGTAGCACAACGCTATTTTGAAGTGAACGGTGAGCGCAAATGTAGCGTGAAATTTTTCGATAAAAGTGAAATGTATGAGTTAGAAGTGTATCAACAAGGTGAAAAACCTCAAGTGTATCAATTCGATAACATCGATATGGTTGCAATTGAGATTTACGATATCATTTCTTGATACATATAAAAAAGGTACTGCCAAATGGCGGTACCTTTTTTAGTTATATTAATTAATGGGCTATATAGGTAGTAGAAGTTGTAATTTAAGTCGCGATTAAATAAAAGAGTTTTTACAAATGTATATGTATAGGAATTTTTTATTTTTCCTACAATGATAGTAAATATTAATAGGAGGTGCAAAGGATGGAACGCTTACCGATTGTTATTTGTCCTAATTGTCACAGTCATGCTGAAATTAATCACGTATTAACCGCCCAGTCTAATCAAAATGTAATATATACATGTAGATTTTGTAATTATGTAATTCGAAATATTGAAACGAATAAAGGGTAGTAAGTTATAATTTTTGTTTTTGTCCCATACAATGAGAATACGAAAAGTCTGTCTAATTGAAAGGACGTGACTATGTGGACGGTGAGCATACATTTTATAATGTTTCAGAGAGACATTTGAATTTTGATATGGTATTTAACCGTATTTGTAGTTTCATTGAAAAGGATCCGCGAAATTTATATCGATTATCTATTGGGACAGACTCACAAGCGCATCAAAAGGATACGAGGTTTATTACAGCGATACATATTCATCGTGTTGGAAAAGGAGCATGGGGATGTTTGCATCATAAATCAGTGAAAAATAAACCAGCAACGTTGCGAGAGAAAATATATTTAGAAACACAGTTTAGTCAAGAAATCGCCTATCTATTTACTCCCAATCATATACAAGCGATATGGGATTTATTGCACCCATACGCTCAAGATGGAGCAGGATTCATAATGGAAATTCATTTAGATATCGGGAATGATGGTTTAACAAAAGAATTTATTTTAGATATGACGATGAAAATTCAAGCAATGGGATTAACAGCAAAAATTAAACCAGATGCTTATGCGGCATTTAGTTATGCAAACAGATATACGAAATAATGTGAAATGATGTCTATATATTCGCAGTCGTTAAGTATTTCTAACAAAAACTGAATATTACATCTGTTAAATAGACTGAAAAATTTATATAATGAGAGTGATGATGCGAGTGCAAGGAGAGGAGCATATGGAAAAGGAATTTGTTTTAACAAGAGAAGAAGAAAATTTATTGTTGGATATTCTGTTTCAGCAAAATTACGCGAGCGAAATTTTAGCGGTGGAGCTTACAGACATTGAGAATGGTTTAAAACAGACAGATGTGACGCAATATAAAAAAATCACAAGATTGTTTTACCGATTAAAAAATAAAGGGTATTAAGCACTACCGGAATGGTAGTCTTTTTTTTATGTTATATGCTAAAATAGTTATGTATTTTTATTTTTATTAGAAGAATGTCAGGACAAAATAATAATATGAAAACGCTATCATAAAATGTGAATAGGATCGGAGAATATTAGCAGGAAAAAGGGAAAATGGGGGATGTAACATGATTAGTATTCCGAAAGACGAGTTTCAACAAATTCTTGTGAAGGATTTAATGATTTCATCAGATAAAGTAGCACATGTACAAATAGGGAATGGTCTAGAACATGCTTTACTCGTTCTTGTGAAATCTGGATATTCGGCGATTCCTGTTTTAGACCCTATGTATAAACTACATGGGTTAATTAGTACTGCTATGATTTTAGATGGTATTTTAGGATTAGAGCGCATTGAGTTTGAAAGACTTGAGAATATGAAAGTGGAACAAGTGATGAAGGAAGAGATTCCAGTTCTTACGTTAGAAGATTCTTTTGCAAAAGCTTTAGAAATGACAATTGATCATCCTTTTATTTGCGCTGTCAATGAAGAAGGTTACTTCGAGGGTATTTTAACACGGCGGGCTATTTTAAAATTGTTGAATAAAAAAGTGAGACAGCATAATCGATAACGTAGGGAAAGTGACTTCACAGAAAAGGCGAAGTCACTTTTTTTCGTGCATATCAGTTGTGTATGTATTATATTTAAAAAGACATAAAGCATAAGAAAAGTTTGAACTAACAAACCGTTCTAATGTATAAAAGTATGCAATTAAATTAAGGATGAAATACTTATTAAAATTAGGTGTATGGAAGCTAAGGAAAGAGGGAGAAAGTTGCAAATTGATGATTTTCAAATGATGGTTGTGTTAGCTCAGGAATCAAATATGAGAAAAGCGGCGGAACGTTTATTTGTTTCCCAACCTGCGCTTAGTCAACGATTACAATCTATGGAGAAACAATGGGGAATGAAATTTTTTATTCGTTCACAAAAAGGATTAACAATTACACCTGAAGGGGAAAAAGTTGCAAATTATGCAAAAGAAATGTTACAACGGGAAGAGGGTATTAAAAGTGAACTGGCTCTTTTTAGAACCGAAACATACGGTACGTTAAAAATAGCTGTTGCATCAGTCATTGGGCAATATTGGCTTCCACCTGTTTTGAAAAAGTTTGTGCATAAGTATCCTTCTGTGAAGATATCTCTGTTTACTGGCTGGAGTAGTGAAGTGCAAAAGCAATTTTATGAAGGAGACGTTCATGTTGCTATACTGAGAGGATCACAAGAATACAAAGGGCAGAAACAACAATTATTTGAAGATGAATTATATTTAGTTGATAAAGAAATAAAAGATATTTCGATGTTAAAAGAGACAAATAGACCATTTATTCAATTTAAAAGTGATTCGACCTACTATGGACAAATACAAAATTGGTGGTATGGATTATTTTCAAATCCACCTAAGCGAACGATTGTAGTTGACCAAATTGAAACGTGCAAACAGCTTGTTTTAAATGGAATAGGTTATGCTCTTTTACCTTCGACTGTTTTAAAAGAAGTGCAGGAAAATATGTATAAAACACCTGTTCAATTAACGAGAGAAACATGGTTATTGACGAGTGACTCGGCAAGGCAGTTGAAGCAAGTACAAGCATTTTTAGAAATTATAGAAGAAATTCAAATGGAAAAATAAGATTATTGTCTTGCTACTCGCTCTATCGTTTGGTAGAGTAACATTATAAATGGATTTAGGAGGCAACAAGAATGAAAATGATGGACGCTAACGAAATTATTTCGTTTATTCAAAACAGTGAAAAGAAAACTCCTGTAAAGGTATACATAAAAGGGGATTTAAAAGAGGTAACATTCCCTGAAACAGTACAAGCATTTGTAAATAAAAAATCTGGTGTATTATTCGGAGAATGGTCTGAAATTAAGACAATTCTTGATGAAAATAACAAGCACATTGTTGACTATGTAGTTGAGAATGACCGTCGTAATTCTGCAATTCCAATGCTTGATTTAAAAGGTATTAAAGCTCGTATTGAGCCAGGCGCGATTATTCGTGACCATGTAGAAATTGGTGACAACGCTGTTATCATGATGAATGCAACAATTAACATTGGTGCTGTAATTGGTGAAGGTACTATGATCGACATGAACGCAGTGCTTGGTGGACGTGCAACAGTTGGTAAGAACTGTCACGTAGGTGCAGGTGCTGTACTTGCCGGTGTTATTGAGCCACCTTCTGCAAAACCAGTTATCGTTGAAGATGATGTTGTAATTGGTGCAAATGTAGTTGTTCTAGAAGGCGTTACAGTAGGTAAAGGTGCAGTTGTAGCAGCAGGAGCTGTTGTAACAGAAGATGTGCCTCCATATACAGTTGTTGCGGGAACTCCGGCACGTGTAATTAAAGAAATTGATGAGAAGACAAAAGCAAAAACTGAAATTAAACAAGAGCTTCGTCAATTAAACCCAGAGAAATAAAAAATAAAAAGCGTAAGAGCATGAATGTGCTCTTACGCTTTTTATAGATAGAGGTGCAAAAATGACAGTAAGCAAATTTGTCCAAGTTCGTAGAGATTTACATAAAATTCCGGAGATCGGATTTAAAGAGTGGAAAACACAACAGTATATTTTAGATTATATAGGAACGCTTCCTAATGAATATTTGGAAGTGAAAACATGGAAAACAGGTGTAATTGTTAAAGTAAATGGAAAAAATCCAGAAAAAATAATAGGTTATCGTGCAGATATAGACGGTCTACCAATTACAGAGGAAACTGGATATGAATTCTCTTCTGTCCATGAAGGAATGATGCATGCATGTGGACATGATTTGCATGCAACAATCGGTTTAGGACTTCTAACAGCGGCTGTAAGCGAAAGAATAGATGATGATCTTGTGTTTATATTCCAACCAGCTGAAGAAGGTCCAGGTGGTGCACTTCCTATGTTAGAAAGCGATGAGTTAAAAGAATGGAAGCCTAATATGATTCTTGGACTTCATATTGCGCCTGAATACTCTGTGGGAACAATTGCGACAAAAGAAGGTTTATTATTTGCGAATACATCAGAGCTATACGTTGATTTAAAAGGAAAAGGTGGACATGCTGCATATCCGCATACAGCAAATGATATGATTGTTGCAGCGAGTCATCTCGTTACACAACTTCAATCAGTTATTAGTCGTAATGTGAACCCTCTTGACAGTGCGGTAATTACAATTGGGAAAATTACAGGTGGTACAGTTCAAAACATTATCGCAGAAAAATCTCGTTTAGAAGGAACAATTCGAACGCTATCAGTGGAATCAATGAAACGTGTTAAAAGCCGAATTGAGGCAATTGTTGCGGGAATAGAAGCTTCTTTTCAATGTGAAGCTGTTATTGACTACGGAGCGATGTATCATCAAGTGTATAACCATGAGGAGCTAACGAGAGAGTTTATGCAATTTACACGTGAACAAACGACTATGGACGTAATTACGTGTACGGAGGCAATGACAGGTGAAGACTTTGGTTATATGCTTCGAGAGATACCTGGATTTATGTTTTGGCTTGGAGTAAATTCAGAATATGGTTTACATCATGCGAAATTAAAACCAGACGAAGAGGTTATTGAGAAAGCAATTGTATTTTTAAATCAATATGTGAAGTGGAAGGGAAATAGAAAGTGAACTTACTCGCTAATTGTGCAATAGTTTAGAGTGGGGACTTCTTAGTTCAGAGACGAAAACATCTTTCGTATTCGTTAGTGTTAGACATCTTCATACAAATGAGTAAAGTTAAATTTGACGTCTTAATAATGAGCAGGGGGTTTTTAGCCACTGCTCATTATTAATTATTGCTAATAGGGAAGATAATTATTTAACTACCCTATATATGTTTACTTTTAGTATGAAAAGTGTGTAAAATCAATGTGATACATAGAAAAAAGGGTGGGGAATTACGTGCAAATTAGCAGTGCGATTTTATGTTTCGTCTTATATGCATATGTTATTATTGCGGCGGTTTATTTTGGGATAAGTTTTTACGCCTATCGTTTAGCAAATAATAGTGAATATGAAGAAACATACAAATGGGTGAAAAGATATTTGTCACCTGTACTAGAAATTATGAATGGATTTGTTCTTTTTTTATTTATTGGATTAATTGCTTTCTCAACGAGTTTAGTAGGGAATAAGACTACGTTATTTGTACTAGGTATCATTATTTTTATGCTATTAGGAATTCGGATTGGTAATACGGTGTTTTGGAACGAAAGAAAAATAGATGGTTGGACAGGGATGTTTATTCCATGTATGTTAGCTGCAATTGTGACGAATATAGAACATGAATATTATCAATTACATTTTTGGCTTATCATTGTTTTAACAATCCTCTCTGTTTTGTATATAAGTACTGTCGTGCTAACATACATCGCAAATGAAAAAGGAGATGCAAAAGGTGCGCACTTCTTTAGAGGGCGTGCATTATTATGGAGTGTGCCGACGATGGCAGTTATAGGAATTATTGCGATATTAGTAAATGGATATCAATTTACTAATTGGCAATTGTTTTTAGAAACTTGGTGGATCTTCATTGTTTCGCTTGTAGCTTTTTTAGGCGCAACACATTATTTA
This sequence comes from Bacillus sp. AC266, assembly GCF_979253805.1. NCBI lineage: Bacteria > Bacillati > Bacillota > Bacilli > Caryophanales > Bacillaceae > Bacillus > Bacillus sp. AC266. The sequence goes on from NZ_CEEDEC010000002.1 coordinate 825,049, forward strand.
TTTCATCAACATCATTACATATTGGCACTGTTATTCGCATTTACACAACTTTTATTTGCTTTTTTCGGACAAGAAACGCTATTGTTCGTTTTTGAAACATTTAGTTCATTTGGAAATATATTTGTATTTGGTATGTTAATTTTCGGTATCGCGTTTTATTTACAACAGTATTTTTATATGCAAAAACAAAAATAAGAAGTATATACAGGTTTTTGTAGCGAATTTAAAGTATGTTACAATAAAAGTACATAGTATTTGATGTTATTGGAGGAATTCCTGTGGGCGAAAAAGAGAAAGAATTTGCTGTTATTGGGCTTGGCCGTTTTGGTGGAAGTATTTGCCGTGAATTAGCTCAATTAGGTATGGAAGTAATGGCAATTGACTCAGATGAGGATAAAATTAATGAGTTTGCAAATATAGCTTCGCATGCTGTAATTGCAGATTCAACAGATGAGATGGTATTAAAAAGTCTTGGTATTCGTAATTTTGATCATGTAGTCGTTGCTATTGGAGATAATTTGAATTCAAGTATTTTAACAACGTTAATTTTGAAAGAATTAGGTGTGAAAAATATTACTGTAAAAGCTCAAAATGACTATCATGAAAAAGTGTTAAGTAAAATAGGGGCAGATCATATTGTGCATCCAGAACGAGATATGGGAAAAAGGATTGCTAATAATATCGCATCAAGTAATGTGTTAGATTACCTAGAGCTTTCAGATGAGCATAGTATTGTAGAGATTATCGCAAATAAAAAAATTGATGGGCACTCTTTAATTGAATTAGATATTCGTGCGAAGTTTGGTTTGAACATTGTAGCAATTAAACGTGGGAAAGAAGTTATCGTATCTCCTCGAGCTACAGAAAACGTTCAGGCGGGAGATATATTAATTGTAATTGGTCATGACGATGAAGTAGATCGTTTTAAGCATTTTTTAAGATAAGAGAAAAGGACAATGCCGAGGAGGCATTGTCCTTTTTCTTATATTTCCATAATGATTGGTAAAATCATTGGACGACGTTTCGTTTTTTCGTATAGGAATGGTGCTAATGTGTCTGTAATCTCATTTTTAATTTCAGACCATTGTGTTGTTTTTCGCTCCATTACTTTTTCTAAATGTGTTGTAATTAATGTTTGAGCATCGTTGATTAAATCGCTGCTTTCACGCATATAAACGAAACCACGCGAGATGATATCAGGTCCTGCTGCAACTTTAAATTCTTTCATATCAATGCTTACAACTACAATAACAAGTCCTTCTTCAGAAAGAATGCGACGATCACGTAATACGATATTACCGATATCTCCAATACCATTTCCATCGATATAGACAGAGCCAGATGGGATTTTCCCAGCTACGCTTGCTTCATCAGAACGTAAAGCAAGAACATCTCCATTATCCATAATGAAACAATTTTCTTCTGGAATACCACAATCATTCGCTAATTTCATATGCATACGTTGCATACGATATTCACCATGAATTGGCATGAAATATTTGGGCTTAATAAGACGTAGCATTAACTTTTGTTCTTCTTGTCCACCGTGTCCACTCGTATGAATATTTGAGAGTTTACCATGGATTACATCAGCACCAGCGCGGTACAACATGTTAATTGTACGACTTACACTAATTGTATTGCCTGGGATTGGTGAAGAAGAGAAAACAACTGTATCGCCAGGGATAATTTGAATTTGACGATGTGTACCATTGGCAATACGTGAAAGTGCTGCCATCGGCTCCCCTTGACTACCTGTACATAACATAACAACTTTATTAGCTGGTAGGCGGTTTAGCTGAGCTGTGTCTATGAATGTATCCTTTGGACACCGGATATAACCAAGGTTTTGTCCGATTTCAATAGCCGCTTCCATACTTCGACCGAATACAGCTACTTTACGATTGTTTTCAACAGCAGCCTCAACAACTTGTTGTAAGCGATGGATATTCGATGCAAAGGTTGCGAATATAATACGACCGTCTACTTTGCGGAATATATCTTGAATACTATCACCAACGCGGCGCTCAGACATCGTAAAGTTTGGCACTTCACTGTTTGTACTATCAGATAAGAGACAAAGTACACCGTCTTTTCCGATTTCGGCCATTTTTGTTAAATCTGCTGGCTCACCTACTGGTGTAAAATCAAATTTGAAATCACCTGTATGAACGACTTGTCCTTGAGGTGTTTTCACAACAACTCCGTATGAATCCGGAATACTGTGAGTTGTACGGAAGAAGGAAACAGATGTCTTTTTAAATTTAATAACATCATCTTCTTGAATTTCATAAAGTTTTGCTTTACGAAGTAATCCGTGCTCTTCTAATTTGTTTTTTATTAGGGCAATTGCTAATTTTCCGCCGTAAATTGGAATGTTTACTTGACGTAATAGATAAGGAATTCCACCGATATGATCTTCGTGACCATGTGTAATGAATAATCCTTTAATTTTATCTTCGTTTCGCACAAAATAAGTGTAATCTGGTATTACATAATCGATCCCGAGGAGTTCGTCTTCTGGAAATTTAATTCCAGCATCAATTATAATAATTTCATCTTGAAATTGAACAGCATATGTATTTTTACCGATTTCACCAAGACCACCGAGGGCAAAAACGGCAGCTTGATCATTTTTTAGGAATTTCATATGACTATACGATCTCCGCTAATATTAAATCAGCGTTTTGTTTTTCATATTCAAGATGAGCACCAGTAACAGACTGAACGAACTCGATATTATATGCGAACTTATTTAATTTTTTACGAACATCCTTTTGAGACGTAGCCTCTAAATATAAAACTTTTGTATTTTCACGTACTGGGACCTCAGTTAATTTTTCTTGATAAAATACTTTAAAAATCATTTGGAAAACCTCTCCTTGTCTATGTTTTGCATTATCTGTTACTTATTATAAAGCAAACAGTCACGATTTTCATGTTTTTTCGAATGAGAATGAAGAAAAAGCCCGAAATGGGCACAATTTAAGCGATTGTCTTCTTACGGACTAAATCGTTTAAATAACGCTTGAGCTTTTTCTTCAGCTTCTTCAGCATGATTACTCCTTCCTTTCCTTATTTAAAACATGCATATTACTAATGATAACTCTGTCTCCCATACAAGAAAGAAGATTAGAAGTGAATAGTGAATCTTGTTCTTTTTAGTATAGTGTAAGTTATCTTGTAGTAACGATTAGTAGCCGTTAGTTATAGATATAGTATGAGGAAGAATAGAAAAGAAAATTCATCCGAACAAGTATCCACATTTTTTCACTAATAGTATATGCACATTTCATAAATAAGGTCAGAAAGTGAACGCTTTCTTCACAGATGTTTAATATGTTATACTTTTTTTTGAAATTTGAAAAGTGATAATCAAAATAGGAATATAGAGTGCCAGAAAGGATTTTGACAAATGAATGATAAAATTGTCTTTTTTGATATTGATGGAACATTATTAGATCATGATAAGAAAATTCCGCAATCTACAAGAGATGCAGTAAGAGATTTACAAGAAAAAGGTGTGCATGTAGCGATTGCGACAGGGCGTGCGCCATTTATGTTTGAAGATATTCGTGAGGAACTCAATATACATAATTATGTTAGTTTTAACGGGCAGTATGTTGTATTTGAGGATGAGGTATTATTTAATAATCCATTACATCCTGATGCTCTACATAAGTTTACTCAGTTTGCAAAACAAGAAGGATATCCACTTGTATATCTTGACCATCAAGAAATGAGAGCGTCAGTGGAATATCATGATTATGTAAAAGAAGGTTTTGGAAGCTTACAATTCGAGCATCCGGCATATGAACCTGATTTTTATGAGAAACGCGATATTTATCAAACGCTTCTTTTTTGTGAAGTAAACGAAGAAGAAAAGTTTATTCATCATTATCCAGATTTTCATTTTATACGCTGGCATGCATATTCAATGGATATTATCCCTAATGGTGGTTCTAAGGCAAAAGGGATTGAGAAGTTTATTGAGAAAATAGGATTTAATCGTGAACAAGTATATGCATTTGGGGACGGATTAAATGATTTAGAAATGATTGAAGCAGTAGGAACGGGTATTGTGATGGGGAATGGTCATGAGGATTTGAAAAAACTTGCTAATTATGTGACAAAAGATGTTAATGAAGACGGTATTTATCACGGATTAAAGTGGGCTGGCTTGTTATAAGTAAGTGTGGAACCCATTTCATATAATAAAAAGGCGGAAGGTTAACTTCCGCCTTTTTACTATTATCGCTCGAGAGGTTTTGAATCATCGGGAGCCACAAATGGATTGTCTTTATTAATATGGTCATAGAACATAACACCGTTTAAATGGTCGATTTCATGTTGGAATACAATTGCTGGTAAACCTTTTAATCGCAGTTTTACGTCTTCACCGTTAATCGTTGTTGCCTTTACTGTAATTCTCGTGTAACGAGGGACATAACCAGGTACTTCACGGTCTACAGATAGACAGCCTTCACCATTTTGTAAATATGTACGTTCAACAGAATGACTAATGATTTTTGGGTTAAATAATGCGTAGCTATATAACGTATCGTTCGTATCAGTTACATGAACCGCAATCATTTTCTTTGAAATACCGATTTGCGGAGCCGCTAATCCGATTCCGGGGCGTAAATTATATTTTTCAGCCATTTCAGGGTCCTGGCTATTTATTACAAATTCAATCATTTCTTTAAGAGTATTTGTATCTTCCTCGCTAGCAGGTAAGGAGACCTCTTCTGCGACGTCGCGCAAAATAGGATTTCCTTCACGAATTACCTCATTCATTGTAAGCATATGTAATCTCTCCTTTCTCCTTTAGTCTACCAAAGGAGATAAAAAAAGTCATCGGCAAGTAAGGAAGAGCTACTTGGAAACAAATCTTCTACAGATAAGTTATGTAATAAAAAGAAAAGACGGCAAAGCCGTCTGTTTCTTTCCATAGTTGTTTCATTTTACATTAATTAGCGAATGCAAGCAGCACCAACGATAATTAAAAGGATAAACAACACAACGATTAAGGCGAAGCCGCTTCCAGATCCGCCACAAGAACCGCCATAACCGTAGGAAGGATATGAACAAGTTGTTGGATAGCAATATGAGTATCCGTACATGAGATGACCTCCTTTATCATTTCCCGCTAATACTGCGGTTACTATAATGTATGGAGGAATGATCAGAAATGTATAGGTATTTACCTATAAAAGGAAGAAGTGTTTGTATAATTTTCTTGAGAAGAGAGAAAAACTAAGGAGAATTAAATCGTTTACATATTATTCTAAGAGAAAAAATAAGTTAAAAAGGGAATAATATAACAGCAGGTTATTGCTTACTAATACAGATGTGAAAAATAAAAACACGTTTGTGTAGAGGAAACCGGCATATTATTTATAAAAAAACGTATTCAAAGTAATTGACATCGTAATTAGAATAGTTGTAAACTAAAAAACGTGATCAAGATTGTATTAATATGTTTTTGAAAAAACATTAGTACAGATTGTTAGGTACACAAAATTATTCTCAACCGACAAACAAATTTGTTGGTTTACATTGTTGCGCTTTCAGTCTAGCTAATAGATAGTGAAAGCGTTTCAGAATATGGTTCAAGAGAGGAAGAGGTGAACGGAATGGGTACTAAAACAAAAAAGACCCTATTTAATGTTGATGAGCAAATGAAAGCTATCGCAGCTCAATTTGAAACATTACAAATTTTAAATGAAAAAGGCGAAGTTGTGAATGAAGCAGCTATGCCTGAATTATCTGATGATCAATTAAAAGAATTAATGCGCCGTATGGTGTATACTCGCGTACTAGATCAACGTTCTATTTCTTTAAACCGTCAAGGACGTTTAGGTTTCTACGCACCAACTGCTGGACAAGAGGCTTCTCAATTAGCAAGTCATTTCGCACTTGAAGCAGAAGATTTCATCTTACCAGGATATCGTGACGTTCCACAATTAGTGTGGCACGGTCTACCATTATACCAAGCATTCCTATTCTCTCGTGGACATTTCATGGGTAACCAAATGCCTGAGAATGTAAATGCACTTGCTCCACAAATCATTATCGGTGCGCAAATCATCCAAACTGCTGGTGTTGCGTTAGGTATGAAATTACGTGGTAAAAAATCTGTTGCAATTACTTACACTGGTGACGGTGGTGCTTCACAAGGTGACTTCTACGAAGGTATGAACTTTGCGGGTGCATTCAAAGCTCCAGCAATCTTCGTTGTACAAAACAACCGTTATGCAATCTCTACTCCAGTAGAAAAGCAATCTGCAGCTAAAACTGTAGCACAAAAAGCAGTAGCAGCAGGTATTTACGGAATTCAAGTAGACGGTATGGATCCATTAGCTGTATACGCAGCAACTGCTTTCGCTCGTGAGCGCGCAGTAAATGGCGAAGGTCCTACTTTAATCGAGACTTTAACATTCCGTTATGGTCCACATACAATGGCTGGTGATGACCCAACTCGTTACCGTACAAAAGATATCGAAAACGAATGGGAACAAAAAGATCCAATCGTACGCTTCCGTGCATTCTTAGAAAACAAAGGCCTATGGTCTCAAGAAGTTGAAGAGAAAGTTATCGAAGAAGCAAAAGAAGATATCAAACAAGCAATTGCTAAGGCTGACCAAGCTCCAAAACAAAAAGTTACTGATTTAATGGAAATCATGTACGAAAAAATGCCTTACAACTTAGCTGAACAATATGAAATTTACAAAGAAAAGGAGTCGAAGTAAGCCATGGCTCAAATGACAATGATTCAAGCAATCACTGATGCTTTACGCGTTGAAATGAAAAATGATCCTAACGTACTTGTGTTTGGTGAAGACGTTGGTGTAAACGGCGGAGTATTCCGTGCTACTGAAGGTTTACAAGCTGAATTCGGTGAAGATCGTGTAATGGATACTCCACTTGCAGAGTCTGGTATTGGTGGACTTGCAGTTGGACTTGCACTTGAAGGCTTCCGTCCAGTTCCAGAAATCCAATTCTTCGGTTTCATTTTTGAAGTAATGGATTCAGTTTCTGGTCAATTAGCTCGTATGCGTTACCGTTCTGGTGGACGTTGGACTGCTCCAGTAACAATTCGTTCTCCATTCGGTGGTGGTGTTCATACTCCTGAACTACATGCTGATAGCTTAGAAGGATTAGTGGCACAACAACCTGGTCTAAAAGTTGTTATTCCATCTACTCCATACGATGCAAAAGGTCTTTTAATCTCTGCGATTCGTGACAACGATCCAGTTATCTACTTAGAGCATATGAAATTGTACCGTTCATTCCGTCAAGATGTACCAGAAGGTGATTACACAATTGATTTAGGCAAAGCTGACATCAAACGTGAAGGTACAGATGTATCTGTTATCGCTTATGGTGCTATGGTTCATGCTGCATTAAAAGCTGCTGAAGAACTTGAAAAAGAAGGTATCTCTTTAGAGGTTGTTGACTTACGTACAGTTCAACCATTAGATATCGAAACAATCATCGCTTCTGTTGAAAAAACAGGCCGCGTAGTTGTAGTTCAAGAAGCTCAAAAACAAGCTGGTATTGCAGCTAACGTTGTAGCGGAAATTAACGACCGTGCAATCTTAAACTTAGAAGCTCCAGTTGTACGTGTTGCAGCTGCTGATACAGTATTCCCATTCTCTCAAGCTGAGAGCGTATGGTTACCAAACCATAAAGATATTGTTGAAGCTGTTAACAAAGTAATGAACTTCTAATTTTTAGTTTTTCATGTGCAAAAGAAATCAGCACATGCTGGTTTCTTTTGTACATATTCCATAATAATGAAATGAATTAGGGGGCTGAATTCCGTGGCATTTGAATTTAAACTACCAGATATCGGTGAAGGTATCCACGAAGGTGAAATCGTAAAATGGTTTATTAAACCAGGCGATGAAGTAAATGAAGATGATGTACTTCTTGAAGTACAAAATGATAAAGCAGTAGTAGAAATCCCTTCTCCTGTTAAAGGTAAAGTACTTGAAGTACTTGTAGAAGAAGGAACAGTTGCAATTGTAGGAGATACATTAATTAAATTTGATGCTCCTGGATACGAAAACCTTAAATTTAAAGGTGACGATCATGATGAAGCTCCAAAAGCTGAAGAAGCAGCAGTAGAAGCTCCAGCAGCGGAAACTACTCCAGCAGCAACTGCAGAAGTAGTAAATGAGCGTGTAATCGCTATGCCATCTGTTCGTAAATATGCTCGTGAAAAAGGTGTAGACATTCATAAAGTAGCTGGTTCTGGTAAGAACGGCCGTGTTGTGAAAACTGACATCGATGCATTTGCAAATGGTGGACAAACTGTAGCAGCAACTGAGGCTCCAGCAGCAGTAGAAGCTACTCCAGCAGCAGCAGCGAAAGAAGAAGCACCAAAAGCACAACCAATCCCAGCTGGTGAATATCCAGAAACTCGTGAGAAAATGAGTGGTATCCGTAAAGCGATTGCGAAAGCAATGGTTAACTCTAAGCATACAGCTCCTCACGTAACATTAATGGATGAAGTAGATGTAACAGAACTTGTTGCTCACCGTAAGAAGTTCAAAGCTGTTGCAGCTGACAAAGGTATTAAATTAACTTACCTTCCATACGTTGTAAAAGCTTTAACATCTGCATTACGTGAATTCCCAATGTTGAATACTGCTTTAGACGATGCTTCTCAAGAAATCGTTCATAAACATTACTTCAACATCGGTATCGCAGCTGATACAGACAAAGGTCTATTAGTACCAGTTGTTAAAGATACAGATCGTAAATCTATCTTTACTATCTCTAACGAGATCAATGAACTTGCTGGTAAAGCACGTGATGGTCGTTTAGCTCCAACTGAAATGAAAGGTGCTTCTTGCACAATTACAAACATTGGTTCTGCAGGTGGACAATGGTTCACTCCAGTTATCAATCACCCAGAAGTAGCAATCCTTGGTATCGGCCGTATCGCTGAGAAACCAGTTGTGAAAAACGGTGAAATCGTTGCAGCTCCAGTATTAGCATTATCTCTAAGCTTTGACCATCGTTTAATTGACGGCGCAACTGCTCAAAAAGCATTAAACCAAATTAAACGTCTATTGAATGACCCACAATTATTAGTAATGGAGGCGTAATAACAATGGTAGTAGGAGATTTCCCAATTGAATTAGATACAGTCGTTGTTGGTGCAGGTCCTGGTGGATACGTTGCGGCAATTCGTGCAGCACAATTAGGTCAAAAGGTAGCGATTATTGAAAAATCTAACCTTGGTGGCGTATGCTTAAACGTTGGATGTATTCCTTCAAAAGCGTTAATCAATGCAGGTCATCGTTATGAGAATGCAATGCATTCTGATGACATGGGTATCACTGCAGAGAACGTAAAAGTTGACTTTACAAAAGTTCAAGAATGGAAAAACGGCGTAGTTAAGAAATTAACTGGCGGTGTTGAAGGCCTTCTTAAAGGTAACAAAGTTGAAATCATTCGCGGTGAAGCTTACTTCGTAGATGCTAACACATTACGCGTAATGACTGAAGATGCAGCACAAACTTATACGTTTAAAAATGCTGTTCTTGCAACTGGTTCTACACCAATCGAAATTCCAGGATTCAAATACTCTAAACGTGTTATCAACTCTACAGGCGCTTTAAGCTTACCTGAAATTCCTAAAAAACTTGTTGTAATCGGCGGCGGTTACATCGGTATGGAATTAGGTACTGCATATGCTAACTTCGGTACAGAAGTTACTGTAGTAGAAGCTGGCGACGAAATCTTAGCTGGTTTCGAAAAAGCTATGAGCTCTGTTGTTAAACGTGCTCTACAGAAAAAAGGTAACGTAAATATCCATACAAAAGCTATGGCTAAAGGCGTTGAAGAAACAGAAAATGGCGTAAAAGTTAGCTTTGAAGTTAACGGTGAAATCCAAACTGTAGAAGCAGATTACGTATTAGTAACTGTAGGTCGTCGTCCAAACACTCAAGAAATCGGTCTTGAGCAAGTTGGAATTAAAATGACTGACCGTGGCATTATCGAAATTGATGAGCAATGCCGTACAAATATTTCAAACATCTATGCAATCGGTGATATCGTTCCTGGACCACCATTAGCTCACAAAGCTTCTTACGAAGGTAAAGTAGCTGTTGAAGTAATTAGTGGCCATGCATCAGCAATCGATTACATCGGAATTCCTGCAGTATGCTTCACTGATCCAGAATTAGCATCTGTTGGTTACACTAAGAAACAAGCTGAAGAAGCAGGAATGACAGTAGCTGTATCTAAGTTCCCATTCGCTGCAAACGGTCGTGCGTTATCATTAAACAGCACTGACGGTTTCTTACAACTTGTAACGCGTAAAGAAGATGGTCTTCTTGTAGGTGCACAAGTTGCAGGTGCAGGTGCTTCTGATATTATCTCTGAGATTGGTTTAGCTATCGAAGCTGGAATGACAGCTGAAGATATCGCTCAAACAATCCATGCTCACCCAACATTAGGTGAAATCACAATGGAAGCAGCGGAAGTTGCTCTTGGAATGCCAATTCACATTGTAAAATAATTTAAGTAATGTAAATACCCCATCTCTTATTTAAAGAGATGGGGTATTTTTATTTTCATAAAATGACTTGCAAGGTCTTTATATGTACTTGTCGAATGAATATATAATACTTTAAATGAACCGTTAGCATATATGCCGTTATATAATATGTAATTGATTCAAACTTAATCCCATATATTAATAAAATAGAGCATGTCAAAGGAGAAGGTTCCATGAGAATATTACATGTTATATTTTATCATTTTCTATTATGGAGTGGTTTTTCCATTGTATTAACATTATCGAATGGTGATAAGTTTCATTATAAAGTAATTCTCTTTTTCGTATTTCTTTATTTGGCATATGTGATTGCATGTTTTGTATTACACGTAAGAAAGCAGGCATTATTCCTTACGTGTTCAAATTGCATACTTTTTTTAATCATATTCTCTATTTTTTAAATTAACGTTTATAGAAATACATTGTTCTTCCATTAAATAGTTGTAACTCTCCTTCTAATTTCTTCGCTAGAAAACGGCTAAATTCATTTGCTTTTCCTTTATCACCAAATGTTGCTGTAGTAGGCAAAGAAACCTGAATAAAAGATTGTTCCTTTTCTATTCCAATCCCAACATAAATAGAATCATATCGATCGTGACTCGATTGGAGTTTTAATGTTGTTGCTGATGTATCTAATATTTCATAAGGAAAAGCTGTATTTGTATAAGCATAATTAATTTGATCACCAGTCTTGGAAGTAACGGTTTTATAGTTATGAAAAAGGTGTTTAACATCTTCTATTGAAACAGATTGTTGATTGGATTTAGGTACAAGTGTGATAAAGGCGTGTTGCATACAAATTCCCCCTTAGCTTAGTAGAATAATATCATTCTACATCCTACTGAATTTTTTGACAATTAAAAGGAGTATTACTTTTTTTGTTTAATATATTAATGAGTAGGAAGTGTTATTTAGAAAGGTGGAAACTCATGTTTGAAAAATTGTATGATGAGCATGAAAGTGTGAAGGTACGATTTTTAGGATTTATGACGCATGATACACGTTATGATTTTGGAGTTATTTATACAAATATGTTTTTTGGAAAGCCACTTATTGTTTGTATGCAAACAGGGAGATCTACTTTGCTTGGGAGAGATGATGTAGAAAATGTTCCATATATACAGGAAACTTTTAAGTTAGGATCGGAAGAGGAGGCGGAGGAGTTAGCTCAGTTTTTTAAATTTCTTGTTCCGTCTACTTCTTTGCATGCGGAGTATGAAGAATAATTAACAAGAAACAGTCGTACGTATGAGATATGGCTGTTTTTTTGTGTTAATATCGCATACTAATTTAATTTTAAAATATTTAATGTGTTATACTAAAAACCTATTGACGTAAAAAGTATAACATATTAAAATAAAGACAGAAAGTTAAGCGGTTACAAAAGTTTTTGGGATTATAAACTTAGGGGGAAATGAAAAATGGGAACAATCGTATGTCAAGATTGTGAAGGTACAATTGCACACTTCGAGGATGAGAAAGTAACGGTACTTTACGGGAAATGTGGATCTTGCGGATGTGATCACACAGAACATACAAAAGCCCAATAATTGATAGGAAATTGACAGCTAAAAGTTTTTAGGACCATAAACTTAGGGGGAAATGAAAAATGGGAACAATCGTATGCCAAGTTTGTGAAGGAACAATCGGACATTTTGAAGATGAGAAAACGACAGTACTTTATGGGAAATGTGGTTCCAATTGTGACTGTGCTAGTAGAGACAATGCGAAAGCTTAATCATATATAAGTAGATTATTCTTTAAACTCAGGGGGAAATGAAAATGGGAACAATCGTATGCCAAGTTTGTGAAGGAACAATCGCACATTTTGAAGATGAAAAATCAACAGTACTTTATGGGAAATGTGGATCTCATTGCGAATGTGACCATACAGAACATACAAAAGCTTAATAATTAAGAAAAAACGCCTACACATGTAGGCGTTTTTTTAATAGATTGTAGTTGTATGCCCGACTGTTGCAACAATTGCATCATCTCTAATAGGAATAAATCCTATTGATGTTTGTGGTGTGTTAGGAGGGGCATATTGACTCATCATACGGCTATCAATACGAGTAATAAAATCGGTTAAATAAGCTGAAATAAAAGCATAAGGAATCCTTCGTTCATTTAATGAATAAATAATTTCCTCTTTCGTTTTTACGCCTACGCCATGTCCGTAAAAAAAGAAGTTTCCTAGATAGATTGTATTTTCTCCTTGCCACTCAATCGTAGCTGGATTAACTTGTGGATTTTTAAAGTAAACGAGGTCACCTGGAACGATATCGCCACTCGTTTTTGTTATGAGCTTTAAGTCGCGATCGTAGTCCCATGTATAAAGTAAGAGGTTTGCGAATAGACGGTTGAAAGTTTTTTCCTCATATAATGATAGTAATGCTTTGTAAAAAATGATAATCATTGCGGTGGCACATTCAGTTCCATATAGTTTTCCGTTTTTAAAAATATCTTGGATGGCAATGGAAGGGGCTATGTTTGGGAGTAGTTGAAATCCGCCAAGTGATGTTCTTTCCCAAAACTGAGGGTTGCAAAAAGATTGTTGAAACGTACGAAACTGAAATCCACTTTGAAAAAGTTCTAGCGCGGAAGTAATAATATTAACTCGTAAATTAAGATCAAAGCTGAGTTCATCGGCTGTTCGGAAGGAATAAACTTCTTGATTTCCCGCCATTATGGATAAAATCTGTTGTTTTTCAGCTGCAAATGGCTCATATTCATTTGTGATATAAGGGTGTACAATAGAACGGCCTATCACAATCATAATGGTATCCCCACCTATACGTTACAGATTTCGCGATACGGGAAAGCCTATATTGGACTTTAGACATAGGATGAAAGTATCGCTTTTTCATAGAAAAACATTTATCCCGCTATTTGCGGGCAGTAAGAATTCCACCTCAAAATTCGGCTGGAGCCCTGCTGCCCGTAAACGCCCGATTGGTGAAGGCTAATAATCAGTGGGGATGAACAAAACCCCACTGATTAAAGTTTCACTTTATATTTTGGTAGACTTTAACTACAGACAAGTACAAGTCTTTAAAACGCCAATGTGTTCTTTGAAAAAAGATAGCATAGGGAGTTCGATAGCCGAATTCAAGCTATCGGTAAAATGATATGTGTCGTCAAGAACAAGACGCTAAAACACCTGAACACGAATCTGTACGGTATGGTATAGTACAGTAGCTCACGAACCTATACGGTCTGTTGTGAGAGTGGTGATGGCACACCGCAATCTTGCACGTCAGCGATACCAGAAATGGACTTCGCCTTAGGTAGCAAGAATCCCACTGATGTTAGTCAGCTTGCCCCATTAGGGTGGGAATGTCAAATTCTTTAGTATCGTATGAAAAAAAGAGAAAAAAGGTGAAAGAAAAGCCTATCAACTGATAGGCTTGTACTCTTTAATAACACGTAATGTTTGTAATGTCATATCTTCAGGACCTTGTACAGGTAACCCAGCTTCTAAATTTTTAAGAATATACTCTAAGTTATCTTGTGTAATAATTTCCCCCGGAGTAAAGATTGGAATCCCTGGCGGATAAACCATAACAAAATCAGCTATAATACGACCTGCTGCGTTTTCAAATGGAATGACTTCTGTTTCTGAATAAAAAGCATCTCTAGGAGAAAGTGCTAGCACAGGTATTTCAGGTATTTCTACTTGTACTTGAACACCTTTGTCTGCTCTATTTCTATATGTTGCTGCTAAATCTTGTAATGCTGTAATAAGTGTATCTGTTTCACTTTCTGTATCTCCAAATGTGATAAGACAAAGTATGTTATATAAATCAGAGAGTTCTACTTCAATGTTGTAATGTTCTCTAAGCCATACTTCAGCCTGATGGCCTGTAATACCTAAATCTTTTACAGATACAATTATCTTTGTAGGATCATAGTTAAAAGTAGCATCTGTTCCTAGCATTTCTTTTCCGGGACAATAAAGATGCTCAATAGCATTAATAGCATCACGAACATGCTCAGCTAATTGTATTGTTTGTTCTATGAGAGCTGTTCCTTCTGTAGCAAGACGTTTTCTAGCAACATCAAGGGATGCTAACAAAATGTAAGAAGTTGATGTAGTCGTAAGCATGCTAATAATGGATTGGACATGCTTTACGTTCACAAGACCTTCTTTTACATTAAGAATAGAGCTTTGGGTTAAAGACCCACCTAATTTGTGAACACTTGTTGCTGCCATATCTGCACCTGCTTGCATAGCTGATATTGGTAGTTCATCATGAAAATGGATATGAACACCGTGAGCCTCATCAACAAGTACAGGAATATCGTAAGAATGAGCTAATTCTACAATCTGCTCTAAATCTGCAGCAAACCCAAAATATGTTGGATTTATAACAAGTAAGCCTTTCGCATCTGAGTGCTCTTCAAGAGCCTTTTTGACAGATTGAATTGTGATCCCATGTGAAATACCGAGCTTCGGATCAATCTCAGGATGCATGAAAATTGGTTTTGCACCTGAGAAAATAATAGCTGACATTACTGATTTATGCACATTCCGTGGCACGAGGATTTTATCCCCAGGACCGCACACGCTCATCACCATTGTCATAATTGCACCACTTGTACCTTGAATAGAAAAGAACGTATGATCTGCACCGAAAGCAGCGGCTGCTAAATCCTGTGCTTCTTTAATCATACCTTTTGGATGATGTAAATCATCGAGCGGCGCAATATTAATTAAATCAATTGCTAATGCATTATGCCCAATAAATTCGCGAAATGTAGGATCCATGCCCTGTCCTTTTTTATGACCAGGAATATGGAATTGAACTGGATTTCGCTTACTGTGCTCAACTAAAGCGGTAAACAATGGTGTTTCGTATTGGGACAATCTATACACCCCTTCTTCTTCGTAATATTTATTAGAGTTTGTTTTATATGATTTCATCTGATTCTAAAAGGAAATTAAGATGACAAACTTTTAGAACTTGACTTGTTTTTCTGCCATTCGCAAAAGCCTTTTTTGGGATGGTAGTCTCACTTTATTCTCTATAAAACAAAAGCATTATATCACCAATAATTATAGATGTATAGAAAAATCGCATTTTCAAGGTGAGTATGTTTAATAGTTATATTTTAAATACTGCAAAGAGGAAGACAATTCCATTGAAATGGATAAATGGTGTATAATGCAGAGTGGCTATAGTGAAGAATAAAAGGTTGTCTTAAAGGTAGCATAATGGAAAAAGAAAGAATACTGAATGAGGTGCAAAAATGGAATATCAATATCCACTTGATTACAATTGGTCAAATGAAGAAATGGTAGCAGTTGTAAAGTTTTATGAAGCGATTGAAAAGGTATATGAAAAAGGAGTTTTGAGAGAAGATTTGATGGAATTATATCGTCGTTTTAAAGAGATTGTGCCATCGAAGGCAGCGGAGAAAAAAATTGATAAAGAATTTCAAGAAGTAAGTGGATATTCTATATATCGTACGATTCAAAGAGCAAAAGAAGTAGCGGAAAAAAAGATTGTAAAAATGTAAAAATATTTTGAAAATTAAAATGCAAAGTGCTATAATGTGATAACAACTAAAAACGGACAATATAAATTGTCCGTTTTCTACTATCGATTACAAAGTGCATATAAAGGAAGGAGTGGTTGCATCGTAGATTCAATCTTAGCAAGGAATTGTTCGTTGGTCATTGCTGAAAACTCCTCTGGTGATATATGAATACCGACTAATAACTCTGCTTTTTTCACAGTAGCTAAACGTTCAATCATCTTTTGTAAGTCTTCCGTTTCAAGCGTTTTATGTAGTTTTACACCTGGTTTAGTATGGTCAATGGACCAAACGAAGTCATTTGGAATATTTGTTTTTAAATCATTTAAATGTTCTAAGAAGGCGTGAGCCGTCTCCACTTTTTGTGGACACTCATAGATTAAACCAAAGTATATGAAGGCGTGAGTACCCCATAAACCAATTTGAAAGTGTGGTAACATTTTATATCCACGTTTATTTGTTGAAAAAGCAACCCAAGTATCGTTTGGTGGATTGACTTTGCGGCGTGCATGTTTTGCTACATGGTAGAAAAAGTTTTCATCAGTTTGTTGTGATAAATATTCTGCAAATTGTTCCCCTAAAGCTTCTAGCTTAGGATGAATATTCGTTTTAATTGCGCTCATTCGTTCTTCAAGACCATCAACAGTAAAGACTTCAAAATCAGTTGATGTGAATGTTTGTAGTGTCATGATTGTTCCTCCAACTCCTATTTTGTTTTAATTTTAGCATAGCTTGTACTATTCATAAAAAAAACATCACAAAAAAATTTAAATAAAAAAATATAATTTTGTTGCATAGATGATTTATCCAACATAGTATAGTATAAAACAAAAAATCAGAAAATTGAATCAATTCTAGTCCGAGGGCAGACGAATATTGGGAGGAGGCAAAAAAATGAGACAGGTGATTAATGCGTTAAAGAGAACAGATGCTGAAAAGAGAATTCCGGTGCTACGTTTGGAGCTAGATTATGAATTAGCAACTTTATATGATGCGATGATGGATAACGACAAACAGAAAAAAGAAGAGTGCGTACAAAAATTAGAAGTGTTAAGACTTGAAATGATCCGTTTAGAAGCGTAATAATAGTATATGTATAAATAATTAGTTGGTGCGAACCTTATAAAGGGTTCGTTTTTTCTGTGAACAGTATAGATCGGAGTGTTTAAACATGCAAGAAGTATGGAAAGACATCGATACACACGCGAAACAGTGGATTCGAGAAGCCGGAGAACAATTAATGGCGTCACTGAAAAAAACACTTATTATAGAAACAAAGTCAAATGCAGCTGATCTAGTAACAAATATGGACCGAGAAACGGAGCAGTTTTTAATTGGGAAAATTAAAGAAACATTCCCACATCATAATATTTTAGGAGAAGAAGGCTATGGAGATGAGATTACCTCTTCTAATGGGGTTGTTTGGTTAATTGATCCAATTGATGGCACGATGAACTTTGTTCATCAAAAAAGAAATTTCGCAATCTCAATCGGGATTTATGAGAACGGTATCGGAAAGATTGGTCTTATTTATGATCCAGTTCATGACGAACTATATCATGCGGTAAAGGGAGAAGGGGCTTTTTGCAATGATTTAGCTATTCCCATGTTGGAAAAAGGAACGGTAGAGCATGGAGTTATAGCTTTGAATGCGATATGGCTTACTGATAATCCATTGCTTAATATGGAAAAAATGATGATGCTCGTTAAGAAGGCGAGAGGTACGAGGTCATATGGTTGTGCAGCGTTAGAAATGGTATATGTTGCCATGGGAAGATTAGACGCATATGTAACACCGCGCTTATCGCCATGGGACTTTGGCGGGGGACAGATTATTGTAGAGGAAGTTGGCGGTAAAGTGACAACGTTCTTGGGAACGCCTCTTTCTATTGTAGAGAAAAGCAGTGTGTTAGTGGCAAAACCAGGAGTATACGAAGAATTATTACCATTTGTATCGCAATAATGAAAAAAAGTAAGAGGCATAAAGAAGCTTCTTACTTTTTAATGTTATTGCGATTTACGCATTTTTCTTTTTGTTACAAAACCGTATCCAACTGTAACAAATGTGCCGATAATGCAAATAATAATGCCGATGGGACTATTTTCAGCAATCATAATTCCGATACCAATTAAGAAGATAACACCGATAATTGCTGTTAATAAAAAGCGATATTGAATGTGTTCCATTTCTTCACCCTCCAATCTTATTTTACTTTCACAAAAGTAAGAATACAACTATATTTTCATTCTTGATTTTATTTTGATTGCCATTGTATCCCCTTCGCTCTTATAATAGAGAAGGATTAAAAAGACATTAGGAGTTGGACATGTTGAAAAAACGACAAGATTTACGAAATATAGCAATTATTGCCCACGTTGACCATGGTAAAACAACACTTGTTGACCAGTTATTACGTCAAGCGGGGACGTTCCGCGCGAATGAACATATTGAAGAACGCGCAATGGACTCAAATGATCTAGAAAGAGAACGTGGTATTACAATTTTAGCGAAGAATACTGCGATTCACTATGAAGATAAAAGAATTAACATTTTAGATACACCTGGTCACGCTGACTTCGGTGGAGAAGTAGAACGTATCATGAAAATGGTTGATGGTGTTCTACTTGTAGTTGATGCATATGAAGGTTGTATGCCACAAACACGATTTGTTTTAAAGAAAGCTCTTGAGCAAAACTTAACTCCAATCGTTGTTGTAAACAAAATTGACCGTGACTTCGCTCGCCCTGATGAAGTAGTTGATGAAGTAGTTGACTTATTCATCGAACTTGGTGCAAACGAAGATCAATTAGAGTTCCCAGTTGTATTTGCATCAGCAATGAACGGAACAGCAAGCTTAGATTCAAATCCAGCAAATCAAGAAGAGAATATGAAATCATTGTTTGACACAATCATTGAACATATTCCAGCACCAATTGATAACAGCGAAGAGCCACTTCAATTCCAAGTAGCACTTCTTGATTACAATGACTATGTTGGTCGTATTGGGGTTGGACGCGTATTCCGCGGTACAATGAAAGTAGGACAACAAGTTGCATTAATGAAAGTTGACGGAAGTGTAAAACAATTCCGTGTAACTAAATTATTTGGTTACATTGGATTAAAACGTCAAGAAATTGAAGAAGCAAAAGCTGGAGATTTAGTAGCTGTTTCAGGTATGGAAGACATTAACGTAGGTGAAACGGTATGTCCGGTTGAGCATGAAGAGGCTTTACCATTATTACGTATTGATGAGCCAACATTACAAATGACATTCCTTGTAAATAACAGCCCATTTGCAGGTCGTGAAGGTAAATTCATTACTTCTCGTAAAATTGAAGAGCGTCTTCGTTCACAATTAGAGACAGATGTAAGTTTACGTGTAGATAATACAGATTCTCCTGATGCATGGATCGTATCTGGACGCGGAGAGTTACATTTATCTATCTTAATTGAAAACATGCGTCGTGAAGGTTATGAACTACAAGTATCTAAGCCTGAAGTAATTATTAAAGATGTCGATGGCGTAAGAAGTGAGCCTGTAGAGCGCGTACAAATCGATGTTCCTGAAGAATACACTGGTTCTATTATGGAATCAATGGGCGCACGTAAAGGTGAAATGTTAGATATGGTGAATAACGGAAACGGTCAAGTTCGCCTTACTTTCATGGTTCCAGCACGTGGGTTAATTGGTTACACAACAGAATTCCTAACATTAACTCGTGGTTATGGTATTTTAAACCACACATTTGATTGCTACCAACCAGTACATGCTGGACAAGTGGGTGGACGTCGTCAAGGTGTTCTAGTTTCACTTGAAGCAGGAAAAGCATCACAATACGGTATTATGCAAGTTGAAGACCGTGGTGTAATCTTCGTTGAACCAGGTACAGAAGTATATGCTGGTATGATCGTTGGAGAACATACACGTGAGAATGATTTAACAGTTAACGTTGTAAAAATGAAACAACAAACGAATATTCGTTCTGCAACGAAAGATCAAACTTCAACAATGAAAAAACCACGCTTAATGACTTTAGAAGAGTCATTAGAGTACTTAAACGATGATGAGTTCTGTGAAGTAACTCCAGAATCAATTCGTCTACGTAAAAAGATTCTTGATAAGAGTGAGCGCGAAAGAGCTGCTAAGAAAAAGAAATCTGTAGAAGCGTAAAAATAAAAAAACAACTACCTTTATAAAAGGTAGTTGTTTTTTTATTTTGTTTATTTTTAGAATATTTATTCTTTTTTGTGGACAGTATTTTTTTTGCGAGTTACTCTTGTATTAAGTACATAAAGAAAATTTGTTTTTATGAGAAGGGAGGAAAGATAGTGTTAGAAAGAATGTCATTTTTCGCGAAATTGTGCAAAGTTGATGAAAATCCAGAACTAGGGATGTGGTTACTTTATGGAACAATTATTATATTGAGTGCACTTGTATATAATTTAGGATTTGCAAGGAAGCTATCAGTGCTAAAAAATATAGTAATATACATATCTTTAGCAATTGGATGCACGGTATTAACTTTCTTTGCAGTTTTTTTACCAGTTGGAGAGGGGCTCGTTGTAGCGGCGATTGTACTTGGAATTTATAGATTACGTTTACGTCAAGCGAAACAACAAAAGGCAGGGTGAAAAGGGGGAGTTTCATGCGCTCGGTACAAGATGCACTATATAATTGGTTAACAATTAAAACGGTTGCGGAAGCGCGTCCAGATGATAGCGCTGCACAAGAAACGTATGTATTATTTCGAAATATGATATATGAAGAGCATAAATTACGAAATGTAGAAGTGGAAAAGAACGAGGAAATGTATTTAATTACATATGAAATTGATGGAGAAATAAGGTGTGCAAGATTTCCAGTAGAAGCCATTGATTGTTTTTTGGATCAGATGAATCGTGAACCAGAAAAATACAAATAAGTCCTTATCTATATGATTAAGGACTTATTTACGGTTTACCAATCGTCTTCTACTTTTTTATCACGATATAATCGGAAATTACCACTTGCATGGCGTTTCATAGTACGCTCTGCAATGCGTTCCGTACATTCCATGCACATATATGTATGAATAGGGCGATTACGCAGTTTTTTTGCCATAGGATTTTCGTCATCTAACATATCTTTTTTATCACAAATCATACATCTGACTCTCATTTCGTCACCTCAATACGAATTCTATCAGTATAAGTATATCATGGAAGCATAATGTTTTTGAATAATAGCGGGAAAAAATAATATTTTCGCAATTCGAAAAATAGGTTATGATAAGGATATATAAATAATATTTGGAGGTGGAAATATGGCGAATGTAGTTGAGCCTACATTGACAGGTGATTTAGTACAATCTTTGCGTAAAGAGTGTATCGTTATGATAGCAACAACAGATTTCGAAAAACAAATTCCTAACGTAAGTGCTATTTCTTGGGTATATGCAGTGAGTGAAACTAGTATTCGATTTGCGGTAGATCAACGCTCACGTATTGTGGGGAATATACGGCATAGTGCAGGGGTTGTATTGACTATAATGGCGAATGAATCCGTATTTTCCATAAGTGGTGAAAGTAAAATTTTAACAGATAGAATGGAAGGGATTCCTCTAAAATTAACGGTAGTAGAAGTGAATGTACAAGAAGTTCGTGATGTTATGTTTTATGGTGCGAAACTTGCTACTGAACCAACATATGAAAAAACATATGATCTTCGAGCAGCTAAAAAGCTTGATAACCAAGTATTAGTAGGAATGAAAGAATTATAAAGAAGATGAATAGGAACATCGTTCATAAACTTTTACAAGTGAGTATTGTGATTTAATGTGAAAAATTATAATAAAAAGTAATATATTGAATAGAAATGAATAAAAAATAAAGAAAAGGTTTAATTTCTATGAGTTTCGATTCTACCTCGTTTTTACGGTACATATAATTATAACAATGGTTCGTCCATATTTTATGGATGAAACCCTTGTTCTACAAATTTAAAAGTGGAGTCAGGGGGTAACAGGTTGGATAAAATTTATGTGTTAGATACGAATGTACTTTTGCAGGATCCTTTATCTATTTTTTCATTTGCAACAAATGAAGTAGTGATTCCAGCAGTTGTATTAGAAGAGGTTGATTCGAAAAAACGTTATATGGATGAAGTAGGACGAAATGCTCGCTATGTATCTAAGTTAATCGACAAATTTCGCGAAATAGGGAAGCTGCATGAAAGTATTCCGTTAGAAAACGGCGGTACATTTCGTATTGAATTAAATCATCGCTCGTTTGTTCAACTGCAAGATATTTTTGTAGAAAAAACAAATGATAATCGAATTTTAGCGGTAGCGAAAAACCTCTCTTTAGAAGAACAAGAAAAAGAGGACGGGAAATCAGTTATTTTAGTAAGTAAAGATGTACTCGTAAGGGTAAAAGCTGATGCAATCGGATTGCAGGCCGAAGATTATTTAAGTGACCGAGTAATCGAAGTGGAAAATATATATTCAGGATTTTTAGAAGGGTATATATCAAAAGAACAGTTAGATTATTTTTATGAAAAAGGTGAACTGCCTTTATCTGAAATCGCAAATCATCCTTTTTATCCAAATCAGTTTGTTGTAATGAAAGATGCACTAGGGGGTTCTAGTTCTGCACTTGGGATTGTGGATCATTTAGGTAAGAAGGTAAAAAAACTTATTTTTCACAATGAACAAGTGTGGGGGATACGCCCACGAAACGTGCAGCAAATTATGGGATTAGAATTGCTACTTCGGGAAGATATTCCACTTGTAACGTTAACAGGGAAAGCCGGTACAGGAAAAACGTTACTTGCATTAGCTTCGGGACTAATGCAAACGGAAGATTTAGGATTATATAAAAAGCTACTTGTCGCGAGACCAATTGTACCGGTAGGGAAAGATATAGGCTATTTACCAGGAGAGAAAGAGGAAAAATTAAGACCGTGGATGCAGCCGATTTTTGATAATCTAGAGTATTTATTCAATACGAAAAAGCCTGGGGAGCTAGATGCTATTTTAGCTGGAATGGGTTCGATTGAAGTAGAAGCGCTTACCTATATACGCGGGAGAAGTATTCCAGACCAATTCATTATAATTGACGAGGCACAAAATTTAACGAAGCATGAAGTAAAGACGATATTAACAAGGGTAGGCGAAAAAAGTAAGATTGTATTAATGGGGGATCCTCAGCAAATTGATCACCCGTATTTAGATGAATATAATAACGGTTTAACATATGTTGTAGAGAAGTTTAAAGAACAACGTATTAGTGGTCATGTAAAGTTTGTTAAAGGAGAGCGTTCTAATTTAGCACAACTAGCAGCGGATTTATTATAAAAAGGAGTGAGCTTAAGCTCACTCCTTTTTTGCCTTTTAATTATACAATTTAAATGATTGTAAATTTACGGATGTTACGAATCGGATTTTGTCTATTAGATCCATCATGGAAATATAGATGAACAGGCCCGTCTTCTCGTAATGGTTTACCTTCTTTTGAAAAACCGAGAATAGCTTTATGGGCTGTTTCTAACGGAAGTGTAATTGTATTGTCTGTGGTTGCAATTTCGACATGAGTAGCATCTTCTAAAATTTCAGCATTTTTTAGAAATGGATGAAGTGGTATGCCAAATGTCCCGTTAATAAGCTGTTCTTTTTTATATTTCTTTACACTTTGTTGTATTGGCGGGAAGGCAGCACCATCACGGATTTCGCGATCCCAATGCTCTGAAGTATGTTTTAAGTATGTTTCTAATTCGGATGAGTCTTCTCTAGTTTCATCAAAGTAAGTTGTCAAATCTATTTTTCGATCATCGAAAATCCATACAGTTGGATCGATAGTGATTGGAAAACGAACTTTTCCATTAATAAATAAAATTTCGCTCATTGTTGTTCCCCCATTTGTGTTATACTCCCACTTTTCAGTATAATAGTATTAGGCACTGTTGTCACAAAAAATGTTTCTATTGCAATTTATTAAAACTATCGCTAATATTAATAGATATGAGAGAGTAGGACGGAAACGGAGGGAATCAATTTGGCGTCTGAGACAGTATCAAATCATCAGGAAAAGGCACTAGCCCTTCTACAAGCGGATGCAGAGAAGATTTTAAGACTTATTAAGGTACAAATGGACAATCTTACAATGCCGCAATGTCCATTATATGAAGAAGTTTTAGACACACAAATGTTTGGACTATCCCGCGAGGTCGATTTTGCGGTTCGCCTTGATCTTATTGGAGAAGAACAAGGGAAAGCAATGTTAGGAGAGCTCGAACGTGAGTTGTCTGCACTTCATGAAGCATTTACAAACAAACAACAATAACGGGTTCAAATAAGGGGGCTCAAACTGAAATAGTTTGGGCTTTTTATTTGTATAATAAAGAAGGAAGAACCTATATACATATGGAATACAACAATAATTAAATTGAAACAGAAAGAGGAAATGAAATGAAAAAAGTATGGAAATCGATGGATTATTCCTTATTACTTCCTCTTGTTATCTTATGTGTGCTGGGAGTAATAATGGTATATAGTTCTAGTTCCATTGTTGCGATTTCGTCGAGACATAACTGGCCAGCAGATTACTTTTTTAAAAAACAATTATTTGCTCTAGCTGTTGGAACGATAATGTTAGCGATTATAGTTGCCATTCCTTATAAGTTGTGGAGAAAGCGAATAGTTTTGATCGCAATGGGAATAGGGAGTATTGGTCTATTAGCAGCAGCCTTTCTTTTCGGTCAGGTCATAAATGGTGCAAAAGGATGGATATTAGGTATACAACCAGCTGAGTTTGTGAAAATAACGGTTATTATTACGCTAGCAAACTTTTTTGCTAAGAAACAAGAAACGCAAACAGCTTTTGTACAAGGGATAATTCCTCCTCTAGCTGTTGTCGGTGGAGCGATGGGATTAATTTTACTTCAAAATGACTTAGGGACCGATATACTAATAGGTGGAACTGTACTGATTATGTTCTTTTGTTCAGGAGTTAATGTTAATTTAAGTATAAAGCGATTCCTCTTAACGTCTATAATATGGATTCCAGCGTTATATTTTATTGGGAACTATAAGTTAAGTCAGTACCAAAAAGCTCGGTTTTCAGTTTTTCTTGATCCATTTAACGATCCTCAAAATGATGGGTTCCAATTAATAAATTCTTTTATTGGAATTGCTTCAGGAGGGCTAAATGGTCGAGGGTTAGGGAACAGTGTGCAAAAATATGGATACTTACCAGAACCGCAAACAGATTTTATTATGGCAATTATATCTGAAGAACTTGGATTTATAGGCGTAGCTGTCATTTTAATCTGTTTACTACTTATTATTATTCGGGCATTTAGGGTTGCACAAAAGTGCAGAGATCCGTTTGGAAGTTTAATAGCAATTGGAATTGCAAGTTTGTTTGGAGTTCAAACTTTTATAAATGTTGGTGGTATGTCTGGGTTAATACCGCTTACAGGGGTACCATTACCGTTTATAAGTTATGGTGGTAGTTCTTTATTGGCTAATTTACTTGCAATGGGTATACTGTTAAATATTGCTAGTTATGTAAAACGACAAGAGAAACAACAAAACAAATTGACTAACGAAATAGAACAAGGTGGACCGCATCTTGTTGTTGTAAAATAAAAAACACATTGAGCTCTAGAGTTCAATGTGTTTTTTATTTTGTTAGATTTTAAATGTGATACAATATTGATTGTTATAAAACGAAAAGTATATTACATTTAAGTGAATGTGATATACAATATTGTTGTTAGAAAAGGAAGAGGTATGCTATACTATTTTTGTGAAACAAATCGATCAGAAAACTTATCATTTGTTGAAAAATAAGGTATGATGGATAAAAATAAAGTGAAGCTTTCTAAGTATAATATAATGTAGAAAGTGAAGAACTTCACGCTCTTTAGAGTGTGTATGTATTTTATCTCTAGAGTGGTAGGAAAATAGAGGGGGAAAATCATGACAAAGCTGCAACGTATTCAAAAAGTATTGGTAGCTAACCGTGGAGAGATAGCAATTCGTGTGTTCCGAGCATGTTCAGAACTTGGATTAAACACAGTTGCGATCTATTCTAAAGAGGATAGCGGTTCTTATCATCGCTATAAAGCCGATGAGTCCTATTTAGTTGGGGAAGGGAAAAAGCCAATTGATGCTTATCTAGATATTGAAGGCATTATTGAGATTGCGAAAAGTAATCATGTAGATGCAATCCACCCTGGATATGGTTTCTTGTCAGAAAATATTCAATTTGCAAAACGTTGTGAAGAAGAAGGGATTATCTTTATCGGTCCAAAAAGTAAGCATTTAGACATGTTTGGAGATAAAGTTAAAGCAAGAACACAAGCGCAGCTAGCACAAATTCCAATTATTCCTGGTAGTGATGGTCCAGTAAATTCAATAGAAGAAGTTGAAGAATTTGCTGAAAAGTATGATTACCCGATTATTATTAAAGCATCCCTTGGTGGCGGCGGTCGCGGTATGCGTATTGTACGTGCTAGTGAAGAGTTAAGAGAATCGTATAATCGCGCGAAATCAGAAGCAAAAGCAGCCTTTGGTAATGATGAAGTGTACGTTGAAAAATTCGTTGAAAAACCTAAACATATAGAAGTACAAATTTTAGCAGATGAAGAAGGTAATGTTGTTCATTTGTATGAGCGTGATTGCTCTGTACAACGACGCCATCAAAAAGTAGTTGAAATTGCACCGAGCGTGTCGCTTTCAGATGATTTGCGTCAGCGTATTTGTGATGCTGCAGTAAAGTTAACGAAAAATGTAAATTATTTAAATGCTGGAACGGTAGAATTCCTTGTAAAAGGTGATGAGTTTTACTTCATTGAAGTAAACCCACGTGTTCAAGTTGAACATACGATTACAGAGATGATTACAGGAGTGGATATCGTTCAATCGCAAATTTTAATAGCTGATGGACATGCATTACATAGCAAAATGGTAGGTGTTCCTAAGCAAGAGGAAGTGGTTGTGCATGGATTTGCAATCCAATCTCGTGTAACAACAGAAGACCCACTTAATAACTTTATGCCTGATACAGGAAAGATTATGGCGTACCGATCAGGCGGTGGTTTTGGTGTTCGTCTTGATACAGGTAATAGTTTCCAAGGTGCAGTTATTACACCGTACTACGATTCTTTACTTGTAAAAGTTACTACTTGGGCACTTACTTTTGAACAAGCCGCTGCAAAAATGGAACGTAACTTAAAAGAATTCCGTATTCGTGGTATTAAAACAAATATTCCATTCCTAGAGAATGTAGTAAAACATAAAAACTTCTTATCAGGAGAATATGACACTTCATTTATTGACGCGTCACCTGAACTATTCTTGTTCCCGAAACGTAAAGACCGCGGAACAAAAATGTTAAATTATATTGGTACAGTAACAGTAAATGGATTCCCTGGAGTAGGGAAAAAAGAGAAACCAATTTTCCCAGATGCTCGTATACCAAATGTGATACACTCAGAGCCAATGCAAAATGGAACGAAACAAATTTTGGATGAGCGTGGAGCGGATGGATTAGTAAAGTGGGTACAAGATCAAAAGCGTGTACTTTTAACTGATACAACATTCCGTGATGCACATCAGTCATTACTTGCAACTCGTGTTCGTACAAAAGATTTACATCACATTGCAGAGCCGACAGCGAGAATGTTACCAAACTTATTCTCAGCAGAAATGTGGGGCGGTGCAACGTTTGATGTTGCATATCGTTTCTTGAAAGAAGATCCATGGGAACGATTACTAGATCTTCGTGAAAAAATGCCAAACATTTTATTCCAAATGTTACTTCGTTCTTCAAACGCAGTTGGATACAAAAACTATCCAGATAATTTAATTCAAAAATTTGTAGAATGTTCCGCGCAAGCCGGAATTGATGTGTTCCGTATTTTTGATAGCTTAAACTGGGTAGAAGGCATGAGAGTTGCAATTGATGCTGTACGAGATACTGGTAAGATTGCAGAAGCAACAATGTGTTACACAGGAGACATTCATGATCCGTTACGCAGTAAATATGATTTAAATTATTATAAAAATTTAGCAAAAGAGTTGGAAGCATCAGGAGCTCACATTTTAGGAATTAAAGATATGGCGGGCTTACTAAAGCCAAACGCAGCATATGATTTAGTTTCAGCATTAAAAGAGACGGTGTCGATTCCAATTCACCTGCACACACACGATACGAGCGGAAATGGTATTTTAACGTATACGAAGGCAATTGAAGCAGGTGTTGATATTGTCGATGTAGCGGTGAGTTCAATGGCTGGTCAAACGTCACAACCAAGTGCGAATACACTATACTATGCGTTAGGTGGAAACGAAAGACAGCCAGATGTTAATATAGACTCATTAGAAAAACTATCTCATTATTGGGAAGATGTACGAAAATATTATGCTCCATTTGAAAGTGGTATGAATGCTCCTCACACAGAGGTATATATGCATGAAATGCCGGGTGGACAGTATAGTAATCTTCAACAACAAGCAAAAGCGGTTGGCTTAGGAGATCGCTTTGATGAAGTTAAAGTGATGTATCGCCGTGTTAATGATATGTTTGGCGACATTGTAAAAGTAACACCATCATCTAAAGTTGTCGGTGATATGGCATTATTTATGGTTCAAAATCACCTAACAGAACAAGATATTTTAGAACGTGGACATGCTATGGACTTCCCAGGATCTGTTGTTGAAATGTTCTCTGGAGATTTAGGACAACCATATGGTGGTTTCCCGAAAGAATTACAAAAAATTATTTTAAAAGGGAAAGAGCCATTAACAGTAAGACCGGGTGAATTATTAGAACCAGTAGATTTCGATGCTTTAAAAGAAGAGTTATTCCACAAACTTGGACGCGAAGTAACAATTTTTGATGTAGTCGCATATGCATTGTATCCAAAAGTATTTATGGACTACGAAAAAGTTGCTGGGATTTATGGAAATGTATCTGTGCTTGATACACCGACATTCTTCTATGGTATGAGACTTGGTGAAGAAATTGATGTGGAAATCGAGCAAGGTAAAACATTGATGGTTAAACTAGTTTCCATTGGGGAGCCACAGCCAGATGGAAATCGTGTGCTTTACCTGGAGTTTAATGGACAACCGCGTGAAATCGTAGTGAAAGATGAAAACGTGAAATCAACTGTTGCACAGCGTGTGAAGGGGAATCGTGAAAATCCAAATCATATTAGCGCAACGATGCCGGGAACTGTTATTAAAGTAGTTGTAAAAGAAGGCGATGAAGTGAAAAAAGGTGATTCCATGGCAATTACAGAAGCTATGAAAATGGAAACGACGGTTCAAGCGCCATTTAGTGGTAAAGTGAAAAAAGTATATGTAAATGATGGGGATGCAATTCAAACGGGAGATTTACTCATTGAATTAGATCATTAAAATAAAGAAAAAGAGCTGTGCGAAAGCAGCTCTTTTTTGTGTGTAAATAATACCTTGCCGAATTGGCAAGGTATTATAGTTTTACTTTATTTTGTTTGCTTAGAAGTTGATTCAGTTTCTTTTGCATTGACTGTACTTCTTGTACCTATCATAACTAAATAGCATAGTACAGCAAACAGGCAAGAAATGAAGAGCGAATGTAATAATGCCATTGCTAAACTAGCATTTGTAAATACGACCAAAATCCCTACTATAGCTTGAAGTGTAACAAGGATAAATGAAATAATCCATCCCCAGTATACTACACGCTGCTGCTTGTAATGGCGAATAGCGATAATCATCGCATATAGTATCCAAGCGAAAATTAACATCGCTGCAACTCTATGTCCCATTTGAACCCACTCATGTAGTTGAGTTGGCATAGGTCTACTTTTGCTACATAAAGGGAAGTCTGGACAGGCTAAGGTAGCTCGTTCGTGACGTACTAAAGCTCCTGTGTAGACAACGATATAACTGTAAATTGTTACACCATAAATATGAAATTTCATTTTTTTGTCCATAATAAGTGAACGTGCATCAAATTTCTGATCAATTTCAAAAATAAGACACGTTAACAAGATGACAGAAGCAAATGAAATTAAGGAAATACCGAAATGAATAGCTAATACAGCAGGCATTTGACCCCAAACAACCGCCGCCGCCCCCATTAATGCTTGTGCAACTAAAAATACGAAGGATAAAATTGCTAACGTCTTTGTTTCGCGCACATGTTTATAATATTTCCAGGACAAGATACAAAGAAGAGTAACAAGGATTCCGGCTGATCCAGATGTTAAGCGGTGACTTAGCTCAATAATAGTCTCCATTGATAAATTAGATGGAACAAATTCACCGTTACAAAGAGGCCATGATTTGCCGCATCCTTGGCCTGAACCCGTTTTTGTAACTAAAGCGCCTCCTAGTAAAACTACTAATAAATCGAGACTTGTAATGACTGCTAACCATTTAATAAAGCGTTGCAATCTCTTTCACCATCTTTCTGCTATGAAGTTATTGCGAAATATTTTCATTCCATTATGTATAGAATAAAACGTGCTACAGTCCTATGATATATAAAAAATAATAAAATAGCAAAGAAATGGAGGGCGAGGACAACGTACGTATTATAAAGAAAAAAATGGGATTTAAAATACATATTTTAGGAGGAATTCAGGCTGTTTTGAAAAGAAATGGGGAGAATACATGCTAAATATGACAAAATAGTTTATTATAGAAGATAACATCATGTTATGATAAGGATAAATTAGAATAAAGTTTTTTAATGTTTGACACAAAAAGTTCATGTTTTCTTCACAAAATGTTCGGGAAATGTGATTTAATATATTGGAGTATGGGCGTAGATTAGTAGTAGAATGGGTTAACAATATTTCTACTGTAATAATATTGCTATATAGAAGCGAAATATTTCACATGAAATATATGCTTAGAAAGATGATAGGTTTAAGAGGGGGTTAAAGTGATGAACCATGCAACAAGTGAGCTGCATGATGAGTCAGCTGTTTCAATTGTACCGGAAACAACTCGGTTACAAGATTTATCAGCGCTCGTTAAAATGGGGATTGTAAACTCAAATACACTTACTGTATTTACAGGATTTTGGTTGGCTTTACATTTTAATGGATTGAGTGTTATGGACAATCTAGATAAGTTATTTTTCACAATCGTTGGTTCGGCATTAATTATGGCAGGGGTATGTTGTTTAAATAACTACATTGACCGAGATATCGATCCATTAATGGAAAGAACAAAAAATCGTCCAACGGTAACAGGTAAATATAAACCTGGCTTTGCACTTGCATTTGGACTTGTAATTTTACTTCTTGGCTTTGCATTTTTATTACTTACTACACCGATGGCAGTGTTAATCTCATTTATTGGTGCCTTCACATATGTTGTTTTATATACGTTATGGACGAAGAGAAAATATACGTTAAATACTGTTGTAGGTAGTATATCAGGAGCAGTTCCACCTTTAATTGGATGGGCGGCAATTGATCCGTCTTTAAATCATCCAATTGCTTGGATGTTATTTTTAATTATGTTTATTTGGCAAATCCCACATTTCCTCGCATTAGCGATGAAGCGTGTTGATGAATATCGAAATGCAGGAATCCCAATGCTTCCTGTTGTACAGGGATTTGATATTACGAAACGTCAGATTATGATTTGGACAGTATGTTTATTACCACTACCATTTTATATGAGTGGACTTGGAATAACATTCATGGTAATTGCAACATTGCTTAACATCGGATGGATCGCATTAGGGCTTTATGGCTTCCGTCAGCAAGATGACATCAAGTGGTCCGTAAAAATGTTTGTTTATTCCCTGAATTACTTAACAATCTTATTTGTGTCAATGATTGTAGTTACATTCTTCTAAGACAACGACATGATTGGATTTCTTTACGTTGAGATTTACTTTACTTAACTATAAAGTACAATCTAATTCACAAAGAAAGTGGGGGTTGTTTGTATGAAGAAACAGTGGCGACTGCTTTCGTTCGTTTCACTGCTGGCTTTACTGTTAGGGGGATGCGGTAAAGCTTTTCAGTCTACTTTAATTCCGCAAGGGGAAGTAGCAAAAATGCAATATGATTTGCTCTTGCTAGCGAGTGCAATCATGGTAGGAGTAGTACTTGTAGTTACTATTATTTTCTTATATGTAATTGTGCGTTTCCGACAAAAAAAGGGTGAGGAAGATTATATTCCAGAGCAAGTTGAAGGAAATCACAAACTAGAAATTATATGGACAGTCATTCCGATTATTCTTTTGTTAATCTTGGCTGTTCCGACTGTTACATATACATTCAAGCTTGCTGATGTAAGTGCGATGGAGAAAAAGAATATTGATAAAGATACTATCGTTGTTGATGTAACAGCGAATCTTTATTGGTGGGAATTTTCTTATAAATCAGAAAAAATAGTAACTTCTCAAGATTTAGTTATCCCCACAGGTAAGAAAGTGTATTTGAATTTGAAGGGTGCCGATATTAAACATTCGTTTTGGGTTCCATCTTTAGCTGGGAAAATGGATACAAATACAGATAATGTAAACAAAATGTGGTTAAAGGCAGATAAATCGGGCACTTATAATGGTTTTTGTACAGAGTTTTGTGGCCCATCACATTCTTTAATGCAGTTCAAAGTGAAAGCTCTGGATGAAAGCGAGTACAAAAAGTGGCTTGCTGACATGAAGAAGATTGATGGAAAAAAAGAAGTAGCTTCTACAAAGGCGCAAGAGGGTCAAGAAATATTTAATAAAAGCTGTATTGGTTGTCATGCAGTTGGATCAAATGATAGTAGACCACCTTCTGCTCGTATCGCACCGAACTTAGCAAACTTCGCAGATCGCGATATGGTTGCTGGTATTGCCGAAAATAATGAAGAGAACTTAAAAAAATGGCTCAAAGATCCTGAAAATATGAAACCAGGTAATAAAATGACTGGTAAATATGGCAACTTAACGGATGATCAAATTAATGCATTAAATGCATATTTACAAACGTTAAAGATTGAAAAATAAAGAGGGATCATTTGCGAAGGGGAGGTTGAAAACGTGAGTTCTGTAGCAAAAAAACAGGGGATGGGTGCTGTCATATGGGATTATTTAACGACAGTAGACCATAAAAAGATTGCCATTCTCTATTTAATTGCAGGTGGATTGTTTTTTGTAATAGGTGGAATAGAAGCACTATTTATTCGCCTGCAGTTAGCGATTCCTAACAATGCTTTTCTTGTTGGGGATGCTTATAATCAAGTATTAACGATGCACGGTACAACAATGATTTTCCTCGCAGCTATGCCACTCGTGTTTGCATTTATGAACGCCGCTGTACCACTTCAAATTGGAGCACGTGATGTGGCGTTCCCGTTTTTGAATTCGCTCGGATTTTGGTTATTTTTCTTTGGTGGATTATTTTTAAATTTAAGTTGGTTTTTAGGAGGAGCGCCTGATGCAGGGTGGACATCGTATGCATCTTTAGCTTTAGCCTCTAAAGGACATGGTGTTGATTTTTATGTACTCGGCTTGCAAATATCAGGTATTGGTACATTAATTGGAGGTATTAACTTCCTTGTTACAATTATTAATATGCGCGCGCCAGGGATGACGTACATGCGCATGCCGATGTTTACATGGACAACATTTGTAACATCTTCACTTATTTTATTTGCATTTCCACCATTAACTGTAGGATTAGGACTTTTAATGTTAGATCGTTTATTTGGCACAAGTTTCTTTAATCCGGCACTAGGCGGGAACACGATTATATGGGAGCATTTATTCTGGATCTTCGGTCATCCGGAAGTATACATTCTTATACTCCCAGCTTTCGGAATATTCTCAGAAATATTCGCCACATTTTCGAAAAAACGATTATTCGGTTATTCCTCTATGGTGTTCGCGACAGTATTAATAGGGTTTTTAGGATTTATGGTATGGGCGCATCATATGTTTACTGTTGGTCTTGGGCCTGTTGCAAATGCTATCTTCTCGGTTGCAACAATGGCGATTGCAGTTCCAACGGGTATTAAAATATTTAACTGGCTCTTTACAATGTGGGGTGGAAGTATTAGGTTTACAACACCAATGATGTGGGCGGTAGCTTTTATTCCATCCTTCGTTATGGGTGGAGTTACAGGTGTTATGCTTGCTTCTGCACCAGCTGATTATCAGTTTCATGATAACTATTTCGTAGTAGCACACTTTCATTATGTAATTGTTGGTGGTGTTGTATTTGGTTTACTTGCAGGTGCGCATTATTATTGGCCACTTATGTTTAATAAAGTATTAAATGAAACATTAGGTAAGATAACATTTTGGTTATTCTTTATCGGTTTCCATTTAACGTTCTTTATTCAGCATTTCCTAGGTCTAATCGGTATGCCGCGTCGTTACTACACATATCTTGAGGGCCAAGGGTTGGAAATGGGGAATATGATTAGTTCTATCGGAGCTGTGTTTATGGCTCTTGGAACGATTGTTCTTTTATTCAATGTAATAAAAACAACGGTATCAAAAGAGAAGGCTGGCCGTGATCCATGGGATGGACGTACATTAGAATGGACAATGCCAGCACCTACACCGGAATACAATTTTAAACAATTGCCATTTGTTCGCGGGTTAGATCCGTTTTGGATTGAAAAACGTGAAGGTAATAAAGAGATGACAGCAGCGGAACCAGTTGGTGATATTCATATGCCAAATGCTTCATTTTCACCATTTATCATTTCTCTAGGCTTATTCATAGCAGCATTCGGTGCGATGTATATGCAGGGTGGCAAAGATAAATTTTGGTTATTAGTAGCGATTATCGGTTTAATCATTACGTTTGGTACAATGTTCCTTCGTTCAGTAATTGATGATCATGGATATCATATTCATAAGGAAGATTTAGATGATAAGGGGGGCAAGGCGTAATGCATGTAGATGAGAAATTAACGAATGAAACATTTCCAGCAGAGCCTGAAAAAGCAACCCTTGAGGGGAAAAATAAGTTTGTTGGTTTTTGGTTATTTCTTGGAGGCGAAACAGTGTTGTTCGCTTCCTTATTTGGCACATATTTAGCGTTAAAGAACTCTACAAATGGTGGACCAACATCTCAAGAGATGTTTCAAATGCCACTCGTTTTCATTATGACGATGCTTTTGTTAACAAGTAGTTTAACGAGTGTATACGCAATGTATCATATGAAAAATTTTAACTTTAAGAAAATGCAACTTTGGTTACTTGTAACAGTGTTGCTTGGCTTAGGATTTTTGGGGTTTGAAATATATGAGTTTTATCATTATACGCATGAATTTAAGCATACTATGAGAAGTAGTGCATTTGGTTCTGCATTTTATGCTCTTGTTGGTACACACGGGCTCCACGTGTTGTTTGGATTATGTTGGATTTTAACATTAATCTTTAGAAACGCGAAGAGAGGCTTAAATTTATACAACGCACCAAAGTTTTATGTTGCATCAATTTATTGGCACTTTATTGACGTAGTTTGGGTGTTTATTTTCACTGTAGTATATTTGATGGGAATGGTGGGATAAACAATGGCGGTTAAGCAAACGAATAATCCTAAGGTGGATCTTGTTTATCGGAAGAGAAAAAGTGCAGAGGAAATGAAGCACCAAGTTGTTACATTTTCACTAATGATTTTTTTAACATTAGTTGCATTTGCAGCGGTGGCATATCCGAAAACATTTAGCCCGATTTTTTCGGTTCCATTTATATTATTGTTAGCAGTCATTCAAGTTATATTTCAGTTATATTATTTCATGCATATGAGTCATAAAGGGCATGAAGCGGCGAGTTTCTTCTTGTACTCTGGATTGTTAATTGGTTTATTAACAATATTAGCCTTTATGACAATTGTGTGGATTTAAACAGTGATAGTAGGGGGCTCTGATATATCAAAGCCCTCTTTTTATATGAAATATAAGAATTTTGAAAAGGTAGGTGTGGAAATGGAAAACTTATGGGTATTTGGTTTTCAAGCTTTATGGAGTCCAATTTTTTTATTATTTATGATCTCGATTCTTATTAGTTATTTTTTAATTATTGGACCGTATAGAACGCGATTTGAAAATGCGACGAAGGTAAGTAAGAAGCAAATTTTTTATTTTACGACCGGGATTGTTCTTTTGTATGTTGTAAAGGGAGGACCTATTGATTTAATTGGTCATATCATATTTAGTGCACATATGTTTGAGATGGCAGTAATGTATATTGCGGTGCCTCCGTTATTACTGCTTGGTATACCTGTTTGGTTATATCGTTATATTACTTCTTTTAAGTTCGTTCAAATTGTGATAAAGTTTTTTGCTAAGCCGCTTATTGCGTTGTTTGTATTTAATGGCCTGTTTTCTTTTTATCATTTGCCAATTGTTTTTGATGCAGTAAAACAAAGTCAAATAGCGCATCCTATTTGCCTTGCTATATTGTTTTTTGCAGCAATGATGATGTGGTGGCCGATGTTAAATCCACTGCCAGAATATCAAACTTTAAGTGATATTAAGAAGCTTGGTTACATGTTTGCTAATGGTATTTTATTAACGCCAGCTTGTGCGTTAATAATTTTTGCGACTGCACCATTATTTGCAACATATACAGATTCGGCCGCTTGGATGAAGGCAATGGAACTCTGTGTACCGGCGGGTACTTTATCAGATTTAAATATAACTGGACCAGAATTTTTACATTGGATGCCGGTAGTACAAGACCAGCAAACAGGTGGTATTATTATGAAAATTGTCCAGGAAATAGTGTACGGTACGATTATCGGTTATGTGTTCTTTAAATGGGCACGTAGAGAGCGTGAAAAGGATAAAGAGCAGCTGCAAGAGTTACCTCCTTATTTGCAGATGAAATAAAAACTAGCGCATCGTGTTAATGCGCTAGTTTTTTTGTTATTCAATAATTTGAAATTCTTTTAACTCTTTTTCAATATTTTGTAGGAGTTGTTCGCTTTTTTGAAGTACATTCGTTGGAAAAATCTCATCATCGCCATATTCAACGCCATGAGGATAATAATGTTTTCCTAATAAGGGTGGCAATAGTTTTACTTGAGCGTGTCTGCCGCCGATGTCACCTTCAACAGCAAATCCTTGTACACGTAAATAATAAATATCCTTTAATATTTCAAATTTATAATCATATGTAACGCGTTCGTAATCCCATTGTCCGGCAAGTACAAAATGATTGTTTTCCATAATCTCAGTTAAAAGAGTTAGATCAACGACTGCATCAGTAAAGTTTGTATTTGTAAATTGCATAGAATACCTCCTTATTTTAATGTTAGTTCATTATTTTTATAATAGTACGAATAATAAGAAAGTGCAATTCGTATTGCGAGAAAAGGGATAATCCAGACTTTTTTCGTGAAAATATGATATAGTGAAAAGAGTACGGTACACACAAAAAAAGGAAATAAAAGGATTTGTGTATATCTCGATTTTATGCTTTGTTCAGGAGGTATATCGTTTGAAGAAATTATTGCGTATCGTAATGATTACATTTTTAATTTTAGCTGTTGATTTATACGGGAAGTTACTCGTGTCACAATATATATTAACCCCATCTCACTCTAAGCAAGAAAATAAAATTGTGAAAAAGAAGAAGCAAGTAAATGAAGAATCCACAGACACTGTTTTAAATATGCTTGGCGGGGACTCTGAGAATTTATTAGCGAAGTGGGGCGAACCATCTCGAATAGAGCCGTCTGCTTATGGATATGAATGGTGGGTGTATAATCAAGATTTAGCTCAGTATGTTCAATTTGGAGTTGCTGAACGTAAAGTTGTAACGGCGTATGTTGCTGGTGAGCAAGTTAAGGTGGCTCCCTATTATATAAATGAAAAGTATGAAGAGGTATATAAAAAGAATCCACTTTCACATGAGATTTCATTAAAAAGAGGAAAGAATAGTTATCAATTTGAGTTATCTGATACGGAAGTAATGGAACAACCGCTAGTACCTGTAGAAGATGGATGGGCACAATTATACTTTGATCACTTTACACATGAGCTTGTTGGTCTTCGTTATATGGATGATGAAACGTTATTACGACAAAGACCATATCAACTTGTTTATTCAGGTGAATTAATAGCGGAACAGCCGCTGACGCCAGAAAAAATGAAGCAAGTAGAAAATGGAAATATGCAACAAATTCTCGATTTAACAAATATTATTCGGAGTCGTCATCAATTACCGTTGTTAACATTGGATCAACAAACTGCAGATGTTGCATTTGGCCATAGTAAAGATATGAAGGATAATAATTATTTTTCGCACGATTC
Organism: Bacillus sp. AC266; assembly: GCF_979253805.1. Taxonomy (NCBI): domain Bacteria; kingdom Bacillati; phylum Bacillota; class Bacilli; order Caryophanales; family Bacillaceae; genus Bacillus; species Bacillus sp. AC266. The sequence goes on from NZ_CEEDEC010000002.1 coordinate 863,426, forward strand.
ACCTACTTTTGGTACGTTAGGAGATCGCTTGCAACGTGGGCAAGTGGCTTTTCAACTTGCTGGTGAGAATATAGCGGCGCAACATAGTGATGGAATTGCGGCGGTACAGGGTTGGTTAAATAGTGAGGGGCATAGAAAGAATTTATTAAACGAACAATTTACTGGATTAGGTGTTGGGGTATATGATAAATTTTATACTCAAAACTTTATCCGAAAATAAAATGAAACTTTAATCAGTCGGGGCATCCTTCATTGATTATTAGTCTTCACCAATCGGGCTTTAATTGTCCACAAATAGGAAGATAAAAAGGTGCATGAATCGTCTAAAAATAGGCGAACCATGTGCCTTTTTTTTCTTACAATATAGTAGATATACATGAAGAGGTGAGGATTATGCCAACAACAAAAGGGCCGTTACATCCATCGGTTCAACAGTTTAAAGAGTTTGTAAACCATCACCCTAAAATGGTTCATGAGGTTAGAGGTGGTCAAAAAACTTGGCAGCAATTTTATGAAGAATGGTACTTACTTGGTGAAGAAGATCAAATATGGACAGCATATAGACCTGATGGAGCACCTGCTTTTTCTTCGGTAAAAGAAAATAAAGAAGAAAAAGAAAATCGAACAGAAGAGGAAAAAACTGCTGATGTGATGGGGCAAATGCTTTCTTTCTTTAAAAAGCTAGACGTAGAACAAATGCAACATCATTTAGCAAATGTAACGAGTGCGATTGGTAGCGTGCAACAAGTTATTCAACAATTTCAAGGAAACCGTGCGCAGCAAGAACAAAGTACTTCTGAAAATAATCCTTTTTTCTTTCAAAAGGATTAGGGGGAAAGAGAATGAGAGCAGAGCTTATGGAGTTTATAAAAGCTGATGAGGATTTAGCTCGCTATATTCGGGAACAGCCATACTGGTACCGGAAACTGACGCGTAACCCAGAAGAAAAAGAAGCTTTTGAGTTAGCTGCCATGCAGCATTTCAAAAAAACGATACCAGATAAAGTGGAAAAATTTCAAAATCAATTGGCCGTTGCTTCAATTATGATTGATATGTTCCAGTATATGAAGCAGCAAAATACGACGTAATTGGAAGGGAAAACTATGTCCGTTATGCAAAACTTTTGTTACAATAGAATCGGATTATTTAAAAAAGGAGTTGCAGCATGACGGAAATTTGTTTAGTACGACATGGACAAACTGATTGGAACTTTCAAGAGATTATTCAAGGGCGCGAAGATATTCCACTCAATGAAATTGGGAAGAAGCAAGCGAGTCAAAGTGCAGCTGCCTTGCAAGCGGAATCGTGGGATATAATTATAAGTAGCCCGTTAATTAGAGCGCAAGAAACAGCTAAGGAAATTGCTGGGGCTATTGGATTACCATCTATTTTATTAGATGAGCGATTTATGGAACGTAATTTTGGGGAAGCTTCTGGGAAACCAGTTGCGGCCGTTAGAGAGTTAATTACAGAAGGTAATGTAGAAGGAATGGAACAGGATGAAGAAATCGTAGAGCGCTGTTTTACGGCTTTACAACAGGTTGCAGCAGCACATGGAGATAAACGTATTATCATTGTTGCGCATTCACATGCAATAAAAGCTATTTTACACGCAATTGCACCAAATGAAATTACATTTAAAACGCCGTTAAAAAACGCATGTATTAGCTACGTGAAAGAGAATAGCGGGAAATGGGATGTTCTTAAATATAATATTGCGGAGCATATTAGTGTATAAGAGTGCAAGGAGATTGTATGAAAAGTAATTAGAATCATATCTTTCTTTTAGGTGAGACACTTCAATTAGTAGTTCTGTTCCAAATGTGTTATGATGAATACTCGGAGGTGTCTCTCATGATTGTAGCGACGCTGGAAAGCGTATTGATTTTAGATAAGGCAGAGCAGCTTGCAAAAGCGATCATCTGTTCAGATATAGCAGAAGATTACCGTAAGTATTATAAGGATTTACAAGAAGATATAGAAGTCCAGACGCTAATTCAGCAATTTACAGCGATGAAAGAGCGATACGAAGAAGTGCAACGTTTTGGTAAATATCATCCTGATTATACTTTCGTTTCGACGAAAATGAGGGAATTAAAGCGTTCTGTAGATATGCATGATAAGGTTGCAACTTTTAAAAGAGCAGAAACAGCTTTACAGAAGTTATTAGATGAAGTTAGTGTAGCAATTGGTTCTGAGGTATCTTCTTCCGTTAAAGTTCCAACAGGAAATCCGTTTTTTGATGCGGGTGGCTGTGGCGGTGGTTGTGGTACCGGAGGCGGTTGTGGTTGTAAAAAAACGGGGTAATTTACCCCGTTTTTTAGAATATAGAAGAAAACGTATACAGAGTTTGTTCTTTAATGTCATAAATTTATGATTGGTTTTCATAAAATATAAGAATATAAGTTTTTAAAAGGAGAAGATGGAGAAGATTATGTTCGGGCAACGACAAAGTATGATTGTTTATTTACATTCATTGAAACATGCCAAGATTTTAAGGAAATATGGTAACATTCATTACATATCAAAACGTTTGAAATATGCCGTTGTATATTGTGATATGGAACAAATTGAGCATATGATGCAAAAATTGAATAAACTTCCTTTTGTAAAAAAAGTAGAACAGTCGTATCGCCCATTTTTAAAAACGGAATTCGAAAATTCGCGTCCTGATCGGGCAAAAGAATACGATTATAGCTAAGTAAAAAAATCCCCTGCTAAATTTAGCAGGGGATTTTTTACTTGAAATAACGTGTTATTTCATTGGAGGAATGAAATTGTTCATTCGTAAAATACCAATTAGATGATTAAAAAATAGTTCTTTTTCAGGGAAAGTTGTTGATGGTTTTACAGTAAAGGGAGTAACCTTTTTCCCTATTTGTTCCGCCATTTCTTCAAATAAAACGACACGTTTACTTTTTTTATTTTCAAGTACAGGAATGCCTTCACGACATATGTATAATGGTTGGAAATCACCAGTAGTTGTCGGTTTTAGTATTACAACAAGTGAACACACTTTTTTTTCGTTTTTTACAGTTTCGAATTGTAACATATGTGTTACACGTTCTTGGTTTGTTTTGGCAATTTCAAGTAATTCATATAAGTCAGAGTAGCCTTCTCCGAGTTCTATAAAGCGTTGAATCATATTTTTTCCTCCTCTTTCTTTTACTGTACCACCTCACTTTTTAAATGAAAAGTAGACAAATAAAAAAACCCTGCAAAGCAGGGCCCTTCTAATACTAGTATGTACTACTAGTAAGAAGGCAAAGGGAGAGGAGAAACCGGAGGAAGAACTTATGGGGAAACGTAAGTCTTCTCCGCGGTTGGCAACAACATCGAAAATGATGTTGTTATATTTATTTATGTCCAATCTAAAATGAAGATATACATAATGAAATTAAAATTTATGTTAGGCTTTTTATTTTTCTTTTTTTTATTTTATGATAGGATAAAAAAGGTAAAGTGGAACTGATGTACATAGAGGGTTGTTGCTTGCAAATAGTGAAATGGATATGAAAGAAATAGCGAGCGATTATTTTAACTGAGGTTTTCAATTAGTTAAATAACAGATTAATGAAAAAATGTATGAAATAGTATGAATCGGTAGCGGTTACCGAATTGAAATGAATTTGCTGTAATCGCTCTATAGATTGAAATAAAGGTAGTGACAACAGATGAGAGTAGTTTCAGGAAAATGTAAAGGGCACCCACTTAAAGCGGTACCTGGTAATACAACGCGTCCAACGACAGATAAAGTGAAAGAATCTATTTTTAATATGATAGGTCCTTATTATGATGGTGGTATCGCTCTTGATTTATTTGGTGGTAGCGGTGGTCTTGGAATTGAGGCCATAAGTAGAGGGATTGATAAAGCGATTTTTGTTGACCGAGATAGTAAAGCGATAAAAGTCATTCATCAAAATTTAGAAAGCTGTAGACTACAAGAACAAGCTGAAGTGTACCGAAATGATGCAGAGCGTGCGGTAAAGGCGCTTATAAAGCGTGAAATCTCATTCGATCTTATACTAATAGACCCTCCATATAAAGCTCAAAAAATTGTGTCTTTAGTTAGTGTAATGGATCAACATGGATTGTTAAATAAAGATGGCATCATTATGGCAGAGCATGGGGATGACGTGGTTTTACCTGATTCTATAGGAGAACTTGTAAAAGTACGGGCAGAAAACTACGGGATTACAGCAATTTCGATTTATAAGTATGAAGGTGAGGGGACAGAATGACAAGTATAGCTATTTCTTCAGGGAGTTTTGATCCAATTACCCTTGGACATTTGGATATTATTAAAAGGGGAGCAAAAGTATTTGATGAAGTATATGTAGTTGTTTTAAACAATTCATCAAAAAAACCATTCTTTTCGGTAGAAGAACGCCTAGAGTTAATTCGAGAGGCGACAAAGGATATTCCGAATGTAAAAGTTGATTCACATAGTGGATTATTGGTGGAATATGCAAAAATGCGTAATGCAAATGCAATATTACGTGGTTTACGAGCAGTTTCTGATTTTGAATATGAGATGCAAATTACTTCAATGAATCGAAAACTAGACGAAAGTATCGAAACCTTCTTCATTATGACAAATAATCAATATTCATTTTTAAGTTCAAGTATTGTGAAAGAAGTTGCGAGATATGGTGGGAGTGTAGTAGACCTTGTTCCTCCGATTGTAGAGCGTGCTTTAAAAGAAAAGTTTAAAACCCCGTTAAAGTGAACGGGGTTTTTCTTTATGAATGCGTAAAAACAATAAGATGACATACAAATATAAACAAAATAAGGTGAAGATTGGTCCGTAGTGTATAAATGATGTCCAAATATCAGTTAGTGTATAAGAATGATTCAATAAAAATACGGGAAGATCTTCTTGCGTAGGCGAGAAAGAATGAACTTTTTCATAAAATGGTCCCCAAAATATAAAAGTGAAAATAGGAGCGAGAATACTTTGGATAATTCGAGCTAAAAAATATGGTTTAAAGCGGATATCTGTCTCCGCTAATATGCTTGCTACTTGTGCCTGAATAGAAAGACCGCTAAATGCTAAAATGAAGCTTGTTACCATCGCTTGTTGAAGAAGTGTTGATTCATTAATTTGACTAATCATTTGGCTTCCAAGCGTCATTTCAAAAATACCGGATAATATCGGAATACTAAATTGGGATGTAAGTTGGAAGAATGATAAAATATGTTGCATAATAAAAGAAAGCGCTTCTGTAATTTTGAAAACAGTAATCATTTTATTTAAAACAGAGAATAAAATAATAAACCCACCAATCATGAGCAATGTTTGAATAGAAGAAACGATAGCGTCACCGAGTAGTTTTCCGATTGGTCTTTTTTCTTGCATACGTGTTTGGTGGAGGATGGAAAAAGGGTTTTGAAAGGCACGCTTTTGATTTGTATGTTTGTCTTTTATGTAAGTATCGTTATTACCATAAAAGCGCATAAGTAATCCGACGATAAAGTTACTTATATAATGTGCTGCTGCTAATACGAGTCCTAATTTCGGATTATTGAAAAAACCAATAGAAACCGCTCCGAAAATAAAAAGTGGATTAGAAGAATTTGTGAAAGATACGAGTCGTTCCGCTTCAATTTGTGTTAGTTGATTGCTCTTGCGTAGTCTAGCGCTTAATTTGGCGCCAGCGGGGAATCCTGAAGCCATTCCCATTGCCCAAACAAATCCGCCTACCCCTGGAACACGAAACAGTGGACGCATTAGTGGTTCTAATATAACACCGATAAATTTTACAATACCAATACTGATTAGAAGTTCCGCAATGATGAAAAACGGTAGTAGTGAAGGGAATACAACTTCCCACCATATATTTAACCCGCGAATTGAAGCTTGCAAAGCATCTTGGGGGTGAAGTACAAGAGAAAAGGTTAAAAACAACATTGATATGGTAAGAAAAGCAGTTTTCCATTTTTCGTACATGTAAGAAAATCCCCCTTTGTCCCAAAAACGTTCATTTCAGTATACGTGGATATGTGGTGAATTTAGACCATAAGTATGAAAAAGGAATGAAAAAAATTAAAGGGTGAGAAAAATGAAGGAACCAAAAATCGGTTTAGCGCTTGGATCCGGAGGTGCAAAAGGTTTTGCTCACATAGGGGTAATAAAAGTGTTAAGGGAAGCTGGCATCCCTATTCACATGATAGCAGGTAGTAGTATAGGAGCGTTAATTGGTACATTTTATGCAGCGAGTTGTGACGTTGAAAGACTGTATAGATTGGCCGCTGTTTTTAAAAGGAAATATTATTTGGATTTTACAGTTCCTAAAATGGGATTTATTGCTGGAAAACGTATTAAAGATATGATTAAAATGTTTACATATAATAAAAATTTAGAAGAGTTAGATATCCCGACAGCTGTTGTGGCTACTGACATTTTGAAGGGGGAGAAAGTTGTTTTTACAAGTGGTCCGATTGCGGAGGCGGTTCGAGCTAGTATATCTGTACCAGGGGTGTTTGTTCCAGAAAAAATAGATGGCCGCTTATTAGTGGATGGAGGGGTAATTGACCGTATTCCCGTATCGGTTGTAAAAGATTTAGGTGCTGATATTGTTATTGCTGTTGATGTATCTCCAATTAAGGTGAATGGAGAGGTTACATCGATTTATGATGTAATTATGCAAAGTATTGAAATTATGCAACATGAACTTGTGATGAATCGGCAAATAGCATCAGATTTAATGATGCGGCCAGCAGTGGAACAATTTAGTTCGCGTGCTTTTACACATATTGAAGACATTATTAGGGTCGGAGAAGTGGAAGCGGAACAACATATTTCAAACATTTATTTACTAATTGAGCAGTGGAAGGAGAAACATAATGTTTAAGCGTTTTCGGTTTATATATGCAATTTTAATAGGGGTTATATTGGCGATGCTACTTGTTTATGTGCGCTTGCCGTATTATGTGACAAAACCAGGTATGGCCGCGAAATTAGCGCCGTATGTGCAAGTTGACGGTGGAACTAAAGAGTCTGGTGATTTCATGCTTGTCACTGTCTCAATGGGACCTGCTAATGTGGTGAACTTAATAGCCGCGCAATTTAATAAATATACACACGTTTCGAAGGCGGAAGAAATATTGCAAAAAGGCGAGAGTGATGAAGAATATCAATTTCGCCAAAATTATGCAATGAAAGATTCGCAAAATGCAGCAATCTATAATGCTTATAAACGTGCAAATCGCTCTGTTTCTTTTGAAAATAAAGGTGTACTAGTTGCTGGTGTAGCAAAGGGTATGCCGTCAGAGGGAAAGCTTAAGCTTGGAGATGTTATTATAGCTGTCGATGGAAAAATATTCGACAAGACGGAACAATTTATTGAGTATATGACAGGGAAAAAAGAAGGGGACACAGTAAATATTGAATACAAGCGGGGCGGAAAACAGTTTAAAGAAAATTTAAATGTAAAGACGATCCCTAATGGGAATGGACGCGTCGGTATAGGGGTCTCTATCGTTACGGAAAGAGAGTTAGTAGTAGACCCGAAAGTGAAAATCGATTCCCATGAAATCGGCGGTCCATCAGCGGGGTTAATGTTTACACTAGAAATTTATAATCAGCTCGTTGAAGAAGATTTAACAAACGGACATGAAATAGCTGGAACAGGTACAATCAATGATAAAGGAGAAATTGGTCCAATTGGTGGTATTCAGCAAAAAGTAGTAGCTGCTAGTGATGCGGGAGCTGAAGTGTTTTTTGCGCCAAATGAAAAAGGTGTAGAGAAATCGAATTATAAAGATGCTCTTGAAGCTGCGAAAGATATTAAAACGAAGATGAAAATTGTACCGGTGGACACACTGGATGATGCATTAACTTATTTGGGAAAAATGGGTAAAACAAAGTAAACCTCTCTGAAGAAGAGAGGTTTTTCTTATAGGAATTTTTTCGTTATTTCATCATAACGAATTGGATGATGCGTTGCGTCTTGTTTTAGCAGTTGTGTCCGCAAAGGTTCTTGCATTATGGAGAAATATACAGCATTTGATTTTCGTTCTATGTCTAAAGTTGGATGTTCGAATGTTTTTGTATGAGTAAGGATTGGGAGTTCTATTTTTTTCTTATTTCTAGAAAGATAAGTTTGTCCTTTTTGTGACATTCCGAGAAGACGGATATACGGCGCATGTTGCTCTATATTTGCTTTGTGTATTTCTTCCTTCGTTGTATTTGTTAAAATATGTGTACAAGCTCTTTGCAATCTAGTCCATGTATAACGTTTTGTTTTTAATGCTTCCATGAATGAATAGAAAGATGAACTGTTTTGTATTTTTGATAAAATACGATGCTCTAAACCTTCTTCCATTTCATATATATGTTGTAAGTCCTCTGAAGACATCGTCATAAGTTTGTATTTAAAAAATGAAAAGTATTTTTCCCAGTTATGTAACGTCCCGTAGTTTTGCTTGTAGTTTTCTAAAAGAGAAGCAGTCATTTTCGGGATAAAAGGCTCAATAGTTGTAGAGGAACTGTTTTCATTAAATAGCTGTTTGCGAATACTTGTTGCACTTGCAATATGTTGATCGTGAAATGTTTCATCATGATAATGAGAGGCGAATCTTTTTATAGTTTGTGCTTGCATCGAACTGTTTTGTAAGAGAATTGCTTTAATGTACTGTAAGCCTAAAATGTTATTTGGTTGTGACATATCTACGTTTTTTTCGGGTGGTAAGATGTGTAGAAAGGCTTCAGATGTAGCTTTCGCATAACTATTACCTGCATTCATAAATTGCTTCACAAGACGATTAAAAGTCTCTTCTTCATTTTTTTGTATAGCGATGGTATTGTAGAAATTTTCAGCTTGTCCATCTTCACTACCGAAACAAATTTCAGAAACACCAAGGGCGTTTAAAATCGAAATTGCGCCATTTGCGAAAGTTTCGGCCTTTTGTGTTGCGAATGCATATGGAAGCTCTACAACGAGGTCTACGCCGTTTGTTAAGGCCATTTTGGTACGATACCATTTGGAGATGAGTGCGGGCTCACCACGCTGCAAAAAAGGACCACTCATAACGGCGATAATAATATCAGACTGTGTTAACTTTTTTGTTTGTTGCACATGATAAGCATGACCGTTATGAAAAGGGTTATATTCAACAACAATACCACTGGATTTTATGGTAATCTCTCCTTTCGATGTAGCATCTTTTTGGAAAACGTGATAGTCTATATATTATTTCCTATGATGACTTCATTATAGTGTAAAGAAAAAACATTGACAAATATAAAATGGCTAGCTATAATTTTGTTTGTTGCCTTGAGGTGATATGATATGAAATGGTCCATCCATCAATTGAATAAATTGAGAAATAAAGGATTGACATTAAATGAAATGGTAGATGTAAGTGAGCTAAAAGAGGTCGAGAAAGATATTCGTGAAATTAATCCTGCTCATGTAACAGGAAGAGTTGATTTTGGCTCCGGTAAGTTTACGTTTCATCTACATATAACTGGAAGCATGGTTTTACCATGTTCTCGCTCTTTAGTAGATGTGACATTACCATTTGACATTAAAACAACTGAGGTGTTCCAAACTTCGGAAGAAGAATTTGAAACAGAAGCTGAAATTCATTGTTTAGAAGGAGAAGTACTTGACTTACTGCCCGTAATCAAGGAAAATATACTTTTGGAGATTCCAATGCAAATTTTCAGTGATGATGTTTCTGGTGGAGCACCGATGCAAGGTCAAGACTGGCAAGTGATTTCGGAAGAAAACAAAGAAAAGACTGTTGATCCACGATTAGCAGGACTTGCAAAGTTTTTTGACAAATAATCGGAAGACTGGTTTAGGCCTTCATATGAAAATAACTATTTCTTTTAAGGAGGTGGGAAGAATGGCTGTACCTTTTAGAAGAACTTCTAAAACAGTAAAAAGAAAGCGTCGTACGCATTTCAAATTATCAGTACCTGGTATGGTAGAGTGCCCAAGCTGTGGTGAAGCGAAATTAGCTCACCGTGTATGTAAAGCATGCGGTACTTACAAAGGTAAAGAAGTAATCAGCAAGTAATTGCGGGAAAATAAACGTAGAAGATATCTTCTACGTTTATTTTTTTTTTGTCTTATTCTTTATTTGTTGTATTCTATCTTTTCTAGTAACTGCATATGCTTAATAAAAAATGCATAGGGAGGACTAGAGAGATGGCGACAACAAGACAAGATGCTTGGACTGATGATGAAGATTTGCTTCTGGCAGAAGTAGTACTCCGGCATATTCAAGAAGGTGGAACGCAACTTTCTGCCTTTAAAGAAGTGGGGAGACATTTGTCTCGCACACCAGCAGCATGTGGATTTAGGTGGAATTCTTATGTTAGAAAGCAATACAAAGAACGTATTGAAGAAGCAAAGCAACTTCGTAAAGTAGAAAATTATGAAGTGAAAGAGACAAAGGTAGTAGAGCCTACATCAATTACATTGAATGATGTTATTGAATTTTTGCGAAATTATAAAGATGAAAGCTCTTTAATGGTGTTGCAACAACAAATTGAATCGTTACAAACAGAGAAAGAACGTCTTCTGGAGCGATTATCAGTATATGAGGAAGAATATAGAACATTACTTGATTATATCGATCAAAAAAGAAGTGTAATGGTAGCGGAAAGAAATGGCGCTCGCTCGAATGGAGAATTAGAAAAATTAAAGAAATAAAAACAGCTGCGTAACAGCTGTTTTTTTTGTTTCTTATGCAGATTCTTCGTTTGTAATCGCATTCGAATTTGTTTCTGGATGCCAAATATAAAAATCACCATCAGTTACTGATACTGGCTGGAAACTTAATTTATCCCAAAAACCAGATGACTGGATACGTGCTATCGTTTTAATTGGGAATTGTAGTTGTTTCGCATAATTGACAAGCATTTGTCCGAATCCTTGTTTTTGAAAAGTCGGCAATACTTCAAGTTTATAAAGTTCTAGGTAAGTACCTGTAATTTCAAATGGTTCTCCACCGTTCCTTTTCATATATAGACTCATACGTGCGATTAACGATCCACCATAATAAATACCGTAAAATGGAGACTCACTATCATTTTCAATAATGTTTGCTTGTAATTCTTCCAACATGGATAGTTCTTGAGCTCCGCACCCTTTAAATTTTTTAAATTCATCTAATGTTTTATAATTGATGAGCAAGCGTTCAACTTTTGGGAATCCCATTACATCACGTCCTTTTCTTATCTTGTTGAATGCAGAAAAGTTAAAATATTTATAATAATATTATAACTCATTTTTAAATTTTTATGAAGAAGATAGAATATTTCTTTCATTATTTTTTTGAGGATTTGCTAAACTAAGAATAGAACTATGTATATAGGTAGTATATACGTAGTGAAAGAAGAGGTTGCATTTGTTAAAAGGTAATTGAATCCTCAACTATGTAATTGTAATTTAATAAGATATAAAGGGGGAAAGGCAAGGGAACTTATATCACTTGTTAATATGAGTTCTTTGTGTGAAGATGAAAATTGGAATTGTTGGACCGGGAGCTATTGGTCTCCTATATACATTTTATTTACAAAAAAGTAATCAAGATGTTACGTTGTTTACAAGAAACGATAAGCAAGCAGAAGAATTAAACTTAACGGGTGTAACTTGTATTAGGAATGGAGAACGTGAAACGGTATTTCCATCTATTTTACCGATAGAAAGTATGCTGGATAAACAGTTAGATTATATATTTATTGCTGTAAAGCAATATCATGTAACTGATATATTACCTTTTGTGCAGGGAGAATCGTCATTAATCTTTTTGCAAAATGGAATGTCACATCTTCACGTTATGCAAAAAATAGGAAATGAACGTATAGCAGTCGGGATTGTGGAGCATGGTGCAAAAAAAGAGGATGGACATACAGTTCGTCATACTGGAATAGGTGTTACAAAGTTTGGTGTAGTGCGTGGTCAATCTAGTTGTTTTAAAAAGGTATTTAATTGTTTTCCTTTTGATTATTTTCCGATTCAGATAGAAGATGATTGGAAGGGGATTATGCGTAATAAATTAGTAGTCAATGTATGTATTAATCCGTTGACGGCATTATTGCGGGTTGAGAACGGGGAGTTAATTTCAAACCCGCTTTTTTATCAAATGATGGAGCAAGTATTTCAGGAAGTTGCATTTCTTGTTAAAGAAGAAGATAAGGAAATGCTATGGAAAATGGTATGCCAAGTATGTGAAAAAACATCCCATAATACTTCATCTATGTTAGCGGACGTAAGAGCGAATAGACAAACGGAAGTTAATGCGATTGTTGGATATGTATTAGAAGAAGCTAAGGAACAACAACAATCTGTTCCGACACTTCAATTTTTGTTCAATGCAATAAAAGGAATGGAATTATAAGTGTTTTTCTTTGCTTTTACGTGAAACATTGAATACAATGTGGGTTGGTGAGAGAACAGGATACGAAAGGAAGAATTATATGGAGATAAAAGAAATCTCTGTTCCACTACAAGGTGTTGTAGCGGACTATATGAACGGTAAAAAAGAGATACAGTCATGTTTTGATTATCTGTTAACAGAGGATGCTTTTAAACAGCGTTTACATGATTTACGTGAGAGAGAGTTTTTCCGTCAAGATTTAGTAACGCATTTATTAGAATATAATACACAATTGCAAGCGGGAGAATTTACAATTCAAAATATAAAAGCGCTTGAAGATGAAAATACATATGTAGTTATAGCTGGACAACAAGCTGGGTTATTAACTGGTCCGCTTTATACAGTTCATAAGATCATTTCAATTTTACAGCTTGCAAAAGAAAAAGAAGAGAGCTTAGGGGTTCGGGTTGTTCCTGTCTTTTGGATTGCTGGTGAAGACCATGATATGGATGAAATTAATCATACATTTGTAACGAAAAATAAAAAAATAAAAAAGACCATTTTTCATGATCGTTATCCGAAAAAGGCGAGTGCTTCTGAGTCTGAGTTTTCTATTGAAGACTGTAGAAAATGGGTCGAAGAGATTTTTAAAACATATCCGGAAACGAATTTTACAAAGGATGTATTACAATTTGTTGATGATGCTTTAGGTAAATCGCATACATATGTAGATTTCTTTGCGCACCTTATTACGAAAATGTTCGCAAATTCTGGTTTAATTCTTGTAGATTCACATCATCCTGCATTAAGAAAATTAGAAGTGCCGTTTTTACAACAAATTATAAGTAAATATAAAGAAATTCAAGTAGGGCTTCGTAATCAACAGGAAGTACTTAAGGAATTAGGATTTAAACCGATTATTGAAACGAAGACAAATGCAGTGCATATATTTATGGAAATTGATAATGAGCGAGTATTGCTTGAAGAGAATCAAGGGAAGTTTATTGGAAAAGATGGAGTGCATTCATTTTCGTATGAAGAATTGATGGAAGAGATGGAAAGAAGTCCAGAACGTTTTAGTAATAATGTTGTAACGCGCCCTCTTATGCAAGAATATGTGTTTCCTACGTTAGCGTTTATTGGCGGTCCAGGGGAGTTAGCTTATTGGAGTGAATTGCAACAAGTGTTTCATACGGCAGGTTTCCAAATGCCACCTGTTGTTCCGCGGCTTACAATTACTTATATGGAGCGAGATATAGCGACAGATTTATATGATTTAGATTTGCAAGAAATTGATCCATTTCTAAATAATATAGATAATCTGCGTGACAATTGGCTTTCTAATCAAATAGAGGAACCGATAGACGAGCGATTTATAGAAGCGAAAAAAGAAATAATGGATATTCATACATCATTACAACAATTCGTGAAAAAAATAGATCCAGGGTTAAATGAGTTTGCGGGGAAAAATGAACTGAAAATTAATGAGCAAATTGAACTGTTAGAAAAAATGTTGAAAAGAAATGTTGAGAAGAAACATGAGGTTCAACTGAATAAATTCCGCCGTTTACAATTCGCGCTTCGTCCATTAGGAGCACCGCAAGAACGTGTGTGGAATGTGTGTTATTATTTAAATCAGTTCGGCCTTAATTTTGTTGACCGGGTAATGGAACAATCTTTTTCGTGGGATGGAAAACATCATGTAATAAAACTATAGAATCTTGCTCTTTTGAGCAGGATTTTATTTTTATTCTGTTGAATTAACTGTGAAGTGAAATATTTCTGAATTATCCATCTTATGTTAATGTAATGAATCGCTATGTATTAGGTATATATATATGACAAAATAGCACAAAATGTAAACGGATTAATATCTTTTTCGACAGGTTTTTGTTTAAATTCCCGCAAAAAATGATAAAATTTAGTATATAATAAAATAAAATAGCGATTTGTATAGCGTACTACCTTGTTGGAAGTTAAATGAGTCGTTCTTTAGTAGCATTTCATCCTCTAGTAGTAAATTGTGTTTGTAGAGTGAGAAATGTATTTAACATAATTAATTGGAAAAAGAGTAGGTGCAGCAATGTTCAAACACGTAACAGTACTTTTGAAAGAAACAGTAGATGGCTTAGATATAAAACCGAGTGGTACATATGTAGATTGTACACTGGGTGGAGGAGGACATAGTTCTTATTTATTATCTCAGCTAACAGATGGTGGAAAGTTAATAGCATTTGATCAAGATGAAATAGCGATTCAAAATGCGAAGGAAAAATTTTCTTCTTATGGTGAACAATTTGTAACAGTGAAGAGCAACTTCCGTTATTTATCTGAAAAACTACATGAATTAGGTATCACAGAAGTAGACGGGATTTTATTCGATTTAGGTGTTTCATCCCCACAATTAGATACACCAGAGCGTGGCTTTAGTTATCATCATGATGCACCGTTAGATATGCGGATGGATCAAGATGCCCCATTAACAGCATATGATGTTGTGAACAGCTGGTCATATGAACAACTCGTAAGAATTTTCTTCCAATACGGAGAAGAAAAATTTTCAAAGCAAATAACAAGGAAAATTGAAGCTTATCGCGAGAATAAGGCTATTGAAACGACAGGAGAATTAGTGGAATTAATTAAAGAAGGTATTCCAGCTCCGGCACGTAGAACAGGTGGACATCCTGCGAAGCGAGTATTTCAAGCGATTCGTATTGCTGTAAATGATGAATTAAAAGTATTTGAAGAAGCGTTGGAATCTGCAATTGATATGGTCAAGCCTGGTGGAAGAGTTAGTGTTATAACATTCCATTCTTTAGAAGATCGTATTTGTAAAACGACGTTTAAGCGAAATAGCACAACGCCGCAATTACCACAGGGACTACCGATTATTCCGGATGAATTTAAGCCGAAATTAAAGCTTATTACAAGGAAACCGATTTTACCTTCTGACATTGAATTAGAAGAAAATAATCGAGCGCGTTCTGCGAAGTTGAGAATCGCTGAAAAACGATAAAAAGGAGAGAGAGGTATGACTAATTTAGCTGTAAAGTATAAACAACAGGCGCAAGAAGAGGTACAAATTCAAGCGCCGCCACAGCAGATGGTTAAGCCAAAAGTTAAAACGAAAATTACAAGAATTGAAAAGCTATTGTACGTAACGTTTATTGGGTTTTTATTATATGCTTGTGTAGCTTTTATTGGGAATAAAGCGGGTCTATATCAAGTTAATGTAGAAGCAGCGACGATAGAAGAACAAATTGTGAAAAAACAAAAGGAAAATCAAGAATTGCAGGCTGAAGTAGAGAAGTTAAGTCGTTATGAACGTATCTCTGAAGTTGCAAAAAAACACGGGCTAGAAATTAATGCGAATAATGTGAAAGGCCTAAAGTAAGGCAAATAGGTGTGAAGAAAAGATGAAGAGAAATATGACTAAATTTCATACCAATAAGGGAGCAGGTTATTTTATGATATTTTTCCTCCTGCTCTTTTTGCTGTTATTAGCCCGATTTTTTTACATACAAGCAACAGGAACAGTGGACAATCATGATTTGAAGAAACTTGCTGAGCAGAAACATAGTAAAAAGGGAGTTCTCGAAGCGAATCGAGGAACAATTTATGATCAAAATGGTCATGTGCTAGCACAAGACGCAAATTCCTATAGAATGGTAGCGGAATTAAAAGGTGCTAAGCCTGTTGAGGATAAAGAGGATACTGCAAAGAAAATCGCTGGAGTACTCGGAACGGGCGAAGACGCGATCTTAGCCGCTTTAAATAAAGATAGAAGTCAAGTGGAATTTGGAACATTGGGTAAGGGCTTGACGAAAGAAAAGAAAGAACAAATAGAAGCATTGAAATTGCCGGGAATAACTTTTATTACCGAAAATGCGAGAGTGTATCCAAACGGTGATTTCGCATCTTACGTCATAGGTCATGCCAGACCTAATGATAATGGAATCGCAGTAGGTGAATTTGGCTTAGAAAAGAGTTTGGATAAGTATTTAGGGGCTTCTAATGGTGAGGTAGCTTATACAGGTGACCGTAAAGGAGTATCTCTTGACGGTGGAAAAGTGAATGTAAAGGCACCTAAAAATGGAGATAATGTGTATTTAACGCTTGACCAACGTATTCAAAGTTATTTAGAAGACGCAATGAAAGAAGCGAGTAAACATTATGAACCAGAAAGTTTAATAGGAATTGTTGCAGACCCCAAAACAGGGAAAATATTAGCGATGTCTAGTAAACCTAGTTATGATCCGAACCAAGAGAATAATAAATATTTTTATAATGATGCCATTGCAAATGCATTTGAACCAGGATCAACAATGAAGATTTTCACATTAGCAGCGGCCATTAATGAAGGTGTATACAAGGGACAAGACTTTTATCAGTCTGGTACATATCAAGTAGGTAATCGCAAAATAAAAGATCATAACGGCGGCGCTGGATGGGGTTCTATTACTTTTGACGAAGGGGTAGAGCGCTCTTCAAACGTAGCGTTTGCAATTTTAGGTGATCAAAAGCTTGGTCCAGATCGTTTCCGGAAATATATTCATAATTTTGGATTAGATGAAAAAACAAACATTGATTTACTTGGTGAAGGGTCAAATACAATTTTATTTGATCAACAAATACAACAAGTAACAACAGCGTTTGGACAAGGTTCTACAGTTACACCAATTCAACTTGTACAAGCTGCAACAGCGATTGCAAATGATGGGAAAATGATGAAACCTTATACAATTGATAAAATTGTGGATCCAATAACAGGTAAAGTACAGCTAGAGCATAAGCCAGAAGAAGTAGGGAAACCTGTTTCCAAAGATACAGCAGCGCAAGTAAGGCAATTACTAGAACGTGTTGTTACATCACCGAAAGGAACAGGAACTGCATATAAAGTTGATGGGTACTCAGTCGGGGGGAAAACAGGTACAGCACAAATTCCTGACGGGAAAGGTGGCTATATGACGGGAAGAGAGAATTATATATTCTCATTCTTAGGTATGGCACCGATGGACGATCCGCAACTTGTTGTGTATGTGTCCGTTAAACAACCAAAATTAAAAGATGATGAAAACGGGGCTAAACCTTTAGCAGATATCTTTAAATATGTAACGAAAAATAGCTTAGAGTACTTAAAGATTAAGCCGAATGAAGTAAAAGACCCGAAAAAATATGTGAAAGAACAACAAACTGTCGTTCCAGATGTAACCGGAAAAACGATGGAAGAAGCGAAAAAAGCAATTGATAAAGCAAAACTTCGTCCAATCGTATTAGGTGAAGGTAAAGTGCAGCAGCAAGTGCCAAAAGCAACTGAACAAACATTAAAGGGTGATCGAGTCTTCTTAGTAGGAGATAAACCTACAATGCCAAATATACAGGGATGGGCACTGCGTGATGTTATGAATTTAGCAAAAACATTAAAGCTTAACTTAAAACCTTCTGGTACAGGATATGTAACTGAGCAAAGTGTAGCGGAAGGGACATTGTTGCAACCTGGTACAGAATTAGGTGTAACACTCGTACCACCACTTGAACCGCAGCAAGAAGCAGAAAAGCCATAATGGTAATAGGGAAGAAGTTCTAATTAAATAAGTACAAGCATATATTGGAACAAGCTAGGCGTAAGGGAGGCTTGTTCCAATATGCGTGTATCAAATGTAACAGTTAGAAAACGACTTATTTTTATACTTATATCGGGTATACTCATTTTCACCATTATCGATATTCGTCTTGGATATGTACAATTTTTTCTTGGAAATATGTTAACGGATCGTGCGAAGGATTCATGGAGTCGTAATATTACTTTTGAACCAGAGCGAGGGAAAATTTTAGATCGAAATGGTGTGGAGCTTGCTACGAATAAAAGTGCACCGACCGTCTTTGTTGTGCCGAGGCAAATTGAAAAACCAGCAGAGACTGCAGAGAAGTTAGCTGCAGTATTAGGTGTGGAAAAAGATGATGTTTATAAGCGGATTACAAAAAAAGAATCGATTGTAAGGCTTGATAAAGGCGGAAGGAAAATATCGCATGACAAAGCGAAAGAAGTACGCGGATTAAGTTTAAAGGGTGTGTACATCGCAGAGGATTCTATCCGGTACTATCCATTCGGTAATTTTTTATCACACGTATTAGGATTTGCGGGCAGTGATAATCAAGGGCTTATGGGACTAGAGAAATATTATGATAAAGAGCTAAATGGTGATAAAGGTCATGTGCGATTTTTTGCAGACGCGAAAGGACAGAGAATGCCTAACGTTGGAGATGATTTCAAAAAACCAGAAGCCGGCTTGAATTTAGGATTAACAATTGATTCACGCATTACGAGGATTATGGAAAGAGAAATGAATATTGCGGAATCAACGTATAATCCTGATGGTATGATAGCAATTGCAATGAATCCGAAAAATGGTGAAATTTTAGGTATGTCAAGTCGACCAAGTTTTGATCCAGCAGATTTCCAAAGTGTTTCTCCGGAAGTATATAACAGAAACTTACCTGTATGGAGTACGTATGAGCCGGGGTCAACATTTAAGATTATTACATTAGCTGCAGCCTTGAATGAAAATTTAGTAGACTTAGAGAAAGATACATTTTATGATGATGGGGCAGCTGAAGTTGGTGGAGCTAGATTGCGGTGTTGGAAAGCTGGAGGCCATGGTAGCCAAACGTTTTTAGAGGTAGTTCAAAACTCTTGTAACCCAGGATTTATTGAACTCGGTGATCGTCTTGGTAAAGATCGATTGTTTAAATACATTCGCAATTTCGGGTTTGGACAGAAGACCGGAATTGATTTACAAGGTGAAGGTAGCGGGATTTTATTTAATTTAGATAAAGTTGGTCCAGTCGAGCAAGCGACGACTTCATTTGGGCAAGGTGTTTCTGTTACACCGATTCAACAAGTAGCAGCTGTAGCGGCCGCTGTAAATGGTGGAACTTTGTATCAGCCATATATAGCGAAGGAATTTATTGATCCGAAGAATAATCAAGTTGTCAGCAAAAAGACACCTGTTGCGAAAAGGGAAGTTATTTCCAAGGAAACTTCAGAGAAAGTTCGTTACGCATTAGAGAATGTTGTAGCGAAAGGTTCGGGTAAAGGGGCTTATATTGATGGATATCGTGTAGGTGGAAAAACTGGAACTGCTCAAAAGGTGAAAGATGGAAAATATTTAGATAATAACTATATTGTATCATTTATCGGTTTTGCTCCAGCTGACGATCCGCAAATTGTTGTTTATGTAGCAGTGGATAATCCAAAAGGAGTCACTCAATTTGGTGGAGTTGTAGCAGCACCTATTGTTGGGAATATTCTTCGTGACGCACTTCCTGTAATGGGAGTGGAACCGAGAAAAGAGCAAGTTGAGAAAGAATATAAATGGGGCGATACACCAACTGTGGAAGTTCCTAATTTAATTGGTATGAAAAAGAAAGATTTACAAACGCAACTTGTAGACTTGAAGCTTGATATAAGTGGTGATGGTGGGAAAGTAATTAAACAATCGCCAGAAGCAGGAGCTAAAGTAAAAGAGGGTTCAAAAGTTAGAATTTACTTCGGGAATTAAAGGTAACTGATTGTGTTTTATGGTACAATTGGTGGAAGTGAGTTCTTTATAGAAAAATTGCTTTACTTGAGACGATAAGTGTCTCATTAATAAATAAATCTATTGATTAGACTATAGTAGCACTTACCTCCTATTTTTATATAACTAGGAGGTAACGTGTTACTTGCTAAAATAAGAGATAAATAAACAATGTAGAGAGGGTTTAGTGAAATGAAGTTGCATACACTTGTATCATGTTTGCATGATTTTCCAGTTGTTCCAACAGAAAATCCAGAAATAACATCTATTGAAGCGGATTCACGTAAAGTGAAAGAGGGAAGCTTATTTATATGTATGAAAGGATATACGGTTGATAGCCATGACTTTGCTAAGCAAGCAGCCGCACAAGGAGCGGCTGCTATTGTTGCGGAAAGACCAATTGATGTTGACGTTCCAGTTGTACTTGTGAAAAATACTTTTCGTTCGCTAGCGGTTTTAGCTGATTATTTTTATGGCCAACCAACACACAAGTTACATTTAATCGGTATTACAGGTACAAATGGAAAGACAACAACATCGCATATTATGGATGAAATTATGCGCGCACATGGTCATAAAACAGGGCTAATTGGAACGATTAATATGAAAATCGGTGATGAAACATTTGAGGTGAAAAATACAACACCAGATGCACTAACACTTCAACAGACATTTTCAAAAATGGTTGAACAAGGTGTGGATAGCACAGTAATGGAAGTTTCGTCTCATGCTTTAGATCTTGGCCGTGTACACGGGTGCGATTATGATGTTGCAGTATTTACGAATTTAACACAAGATCATTTAGACTATCATAAAACGATGGAAGAATATAAACATGCGAAAGGGTTGCTTTTCGCACAGCTTGGCAATAGTTATCATCATAATCGTGAAAAATACGCTATATTAAACAGTGATGATCCAGTAGCAGAAGAGTATATGAGAAGTACAGCAGCTACTGTTGTAACATACGGTATAGATGTTGCAAGCGACATTATGGCACGAGATATCGTAATGACGAGTGGCGGTACAACATTTACACTTGTAACACCGTATGAAACTGTAAATGTTACGATGAAATTAATTGGTAAGTTTAATGTATACAACGTGTTAGCTGCTACAGCAGCAGGTCTTGTTTCAGGAGTGAGCTTACAAACAATTATTGATGTAATTAAAGAGCTTGCTGGCGTTCCTGGACGTTTTGAAGTTGTAGATGGTGGACAAAATTACACAGTTATTGTTGACTATGCGCATACACCTGATAGCTTAGAGAACGTACTAAAAACAGCAAAACAGTTTGCAAAAGGCGATGTATATTGTATCGTTGGTTGCGGTGGTGATAGAGATAGAACGAAAAGACCAATAATGGCAAGTGTCGCAACCGAATATGCAACTCATGCAATTTATACATCAGATAATCCAAGAAGTGAAGATCCGAAGGCTATTTTAGATGATATGGTAAATGATGTGAATGGGAATAATTATGAAGTAATTGTCGATCGAAAAGAAGCGATACGTTCCGCTATCTCGAAAGTAAAAGCAGAAGATATTATTATTATTGCTGGTAAAGGGCATGAAACGTATCAAATTATTGGTAAAGAAGTTCATCATTTTGACGATCGTGAAGTTGCTAAAGAAGCAATCACGGAGCGTTTAAACAACGAAGTGTAACAGCATGAGAGGAGGACTACATGTGCTTGAACAAGGTTTATTAGTAACGGCTGGGGTAGCATTTTTAATTTCTGTTGCCCTTTCGCCATTATTTATTCCATTTTTAAGAAAGTTAAAGTTCGGACAGAGTATTCGTGACGAAGGACCGAAGTCACACCAAAAGAAATCAGGGACACCAACGATGGGTGGTATTGTCATATATGTATCTATGATGGTGACTACGCTTATTATGGCGATTAAATTTAACAATTTAGGTGCAGAAGTATCATTGTTATTATTAGTTACATTTGGGTACGGATTAATCGGATTTTTAGATGACTACATAAAAGTAGTAAAGAAGAGAAATCTTGGTTTAACATCAAAACAAAAATTGATTGGTCAGCTTGTAATTGCTATTGCGTTCTTTTTAATTGGAAAAGGGCAAGCATTTCACACGTATATCATGATTCCAGGAACTGATGTTAAATTTGAATTAGGCTGGGCGTATTTTGTTCTCGTATTATTTATGCTTATTGGTGGATCAAATGCGGTTAATTTAACAGATGGTTTAGATGGTTTATTATCAGGAACAGCTGCTATTGCATTCGGAGCATTTAGTATTATTGCTGTAGCTCAAGAACAATTTGGGGTAGCGATTTTCTGTATGGCAGTCGTAGGAGCTGTACTTGGCTTTTTAGTATTCAATGCGAATCCAGCGAAAGTATTTATGGGGGATACTGGTTCTCTAGCTTTAGGTGGTGCTATCGCAGCTGTAGCGATTTTGTTAAAACAAGAATTGTTACTCGTTATTATTGGCGGTGTATTCGTAGCGGAAACTTTATCTGTTATTATCCAAGTTATTTCGTTCAAAACAACAGGAAAGCGTGTCTTTAAAATGAGTCCATTACATCATCATTATGAATTATGTGGTTGGTCAGAGTGGCGCGTTGTTGTAACGTTTTGGTCTGTAGGATTTTTATTAGCTGTGCTAGGAATTTATATCGGGGTGTGGATGTAATTGAAAACTGTAACTGAATATCAAAATAAAAATGTTCTTGTATTAGGTATTGCTAAAAGTGGTTATGCAGCAGCTACTTTATTAAAAAAGTTAGGGGCAAACGTCATTGTAAATGATGGGAAACCATTAGCGGGTAATGTGCTTGCAGCTGAGTTACAAGCGGAAGGAATGGATGTTGTGTGTGGTGGGCATCCATTAGAATTGCTGGAGAGAAACATTTCACTTGTCGTAAAAAATCCAGGAATTCCATATTCTAATCCACTCTTAGTGGCGGCGAAAGAAAAACAAATTCCAATTGTAACTGAGGTTGAATTAGCATATTCCATTTCAGCAGCACCGTTTGTTGGGATTACGGGATCTAACGGTAAAACAACAACGACAATGTTAACGTTTGAAATGTTAAAAGAAGGACAAAAGCACCCAGTTATTGCGGGGAATATAGGTACTGTAGCTTGTGAAGTTGCACAATTGGCGAAGGAAAATGAAGTTGTCGTTACGGAACTTTCATCGTTTCAATTGATGGGAGTGGAATCGTTCCAACCAAAAATTGCAGCCTTTTTAAATTTATTTGAAGCGCATTTAGATTATCACGGGACGAAGAAAGAGTATGGTTTGGCGAAAGCGAATATTTTCAAAAACCAAACTGAAGCAGATTATAGTATAATTAACGCAGATGATGCAGATGTCATGGCGTTATCGGCATATAGTAAAGGACAGAAAGTATTATTTTCGACGACGAAAGAAATTGAAGATGGTGCGTATATAAAAGATAATGCTCTTTATTTTAAAGGCGAAAAAGTAGTTAAAGTAAGTGATATTGTTTTACCTGGTAAGCACAATTTAGAAAATATTTTAGCAGCAATGAGTATTGCTAAATTACTAGGTGTTTCTAATGAAGCAATTATTGCTGTGTTAAAAAGTTTTACAGGTGTAAAACATCGCTTAGAATATGTAACAACGATTAATAATCGTAAATTTTATAATGATTCAAAAGCGACGAATATGCTAGCGACAGAAAAAGCATTATCTGCATTTACACAACCGATTGTATTATTGGCTGGTGGACTTGATCGTGGTAATGAATTTGATGATTTAATTCCATATTTTAAACATGTCAAAGCGATTGTGACATTTGGACAAACTGCACCAAAATTAGTAAGAGCGGCAGAAAAAGCAGGATTAGATGTAATTGAAAGTGTCGATACTTTAGATGATGCAGTAGTGAAAGCTTATGCTCATTCTACCGATGGTGATGTAATTCTTCTTTCACCAGCATGTGCAAGCTGGGATCAATTTAAAACATTTGAAGAAAGAGGAGACATTTTTATACAAGCTGTGCATAAACTTATATAAAGTAAATCAAAACATCAGTAGGCTAACACCTACTGATGTTTTGTTACATAGGGCAAAGGTTCTGCCCAAAGAGGTGGTGTTCATGGGTAATGAAGAAAACGCCTGATTTTATTCTCATCATCGTTACACTTGCGTTGTTAACAATCGGAATGATTATGGTTTATAGTGCGAGTGCGGTTTGGGCCTCTTATAAAATGGGGGATTCATTCTTTTTTGCAAAAAGACAATTGTTATTTGCAAGTCTTGGGGTAGTAGCTATGTTTTTTCTGATGAAAATTGATTATTGGGTATGGCGTACGTATTCAAAAGTAATTTTACTAGTTTGTTTCGTTCTTCTTATTCT
This sequence comes from Bacillus sp. AC266, assembly GCF_979253805.1. Classification (NCBI taxonomy): domain Bacteria; kingdom Bacillati; phylum Bacillota; class Bacilli; order Caryophanales; family Bacillaceae; genus Bacillus; species Bacillus sp. AC266. The sequence goes on from NZ_CEEDEC010000002.1 coordinate 887,703, forward strand.
CGTTCTTATTCCTGGAGTAGGTCTCGTTCGTGGAGGGGCGCGAAGTTGGATTGGAATCGGGGCATTTTCTATCCAACCGTCAGAGTTTATGAAATTCGCGATGATTATTTTCTTAGCAAAATTTTTAGCGGAACGACAAAAATTAATTACATCTTTTAAACGAGGTTTACTACCGGCTCTTAGTTTTGTATTTCTTGCTTTTGGGATAATTATGTTACAGCCAGATCTTGGTACGGGAACGGTAATGATTGGGACATGTATTATTATGATATTTATTTCGGGAGCAAGGGTCTTTCACTTTGCAATGTTTGGTTTGCTTGGTGCAGCGGGATTTGTAGGGTTAATTGCATCAGCGCCATATCGAATGAAACGCATCACATCATATTTAGATCCGTGGTCGGATCCGCTCGGAAGTGGATTTCAAATTATCCAATCGTTACTCGCAATTGGACCTGGTGGTTTATTTGGGCTTGGACTTGGACAAAGTAGACAAAAATTTCTTTATTTACCTGAACCACAAACAGACTTTATATTTGCAATCTTATCCGAGGAATTAGGTTTTATTGGTGGTTCATTTGTGTTATTATTATTTAGTCTATTATTATGGCGTGGGATTCGTATAGCATTAGGAGCGCCAGATTTATATGGTACGTTTTTAGCAGTAGGTATTGTGGCGATGATTGCGATTCAAGTAATGATTAATGTTGGTGTTGTAACAGGACTGATGCCTGTTACCGGTATTACTTTGCCATTTTTAAGTTATGGTGGATCAAGTTTGACCTTAATGTTAATGGCAGTAGGTGTATTATTGAATATAAGTCGCCATTCTCGCTATTAAACCCTGTTTAAAAGACAGGGTTTTTCGTGTGTGTGTGAAAATACAATATGTATATAGAAATAAATACGATTGAATAAGAACAGGGAAGTGGAGGAATCAGTAGTGCGAGTATTAGTAAGTGGTGGGGGTACTGGAGGACATATTTATCCAGCTCTTGCTTTAATTAGAGAAATAAAAAAACTAAATCCGGAAGCAAGATTTTTATACATTGGTACAGAGAATGGATTAGAGAGTACCATCGTACCGAAAGCGGGTATTCCGTTCCAATCTATTGTTATAAGTGGATTTAAACGAAAAATATCTCTTGATAATGTAAAAACCGTGATGCGTTTCCTAAAAGGTGTTCAAGATAGTAAACGATATATTCGTCGTTTTAACCCTGATATTGTGATTGGTACGGGTGGATACGTATGTGGGCCAGTTGTATATGCTGCGGCTAAATTAGGTATTCCGACTATTGTCCATGAACAAAATAGTGTACCTGGTGTAACGAATAAATTTTTAAGTCGTTATGTCGATAAAGTTGCAGTTTGTTTTGAAGCAGCTGCAGAACATTTTCCACAGTCAAAAGTGGTTATGACAGGTAATCCACGTGCATCAGAAGTAATGGACCAAAATGGAATGAAAGGAAAACGTTCGGTAGGACTATCCCTTTCTAAAAAATCCGTGCTTATTTTTGGTGGGAGCCGCGGGGCTAGACCGATTAACGATGCTTTTGTAGAAGCGATTGAACAATTTGGGAATAAAAGTTACGAAGTATTATATGTAACAGGCGAAGTACATTATGATAAAGTTATGGAAGCCGTGAAACAAAAAGGGAATCCGAATAATGTTATTATTAAACCTTTTATTCATAATATGCCAGAGGTGCTGACGGGTGTAGATCTTGTTGTTTCAAGGGCAGGGGCTACAACGCTTGCAGAATTAACAGCGTTAGGAAAGCCAAGTGTATTAATTCCAAGTCCGTACGTAACAAATAACCATCAAGAAAAAAATGCACGATCAGTTGTTGATAAAGGAGCAGCTAAAATGCTACTTGAAAAAGATTTAACATCTGAAACGCTTATTCGTGACATTGATGAGATTTTATTGGATACACAAACATTACAAAATATGAAACTGGCTACTAAGCAACTTGGTATTCCAGATGCAGCAAATAAGCTATATGAAGTAATGAACAAGCTTATTAAAAAATAACATTAGGTGAACGTCCCGCATATTACTGTAATAAGGAGACTTGATATGGGGGAGATTGTCTATGGAACAATTAGTAAAAGAGCTTTTAGAAGCAAATGTTGGTCGCGTGTTAGTTAATGAACCGTTAGCGCGTTACACGACTATGAAAATAGGCGGACCAGCTGATATTTTAATTGTACCAAAGCATGTTGCTGGTATTGAGAAGACTCTAGAGTTAGTAAAGAAGTACAAGACAAGGTGGACTGCAATTGGTCGTGGTTCAAATCTTCTCGTATCTGATCAAGGTATAGAAGGTGTGGTTATTCGTTTAGGAGAAGGATTAGACCATTTAGAAGTCGAAAAACATAGAGTAAGAGTCGGTGCTGGATATCCCCTTATTAAATTGTCAACTTTACTTAGTCGACAGGGATTAGCGGGCCTGGAATTTGCAAGTGGTATTCCAGGAAGTGTTGGCGGTGCAGTGTATATGAATGCAGGCGCTCATAAGTCCGACATATCGAGTGTATTAACGAAAGCTCGTATTTTGTTTGACAATGGAACAATTAATTGGTTGACGAATACCGAAATGGGCTTTTCTTATCGCACATCTGTATTGCAAATGAAACGCCCTGGTATTGTTTTGGAAGCTGAATTCCAATTAGAGGTAGGCGAACGCGAGGGAATTGTAAGAAGCATGCAAAAGAATAAAGAGTATCGCCGTGAAACGCAGCCTTGGAATCACCCTTGTGCAGGAAGTATATTTCGAAATCCAGTCCCCTATTTTGCAGGAGATTTAATAGAAAAATCAGGGCTTCGTGGTTATACAATAGGTGGAGCTCAAATTTCTGAAATGCATGGGAATTTTATTGTTAATACTGGTGTGGCCTCAGCGCAAGATGTATTAGACTTAATCGCATTGGTAAAGCGTACAATTAAAGATAAATTTGGTGTTGATATGCATACAGAAGTAGAAATAATTGGAAGATAACGGTTGTTCGTTCCGCTCATTATCATTTATGTTATAATAAGAAGATAAGAACGGCATGAGGAACATGCCGTTCTTTATGTTACATAGGGGGATCGTACATGAAAAATAGTAAAGTGATTAAACTACAAGATCGTGTACCAAAATTAAAGAATCAAAATAAAAAAAATAAGAAACCTGTTAATCATCGGTTAATTTTATACATATCGATTTTATTTTTATTAGTACTCTTTTTAATTTATTTTCGGTCTCCGCTTAGTAATATAAAAAAGATAAGTGTCTTTGGAAATCATTATATGACAGATGAACAAGTTATGAAGGAATCAGGTGTGACATATGATACGAGTTATTTCCGAGTAACAGCACATAAAGCAGAAGAAAACTTAACGAAACGAAAAGAAATTAAAGAGGTAAATGTAAAAAAACGTTTCCCAAACAAAATTGATGTTCATATCGAAGAATATTTAACAATTGGCTATATAAACAAAGATGGGAAATTACAACCGTTATTAGAAAATGGGAAAACACTCGATGTACTTCCGAACGGAAAGCTTCCAGTTGCAGCACCAATTTTTGAACCATTTAAAGAGGAAAAAATGAAGGAATTAATTGCAGAACTAGAAAAATTAACGCCAACTATTTTAAGGTCTATTTCTGAAATCCGTTATACACCAACGAACGCAAATGAAGATCATCTTACTTTATATATGAATGAAGGATATGAAGTGAGCACCACTATTCAAAATTTCGCAAAGCGAATGGAAGCTTATCCACTTATTTTAAAAACAATTGAACCTGGTAAGAAGGTTTTAATTGACTTAGAAGTGGGTGCATATACGAAGGAACTAGGTGCTGAAGAAAAGAAAGAATAGAATGATAGTTTTTACTGCGTTATTACGTATGAAATGAAACAAACGTTCTTTTATATGGATGCTAATTTGCAAGAATGCTTAATTTGATGAAAAAAATGTAAATTTTCTTAGATTCATACTAGGATTGGTACAAGTTTCACTTTTCTACAAGTACATCTTAGTGTAGACTTATACTTGGCGGTAATCTTTACACTTGAAATATAATTATTTCAAGATAGAGCAGTTATTCACAGGTTACTGCGATATTCTTAAATGAATGTTAAATAAAAATAAGAAAAATATAGGGTTAAAAAAGGGAAACGTACAAAGACGTTGAATATTTTTCTTATAAATAGTAAAGTTGCGATTGTTGTTCCATATATTGAGTTGTATGGTATAAATAAAGAAGGAGGTGCCAAAGAATGAACAGCAATGAAATATATGTTAGTCTTGACATCGGTACATCCAATGTTAAAGTCATCATTGGTGAAATGGTTAATGATAGCTTAAACATTATTGGTGTTGGAAACGTAAAATCAAATGGTTTGAAAAAGGGATCGATAGTTGATATAGATGAAACTGTTCGATCAATTAAAAAAGCAATTGAACAAGCTGAGCGCATGGTGGGTATCCACATTGAGCAAGTTGTAGTAGGTGTCAATGCAAACCAGGTACAGTTGCTCCCGTGTCACGGAGTAGTCGCTGTTTCAAATGAAGATCGTGAAATCGGGAATGAAGATGTCTTACGCGTTCTAGATGCAGCGCAAGTTGTGTCAATTGCTCCTGAACGTGAATTTATTGATGTGGTACCTCGACAGTTCATTGTAGACGGTCTTGACGAGATTAACGATCCACGCGGGATGATCGGTGTAAGATTAGAAATGGAAGGTACACTTATTACAGGCTCGAGAACTTTACTACATAACCTACTTCGTTGTGTAGAAAAAGCAGGTCTTGAAATTGTTGATATTTGTCTGCAACCTTTAGCGGCAGCGACAGTTGCGTTATCTTCGGATGAAAGAAATAGAGGGGTAGCCCTTGTTGATATGGGCGGAGGATCTACAACCTTATCTATTTTTAAAGATGGAGAGTTGCAAGCAACGAGCGTATTGCCATTAGGTGGAGATCATATAACGAAGGATATAGCGATTGGGCTGAAAACTTCAACAGAAAATGCAGATCAAATTAAGCTGAAATATGGACATGCTTTTTATGATACAGCATCTGAAGAAGAGATGTTTACGGTTCCTATTATGGGAAGCGATCAAACAGAACAATATTCTCAGTTGGAATTATCGGATATAATAGAGGCTCGTGTAGAGGAAATTTTAATGTTTGTTCAAGATGAAGTGCATAAGTTAGGAGTAAAGCAAGCTGCTTCTGGATATGTACTAACTGGTGGGATAGCTTCTATGCCAGGTGTTCTTGATCTTGCATACGATATTTTACATGAAAATGTTCGTATAGCAACTCCTGATTATATTGGTGTTCGTGAGCCTCAATATACAAGTGGAGTTGGATTAATTAAACATTCTTATCAAAAAGCTAAATTACGTGGGAAAAATGTGCAGGAAAAGCAAGAACATTTTGAACCAGTACCAGCACCAATGCCGGTACAACAGCAACCTGCGAAACAAAAAACTCGTAATCAAAACAATACTAATCAAAATGATGACCGCATGATGTCAAAAGTAAAACGTGCATTCCGTTATTTATGGGATTAAAATTGGACACGAAAAATGAGGTTCTAGGGGGATTTCGACATGTTAGAGTTTGATACTACTCAAGATCAATTAGCGAATATAAAAGTTATCGGTGTCGGCGGTGGCGGAAACAACGCTGTAAACCGTATGATTGAACACGGTGTACAAGGTGTAGACTTTATCGCTGTGAATACTGATGCACAAGCATTAAATCTATCAAAAGCTGAAACGAAAATGCAAATTGGTGGAAAATTAACGCGTGGACTTGGTGCAGGCGCAAACCCTGAAGTAGGGAAAAAAGCTGCAGAAGAAAGTAAAGAACAGATTCAAGAAGCGCTTCGTGGCGCGGATATGGTCTTCGTAACTGCTGGTATGGGCGGCGGAACTGGAACTGGTGCAGCTCCAGTTGTTGCTCAAGTTGCAAAAGAACTAGGCGCGTTAACAGTTGGTGTTGTAACACGTCCATTTACATTTGAAGGGCGTAAACGTGCAACTCAAGCTGCATCTGGTATTGCGTCATTTAAAGAAAATGTAGATACACTTATCGTAATTCCAAATGATCGCTTATTAGAGATTGTTGATAAAAATACGCCAATGTTAGAAGCGTTCCGTGAAGCAGATAACGTATTACGTCAAGGTGTTCAAGGTATTTCTGATTTAATTGCTACACCAGGTCTAATTAACTTAGACTTTGCAGACGTCAAAACAATTATGTCTAATAGAGGTTCTGCTTTAATGGGTATCGGTTCTGGTAATGGTGAAAATCGTGCTGCTGAAGCTGCGAAAAAAGCGATTTCTAGTCCATTACTAGAAACATCTATTGATGGAGCTCAAGGTGTTATTATGAACATTACGGGCGGCGCAAACTTAAGTTTATATGAAGTACAAGAAGCAGCAGACATTGTAGCTTCAGCTTCGGATCCAGAAGTAAATATGATCTTCGGTTCTGTTATTAATGAAGGATTAAAAGATGATATCGTTGTCACTGTAATTGCAACTGGTTTTGATGATAGTGCTTCGACACAACCACCAAAACCAATTATCCGTCCGACTGCGAATCACACACAACAGCAACAACAACCAGTAGCTCAACCTTCAAAACAACGTGAAGTTAAGCGTGAAATGAAACGTGAAGAGCCGGTTGTGCATGATCGTCATACAGATTCAGATGACATCGATATTCCAGCATTCTTACGTAACCGTCGTAGACGATAAAAGAAAAGGAGCTTTCATGCTCCTTTTTTTTGTTGTCTAAATGGAAAAGATCTGCTAAGCAGATCTTTTTTTACTATTTTGCATATGGAGAGCCCAGTCCTATTTTTAAGCCATAAGCTGTGATAAATTGAAACTTTAATTAGTCGGGGGTGTTCATCCAAAAATGATTGTTAGCCCGACTCCCACTTAACTTCTGTCCTTTTTTATAGCTGAATTTTGAGGCAAGGTCTTACTGCCCGCAAATAGCAAGATAAACTTTGTATATATATAATTCAATTATTATGTATACAAGTAAAAAATTTATATTATTCTATGAAAAATACACTTTTATTTTTTACCGACAGATTATGTCTAGAAATCACAAAATAACAAAAAAATCCCTCCACCAATTGACACACTTTCCTGTTGGATATGCATTATACTAGTCTCAACTTAAAAAAAGAGGTGAATTGTTTGGTTGTTTACGCCGACATTGTCTGGTTGTTAAACGCCTGCATTGATTTTCTTTTACTTTTATTAACAGCCACCGTGTTAAAAAAGAGAATCAAAAGATGGAGGCTTGTGTTAGGGGCATTTATAGGTTCAACTATTGTTATTTTCGCCTTTACGCCTTTTGCTTCTATGATGACACATCCAATTATGAAACTATTGTACTCGTTACTTATTGTGTATACAGCATTTGGGTTTTCGACATTTAGAAATTATACACAAACTGTTTTTACTTTCTATTTTGTAACCTTTATGGTTGGTGGAGGATTAATTGGAACGCATTACTTTTTGCAAACGAACGAAATGGTAAATGGATTAGTTCAATCTAAATCAGTTTCTTACGGTGATCCAATTAGTTGGGTATTTGTTATTTTTGGTTTTCCAGTAATTTATTATTTTTCTAAAAAGCGTATAGAAAGCGTAGAGGTCACAAAGATACACTATGATCAAATCGTGAAAGTGGAAATTCAATTAGCTGGAGAGGAACTAGAATTAGCAGGTCTAATTGATAGTGGGAACCAACTTTATGACCCGTTAACGAAAACACCCGTTATGATTATGCATATTTCATCATTAGAACATTTTTTGCCAGCTTGGTTAACAGAACAAATTTATTCCAAAACAGAAATTCCTCAAATACCAGAAAATGATTCTGGATGGGCGACGAAACTACGTTTAATTCCTTTCCGAGCAGTAGGAGTAGAGAATCAATTTTTATGGGCAATTAAGCCAGATTGTGTGCGAGTTTATCATGAAGGTAGTTCGGTTGTTGTAAACAAAGTACTGATTGGATTAAATACACAACAATTATCTACTAATGGTGAGTATCAATGCATTGTACATCCGAAAATGTTGATTTCGCAAAAGATGGTAATTGCTTAATTATGAGAGGCGGGATAATATGGTGAAATTTAAATTTTATTTGGTATACCTTTGGTATAAAGTATTGCTGAAATTAGGAATTAAGACCGATGAAATTTATTATATTGGTGGAAGTGAAGCGTTGCCACCGCCGTTAACGAAAGAAGAAGAGGCAGTTCTTTTGAATAAATTACCAAATGGAGATCAAGCTGCGAGGTCGATGCTTATTGAACGTAACCTAAGGCTTGTTGTATATATAGCAAGAAAATTTGAAAATACAGGGATTAATATTGAGGATTTGATTAGTATAGGAACAATTGGTCTTATTAAGGCAGTGAATACATTTAATCCAGAAAAGAAAATTAAATTAGCAACATATGCATCTCGTTGTATAGAAAATGAAATTTTAATGCATTTGCGTCGAAATAATAAAAATCGTTCGGAAGTTTCTTTTGATGAACCGCTTAACATTGATTGGGACGGAAATGAACTGTTACTATCAGATGTTTTAGGTACAGATGATGACATTATTACAAAAGATTTAGAAGCTACTGTAGATCGTCATCTTTTAATGAAAGCATTGCATCAATTAAATGACCGTGAAAAACAAATTATGGAGCTTCGGTTTGGACTCGCTGGTGGTGAAGAGAAGACACAAAAAGATGTGGCTGATATGCTTGGAATTTCACAGTCTTATATTTCTCGTTTGGAAAAAAGAATTATAAAAAGATTACGAAAAGAATTTAATAAAATGGTGTGAAGAATAAGACCAGTCGGTATCTAGACTGGTCTTATTCTTTTTTTGTGCATTAGGAAATATGATATTTGTGAAAAATGATGGAAAAACCGTATGCATAAAATCCCCTTCAAAGGAAATACTTTACACTGTACAGCAACTCCCGATAGGAGGGAACACTTTGACGAGAAACAAAGTAGAAATTTGCGGTGTTGATACAGCTAAACTTCCAGTACTAAAAAATGAAGAGATGCGTAAATTATTTCGTGAAATGCAAAGTGGAGAGATAAGCGCCAGAGAGAAATTAGTGAATGGAAACTTACGTCTTGTACTGAGCGTCATCCAAAGATTTAATAACAGAGGAGAATATGTTGATGATTTATTTCAAGTTGGTTGCATTGGACTTATGAAATCCATTGATAACTTTGATTTAGGCCAAAATGTAAAGTTTTCAACGTATGCTGTGCCGATGATTATTGGAGAAATACGTAGATATTTGCGTGATAACAATCCAATTCGTGTATCTCGCTCATTACGAGATATTGCGTATAAAGCGTTGCAAGTAAGAGAAAAATTGATTGCTGAAAATTCAAAAGAACCAACAGCAATGGATATTGCGAAAGTTCTTGAAGTGACACATGAAGAGATTGTTTTTGCACTAGATGCGATTCAAGATCCGGTTTCATTATTTGAACCGATTTATAACGATGGAGGAGATCCTATCTTTGTTATGGATCAATTAAAGGATGAAAAACAAAAGGACGAGCAGTGGGTTGAAGAACTGGCGTTGAAAGAAGGAATGAAGCGTTTAAATGATCGTGAAAAAATGATTATTCGAAAACGTTTCTTTCAAGGAAAGACACAGATGGAAGTTGCCGAAGAAATTGGGATTTCTCAAGCTCAAGTATCACGTTTGGAGAAGTCTGCTATTAAGCAAATGAATAAGACGATTCAAGGATAAGGTCCTCACCAGTTATGGTGAGGTCTTTTTTATATATAATATTTTGCGCTCATAGTAGATTGGGTAGGTTCATATAATGAAAATAAAATGGATGTTCTATTAGTAGCGGTTATATACTGTTTATCCGCTTCGAAATTAGGCTGAAGTAAAAAGTTAGATGGAAGCGGGACTGCCCGTAAAAGTCCGATTGGCATGGGTTAATAATCAGTAGGGATGGGGATAATCCCACTGATTAAGGTTTCACTTTATTTGAGAGCGTACTTACGATTCATGATATAAGGGAGAGGATGAATATGATACGGATTTCGGAGTTTCAAATGAAGGATGTTGTAAATGTTTCAGATGGAAAGAGGCTTGGGAATATTGGAGATATTGATATTGATATAGACACAGGAAAGATTAGGGCGGTTATTATTTCTAAGCAGGCACGAATGCTTGGACTCTTTGGGAAGGAAGTAGAATTTGTGATTCCTTGGGAGCAAATTATGAAAATTGGAGAAGATGTCATACTTGTAAAAGTAGATCATGTTAATTCTGTAACAGAATCAATACAAACACCGACAATTTCATAAAGAATATTACAAATTCCTCTTTTTTTTCTGTTGTCATTATGAAAAAATAAAAGTATGGTAAAATAGACAGGAAGTACCATACTTTTTTCTGTTATTTTAATTAAAAGGAGTCGCTTTATGAGAGAACCATTTAAATATGCGGACGGTATACTGTATTTACAAGCGTGGAAAGAACTTGGAAACATTACTGTTGGATTTACGACAAAAGATGGTGGAGTAAGTACAGGCTCCTTTCATGCGATGAATTTAGGATTACATGTGAATGATATCGTGGAGAATGTTCATGAAAACAGACGCATTTTAGCTAATAAGTTACAAAAACCATTAGAAAAATGGATTTGCTCTGAACAAGTTCATGACCATCATGTTGAGAAAGTAGGACTGCAAGAAAAAGGGAAAGGCGTTTATTCATATGAAGACGGTATTCCAAAAACGGATGGCATTTATACGACTAACAAAGATGTTCTCTTAACATCTTGTTACGCTGATTGTGTTCCGCTCTATTTTTATGCACCATCACATGATATGATAGGACTTGCGCATGCTGGGTGGAAAGGGACTGTAACAGAGATTGCGAAAGAAATGATTCAAAAGTGGAATGCAGAAGGTGTTTCAAGTGATGAAATTCATGTCGCAATTGGTCCTGCAATCGGATCATGTTGTTATGTTGTTGATGATCGTGTATTAACAGCAGCACAGCAAGTAGTAAACGGATCTGTTCCTCATAAAGTAATTTCTGATGGTCAGTATGCAATTAATTTAAAAGAAGTTAATCGTATATTATGTGTACAAGCAGGCATAAAAGAAGAACATATTGTAATGTCATCTCTTTGTACAAGCTGTGAAGAACAATTATTTTTCTCTCATCGTCGTGATCAAGGTAAGACGGGGAGAATGTTGAGTTTCATAGGTTTTAAGGAGGAGTGAAGTAAGTGACAGTGCAAGGGAATTTAGCAGATGTAAACGAAGTAATTAAAGAATCTTGTGTACGAGCTGGACGTTCGATGAAAGATATTAAGCTCGTTGCAGTTACAAAAACTGTAGGGATTGAAAAAACAAGCGAAGTAATTGAAACAGGAATTATTGATTTAGGTGAAAATAGAAATGAAGGTTTCTTACAAAAATACGAGCATTTCGGTTCAAAAGTGAATTGGCATTTTATTGGATCATTGCAAACGAGAAAAGTAAAAGAAATCATTAATGAGATTGATTATTTACATTCATTAGATCGTCTTTCGCTTGCAAAAGAAATTCAAAAACGTGCTGATAAGAAAGTTAAATGCTTCATTCAAGTGAAAACATCATCTGAAGAATCAAAGCAAGGATTGGCGATAGAAGAAACAATTTCTTTTATTCAAAGTTTGCAAGAATTGGATAAGATTGAAGTGGTAGGATTAATGACAATGGCTCCGTTTACAGGAGAAGAGGAAGAGATTCGTCGCTGCTTTAAGGAATTGCGCATGCTACAAACAGAGGTGCAGGAGCTAGAATTATTACATGCACCATGTAAAGAATTATCAATGGGAATGTCAAATGATTACACGATTGCAATTGAGGAAGGCGCTACATATATTCGTTTGGGAACGGTTTTAGTAGGAAAAGCGTAGGAGGAAGGAGAAAGTTATTATGAGTTGGTCAAAAGTAAAATACTTCTTTTTTGACACACCGGAAGAAAAAGAAGCAGCTCAATATAGTTATGAAAAGGAGCAAACAGACATGACAAAGCAACAAGATCCCCCAGAACAACAAGATGTTCCGTTTGCGAAAGTGCAACCGAAGCAAAATGTAGTGAGTATTGAAACAGCGAAGCAATCTTCAAAAGTTGTTTTACTAGAACCACGTACATATTCGGAAGCGCAAGGCATTTCGGATCACTTAAAAGGTAGACGAGCTGTTGTAATTAATTTGCAAAGAATGTCTACAGATCAAGCTGTACGTATCGTTGACTTTTTAAGTGGTACTGTATACGCTATAGGCGGGGATATTCAAAAAATAGGCCCGAAAACATTTATGTGTACACCTGAAAATGTTGATATCGTTGGTGCGATTTCAGAGTTATTCGGTGAAGAAGAAGAGACAAATATAAAGAGGTGGTAATACGCCATGACAACAGTTTTAACAGTGTTACTTACTGCTATCGAGATTTACTCGTGGGCACTAATTATTTACATTCTCCTATCATGGTTTCCTGGCGCAAAGGAATCAGCTTTTGGAGATTTTCTTGCGCGTATTTGCGAACCGTATTTAGAGCCGTTTAGGAGGTTTATTCCACCATTTGGTATGATTGATATTTCTCCACTTGTTGCTATTGTTGCCTTGAAACTTGCTAGAGGTGGTTTAGTGAGTTTATTCAACTATTTTTTATAGTGTGAGGTTAAATACATGAGCATCTATGAGCATTTTAGACCTGATGAAGAGGTCTTTGTGGATAAAGTATTAGAGTGGAAACAGGCTGCTGAGTACCATCAAGTCAAGTTAACAGATTTTCTTGATCCAAGACAGCAACAAATTGTTTCTATGGTAATAGGGCAAGGAGATGTAGCTGTACGGTTTGATGGTGCGATGCCTGAAGCCGAACGGAAAAGAGCACTAATTTATCCAGATTATCTAGAATTAAATGAAGAGGAATTTCAAGTAGAAGTATTAGAAATTGACTATCCTTCCAAGTTTTTTACGCTAGAACATAGGCAAATATTAGGTGCATTCATGTCGCTTGGTTTAACAAGGGAAAAATGTGGTGATATTTTGCTTCAAGAAGACCGTGCCCAAATTGCAGTTGCCAAAGAAGTTGTATCGTATATTGAAATGAACTTACAATCAATAGGGAAAATGAAAGTCACACTCTCTCCTATACAAGTAGAGAAAATTTTGCGTGTAGGTGAAAAATGGGGAGAAAAATCTGGGACTGTTTCGTCACTTCGTCTAGATGTTTTATTAGCTGAAATGCTACATATATCTAGGCAGAAGGTACAGCCTCTTATAAAAGGTGGCTTAGTAAAAGTCAATTGGAAAACAGTAGAGCAAACTTCGTATGAATGTTTTCCAGGGGATGTTTTCTCGGTTAGAGGGTATGGACGAAGTAAATTATTTTCTGTAGAAGGTAAAACGAAGCGCGACAAATGGAGAGTTTTGTATGGTATACTAAAATGATTGGTTTTTTAGAAGGAAATTCTCTTATTTTGTCGAAGAAAAGATATAATTGAAAGAGGAAATTTAGATAACTACTTGGAGGTGGCGTTGTGCCGTTAACACCATTAGATATTCATAACAAAGAATTTGGTCGCGGGTTTCGTGGCTACGATGAAGATCAAGTAAATGAGTTTCTTGATCAAATCATCAAAGATTATGAATTAGTCATTCGTGAGAAAAAAGCTTTAGAAGAAAAGGTTGCACAATTAGAAGGAAAGTTAGATCATTTTTCTAATATTGAAGATACGCTGAACAAATCTATCATTGTCGCACAAGAAGCTGCTGAAGAAGTGAAGCGTAATGCACAAAAAGAAGCAAAATTAATTGTACGTGAAGCAGAAAAAAATGCAGATCGTATCATTAATGAAGCGTTAGTGAAATCAAGAAAAGTTGCTTTTGATATTGAAGAGTTGAAGAAACAAGCGAAAGTATTCCGAACTCGTTTCCGTATGTTATTAGAAACACAACTTGAAATGTTAAACAACGATGATTGGGATAAACTAATTGAATTAGAAGACGAAGTGGACGAACTGTTGAAAAAAGAAGAAACAGTGTAAGCTTGACGTTTTTCTCATTATTACATATAATTTTAAACAGCATATTTATTAAGAAAAACGAAGATAGGGATAAGTACCTTTTTCATACCTTATATAGCGAACTGAGGATGGTGTAAGCTCAGGATAAGGAGATAATGGGAATATCACCCTGGAGTTCCGCGCTGAACAAATTTAGTAAGCGTAGGCGTATATTCGCGTTAAGAATATAAAGAGGACCTTATGCATTTGTATATGGTCTACTAGGGTGGTACCGCGGGAGACTTTCTCGTCCCTTTTTGGGGATGAGAGGTCTCTTTTTTATTCCCTTTTTTAAGGTCTGTCGTTTATATATTTAAGGAGGAATTGAGCATGGAGTACAAAAATACATTACTAATGCCAAAAACAGAATTCCCGATGCGTGGGAATTTACCGAAACGTGAGCCTGCAATGCAAGAAAAATGGGCTGAAATGAATATTTATGAAAAGGTACAAGAACATACGAAAGGCCGTCCTTTATTTGTACTACATGATGGACCTCCATATGCAAATGGTGACATTCATATGGGACACGCACTAAATAAAGTGTTAAAAGACTTTATTGTTCGTTTTAAATCAATGACTGGATACTGTGCACCATATGTACCAGGTTGGGATACACACGGTTTACCAATTGAGCAAGCTTTAACAAATAAAGGTGTAAAGCGTAAAGAAATGACAGTTGCTGAGTTCCGTAAGTTATGTGCAGAGTATGCATATGAGCAAGTAGAACGTCAACGTGAACAATTTAAGCGTTTAGGTGTACGTGCAGATTGGGATAATCCATATATTACTTTAGAGCCAGCTTATGAAGCACAACAAATTAAAGTGTTTGGTGACATGGCGAAAAAAGGTTATATCTATAAAGGACAAAAACCAGTTTACTGGTCTCCAACAAGTGAATCAGCTTTAGCAGAAGCTGAAATTGAATATCAAGATAAAAAATCAGCATCTATTTACGTAGCATTCCCTGTAAAAGATGGAAAGAACGTATTAGAAGGTGATGAGAAATACATTATTTGGACAACAACGCCTTGGACGTTACCTGCAAACTTAGGTATTTCTGTTCACCCAGAACTTGAATATGCTATTGTGAAAGTAAATGATGAGAAATATATCATCGCTTCTGAACTATTTGAGACAGTTGCAAAAACGTTAGAGTGGGAAAATGCTGAAGTTGTGAAAACGGTAAAAGGTAGCGAACTTGAGTATACAGTTGCAAAACATCCATTCTACGATCGTGACTCATTAGTTATGCTAGGAGAGCACGTAACAACAGATGCAGGTACAGGTTGTGTTCATACAGCACCAGGACACGGGGAAGATGACTTCGTTGTTGGTAAAAAGTATGGCTTAGAAGTACTTTGCCCAGTTGATGATAAAGGTGTATTAACAAATGAAGCACCTGGATTTGAAGGCTTATTCTATGATAAAGCTAACAAGCCAATTACGGAAAAATTAGAAGAAGTAGGCGCGTTACTGAAACTAGCATTCATTACGCATTCATACCCACATGATTGGAGAACGAAAAAACCAATTATTTTCCGTGCGACAGCGCAGTGGTTTGCATCTATTGAAGCGTTCCGTAAAGAATTATTAGAAGCTGTTGCGGAAACAAAATGGGTACCAGCATGGGGAGAAACTCGTCTTCATAATATGGTTCGTGACCGTGGTGACTGGTGTATTTCTCGTCAGCGTGCATGGGGTGTGCCAATTCCTGTATTCTATGCAGAAAATGGTGATCCAATTATTACAGATGAAACAATTAATCATGTAGCAGATTTATTCCGTGAGCACGGTTCTAACGTATGGTTCGAGCGTGAAGCGAAAGATTTATTACCAGAAGGATTTACACATACAGGTAGCCCAAATGGTGAATTCCGTAAAGAAACAGACATCATGGATGTATGGTTCGATTCAGGTTCTTCTCACCAAGCGGTATTAGAAGAGCGCGAAGACTTACAACGTCCAGCTGATTTATATTTAGAAGGATCTGACCAGTATCGTGGTTGGTTTAACTCTTCATTATCAACAGCAGTTGCTGTAACTGGTAAAGCTCCGTATAAAGGCGTACTAAGCCATGGTTTCGTACTAGATGGTGACGGACGTAAAATGAGTAAGTCGATTGGAAACATCGTCGTACCGAAGAAAATTATGGATCAATTAGGCGGAGACATTTTACGCTTATGGGTATCTTCTGTTGACTATCAATCTGATGTACGTATTTCAGATGATATTTTAAAACAAGTAGCAGAAGTGTATCGTAAAATCCGTAACACATTCCGTTTCTTATTAGGAAACTTAGATGATTTTAATCCAAGTGAAAATACAGTAGCGGTAGCTGAACTTCGTGAAGTAGATCGTTACATGTTAGTGAAGTTAAATGACTTAATTACAAAAGTAAAAGATGCATATGAAACATATGACTTTGCTGCTGTATATCATGCAATTCACAACTTCTGTACAATTGATCTAAGTTCATTCTACTTAGACTTTGCAAAAGACATTTTATACATTGAAGGTGCAGATCACGCGGATCGTCGTGCAATTCAAACTGTATTATATGATGTTCTTGTTGCATTAACGAAACTTGTAACGCCAATCTTACCTCATACAGCTGATGAAGTATGGCCATATGTTCCTGGTGCAGAAGAAGAAAGCGTACAGTTAACTAATATGCCAGAAGCTACAGAAGTAGAGGGTTCAGAAGCGTTAAGAGCAAAATGGGATGCATTTATGACATTACGTGATGACGTTTTAAAAGCGTTAGAAGTAGCTCGTAATGAGAAAGTAATTGGTAAGTCATTAAATGCGAGCATTACGCTATATCCGACTGCAGAAATGAAGGCTATGTTAGAGTCTATTAGCGAAGACTTAAAGCAATTATTCATCGTCTCTGAGTATAAACTTGGTGGTACAATTGAAGAAGCACCAACAGATGCACCAAAGTATGAGCATACAGCTGTAGTTGTAGCACAGGCGACAGGTGAGACGTGTGAACGTTGTTGGGTTGTTTCAGAAACAATTGGTAAAGATGCAGAACATGAAACATTATGTGAGCGTTGTGCAACGGTTGTTAAAGAAAATTATGTAAAATAATGAAAAAAAGCTGACTGCTCATAATAGCAGTCAGTTTTTTGTTGATGATATATCAAAATAACTTTCACTCTCTTTCCTATGAAGGAAAAATGTGTGTGAGGTAAGCGTGGAAATTTCGGACACACTAATTGTACATTGCAGCTGGGAGGAATGTACACGTGAATGAAATTTATATGGAAATAAAAGAAGAATTACAATTGATGAGAAAAGAGTTGCAAGATAGATTGGCGAAAGAAGTAATGCACACATACTATATGGAATTTGGGCAAGAACTTGGATACGAAATAAAGGAAGAGACAAAGAAAAAATTGCTATTACATGATATAAAAGAGGATTTAAAAGATGTAGAACGTGCATTGTTTAAAATGGAAATAGATATGTACGGTATTTGTGAAGAAACTGGAAGAGCGATTTCTACAAAACAAATGAAAACAATGCCGACTGCTCGTACTATTCATGAATTTTTCTATGAAAAGGTAAATGTATGAAATACGCACAACGATATTATGTTACCTTTTTTTAATTTATTTTATTCTTCTACAAAGGTTCATTGTGAAAAGGTAGCAGCTATGCTAAAATTTTGAGGTACACTGTCTTTGTGGGGGAAATGAAAATGATATATTATGTAATAGCGTTATTTGTCATTGCCATCGATCAAATATCGAAGTGGCTAATTGTAAAGAACATGGAATTGGGTACGAGCATTCCGATTATCGATAATGTATTATACATAACATCTCATCGAAATAGAGGAGCTGCCTGGGGTATTTTAGAAAATAAAATGTGGTTTTTCTACATTATTACAGTCATTTTCGTAGCATTTATCGTATTTTATATGAAAAAATATGCGAAAACGGACAAGCTTCTAGGTATTTCATTAGGTCTAATTTTAGGCGGAGCAATTGGCAATTTTATTGATCGTGTATTTAGACAAGAAGTAGTGGATTTCATTCACGTGTATATTTTCTCGTACAACTATCCGGTATTCAATATAGCTGACTCAGCATTATGTATTGGAGTTGTATTAATTATTATTCAAACAGTATTAGAAGGAAAGAAAGCGAAGGAGTAATTGAATGAGTGAAGTAGTACAAGTAACAGTTGCAGAAGAACAAAAAAGCGAGCGAATTGATAAATTCGTTGCAGAAATAAACAGTGAATGGTCACGTTCACAAGTGCAGCAATGGATTAAAGATGCTGTTGTGACAGTAAATGGGAAATCAGTTAAAGGGAATTATAAAGTAAAAGGAAATGATGAAATTACAGTAACAATTCCCGAGCCAGAAGAGTTAGATATTCAACCGGAAGATATGAATTTAGAAGTTTATTATGAAGATGCCGATGTACTAGTTGTAAATAAGCCGCGTGGCATGGTAGTACATCCAGCACCAGGGCATACGAAGGGTACGCTTGTAAACGGACTTATGCATCATTGTACAGACCTATCAGGTATTAACGGTGTAATGCGTCCTGGTATAGTACACCGTATTGATAAGGATACATCTGGATTATTAATGGTTGCTAAAAATGATATGGCGCATGAATCACTTGTAAATCAACTTGTAGCAAAAACGGTAACAAGACGTTATAAAGCGATTGTACATGGT
The DNA here is from genome assembly GCF_979253805.1 of Bacillus sp. AC266. Lineage (NCBI taxonomy): Bacteria > Bacillati > Bacillota > Bacilli > Caryophanales > Bacillaceae > Bacillus > Bacillus sp. AC266. The sequence goes on from NZ_CEEDEC010000002.1 coordinate 906,557, forward strand.
GTAATTCCACATGATAAAGGAATAATTGACGCTCCAATTGGTCGTGATAAAAAAGAACGTCAAAGTATGACTGTTGATGAAAATGGTAAGAATGCAGTTACACATTTCCAAGTGTTAGAGCGATTTAAGGATTTCACACTTGTAGAATGCCGCTTAGAAACGGGACGTACACACCAAATTCGTGTTCATATGAAATATATTGGTTATCCACTTGCAGGGGATCCAAAGTATGGTCCGAAGAAAACATTAGATATGAATGGACAAGCACTTCATGCAGGGATTTTAGGTTTCGATCACCCTCGTACTGGTGAATATATTGAGTTTGAGGCACCGATTCCAGAAGTGTTTGAAGAAGCGCTAAATATTTTACGGAAATAGTATTGACAAATCATAAGAAAACTGAGATACTGACAACAGTTAAATAATGATCCTTTAACACAGCCCCGTGAGGTTGAGAAGGTAACGGTTTGAAATACTTAGGGTATGTTGTACCCTTTTTTCAAAAGTCCTCTCGCACACGCTGAGAGGACTTTTTTTATACCATTACTCTCACGCAAGAAAAAAACTTGGAGGTGTAGAGCATGCAAGAGAAAGCTGTCGTTTTAGATGACCAAATGATTCGCCGCGCTTTAACACGAATTAGTCATGAAATCGTGGAACGAAATAAAGGTGTCGATAATTGTGTTCTTGTCGGAATAAAAACACGTGGAATTTTTATTGCACAACGTTTGGCAGAACGAATTGGTCAAATTGAAGGAAAAGAGATGGAAGTAGGAGAGTTAGATATTACGTTGTATCGTGATGATTTAACACTACAATCGAAACATAAAGAACCACTTGTAAAAGGTTCTGATATTCCTGTAGATATTACGAAGAAAAAAGTTATCCTTGTGGATGATGTGTTATATACAGGAAGAACAGTTCGAGCAGCAATGGATGCTCTTATGGATTTAGGTAGACCATCACAAATCCAATTAGCTGTTCTTGTTGATAGAGGTCATCGTGAATTACCAATTCGCGCTGATTATGTAGGAAAGAACATTCCAACATCTAGTGAAGAGCGTATCGAAGTTGATTTGCAAGAGACAGATCAACAAGATCGAGTAAGCATATACGATAAGTAAAGCCCTTTTAAATGTAGTCCTGTGAGGCTGCCAAAGGGTCTTGGCTTTCATATGTCAAATTTGGCATACGAAAGTGTAGGACTCTTTGTGCACAGGCACAAAGAGTTTTTTTATTGCAAAAATTAAAACTGAAGGAGGATGTAACAATGGAGCAAAAGCCAGTGTTAGACATTCATGAAGTACCGAAACCGGGAAAATGGTTATTATTAAGTATACAACATTTGTTCGCGATGTTTGGATCAACAGTGCTTGTTCCGTTTTTAACAGGACTGAATCCATCAGTAGCTTTAATATCAAGTGGATTAGGAACGCTAGCGTTTCTTCTAATAACGAAAGGTCAAGTACCAGCATATTTAGGATCATCATTCGCCTTTATTGCACCAATTATTACAGCAAAAACAGCAGGTGGACCTGGAGCAGCGATGCTTGGAGGAATGCTTGCGGGACTTGTGTACATCTTAATCTCACTCGGAATTAAGAAATCTGGGTCAGAATGGATTATGAAATTACTTCCGCCAATCGTAGTTGGGCCAGTCGTAATGGTAATCGGTTTATCTTTAGCACATACAGCAGTGAACATGGCGATGAACGGTGCGGATGGTAAGTATAGCATTACACACTTTTCAGTAGCATTAGTAACATTAGCAATTACAATCATTTGCTCCATATTCGGGAGAGGATTTTTCAGTATCATACCAGTGCTACTTGGAATCATCGGCGGGTATATATTCGCTTACTTCCAAGGGCTAGTAGATTTAAAGCCAGTAGCTGAGGCAAAATGGTTTGTCATACCAGACTTCACAGTACCGTTTGTAACATATACTCCGGAGTTTTCATGGAAAATTGTACTCTTAATGGTGCCAGTTGCACTTGTAACAATTTCAGAACATATCGGACATCAAATTGTACTTGGAAATGTTATTAAAAGAGATTTAATTGAAAAACCAGGTTTACATCGTTCAATCTTCGGTGATGGGATAGCAACATTGATCGCATCACTAATAGGGGGACCACCGAATACAACGTACGGTGAAAACATCGGTGTGCTAGCAATTACGAGAGCATACAGTGTATACTTATTCATCGGTTCAGCAGTGTTCGCAATCATGTTTGGATTTATCGGGAAGATTTCAGCACTGATTCATTCGATTCCAACACCAGTTATGGGTGGTGTATCAATCTTACTCTTCGGTGTAATCGCATCAAGTGGTTTACGTATGATGGTAGACGATAAAACAGACTTAGGTGACAAACGAAACTTAATGATTGCATCAGTTATACTAGTAATCGGTATTGGCGGAGCGGTACTGCACGTAGGTGAATCGTTCCAAGTAGAAGGAATGGCGCTAGCAGCAATTGTAGGTGTACTATTAAATCTACTACTACCAGAGACAAAACAAACAAATAAAACAAAACAATCTAAGCAGATTGCTTCATAAAAATAACCTTTTAATTCAGTCCTGTGAGATAGAAAAGGGTGGCTACTTTAACGCACCCTAGTCTCAAAGACTAGGGTATTTTTATACAGTTATTGTTATATAAATTCAATGGTGTTATCATAAAAAACAGAAAGATGAGGGATGACGATGAGCCATTTGTTAACGATGAGTGAATTATCGGAACAAGAAATTTCAGAAATCCTAAAAGACGCAGAAGATTTCGCGAATGGAAAAGAGAGAAAAACGACAGAGCAAACATTTGTTGCGAACTTGTTCTTTGAGAATAGTACGAGGACGAGATTTAGCTTTGAAGTTGCTGAGAAGAGATTAGGACTTGAAGTATTAGACTTTTCCGCAGATGCATCTAGCGTACAAAAAGGAGAAACTTTATACGATACGATAAGAACACTAGAATCAATCGGAACAAAAGCGGTAGTCATCCGCCATGAGCAAGATCGTTACTTCGATGAATTAAAAGATCAGGTGAATATCCCAATCTTGAACGCTGGAGATGGATGTGGAAATCATCCAACGCAATGTCTACTCGATCTTCTAACAATTAAACAAGAGTTTGGAAGATTTGAAGGTTTGAAGATTGCAATAGTTGGGGATGTTCGTCATAGCCGAGTAGCACGTTCTAATGCAGAAGCATTAACGAAACTGGGCGCGACAATTTACTTTGCAAGCCCAGAAGAGTGGAAAGATGAAGAGAACACATTTGGAACGTACAAGAGTTTAGATGAACTTGTTCCAGAAGTGGATGTGATGATGTTACTTCGTGTACAACATGAGCGTCATGACCATTATGAAACAGACATTATGAAAGAGTATCACGAGCAACATGGGTTAACAGTTGAAAGAGAAAAACGTATGAAAGAAGGAAGCATTATTATGCATCCAGCCCCTGTAAACCGTGATGTTGAAATTGCGAGTGAACTTGTCGAGTGTGAACGCTCACGCATATTCAAGCAAATGGAAAACGGGGTCTACGTAAGAATGGCTGTACTAAAACGCGCATTACCAAATGTATTAGGAGGAATGAAACATGAATTATTTGTTTAAAAATGGTCGTTATATGAATGAAGAAGGAACAATTGTAGCAACAGATCTTCTCGTACAAGACGGTAAAATTGCGAAGGTAGCAGAAAATATTACGGCAGATAATGCTGAAGTAATCGATGTAAATGGAAAGTTAATCGCACCTGGATTAGTAGATGTACACGTTCATCTTCGTGAACCAGGTGGTGAACATAAAGAAACAATTGAAACAGGAACACTTGCAGCAGCAAAAGGTGGATTTACTACAATTTGCGCAATGCCAAACACACGCCCAGTACCAGATTGTAAAGAACATATGGAAGACCTGCAAAAGCGTATTAAAGAAAAAGCACATGTAAATGTATTACCATATGGAGCAATTACAGTACGTCAAGCAGGTTCTGAAATGACCGATTTTGAAACGTTAAAAGAACTTGGAGCGTTTGCTTTCACTGATGATGGCGTAGGCGTGCAAGATGCAAGTATGATGTTAGCTGCAATGAAGCGTGCATCGAAATTAAATATGGCAGTTGTTGCACACTGTGAAGAGAACACACTTATTAATAAAGGATGTGTACATGAAGGGAAGTTTTCTGAGAAACACGGATTAAACGGTATCCCATCAGTATGTGAATCCGTACATATTGCCCGGGACATCTTACTTGCGGAAGCTGCAAATTGTCACTACCACGTATGTCACGTAAGTACAAAAGGATCTGTACGTGTAATCCGTGACGCGAAACGTGCTGGAATTAAGGTGACAGCAGAAGTAACACCGCATCACTTAGTATTATGTGAAGATGATATCCCATCGGCTGATCCTAACTTTAAAATGAATCCACCGCTTCGAGGAAAAGAAGATCATGCAGCGTTAATTGAAGGACTATTAGATGGAACAATTGATATGATCGCAACTGACCATGCACCGCATACTGCAGAAGAGAAAGCGCAAGGGATTGAAAGAGCACCGTTCGGAATTACTGGTTTTGAAACAGCATTCCCGCTTTTATATACAAACCTTGTGAAAAAAGGAATCATTACATTAGAGCAACTGATTCAATTCTTAACAGAAAAACCAGCTGACACATTCGGTTTAGAAGCAGGGCGCCTAACAGAAGGTAGAACAGCTGATATTACAATTATCGATTTAGAACAAGAAGAAGAAATTGATCCAACAACATTCTTATCAAAAGGAAAAAACACACCATTCGCAGGTTGGAAATGCCAAGGTTGGCCGGTTATGACAATCGTTGGTGGTAAGATCGCATGGCAAAAGGAGAGTGCATTAGTATGAAAAGACAACTTATCTTAGAAGATGGAACAGTATTAATTGGAAAAGGTTTCGGAGGAGAAATAGAAAAGTCAGGTGAGGTTGTATTTACAACTGGGATGACTGGATATCAAGAAACTTTATCTGATCCATCATACTGCGGTCAAATCGTAACATTTACGTATCCATTAATCGGAAACTACGGCATTAACCGTGATGATTTTGAATCAATTCACCCATCTGTAAATGGTTTAATCGTAAACGAAATTTGTGATCACCCATCAAACTTCCGTAATGAAATTTCGCTAAATGATTACTTGAAAGAAAGAAATATCCCAGGATTAGCAGGAATTGATACGAGAAAATTAACAAGAAAAATTCGTCAATATGGAACTTTACGCGGACGTCTTTGCAATATGGATGTGGATGTAGAGGACATCGTTAGCCAATTGAAAGCAACTGTCTTTACAGATCATGTGAAACGCGTATCAACAAAAGATCCATATCCAAGTCCAGGCCGTGGACACCGAGTTGTACTTGTAGACTTCGGAATGAAACATGGTATTTTACGAGAATTAAATAAGCGTGATTGCGATGTAATTGTTGTACCTTACAATACAACAGCAGAAGAAATTCTACGCCTTAGTCCAGATGGAATTATGTTAAGTAATGGACCTGGGGACCCAAAAGATGTACCAGAAGCAATTGAAATGTTAAAAGACATTATTGGTAAAGTTCCTTTATTCGGGATTTGCCTAGGACATCAATTGTTCGCCCTGGCATCTGGTGCGAATACAAGTAAGTTAAAATTCGGTCACCGTGGTTTAAATCATCCAGTAAAAAATCTTGCAACTGGAAAAGTAGCAATTACATCTCAAAACCATGGTTACGCAGTAGAAGAAGAATCAGTTGGAAATACAGAACTGGAAATTACACATGTTGCTTTAAATGATGGAACAGTAGAAGGTCTTCGTCATACGAAGTTCCCGGCATTTACAGTGCAATACCATCCAGAAGCTTCTGCAGGTCCAGAAGATGCAAATGATTTATTCGAAGATTTCTTAGCAATGATTGAAAACTTCAAGAAAGAAGGGGAAGAGTTATGCCAAAACGCCTAGACATTAACACAATTTTAGTAATCGGATCAGGACCAATTGTAATTGGGCAAGCAGCAGAGTTTGATTACTCTGGTACACAAGCTTGTCAATCTCTTAGAGAAGAAGGTTACAAAGTAATCCTTGTTAACTCTAACCCAGCAACAATTATGACAGATACTGCAACAGCAGATAAAGTATATATAGAACCATTAACATTAGAATTCGTAAGCCGTATCATTCGTAAAGAACGTCCAGATGCACTCCTACCAACATTAGGTGGTCAAACAGGCCTAAACATGGCTGTTGAACTTGCGAAATCAGGCATACTTGAAGAGTGCGGAGTTGAAATTTTAGGAACAAAATTATCAGCAATCGAGCAAGCCGAGGATCGTGATTTATTCCGTACATTAATGCAGGAATTAAATGAACCAATTCCATCTAGCACGATTATTCATACGCTGGAAGAAGCACATGAATTTGTAAAAGAAATTGGTTATCCAGTTATTGTTCGCCCCGCATTTACAATGGGGGGAACAGGTGGCGGAATCTGTAATAATGAAGAAGAACTAATTGAAATCGTATCAGGTGGATTAAAACATAGTCCAGTAACACAATGTTTATTAGAAAAGAGTATTGCCGGTTGTAAGGAAATTGAATATGAAGTAATGCGTGATTCGAATGATAACGCGATTGTAGTATGTAACATGGAAAATATCGATCCGGTTGGGGTTCACACAGGTGATTCTATCGTTGTAGCACCGAGCCAAACATTAAGTGACCGTGAGTATCAAATGTTACGAAACACTTCATTAAGAATTATTCGTGCATTAGGAATTGAAGGTGGATGTAACGTTCAGCTTGCACTTGATCCACATAGCTTCCAATACTATGTAATCGAAGTAAACCCGCGTGTGAGTCGTTCGTCTGCACTAGCATCTAAAGCAACTGGATATCCAATCGCGAAGCTAGCGGCGAAAATTGCAGTCGGTTTAACATTAGATGAAATTATAAACCCAGTAACACAAAAAACATACGCTTGCTTCGAGCCAGCATTAGACTATGTTGTTTCAAAAATTCCACGTTGGCCATTTGATAAGTTTGAATCAGCAAACAGAACACTTGGTACACAAATGAAGGCAACTGGTGAAGTTATGTCAATCGGACGTAACTTAGAACAATCATTATTAAAAGCGATTCGTTCTTTAGAGCTTGGCGTTTATCACCTAGAGTTAGACCACTTAAAAGAGCTTGATAAAGAAACGATGAAAAAGCGTATTATAAAGGCTGATGACGAGCGTCTGTTCGTTGTAGCAGAAGCAATCCGTCAAGGTGTAACGAAAGAAGAAATCAACGAATGGTGTGAAATGGACTTCTTCTTCTTACAAAAAGTTGAAAATATCGTAAACATGGAACGCGAAGTAAAAGCGAATGTAGGAAATATGGAAGTGTTACAATCTGCGAAAGAAATGGGCTTCAGTGACCATTACATCGCCAATGCTTGGAACAAAACAGAGCGTGAAATTTACGATATGCGTAAAGAAAGCAATATGACTCCTGTTTATAAGATGGTAGATACTTGTGCGGCAGAGTTTGAATCTGCAACACCATACTACTACAGCACATATGGTGACGAGAATGAATCGATTGTAACAGATCGTAAGAGTGTAGTTGTACTAGGATCTGGTCCAATCCGTATTGGTCAAGGTGTTGAGTTTGATTATGCAACAGTTCACTCTGTATGGGCAATAAAAGAAGCTGGATATGAGGCAATCATTGTTAATAACAACCCAGAAACAGTTTCAACAGACTTCAGTATTTCTGACAAATTATACTTTGAACCATTAACAATCGAAGATGTAATGCACATTATCGATTTAGAAAAGCCAGAAGGTGTTATCGTCCAATTCGGCGGACAAACGGCAATTAACTTAGCGGCTAAATTAGAAGCACACGGTGTGAAAATCTTAGGAACATCACTTGAAGATTTAGACCGTGCAGAAGATCGTGATAAGTTTGAAGCAGCTTTAACAAAGCTTGGTATCCCGCAACCAGTTGGTAAAACAGCAACGACTGTAGAGCAAGCAGTAGCGATCGCTGACAAAATTGGTTACCCAGTATTAGTAAGACCATCTTACGTACTAGGTGGACGTGCGATGGAAATCGTATATCGTCAAGAAGAATTACTGCACTACATGAAAAATGCGGTTAAAGTTCACGCAGATCACCCAGTATTAATCGACCGTTATATGGTTGGTAAAGAAATTGAAGTAGATGCAATTTCAGACGGTGAGAATGTATTCATTCCAGGTATTATGGAACATATCGAACGCGCTGGAGTTCACTCTGGGGATTCAATTGGAGTATATCCACCACAGAGCTTATCTGAAAAACTAAAAGAACAAATTATTGAACATACAATTGGGCTTGGAAAAGGTTTAAACATTGTTGGATTACTAAACATTCAGTTTGTAGTATTCAAAGATGAAGTGTATGTAATTGAAGTAAATCCACGTGCGAGCCGTACAGTACCATTCTTAAGTAAAATTACAGGCGTACCGATGGCAAATATCGCAACGAAAGTTATTTTAGGTCAAAACCTTGTAGAACAAGGATATGGAACTGGCTATCACCCAGAAGAGAAGGAAGTGTATGTAAAAGCACCGGTATTCTCATTTGCGAAACTACGCTCAGTTGATACAACATTAGGGCCTGAAATGAAATCAACAGGGGAAGTAATGGGTAAAGATTTAACGCTTGAAAAAGCATTATATAAAGGACTTGTTGCTTCAGGAATTAACATTCCAACGCACGGATCAGTAATCATCACTGTAGCGGATAAAGATAAAGAAGAAGCGCTGGAAATTGCAAAACGCTTCCATGAAATCGGCTATAACTTATTAGCAACAGCAGGAACAGCACAATCGCTAACAGAACAAAACATTCCGGTGCAAGTTGTAAACAAAATTGATTCTGAAGACTACAACTTACTTGATATTATCCGTCAAGGGAAAGCGCAGTTTGTAATCAATACATTAACAAAAGGAAAACAACCAGCGCGTGATGGTTTCCGCATTCGCCGTGAATCAGTAGAAAATGGTGTGGCTTGCTTAACATCACTTGATACAACGAGAGCAATCTTGAGAGTATTAGAATCTATGACATTCTCAGCTCATTCAATGAAAGAAATTACGCAAACGAAGCGTCACGAGGTGGTACATGCATGATGCAAAAGCAAAATATGATCGTCGTTAACCAAAAAGAAATCGCAAAAAACATTTACGAATTAGTGCTTCAAGGGGATTTAGTGCAGCAAATGAACGATCCAGGGCAGTTTGTACACATTAAGGTAGCAGAGGGCATTACGCCCCTTCTGCGCCGCCCAATTAGTATTTGTAATGTCGATCAAGACAAGAACGAATTTACAATGCTATATCGTGCGGAAGGACAAGGGACAAAAACATTAGCGAAAAGAAAACAAGGTGAACTTGTAGATGTGTTAGGACCACTTGGTCATGGATTTCCTGTAGAAGAAGCGGAATCTGGACAAACGGCTCTATTAGTTGGTGGGGGAATTGGTGTACCACCACTATATGAATTGTCACAGCGTCTTGTAGCAAAAGGAGTACGCGTTATTCACATCTTAGGTTTCCAAACGAAAGATGTTGTCTTCTATGAAGAGAAATTCGCAGAACTTGGTGATACGTATGTTGCAACAGTTGATGGTACACATGGTACAAAAGGGTTTGTAACAGATGTAATCGATAGCTATGGAATTGACTTTGACATTCTCTACTCATGTGGACCTTTAGCGATGCTTCGTGCATTAGAAGGACGCTATAAGGAGAGAAAAGCCTATATTTCATTAGAAGAACGTATGGGCTGTGGTATCGGAGCATGTTTCGCATGTGTATGCCATTTGCAAGCAGATCCGAGTGGGCATTCTTACAAGAAGGTGTGTAGCGACGGACCAGTATTTCCAATCGGGGAGGTTGTACTATGAACAGATTGCAAGTTGAATTACCAGGGTTATCATTAAAAAATCCAATCATCCCAGCATCTGGTTGCTTCGGATTTGGTCGTGAGTATGCACAGTTCTATGATTTAAGTGTACTTGGATCAATTATGATTAAAGCGACAACAGAACAACCTCGTTATGGAAACCCAACGCCTCGTGTTGCTGAAACACCAGGCGGAATGCTAAATGCAATCGGGCTTCAAAATCCTGGATTAGAAAAGGTAATGAATTCTGAATTACCTTTTCTCGAGCAATTTGATCTTCCGATTATTGCAAATGTTGCTGGCTCACAAGCTGAGGATTATGTAGCAGTTGCGAAGGAAATTTCAAAGGCACCTAATGTTCATGCGCTAGAATTAAATATTTCTTGTCCAAACGTAAAAACGGGTGGTATCGCTTTTGGTACAAATCCTGAAATTGCTGCTGATTTAACGAAGCGAGTAAAAGAGGTTTCTGAAGTACCGGTATATGTGAAATTGTCACCGAACGTGGCAAACATTGTGGAAATTGCAAAAGCAATTGAAAATGCGGGTGCGGACGGTTTAACGATGATTAATACATTGCTTGGTATGCGTCTAGATTTAAAAACTGCACAACCAATTTTAGCAAACCGTACGGGCGGACTATCAGGGCCAGCGATTAAGCCAGTAGCAATTCGTATGGTACATGAAGTAAGTCAAGCGGTTAACATTCCGATTATCGGAATGGGTGGTATTGAAACTGCGGAAGATGTAATTGAATTCTTCTATGCTGGCGCAAGCGCGGTTGCAGTAGGTACAGCGAACTTCATAGACCCGTTCGTATGTCCGACAATTATTGAGGAGTTACCAGCATTACTAGATGAATTAGGATTTGATCACATTTCGGAATGTCAAGGAAGGAGCTGGAAGCAAACATGTCACAGTCGTTAATCGTTGCACTAGATTTTCCAGGGAAACAAGATGTAGAACAATTCTTACACCACTTTGAAGGGGAAGAATTATTTGTCAAAGTTGGTATGGAGTTATTTTACAAAGAAGGCCCTGCGATTATTACGTACTTAAAAGAAAAAGGGCATAAGATCTTCCTAGATTTAAAACTTCATGATATTCCGAATACAGTAAAAAGCGCTATGCGTAGCCTAGCTAGTCTAGAAGTTGATATGGTAAATGTTCATGCTGCTGGGGGAAGCAGTATGATGAAAGCTGCGATTGAGGGATTAGAGGAAGGTAAGCAAGAAGGAAAAGAGAGACCGATTTGTATTGCAGTTACACAACTAACAAGCACTTCGGAAGCTATGATGAAAAAAGAGATCGGCATTGAGAAAACGTTAGAAGAAGCGGTTGCTCATTATGCAAAATTAACGAAAGAAAGTGGACTTGATGGAGTTGTTTGTTCAACACTTGAAGTTCCAAAATTACGTGAAGTATGCGGAAATGAATTTGTAACAGTAACACCGGGGATTCGTCTTGCAAGCGATGATGTAAATGACCAAGTGCGCGTAGCAACACCGAAACGTGCGAGGGAACTTGGTTCAAGCTACATCGTAGTTGGACGTAGTATTACAAAAGCAGAAAATCCGCTTGAAGCGTATAAAACAGTAAAACAACAGTGGGAAGGTGTAACAGTATGAAAAAAGAAATCGCATCGCATTTATTAGAAATTGGAGCAGTATTTTTACAACCGAATGATCCATTTACCTGGTCTTCTGGTATGAAATCACCAATTTATTGTGATAATCGTTTAACTTTATCTTATCCAAAAGTACGCCAAGCGATTGCAGCTGGATTAGAAGAGTTAATTAAAGAGCACTTCCCAACTGTAGAAGTTATTGCAGGAACAGCAACTGCTGGTATTGCGCACGCTGCATGGGTAAGCGATCGTATGGATTTACCGATGTGCTACGTACGTAGTAAGGCAAAAGGTCACGGCAAAGGGAACCAAATCGAAGGAAAAGCTGAAAAGGGTCAAAAAGTAGTAGTGGTAGAAGACTTAATTTCAACTGGCGGTAGTGCAATTACATGTGTAGAAGCACTTCGCGAAGCTGGCTGTGAAGTACTAGGAATCGTATCAATCTTCACATACGAGCTAGAGTCAGGAAAAGAAAAATTAGAAGCAGCTAACGTAGCGTCATATTCTTTAAGTGATTACAGTGCATTAACTGAAGTTGCAGCAGAAAAAGGTATGATCGGACAAGCTGAAACGAAAAAATTACAAGAGTGGCGTAAAAATCCAGCTAATGAAGCTTGGATCACAGCGTAACATGAAAAAAGACGACCGCGGGGGAACGCGGTCGTCTTTTTATATAATTGTTGAAATTTTATGTAAGGTTCCATCGACATCAAAGAAAATTATATTACAATCTCCTCGCTAATAACTATTTAGCGTTTTCTACAACTTCATATCCTCTTACAAACAATAGAGTCATATAAGAAACAATAAATGAGAAGATGCTATACATGCCAACCCAAAAGAAAAATTTTGGAGTAAAGGCGATAACACCTATTATTAAAAAACTAGCAAACGTTACAATCGGCATTACGTAATACGTTTTCGTCTTGCGCGTTCCAATAACAGAAACGATAAAGATAAGTAATGGACAAATTAATAAGACGAAAATCAATTCATTCATAGTTATGTCCCCTTTTCTAATTGAAGTAATCTGTTGCTCGTAAACGTTTTGAAATAATTACTCTCATAATATAATTTCGCTATGTAATAAATAAACCCTTTTGAAGGTTAGTATATTTCAATATTTAACCTAAAAAGGCGTAAGCAAGTATTATCTTGCTTACGTTACAGGATAAACATCACAACGATAGTGGTGACGATTAAGCCGATAATAACTGGCAAAAAATTTCGGCGTGCGAGTTCAAATGGATCTACTTTACAAATAGCAGCGGCTTCACAAGCTGATGTGGTTATGGGAACAAATAGCGCTATTCGTGAGGCAACAATCTTTTTATTTATTGGAAATGAGTTGCTATCACTGTTAGAAAATGCTGGTCGTATGGGAATCCCTTTACCTTCAGCATTAACGAATGCATTTGAAATTTTAGATTAGTATAATGATATTTGTGTAAAATAAAATCTACTTAATTGTAAATAAAGCCTATGTATATGTGAAATAAAGAAGAGCCGTCCTGTTGGGCGGCTTTTTTCTTATTGATTCTCCTAATGTTTCCTTATTCATATTTAAATCTCGATCTCTCTAAGTTTAAAAATTTTTCAAACCTATTTATCAGATCTTCTTTCGTAGTTGGGACTTCTTGAGGCATATAATTAACAAAACTCACCATATCTTCTGGGTAGTGATGATTTCCATAAAACTCTGCAATTTCATTTAATAATTCATTATCTTCTTTACATCTTTCTTTTATTTCAGATAAACAAACAAATCTTAGTTTTCTATTCTCCTCTACTAACATTGTGCTTTCTTCATCTAATTGAGGAAAATAATTAGTTTTTATTTCTAACATCACCTTATCTAAATCTTCACTAGATACTCCCCATGCAAGTTCACTAACAAACTCACTTTCATCACCAATATCCATCAATTCTACCGCATAATCGGAAATGACGTCTTTATTAAAATAATTTTCTTGGATGCCTATAAAAATAGTTTTCCAGTCATACTTAATATGTTTATTTTTTAAATCTTTTAAGTTCATATTATTTACCTCTTACTTTTTTGGAATTTGATTTGGCTTACCCGTCATAACACCATTTTCAATGAATCTCCTGTGGCTCACATCACCATTGGGCTCAACAATCCATTCAAAAACACCTTTATTACCATTGTTACTTCCTGTTATTTGATATAATTCCCTTTTAATACGGTCCCCTCCTACTAGTGGAAACTCCTCCGCAAATCTTGAATAATTATCAATAACATCAGAAAAACCATGTTCCTTTGATACATGAGGGAACTCTTTTTCTATAAAAGGTTTCCCTTTTTCATCTCTTCCCCAAACTGGTTTTACATTATCAACCTTTTTTCCACTTCCAACTCGTTTTCCATCTATAACAGGTCCTTTAAGTTCTTCAATTACTCTAAGATTAGCTCCGCTGTTTGTCCCAGCAGTGACTTTTTTAGCTGTATTTGCAGCCTCAGTAGCCTTAGCAGTCATTTTAACTCCTTTTCCTACTTTAGCTATCTTTCCAAAGGGTGTAAGGCCGGCTACAGCCATGACACCTGCCCCAGCACGCTCCCACCCCGAAAGTTTTTCGCCAGTAGATGGATCAATACCATCCCAAACACGACGAACATCATATTCACCACTTATTTCACCAGCAATATCTCTAGCTAATTTTTTACCATCAAAGCCATTCTCTTCAGAAGAAGGTTTACCACACATTGCACCTTCTTCCATTGTAACATCTTGATTATCTGTATTGCGGAATTTTTCGGCAATTCGTTTCAGATCTTCTTCCACTTGTATAATTGAATTGATAGATGTAAAAGCTTTTGGTCTCGCTTCATTGAACATTTGAATGAACTGTTGATTAGAGGCACCAATCCATTGAAAACACAAATGATCAATTTCTATACATAAATTATTATGTATAGATTCTAATGCGATTCTGGTATTACTTGCACGATTAGCAACTTCTTCTAGCATTTCAGGTGTCACTTTGATTTGAACCATTTCTTTCCTCCCTTTTCCCAATTAAAATTATGAGATAAAAAGAAAAAAATGTAAACACAGAAATTTTAGACTAGTATAGTAATATTTATATAAAATAAAATTTGCTTAATTGTAAATAAAGCCTATGTATATGTGAAAGAAGAGCCGTCCTGTCGGGCGGCTTTTTTTATTTATATGTAATTAAAATTTACTTTTAGATAATGCTTTTAATATAGGTTTAAAGATTTTACTCAATAAACGAAATGCGTGGAAGATTGAACGAATGACTTTCATAAAGGTAGAATCTCTCCTTATTTTAAACACCTACTTTTTGTGTACTAGTTACACTTTTACTGTAGATCAGATATCTTTCTAACTTCTTTTTCCTTCGCTTTAAATTCTCTTTTATATTGCTTGAAATCCTGTTTATCTACTCTGAACGTTTCCCCAGTGGCAACATTTTTTACTAAATATGTTTTAAATGCAAATTCCCTTAATAAAAAATACACCAAAAATAATAGCAAAGATATCCCAAGTGTTGGTAATAGCTCAGTAATGGCGTAAATGAAACTTTGAAAAATACCGCTAATAGCAAGAGGGAGAGAACTTGTAGCGGTTAATGCTAATAAAAAGATAAAAACAATACAAATAATTGTCGTATCTTTTCGAAGAATAAAAAAGGTAATAATAGTGAGTAAACAAAGAATATAGAGAGCATGTAAAAGCGTTAATTCAACTCCCATAACATTCACATCCTTTAGGCATTCGTGTAGTTCATTGTATGAAAGCGGTGAAGGTATGTGAGTATAGGAAAAAGAAAAAAGTGAAATTTCATGTACTGTAATGGTAAGAATAATAAATGGATGTTACAATACAATTAATCCTAAAAATGGAATTAAAGGAGGACTTATGCGCAAAAAAATTGGATTTTGGGGATTCATCATATCTTGTAGTCTATTAATCATTTTAAATCTGTTTACAAGCAATGAATGGATAAGTATCATACCTGTTTTCGGGTTTGTATTTATACTTTTATATAACTGGGATGATATGAAACAATATAGTAAGAAAAGTATCGGAATTATGATAGGTATCACTGTTGTTTGCTCATTTTTCGTAGGGTTTCTTTTAATAGAAGGGCAGAAACAAATGGAGAAAATGTCTATTTTTCAAGAATGGATGTCTTCTGCAAAAGGTCTTTATATTGTACTTGTAGTTGTTATTTTTCTAAGAATTGTTATAAGCATAGCAAGTTACATATTAAAGGAGAAGTAGAATGGGGGAGTACGAATGAGAGAGAAAATAGGGTATTTTGGTGTGCTCGTTTGTTTACTATTATCAGTTATTTCAGGGCAATTTCTTAAAAGTGAATGGGTACCAGTTATATTAAGTATAGGAGTATTGATTTTTGCTCCTATGTATCGCTGGAATGAATGGAAAGCATATAGCCGAAAAAAGAAAATTGTTTTCAGTATCGAGTTTGTTATTATAATTAGCACGATTCCGTTTTTGTTATTGAAAGGAAATGAGATAATAGATGGAATTGTAATGTTTCAAGGGTGGCTATTTATTGCGAAATTGCTATATTTAATATGCATTTTAATATCGGTAGCGGTAGTCGCTAAAAAAGTAAACGAAAAGTTATTCGTTAATGAATAAAAGAAAATGCCACCTTATTCGGTGGCATTTTCTTACTTTACTGAATGAGCTTTTTGCATCTTTTTAATTAAACGAATTTGTCCGCGATGATTGATTTCATCTTCAAATACGTGAAACCATTTAAAGTAGTTATTTGCTGGTTTGTCATGCCAAAAGTCGGTCGTTTTAAATAGCCATTCGTCAGGTAAAGACTGAAATGTTTCGATCGTTTTAGAGCGCACTTCTTGTAACGTATTTATGTAAAATTCTATTGAGTTGCCTTTTATTTTCTCGCGTCCAAGATTTCCTAACTCAACAGCAGGTAACCAACGTTCTAATTCAGCATCTGTTGGTTCACGATCTTCAAAAGTATGAATTTGGTAGTAAAATTCAATAGCAGCCATATGGTACAAAAGCATACCAATTGAATTTGCTTCATCATCATATAAATAATCAAGTTCTTCAATTGTTAAGCCTTCGACAGCCTGCATTGTTGTATAGCGAGCGTAATTCATCATGGAAACAAGTTTTGAAAATTCAGGCTGTAAACCATCTATTTTATCGATTACAAAGTTCAATTAAAATTCCCCCTCTTTAAACAATTACTCCAGAGAAGGAATTCTATGTGTAAAGAAAAACTCCTGTTAAAAAGCACATGATTTTTAACAAGGAATAACTATTAGTTCCCGATTCGCTTTTGTAATAACTTCATATCCGTCTTTTGTAATGACGATATCGTCTTCAATTCTACAACCGCCCCAGTTCGGAATGTAAATACCAGGTTCAACGGTAACAACCATACCTTCTTCTAAAGTAGCCTTACTTTCTTGGGATAGGCGAAGAGGTTCATGTATTTCTAACCCAAGACCATGACCAGTAGAGTGTCCAAAATATTGACCGTATCCATGTTCTATAATGTAATCTCTCGTTATATCATCGATACTTTTCGCAGTTTCTCCAGGCTTAATTGCTTCAGTTCCACGTTTTAATGCTTCTCGTACAACGTTGTATATCTTTTTGAATTCTTCTGATGGTTCCCCGATTGCTACAGTACGTGTTATATCGGAACAATATCCGTCGTAAAGTGCACCGAAATCTAATGTAACAACGTCGCCTCGTTCGATTATTTTATTTGATGCAACTCCATGGGGAAGTGAAGAGCGAACGCCAGAAGCTACAATAATTTGAAATGATGAGGATGTAGCCCCTTTTTTTCGCATGAAAAATTCTAATTCATCTCGGACATCAGTTTCACTTATTCCTGGTTTTAGAAATGTAAGGATGTGGTGAAATGCTTCGTCAGCAATATTAGCTGCAATTTTCATTGTTTCTATTTCAGGTGTGTCTTTAATAATACGAATATCCTCGATGATTTCGCACACTTGCACCATTTCCGCATGTATGTATTTTTGTAAGTTTTTATATTGTTGTAATGTCATGTTATTTTCTTCAATTCCAAGTTTTTGAATGTTTAATTTCGATACTTGATTTGCAACTTCTTTCTCTAAATTTCCTTTATGCATAACAATTTCAGCGTCTTTTATTTGTGATTTCGCTTGATCTACGTAGCGAAAATCGGTTATAAAAACCGCTTTATCCACAGAGATTAAGACGACGCCAGCGCTGCCTGTAAAGCCTGTTGCATATTGGCGATTTTCTTTTTTTGTAATAAGTAATCCGTCAATTTCATATTTTTGTAGTTGATTTTGGATTTTATTAATTCTTAAAGTCATGTTAATTTCCCCCTTTTCACAGTATTGAATAAAGCAAATAGCGTGCCAAAATGTATATTTGAAGAAAAGATAGTAGGAACTACATATATTTTAGGGGAGATAAAAAATTAGCCGGTTATTTGTGGGAGACGGTTTGTTCATAAAATTAGGATTACTTCAATAATCAGTGGGGGGATGAAAAAATATTGATTGGAGGTGCACTTTATATACATACTGTAAAAAAATTTATACAGATGTGAAATGACACTGTCAATTTTTTTGACAATATTGAAGGGAAGAAAGATGTTATGAATGAGTGAATGGATATATGAACTGAATTGAAACCGTATAAAAAATGCGTCGCTTGCAAGCAACGCATTTTTT
Source organism: Bacillus sp. AC266 (assembly GCF_979253805.1). NCBI lineage: Bacteria > Bacillati > Bacillota > Bacilli > Caryophanales > Bacillaceae > Bacillus > Bacillus sp. AC266. Next base: position 924,881 of record NZ_CEEDEC010000002.1, read on the forward strand.
AATATTTAAGCTTTTAATTTCATTACAGTATCAGCATCCGGTGTTACATATACGGTTTGCTGATTGTCGTACGTAACAAAGCCAAGTTTTGCGCCACTCGGTTTTTTGACATGACGTATTTTCGTGAAATCTACAGGAACAGAACTAGAATCTTTTGCTTTACTGTAATAAGCAGCGATTTTAGCGGCCTCTTGTAAAGTCTCTTCCGTAGGTTCAAGAGAACGAATGACAACGTGGGACCCAGGTATGTCTTTCGTATGTAACCAAATTTCATCACGACGGGAGAATTTCGTTGTTAAATAATCATTTTGCTTATTGTTTTTACCGACGAAAATTTCTGTGCCATCACTAGCTAAATATTTGTCCAATACTGGTTTTGTCGGTTTTTTCTTTGAGTTTTTCTTCTTACGATTACGTACATAACCTTCTTCGGTCAGTTCTTCACGAATCTCTTCAATATCTTTTGAAGAAGCAACCTCCATTTGTTGAAGTAAGCTATCGAAATAAAGAATTTCTTCATTTGTTTTTACGATTTGTTCTTCTACAATAGCAACTGAATTTTTCGCTTTTTGGTACTTTTGGAAATAGCGTTGTGCATTTTCAGATGGTGTTTTTAAAGGATTTAATGTGATTTTTACAGTCCCACCATTTTCGTCGTAATAGTTAACGACTTCTATCTCTTTATCACCTTTTTTCAAAGCGTACATATTGGCTGTAAGTAGCTCTCCAAATAGTTGATATTTATCTGCTTTTCCGGCATCTTGTAATGTTTTTTCTAGTTTAATTAGCTTCTTTTCGTTTTTTGTTTTTTCATTTTGCATAAAGCGTTCTAAATCGTGAGCTTGTTGTTTTACACGATCGCGCTCTGCTTTACCAAAGAAGAAACGATCTAATAATTCACTAACAGATGAAAATGTTTTTTCGTTTCCTTGTAAGTGAGAAAGAGGGAATAGGTAAAAGAACTCTTTTCCATTTGCTGTTATCATTGCTGGCACGTACTGATGTGTTAGCAAAGGTTTTTGCAAGCTGAAGAAAGCTTCAGATAATGCTTTTTCATTTGCCATACCTGCTTTTTTTACAACTTCTTTTGCAAATAATGGGGAAATTCCCATGAATGCTCCGACAAGTTGTTTGTCCATGTTGCCAGATAAAAAGTCTAGCGGTTTAATAAAATCATCTTCTGTTTCGATAAGAAGCGGATTAACTTTATGTTGTGCCGGTGGGGCAACATATTCAGCTCCAGCATATACAGTACGATGTCGGTTTACCGCTAAAGAAACGTGTTTTAAGCTATCTAAAATAACATTTGTTTTCGTATCTACTAAGATAATATTACTGTGTCGTCCCATTATTTCGATTACTAATGTTTTTACTGATTCGTCACCGATTTCATTGCGACTGCGGACTGTAATTTGAATAATACGTTCTAAGTCAATTTGTTCAATTTTTTCAATAAATCCACCTTCTAAATGTTTGCGAAGAAGCATACAAAACATCGGCGGTAGCGCTGGTGAATTGTAGTTTTGATTTGTTAAGTGCATACGCGCATATGTAGGGTGAGATGAAAGAATCAGTTTTTGATTCTTTCCGTTTGCGCGAATATGTAATAAAATCTCGTATTTTGAAGGTTGATATATTTTGGAAATTCTTCCCGTGTAAAGAGAATTTGCAATTTCATGTGTAATCGCTCTTGTAAATAATCCATCGAATGCCATAAATGAACACTCCTTTCTAACTAAAAGTTAATTATAGCATTTTTTTGGACGAGGCTGAATAAGCTTTCATTAGAGTATGTCTGGAATCAGGAGGTCGATGGCAGGATGAATTGGTATGAAATGCGAGCACATGAAGTGGAGGAAAGAACGAATACGAATGTGGAGGTAGGTCTTACAGAGCAAGAAGCAGAGGGCCGATTAAAGAAATTTGGCACAAATGAATTGCAAGAAGCAAAGCGGCCTTCTGCGCTTATGGTGTTTTTAGCGCAATTTAAAGATTTTATGGTACTTGTTTTATTTGGTGCTACAATTATTTCAGCTTTTTTAGGAGAGTATATTGATTCGATTGCAATTGTTGCAATTGTTATTATTAATGGTGTCCTCGGTTTCTTCCAAGAGAGGAAAGCTGAAAAATCGTTGGAAGCTTTAAAAGAATTGGCAGCTCCTCAAGTTACTGTACTAAGAAATGGGAAGTGGATAAAAGCGCCGTCAAAAGCGCTTGTACTAGGTGATATTATTAAATTTTCTAGTGGTGACCGTATTGGCGCGGATGTTCGCCTTGTGGAATCTTCAAGTTTATATATTGAAGAATCGGCTCTTACAGGAGAGTCATTGCCTGTACAAAAGAAGGTAGATGCGTTACAAGGTCAAGATGTTTCAATTGGTGATCAAAAAAACATGGCATTTATGGGGACGATGATAACGAGAGGTGCTGGAACAGGGGTAGTCGTAGCAACTGGAATGAATACAGCTATGGGGCAAATTGCAAATATGTTGCAAAATGCTGAGCAAATGGAAACGCCATTACAAAGAAGATTAGAACAACTTGGAAAAATTTTAATTATTGTTGCTCTTATATTGACGGCTCTTGTTGTACTAGCTGGTGTATATCAAGGGAATGAAGTGTATCACATGTTTTTGGCCGGGGTTTCGCTTGCTGTTGCAGCTATTCCAGAAGGATTGCCAGCTATCGTTACGGTTGCGCTATCACTTGGTGTACAGCGTATGATTAAAAAGAGGGCAATTGTGCGAAAGTTGCCAGCTGTAGAAACGTTAGGCTGTGCTTCTGTTATTTGCTCAGATAAAACAGGAACAATGACACAAAATAAAATGATGGTAACACATATGTGGTCAGGCGGAGAATTGTGGAAAGTAACAGGTCAAGGCTATGAGCCAACAGGTTCGTTTATGAAAGGTGAAGAAGTAATTGACCCTACTAAGACGAAATCACTGTATCAACTACTTACATTTGGCTGTTTATGTAATAATGCGAATGTTATTCAAAAGAAAAAGACGTATGTGTTAGATGGAGATCCAACAGAGGGAGCTCTCGTTGCTGCTGCAATGAAGGCGGGAATATCACGTGAAGCTCTTAAAGGAAAGTTTGAAGTCATTCGTGAATTTCCTTTTGATTCAACTAGAAAAATGATGAGCGTTATCGTTCGTGATCGTGAAGGTAAAAAATTTGTTATTACAAAAGGAGCACCAGATGTTCTTTTGCAGATGAGTCAAACAATTTTGTGGGGAAATAAGCAGCAGCCTTTAAGTGAAATGTATCGAAAAGAAGTGCAGGCAGCGATTCATAGTTTAGGAAGTCAAGCTTTACGAACGATTGCAGTGGCATTTAAACCGTTAAAAGCTACAGATTCAATTGAACATGAAAGAGAAGTCGAGCAGGATTTTATGCTTGTTGGAATACAAGGAATGATAGATCCGCCAAGACTAGAAGTGGCGCAAGCGGTGAAAGAGTGTAAGGAAGCTGGTATTAGAACGGTAATGATTACGGGAGATCATAAAGTGACGGCAATGGCAATTGCGGAACAGCTAGGGGTTTTACCGGCGGGTGGACGCGTTGTTGAAGGTGTAGAACTTGCGAATATGGATGTAGAGGCATTAGAAGATATTGTAGAAGATACGTATGTATTCGCTCGTGTGTCTCCTGAGCATAAATTGAAAATCGTTAAGGCGCTACAAAATAAGGGACATATAGTAGCTATGACAGGTGATGGAGTGAACGATGCTCCAGCTATTAAAACAGCTGATATAGGGATTGCGATGGGAATTACAGGGACAGATGTTGCAAAAGAAGCTTCGTCACTTGTGTTGTTAGATGATAACTTTGCTACGATTAAATCGGCGATTAAAGAAGGTAGAAACATATATGAAAATATTCGGAAGTTTATTCGGTATTTGTTAGCATCTAACGTTGGTGAAATTTTAGTTATGTTATTTGCGATGTTACTTGCACTGCCATTGCCGATGGTTCCAATTCAAATTTTATGGGTGAACTTAGTTACTGACGGTTTACCAGCGATGGCATTAGGTTTGGATAAGGCTGAAGGAGATGTGATGAAGAGAACACCACGCCATCCGAAAGAAGGGGTGTTTGCTAGAGGGCTTGCATGGAAAATTATAAGTCGTGGTTTTCTAATCGGAGCAGTGACATTAGTAGCGTTTATTATTGCATTTAACCAGCATCCGAATGAATTGAAGTATGCACAAACGGTAGCCTTCGCAACATTAGTACTGGCTCAGCTTATTCATGTATTTGATTGTCGTAGTGAACATTCTATATTTCACCGCAACCCGTTTGGAAATATATATTTAGTAGGGGCGGTTATTATTTCTTTACTGTTAATGCTTGTAGTTATATATTATCCACCATTACAGCCGATTTTTAGCACAATGCCGATACAAGCACGAGATTGGTTGTTAATTGGAGGATTATCATCTATTCCGACCTTCTTATTAGTAGGATCCTTATTAACAAGAAAAAAGGAGAAAAAGAAAAAGCCGCTGTTATATAAGAAGGGATTAAACTTGAAATAGTCAATGATATGAAAATATGATATAATTTACAGAAGGTAGTAGAGCCTTGTCTCTATTGCCTTTTTCATTGAGTTATTTCATGGCTTGGATGTGATAAAGATGATTTGTAGTATGACAGGATTTGGAAGATCGAAGGTAGAAAACGATACTTTTCAAATAACAGTAGAAATGAAGTCGGTGAACCATCGTTTTTTAGAAATGAGTATTCGGCTTCCGAAGCAAATGATGGCGTTTGAAGACAAGATTCGTAAAATAATTGCAAAGCAAGTTCGCCGTGGACGTATTGAAGTGTCTATTAGTATAACAGGTGAAGGGCTTGTTGAAAGAAAATTAACTGTGAATTGGGAACTTCTCAAGCAGTACCAATCCATTATGGAAGATATAAAAGGGAAATTTCAATTACAAGATTCTATTACACTCGGGCAACTAATGGGAATGCCAGAAGTAACGGCAGTTGAAGAAATAGAAAATGTAAATGAACAATTTGAAACCGGTTTATATGAAGCTGTTCGCCAAGCTGCTCATATGTTGAAAACGATGAGAGATGGCGAAGGAGAACGATTACATAAAGATATAGCATATCGTTTGCAAGAGATTCATAATTGTGTAAATGCAATTATTCCACATGCACCAATTGTTACACAAAAATATCGTGAACGATTAGAAAATCGCTTAAAAGAATTACATAATCAAGATTTAGATGAACAACGATTGTTGACAGAAGTAGCAATATTTGCAGAGCGTTCAGATATTCACGAAGAATTAGTTCGATTACAAAGTCATTTAGATCAATTTCGTGAAGCACTGCAAATTACAGAGCCTGTTGGAAGGAAAATGGACTTCATCGTGCAAGAGATGCATAGGGAAGTTAATACGATAGGTTCTAAGGCAAATGACTTAACAATTTCAAAATATGTCGTAGAAATGAAAAATAACCTTGAAAAAATTCGTGAACAAGTACAAAATATTGAGTAGCTTTCAAAAAATATATAAAGTTATACGTGGTGGAGAAATCGGATAGACTTACTAGGAGGCGCAAACTATGGCCATGCGGTTTTTAAATATTGGATACGGAAATATTGTATCTGCTCATCGAATTATTGCTATTGTAAGTCCGGAGTCAGCTCCTATTAAACGGACAGTACAGGAAGCGCGTGAACATAATGCTTTGCTTGATGCTACGTATGGGAGAAAAACAAGGGCGGTTATTGTTATGGATGATGGGCATGTAGTATTAAGTCCAATTCAGCCAGAGACGATTGCACATCGTTTGAATAATAAAGAAGATTTAAGTGAGGAAGGGTAGGTTTTACATATTTATGAGAAGTAGAAGAGGATTGCTCATCGTTCTTTCGGGACCTTCTGGTGTCGGGAAAGGAACGGTTCGAAAAGAGCTGTTTAGCCATGAAGACACACGTTTTCAGTACTCTATTTCAGTAACGACACGTAAACCGCGTGAAGGTGAAGTAGATGGTGTGGATTATTTCTTTAAAGAGAGAGAAGAATTTGAAGAAATGATTCGTAATGAAAAGTTACTTGAATGGGCTGAGTTCGTTGGTAATTATTACGGAACACCGATTGATTATGTTGAAAAAACGTTACAAGAAGGAAAAGATGTGTTCTTAGAAATTGAAGTGCAAGGAGCAATTCAAGTTAAGAAAGCCTTCCCAGCAGGTGTATTTATTTTCTTAGCACCTCCAAGTTTATCTGAACTAAAGAACCGAATTGTCGGCCGTGGTACAGAAACTGAAGATGTTATTGAAAATCGTTTAACTGTAGCGAAAGAAGAAATCGAAATGATGGACGCTTATGACTATGTTGTAGAAAACGATCAAGTTGAATTAGCTTGCGACCGAATTAAAGCAATTGTGGTTGGTGAACATTGCCGCCGCGAAAGAGTGGCAAAATACTATAAAGAAATGACGGAGGGTCTATAATTATGTTAAATCCATCAATTGACTCATTATTAACAAAAATCGATTCTAAATATACACTTGTAACAGTAGCTGCAAAGCGTGCACGTGAAATGCAAATTGCTGACAATTGTGTTATTGAAAAGCCTGTTTCTTATAAATGTGTAGGTAAAGCATTAGAAGAAATCGATTTAGAAGTATTAAAATATGTACCAAGCGATGACACAATAATTGATTAAGACATTCTTTTCGACAAATTAAAACATAGACTTTATAATTTTCTATGTAACGGTAACAACCTATTTACAAGTAGGTTGTTATTTTTTTACGATAGGGATGAAAAGGAATCGAAAAAGACGGAACGAAATACTGGTACTGACGAGCTGGAAATTCTATTTCAGTAGAATAAGTTTGAAAAAGAAAGAGGACGAGTCATATGCTAAAAGGGAAAAAGATACTTCTATGTGTAACAGGAGGCATTGCAGTTTTTAAGGCGGCTGCGTTAACAAGTAAATTGACACAAGCTGGCGCTCTTGTAAAAGTAATGATGAGTGAGTCGGCAATGAAGTTTGTTACGCCTCTTACATTTCAAGCACTTTCTCGCCATGATGTATATACGGATACGTTTGATGAGAAAGACTCGGCTGTTATTGCTCATATTGATTTAGCGGATTGGGCAGATGTTGTACTTGTTGCACCTGCTACAGCTAATTGCATTGGAAAGTTAGCTGGCGGTATTGCTGATGATATGATTACAACTACTTTGTTAGCTACTACAGCTCCAGTGTGGATTGCACCTGCTATGAATGTGCATATGTATGAAAATAAAATTGTTCAAAAAAACATGATGACGTTAAAAACATTAGGATATACATTTATTGAGCCTGGGGAAGGTTTTTTAGCATGTGGTTATGTAGCAAAAGGAAGACTGGAAGAACCTGAAGCAATTATTGGACGATTAGAAGAGGCTTTCTCGGAACAACAACCATTGCAAGGAAAACGAATATTAATAACAGCTGGACCGACACGTGAAAAGATTGATCCGGTTCGTTTTATGACGAATTTTTCTTCTGGAAAGATGGGGTATGCGATCGCAGAAGTTGCAGCAAGCTTAGGTGCTGATGTCATACTTGTGTCAGGACCGACAGCATTAGAGTCACCATTACATGTCACAACAATACAAGTAGAATCTGCACAAGATATGTTAGAGGCAGTCCTTCAGCATTATCAGAGTGTGGATGTTGTCATCAAAACAGCAGCCGTTGCAGATTACCGTCCGAAATATGTTCATGATAATAAAATGAAAAAGAAAAATGGCGATGCTGTAATTGAATTAGAAAGAACAGTGGATATTTTAAAAACGTTAGGTGAGAAGAAGGACCGACAGTTACTTATCGGTTTCGCAGCTGAAACGACAAACATAGAGGAATACGCAACGAGAAAATTACGTGAGAAAAATGCAAATATGATTGTTGCGAATGACGTGAAAGCGCAAGGAGCTGGGTTTGGTACGGATACAAATATTGTGACAATGTATAGAAAAGATGGAGAAATCATTGAGCTGCCACTTTTAACGAAGAAAGAAGTGGCTCGTGAAATATTAAAGCAAATAGAAATGATGTTAGAAGATGATTATGTATGAAGTTTGCAAGTGTAATTGTTGATGTACCTGCACGTCAAACAGATCGACCGTTTGATTATATTATCCCTAAAAAATGGGAAGATATCGTGCAAACAGGAATGCGTGTAGTAGTCCCATTCGGTCCGAGGAAATTGCAAGGTTTTATTATTGGCATAAAGGATTCGGTTGAACTAGAAAGTAAAAAGTTAAAAGCGTTGTATGAAATATTAGATGTCACTCCGGTTTTAAATGATGAATTATTAAAACTTGGGTATTGGCTTACAAGTGAAACGTTATGTTATATGATTTCAGCTTTTCAGGTGATGCTTCCGACGGCGATTAAAGCAACATATAAAAAGCGTCTGCAACTTCGTAACCGAGAAGAAGTAGCACCAGAAATTCTTTCTTTATTTCAAGGGAAGGAAACGATAGATTGGGAAGTTATCGAAGCACAGCCGCACCTATATCGCACTATTCAACAAGAAATTAAAAATGGTACGACTGAAGTGGTTTATCAAGTAAAGGATAAAGTGCAGAAGAAGAAACAAAGAGTAGTTCAACCGGAGTTGCCGGCAGATAAATTGGAATTAGCAGCATTTGAACTGAAAAGTAAAAAACAACAAGATGTACTCTATTATTTTGTAGAAAACTACAAAAGTGTACCGTTAAAAAATTTAACAGAAGAATTACAAATAACAGATGCTCCAATAAAAGCACTTGTTAAAAAGGGTCTAATCTCAGAAAAGTATGTAGAGGTATACCGGAGTCCGTATGACGATGATGATTTTGAACAAACGAAACCATTTCCGCTTACTGAGGAACAAAAACAAGTAATTACACCGATTTTGTCATCAATTACAAATGAAACTTACAATCCATTTTTACTATATGGTGTTACAGGAAGTGGTAAGACTGAAGTATATTTACAATCTATAGCAGCGGTGCTCGAGAAAGGAAAAGAAGCAATTGTGCTTGTTCCTGAAATTGCGCTAACGCCCCAGATGGTAGATCGCTTTAAAGGTAGGTTCGGTTCGCAAGTTGCAGTTCTTCACAGTGCGCTTTCTGTTGGCGAGAAATATGATGAATGGCGAAAGATATTAAGAAAAGAAGTGAAAGTTGTAGTTGGTGCGCGTTCAGCTATTTTTGCTCCATTCGAAAATTTAGGAATCATTATTATTGATGAAGAGCATGAATCAAGTTATAAGCAAGAGGATAACCCAAAGTATCATGCAAGAGATGTAGCAGTGTGGAGAGGACAATATCATAAGTGTCCAATCGTTCTCGGAAGTGCAACGCCGACACTTGAATCGTTTGCTAGAGCGAAAAAAGGTGTCTATGGGTTGCTTACAATGGAAAAACGTATGAACAAGCAAGCTTTGCCGACTGTAGAAATTGTTGATATGCGTGAAGAGCTTCGTGATGGAAATCGCTCAATGTTTTCAAAGGCACTGCATGAAAAAATAGCAGATCGATTAGAAAAGAAAGAACAAATGGTTCTCTTTTTAAATAGAAGGGGTCATTCTACGTTTGTGATGTGTCGTGATTGTGGGTATGTCGTACAATGTCCGCATTGTGATATTTCGTTGACATATCACAAAATGAACCATCGTTTAAAGTGTCATTATTGTAGTCATGAGGAAAATATGCCAACGGAGTGTCCTGCTTGTAATAGTACGTATATTCGTTTCTTTGGTACAGGGACGCAAAAGGTTGAAGAAGAAATCACAAAACTATTCCCTGAGGCGCGGGTCATTCGAATGGATGTGGATACAACAAGCCGTAAAGGAATGCATGAAAAATTATTAAAGGCGTTTGGTGAAGAGAAAGCAGATATATTACTTGGAACACAAATGATTGCGAAAGGGCTTGATTTTCCGAAGGTGACGCTTGTTGGCGTTTTAACGGCGGATACGATGCTTCATCTACCTGATTTTCGGGCGAGTGAAAAGACGTATCAGCTATTGACACAAGTAAGTGGACGTGCAGGAAGACATGAATTGCCAGGTGAAGTTGTAATTCAAACGTATACGCCGGAACATTACAGTGTAGAATTAGCAAAGAATCAACAATATGATGTATTTTATGAGCACGAAATGCAAATGAGGCAAATGAGACAATATCCGCCATATTACTACGTTGTACTTGTAACTGTATCTCATCCGGAGTTATTAAAGGCAGTCCAAGTGACGGAAAAAATTGTCGGTCATTTACGAACGCATTGTTCAAGGCAAACAATGGTGTTAGGGCCGGTTGCTTCAGCAATTCCAAGGATAAAAGATAGATATCGTTACCAATGCATGATAAAATACAAACGGGAACCAAACTTAAAGAACGTGCTCAAAATGGTAAATGAACATTATCAAGCAGAAATGCAAAAAGAGCTACAAATCTCAATTGATTTTAATCCAACAATGTTAATGTAGCGGAGGGAAATATGGCAGTTTTAGAAATTGTAAAGCATCCAAATGAAGTGTTAGAAACACCATGCGAAAGAGTAATTAACTTTGATAAAAAGTTAGTGAAATTGTTAAAAGATATGCATGAAACAATGTTAATTGCAGACGGAGTTGGTCTAGCTGCGCCACAAGTGGGTGTAAGCTTACAAGTTGCTGTTGTTGATATAGGTGATGATACGGGTAAAATTGAATTAATTAATCCTGTTATTTTAGAAAAACGTGGTGAACAAGTAGGTCCCGAAGGCTGCTTAAGCTTTCCGGGACTTTATGGTGAAGTGGAGCGTGCAGATTACATTAAAGTACGTGCACAAAATCGTCGCGGTAAAATATTTTTATTAGAAGCGGATGACTTCTTAGCGCGTGCAATTCAGCATGAAATCGATCATTTACACGGTGTTTTATTTACATCTAAAGTGAAAAGGTATTATGAAGCAGGCGAATTAGAATAGGTTTAAAAGGAGCGGTTTTTGAATGATGAAAGTAGTATTTATGGGGACACCGGACTTTTCTGTGCCGGTGCTTCGTCGTCTTATCGAGGACGGATATGACGTAGTTGGTGTTGTAACGCAACCTGATCGTCCAGTTGGTAGAAAAAAGGTTTTAACACCTACTCCTGTTAAAGTAGAAGCGGAGAAACATGGTATTCCAGTAGTACAGCCGTTAAAAATTCGTGAAAAAGACGAATATGAAAAAGTATTAGCACTAGAGCCAGACTTAATTGTAACAGCAGCATTTGGACAAATCGTACCGAATGAAATTTTAGAAGCGCCAAAGTATGGATGTATTAATGTCCACGCATCATTACTTCCAGAACTTCGCGGTGGTGCACCAATTCATTATGCGATCATGGAAGGTAAAGAGAAAACAGGTATTACAATTATGTATATGGTAGAAAAATTAGATGCGGGCGATATATTAACGCAAGTAGAAGTAGAAATTGAAGAGCGTGAAACAACAGGTTCATTATTTGATAAGTTAAGCGAAGCAGGAGCACACCTTTTATCTAAAACGGTTCCTTTACTAATTCAGGGTAAACTAGAACCAATTAAACAAAGTGAAGCTGAAGTGACGTTTGCATATAATATAAAACGTGAGCAAGAGATAATTGATTGGACAAAAACAGGTGAAGAAGTATACAATCACATTCGCGGATTGAATCCATGGCCAGTTGCTTATACGACTTTGGCAGGACAAGTTATTAAAGTATGGTGGGGAGAGAAGGTCTCTATTACAGAGAAAGCTGAACCAGGTACAATAGTAGCTCTTGAAGAAGATGGGTTTGTTGTTGCAACAGGGAACGAGACAGGCGTTAAAATCACTGAATTGCAACCATCTGGTAAAAAGCGTATGAGTTGTTCACAATTTTTACGTGGAACAAAACCTGAAATTGGTACGAAGTTAGGAGAAAATGCATGAGACAAAATGTTCGTGAGTTAGCTCTGGATGGCTTAATTCAAGTAGAAAAAAGTGGTGCATATAGCAACTTACTTTTAAATAATTTGATTGAAAAAAATACAATTGACAGAAAAGATATTGGTTTATTAACTGAAATGGTATATGGAACAATTCAACGTCGTGACACACTAGATTATTATTTACAACCATTTTTAAGAAAAAAGGTTGAAGCGTGGGTAAGAGTGTTGCTTCGCCTATCTCTATATCAAATGCTATATTTAGACCGAGTTCCAGAAAGAGCGGCTATTCATGAAGCAGTTGAGATTGCAAAGCGTCGTGGGCATAAAGGGATTTCAGGCATGGTGAACGGAGTATTGCGTTCGATTCAGCGAGAAGGTGTACCTTCGTTAGAAGAAATCGAAAATCCAGTAGAACGACTTGCGATTGCAACGAGTCATCCAATGTGGCTTGTACAAGAATGGGCATCCGAATATGGTTTAGAGACAGCAGAGAAAATGTGTGAAGTAAATATGTTGCCACCTGTACCAACAGCACGTGTAAATGTTGATAAAGTAACGGTAGAAGAAGCGGTTGCGTTATTAGCTGATGAGGGTATAGAAGCAAAACGTGGCGAATTGTCAGAGGATGCAATTCAAATTGAAAGAGGAAATGTCGCACATACAGAAGCGTTCAAAAAAGGTTTCCTTTCTATTCAAGATGAAAGCTCAATGCTTGTAGCACGTGCTTTAGAACCGAATAAAGGAGATACAGTTCTAGATAGTTGTGCTGCTCCTGGCGGAAAAACAACTCATATTGCAGAGCGTTTGGACGGAACTGGTAAGGTAATGTCGCTTGATTTACACGCACATAAAGTACGTTTAATTGAACAACAGGCGAAGAGACTTGGTTTAGAAAATGTAGAAACGATGGCTTTAGATGCTAGAAAAGTTCAAGAGCATTTTGCAAATGAATCTTTTGACAAAATATTAGTAGATGCACCATGTTCTGGATTTGGTGTTATTAGACGTAAACCTGATATTAAGTTAGGTAAAGATAAGGGCGATAGTGAAAGGTTATCAACGATTCAACTTGCGATACTAGAAAAAATAGCACCATTGTTAAAACAAGGTGGTCGCCTTGTTTATAGTACGTGCACAATTGAAAAAATAGAAAATGAACAAGTAATAAAGCAATTTTTACAAGAGCATCCTGAATTTGAATGGGATACTACGATAAAAGATCGCATGCCAGAAAAGTTAAATCCGTATATTGATGAAGGTCAAGTACGAATTTTACCGCATTATTTTGCAACAGATGGCTTTTATATTGCTTGTTTAAGAAAGAAGGTGTAGCATCATGGAAACGACTGTAAAAAAACAAAAGAAAAATCTAGAAACAAAGAAACCATCAATTTATTCTTTACAACTTCATGAAATGCAAGATTGGTTAAAGGAACAAGGAGAACCTAAGTTCCGTGCAGGACAAATTTTTGATTGGCTATATAAAAAACGTGTAAAAAATTATGAGGATATGTCAAACCTTGCTAAAGGATTGCGCGATAAATTGTCGAATTCCTTTGATATTACTACTTTAAACACTTTAGTAAAACAAACGTCTTCGGATGGAACGATTAAATTCCTATTCCAGTTATACGATGGATACTCTATTGAAACTGTACTAATGCGACATGAATATGGAAATTCCATTTGTGTAACAACACAGGTGGGTTGCCGCATTGGCTGTACGTTCTGTGCTTCTACACTTGGTGGGTTAAAACGAAACTTAGAGGCTGGAGAAATTGTAGCGCAAGTAGTAGAAGTTCAGCGTGCGCTTGATGAAACAGAAGAACGTGTAAGTTCTCTTGTTGTTATGGGAATTGGAGAACCATTTGATAATTATGATAACTTAATGTCATTCTTACGCATTGTAAATCATGAAAAAGGAATTCATATTGGTGCAAGACATATGACAGTTTCAACAAGTGGAATTGTTCCAAAAATTTATAAGTTCGCTGAAGAAGATATGCAAATTAATTTTGCGATTTCATTGCATGCTGCAAATACAGAGATACGTTCAAAATTAATGCCGATCAACCGTGCTTATAAGCTACCTGATTTAATGGAAGCTGTTAAATACTATGTAAATAGAACAGGGCGTCGTATTACATTTGAATATGGCTTATTTGGAGGAGAAAATGACCAAGTTGAGCACGCTGAAGAACTTGCTGCGCTCTTAAAAGGTGTAAAATGTCATGTAAACTTAATTCCGGTAAACTACGTGCCAGAACGTGATTATGTACGTACGCCACGAGAGCAAATTTTCTTATTTGAAAAGACGCTAAAAGATCGTGGAGTGAATGTAACCATTCGCCGTGAACAAGGTCATGATATTGATGCAGCCTGCGGTCAGTTGCGTGCAAAGGAGCGCAAAGAAGAGACGAGGTGACTAGATGAAAGCCGTGTTTCTATCGGATAAAGGAAAAGTTCGTCAACATAATGAAGATAGTGCAGGAGTTTTTCGCAATTTAGATGGAAATATTTTAGCGGTAGTAGCAGATGGAATGGGAGGTCATCGAGCTGGCGATGTAGCTAGCTCGATGGCTATTCAATTATTCCATGATTATTGGAAGCAAACGCATAATATGAATGAGCCTAAAAAGGTAGAAAAGTGGTTACATACTAACGTTGGAATTATTAATGAGCGCATATATGCTTACTCTAAGCAGCATGCAGAATGTAATGGCATGGGAACAACACTTATAATAGCCATTTGTACATCGAATTTTGTGACGATAGGTCATATAGGAGATAGTCGGTGTTATATGGTATCAGAGGGGAAAATGACGCTTGTAACGGAAGATCATTCGCTTGTAAATGAACTTGTGAGACATGGCGAAATTTCAAAGGAAGATGCAGAATATCACCCGAAAAAGAATGTTTTGTTAAGAGCATTAGGAAATGAAGAAACAGTTGGATTAGATGTTAAAACATTGGTGCTTGAAGAAGATGATCAATTACTTCTTTGCTCGGATGGATTGTCTAACAAAGTTTCTATTGCTGATATGCAACAAATTTTACAATTGAATGAACAGCTCGAGGCGAAGGGAGAGCATCTCATTCAATTAGCAAATGATCGTGGTGGAGAAGATAATATTACCCTCGTTATTATTGATTATACGGATTCGACAAACGAAAGTAGGTGAAGTGCAACGTGCTGATTGGAAAACGCTTAAATGACCGTTATAAGCTGCTGAAAATGATTGGCGGTGGAGGAATGGCCAATGTATATTTAGCTCATGATGATATACTCGGCCGAGATGTAGCGGTAAAAATATTAAGACTCGACTATTCAAATAATGAAGAGTTTATTAAACGTTTCCATCGAGAAGCGCAATCTGTTACAACGTTGTCGCATCCAAATATTGTGAATATGTATGATGTTGGGGAAGAGGATGATATATATTATCTTGTAATGGAATATGTACCTGGACGAACATTGAAGCAATACATAATTGATCGAGGGATGTTACCGATAGGAGAGGCTCTTGATATAATGGAGCAGTTAACGTCCGCTATGGCACACGCCCATCATTTTGAGATTGTACATCGTGATATTAAACCGCACAATATTTTGATTCGAGATGACGGAGTGGTCAAAGTAACAGACTTTGGAATTGCGACAGCTACAAGTGCAGCAACGATTACACATACAAATTCGGTGCTCGGTTCGGTGCATTATTTATCACCAGAACAAGCGCGCGGCGGTATAGCGAATAAACAATCAGATATTTATTCACTTGGGATTGTTATGTTTGAATTGTTAACAGGAAGACAACCGTTTTCTGGTGAATCTGCTGTTGCAATTGCGTTAAAACATTTACAAAATGAAATGCCATCTCCAAAAAGATGGAATGAAAATATTCCACAAAGTGTTGAAAATATTATATTAAAGGCAACTGCGAAAGATCCGTTCCATCGATATCAATCTGCTAACGCGATGAAACGAGATATTGAAACAGCACTATACCCAGAACGAATAAATGAACAACCATTTTACATACCAGAAGATATGGAAGCAACGAAAGCGATTCCAATTATTCAACAAGAACAACTATTTCAAAATGTAAGTGATGAAACGATTGTATTAAAAGGAAGTAAAGTGGATGAACAAGTAAGAAAAGAAGAGACCAAATCAGGTAAGAAGAAAAAGCGAAATAATAAATGGCTGAAAGTTTTAATTACAACATTTTTACTTTTAGCGATAGGGATAACATTAGCACTTACTGTTATTCCAGGCTTCTTTATTCCGAAAGATGTGAAGGTTCCTGATGTGGCTGGTATGAAATATACGACAGCTGTAAATACATTGGTTGAAAAAGGTTTTGAAGTTACTGAACCTAATCTTGTATATACAGATGATGTTGAAGCCGGAAACGTGATAAAAACAGATCCTATAGCAGGAAGAGTAGTGAAAGAAAACTCTAAAATTACTATCTATCAATCAGGTGGGAAAAAGAAAAGTAAGATGCGTGATTTGACAGGAAAAGATTTCGAGAGTATAAGAGCTGAGTTAGAAGAAAAATATAAACAAGTTACAATAAATTATATTGAAAATGATAAGCCGAAAGGTGAAATTGTAGAGCAAATACCAACGCCTGATCAAATGGTTATAGAGACAGAACAAGAGCTGAAAATTTGGGTAAGTAAAGGACCTTATCAAATAAGACCAGGTGATTTTTCAGGATGGACTGAAAATAGTGTAAAAGGTTATTTAAATGAAAGAAAGCTTGTTTCTGATATACAAAGAGAGTATTCAGATAAGGTTGATAAAGGTCTTGTTATTTCACAGTTACCAAAGCCTGGGACACCTTTAAAAGAAGGAGATAAAGTATCGATTGTTATCTCCGATGGTCCGAAGCCTAAAGTGACGAAAACGGTAAAAGTGGATAACATTTCTATCCCATATGAAGCTTCTGCAACAGGTGAGAAAAAGCCGCAAACAATAGAAATTTATAAAGAAGATATGCAGCAAAAAATGGATAAACCAGTTGAAACGAGAACAATTACTGAGTCAGCGATTATTTCTTTAGAATTTGTAATTCAAGAAGGTGCAAAGGGACACTATAAAATTGTCCGAGATGGAGTAACGATTATGGACAAGGAAGTACCATATCCAGCTCAATAATAGGGAATTCCATCGTCCTTATATGGAAGATGGAATTTATTACTCTTGCCTGTTATGCTGTCTACATCGTGGACTGTATAACAGGCAAAAATATATGATTCAAAAAGCTGTAAAAGTGATACTGTTGTAAATAATATTTCAAATTTGATGGTAGATTAAATATATGAACCTGGATATATATTTGGTGGGCTTTGAACTAATTGTTTACAGAACGCTAGTCTATTCATATTTAATTGCAGTTTCATTTTATACAAAATAAAGGAGAATTATATGCCAGAAGGAAAAATTGTAAAAGCTCTAAGTGGGTTTTATTATGTGCAGAATGAGGAAGGGATTACACAATGTCGTGGGCGTGGTGTATTTAGAAAGAATAAAATTACGCCACTTGTAGGAGACCAAGTTGTTTTTCAAGCGGATAATCCGAATGAAGGTTATGTGTTAGAAGTATTTGATCGGAAAAATGAACTTGTTAGACCTCCTATTGCTAATGTTGATCAAGCTATTCTTGTTTTCTCTGCGGTAGAACCAGATTTTAATCCAGGACTGTTAGATCGATTTTTAGTATTAATTGAATATCATAACATTAAACCAATTATTTGTATTAGTAAGATGGATTTAGTAGATGAAAAAATGAGAGAAACTGTTGAATCTTATGCAAATGATTATCGTGAAATGGGTTATGATGTGTTGTTTACTTCTATAAATACATCGGAAAGTATTGATATTCTGAAACCATTTTTAGAAGGTTGTATTTCCGTCGTTGCAGGCCAATCTGGTGTTGGGAAATCTTCAATGCTAAACGTATTACGTCCAGATTTAGAATTGAAAACTAATGATATTTCTTCACATTTAGGACGTGGAAAGCATACGACAAGACACGTAGAATTAATTACAGTTGGAAGCGGACTTGTTGCGGATACACCTGGTTTTAGTTCGCTTGATTTCATAGATATAGAGGTAGAAGATCTTACATATTGTTTTCCAGAGTTGAAAGAAGCGAGCCAATACTGTAAATTTAGAGGGTGTACACACCTTGCTGAACCGAAATGTGCGGTGAAAGCTGCGGTTGAAGAAGGAAAGATTACCGAATATCGTTATAAGAATTACAAACAATTCGTAGAAGAAATTAGAGAGAGAAAGCCGAGGTATTAGTCATGATTAAAATTGCACCATCGATTCTATCAGCAGATTTTTCAAGATTAGGGGAAGAGATTAAAGATGTAGAAAAAGGCGGAGCTGACTACATTCACGTCGATGTAATGGATGGGCATTTCGTACCAAATATTACGATTGGACCATTAATTGTAGAAGCAATCCGTCCTATTACATCATTACCGTTAGATGTACATTTAATGATTGAAAATCCTGATAACTATATCCCAACTTTCGCAAAAGCGGGAGCGGATATTATTACTGTTCATGTAGAAGCGTGTCCCCATTTACATCGTACAATTCAGTTAATTAAATCTCATGACATTAAAGCAGGGGTTGTATTAAATCCGCATACTCCAGTTTCAACGATTGAGCATGTATTAGAAGATATAGACATGGTATTACTTATGACAGTAAATCCTGGATTTGGCGGGCAGAAGTTTATTCATTCTGTATTACCGAAAATCAAACAAGTTGCAGAAATGGTTAAAGAGCGAAATCTAGAAGTGGAAATTGAAGTTGATGGTGGTGTCAACGCTGAAACGGCAAGACTTTGTATTGAAGCAGGAGCGAATGTTCTTGTAGCGGGATCAGCAGTATACAATCAAAAAGACCGCGGTGAAGCAATTCGTGTAATTCGCGGATAAAGAATGAACGAACCTTTATCCTAGTGAAGCTTCTAGTTCATTAAGACTTCACTATTTATACATGTTAGAGTGGCAAATAAGGAGAAAGGCAATCTACCGAATGGCAGATTGCCTTTTTACAATAGAAGGGGAAGGAAAAATGATTATTCATATTTTAGCGGGAGGACCTGCAGAATACTGCGCAGATTTTTCGCGGTATGAAAATGAAGAAGTAGTTTGGGCGGCCGTTGATAGAGGAGTGTACCGTTTGTTGAAAAGAGGAATCACTCCGGCTGTTGCGTTTGGGGATTATGATTCAGTTACTGATGAGGAATTAGCATGGATGAGGCAACAAACAAATGAATTACATATCGTCCCGCGAGAAAAAGATCAAACAGATTTAGAAATTGCAATTAGCTGGGCTTTAGAACAGAAACCAAAATTAATTCGTATTTTTGGTGCTACTGGTGGAAGACTTGATCATGGTTTAGCAAATATTCAGATGCTTTTAAAGGGATTAGAAGTAAATATAGAAATGTGTATTGTGGACAATAAAAATGAAATAATGGTGAAAAAGTTTGGTATGTATATAATTGAAGGAAACGAACATTTTCCATACGTATCATTTGTACCAGTTACTGAAAGGGTAGAAGGTATTACACTTCACGGTTTTAAGTATCCCCTTACTAATAAAACAATAGAGTGGGGATCGACACTTTGTATTAGTAATGAACTCGTTGAGGAAAAAGGTACTTTTTCATTCACTTCTGGCATATTAATGATGATAAGAAGCACTGATTGAAGAAACAATTTTGCTCCTTGCATCATATAGTGAACAAGTGGAGTAATGGGGATTAGGAGGGAAACCATGAGATTTTATACAATTAAGTTACCTAAATTTCTTGGTGGAATTGTTCGTGCGATGTTAAATACCTTCAAAAAAGACTAAAAAAAGCACCTATTACCGGTGCTTTTTCCAATGGTATAATAAAAAAAGAGCCTAGCGGCTCTTTTTTTTATTATTAAACACGTTCGATTTTGCCAGATTTTAATGCTCTAGCAGAAACGTAAACACGTTGAACTTTTCCGTCGATGCGTACGCGAACTTTTTGAAGGTTAGCGCCCCATTTACGTTTTGTAGCGTTCATTGCGTGAGAACGAGAGTTACCAGAACGAGCTTTTCTTCCAGTGATAGCACAAACACGAGCCATTTATATTTCCCTCCCTTAACTACCGTAACATACGTAATTTTTCAATATTAGTCTTTTATGCGATGCTAAAAACACTACTATAATTTAACACAACTAAAAAGAGAATGCAACACCGTAGGAAAAAGAAATCAAGAAAAAATACTTGACACTATATGTCAATGAAGAAAAGGTGAAATCAAGAAAAATTGCTTGACATATTATAGTGGTACATGTTGTATAATAACAATGGACTATTTTGCTCATCATAAAAAAATGTAATTTAAAACATAAAATATGAGAGTGAAAAAGAAAGAACGATGGAATTTTCTTTAAAAAGATTATATGATAGTAACTAAAGTAGTCTAGCTCACTTTCACCATTTATGAAGGGGGAAACGAGATGTCAATTGAAATTAAAACGAAGTACGGTCAAATTGATATTAGTACAGATGTAATTGCAACAATTGCTGGAGGTGCCGCAGTAGATTGCTACGGTATCGTAGGTATGGCATCAAAAAATCAGTTAAAAGATGGATTAACAGAAATTTTACGAAAAGAAAACTTCACTAGAGGCGTTATTGTTCGTAAAAATGAAGATGAAGTACATATTGATATGTATATTATTGTGAGCTATGGTACGAAAATTTCAGAAGTAGCACATAACGTGCAGACTAAAGTGAAATATACATTAGATCAAACTGTAGGACTAGCAGTAGATTCTGTAAACATCTACGTACAAGGAGTTAAAGTAATAAACTTGTAATGTGCATTAAGGAGGAAAATCTGTGTCAATTCAAAAAATTGATGGAAAACGTTTATCACAAATGATCATTCAAGGAGCCAATAATTTAACAAATAATGTTCAGCTTGTTGATGCATTAAACGTATTCCCAGTTCCAGATGGCGATACCGGTACAAACATGAACTTATCAATGACTTCAGGCGCACGTGAAGTGAAAGCAAATCCTTCGCAGCATGCTGGTAAAGTCGGTGTAAGTTTAGCCAAAGGATTATTAATGGGAGCTCGTGGTAACTCTGGGGTTATTTTATCTCAGTTATTCCGTGGTTTCTCTAAATCCATTGAACAAAAAGAAGAATTAACGACAGTTGATTTTGCTGCAGCTTTAGAAGCTGGAGTAGAGGCAGCTTACAAAGCGGTTATGAAACCAATTGAAGGAACGATTTTAACGGTTGCAAGAGAAACGGGTAAATATGCAGTGACAGTTGCGAAAAAACAGCGCGACTTTGTTTTGTTTATGGAAGACGTTGTAAAAGAAGCAAACGCATCGTTAAATCGTACGCCAGATTTATTACCTGTATTAAAACAAGTTGGCGTTGTAGATAGCGGTGGTAAAGGTCTTGTTGTTGTATATGAAGGATTTTTAGCTGACTTAAAAGGAGAAACGATTTCTTCTGATATGCCTGCCCAACCATCTATGAATGACATGGTACGTGCAGAACATCACCGTAGTGTACAAAGCCAATTGAGTACAGAAGATATTAAGTATGGATATTGTACGGAGTTCATGGTGAAATTAGAGCCTGGAAAAATGAAGGAACATAATTTCTCTGAACAAAAATTCCGTGAAGATATTAGTGTGTACGGAGATTCACTACTTGTTGTATCGGATGATGAGGTTGTAAAGGTTCATATTCATGCGGAACATCCTGGAGATCCTATGAACTATGGACAACGTTACGGTAGTCTAATTAAGATCAAAGTAGAAAATATGCGTGAACAGCATACTGCTTTATTAGATGAACCTACCATGGTACCTGAACAAACGAATCAGCCAATAGAGAAACAACCGTATGGTATTGTAACTGTAGCTATGGGATCGGGTATTAAAACTCTATTTGAGAGCATTGGTGCAACGAAAGTTATCGAAGGTGGCCAAACGATGAATCCGAGTACGGAGGATATTGTGAAGGCGATTGAAGAGGCGAATGCTGAAAAAATCATCATCTTACCAAATAACGGGAATATCGTGATGGCAGCAGAACAAGCAGCGTCAGTTGTAGAACAAGAAGTTATTGTTATTCGTTCAAAAACAGTTCCTCAAGGTATGGCTGCAATGTTAGCATTTAATCCAGTTGGAACGCTAGAAGAGAATGAAGAAAACATGAAAGAAGCTTTAGCTCATGTGAAAACAGGTCAGATTACGTATGCTGTTCGTGATACGGAAATTGACGGTGTAGCGATTCAAAAAGATGATTTCATGTGTATTGCAGATG
Source organism: Bacillus sp. AC266 (assembly GCF_979253805.1). Lineage (NCBI taxonomy): Bacteria > Bacillati > Bacillota > Bacilli > Caryophanales > Bacillaceae > Bacillus > Bacillus sp. AC266. The sequence continues at coordinate 947,196 of NZ_CEEDEC010000002.1, forward strand.
GGAAAATTGTATCTACAAATGCTGAGAAAGTAGGAGCTGCAAAGCAATTACTAGAAGCGCTAATTGATGAAGATTCTGAAATCGTAACGATTCTACAAGGTGAAGATGCAACAGATGAAGAAGTGGCTAAATTAGTTGCGTTTGTAGAAGAGAACTTTGAAGATGCAGAAGTAGAAGTACATGCAGGGAACCAACCGGTGTATTCTTTCATCTTCTCTGTAGAATAAGAAAAGATTCGATTTGAAAATAAATGGGTTACTTACTTGCTAATAGATAAGAAATAGTGATATGAAGTTTATTACTAGTTTTTATTCAAAAGGCTAGCATATTGATGATAGAAAAGAGCCTTGCTGCTAATAGTGAGGCTCTTTTCTTACGTATTGTACAACTTTGTTTTATCCCGCTATTTGTGGGCAGTAAAACTTCCACCCCCTATATTCGGCTGGAGCAAAGAAGTTAAGTGGGAGATTAACTGCCCGTAAGCGCCCACTGATTATAGTTTCACTTTATATAGAGGGATTAGAGTAGTTTCTCTTAGAATGCCTATGATAGAATATATAAGGTGAAAGAGAGCGATTACAGATGTCAATGATAATAATGGATAATCAATAGAATGAATCAAAGAAAATAATGTGACGGAGCGTGAGAATCTTGAATGAAGTTGTACAAGTTCCTGTTACGGATGTAAAGGGAATCGGAGGAGAAACATCTGAGTTGTTACACGAGATGGGAATTTATACAGTTTCTCATCTATTAGAACATTTTCCGTACCGCTATGAAGACTATGCGATGAAAGATCTTGCTGAAGTAAAGCATGACGAGCGTGTAACGGTTGAGGGGAAAGTTCATAGTGCTCCTTTACTGCAATATTATGGGAAGAAGAAGTCACGTCTTACAGTTCGTGTTCTCGTCGGTCGTTATTTAATTACAGCTGTATGTTTTAATAGACCATACTATAAACAAAAGTTAAATTTAGATGAAACGGTAACGATTACTGGTAAATGGGATCAGCATCGCCAAACAATTGCTGTATCAGAACTGAATTTTGGACCGGTTGTACGACAACAAGAAGTAGAACCTGTATATTCAGTGAAAGGAAAACTGACAGTAAAACAGATGCGCCGGTTTGTTGCACAAGCATTTAAGGAGTATGGAGATTCTATAGTCGAAGTGTTACCAGATGGTTTGTTAAGTCGATATAAATTATTATCACGCTATGAAGCGCTCAGAGGGTTACATTTTCCAGTGGGACAGGAAGACTTAAAGCAAGCGCGTCGCCGTTTTGTATATGAGGAGTTTTTCTTGTTTCAGTTGAAAATGCAAACATTACGGAAAATGGAAAGGGAAAACTCGAAAGGGACGAAAAAGGAAATTTCATTAGTAGAATTGCAAGAGTTTACTGATGCGCTTCCGTTTCCATTAACTGGTGCACAACGCCGGGTTGTAGATGAAATAATGAAAGATATGATATCTCCGTACCGAATGAATCGATTATTGCAAGGGGATGTAGGTTCTGGGAAAACAGTTGTTGCTGCGATTGCTCTTTATGCGGCGAAATTGGCTCATTATCAAGGTGCTTTGATGGTTCCTACAGAAATTTTAGCCGAGCAACATTATCAGTCGCTCGCGGAGACGTTTTCACATTTCGGTATGAAGGTTGAATTGCTAACAAGTTCTGTTAAAGGTGCGAGACGTCGAGAAATTTTGTCGAGATTAGAACAGGGAGAAGTAGACATCCTTGTTGGAACGCACGCTTTAATTCAAGACGAAGTTATATTTCATAGGTTAGGTCTCGTTATTACCGATGAACAGCATCGATTTGGTGTGGCGCAGCGCCGGGTTTTACGTGAGAAAGGTGAAAGTCCAGATGTATTGTTTATGACGGCGACCCCAATCCCGCGTACGTTAGCTATCACTGCATTTGGAGAGATGGACGTTTCTATTATCGACGAAATGCCAGCTGGTAGAAAGGTAATCGAAACGTACTGGGCAAAACATGATATGTTAGATCGTGTCCTCGGCTTTGTGGAGAAAGAGATAAAAAAAGGAAGACAGGCATATGTTATTTGCCCTCTTATTGAAGAGTCTGAGAAGCTTGATGTACAAAATGCTATCGACTTACATAGTATGCTGACTCATCATTATCAAGGGAAATGCCAAGTTGGATTAATGCATGGGAGACTATCATCTCAAGAAAAAGAAGAGATAATGGGACAGTTTAGTGAAAATAAAGTGCAAATTCTTGTGTCGACAACAGTTGTTGAAGTAGGCGTGAATGTACCAAATGCGACTGTTATGGTTATTTATGACGCGGAACGTTTCGGTTTATCACAGCTCCATCAGCTGAGGGGGCGTGTTGGGCGTGGTAGTGAACAATCATATTGTTTATTAATTGCGGACCCGAAATCAGAAACGGGAAAAGAAAGAATGCGCATTATGACTGAAACAAATGATGGATTTGTATTGTCAGAAAAAGATTTAGAGTTACGAGGTCCTGGGGATTTCTTTGGAAGTAAGCAAAGTGGTCTACCAGAATTTAAGGTTGCTGATATGGTACATGATTATCGGGCGTTAGAAACAGCAAGACAAGATGCAGCGATACTAGTTGATTCAGAAGCGTTTTGGCATAATGATCAGTATGCTTCGCTGCGTACTTATCTTGATGGGACAGGTGTGTTCCAGGGAGAGAAGCTCGATTAAAAGTAGTCTGCAAAAGTTTTTGTTGCATTCTACTTTTAATGATTATATACTACTTTTAGTACCTAGTCATAAAAATGGATGGTGCGGTATGAAAAAAAGAAGAAGTAAAAAAGAAAGACAAGAATTATTACAACAAACAATAGAAACGAATCCTTTTATAACGGATGAAGATTTAGCGGAAAAATTTCAAGTGAGCATACAAACTGTTCGTCTTGATCGTATGGAATTATCTATTCCTGAATTAAGAGAACGAATTAAGCATGTGGCTACAAAACAACATGAAGAAGACGTGAAATCTTTACCGTTAGAAGAGGTTGTCGGAGAAATTATTGATATAGAATTAGATAGACATGCGATTTCTATCTTTGAAGTAAAGGTAGAACATGTATTTAAAAGAAATCAAATTGCTCGTGGGCATCATTTGTTTGCACAAGCAAACTCACTAGCTGTTGCGGTTATTGATGAAGAATTAGCTTTAACTGCAAAGTCCACCATTCGATATATTCGTCCTGTAAAATTAGGAGAGCGTGTTGTTGCAAAAGTACGTGTTGAAGATGTAGAGAATGATAAAGGACGGACGGTTGTCAAAGTGCGTAGTTTTGTTGGAGAAGAACTTGTCTTTACAGGCACTTTTGAAATGTATCGATCTAGTAATTATAGTGAGGAAGGTAACAACTTATGAAAATCGCAATAGATGCAATGGGCGGCGATCATGCACCAAAGGCTGTAGTATTAGGAGCAATGAAAGCTATTAAGGAATACTCAGATTTACATATTACGTTAGTAGGGAAAGAAGAGGGAATTCGTCAATATTTAACGAGTGAAGAGCGAATTACTATACTTCATACGGACGAAAAAATTGAATCGACAGACGAACCAGTAAGAGCGGTTCGTCGAAAAAAACAAGCTTCAATGGTACTAGCGGCGCAGCAAGTAAAAGACGGCGTAGCGGATGCTTGTATATCAGCAGGTAGTACAGGAGCTTTGATGGCAGCTGGATTGTTTGTTGTTGGTCGTATGGAAGGAATTGAACGACCAGCTTTATCACCTACAATGCCAACTGTTGATGGAGAAGGGTTTGTTATGTTAGATGTTGGAGCCAACGTTGATGCAAAACCAATTCATTTATATCAATATGCAGTAATGGGCTCTGTTTACGCAGAGAAGGTAAGAGGAATTAAAAATCCACGCGTTGGACTTTTAAACGTTGGAACAGAGGATGGTAAAGGAAACGAGCTTTCAAAACAAGTCTTTGCTATGCTCAAGGATGCACCAATTAATTTCGTTGGAAACGTTGAATCAAGAGATTTATTGCAAGGTGTAGCAGACGTTGTTGTATGTGATGGTTTTACGGGTAATGTAGCGCTAAAATCATTAGAAGGAACAGCACTTGCGTTATTCTCTATGTTAAAAGAACAATTAATGAGTTCGTTTACGAGCAAATTAGCAGCAGCGGTATTAAAACCAAAACTTATGGTATTGAAAGATAAAATGGATTATTCGGAGTATGGGGGAGCGGCGTTGTTTGGATTGAAAGCTCCTGTCATTAAGGCTCACGGTTCTTCTAATGACCAATCGATATTTAGTGCGATTCGTCAAACGAGAGAAATGGTAGCGAAAGAAGTAATTCCTACAATTTCAAGTGTAATGGAGAAGGAGCCGCTTCAATAAGAGGAGGATTTGAAATGGGAAAAATAGCATTTCTTTTTCCGGGCCAAGGTTCACAGGCAGTTGGAATGGGTAGACAATTAGCGGAGAATAATAAAGAGGTTGCGAAAGTGTTTGCAAAAGCGGATGAGGTTTTGCATGATTCTCTTTCAGAAGTTATTTTTGAAGGACCGCAAGAAAAGTTAACATTAACGACAAATGCGCAGCCGGCACTATTAACAACGAGCTTTGCAATTTTAACAGCTTTGAAGGAGTATGATATTACACCTGATTTTGTCGCAGGACATAGTTTAGGTGAATATAGCGCTCTTGTAGCTGCTGGTGCATTAACATTCGAAGACGCTGTATATGCTGTAAGGAAACGCGGGGAATATATGGAAGAAGCTGTTCCAGGCGGGGAAGGTGCAATGGCAGCTATTTTAGGTGCGGATCCGGATATGCTGAAACGAGTTACAGAAGAAGTAACAAGTGAAGGATATGCAGTACAAATTGCTAATATGAATAGTACGAAGCAAATTGTTATTTCTGGAACAAAGCAAGGAGTAGAACTTGCTTCTCAAAGAGCGAAAGAAAATGGTGCTAAAAGAGCAATTCCGCTCAAAGTAAGTGGACCGTTTCATTCCTCGCTTATGAAACCAGCTGCTGAGAAATTCCAAAGTGTTTTAAATGAAATTACAATTCAAGACACGAATATTCCTGTTATTGCAAATGTTACGGCAGATGTTATTACGCGTGGTACAGATATTCAAGCAAAGCTAATTGAACAGCTCTATTCGCCTGTATTATGGTACCCATCTATTGAGTATATGGTGAATCAAGGGGTAGATACATTTATTGAAATCGGACCTGGAAAAGTACTTGCTGGTCTTATGAAGTCGATTGATTCTTCAGTGAAAGCATATGCGGTATATGATGAAGAGACATTAAGAGATACCATTTCAAATTTGAGAGGAGAAAGCTGATGTTAAAAGGGAAAGTAGCATTAGTAACTGGTGCTTCACGTGGGATTGGTCGTGCGATTGCTATTGATTTAGCGAAACAAGGGGCAAATGTTGTAGTAAATTATGCTGGTAATGAGCAAAAGGCGAATGAAGTAGTTGATGAAATAAAGAAATTAGGTTCAGATGCCATTGCAGTAAGAGCAGATGTTGCAAATGCTGATGATGTTACTGCAATGGTGAAACAAACTGTAGATACGTTTGGACAAGTTGATATTCTTGTAAATAACGCTGGTGTAACAAAAGATAATTTATTAATGCGTATGAAAGAAGAAGAATGGGATACAGTTATTAATACAAACTTAAAAGGTGTTTTCTTATGTACGAAAGCAGTATCGCGCTATATGATGCGTCAACGTCATGGACGTATTATTAATATCGCTTCTGTTGTTGGTGTAACAGGAAACCCAGGACAAGCAAATTATGTTGCTGCTAAAGCTGGTGTAATTGGATTAACAAAAACATCAGCAAAAGAATTAGCGAGCCGAAATATTACTGTAAATGCAATTGCTCCAGGTTTTATTGCAACTGATATGACGGATGTATTAGATGAAAATATAAAAGCCGAAATGTTAAAATTAATTCCTGCAGCTCAGTTTGGAGAAGCACAAGATATCGCAAATACTGTAACGTTTTTTGCTTCTGATCAAAGTAAATATGTTACAGGTCAAACGTTAAATGTTGATGGCGGTATGGTAATGTAATAAAAGAATCGATTTCACCTAGTTTTTTTGGACAATATTTTATATAATATTTGAGGGGAGGTGAATAGAATGGCAGATGTTTTAGAGCGTGTAACCAAAATTGTCGTTGATCGTTTAGGAGTAGAAGAAACTGAAGTAGTACCAGCTGCAAGCTTCAAAGAAGATTTAGGCGCAGACTCCCTAGATGTAGTAGAACTTGTAATGCAATTAGAAGATGAATTCGAAATGGAAATTTCTGATGAAGATGCTGAAAAGATTGCTACTGTTGGCGATGCTGTGACTTACATAGAGAGTCATCTATAATGCTTAAGTGAAGTCCCGTTTTTTAACGGGGCTTCTCGGCTTATATCTGGAGGGACCTATGCCGTACCGAAAACATAGAGAAAAAAAATACGAAGCAAAATATCGTGAAGCTTTTAAAGTATTTCAAGAAGAGATAGGTATTACGTTTACAGATGAAAAATTATTGATTCAAGCGTTTACGCATTCATCGTATGTGAATGAGCATCGAAAAAAACCGCATGAGGACAATGAGCGTCTTGAGTTTCTTGGCGATGCTGTATTGGAACTCACTGTATCACAGTATCTGTTTCAAAAATATCCGACAATGAGCGAAGGAGAGTTAACAAAACTACGTGCAGCTATTGTATGTGAGCCATCTCTTGTTCGTTTTGCAAACGAAATGTCATTTGGTAGCCTTGTTTTATTAGGGAAAGGTGAGGAAATGACGGGTGGACGTGAACGACCAGCTTTATTAGCGGATGTCTTTGAAGCGTTTATTGGTGCCCTTTATCTTGATCAAGGGCTAGAAACAGTTTGGGGTTACTTAAAAGAAGTTGTATATCCAAAAATTAATGAAGGTGCTTTTTCTCATGTGATGGATTATAAGAGTCAATTGCAAGAATTGATTCAGCGTGATGGTAGTGGCAATGTTGAGTATCAAATTTTGCAAGAAAAAGGACCGGCCCATAACCGAGAATTTGTGTCCCGTGTAACTTTAAATAATGAGGCATTAGGTCTTGGAAGTGGTAAGTCAAAAAAAGAGGCAGAGCAACAAGCTGCTGCAGAAGCATTGAAAAAATTAAAAGAACAATCATGAGGAATCCCCCTTTGAATGAGGGGGATTCCTTATGCATAGAATGAAACTTTCCTTTTATTTATAAATAAAAGGAGTGGGAAATCCGTATAGTAGTTTGTTTTCGTACAGACAACGTTTACAACAACGGAGAATAGGAGGAAGGCCTTTCGTGTTTTTAAAAAGATTAGAAATAGCAGGATTTAAGTCTTTTGCTGAGCGTGTATCTGTCGATTTTGTTCCAGGTGTAACTTCTGTAGTAGGACCTAACGGGAGCGGGAAAAGTAATATTACTGATGCAATTCGCTGGGTACTTGGTGAACAATCTGCAAAGTCATTACGCGGTGCAAAGATGGAGGATATTATTTTTGCCGGCAGTGATACGAGAAGAGCGGTTAATGTTGCTGAAGTTACATTAACTTTAAATAATGAAGACCAACGCTTACCGATTGAGTATAACGAGGTGTGTGTAACGCGTCGTGTATCTCGTTCGGGTGATAGTGATTTTTATATTAATAAACAATCTTGTAGATTAAAAGATATTATTGATTTATTTATGGACTCTGGTATGGGAAGGGAAGCTTTTTCGATTATTAGCCAGGGGAAAGTCGAAGAGATTTTGAGTAGTAAATCAGAAGAACGTCGTGGTGTATTTGAAGAAGCTGCGGGTGTGCTGAAATATAAACTTCGTAAAAAGAAAGCTGAAGGGAAATTGGCGGAAACACAAGAAAACTTAAATCGTGTACAAGATATTATTCACGAATTAAGTAGTCAAGTAGAACCACTAGAAAGACAAGCTTCTATTGCGAAAGATTATCTTGAGAAAAAAGAAGAATTAGAGAAAGTAGAAGCTGCGCTTATTGTACATGAAATTGAAGAATTACATGAAAAGTGGGAAGCGCTTCGAAATCAATTTGGGCATAATAAAGATGAAGAAGCTAAAATGTCGGCGAACTTACAAAAAAGTGAAGAAGAGCTTGAGGAATTACGCGGGCAATTACAAGCCGTTGATGAATCTGTAAATTCCTTACAAGAAGTTCTACTTCTGTCTAGTAAAGAACTAGAAAAACTAGAAGGGCAACGCGAGCTGTTAAAGGAAAGAAAGCAAAATGCAACGACACATTGTGCGCAGCTTGAAAAGCTAATTGTTGAGTTAACAGAGAAAACTACAAGTTATGATGGCGAAATTGAAACAAGTACAGAAGCTTTAATGCAATTTGTGAATCAAGTAAAAGAATTGGAGAAGAAATTGCATGATAACGAGCAATTACTTGCGACTTTTGCTGAGAATTTAGAGGAACAAATTGAGAATTTAAAAGGTGACTATATTGAACTTTTAAATCAACAAGCAAGTCTTCGTAATGAATTATCTATGATTGAAGAACAATCAAAACAGCAAAACTCTAAAAACGAACGACTTGATGAAGAAAATGAAAAGTATGTACAGATGCGTGTGGAAATTACAGCGAAAAAGGCGAAACTTGTAGACAGTTATGAGCAAGCGAGAGAGAAAATAGCTGGCATTATTTCTAACATACAGAAGACAGAAACGGCACTTGGGAAATGTAAGTCACAGTATAGTGAAAATGAAACGAAACTGTATCAAGCGTATCAATTTGTGCAACAGGCGCGCTCTCGTAAAGAAATGTTAGAAGAGATGCAAGAGGACTACTCTGGCTTCTATCAAGGGGTACGTGAAGTATTAAAGGCTAGAGAAAATAGACTACAAGGTATTGAGGGAGCTGTTGCAGAACTTCTGACTGTGCCGAAAGAATATGAAATCGCAATGGAAATCGCCCTTGGGGCAGCGATGCAACATATCGTAGTACAAACAGAAGAGCATGCTCGTAATGCAATTGCATTTTTAAAGCAAAATAAACATGGCCGTGCAACGTTTTTACCTCAAGCTGTTATTAAAAGCCGATCGCTATCATTTGATCAATTACGCATTGTGAATCAGCATCCATCGTTTGTCGGTGTAGCGGCAGAACTTGTGCAGTACAATAATAAATATGAGAATGTAGTTTCAAGTTTATTAGGTACAGTTGTTGTTGCGAAAGATTTACGCGGAGCAAATGAGTTAGCGAAACAACTGCAATACCGCTATCGTATTGTAACACTCGAAGGTGACGTAGTGAACCCGGGTGGTTCTATGACGGGTGGAGCTGTAAAACAGGCGAAATCCTCTTTATTGGGACGTCAACGTGAACTTGAAGAGTGGACTAAAAAACTAACTGACATGGAAGAAAAAACAACAAAGCTAGAAAACTTTGTTAAAGCAGTAAAGCAAGAGATTCAAGAAAAAGAAGTACAAATACGAGAGCTACGCCAAGGTGTAGAGACCGAACGTGTAGATGAACAGAAGCTAAGAGAAGAAATTAATCGTTTAGAATTAGATGAACATCGTATTAATGATCGTTTATCGATTTACGATTTAGAGATTGAAGGATTTTTACAAGATCAAGTAAAAATGCAAGGGCGCAAAGAAGAGTTAGAAAAGATTTTAGCAACTCTTCAAGTTGAGATTGGGGAATTAGATAGCAAAATCGTCGTTTTAACGAAACAAAAAAGTGAACAATATTCTTCAAAAGAAAAAGTTCAGAAGGAAATGACGGAGCTAAAAGTACAATCTGCTGAACAACAACAACGTTTGTCTAATCAAAAAGAAAAAGTCGAACGTTTGACGAAGGAAAAGGAAGAGACTGATGCGACGCTTGTAAAAACGAAAGAAGATTTAGCGTTCTTAAAGCAAGAGATGACATCTAATTCAAGTGGCGAAGAACAAATTACGAATATGATTGAGAAGAAAGCGTATGATCGTAATCAAACTTCGGAGTTAATTCGTTCTCGTCGTGAACAACGCGTATCATTGCAAGAAAGAGTCGAGCATTTAGAGCGCGGTGTGAAAGAAACAATAGGTAAACATAAATATATTCTTGAGATGCTGAAAGATCAAGAAGTGAAAATTAACCGACTTGATGTAGAGCTGGAAAATAGATTGCAACATTTACGTGAAACATATACTATTTCATTTGAAGCAGCAAAACTTAAGTATACAATGATGATGCCTGCAGAAGATGCACGTAAAAAGGTGAAACTAATTAAACTATCCATTGAAGAGTTAGGCGCAGTAAATTTAGGGGCAATTGATGAATATGAACGTGTAGCAGAGCGCCATACATTCTTATTAGAGCAAAGAGATGACCTAGAAGAAGCGAAATCGACATTGCATCAACTTATTACGGAAATGGATGAAGAGATGAAAAAACGCTTTTCTACTACGTTCGAAGGGATTCGAACAGAGTTTCAATCTGTATTCTCTGAATTATTCGGAGGTGGAAGAGCGGATTTAGTAATGACAAACCCAGAAGATTTACTAAATACGGGTATTGATATTGTAGCGCAACCACCAGGGAAGAAACTACAAAATTTAGGTTTACTTTCAGGGGGAGAGCGTGCTTTAACGGCAATTGCGCTCTTATTTGGTATTTTAAAAGTACGCCCAGTTCCATTCTGTGTTCTAGATGAAGTGGAAGCAGCTCTTGATGAGGCAAACGTTGCTCGTTTTGCGCAGTATTTAAAGAAATTTAGTGATGAAACGCAGTTTATTGTAATTACACACCGAAAAGGTACAATGGAAGAGTCTGATGTATTGTACGGTGTAACAATGCAAGAATCAGGGGTGTCGAAGCTTGTTTCTGTTCGTTTAGATGATGGCGAAGAACTTGTTGCAAGTAGATAGGAAGGATGGGAAGTATGAGCTTTTTAAAAAAATTAAAAGAAAAAATTTCAAAACAAACGGATACGGTAACAGAGAAGTTTAAACAAGGATTAGAAAAAACGAGAAATTCATTTGCTGATAAAGTAAATGACTTAGTGTACCGTTACCGCAAAATAGACGAAGATTTCTTTGAAGAATTAGAAGAAATTTTAATTAGTGCGGATGTCGGAGTTTCGACAGTGATGGAATTAATTGATCAGTTGAAAGAAGAAGTGCAACGTCGTAACATTCAAGATCCGAAAGAAGTACAGGCTGTTATTTCTGAAAAGCTAGTGGGCATTTACAAAGGTGACAGCGATTTTAGTAATGAAGTTAATATACAAGAGGATCAATTAACAGTAGTTTTATTTGTTGGTGTGAATGGTGTGGGGAAAACGACGACGATTGGTAAGCTTGCACATAAATTTAAATCAGAAGGTAAGTCTGTCCTATTGGCGGCAGGAGATACATTCCGTGCTGGGGCGATTGAGCAATTAGAAGTATGGGGCGATCGTGTTGGTGTAGAAGTAATTAAACAAGGGTCAGGATCTGATCCAGCGGCTGTTATGTATGATGCTGTACAAGCGGCAAAGGCCCGTAAAGTGGATGTATTGCTATGTGATACAGCGGGACGCTTACAAAATAAAGTAAACTTAATGAATGAGTTAGAGAAAGTGAAGCGCGTAATTGAGCGTGAAGTACCAGGGGCTCCTCATGAAGTATTACTTGTTATTGATGCAACAACAGGGCAAAATGGTTTAAGCCAAGCGAAAACATTCCGTGAAGCCACGAATGTTACTGGTATTGTTTTAACGAAGTTAGATGGAACTGCTAAAGGTGGTATCGTCTTAGCGATTCGTAACGAAATGGATGTTCCGGTGAAATTTGTTGGGCTAGGAGAGCAAATGGATGATCTGCAACAGTTTGATCCAGAACAATATGTTTATGGTTTGTTTGCGAACGTAGTAGAAACAGAAGAAGTGTAAGTGAAAGAAGCGGTATTTCCGCTTCTTTTTTTATAAAAATATGTGATGTTAAGAAAAAAACTTGACACTCTTTTATACTCCATGTAAACTAAGTCATGTAAAGGGAAATCACTTAACAAAGGATGATCCAACATGCTCGAGAAAACAACGAGAATGAACTATTTATTTGATTTTTATCAATCGTTGTTAACGCAAAAACAAAGAAGTTATATGTCGCTTTATTATCTAGATGATTTATCTCTTGGTGAAATTGCGGAAGAATTTGATGTAAGTCGCCAAGCCGTGTATGATAACATTAAACGGACTGAAGCGATGCTTGAAGAATATGAAGATAAATTAGTATTACTTCAAAAGTTTCAAGAGCGACAGCGACTTGTTGCAAAGCTAAAACAGCTACTCAGCGAAGAAGAGCATGTGAATGAAGAAATGAAACAAGTTGTTGAAGCTATCGAAAAATTAGATTAGGAGGGCGGCAATATGGCATTTGAAGGATTAGCCGACCGACTTCAACAGACAATGCAAAAAATCCGCGGCAAAGGAAAAGTTTCTGAAGCCGATGTAAAAGAAATGATGAGAGAAGTTCGTCTAGCTCTTTTAGAAGCGGATGTTAACTTTAAAGTAGTAAAAGATTTTATAAAGCGTGTGTCTGAGCGTGCTGTCGGACAAGATGTAATGAAAAGTTTGACACCTGGACAACAAGTAATTAAAATCGTACAGGAAGAACTTACAGAACTTATGGGCGGAGAGCAAAGCAAAATTGCTGTTGCTAATAAGCCACCTACTGTTATAATGATGGTTGGTCTGCAAGGTGCGGGTAAAACAACGACGACAGGTAAGCTTGCAAATTTGCTTCGTAAAAAGCATAATCGTAAACCGATGCTTGTTGCAGCGGATATTTACCGTCCAGCAGCGATTAAACAGCTTGAAACATTAGGGAAGCAATTGGACATGCCTGTTTTCTCCTTAGGAGATCAAGTAAGTCCGGTTGAAATTGCGAAACAAGCGATTGCGAAAGCAAAAGAAGATCATCACGATTACGTTTTAATCGATACAGCGGGTCGCCTGCATATTGATGAAGAACTAATGGGTGAATTAGCAAAAGTCAAAGAAGTTGCGAAACCGGATGAAATTTTCCTTGTTGTCGATGCGATGACAGGACAAGACGCGGTAAATGTAGCACAAAGTTTCCATGAACAGTTAGGATTAACAGGTGTTGTATTAACGAAATTAGATGGTGATACGCGCGGTGGTGCGGCATTATCTATTAAGGCTGTAACAAACACACCAATTAAATTCGCTGGTATGGGTGAAAAACTAGATGCAATTGAAGCGTTCCATCCAGAACGTATGGCATCCCGTATTTTAGGGATGGGCGACGTCTTAACATTAATTGAAAAAGCGCAAGCTACAGTTGATGAAGAGAAAGCAAAAGAACTTGAGCAAAAAATGCGTACGCTTTCGTTTACGCTTGACGATTTCCTAGAACAACTTGGACAAGTGCGTCAACTTGGACCGCTTGACGAATTGTTAGGAATGCTTCCTGGTGCAAATAAAATTAAAGGGCTGAAAAATGCACAAGTTGATGAAAAACAAATTGGGCATATTGAGGCAATTATTCGTTCTATGACTAAAGTAGAACGAGAACAACCGGAAATAATCAATGCTAGTCGTAAAAAGCGCATTGCCAAAGGTAGCGGTACAACGGTACAAGAAATCAATCGTCTAATCAAGCAATTTGATGATATGAAAAAAATGATGAAGACGATGACGGGAATGCAAAAAGGTAAGAAAAAAGGACTAGGTGGATTGAAGTTTCCATTCATGTAAGGAAAAAAGATGGCTCTGTTAAGAAAAAATACTTTACAAAGCAATAGTCTTTTTGCTAATATAATTATCTGTGTGAAATAAATTCGGAGGTGCTTTATAAATGGCAGTTAAAATTCGTTTAAAACGTATGGGAGCTAAAAAAACTCCTTTCTATCGTGTAGTTGTTGCAGATTCTCGTTCTCCTCGTGACGGACGTTTCATTGAGGAAATCGGTACTTACAATCCGGTTGCTCAACCAGCGGAAGTTAAGATCAACGAAGAAGCAGCATTAAAATGGTTAGGAAATGGTGCTAAACCATCTGATACAGTTCGTAACCTTTTCTCTAACCAAGGTATCATGGAGAAATTCCACTTATCTAAACAAGGTAAGTAATTGAGGCAATGACAATGAAAATGTTAGTCGAGACAATTGTTAAACCTCTTGTGGATCATCCTGGAGATGTAAAAGTTACACAGGAACTTTGCAACGGAGAAATAAAGTATCGATTAACTGTACATCCTGAGGATGTTGGAAAAGTCATTGGAAAGCAAGGGAAAGTTGCGAAAGCGATTAGAATGCTCTTGTATTCAGTGGGACATCATAATGATGAGAACGTCACACTGGAAATTCAATAAACGTAAAAAGGGCGAGGAGTTATTTCCTCTCCCTTTTTTAACATTTAAAGAGAAATTGCATGTTCCATATATAAAATGGAAATGCTTAATTTATATAGAAACCAGGGGTGACATACTATTTATGACAAAATGGTTTAATGTAGGGAAAATTGTAAATACTCATGGCGTAAAAGGAGAAATTCGTGTTATTTCTCGTACTGATTTTCCAGAAGAGCGATATAAAGTAGGGAACACGTTATACATATGGGATGAGAAAGGTACAGACTATCTTACAGTGAAGGTAACTTCTCATCGTCAACATAAGACATTTGATTTATTAACACTTGAAGGATACAACAATGTAGATGAAGTAGAGAAGTTAAAAGGTTCTTTAATAAAAGTACCAGAAGAGCAGTTAGGCGAACTAGCTGAAGGTGAATACTACTACCATGAAATTATTGGTTGCAACGTTGTAACGGAAGAAGGAGAAGCGTTAGGGACAATCAAAGAGATTTTATCTCCTGGTGCGAATGACGTTTGGGTGATTAAACGTCCAAAGGGTCAAGATTTGTTGATTCCTTATATTGATGACGTTGTACTTCAAGTTAACATTGAAAATAAATTAGTAACCATTCATGTAATGGAAGGGCTACTATAATGAAAATTGACATTTTAACATTGTTTCCAGATATGTTTACGGGTGTATTTGGTTCTTCAATTTTAAAGAAAGCACAAGAAAAAGAAGCGGTAGAGCTTCGTGTTGTCAATTTTCGTGAGTATACAACTAGTAAGCATAATAGTGTAGATGATTATCCGTATGGTGGGGGCGCTGGTATGGTATTAACCCCACAGCCTATCTTTGACGCAGTAGAAGAGTTAACGAAGGAAACAGACCGTAAGCCGAGAATCGTCTTAATGTGTCCACAAGGAGAGCGTTTCACGCAGAAGAAGGCAGAAGAGCTTGCTGGAGAAGAGCATGTTATTTTTGTATGTGGCCATTATGAAGGATACGATGAACGAATTCGTGAGCATCTTGTAACAGATGAGATTTCTATTGGGGATTACGTATTAACGGGTGGGGAATTGGCTTCTATGGTAGTCACTGACAGTGTTGTACGTCTTTTGCCAGGAGTGCTTGGGAATCAAACGTCACAAGTGGAAGACTCTTTTAGCACAGGTTTGTTAGAACACCCACATTATACACGTCCTGCTGATTTTCGTGGTATGAAGGTACCGGATGTACTAATGTCAGGAAATCATAAAAACATTGATGAATGGCGCCATAAAGAGTCACTACGTCGTACGTACACACGTAGACCGGATTTGCTGGAAGAACGAGAATTATCTAAGCAAGAAGAGAAATGGCTGGAACAGATTAAAGAAGACCGATAAGGGCTTGATATATTTTCTATTGCAACAGTCCTAGCAATATGCTATTATAACATTTGTGCTACTGAAATCAGTAGCCGTATTAACGATGTTCCGCTGTAATTTAATAAGACTTTATAAGAGCATCTGTTTAAAGGAGAGAATTTAATATGCAACAATTAATCACAGAAATCACAAAAGGCCAATTGAAAACTGACCTTCCTTCATTCCGTCCTGGAGACACTTTACGTGTACACGTAAAAGTAGTTGAGGGAACTCGTGAAAGAATTCAGCTTTTCGAAGGTGTTGTAATTAAACGTCGTGGTGGCGGAATCAGTGAAACATTCACAGTTCGTAAGATTTCTTACGGTGTAGGTGTTGAGCGTACATTCCCAGTTCACACGCCAAGAATCGCGAACATCGAAGTACTTCGCCGTGGTAAAGTACGTCGTGCTAAGTTATACTACTTACGTAACCTTCGCGGTAAAAAAGCACGTATTAAAGAAATTCGATAAGACATGTATGGGAGCTTGTAAATACACAAGCTCCCTTTTTCCAATCTATATGAAATTTTGGTATAATACGAGCAGCTTACATAACAGTGGAGGGGAAAGCATGAAGAAAGAGAAGAGCTCACTTTGGGAATGGATCAAAGCAATTTTGATTGCTGTTGTATTAGCGGGCGTAATTAGACAGTTTTTCTTTGCCCCAATTCTCGTAGACGGTGTATCGATGTCGCCGACTTTACATGACCGTGATCGAATGATTGTTAATAAAATTGGCTATCACATAGGTGATCCGAAACGCTTTGATATTATTGTATTCCGAGCGACGGAAGAAAAAGATTATATTAAGCGTATTATTGGCCTGCCAGGCGACGAAATCGAATACCGTAATGATAAACTATATGTTAACGGGAAACCTTATGAGGAGCCGTATTTAGATAAGCAGAAAAAACAACTTGCTGACGGACCGCTTACATATGATTTTACTCTTGAAGAAATGACAGGAAAGAAAACTGTTCCAGAAGGTCAATTATTTGTTTTAGGCGATAATCGTCGTTTTAGTAAAGATAGCCGTTCGATTGGTACAATTTCAATGGACCAAGTGATTGGTAAAGCAAATATGCTATATTGGCCGTTAAAAGATGCGCGTATTGTGAAATAAAAGAAAAAGAAGGTGGCAACATGGTAATTCAATGGTTCCCAGGACATATGGCAAAGGCTAGACGCCAAGTAACAGAAAAATTAAAGTTAATTGATGTTGTAATTGAGCTTGTAGATGCTCGATTACCTTTATCTTCTCGTAATCCAATGATTGATGAAATTATTACACATAAACCAAGGCTTGTTGTTTTAAATAAAGCGGATATGGCGGATGATCGTCTTACAAAGCAGTGGATTGCATATTTTGATGAAAGAGGTCAAAAGGCAATTTCAATTAATGCGCAAGCTGGACAAGGTATGAAAGAAATTGCAGCAGCTTGTAAAGTTCTTGTCAAAGAAAAATTCGATAAAATGGTTGCTAAAGGCATTAGACCAAGAGCAATTCGTGCTTTAATTGTAGGTATTCCAAACGTTGGTAAATCTACACTAATTAATAAATTAGCGAAGAAGAATATAGCAAAAACAGGAGATCGTCCTGGTGTGACAACGGCCCAGCAGTGGATTAAAGTTGGGAAAGAAATGGAATTATTAGATACACCAGGTATTTTGTGGCCTAAATTTGAAGATGAATTAGTTGGTCTTCGTTTAGCGACGACTGGTGCAATTAAAGATTCTATATTAAATCTACAGGATGTAGCTATTTATGCGTTACGTTTTATGGAAAAACATTATCCGGAACGTTTAAAAGAGCGATATAATTTAAATGACATTCCAGAAGAAATTGTGGAGTTATTTGATGCAATTGGAAAAAATAGAGGTTGCTTAATGGGCGGCGGAATGATTGATTATGATAAAACATCTGAGCTTATACTTCGTGAGCTTCGTGGTGGAAGATTAGGAAAAATGACATTTGAAACACCAGAAGAGTTTGCAGAGCAGGTAGAAGATGCGGAAAAAGTAGAAGAAGTATAAGACGTGCGTTTGTACGTCTTTTCTTTTTGGTTACGTTTAAAAGGAGTGTAAATAGATGCAAAAAATGACTATTCATGAAGCGGAATGTTTGCTGCAAGAAATTATGAATGAAGAAGACGAGCGTTTTCAAATGTTAGTGAAAGATGAGCGAAAAGGTGTTCAAAAACTAATTTTGAAGTGGTATAAACAAAAAGAGTTAGCGCAAAAAGAAAGAGAAAAATTTCTAGAAATGTCAAAGTACGAAAATGAGTTACGTGAAAAAGGGCTCACATACATTGCTGGTATTGATGAAGTGGGTCGTGGGCCGTTAGCAGGACCGGTTGTGACGGCGGCAGTCGTCCTTCCGGAAGATTTTTATATTCCAGGATTAAATGACTCGAAAAAATTAAGTGAAGCGAAACGTGAGCGTTTTTATGATGAAATTAAAGAGCATGCAATTGCGATTGGAGTTGGAATTATATCACCACAAGTTATTGATGAAATAAATATTTATCAAGCGACGAAGCAAGCGATGTTAGATGCCGTTGCTAATTTATCATGTACACCAGAATATTTATTAATCGATGCGATGAAGCTTCCTACATCAATTCCGCAAACATCAATCATTAAAGGTGATGCGAAAAGTGTCTCTATTTCAGCTGCATCTATTATTGCGAAAGTGACGAGAGATCGCATGATGAAAGAGTTAGGAGGAAAGTATCCTGCATATGGATTCGAACAACATATGGGATATGGGACGAAACAGCATTTAGAAGCGATTGAAGTACATGGAGTATTAGAAGAACATCGAAAATCATTCGCGCCAATTAAAGATATGATTCAAAAATAAGCTGTATATTCACAGCTTATTTTTTATTTTGGTATATAAACATTATTATTTTCGAAAAAGAATAAAGCGATTTCAGTTTTCTGACACTTTATTGTAGACAGCGTGCCAATCATCTTATACAATGGCAATGTAATGTTTTTTAAACATTAAAAAACTTTTCGAGTAAAACAGGAAAACAGGGGAGGATGGGACCATGAATATCCATGAGTACCAAGGTAAGGCAGTCCTTAGAAGCTATGGGGTTAGCGTTCCGAACGGGAAGGTTGCATTTACAGTAGAAGAAGCTGTAGAAGCAGCGAAAGAATTAGGAACGGAAGTATGTGTAGTTAAAGCGCAAATTCACGCTGGTGGACGCGGCAAAGCTGGCGGTGTAAAAGTTGCGAAAAATTTAGAAGAAGTTCGTACATATGCAGAAAGCATTTTAGGAACTACACTTGTGACGCATCAAACAGGTCCTGAAGGTAAGGAAGTAAAACGCTTACTTATCGAAGAAGGTTGCGATATTAAAAAAGAATATTATGTAGGTCTTGTATTAGATCGTGCAACTTCTCAAGTTGTTTTAATGGCATCTGAAGAAGGTGGAACAGAAATTGAAGAAGTAGCAGAAAAAACGCCTGAAAAGATCTTTAAAGAATATATTGATCCAGCAGTAGGTTTACAAGGTTTCCAAGCGCGTAGAATCGCGTTTAACATCAATATTCCAAAAGAACTTGTAGGACAAGCTGTGAAGTTTATGATGGGCTTATACAGTGCGTTTATCGAAAAAGATTGCTCTATCGCTGAGATTAATCCACTTGTTACAACAGGTGACGGTAAAGTTATGGCGTTAGATGCAAAATTAAACTTTGATTCTAATGCGTTATATCGCAATAAAGACATTTTAGAACTTCGTGATCTTGAAGAAGAAGATTCAAAAGAAATTGAAGCTTCTAAATATGATTTAAACTACATTCCTTTAGATGGAAATATCGGTTGTATGGTTAATGGTGCAGGTTTAGCAATGGCTACAATGGATATCATTAAACATTACCATGGTGACCCGGCTAACTTCTTAGATGTTGGTGGCGGCGCAACAGCTGAAAAAGTTACAGAAGCATTCAAAATTATCCTTTCTGACAAAAATGTAAAGGGTATCTTCGTTAACATTTTTGGTGGCATTATGAAGTGTGATGTTATCGCAGAAGGTGTTATTGAAGCGACGAAGCAGGTAGGTCTTGAGTTGCCTTTAGTTGTACGTCTTGAAGGTACAAACGTAGAGCTAGGAAAGAAAATTTTAAATGAGTCTGGTTTAAATATTGTTGCAGCAGAATCTATGGCAGACGGTGCACAAAAAATTGTTTCACTAGTGGGCTAATAGAAAGCGGGGGAGAAAAATGAGCGTATTAGTTAATAAAGATACAAAAGTTATTGTTCAAGGTATTACAGGTTCTCAAGGGTTATTCCATACAAAGCAAATGATTGAATACGGTACGAAAATTGTAGGTGGTGTAACACCAGGTAAAGGTGGCACTGATATTGAAGGCGTACCAGTATTTGATACAGTAGAAGATGCTGTGAAAGCAACAGGCGCAAACGCTTCAGTTGTATACGTTCCACCCGCTTTTGCGGCTGATGCAATTATGGAAGCTGTTGATGCAAAGGTTGATTTAGTAGTATGTATTACTGAAGGAATCCCTGTATTAGATATGGTAAATGTAAAGAGATATATGGCGGGTAAACATACACGTTTACTTGGACCAAACTGCCCTGGTGTCATTACACCTGACGAATGTAAAATTGGTATTATGCCAGGGTATATTCACAAAAAAGGTCATGTTGGTATCGTATCTCGCTCTGGTACATTAACGTATGAAGCTGTACATCAGTTAACGCAAGAAGGTATTGGTCAATCTACTGCTGTAGGTATCGGGGGAGACCCTGTTAACGGTACGGACTTTATTGATGCGTTAAAAGCATTTAATGAAGATGAAGAAACGCATGCTGTAATTATGATTGGTGAAATCGGCGGTACGGCAGAAGAAGAAGCAGCAGAATGGGTACAAGCTAATATGACAAAACCAGTTGTAGGCTTCATTGGTGGTCAAACAGCGCCTGAAGGCAAACGTATGGGTCATGCTGGGGCGATCATTTCTGGCGGCAAAGGAACTGCTGCTGAAAAGATTAAAACAATGGAAGCTTGTGGTATTAAAGTAGCGGAAACACCAGCTGTTATGGGTGAAACATTAATCTCTGTTTTAAAAGAAAAGGGATTATTTGAGACTTGTAAAAACTACTAATCTTTTTGAAAGACACCTTCTTATTAGAGGGTGTCTTTTTACACATTTTTTGTTTACATAATAAAAATTATGGGTAAGGAGAATTGAGATGAAAAGAGAACGTTTATTGCACCTTCATTACATGTTGGCGGATCATTGGAAGGCGATGGAGAGACTACTATATGTTGATCCAGAACTGAAGGGAATATACACTTTTAGTCCGAAACAATTTGAATATTACGCTGGAATATCCTCGAAAAAATCTTTAGAACTAGTAAATTTTCTTCAAATTTCAAATCTCCAACAATATGTATCCCAGTTAGAAAAAAAGAGAATATTTTATATAACAATATGGGATAAGGACTATCCACAATTACTGCGAGAAATACAAGATCCCCCTTTTGTTTTATACGGAAAAGGAGAAAGAGATTTTCTAAATAAAGTAAATAAATTAGCGATTGTTGGAACGAGAGAACCGTCTTTATATGGAAAGGAGAGTATGAAGTTTATTTTACAACCTTTACTTGAAAAAGAATGGCTTATTGTTAGTGGGTTTGCAAGAGGGATAGATACAATTGCTCATGAAGTTACAGTAAGGCAGCATTGCCCGACCATTGCAATATTAGGACATGGATTATCTTATATGTATCCAAAGGAGAATAGAGGTTTATATGACACGTGGAAAGATTATATATTGTTATTGACAGAGTATCCGCCCCATTATGTGCCGAAAAAATGGTATTTCCCAAAAAGAAATCGAATTATTAGCGGTATAAGTAAAGGTGTTTTAGTTGTAGAAGCAAAAACGAGAAGTGGATCCCTTATTACTGCAGACCTTGCGCTAGAACAAAATAGAGAGGTGTTTGCGCTTCCTGGACCTATATTTATAGAGAGTGCAGCGGGAACGAATCATCTAATTCAACAAGGCGCAAAGCTAGTAAGAAATGCGGAGGATATCCTTGAAGAAATTTTAAATTAACCATATATTTTTATGTTTTTATTAAACAATTATTGACAAATGGTAGATTGTCGCTGTATGGTATATTCATTCTTGATTGACAAAAACAAGAGAAATCAATAAGATTGATGAAGACTTGAATCCACCTCTTAAGGAGGCACTAGCATGTCAGATTACCTCGTAATCGTGGAGTCGCCTTCTAAGGCGAAGACCATTGAAAAATATTTAGGGAAAAAATACAAAGTCGTCGCGTCCATGGGACATGTCCGCGATTTACCTAAAAGCCAAATGGGGATAGAAGTAAAGAATAACTTCACCCCGAAGTATATTACCATTCGTGGTAAGGGTCCCGTTTTAAAAGATTTAAAATCAGCGGCAAAAAAAGCAAAGAAAGTCTATCTCGCGGCCGATCCGGATCGTGAAGGAGAAGCAATTGCTTGGCATTTAGCAAATACGTTAAATGTGGACGTTGAATCAGATTGCCGAGTTGTATTTAATGAGATTACAAAAGATGCAATAAAAGAATCATTTAAATATCCTCGTGCAATTAATATGGATTTAGTAGATGCACAACAGGCAAGGCGTATACTCGATCGTCTTGTTGGTTACAATATTAGTCCTTTATTATGGAAGAAAGTAAAAAAAGGATTAAGTGCAGGACGCGTACAATCTGTAGCAGTTCGTTTAATCATCGAACGTGAAAAAGAAATTCAAAGTTTTGAACCTGAAGAATTCTGGACAATTAAAACAGAATTTGTGAAAGGGAAAGACACATTTGAAGCAAGCTTTTACGGTGTAGATGGTGAAAAAGTTCAATTAACGAACGAAGCACAAGTGAACGAAATAATCGAAAAGATGAAAGACAATGCGTTTTCGGTTGAAAATGTAACGCGAAAAGAGCGAAAGCGTAACCCTGCATTACCGTTTACAACATCTTCCTTGCAACAAGAGGCAGCGCGTAAGTTAAATATGCGAGCAAAGAAAACAATGATGCTTGCACAGCAGCTGTATGAAGGGATAGATCTTGGAAAACAAGGGACTGTAGGTCTTATTACGTATATGAGAACTGATTCAACACGTATCTCAGAAACAGCTCAAACAGAGGCTCGTGATTACATTACTGAGGCGTTTGGTGCGGAATACATAGGAACAGAGAAGAGGAAAGAAACGAAAAAGTCGAAAGCACAAGATGCGCATGAGGCGATTCGTCCTACTTCGGTAATGAGAAAGCCAGAGGAACTAAAAAGTTTCTTAAGTCGTGATCAACTCCGTTTGTATAAACTGATTTGGGAGCGATTTGTTGCAAGTCAAATGGCATCTGCTATAATGGATACTGTTACAGCGAAACTCATTAATAACAATGTTCAGTTCCGTGCAAGTGGATCAGTTGTAAAGTTCCCAGGATTTATGAAAGTGTACGTAGAGTCGAAAGATGATGGTGCGGAAGAAAAGGATAAGATGTTGCCACCGTTAGAAGTAGGTGAAACTGTATTTTCAAAAGATATAGAACCAAAGCAACATTACACACAGCCTCCGCCGCGTTACACAGAGGCTCGTCTAGTAAGAACACTTGAAGAGCTTGGAATTGGGAGACCGTCTACTTATGTACCGACACTTGAAACAATCCAAAAACGAGGATACGTTGCTTTAGATAATAAACGCTTCGTTCCGACTGAGCTTGGTGGAATAGTAATCGAACTTATTTTAGAGTTTTTCCCAGAAATTATTAACATTGAATTTACTGCCAATATGGAGCAAAGCCTTGATGAAGTAGAAGAAGGAAATGCAAATTGGGTGAAAATTGTTGATGATTTCTACGTAGGATTTGAACCGCGCTTAGAAAAAGCGGAAAAAGAAATGCGTGAAGTGGAAATTAAAGATGAACCAGCTGGGGAAGACTGTGAATTATGTAGTCACCCGATGGTCTTTAAAATGGGTAAATATGGGAAGTTTATGGCTTGTTCAAATTTCCCGGAATGTCGTAATACAAAACCGATTGTAAAAGAAATCGGTGTTACTTGTCCGAAGTGTGATAAAGGGCAAATTATTGAACGCCGTAGTAATAAAAAGAAACGCCTTTTCTACGGATGCGGTACGTATCCAGAATGTGACTTTGTATCTTGGGATAAGCCGATTGGTCGTAAATGTCCGAAGTGTGAAGGTATGCTCGTAGAGAAAAAGTTAAAAAAAGGCGTGCAAGTACAATGTATTTCGTGTGATTATGAAGAAGAACAACAAATGTGAGCGTAACTGCTCACATTTTTTTCGGGAAGAAAAGGAAAGGTGATATATATGACAACACAAGTAGTAAACGTCATTGGCGCAGGTCTTGCAGGAAGCGAAGCAGCTTACCAAATTGCAAAGCGTGGTGTCCAAGTAAAATTATATGAAATGAGACCAGTAAGGCAAACACCAGCTCATCATACAGATAAATTTGCTGAATTAGTATGTAGTAACTCACTTCGCGCAAACACATTGACAAATGCTGTTGGTGTTATTAAAGAAGAAATGCGTCTAATGGATTCTGTCATTATTCGTGCAGCTGATGAGTGCTCTGTACCAGCAGGAGGTGCTTTAGCTGTAGACCGTCATGAATTCGCGGCGAAAGTGACTGAATATGTGAAAAATCATCCGAACGTAACTGTAATGAATGAGGAAATCACTGAAATTCCAGAGGGACCAACTGTTATCGCGACAGGTCCACTTACGTCTCCGGATCTTTCTGCACAATTAAAAAAACTAACAGGTGAAGATTATTTTTATTTCTATGATGCTGCAGCGCCAATCGTTGAGAAAGACAGCATTGACATGAATAAAGTATATTTAAAATCCCGTTATGATAAAGGTGAAGCGGCATATTTAAACTGTCCAATGACAGAAGAAGAGTTTGATCGTTTTTATGAGGCTTTAATTGCTGCTGAGACAGTGCCTTTAAAAGAATTTGAAAAAGAAATTTTCTTTGAAGGTTGTATGCCAGTAGAAGTTATGGCAAGTAGAGGAAGACAGACGTTAGTATTTGGACCGATGAAGCCTGTTGGGTTAGAAGATCCGAAAACAGGGAAAACACCGTATGCGGTTGTTCAATTACGTCAAGATGATGCAGCAGGAACATTATATAATATTGTAGGCTTCCAAACACATTTAAAGTGGGGGCCACAAAAAGAAGTGTTACAGCTAATTCCAGGACTAGAAAACGCAGAGATTGTACGTTATGGTGTAATGCATCGTAATACGTTTATTAATTCGCCTAATTTACTTCGTCCAACATATCAATATAAACAACGTGATGATTTATTCTTCGCTGGTCAAATGACTGGTGTAGAGGGTTATGTTGAATCAGCAGCATCAGGATTATTAGCGGGTATTAACGCTGCTCGACTTGTAAAAGGTGAAGAGCCAGTTGTATTACCACCTGTAACTGCAATGGGAAGTATGGCAAATTATATTACTGCGACAAATGCGAAAAACTTCCAGCCAATGAATGCAAACTTCGGTTTATTTACACCGTTAGAGAAGAAAATTAAAAAGAAACAAGAGCGAAATGAAGCATATGCTACACGCGCTTTGGAAATAATTCAAAATTTTGTAAATATTTAATTAAATTTCTTGCAAAGGCTACTAAGTTGTGATACGATTTAGTAGCCTTTATTGAGGTGAATTATATGGATGTGAATGTGAAGAAATTGTTACAATTATTCGTTGGATATTTACAAATTGAAAGAAATTATTCAAAATATACAATTGCAAGTTATCAAAATGATTTAGAACATTTTGTGCAATTTATGGAGCGAGAAGGCATATCCTCTTTTTTAGATGTTACATACGCGGATGTTCGTTTATACTTGACGACGTTGCACGATCAGAAGTTAGCCCGTAAATCTGTCGCAAGGAAAGTATCAAGCTTACGAAGTTTATATCGTTTTTTGATGCGTGAAGGTTATCAAAAAGATAATCCGTTTGCACTTGCGTCACTTCCCAAGAAAGAATTGTCAATCCCAAAGTTTTTATATGCTGAAGAGTTAGAGGGATTGTTTGAAGTTTCTGATACAGGGGCACCATTAGGTCAAAGGAATCAAGCTTTATTAGAGTTGATGTATGCAACTGGGATTCGTGTAAGCGAATGCGTTAATTTGCAACTTACCGACATTGACTTTGCAGTGGGAACAATTTTAGTGATGGGAAAAGGGAAAAAACAAAGATATATTCCGTTCGGAAGCTATGCACAAGATGCTTTAATTACTTATATAGAGAACGGGAGAAAACAGTTAGCTCAAAAGTCTGAAGAACAATCTCATATGGTATTTTTAAATGCGAAAGGTAAGCCGTTAACAGATCAGGGTGTACGTTATGTTTTGAACGAACTCATTAAGAAAGCTTCACTTACAATGCGGATAAGTCCCCATATGTTAAGGCATACATTTGCTACACATATGTTGGATGAAGGAGCGGATTTACGTACTGTGCAGGAGTTATTAGGTCATGAGAATTTGTCAACCACACAAATTTATACGCATGTCTCTAAAGAAAGATTGCGTTCTGTGTACATGAAGCATCACCCGCGGGCATAAATTGCTTTTAAGGCTATAAAAACATATAAAGGAGTTTTTTCTATGGGAAATTTCCACGCTACAACGATATTTGCAGTTCATCATAATGGAGAATGTGCAATGGCTGGAGATGGTCAGGTAACGATGGGAAATGCTGTTGTAATGAAACATACAGCTCGCAAAGTTCGCAAACTTTTCCAAGGGAAAGTTTTAGCTGGTTTTGCAGGATCAGTTGCTGATGCATTTACTCTTTTTGAAATGTTTGAAGGAAAATTAGAAGAGTATAATGGCAACTTGCAGCGCGCTGCAGTTGAGATGGCGAAACAATGGCGTGGTGATAAAATGCTACGTCAGCTAGAAGCAATGCTCATTGTCATGGATAAAACAACGATGCTCCTTGTTTCAGGTACAGGAGAAGTGATTGAACCAGATGATGGTATTTTAGCAATTGGTTCAGGCGGACATTATGCACTTGCTGCTGGTCGTGCTTTAAAGCAACATGCAAGTGAACATTTAACAGCGAAACAAATTGCGAAGGCCAGTTTAGAAATTGCAGGCGATATTTGTGTTTATACGAACCACAACATAATTGTTGAAGAATTGTAGAATCGTAAGGGAGGCATTTTATATGCATTTACATTTTACTCCGCGTCAAATTGTGGAAAAATTAGATCAATACATCATCGGTCAAAAAGATGCAAAGAAAGCGGTTGCTGTAGCTCTACGAAATCGATACCGTCGCAGTAAATTAGTTGAAAATTTACGTGATGAAATTGCACCTAAAAACATTTTAATGATTGGACCGACAGGTGTTGGTAAAACAGAGGTAGCACGGCGAATGGCGAAACTCGTTGGAGCACCTTTTATTAAGGTTGAAGCGACGAAATTTACAGAAGTTGGATATGTGGGTCGAGATGTAGAGTCGATGGTCCGTGACCTTGTTGAAACGTCTGTTCGCATTGTGAAAGAGGAAATGGTAGTTAAAGTTCAAGATAAAGCAGAAGAGCAAGCGAATCAACGTCTTGTTGAAATTTTAGTGCCGAGTCCGGAGAAGCAATCTGGATTTAAAAATCCATTAGAAATGCTTTTTGGTGGTAATCAAAATTCAAACCAAACATCTGATGCACAGGAAGATGATGAAATCGAAAAGAAACGTCAAGATGTGGAAAGAAAGCTTGCGGCAGGCCTTCTTGAAGATGAAGTGATATCAATCGAAGTGACGGAACAACAGTCTTCTATGTTTGATATGTTGCAAGGAACTGGCATGGAACAAATGGGAATGAATTTCCAAGATGCACTAGGAAGTATCATGCCGAAAAAAACGAAAAAACGTAAACTTTCTGTAAAAGAAGCAAGAAAACTCTTGACAAATGAAGAGGCACAGCGCTTAATTGATATGGATGAAGTTACACAAGAGGCTGTTTATCGTGCTGAACAGCTCGGGATTATTTTTATCGATGAAATTGACAAAATTGCTGGTAAGCAGTCGAATAGCGTAGATGTATCGCGTGAAGGTGTGCAACGTGACATTTTACCGATTGTAGAAGGATCGAATGTAGCAACGAAATACGGATCAGTAAAAACCGATTATATTTTATTTGTTGCAGCTGGAGCGTTCCATATGTCTAAACCGTCGGATTTAATTCCGGAATTGCAAGGGAGATTTCCGATTCGAGTAGAATTAACAAAATTATCGGCGGATGATTTTGTTAAAATATTAATCGAGCCTGACAATGCGCTAATTAAACAGTACACGGCGTTATTAGCGACTGAAGGTATAGAAATTGAATTTTCAGACGAAGCTATTCGTAAGATTGCTGAGATTGCTTATCAAGTTAATCAGGATACAGATAATATTGGAGCGAGAAGACTTCATACTGTTATGGAGAAGCTCCTTGAAGATTTATCGTTTGAGGCATCTGAAATTACGTTAGAGAAAATAACGATAACACCTCAATATGTTGAGGAAAAATTAGCGACAATAGCTAAAAATAAAGATGTGAGCCAGTTTATTTTGTAATAGTGTCATCAGGTGACTCGCCCTAGTTTCCAAGTGATGAAAAAATATGTAAGTAACATGTAGGAGGAAATTTTGAAATGGAATTATTAGCAAAAACGAGAAAATTAAATGCGTTATTACAGAGCGCAGCAGGAAAGCCTGTAAACTTTAGAGAGATGTCTGACACAATGTGTGAAGTAATTGAAGCGAACGTGTTCGTTGTAAGTCGTCGCGGTAAATTATTAGGATATGCGATTCACCAACAAATCGAAAACGAACGTATGAAGCACATGCTTGCAGAGCGTCAATTCCCAGAAGAGTATACGCAAAGTTTATTCAATGTTACAGAAACATCTTCAAATTTAGGTGTGGATAGTGACTACACAGCATTCCCAGTAGAAAATAGAGAATTATTCGGTCAAGGTTTAACTACAATCGTACCAATCGTTGGTGGCGGTGAGCGTCTAGGTACACTAGTATTAGCTCGTCTTGGTCAAGAGTTCTTAGACGATGATTTAATTCTTGCTGAATACAGCTCAACTGTTGTAGGTATGGAAATCTTACGTGAAAAAGCAGAAGAAATCGAAGAGGAAGCACGTAGTAAAGCTGTTGTTCAAATGGCGATTAGCTCATTATCTTACAGTGAGTTAGAAGCAATCGAGCATATCTTCGAAGAATTAAATGGAACAGAAGGTTTACTTGTTGCAAGTAAAATTGCTGATCGCGTAGGAATTACTCGTTCGGTAATCGTAAATGCACTACGTAAATTAGAAAGTGCTGGTGTTATTGAGTCTCGCTCTTTAGGTATGAAAGGAACATACATTAAAGTGCTAAACGACAAGTTTCTACAGGAACTTGCTAAATTAAAAACAAACTAATTTATAAAAAAAACTCTCCTCGCTTGAGGAGAGTTTTTTGTTTTTTTAAGTGAATGATTTTGCTTACGTAAGGCGTCATGACAACATTCATTAGAAAACTATTAATTAACCTTCAATTCCTTGCTTAAAGGAATTGAAGGTTGGTAATACTAGGATTTGAGCGTGAAAAAAAGAAAGTTTTACATTGTTCGCATTTTCGACTTGATTGTAATATTTCAGTATGATATAGTAAGCAGTGGTGTCAGTACAAAGTACACACGTTTACTGATTTAAGTGTTGGTGCTACGTTCGTAGTTTCGCTTAGAGATGAAGTAAACGGAGGATATCAAAAAAACCATTTAGGAGGAACTAAATTATGTCAGTAATTTCTATGAAACAATTGCTTGAAGCTGGTGTTCATTTCGGACATCAAACTCGTCGTTGGAACCCAAAAATGAAGCGTTACATCTTCACAGAGCGTAACGGTATCTACATCATCGACTTACAAAAAACTGTGAAAAAAGTTGAGGAAGCTTACAGAACGATGCGTGACATCGCTGCTGAAGGTGGAGACATTTTATTCGTAGGTACTAAAAAACAAGCACAAGAAGCTATTAAAGAAGAAGCAACTCGTGCTGGTATGTACTTCGTTAACCAACGTTGGTTAGGTGGAACTTTAACAAACTTCCAAACAATCCAAAAGCGTATCAAGCGTCTTAAAGATATCGAAAGAATGCAAGAAGATGGTACTTTCGAAGTACTTCCTAAGAAAGAAGTTGTTCAACTTAAAAAAGAGTTAGAGCGTCTTGAGAAATTCTTAGGCGGTATTAAAGATATGAAAGGTCTTCCAAGTGCATTATTCATAGTAGACCCTCGTAAAGAGCGTATTGCAGTTGCTGAAGCACGCAAATTACACATTCCAATCATCGGTATCGTTGATACAAACTGTGATCCGGACGAAATCGATCACGTTATTCCAGCAAACGATGATGCAATTCGTGCTGTAAAACTTCTTACATCTAAAATGGCAGACGCGATCCTTGAAACAAAACAAGGTGAAGAAACTGTTACTGCGTAACAAATTTGGAAAGGTGATAAGGGGTTCGGCCTTTTATCACCTTTTTTAAGGTATAAACACCTTTATAAAAGGTATAAATACATATTTTAGGAGGATGAAAAATATGGCAATCACTGCACAAATGGTAAAAGAACTTCGCGAAAAAACTGGCGCAGGTATGATGGACTGCAAAAAAGCTTTAACAGAAACTAACGGCGACATGGAGAAAGCAATTGACTTCTTACGTGAAAAAGGTATTGCGAAAGCTGCTAAAAAAGCAGACCGCATCGCTGCTGAAGGTTTAACTTTCATCGAAACAAACGGTAACGAAGGTTTAATCTTAGAATTAAACTCTGAGACTGATTTCGTTGCGAAAAACGAAGGTTTCCAAGCGTTAATTAAAGAATTAGCTGCTCACTTATTAGCTAACAAACCTGCTAACGTTGAAGAAGCTATGGCTCAAACAATCGAAGGCGGCAAAACAGTAGAAGAGCACATCAACGAAGCAATCGCTAAAATTGGTGAAAAACTTACACTTCGTCGTTTCGAAATCGTATCAAAAACTGATGCTGATGCATTCGGCGCTTACCTACACATGGGTGGACGTATTGGTGTATTAACAGTTCTTGAAGGTTCTACTGACGAAGCAGCTGCTAAAGATGTAGCAATGCACATCGCAGCAGTTAACCCTAAATACATCGACCGCGATGCTGTAACAGCTGAAGAAGTTGAGCATGAGCGTCAAGTATTAACACAACAAGCTTTAAACGAAGGCAAGCCTGAAAAAATCGTTGCGAAAATGGTAGAAGGCCGTCTTGGCAAATTCTTTGAAGAGATTTGCTTACTTGACCAAACATTCGTTAAGAATCCTGACATGAAAGTTCGTCAATTCGTTGAGTCTAAAGGCGGAACATTAAAAGGATTCGTTCGCTACGCTGTTGGTGAAGGTATCGAAAAACGCGAAGACAACTTTGCTGAAGAAGTAATGAACCAAGTAAAAGGTAACAACTAATACAGATTAGGGAACACATTGTGTTCCCTTTTTTAAAATAAAGATGTAAGCAATTGGAGGTTCATTATGAGTAAACCGAAATATAATCGTGTCGTTTTAAAGCTGAGCGGAGAAGCTTTAGCTGGCGAGCAAGGATTTGGAATTAACCCAGCTGTTATTAAGTCAGTTGCGGAACAAGTGAAAGAAATTGCAGAACTTGATGTAGAGGTTGCTGTTGTTGTTGGTGGCGGTAACATTTGGCGTGGGAAAATTGGAAGTGAAATGGGCATGGATCGTGCAGGAGCAGATTACATGGGCATGTTAGCAACAGTTATGAATTCATTAGCTCTTCAAGATAGCTTAGAGAATATTGGAATTCAAACTCGCGTACAAACTTCAATTGAGATGCGTCAAGTGGCAGAGCCTTACATTCGTCGTAAAGCAATTCGTCACTTAGAGAAAAAACGTGTTGTTATCTTTGCTGCAGGTACAGGTAACCCATACTTCTCTACAGATACAACAGCAGCATTACGTGCAGCTGAAATCGAAGCGGACGTTATTTTAATGGCGAAAAATAATGTGGATGGCGTATATAGTGCAGATCCATCTATTGACCCAACAGCTACGAAATACGAAACACTTACTTACTTAGATGTATTAAAAGCAGGTTTAGGTGTAATGGATTCTACAGCTTCTTCTTTATGTATGGATAATGATATTTCATTAATTGTATTCTCGGTTATGGAAAAAGGTAACATTAAACGTGCCGTTTTAGGCGAAAATATTGGAACAGTTGTAAGGGGGAAATAAATTATGGGACAACAAGTATTGAAGTCTTCAAATGAAAAAATGGAAAAAGCAGTTGCTGCTTATTCTCGTGAATTAGCAACAGTTCGCGCTGGTCGTGCAAGCTCGTCTGTATTAGATAAGGTACAAGTTGATTACTATGGTGCACCAACACCAGTTGTGCAATTAGCGAACATTACAGTTCCAGAAGCACGTTTGCTTGTAATTCAACCTTATGATAAAACTTCTATCGGTGATATTGAAAAAGCAATTTTAAAAGCAGATTTAGGCTTAAACCCTTCTAATGATGGAACTGTAATTCGTATTGCATTCCCTGCATTAACAGAAGAGCGTCGTCGCGATCTTGTAAAAGTTGTGAAGAAATATGCTGAGGAAGCAAAAGTTGCTGTTCGTAACGTACGTCGTGACAGTAATGATGACCTTAAGAAGCTTGAAAAAGCTGGCGACATTACAGAAGATGATTTAAGAGGATATACTGAAGATATCCAAAAAGAAACAGATAAATATATTGCAAAAGTTGACGAAATCGCAAAAAACAAAGAAAAAGAAATTATGGAAGTGTAATAGCGATAATTTCGCAAATATGACCCTCTTCTTAAGGGGGTCTTTTTACACTTTTAGGCATACGTCTGCTTGTTGGAGGGTATGAATGATGTTTAAAAAGTTT
Source organism: Bacillus sp. AC266 (assembly GCF_979253805.1). Classification (NCBI taxonomy): domain Bacteria; kingdom Bacillati; phylum Bacillota; class Bacilli; order Caryophanales; family Bacillaceae; genus Bacillus; species Bacillus sp. AC266. The sequence continues at coordinate 979,921 of NZ_CEEDEC010000002.1, forward strand.
CCTTTTTTTAAAAGTAAAAAGGTCACATCGTTTGATCATCTCATTGAAAAAGTGAAAAAAGGATATATCCCAGAACATATTGCTATTATTATGGATGGTAATGGAAGATGGGCAAAGAGAAGAGCCATGCCTCGCATTGCTGGTCATCATGAAGGTATGCAAGTTGTGAAGAAAATCACAAAATTTGCAAGTAAGCTTGATGTGAAAGTATTAACTCTTTATGCTTTTTCGACTGAGAACTGGAAAAGACCGAAAAAAGAAGTTGATTATTTGATGAAGCTTCCAGAAGAATTTTTAGGTGCATTTTTACCAGAGTTGATTGAAGAAAACGTACAAGTCCGAGTAATAGGGCAAAAAGATCGTCTTCCTACGCATACGCGCAGAGCGATGGAAAAAGCCATGGAAGATACGAAAGAGAATACGGGATTAATTCTTAATTTCGCGTTAAACTATGGAAGTCGAGATGAAATCGTTTCTGCTGTGCAACATATGATGAAAGATAGTGAGGAAGGAAAAATTCGTTCGGAAGAAATAAGTGAAGAAAAGATTTCTTCTTACTTAATGACGAGTTCTTTACCTGATCCAGAGTTGTTAATCCGTACAAGCGGAGAGCTACGTATTAGTAATTTCATGTTATGGCAAATTGCTTATTCGGAATTTTGGTTTACAGATGTGTATTGGCCAGATTTTACCGAGGAACATTTGCTAAATGCGATTACAGACTTTCAACATAGAGGGCGCAGATTCGGAGGCGTGTAGAAAGAGAGGGTTTGGTAGTGAAACAGAGAATTATTACTGGAGTGATTGCTGCCGCGCTATTCATTCCCATCGTAATTTACGGTGGCGTGCCTTTTACAGTTTTAGTGTATGCACTTGCTTCTATAGGTTTATATGAATTAATTCGTATGAACAAGCTTACGCTTATTTCGGTACCAACAGTTTTAGCTGCAGTATTATTGTGGATTATTTTAATTCCGAGTAGTGCATCAGAACTGTTTACGTGGATTGGGTTAGGTAAATTAGAAATCACATTTGTGATTGTTTTATTACTTTTATCATATACAGTCCTTTCTAAGAATACATTTACTTTTGACAATGCTTCATTTTTACTTATGGCAACGACATATGTTGGAATGGGATTCTTATATTTAAATGAAACGAGAATATTAGGAATCAAATATGTGTTCTGTGCACTATTTGTCATATGGGCAACTGATTCAGGTGCATATTTCATAGGGAAAGCATTTGGAAAAAGAAAATTATGGCCAGAAATTAGTCCGAATAAAACGATTGAAGGTTCATTAGGCGGTATTGTTTGTGGAATTGTTGTTGCACTTGTTTACAATATGTTCTTCCCAGTTGAAGCGAATGTAGGAGTTTTAATCGTTCTGACGATTATCATTTCTATTTTTGGACAAATTGGTGATTTAGTGCAATCTGCATTTAAACGCCATTATGGTGTAAAGGATTCAGGTACAATTTTACCTGGACATGGTGGTATTTTAGATCGAACAGATAGTTGGTTATTTGTGTTACCAATTCTATACTTCTTATTACAATACAATTAATAAATGAACGAGGGGTTGGAGTCATGAAAAACATTAGTTTACTAGGTGCAAGCGGATCAATCGGTACACAAACATTAGATGTGTTACGCTCGCACCCAGACCAATTCCGTCTCGTTGCTTTTTCTGTAGGGAAAAATGTTGATTATGCAGTAAAGGTAATTCAAGAATTTTCCCCGCAAATTGTCTCTGTGCAAAGAGAGGAAGATGTTTTAAAATTACAAGCTGTTTCTGGTAATACAAAAGTAGTATATGGTAGCGAAGGCTTATTAGAAGTAGCGCTGCACCCAGATACAGAAATTGTAGTGAATGCTGTTGTAGGTAGCGTAGGGTTGTTACCGACACTCCGCGCAATTGAGGCGAAAAAAACAATTGGAATTGCAAATAAAGAAACGTTAGTAACTGCAGGGCATCTTGTAATGGAAGCAGCACGAAAACATAATGTATCGTTACTTCCAGTAGACAGTGAACATTCAGCTATTTTTCAATGCTTGAATGGTGAAAATGAAAAAAGAATCTCTCGCTTAATTATAACTGCTTCAGGCGGAAGTTTTCGTGATAAAACGAGAGATGAATTGCATCAAGTGACCGTAGAAGATGCACTTCGTCATCCAAACTGGTCAATGGGTTCGAAAATTACAATTGATTCTGCTACAATGATGAATAAGGGGCTAGAAGTAATTGAAGCACACTGGCTTTTTGGTATCCCTTATGAGCAAATCGATGTTGTTCTACATAAAGAAAGTATTATTCATTCTATGGTTGAATTTGAAGATCGTAGTGTAATGGCACAGCTTGGCTCACCTGATATGCGAGTACCGATTCAATACGCGCTTACATATCCTGATAGATTGCCTCTTTCAGACACGAAACAGTTAAATTTATGGGAAATGGGAACATTGCATTTTGAGAAAATGAATCAAGAGCGTTTCCGTTGTCTACGTTTTGCGTATGAAGCTGGAAAGACAGGTGGAAGTATGCCGGCTGTAATGAACGCGGCAAATGAAGTAGCTGTTGAAGCTTTTTTACAAAAGAGAATTGGTTTCTTAACAGTGGAAGACCTCATTGAAAAAGCAATGCACCATCACACTGTCATTGCACGTCCGAGCTTAGAGGAAATTCAGGAAATTGACGCAGCCACAAGACGGTTTGTGATGGAACAAATTTAGCAAAGGTGGTTATGGAATTGAATACAGCGATTGCCTTTATATTAATTTTCGGTGCACTCGTATTTTTCCATGAGCTAGGGCATCTATATTTCGCAAAAAGAGCAGGTATTTTGTGCCGCGAGTTTGCGATTGGTTTTGGTCCGAAAATATTCTCATTTGAAAAGAATGAAACGGTGTATACGATTCGATTACTGCCCCTTGGTGGCTATGTAAGAATGGCTGGCGAGGATGCGGACACAGTTGAGTTAAAACCTGGAAAAAAGGTTGGACTTGTATTAAATGAAAAAGACGAAGTTGTGAAATTAGTTTTTGACGGACATGAAAAATATCCAAATGTTCGTGTCATTGAAGTCGAACAAGCTGATTTAGAGCATAATCTTACAATTTTGGGTTATGAAGAGTACGAGGAAGAGCTGCAAACATTCCGAGTAAATGAAAAAGCTCGTATCATTTCTGCGGGAGAAGAAATTCAAATCGCTCCGTACAATAGACAATTTGGCTCTAAAAAATTGGGCCAACGTGCTCTAACAATCTTTGCAGGTCCTGCAATGAACTTTATTCTAGCATTTGTTATTTTTGTGATTCTTGGATTTGTACAAGGAGTTCCTGTTGACAAACCAATGGTCGGAAAAGTAATGGAGAATAGTGCTGCAGAACAAGCTGGATTAAAAGAAAACGATACAATTCAAGCAATCAATGGGAAAAACACTAGTACATGGAAAGATGTTGTAACGATTGTACGTGAAAACCCAAATAAAGAAATTACGTTACATGTAAAGCGTGATAGTGAGCAATTTAATGTGAAAGTAACACCAACGCTTGATAAAGAAGGAAAAGACGAAGTTGGTAGAATTGGTGTTTATTCTCCTGTAGAGAAAACAGTGATGGGTTCTATTAAATCAGGGTTTGAACAAACATACGAATGGACGAAACTAATTTTTGATTCTCTTGTGAAATTAGTAACGGGTCAATTTTCTATTAATGAGTTGTCAGGTCCAGTAGGAATTTATAATCTAACAGATCAAGTTGTAGATTATGGATTTACGCGTGTACTAAGTTTAGCGGCAGTTTTAAGTATTAACCTTGGTTTATTTAATTTATTACCAGTCCCAGCTTTAGACGGTGGACGTTTGTTCTTCTTCTTAATTGAAGCATTACGAGGAAAACCAATTGATCGTCAAAAAGAAGGAATGGTTCACTTTATTGGGTTTGCATTATTAATGTTGCTTATGTTAGTTGTAACATGGAATGACATCCGTAAGTTTTTCTTGTAAAATAAGAAGAAGTTTATAATGAAATAGAGCTCATAGAATAAAATCCCTCACCTAACTCGAGGTGAGGGATTTTATTGCGTGTAAGAGTAAAATGAAGAGGTGCGAATAAATGAAACAAAGTATGGTATTCAGTCCTACATTACGTGAAGTTCCAGCAGATGCTGAAATTAAGAGTCATCAATTATTACTTCGCGCAGGGTTTATGCGTCAAAATGCTTCTGGTATTTATAGTTTTCTACCATTTGGTTTAAAAGTGTTACACAAAGTAGAACGTATTGTTCGTGAAGAAATGGAGCGCGCAGGGGCAGTAGAACTATTAATGCCAGCTATGCAAGCTTCTGAATTATGGCAAGAATCAGGTCGTTGGTATTCTTACGGATCAGAATTAATGCGTATGAAAGATCGTAATGCTCGCGAGTTTGCGCTAGGGGCAACTCATGAGGAAGTAATTACAGATCTTGTACGTGATGAAATTAAATCATACAAAAAACTACCATTAACATTATATCAAATTCAAACAAAATTCCGTGATGAGCAAAGACCACGTTTCGGTTTATTACGCGGAAGAGAATTTTTAATGAAAGATGCGTATTCTTTCCATGCAACACAAGAAAGTTTGGATGAAGTATATAGCGGTTTATACAAAGCGTATTCTAATATCTTTGCTCGTTGTGGTTTGAATTTCCGTGCAGTTATCGCTGATTCTGGAGCAATGGGTGGAAAAGATACACACGAATTTATGGTGTTATCTGATGTAGGTGAAGATACAATTGCGTATTCTGATACATCTGATTATGCGGCAAATATTGAAATGGCTCCTGTTGTTGCTACGTATACGAAGAGCGATGAAGCCGAAAAAGCACTTGAAAAAGTGGCAACTCCAGATCAAAAAGCTATTGAAGAAGTATCTGCATTCTTAAATATCGCAGCGGAAAAATGCATTAAATCTATGGTGTTTAAAGTAGATGCGAAATTAGTAGTAGTACTTGTTCGTGGCGATCATGAAGTCAATGATGTAAAAGTGAAGAATGTATACGGAGCTTCAGTCGTTGAGCTTGCTTCACATGAAGAAATAAAAGAGTTATTAAACTGTGAAGTGGGTTCTTTAGGACCGATTGGTGTTACAGGGGATATCGAAATTATCGCTGACCATGCTGTAGCATCAATTGTCAATGGATGTTCAGGAGCGAACGAAGAAGGGTTCCATTATGTAAATGTAAATCCAGAACGTGACTTTAAAGTAAGTCAATATACAGATTTACGCTTCATCCAAGAAGGAGACCAATCTCCAGATGGAAATGGAACAATTCTTTTCGCACGTGGAATTGAAGTTGGTCATGTATTCAAATTAGGAACTCGTTATAGTGAAGCAATGAACGCAACGTTCCTAGATGAAAACGGAAAAACAAAACCACTTATTATGGGTTGTTACGGTATCGGTGTATCTCGTACAGTGGCAGCAATCGCAGAGCAGTTTAATGATGAGAATGGTTTAGTTTGGCCAAAATCTGTTGCACCGTTCCATGTGCATGTAATTCCAGTAAATATGAAATCTGATGCACAACGTGAAATGGGTGAAAATATCTATAACTCATTACAAGAGCAAGGATACGAAGTATTACTAGATGATCGTGCAGAACGTGCAGGTGTTAAATTTGCAGATGCAGATTTATTCGGCCTTCCAGTTCGTGTTACAGTTGGTAAAAAAGCAGACGAAGGTATTGTAGAAGTGAAAGTACGTGCTACAGGCGAGTCTGAAGAAGTGAAAGTAGAAGAACTTCAAACATATATTGCTAATATTTTAAAATAAGAAGAGGTACCTCGTAATGAGGTACCTTCTCTTTCTTTGTAAACGTATTTTGTAAAAGAAGAAGGAAGAAATCTTTCTTTGTAGTACGTTTCAATTTATAATAGCAAATGGAAGGAGAGTGCTTATGTCATTAACAAATGAACAACAAGAGCGATTTCAAATTTTGCTCCAACAGTTGCAAATACCAGAAGACCTTATAAATCAATATTTACATGGCGGTGGTATTGAAAAGCTAGTTATTGATAAAGCGAATAAAAGTTGGCATTTTGACTTACAAGTGCCACGTATTTTGCCGACAGAATTATATGAGTTGCTAGAAACAAAGCTTAAGCAATCATTTTCTCATATTGCAAGAACAACATTTGCATTAGAAGCAGAGAATAAACAATTTACAGAAGAAGAAGTGAAGGCATATTGGCCGCTTTGTACAGAACGAATTACATTTTCACCTATGTTCGCGTACTTAAAGAAGCAACTTCCGCAGGTCAATGGCGTGAAGTTGCTATTAAATGTGAATAATGAGCTGGAATCTACTACTTTAAAGAAAAACGTTGCGAAACCAGTAGGTGATCAATACGAAGCTTTTGGATTCCCGCGTTTTCAGTTAGACACACATATAAAGCAAAATGCAGAAGAAATGCAAAAGTTTCGTGAGCAAACACAGGAAGAAGATCGTCAACGAGTTATACAGGCTATGGAAGAGATGGCTAAAAGGCAAGCTGAAGAAAGTGATGTTGTTCACGAAGGACCAGTTGTGCTTGGTTATCTTATTAAGCCAGATGAAGAGATTACGCCGCTGCGTGAAATTCAAGATGAAGAAAGAAGAAAAACCGTTCAAGGGTATGTTTTCCATGTAGAGACGAAAGAACTTCGTAGTGGACGTACATTATTAACTTTAAAGATAACTGACTATACGGACTCTATTATGATTAAGATGTTCTCACGTGATAAAGAAGATATCCCGATGTTACAATCCTTGAAAAAAGGAACTTGGGTAAAAGCGCGTGGTTCAGTTCAAAATGATACATTCGTGCGTGATTTAGTTATGATCGCAAATGATATAAATGAAATAACGGGACCTTCTCGTAAAGATAAAGCAAAAGAAGGAGAAAAAAGAGTAGAACTTCATCTTCATACTCCAATGAGTCAAATGGATGCTGTTACTTCTGTTTCTAAGCTCGTTGCCCAAGCCGGAAAATGGGGGCATGAGGCTATTGCAGTTACAGACCATGCTGTTGCACAGTCGTTCCCAGAAGCATATTCTGCTGGTAAAAAGGCTGGAGTTAAAGTTCTATATGGTGTAGAAGCAAATTTAGTTAATGATGGTGTGCCGATAGCATATAACGAAGCACATCGTCTACTTGCAGAAGAAACATATGTTGTCTTTGACGTTGAGACGACAGGGTTATCTGCGGTATATGATACAGTCATTGAGTTAGCTGCTGTAAAGGTAAAAGGTGGAGAAATTATTGATCGCTTTGAATCTTTCGCAAATCCCCATCAACCATTATCGGCGACGATTATTGAATTAACAGGTATTACAGATGATATGTTAACTGATGCACCAGAAGTGGACGAAGTGTTTAAAAAGTTTGAGGAATGGATGGGTGACCATACACTTGTTGCTCATAACGCAAGCTTCGATATGGGCTTTATTAACGTAGGTTTTAAAAAGGCTGGGATAGAAAAAACGAAAAATCCAGTTATTGATACGTTAGAACTTGCACGGTTCTTATTCCCAGAAATGAAAAATCATCGATTAAATACGATGTGTAAAAAGCTTGATATTGAATTAACGCAACATCACCGTGCGATTTATGATACAGAAGCAACGGGATATTTACTTGTGAAGATGTTAAAAGATGTGATTGAAAAGGGATTTGAATATCACGATCAACTAAACGATAGTATGGGACAAGGGGATGCGTATAAACGTGGGCGTCCAAGTCATATGACGTTACTTGCCACATCAGATGTTGGGTTGAAAAACTTATACAAACTTGTTTCATATTCTCACCTGAATTACTTTTATCGTGTACCACGTGTACCACGATCACTATTAAAAAAATATCGCGAAGGCATTTTAGTAGGAACAGCTTGTGACAAAGGTGAAGTATTTGAAGCTATGATGCAAAAAGCGCCTGAAGAAGTAGAAGAAATTGCACAGTTTTACGATTACATTGAGGTTATGCCTCCAGAAGTGTTACGTCATTTAGTGGAACGTGAACTCGTTCGAGATGAAGGACAGTTAAAAACAATAATTTCTAACTTAGTAAAACTAGGTGAGACGTTAGATAAGCCAGTTGTTGCTACTGGGAATGTGCATTATTTAGATCCAGAGGACGCGATATATCGGAAAATTTTAGTCAGTTCGCAGGGAGGAGCTAATCCGTTAAATCGCCATTCATTACCGCCTGTACATTTCCGTACAACAAATGAAATGCTAGATTGTTTTTCATTCTTAGGTGAAGACAAAGCAAAAGAAATTGTTGTGACAAATACACACAAAATCGCATCATTAATTGGTGATGTTCGTCCAGTAAAAGATGATTTATACACACCGAAAATTGAAGGTGCTGATGATGAAACACGTGATATGAGCTATATAATGGCAAGAAGTATCTATGGAGATGAACTACCGGAAATTGTAGAAGCTCGTTTGGAAAAAGAATTGAAAAGTATTATTGGACATGGATTCGCCGTTATTTATTTAATTTCACATAAGCTTGTGAAAAAATCGTTAGTGGACGGTTATCTAGTAGGTTCGCGTGGATCGGTAGGTTCATCATTTGTTGCAACGATGATGGAAATTACAGAAGTAAACCCATTACCACCGCACTATGTATGTCCAAAGTGTAAACAATCAGAGTTCTTTAATGACGGTTCTGTAGGTTCTGGTTTTGATTTACCAGATAAAGAATGCCCAACATGTAATGTTCCATATGTGAAAGATGGCCATGACATTCCTTTCGAAACGTTCCTTGGATTTAAAGGGGATAAGGTACCGGATATCGATTTGAATTTCTCCGGAGAATACCAACCACGCGCCCATAACTATACGAAATTACTGTTCGGTGAAGATTATGTATACCGCGCAGGAACAATTGGTACGGTTGCGGAAAAAACCGCTTATGGGTATGTGAAAGGTTATGCTAATGATCATAACTTAACAATTCGAAATGCAGAGATTGATCGCTTAGTTGCAGGATGTACAGGTGTAAAGCGTACGACCGGACAGCATCCAGGTGGTATTATCGTTGTACCAGATTACATGGATATCTTTGACTTTTCACCAATTCAGTTTCCGGCTGATTCAATAGGTGCTGAGTGGAGAACAACGCACTTTGACTTCCACTCAATTCATGATAATTTATTGAAACTTGATATATTAGGACACGATGATCCGACTGTTATTCGTATGCTTCAAGATTTAAGTGGTATTGACCCGAAAACAATCCCAACGGATGATCCAGAAGTAATGAAAATTTTCTCTGGTCCAGAATCTTTAGGGGTAACGGAAGAACAAATTAACTGTAAAACAGGTACACTTGGTATACCAGAGTTTGGTACGAAATTCGTAAGACAAATGTTAGAAGAAACGAAACCAACGACGTTTTCAGAGCTTGTCCAAATTTCTGGACTGTCCCATGGTACAGATGTATGGTTAGGTAATGCGAATGAATTAATTTATAACGGTACGTGTACACTGAGTGAAGTTATCGGTTGTCGTGATGACATCATGGTATATTTAATTTATCAAGGCTTGGATCCATCATTAGCCTTCAAAATCATGGAGTCGGTGCGTAAAGGTAAAGGTGTACCAGAAGAATGGGAAGAGGAAATGAGAAATAACAATGTACCAGGTTGGTATATTGATTCATGTAAGAAGATTAAGTACATGTTCCCTAAAGCCCATGCGGCTGCTTACGTACTTATGGCTGTACGTATTGCATACTTTAAAGTACATTTCGCACTTTTATTCTATGCGGCATATTTTACAGTTCGTGCAGATGACTTTGATGTAGAGGCGATGGCGAAAGGTTCAGCATCCATACGTGTAAAAATTGATGAAATTGCACAAAAAGGATTGGATGCAGCACCGAAAGAGAAGAGTTTATTAACGGTACTAGAAATGACACTTGAAATGTGTGAGCGTGGTTATTCATTCCAGAAGGTTGATTTATACCGCTCGCATGCAACCGAATTTATAATTGATGGGGATACTTTAATTCCTCCATTTAATGCGGTTCCCGGTCTTGGTACAAACGCAGCTTTCAGTATTGTTGAAGCTCGTAAAAATGGTGATTTCTTATCAAAAGAAGACTTACAGCAGCGCAGTAAGGTTTCTAAAACGATTATTGAGTATTTAGATGGTCAAGGTTGTCTAGGAGATTTACCGGATCAAAACCAATTGTCACTGTTCTAATAGGTAGGAAAAATCTTTGCAAATCAACATTTGCTATGGTATACTATAAACCGAGATAACCATGTCATGTATATTTTGTGAAAAAGAGAGTGGGGAAACCCACTCTTTCGTGTTACTATCTACATTTTGCTGATGTAGATAGTAAAGATATTTCTGTCGTATATACATATTTTGTTACAAGTTTTACTTCTTAAATTTGGTAATACTAAGACAGATATTCCCTGCTTAACGGCAGGGGCTTTTGTTAGCTAACGAGAAAGAATAAGATAGACCGTCTTTATGAACGGGATCTTTTCTTGTAAATGGTACATGGCGGCAGGAAGGAGGCTGTTTATGGATAAGAAAGTCACAGAAATTGTAGAAGCATTTGCGCAGCCAATCGTTGAAGAGTTAAATCTTGAACTTGTAGATGTAGAGTATGTGCAAGAAGGACAAGACTGGTTCTTACGCGTATTCATCGATTCTGAAAAGGGAGTCGAAATTGAAGAATGCGGTGCGGTAAGTGAACGTTTAAGCGAAGCTTTAGATAAAGAGGATCCAATTCCTCATCTTTACTTTTTGGATGTATCATCTCCTGGAGCGGAACGTCCATTAAAGAAAGAGAAAGACTTCCAGCAAGCGGTAGGAAAACAAGTGGCAATTAAAACATATAAGCCGATTGATGGTGAGAAGATGTTTGAAGGAAAGCTACTTTCCTACGACGGTAATACAATTACACTACTATTAACAATTAAAACACGTAAAAAAGAAATCCAAATTCCAATGGATAAAGTTGCAAATGCGCGACTTGCTGTTACGTTTTAGTAAGAAGGGGGATCTTCATGAGCACTGAGTTGTTAGATGCTTTGCTCGTATTAGAGTCAGAAAAAGGTATTAGCAAAGATATTATTATTGATGCGATTGAAGCAGCATTAATCTCTGCTTATAAACGCAATTTTAACCAAGCACAAAACGTTCGTGTGAGCTTTAACCCAGAAGTGGGAACAATTCAAGTTTTAGCACGTAAGGACGTTGTAGATAATGTGTTTGATCCACGTCTTGAAATCTCTGTAGAAGAGGCAAGACAAATTAATCCAAACTACCAAGATGGTGACGTACTAGAAATTGAAGTAACGCCAAAAGATTTTGGTCGTATTGCAGCGCAAACTGCAAAACAAGTTGTAACACAACGAGTTCGTGAGGCGGAACGTGGTGTAATTTATTCAGAATTTAGTGATCGTGAAGAAGACATTATGGTTGGTATTGTACAGCGCCAAGATGCTCGTTTCATCTATGTAAGCTTAGGTAAAGTAGAAGCTTTATTACCTGTAAGTGAGCAAATGCCAAATGAGCAATATAAACCACATGATCGTATTCGCGTATTTATTACAAAAGTAGAAAAGACAACAAAAGGACCACAAATTTACGTATCACGTACACATCCTGGTCTTTTAAAACGTTTATTCGAAATGGAAGTTCCAGAAATTTATGATGGAACTGTAGAAATTCGCTCTGTAGCACGTGAAGCAGGCGACCGTTCTAAAATTTCTGTATATGCAGAGAATATCGATGTTGATCCAGTAGGTTCTTGTGTAGGACCGAAAGGACAACGTGTACAACGCGTTGTAGATGAACTAAAAGGTGAAAAGATTGACATCGTTCGCTGGTCGAATGACCCAGTTGAATATGTTGCAAATGCTTTAAGTCCATCACAGGTTGTTAAAGTACTTGTAGATGAAGCAGAGAAAGCAACAACTGTTGTTGTTCCAGACCACCAGCTTTCATTAGCGATTGGTAAGCGTGGACAAAATGCGCGTCTTGCAGCTAAATTAACAGGCTGGAAAATTGATATTAAAAGTGAGTCTGATGCGAAACAACTTGGTATTGTGACAGAAGAAGATAGCGTAATCGCATTCGGATTCGATTCAGCTGAAGACGAAATCGAATAGAGGTGATGAGTATGAGCAATCGAAAAGTTCCGTTACGAAAATGTATTGCGACGCAAGAGATGAAATCAAAACGAGAGCTAGTTCGCATTGTTCGTTCCAAAGAGGGCGAAGTGTCTATTGATTTATCAGGAAAAAAATCAGGACGAGGTGCATATTTATCAAAAGATAAAGAAAGCATTATTCAAGCCCAAAAGAAAAACATTTTGGAACATCATCTAAAAGCGAAAATCGACAGTTCTCTGTACGAAGAGCTTCTTGAGCTTGTTGAGAAGGAGTCGAAATAAGTGTCTGATTGGAAATCATTTTTAGGACTAGCAAACCGCGCTCGAAAACTTATTTCGGGTGAAGAACTCGTTTTAAAAGAAGTACGAAGTGGCAAAGCAAAGCTAGTATTGCTTTCTGAAGATGCGTCAGCGAACACTACAAAACGTATCATTGATAAAACCACGTACTACAACATACCAATGAGAAAAGTCGAAAATCGACAACAATTAGGGCATGCGATTGGGAGAGACGAGCGAGTCGTTGTAGCTGTTTTAGATGAAGGCTTTGCGAAAAAGCTACGTAGCATGCTCGATACAAATTACCGGGGGTGAAGGTATGAGTAAAATTCGAGTACATGAATATGCAAAAAAAAATAATATCTCAAGTAAAGATCTTATGACAAAACTAAAAGAGATGAATATCGAGGTTTCGAATCATATGACAATGTTAGAAGATGAAGTAGTAAACAAATTAGATAATCAATATAGCGCTGGAGCGGAAAAACCTTCTGTTGCAGATGAGTTTGAAGTAGAAGAGAAAGTTGTTCGCAGTAAAAAGAACAGCAATAAGAATAAGAAAAAAGGCAAAGCAAATGAAGATAAACGTCAAGATAACTTTGCTGGAAGACAACAAACACCAATAGTAGAAACACCAGATAAAATCACTTTCTCTGGAAGCCTTACAGTAGGTGACCTTGCTAAAAAGTTAAGCAAAGAGCCATCTGAAATTATTAAAAAGCTCTTCATGCTAGGAATTATGGCGACAATTAACCAAGACTTAGATAAAGATACAATTGAGTTAATTGCTACTGATTACGGTATTGAAGTAGAAGAAGAAGTAGTTGTAAGTGAAACTGAATTTGAAACATTCATCGATGAGCAAGATGATGAAGAAAACTTAAAAGAACGTCCAGCTGTTGTTACAATTATGGGACACGTTGACCATGGTAAAACAACATTGCTTGACTCTATCCGTAATTCAAAAGTAACTGCTGGCGAAGCTGGTGGAATTACTCAGCATATCGGTGCATACCAAGTTGATGTAAATGATAAGAAAATTACGTTCTTAGATACACCAGGTCACGCGGCATTTACAACAATGCGTGCTCGTGGTGCACAAGTAACAGATATTACAATTCTTGTTGTTGCAGCTGATGACGGTGTTATGCCACAAACAGTTGAAGCGATTAGCCATGCGAAAGCAGCTGGAGTACCAATTATTGTTGCTGTGAATAAAATGGATAAACCAGCGGCAAATCCTGATCGTGTAATGCAAGAATTAACAGAATATGAATTAGTTCCAGAAGCTTGGGGCGGAGACACGATTTTCGTACCAATTTCTGCAATTCAAGGCGAGGGAATTGACAACTTACTAGAAATGATCCTTCTTGTGAGTGAAGTAGAAGAATATAAAGCAAATCCAAATCGCTATGCAGCTGGTACTGTAATTGAAGCACAGCTTGATAAAGGTAAAGGAACTATCGCGACACTACTTGTTCAAAACGGTACACTTCGAGTTGGAGATCCAATTGTTGTTGGAACATCATTCGGTCGTGTTCGTGCAATGGTAAGTGATATTGGTCGTCGTGTAAAAGTTGCTGGTCCATCAACTCCTGTTGAAATTACAGGTTTAAATGAAGTGCCACAAGCGGGAGATCGTTTCATGGCATTCGCTGATGAGAAGAAAGCTCGTCAAATTGGTGAATCACGTGCACAAGAAGCGTTAGTTGCACAACGTGGTGAGAAATCTAAATTCAGCCTGGAAGATTTATTCCAACAAATCCAAGAGGGCGATGTAAAAGAAATTAACTTAATTGTGAAAGCAGACGTACAAGGTTCTGTAGAAGCAATGGCAGCATCACTTCGTAAAATTGATGTTGAAGGCGTAAAAGTAAAAATTATCCATACAGGCGTAGGTGCGATTACAGAATCTGATATTATTTTAGCTTCTGCATCTAATGCAATTGTAATTGGATTTAACGTACGCCCTGATGTGAATGCGAAGCGTACAGCTGAATTAGAGAAAGTTGATGTTCGTTTACACCGTATTATCTATAAAGTAATCGAAGAAATTGAATCAGCAATGCAAGGTATGCTGGATCCAGAATTCGAAGAAAAAGTAATCGGTCAAGCGGAAGTTCGTCAAACATTCAAAGTAACAAAAGTTGGAACAATCGCAGGTTGTTACGTAATAGACGGTAAAATTACACGTGATAGTGGCGTTCGTATTATCCGTGATGGCGTAGTAGTCTTCGAAGGAAAACTTGATACGTTAAAACGTTTCAAAGACGACGTAAAAGAAGTTGCACAAAACTATGAGTGTGGTATTACAATTGAGAGATATAATGATCTTAAAGAAGGGGACATCATTGAAGCATACGTTATGGAAGAAGTGAAGCGATGATTATCGCTTCACTCTCATTCGAGTGTATGATTTACGATGTGCATTCTTTAAAAGAGAAACGAGCAATTTTGCAACGTGTGTTAACTCGTGTGAAACAGCGCTATAATGTAGCTGTTTCTGAAGTTGGGCATCAAGATGTATGGCAACGTACAGAAATTGCAATTGTTTCCGTATCCTCAAATCGTGTTGTCTGTGAAAAAGAAATGAATCGTGTACTTGAGTATATCGATTCATTTCCTGAAATTGAACGTACGATAACACATTTGGAATGGTATTGAATGAGGTGAAGAGTTATGAAATTACGTGCGAACCGTGTGGGCGAGCAAATGAAAAAAGAATTAGGCGACATTATCAGTCGTAAAATTAAAGACCCACGTATTGGATTTGTTACAGTAACAGATGTACAAGTGAGTGGAGATTTACAAATTGCTAAAGTATACATTTCTGTTTTAGGTGACGAAGAACAGAAAGAAAATACATTAAAAGGTTTAGCGAAGGCAAAAGGCTTTATTCGTTCAGAAATTGGCCAACGTATTCGTCTTCGTAAAACACCAGAAATTACCTTTGAGTTTGATGAGTCTATCGGATATGGTCATCGAATTGATACACTTTTACATGAAATTAATAAAGACGGTAAACGTGAAGAATAATGGATAGACATTTGTCTATCCATTTTTTCAATGTAAAATAAGTTTTGCATAATTGCAATTACTACAAAAGAATAATGATGAGGTGAGTATATGGAAGGTGTAGTATTATTACATAAGCCAAAGGGAATGACATCACATGATTGTGTGTTCAAATTAAGAAAGATATTGCGTGAGAAACGAATTGGTCATACAGGGACACTGGATCCAGATGTAACAGGAGTATTACCTATTTGTGTTGGGCGTGCAACAAAAATTGCGCAATTTTTAACAAGTGAAACAAAAACATACGAAGGTGAAGTGACATTAGGATTTTCGACAACAACAGAAGATGCTTCTGGTGAAGTTGTGGAGAAACAAGATGTAAATCGTGTCATTACACGTAAAGAAGTAGAAGAGGTACTAGCGGAATTAACAGGGACAATTGAACAAATGCCGCCGATGTTCTCAGCTGTAAAAGTTAACGGGAAAAAACTATACGAATATGCAAGGGCAGGACAAGAAGTTGAACGTCCAGTTCGTACAATTACAATTCATGAATTTGTATTACTTGATGAACGTGAAGTTTTTGAAGGGGAAAATATTTCATTTCGTTTCCGTGTAACGTGTAGTAAAGGAACATATGTAAGAACACTAGCAGTAATGATAGGTGAAAAGCTTGGATTTCCATCACATATGTCTCACCTTGTAAGAACAGCATCTGGTGAATTTTTACTAGAAGATTGCATATCATTTGAAGAAATTGAAGAAAACGTGCAAAATGGAACAGTAGAGTCTATTTTCATCTCAATTGATGAGGCGCTAAGTAAGTTTCCAAAAATGGTTGTAGATGAAAAGCAAGCTGAAAAAATAAAGAACGGTATGTTCTTAAAGAATGAATTAGAAACAACAGCACCATTTATTACAGTATTTGATAAAAATGATCGTTGCTTAGCAATTTATGAACATCACCCAAAACACCCTGGAATGCTAAAGCCAATGAAAGTACTTGTGAATAATCAAGAACTAAAGCTATAATGAATTATTGGAAGGATTATTACAGAAAAAGGTGAATTCAAGCGTGAAACTTATTCATTTAACTCATCCACATGAACAAAATAAAATAGAATTACCACCTACTGTAATGGCATTAGGATATTTTGATGGCATTCATTTAGGACATCAACGTGTGATTCGAACAGCGAAAAAAATAGCGGATGAAAGAGGATGTAAAAGTGCTGTCATGACGTTCCATCCACACCCATCTGTTGTATTAGGAAAAAAAGAAGCGCATGTGGAGTATATTACACCGATGCGCCTTAAAGAAGAAATCATCGCAAGTTTAGGAATTGATATCTTATATGTGGTGAAATTCGATGAGCCATTTGCTGGATTATTACCACAGCAGTTTGTCGATGAGTATATTATTGGTTTAAATGTAAAGCATGTAGTAGCAGGCTTTGATTATTCATATGGACGTTTAGGAAAAGGGAAGATGGAGACTTTACCATTTCATGCAAGAGGGGAGTTTACACAGACCGTGATCGAAAAAGTTGAATATCAAGAAGAAAAAGTAAGTTCTACTTCATTACGAAAGTTAATTCGAAACGGTGAAATGGAACAAATTCCATCTATTTTAGGGAGAGCTTACACGGTAGAAGGAACAGTTGTACACGGTGATAAGCGTGGACGTCAAATTGGTTTCCCAACTGCAAATGTAGGTTTAAGTGATGAATATTTGTTGCCACCTGTAGGTGTATATGCGGTAAGATTGAAGGTTCATGATGAATGGCATGATGGTGTATGTAATATCGGATATAAACCAACTTTCAAAGAGAATGAGCGTCAATTATCTATTGAAGTGCATCTATTTGAATTTAATAAAGACATATACGATCAAAGTGTTACAGTGGAATGGCACATGCGTATAAGAGAAGAAAAAAAGTTTAATGGAATTGATGAGTTAGTTGCTCAAATCGCTCAAGATAAAAAGGTTGCCCAAGAATATTTTGCGAGCGTAAAGAATATACTTGCTTTTTCAAATGAAAAGTAGTATTCTATGTTATGTACTTTATGACAACCATTACTTGGCATTGCGACTCACCGATGCTTGCTAGGTAACTGGGGGTTTAATTATTAGGAGGTGAAATAGGATGGCTTTAACACAAGAGCGTAAAAATGAAATCATTGCACAATTTAGAACTCATGAGACTGATACTGGTTCTCCAGAGGTTCAAATTGCTGTCCTAACGGAGCAAATTAACACTCTAAACGAGCACTTACGTACTCACAAGAAGGATCATCATTCACGTCGTGGTCTATTAAAGATGGTTGGTAAACGTCGTAACTTACTTACTTACCTTCGTAATAGCGATATCACACGTTACCGTGAATTAATCACAAAGCTTGGCTTACGTCGATAGTCAAAGAAGCGGGAATATTCCCGCTTTTTTGTTAGGTAAAAATATATCTTCTACTCTTTATAGCTTACTTAATTTTCGGCAATACTAGAGGAAAGAATATTGTGATATACTATCCATTTACATAGAAGAATTGAATATTTTAAATTGAGAGGGGTACTTAAATGAGTCAGGAAAAGCAAGTCTTCTCGATAGATTTAGCTGGTCGTCAGCTAACAATTGAAACAAGTCAGCTTGCAAAACAAGCAAACGGAGCAGTATTAGTAAGATACGGCGACACAGCAGTTCTATCTACAGCAACTGCATCAAAAGAGCCAAAAAATGTAGATTTCTTCCCGCTTACAGTAAACTATGAAGAGCGTTTATATGCAGTTGGAAAAATCCCAGGCGGTTTTATTAAGCGCGAAGGCCGTCCAAGTGAAAAAGCAATTTTAGCAAGTCGTTTAATTGACCGTCCAATCCGTCCACTTTTCGCAGATGGTTTCCGTAATGAAGTACAAGTTGTCAGCATCGTAATGAGTGTTGATCAAGACTGTTCTTCTGAGATGGCAGCTATGCTTGGTTCTTCATTAGCATTATCTATTTCAGATATTCCATTTGAAGGTCCAATCGCAGGTGCGACAGTTGGTCGTATTAATGGCGAGTTCGTTATTAATCCAACAGTAGAACAGCAAGAACAAAGTGATATGCACCTTGTTGTAGCTGGTACGAAAGATGCAATTAACATGGTTGAAGCAGGAGCGGATCAAGTACCTGAAGAAACAATGTTAGAAGCAATTATGTTTGGACACGATGAAATTAAACGTCTAATTGCATTCCAAGAAGAGATTGTACAAGCTGTCGGTAAAGAGAAAACAGCAGTGAAACTTTATGAAGTGGATGCTGATTTGAACCAAGCTGTACGTGAAATGGCTGAGACAGATATGCATTCTGCAATTCAAGTGCACGAAAAACATGCACGTGAAGATGCAATTAGCGTAGTGAAAAAGCGTGTAATTGAGCATTACGAAGCTGAGGAAGCTGATGCTGATACATTAGGACAAGTAAGTGAGATTTTATATAAAATTGTAAAAGAAGAAGTACGTCGTCTTATTACAGTTGAAAAAATCCGCCCAGATGGTCGTAAAGGTGACGAAATTCGTCCTTTAGCATCAGAGGTTGGCATTTTATCTCGTACACATGGTTCTGGTCTATTCACACGTGGACAAACGCAAGCATTAAGTATTTGTACATTAGGTGCATTAGGCGATGTGCAAATTTTAGATGGTCTAGGTGTAGAAGAGTCAAAACGCTTTATGCACCATTATAATTTCCCTTCATTTAGTGTTGGTGAAACAAGACCAATGCGTGGACCAGGTCGTCGTGAAATTGGTCACGGAGCACTAGGAGAACGTGCTCTTGAACCTGTACTTCCATCTGAAAAGGATTTCCCATATACAGTTCGTCTTGTATCTGAAGTATTAGAGTCAAATGGTTCTACTTCACAAGCGAGTATTTGCGGTAGTACATTAGCGATGATGGATGCGGGTGTACCACTTAAAGCACCAGTTGCTGGTATTGCAATGGGTCTAGTGAAATCTGGTGAGCATTACACAATTTTAACAGATATTCAAGGAATGGAAGACCATTTAGGTGATATGGACTTTAAAGTAGCAGGTACTGCAAAAGGTGTAACTGCACTACAAATGGACATTAAAATCGATGGTTTATCTCGTGAGATTTTAGAAGAAGCATTACAACAAGCGAAAGTTGGTCGTATGCACATTCTAAATCACATGTTATCTGTTATCGCTGAACCTCGCATTGAGTTATCTGCGTATGCTCCGAAGATTATTACAATGGCAATTAACCCAGATAAAATTCGTGATGTTATTGGACCAAGTGGTAAACAAATCAATAAAATCATTGAAGAAACTGGCGTTAAAATTGACATCGAGCAAGATGGTACAGTATTCATTTCATCAATTAATCAAGAGATGAATGAAAAAGCGAAGAAAATTATCGAAGATATCGTTCGCGAAGTACAAGTAGGCGAAATCTACTTAGGAAAAGTTAAACGCGTTGAAAAATTCGGTGCGTTCGTTGAATTATTTAGCGGTAAAGATGGACTTGTTCACATTTCTGAACTTGCACTTGAGCGTGTAGGTAAGGTAGAAGACGTTGTGAAAATCGGTGATGAGATTTCAGTTAAAGTTATCGAGATTGACAAACAAGGTCGTGTAAACTTATCTAGAAAAGTATTGCTAAAAGAAGAGCAAGAAAAAGAAGCAGCTAAAGAAGAAGCAGCTAAAGAAGAAAACGCACAAGAGCAACAATAAGTGAAAGCCAGTTTAGCTGGCTTTTTTTGTTATGTAAAAAATGTGATTCATTTAGATTTTTATGTGAGTATAGGTATAGTTTTCATCATAACGCTCAAATTAACAAAGATAAGAAGAAAATGGTTTCTTTTTTTATAGTTAATGGGAGGGTTTATATGAAAGCTCGTATATTAGCGTACATATTTATATTTTCTTTATATATGGGTTGTGGCTCTTATTCCGTTTTTGCGCAGGATAACTTGCATGAAGAGATTCAAAAGCATGTAAAACAGTACGAGATTATGCCGCAAAATGCGATGATTGATAAGATTTGGAAGGCGACGCCTGGGTATAATGGAAAACAAGTGGATATAGAAGCGTCCTATAATAATATGAAGAAAATCAAGAAGTTTGATCAAAAACAACTTGAATTTAAGGAAGTATCACCGAGTGTTCACTTAGAAGATTTACCACCAGCTCCCATTTATCGAGGACATCCAAATAAAAAGATGGTGGGATTAACAATTAATGTGGCCTGGGGTAATGAGTATTTGCCACGTATATTAGAGATATTGAAAAAACATGATGTGAAGGCGACTTTCTTTTTAGAAGGACGCTGGGTGAAAGAAAACTTACGATTTGCCAAAATGATTGTCGATGCAAATCAAGAAGTAGGAAATCATTCTTACACACACCCTAATATGAAAACGCTGTCTACAGATGAAATACGAGATCAATTACAAAAAACGAATCGAATGATAGAAGCAGCTACAAATCAGAAAGTGAGATGGTTTGCTCCGCCAAGTGGAAGCTTTCGGGATGAGGTAGTAAAAATAGCGGATGATTTCCAAATGGGGACGATTATGTGGACTGTAGATACAATTGATTGGAAGCGGCCAGAACCGGGTGTGCTATTGCAGAGAGTAATGCGAAAAATACATCCAGGTGCTATTGTGCTAATGCATCCTACTTCACCTACAACAGAAGCGCTAGATACTATGATTAAAAATTTAAAGGAACAAGGATATAAAGTGGGGAATATTACAGAATTACTAGATGAAAAACGTGTGGATTAAATACATTTGCATGACATTCATCTCTAAACTTGTTATCATTAAATAATAGCAATTATTTAGAGAAACTGGCATTAGGAGGAAAGTTTTTGATTAAAAAATATACGTGTAAAAATGGTGTAAGAATTGTTATGGAGAATATACCAACTGTACGCTCGGTTGCGATTGGTGTATGGATCCACGCAGGTTCAAGAAATGAAAATGAAAAAAATAATGGGGTTTCACACTTTTTGGAACATATGTTCTTTAAAGGGACAGAAACGCGAAGTGCAAGAGAGATTGCAGAATCATTTGATAGCATTGGTGGACAAGTAAATGCTTTTACTTCAAAAGAATATACATGTTACTATGCGAAAGTGCTAGATGAGCATGCTAAATATGCATTAGATGTTTTAGCAGATATGTTCTTTAATTCAACATTTGATGAGGAAGAACTGAAAAAAGAGAAGAATGTTGTATGTGAAGAAATAAAAATGTACGAAGATGCGCCAGATGATATTGTGCATGATATGTTAACGAAAGCAACATATGAAACGCATCCGCTTGGATATCCTATTTTAGGAACAGAAGAAACGCTTGAAACATTTACAGGTGATACGTTACGTCAATATATGAAAGATCATTACACACCTGAAAATGTTGTTGTATCAATTGCAGGGAATATTGATGAAGCATTTTTACAAACTGTAGAGCAATATTTCGGTAGTTACGAAGGGACAACAAATCGTGAACAAGTACATAGCCCAATCTTCCATTTCAATAAAGTAGCACGTAAGAAGGAAACAGAACAAGCTCATTTATGTTTAGGATATAAAGGCTTGCAAATGGGACACGAAGATATTTATAACTTAATTGTATTAAATAATGTTTTAGGCGGTAGTATGAGTAGCCGTTTATTCCAAGAAGTACGTGAGCAACGTGGATTGGCGTACTCAGTGTTCTCTTATCACTCTTCTTATGAAGATACAGGAATGTTAACACTTTACGGTGGAACAGGTAGTAAACAATTAGATACACTGTATGAAACAATGCAAGAAACGTTAAATACGTTGAAAAATACAGGTATTACAGAAAAAGAGCTTGTTAACAGTAAAGAACAATTAAAAGGAAACTTAATGTTAAGTTTAGAAAGTACGAATAGTCGTATGAGCCGTAATGGTAAAAACGAATTGCTTCTTCGTAAACATCGTTCTCTTGATGAGATTATTGAAAGTGTAAACACTGTAACAAAGCAAAATGTAGACGAGTTAATTCGCAATATGTTTACCGATGAATTCTCTGCGGCACTTATTAGTCCAGATGGAAAACTGCCAAAAGGAATGAAACTTTAATCGATCTTGTAATTCATTCGCTTTCGGAAATAACCGTATCTCTTTTATATGAGATACGGTTATTTTTTTTATATATGCAGAATAGGTACTTATTATAGGATAACCTTCATAAAAAGTAGGATAGGGGGAGATTTAATGCGTTTAAGTGAATTAAGTGGCAAAGAGATTGTGGATTTAGAAAGAGCAGAAAAAATGGGAGTTTTAGGTCATGCAGATTTAGAAATTGATGAGAGAGATGGAAAAATACAAGCGCTTATTATACCTGCTGGGAAATGGGGAGGTTTTAAAAGAGAACAGCAAGAAGTGAGAGTAGAATGGAGCAAAATAAAGAAGGTTGGAAATGATATGATACTTTGCGATCTTACGAACCATTCAAGATCATAGTGAAAGATGACCATTTTGGTTGTCTTTTTTTTATCTTTATATAAAGAAGATAAATCACGTGTGCTTTTTGTTTTTCAATCACCTCAAACTCGTACATTACATATGATGTGGAGGAAAAAGAAAAAGTAGGCATTTTTCTTATAAATGAAAGAAAAAGAAGGTGAATTAGGGAATGTTGACTGAGATGCATATTGCTGTCATAGGAGGAGATGCACGGCAGCTAGAAGTAATTCGCAAGCTAGTCGAACTGGACGCGAAACTTTCATTAATAGGGTTTGAACAGTTAGATCATGGCTTTACAGGGGCAGCAAAGGAAAGTATACAAGATTTAAATTTCACTTCTTTAGATGCAATTATTTTGCCGGTTGCAGGGACGAATGCCAGAGGAGAAGTAGATACTATTTTTTCAAATGAGAAAGTTTCCATAACGAAAGAACAAATTGAAAAGACGCCAGAAAACTTCACTATATATTCAGGTATTGGTACACCTTACTTGGAAAATCTCGTAGCTACTACAAATCGCAAACTTGTAAAATTATTTGATCGTGATGATGTTGCAATCTATAACTCTATTCCGACCGTAGAAGGTACACTAATGATGGTTATTCAACATACTGATTACACAATTCATGGATCGAATGTAATGGTTTTAGGATTTGGTAGAACTGGTATGAGTGTTGCAAGAGCCTTTCAATCATTAGGAGCACATGTCAAAGTTGGAGCGAGACGTTCGGAACATATTGCTCGTATTACAGAAATGATGTTTTCTCCTTTTCATATGCAAGACATAGAGAAAGAAGTAGGTAATATCGATATTGTTATTAATACAATTCCGCATCTTGTTGTGACAGCGAATGTTCTTTCAAAAATGCCAGCTCATACGCTAGTTATTGATTTAGCTTCTAAGCCAGGTGGCACGGACTTTCGCTATGCGGAGAAGCGTGGAGTGAAGGCACTATTAGCACCTGGTCTTCCTGGGATTGTTGCACCGAAAACAGCAGGACAAATATTAGCGAATGTTCTTTCTCAGTTATTAATAGCAGATGCAATCGCAAAGGAGGATGATGAGAAATGAGTTTGAAGGGAAAACGAATTGGTTTCGGATTTACAGGGTCACATTGTACGTATGAAGAAGTTATGCCACATTTAGAGAAGTTAATTGCAGAAGGTGCAGAAGTACGTCCCGTTGTTTCTTATACTGTCCAATCAACAAATACTAGATTTGGCGAAGGGGAAGAATGGATTAAAAAGATCGAAGAAATAACCGGTTTTAAGGCAATTAATTCAATCGTTGGCGCAGAGCCACTAGGACCGAAAATTCCACTAGATTGCATGGTGATTGCACCACTAACAGGGAATTCGATGAGTAAATTTGCAAATGCAATGACAGACTCTCCAGTATTAATGGCAGCAAAAGCGACGCTTAGAAATGGGAAGCCTGTCGTATTGGCTGTTTCGACGAATGATGCTTTAGGGCTTAATGGAGTAAATCTCATGCGCCTAATGGCTACAAAAGACATCTACTTTGTACCATTTGGCCAAGATGCACCAGAGAAAAAACCGAACTCAATGGTAGCTCGTATGGAGTTACTTGAAGATACAGTATTGGAAGCGCTACAAGGAAAACAATTACAACCTGTTGTTGTAGAAAAATTCAGATATATGAATTAAAAAACGAAAAAAACGTACAATTTTTGTTGAAACCATCATTCTTACTGTAGAATATGATAAAATTAACGTTATTAAGATTAGAGGGGGCATTGTAAGCTCCTTCTAATTCTAAGTTATAGAAGGATTGGTATCTAGAAAGGGGCATAGTGATGGAAAAGCAAAAAACTTTTCATGTCGCTGTAGTTGGAGCAACCGGCGCAGTTGGTGAACAAATGTTAAATACTTTAGAGAAACGAGAATTTCCAATTGGGAAGTTAACGTTACTTTCATCTAAACGATCTGCAGGTAAGAAACTTGTATTTAAAGGCGAAGAATTTACAGTTCAAGAGGCAACTCCTGAAAGTTTTGAAGGAGTAGATATTGCACTATTTAGTGCAGGTGGATCTGTATCGAAACAATTAGCGCCAGAAGCAGCAAAGCGCGGTGCAATTGTTGTTGATAATACAAGTGCATTCCGTATGACAGAAAACGTGCCACTTGTTGTACCTGAAGTAAATGAAAATGATTTAAAAGAACATAATGGTATTATTGCAAATCCAAACTGTTCTACAATTCAAATGGTAGTAGCTCTTGAACCAGTTCGCCAGCAATATGGTTTAAAACGAGTAATCGTTTCCACATATCAAGCTGTATCAGGTGCTGGTGCGGCAGCTATTGAAGAACTTCATGAACAATCACAAGCAATCTTAAATGGCGAAGAAGTAAAGGCGAATGTTTTACCTGTATCAGGTGACGAAAAGCATTTCCAAATCGCTTTTAATGCTATTCCACAGATTGATAAATTCCAAGATAATGGATTTACATTCGAAGAAATGAAAATGATTAATGAAACGAAAAAAATTATGCATATGCCTGAATTAGAAGTAGCTGCGACATGTGTACGTTTACCAGTTGTATCGGGTCATTCCGAGTCTGTGTACATTGAAGTAGATAAAGAAGGCGTAACAGTAGAAGAAATGAAAAACTTACTTGCAAATGCAGAAGGTATTGTACTGCAAGATAATCCAGCAGAGCAGTTATATCCAATGCCAGCTACTGCAGTAGGTAAAAATGAAGTATTCGTTGGAAGAATCCGTAAAGATTTAAATAATGATAAAGGATTCCACCTTTGGGTCGTATCTGATAACTTATTAAAAGGCGCTGCATGGAATTCTGTTCAAATTGCAGAGCGCTTAGTAAAATTACAATTAGTGTAAACGGCTAAGAGAAGGTGCAAAATATGAAAATTATTGTTCAAAAATTTGGTGGTACATCAGTACGTGATGACAATGGGCGCAAGCATGCGCTTCACCATATAAAAAAATCGTTAGCTGCTGGTTATAAAGTAGTTACTGTTGTATCAGCAATGGGCCGTAAAGGTGAACCGTATGCAACTGATACGTTATTAAGTCTTGTAAATCAAGAGGAACCTAATATTTCTAAACGTGAGCAAGATTTATTATTATCATGCGGAGAATTAATCTCAGCAATTGTTTTCTCTAACATGTTGAATGAGAATGGTATAAAAGCAGCAGCATTAAATGGTGCGCAAGCTGGTTTTGTAACGAATAATGACTTTACGAATGCTAAGATTATTGAAATGAATTGCGATCGTATACATGAAGAGTTACAAAATGTAGATGTTATCGTCGTGACTGGATTCCAAGGTCAAACGAAAAATGGAGATACGACAACACTTGGACGCGGAGGTAGTGATACCTCAGCTTCAGCATTAGGTGTTGCGCTTCATGCTGAATATATCGATATCTTCACAGATGTTGAAGGTGTTATGACTGCGGATCCTCGTATCGTAAAAGATGCACGTCATCTTCAAACTGTAACATATAACGAGATTTGTAACATGGCTTATCAGGGTGCGAAAGTTGTTCATCCGCGTGCGGTTGAAATTGCGATGCATGCAAAAGTACCACTTCGTGTACGTTCTACGTATTCTGATAGTGAAGGTACGCTTATTGCGGCATATGATGGTGCTACAAAAGGGCAGGATGTAGAAGAACGTCCTGTTACAGGGATTGCCCATGTGTCAAACGTAACGCAAATTAAAGTGCTTGCAAAAGAAACTGCATATGATTTACAACAACACGTGTTTAAAGAAATGGCTAATGAAGGGATTAGTGTGGATTTAATTAACATTTCTCCTACTGGTGTAGCTTACACAGTAAAGGATAGTGTATCAGCGCGTGCAGTTGAGGTTTTAAAGCAACTTGGATATGATCCAGTGGTGACAGAGCATTGTGCGAAGGTTTCTATCGTTGGTGCTGGAATGGCAGGTATTCCAGGGGTTACAGCGAAAATTGTCACAGCTTTAGCGGAAAAAGGTATTCAAATTCTGCAATCAGCAGATAGTCATACGACAATTTGGGTTCTTGTAAAAGAAGCCGATTTAGTGGAGGCTGTGAATGCATTACATAGTGCATTTGAGCTTTCAAAAGAAAAGCAACTGGAACAATAAGGAGTGAGATCATGATAGATTTTGGGACAATTGCAACCGCGATGGTAACACCGTTTGATAAAAATGGTAATATCGATTTTGCAAAGACAACGAAATTGGTAAATTATTTAATTGATAACGGTACAACAGCAATCGTGGTAGGAGGGACGACTGGAGAATCTCCTACATTAACATCAGAAGAAAAAGTAGCGTTATATCGCCATGTCGTATCTGTTGTCGATAAAAGGGTGCCCGTCATCGCTGGAACAGGTAGCAATAATACGCATGCTTCTGTCGATTTAACAAAAAAGGCAACTGAAGTTGGTGTTGATGCAGTTATGCTAGTGGCACCGTATTATAATAAACCGAGTCAAGAAGGGATGTACCAGCACTTTAAAACAATCGCTGAAAGTACTCCGCTTCCGGTAATGCTATATAATGTTCCAGGACGATCTATTGTACAAATCTCCGTTGATACAGTTGTTCGTTTATCAGAAATAGAAAACATTGTTGCGATTAAAGATGCAGGCGGCGATGTATTAACAATGACAGAAATCATTGAAAAAACAGCGGACGACTTTGCAGTATACAGCGGTGATGATGGTTTAACATTACCAGCTATGGCAATTGGAGCAAAAGGTATTGTTTCTGTAGCATCTCATGTTATCGGGAATGAAATGCAAGAAATGATTGCTGCATTCCAAGCTGGAGAGTTCAAAAAAGCGCAGAAATTACATCAATTACTAGTAAAAGTAACGGATGCACTATTTATGGCGCCGAGCCCAACACCAGTAAAAACAGCATTACAAATGGTGGGATTAGATGTAGGTTCTGTACGTTTGCCACTTCTTCCATTAACGGAAGAAGAAAGAATAACGTTACAATCCGTAATGCAATCTATTCCTCGTTAATAAAAATGACCTAGTGTGAAACTAGGTCATTTTTATTTTGACTAACTATATGTAAGTGATGAAAATTAGCTATAGTTAATAGGCTGTAATAAGAAGGGGATGGCAGGGGGGAGAATTAGTAAGAAACTGATTATAGAGATAAGATTTTTTTAGTGAATATCGTTTCATGTTTATGTAAAGAATTTACATGAATATTTTTCCATCAAACTCTTATTACGTAGGGAAAATAGTAAAACTGATATGAATTTTGCCCTCTTAAATTATAATCTCATTTTAGTGTCTTCTCTTGTCTTTCGCATAATTTAACTTGTGTTCTATTTCTTGTATCAGTTATAATATGGCTAAGTAGCTTAGTACGGGTATGCTTAGCAAAATTGGTAAAAATTAAGATTTAATGAAATTTTCATATCATATCGAATAAGATATTTGATTTATATAATGAAAGAGAGGTGAAACCTGGTTTAAAAAATTAACAAGGACATGATATCGCATAACGGTAAGGACATTCGTCTTGGACGGTGAATATATGGTGGTTGTAGAGTTTCCCCTGGTGTCTCTGCAATTTTAGTGAAATCAGTGTTTGCAAGATTTTTAAACCAGGCAACAACATGAAGAGAAAAGAGAATGAGTCTGTTAAAGTATTTGCTCTTGGCGGAGTAGGTGAAATCGGAAAAAACATGTACTGTGTTGAAATTGATTCTGAAATCTTTATTGTAGATGCCGGATTGATGTTCCCGGGAGATGAAATGTTTGGGATTGATATTGTTATTCCTGACATTACATATTTAGTAGAAAATCAAGAGCGAGTAAAAGGACTATTTATTACCCATGGTCATGAAGATCATATTGGTGGAATTGTTTATGTGCTTCGTAAATTATCTATTCCAGTATATGCGACGAAATTAACGGTAGGACTTATACAAGAAAAGCTTGGCGAAGCAGGAATGTTAGGCCGTGTAGACTTAAAAACAATTGACTCGAATTCAACAGTAGAGTTTAATTCAACAAATGTGTCATTCTTCGGAACGACACATAGTATTCCGGATTCTGTGGGTGTTTGTTTCCATACATCAAAAGGTGCTGTAGTATATACAGGAGACTTTAAATTTGATCAAACTCCAATCGGAAATAGTGGAGCAGATCTTGGGAAAATGGCGCAAATTGGAAATGAAGGCGTACTTTGCTTGTTATCTGATAGTACAAACGCTGAACGTCCTGGTTATACAGGTTCGGAAAAAGAAGTTGGTATAGAGATTTCTAAAGTATTCTATAGTTCAGAAGGACGTATTATTGTTGCTTCATTTGCCTCCAATGTACATCGTATTCAACAAGTGTTTGATGCAGCTGCTGAAACTGGAAGGAAAGTAGCGGTAGTAGGACGTAGCATGGTGAAAGTGGTAGATATTGCAAGACGTCTTGGTTATTTAGATGTTCCAGAAGGTATGGTTATTTCATTACAAGAAATAGACAATTTCCCGGAAAAAAAGGTAGCTATCTTAACGACTGGTAGTCAAGGGGAACCGATGGCAGCCCTTTCTAGAATGGCGAAACAAGCTCATAAACAAATTTCAATTCGTAAAGGTGATACTGTTATTATTGCAGCTTCTCCAATTCCAGGAAATGAAGTATCTGTATCAAAAATTATTGACTTGTTATTTAGATCTGGTGCTGAGGTTATTTATTACGGTGAAAGAAAAGTTCACGTTTCAGGTCATGGTAGCCAAGAAGAATTAAAGCTGATGATAAATTTAATGAAGCCGAAGTATTTTGTACCCGTACATGGTGAGTTCCGTATGCAAAAAGCACATGCGTATTTAGCGGAAGATGTAGGTATTGCGAGAGAGAATATCTTTATCGTAGAAAAAGGCGATGTAATTGCTTTTGGTGACGATGAAGCAAAATTAGCTGGTAAAGTGCAAGCTGGTAATGTTTTAATTGATGGATTAGGTGTAGGTGACGTCGGTAACATCGTTCTTCGAGATAGAAAGATGTTATCTCAAGATGGAATTTTAGTTGTTGTTGTAACACTTGGTAAGGATGAAAAGAAAATAATCTCTGGTCCAGAAATTATTTCACGCGGCTTTGTATATGTTCGTGAATCAGAAGCATTAATCGAACGATCCACAGATATTGTACGTATGATTGTTGAACAATCAATTAAAGAATATACAATTGAATGGTCTATGTTGAAACAAAATATTCGTGAATTATTAGGGCAGTTCTTGTACGAAGAAACGAAGAGAAAGCCAATGATTTTACCGATTATTATGGAAGTATAAAGAAGGTCACCTTTACAGGTGATCTTTTTCTTTTTTAACCCTATCGAATGAAATTCATAACTTAAGAAATAATAGTTATATACGAGTGAAAGGGGATGCGATATGACAGAACGTGATCGTTATACAAATGAAGAAAAAGAAGCTGAGCCGAAAGAAGTTCCAAAAGAGGCTTCTATAGTGGAGAAAATTCAGCAACTTGGACAGACAAATGTACCACAAATGAATGAATCGCGTATTCATTGCTTAACAATTGTTGGGCAGGTGGAAGGTCATATTCAGTTGCCACCACAAAATAAAACAACAAAATATGAACACATCATTCCGCAAATTGTCGCGATTGAACAAAATCCAAAAATTGAAGGTTTACTGTTAATATTAAATACAGTTGGGGGTGACGTTGAAGCTGGATTAGCGATTTCTGAAATGGTGGCTTCGCTTTCAAAACCAACTGTATCTCTTGTTTTAGGAGGAGGGCATTCAATCGGTGTACCGATTGCGGTCTCAACTGATTATTCATTTATTGCCGAAACAGCGACGATGACAATTCATCCAATTCGTTTAACAGGTCTTGTTATAGGTGTGCCACAAACATTTGAGTATTTGGATAAAATGCAAGAAAGAGTCATTCGATTTGTGACAAAGCATTCGAAAGTAACGGAAGATCGTTTTAAAGAGCTTATGTTTGCAAAAGGGAATTTGACGCGAGATATTGGGACGAATGTAATAGGTGGAGATGCAGTGAAGTATGGTCTTATAGATGGTGTCGGTGGTATTGGTAGCGCACTTCGAAAATTAAACGAATTAATTGATGAACGCAAGGATAATAGTACAGAAGGGACAATGCTACAATGATTTTATATACAATTATGCCAGAGCAACTTGTGTATCCGGCCGATTATTCACAATGCGAAAGCCAAAAAGTTGTGAATATAAATGGCGTGGAATTAGTGGTTTCTGAGGAGGATAATCAATGTTACTCTATTGTACGTGTATTAAGTACGAATCCGTCTCACTACCTAGAGTTTGAGCCTGGACAGAAAATTACCTTTTAGCAAAAAGAAGGATTTTGTTTAGGAGCTATGGTATAATATAAAAAACAAGACGGTTGAGCAGCCATGAGTAGGCTGCTTTCTTCTGTTTATTTAACATTTTACAAGAAGTGTAAAAATAGAAGATATAAAGACCTGAAAAATAGAGAGAAAGACATGTAAGTAGATCTTTTTTATAAGAAAGTTGTACTTAATTTCTAGAACACGAGGTGAAGAAATGGCAAAACAAAAGCAAAGAGGGACGAAGGCTAAGGCAAGACGTACGATAAAGCCAACTTTGTATTATGAAATCGTCGGGTTGACTCTTTTTGCACTTTCGATTATTACGATTTTACAGCTAGGTGTTGTAGGGAAATCGTTTGTGTTATTTTTTCGCTTCTTCTTTGGTGAGTGGTACATAATTGGTGTGTTAGGTGTAATAGCTTTATCTGTTGCGTTTGTAATAAAGCGGGGATGGCCCAACCTTTTAAATAAACGGCTAATAGGTGTTTATTTAATTGTACTAGCAATATTAATGTTTAGTCATATTACATTATTTAACCTGCTTACGAAAGATGGAGCTGTGCAAAATACTTCTGTAATTGTTAGTACAAAAGATTACTTCTTCCTTGAAATGAAAAAGGGCCCGGATAGTGTTCATTTAGGTGGTGGTATGTTCGGTGCATTGATGTTCGCAACGTGCTACTTCTTATTTGACGAAGTAGGGGCATATATCATTGGAATTATTTTAGTTATTCTTGGAATACTTTGTATAACAAATAAACATATTGGAGAAGTACTTGCTCCGGTAGGGAGAATTCTTAGAAGTCAGTTTCAAGTAATGCAAGGGGATTATAAAGATTGGAAATCTCAAAGGGTCGCCGAGCAAACTGAAAAGAAAAAAACAACAAGAAGCAAGAGGCGTGAACGTGTTGCTGAACAAGAAGAAGCTATTGAGCCAGTAGAAGAAATAGAAATTGGTCCACCAATTATTTCGAATTTTACTGAGAATTATCCAGTACGTGAAGAGACGGAAAAGCAGATAGAAGAAAATGATTTAATCACTCCTCCGTTTATTGAAGAGGCAGTTCCGCCTGCGCCAGAAGAACAACCTCACAAGAAACGAGGAGAAAAAATCGTTGAATCGCTAGAAGGTGAAACGAAAGCACCTCCTATGCAATTTTCTAATGTGGAAAATAAAGATTATAAGCTTCCTTCGCTTGATATATTAAAGTTTCCCCAAAATAAGCAAGTTACAAATGAAAATGCGGAAATTTATGAAAATGCTCGTAAATTGGAACGTACATTCCAAAGTTTTGGTGTGAAAGCGAAAGTAACAAAAGTACATAGAGGTCCTGCAGTTACGAAATATGAAGTGTATCCTGATATGGGAGTAAAGGTAAGTAAAATTGTTAGTTTAAGTGATGATTTAGCGCTTGCTTTAGCAGCGAAAGACATTCGTATTGAAGCACCTATTCCCGGGAAATCAGCTGTAGGGATTGAGGTTCCGAATTCAGAAGTTTCTATGGTAACGCTGAGAGAAGTTCTTGATTCAAAGGCGAATAACCACCCAGAAGAGAAGTTATTAATCGGTCTTGGACGTGATGTTACAGGAGAGGCTGTATTGGCACGTTTAAATAAAATGCCCCATTTATTAGTAGCTGGTGCGACTGGTAGTGGAAAGAGTGTATGTATTAATGGAATTATTGTAAGTATTTTAATGCGTGCAAAACCGCATGAAGTAAAATTAATGATGATTGATCCGAAAATGGTAGAGTTAAATGTATATAACGGTGTTCCGCACTTATTAACACCAGTCGTAACTGATCCGAAAAAAGCATCACAGGCTTTGAAGAAAGTTGTGAGTGAAATGGAGCGTCGTTATGAATTATTCGCGCATAGCGGTACGCGTAACATTGAAGGATATAATGATTATATTAAAGAACATAATAGCCAATCGGAAGCGAAACAACCTGAATTACCATATATTGTAGTAATTGTGGACGAGTTAGCTGATTTAATGATGGTTGCTTCTTCGGATGTAGAAGATGCGATTATGCGTTTAGCGCAAATGGCACGTGCTGCTGGTATTCATTTAATTATTGCGACTCAGCGCCCGTCAGTTGATGTCATCACAGGTGTTATTAAAGCGAATATTCCATCGCGTATTGCATTTGCTGTATCTTCCCAAATAGATTCTCGAACGATTCTTGACGGTGGTGGTGCAGAAAAGTTGCTAGGTCGTGGAGATATGTTATTCATACCAATTGGTGCATCGAAACCTGTTCGTGTACAAGGGGCATTTTTATCAGATGATGAAGTTGAGAGAGTCGTAGAATCTGTTATTGCGCAGCAAAAAGCGCAATATCAAGAGGATATGATTCCACAAGATGTTCCTGAAACAAAGCAGGAAGTAGAAGATGAATTATACGATGAAGCGGTTCAGCTTGTAGTAGAAATGCAAACAGCATCTGTTTCTATGTTACAACGTAGATTTAGAGTAGGATATACGCGAGCAGCTCGTTTAATTGATGCCATGGAAATGAATGGTGTAGTAGGTCCTTATGAAGGTAGTAAACCAAGGGGAGTACTCATTAAAGATGTGCAAGAAAAAAGTTCTTAAAAAAAGCCTAATTGTTTTTACAATTAGGCTTTTTTATATGCTGTTTTTGTTATATACTATAGTCACCGACTAAGAAAGGGCTTACATTTTTAAGGGTCCTTTAGAATACGAATGCTTATCGTTTTGGTTTTCAAAACGTTCGATATTTAATGTAGAAAAATGTTGAAATCTGTTGACACATATGGGAGCAAGTGGTAAGATTACTTCGAAAAGAATCACTGCCTCATATAATCTTGGAGATAAGGTCCATAAGTTTCTACCTGGCAACCATGAATTGCTAGACTATGAGGGGAAAAGTGTGTAACAAAGGATGTAAGGAATCTTTGTGCCGAACTTTTTCTCTATATGAGAAATGTTTATGGTACAAAGTTTTTTTTATGGAATAAAGTGTGAAAATTTCATCTTGAAAAATTATTAATATTTATTCGATAATTACGCTTATTTTTAGTATTTAGTAATTTATACTATGTTGTAAGTTGAAAAAAGAGAAAAGAAGTCTTACATCAGAGGTCGAATAATTGAAATGCGGGGGAGTCTTATGTCAGTAAAATCCGATAGTCGTCACCTATATTTGCGGGTGATTGATCACATCAAAGGAAAAATTAAAGATGGGGCTTACAAAGAAAAACAAAAGTTACCTTCAGAGTTTGATCTAGCGAAAGAACTTGGTGTAAGTAGGGCAACTTTAAGGGAAGCACTACGTATTTTAGAAGAAGAAAATGTTGTTATTCGTAGACATGGTGTAGGGACATTTGTAAATGCGAAGCCGTTATTTTCTTCCGGAATAGAGCAACTTTCTAGTATTACAGATATGATTTCTAGTGTGGGGAAAACACCAGGAACAATCTTTTTATCATCATCTACAACAACTTTAACAGAAGAAGAAAAAGAGAAATTTAATTGTGAAGATGCTTTTAGCGCAGTAATGATTGAACGTGTTCGTACAGCGGATGGGGAACCAGTTGTATATTGCATTGATAAACTGGCAAAAGAGATATTACCAGATTTATCGGGATACAATGAGGAATCGCTGCTTACAGTAATACATAATAATACGCACAAGCGTATCACATACGCAGTTGCTCACATTGAACCGATTGGTTATCACCCGAAAATTTCACCGATTTTAGAATGTGAACCTGAAACGGCACTGCTAGTTTTAAAACAAATGCACTATGATCAAAATGATGAGCCAATCTTATATTCTATTAATTACTTTAGAGCTGATAAGTTTAGCTTCCACGTATTAAGAAAACGTATGTAGGGAAGTTCCTTTTTAGGGAGGTGACAGCAAGAAGTAAGGGACAGCAGCGTATGAATCATTAGACAAAACATTTCAGGAGGGGTTTCTAGTATGAAGAAAAAAACAGGTCTTTTATTATCGTTAACGTTAGCAGCAAGTACAGTGTTAGGTGCATGTGGTAACTCGGATAAAGCGGATAGTGACAAAAAAGGGGATAAAGAGTTTAAGGTTGGTATGGTTACAGATGTTGGGGGCGTTGATGACAAATCATTTAACCAATCTTCTTGGGAAGGATTACAACAGTTTGGTAAAGATAATGGATTAAAAGAGAAGACAAATTATCGTTATCTTCAATCTGAAAAAGAAGCGGATTATATTCCGAACTTAAAGAAATTTTCAAAAGATAAGTATGATTTAGCTTTCGGTATTGGGTATAAATTAGAGGGAGCAATTAAAGAAGTAGCAAAAGAATCTCCAAAACAACAATTTGCAATTGTTGATACTGTTGTAGATGCACCAAACGTAACAAGTATTACATTTAAAGATCATGAAGGGTCATTCCTTGTAGGTGCGGTGGCAGCTATGTCAACAAAATCGAATAAAGTAGGATTTGTTGGTGGAATGAAGAGTGATTTAATTAGTAAATTCGAGAATGGATTTAAAGCTGGTGCTAAGGCAGTGAATCCAAATATTGAAATCGTATCTGAATATGCTGAAGCATTCGATAAACCTGAAAAAGGTACAGTTCTTGCGTCAGCAATGTATGGTCAAGGCGTAGATGTTATTTATCATGCTGCTGGTGGTACAGGTAACGGTGTATTCACTGAAGCGAAAAACCGTAAGAAAAAAGGTGAAAACGTTTGGGTAATCGGTGTTGACCGTGACCAAAATCAAGAAGGTATGCCTGAAAACGTAACATTAACTTCAATGGTAAAACGTGTTGATATAGCTGTACAAAAAGTAGCAAAAGAAGCGAAAGATGGAAAATTAAAAGGTGGTAAAATTGAAGCGTTTGGCTTAAAAGATGACGGTGTTGGTATTGCAAAAACAACTGATAACGTGAAAAAAGTTAACCCTGAGATTTTAACAAAAGTAGAAGAATTTGAAAAGAAAATTACAGCTGGAGAAATTAAAGTACCAGCTACAGATAAAGAATATAAAGAATATGAAGCTTCTCTAAAAAAATAAAGATAGAGAAATAGCAAAGGTTAGTTCTTAGAACTAACCTTTGTATGTATAAAACTTCCAAATTGCTTAATAAGTTAATAGTGTAATAGGGGAATGTTCCCTGTTAAAAGGAGGAACGAAATGGAATACGTAATTGAGATGAATAATATTACGAAAGTATTCCCAGGCATTGTAGCGAATGATGATATTACGCTGCAAGTAAAACAGGGAGAAATACATGCTTTACTTGGAGAAAATGGTGCAGGGAAATCCACATTGATGAATGTACTATTCGGTTTGTATCAGCCAGAACAGGGTGAAATTAAAATTAAAGGAACACCTGTAAAAATTACAAATCCGAATATTGCGAATGATCTTGGTATTGGGATGGTCCATCAACATTTTATGCTTGTTCATAATTTTACAGTTACAGAGAATATCATTCTCGGTAATGAACCGAAGAAAAAAGGGAAAATAGCTGTTGAAGAAGCTGCTAAAGAGATTCAAAAGTTGTCTGAACAATATGGTTTAGCTGTAGATCCATACGCGAAAATACAGGATATTTCTGTTGGTATGCAACAGCGTGTTGAAATTTTAAAAACACTTTACCGTGGAGCGGAAATTTTAATATTTGATGAACCGACTGCAGTGTTAACACCACAAGAAATTCATGAATTGATTCAAATTATGAAAAAGCTTGTGCAAGAAGGAAAATCTATCATTCTTATTACTCATAAATTGAAAGAAATTATGGAAGTTTGCGATCGTTGTACAATTATTCGCAAAGGAAAAGGGATTGGAACTGTTGACGTTGCAAATACGGATGAACATAAACTTGCAGAATTAATGGTCGGACGTCAAGTGAATTTTAAAACAGAAAAAATAGACGCTACGCCCAAAGAAGAGGTACTTTCTATTGCAAATCTTGTTGTTCACGATGCACGCCAACTGCCTTCTGTAAAAGGCCTTGACTTAACTGTTCGTGCGGGGGAAATTGTTGGTATTGCAGGAATCGATGGAAATGGACAAAGCGAATTAATAGAAGCAATTACTGGTTTACGAAAAGTTGAGTCAGGTTCTATTGCAATTAAAGGGAAAGAAATAACGAATTGGCCTGTTCGAAGAATTACAGAAGAAGGAATTGGTCATATTCCAGAAGATCGTCATAAGCACGGACTAGTTCTTGATTTTTCTGTTAGAGACAATATAGTTTTGCAAACGTACTATAAAAATCCATTTTCAAAGAAGGGGATTTTAAACTTTAGCAAAATCACAGGGAAAGCGAAGGCACTTATTGAACAGTTCGATGTACGTACACCTAGCGAACAAACATTAGCGCGTGCTCTATCTGGTGGGAATCAGCAGAAAGCTATTATTGCACGTGAAGTAGATCGTAATCCGGATTTATTAATTGCAGCACAGCCAACACGTGGTTTAGATGTAGGTGCAATTGAATTTATTCATAAAAAATTAATCGAGCAGAGAGATAATGGGAAAGCGGTTCTTCTTTTATCTTTAGAATTAGAAGAAATTTTAAATGTGAGTGATCGGGTTGCGGTTATCTATGAAGGGAAAATTGTAGCAATTGTGAATGCGAAAGGCACAAATGAACAACAGCTTGGTTTGCTAATGGCTGGAGGAACAGAGAAAGAGCAGGTGGGTACAAATGGCTAAAAAACTTTTAACAGAGCGAACGATAAATATTTTAGTCCCAGTACTATCCGTTATTTTTGGTTTAATTGTTGGAGCGATTGTAATGCTGGTTAGTGGCTATGATCCAATTGTTGGTTATAGTGCGCTTTGGACAGGTATGTTCGGCAGTGCTAGTGCGATTGGTGAGACACTTCGCACTATGATACCACTTATTCTTGCTGGATTATCGGTGGCGTTTGCATTTCGTACAGGTTTATTTAATATCGGGGTAGAGGGTCAACTATTAGTTGGTTGGCTTGCGGCAGTTTGGTTCGGTTATGCGGTCTCACTACCAGCGTTTCTTCATATTCCATTATCTATTTTATTTGCAGCAATGGTGGGTGGAATATGGGGCTTTATTCCTGGTTATTTAAAAGGGAAGTTTAAGGTTAATGAAGTTATTGTAACAATAATGATGAACTATATCGCGTTATATGTAACGTATGACATAATTAAACGCTTTTTACATGAGGGCAATGATAAAACATACGATATTAAAGCGAGTGCATCTTTATCTTCAGATTGGTTAGCTGCAATAACTGATGGTTCACGTCTTCACTGGGGAATTATTGTTGCAATTTTAGTAGCAATCTTAATGTGGTTCTTATTAGATCGAACAACTCTAGGTTATGAATTAAAGTCAGTAGGATTTAATCAACATGCTTCTCAATATGCAGGTATGAAGGTTTCTCGTAATGTAGTATTCTCCATGACAATTGCTGGTGCATTTGCTGGGATTGGTGGAGCAATGGAAGGGTTAGGAACATTCCAAAGCATGACAGCAATGTCTTCATTTACAGGGATTGGATTTGACGGAATTGCCGTAGCGCTTCTTGGAGGAAATAATCCATTTGGTATTATCCTTTCAGCATTGTTATTTGGTGGTTTGAAAAGTGCTTCCCCTCAAATGAACTTTGAGGCAGATGTACCATCAGAACTTATTAACGTAATTATTGCATGTATTATCTTCTTTGTTGCATGTAGTTATGTTTTAAGATGGGCGCTTACACGCATGAGCAAGGAGGGGAAATAAATGAGCTTTTTAGATATATTAGCCATTCTTGTGACAGGTACGTTATATACATCAGCACCTTTAATTTTTACAGCATTAGGTGGTGTATTTAGTGAACGATCAGGTGTTGTAAATATTGCGTTAGAAGGACTAATGCTATTTGGTGCATTTGTTGGAATTGTTACAACCTTATTAATGGGTGATACTTGGGGAACGATGACTCCATGGATTGCATTACTATTTGCGGCAATTGGTGGTGGATTATTTGCATTACTTCACGCGGTAGCATCTATTACGTTCCGTGCTGATCAGGTTGTAAGTGGTGTAGCGATTAACTTCTTATCTCTTGGTTTAACAGTATTTGCGATTAAGAAGATTTTTGATAAAGGGCAGACAGATTTTATTCAATACCGTATTGAAAAAATCGATGTCCCAGGTCTATCAGATATTCCAGTTATCGGAAAAATATTTTTCTCAAACGTACCGTTAACATCGTATATTGCCATTATTTTAGCATTTGTTGTTTGGTACATTATTTATAAAACACCGTTCGGTCTTCGTCTACGTGCTGTTGGTGAACATCCAATGGCAGCAGATACGATGGGGATTAATGTATATAAAATGCGTTATATTGCAGTTTGTATATCTGGAATGTTTGCAGGAGTGGGTGGTGCGGTCTTCGCAATGTCGATTTCTGGTAACTTCTCAGGTGCTACAATTACTGGACAAGGTTTCTTAGCACTAGCAGCTATGATCTTTGGTAAATGGAATCCACTTGGTGCTCTTGGAGCAGCATTGTTCTTCGGATTTGCTCAATCACTTGGGATAACAGGTGGTACAATTCCTATATTAAAAGAAATTCCAAGTGTATTCTTAACGATATTACCGTATGTATTTACAATATTAGCACTTGTTGGTTTTGTAGGCCGATCTGAAGCTCCAAAAGCATTAGGAACGCCTTATGAAAAAGGAAAACGATGAGTATTTAGAAAGTATAAAAAAAGCTCGCACATTAGTGCGGGCTTTTTTACATAGAATATATTTAATACGGAATTTTACTATGTTCCTTACATATTAAAGTTTTTAGAAAGACTCAAATGTAAGCATAATAAGGAAGAAAAGTTGATTTTTTATTTCTAAAAACTGTATATTGAAGAGGAATATTCCTACATACGTAAAGGAGGGCTATTAATGAAACTAATGGAACAGCAACTGCATGAATTAGGTGGCTTGCGAGTACATATTATTCCGACTGATAAATTTAAAACAAATACCTTTGTATTTCGTTTTAAAGCACCTTTAAATGAGGAGACGGTGACAGAGCGTGCCCTATTGCCGTACGTATTGCAAAGTGCG
Source organism: Bacillus sp. AC266 (assembly GCF_979253805.1). Taxonomy (NCBI): domain Bacteria; kingdom Bacillati; phylum Bacillota; class Bacilli; order Caryophanales; family Bacillaceae; genus Bacillus; species Bacillus sp. AC266. The sequence goes on from NZ_CEEDEC010000002.1 coordinate 1,020,304, forward strand.
ACAGAAAAACTGCCTTCTGTAATTCGTCTTCGTCAATATTTAGAAGAATTATATGGATCTTCTTTAGCGGTAGATGTAAGTAAAAAAGGGGAAGACCATATCATCTCTATTTATGTAGACATTGCAAATGAAACATATTTACGCGATGCACCACCGTTATTTGAAAAAGCGCTTTCTATGTTATCTGATATTGTTTTACATCCAGCAACAGAAGGGGACGGTTTTCTATCTTCTATTGTAGAAAGTGAGAAACGAGCACTCTTGCAACGAATTGAAGCTACTTATGATGATAAAATGCGTTATGCAAATGAGCGTTTAATTGCAGAAATGTGCAAAGTAGAACCATATCGCTTAAGTGCAAATGGAAAAAAAGAAAGTGTTGCTTCTATTACAAATGAAAGTTTGTACCAATATTATCAAAAAGTGTTAGCTGAAGATGAAATGGATTTATATATCATTGGTGATATTTCGGAAGATGCTGTGGAGCTTGTAAATAAGTATTTTTCGATCTCACCTTGCGCTATGAAAGAGAGAAATGTACTTCTTCATAAACGAAATAATGAAGAAAAAGAAATTGTTGAAAAACAAGAACTAAAGCAAAGTAAATTAAATATCGGCTATCGCACATTCATTACGTATAAAGATGAAGATTATTTTGCATTACAATTGTTTAACGGATTATTTGGAGGGTTTTCTCATTCGAAGTTATTCGTAAATGTCCGTGAAAAAAATAGTTTAGCGTACTATGCAGCATCGAGATTTGAAAGTCATAAAGGTTTGCTCTTCGTTATGTCTGGAATTGAAGCGAAGAACTTTGAAAAAGCTGTTGAAATTATTAAAGAACAGATGAAAGCAATGCAAAGCGGTGATTTTTCAGAGGAAGAGATTCAGCAAACGAAAAGTGTAATTCAAAATCAAATCTTAGAGGCAATTGATACACCACGTGGTTTTGTTGAAATGCTTTATCACGGGGTGATTTCAGAGCGTACGCGTCCAGTTGAAGAATGGCTAACGGGCATAGAAAGCGTGACGAAAGAAGAGATTGTGAAAGTTGCTAATAATATTGAACTAGATACAATTTACTTTTTACATGGAACGGAGGGAGAATAAATGGAGAAAATTGTGTATGAGCAATTAAAAGAGACGCTATATTATGAAAAACTTCCGAATGGATTAGACGTATATATCTTACCGAAACAAGGCTTCAACAAAACATTTGCAACATTTACGACGAAGTACGGTTCTGTTGATAATACATTTGTACCGCTTGGAAAAGAAGACATGACTCGTGTACCAGATGGAATTGCTCATTTCCTTGAGCATAAATTGTTTGAAAAAGAGGACCATGACGCGTTTCAATTGTTTAGTAAACAAGGTGCTTCAGCGAACGCTTTTACATCTTTTACAAGAACCGCTTATCTCTTTTCCTGTACATCAAATGTAGAGAGAAATTTAAATACGTTGTTAGACTTTGTACAAGAACCGTATTTCTCTGAAAAAACGGTTGAAAAAGAAAAAGGTATTATCGGTCAAGAAATTCAAATGTACCAAGATAACCCAGACTGGCGTTTATACTTTGGGTTAATCGATAGTTTGTTTGTGAAACATCCAATTAAAATTGATATTGCAGGGACGATTGAGTCTATTAGTAAAATTACAAAAGACCTACTGTATGAATGTTATGAGACTTTTTACCATCCGAGCAACATGTTATTATTTGTTGTTGGAGCGATTGATCCTGAAAAAACAATGGATTTAGTTCGTGAAAATCAAGCGAAAAAAGATTACGAAAATCAACCAGAAATCGTTCGCTCTTTTGAAGAGGAACCAGAAGAAGTAAATGAAAAGAAAAAGATTATTTCAATGCCTGTTCAAACTCCAAAATGTTTAGTTGGTATTAAGGCAACGAATTTAAAAGAAAAAGGGCAAGCTCTGTTAAAACAAGAAATTGCACTTACATTACTTTTAGATTATTTATTTGGAAAAGGGTCAGTTCATTACGAATCTTTATATAATGAAGGTCTTATTGATGATTCGTTCTCGTATGACTATACAGAAGAAAATAACTTCGGTTTTGCAATGGTTGGTGGAGATACGAAGCACCCTGATGAATTGGCAGAGCGATTAAAAGGTATTTTACTACAAACGAATTATGATCAGTTAGATGAGACTGCGCTGGAACGGGTGAAGAAAAAGAAAATTGGCGGATTTTTACGATCGTTGAATTCACCTGAATATATTGCAAATCAGTTTACACGATATGCGTTTAATGAATCTAGTTTATTTGATGCTCTTACAGTGTTAGAAGGATTAACTGTTCAAGACCTACAACAAGCAGCAAAAACATTATTAATTGAAGAGAAAATGAGTGTCTGCCAAGTGTTACCAAAAAAATGAAGTAATATGTGAATAAAAAACGCAGTATCTATATCCCTCATCTAACGTTTGGTTATTGCCAAATGGTAAGATGAGGGTATTATTTATTTATATATAAAAAGATAAGAGAGGGAATTTATGGAAAAGTATGCATTAGTAACTGGAGGAAGCGGAGGGATTGGCTCTGCTATTTCGAAGCAGTTAATCGAGGATGGTTATACAGTCTATATTCATTACAATAAAAGCGAAGAGAAGATAAGGGGGTTACAAAAGGAGTTTGATGCAGTGATTCCTGTGCAAGCAAATTTAGCTTCTATCGATGGAGCAGAGAAATTGTGGGGACAAATCGAACATCCTATTGATGTTATTGTATACGCAGCTGGAAAGAGTATATTTGGATTAGTAACGGATGTTACGAATGAAGAATTAGATTATATGGTGGAGCTTCAAGTGAAGAGTGTATATAGACTTTTATCGATGGCGCTTCCACCGATGATCGGGCGGAGAAGTGGTAATGTTGTTGTTATTTCATCCATTTGGGGGCAAATAGGAGCGTCTTGTGAGGTGCTGTACTCAATGGTGAAAGGTGCACAAAATTCATATGTGAAGGCTTTAGCGAAAGAAGTTTCTCTAAGTGGATTGCGCGTTAATGCGGTAGCGCCAGGTGCGATCGAAACAGAAATGTTAAATGTATTTTCAGAAGATGATAAAAATGAAATTGCTGAAGATATTCCATTAGGTAGAATAGGACTACCCGAAGAGGTAGCAAAAACAGTATCATTCCTCGTTTCGCCAGGAGCTTCTTATATTACGGGGCAAATTATCGGAGTGAATGGCGGTTGGCATTGCTAAAAAATTCTTACATAAAAAACAAGAAATTGTACAAATTAAGCATGATTCTATTACTAAAATAGTGAGGTGCTTAAACATGTCAGTGTTAGATAATTTTGATCAGTGGAAGAGCTTTTTAGGAGAACGTTTAGAACAAGCGGGGGGAAAAGGGCTTGATGGTGGTGCCGTATCAGATATGGCATTTCGTGTTGGTGATTATTTAGCAAATGAAGTAGAAGCGCGCAACGATCAAGAAAAATTATTGTCTGAGCTTTGGAAAGTTGCTGATGAACAAGAGCAACATACAATTGCAAATTTAATGGTGAAGTTTGTACAACATAAGTAAAAGTAGAGAGGAGCTTCTCCTCTCTACTTTTTTTGTATAGTAATTAGGAGGAATAGATTATACATTTAGCTTCCCTATTAAGGTGAAATCATATAATATAGTACGTAGGTGTAAAGTAAGCGTAGGGGAGTGATCTTGGATGATTGAATGGTATTTTGAATATGAAATACATAAAAACCGACCTGGCTTACTTGGTGACGTTTCTTCGTTAATCGGTATGCTTGGCATCAATATTGTCACAATTAATGGTGTAGATAATGCACGACGTGGACTTTTGCTTATGTGTGATAATCAAGAGCAAATCTCTAGACTTGAATCAATTTTAAATACGATGGATAATATAACGGTAACGAAATATCGTCCGCCAAAGCTTAGAGATAAGCTAGCAGTTAGACATGGTAGGTACATACAACGAGATGCAGATGATAAGAAAACATTTCGATTTGTGCGTGATGAATTAGGATTGCTTGTAGACTTTATGGCGGAGATAATGAAAAAAGAAGGTCATAAATTAATTGGGATACGAGGAATGCCTCGTGTCGGAAAAACAGAATCTATTGTTGCCGCAAGTGTTTGTGCAAATAAGAGATGGTTATTCGTATCATCTACTCTCATTAAGCAAACTGTTCGTAGCCAATTGATTGAAGATGAGTATAGCGACGATAATATTTTCATACTAGATGGAATTGTGTCGACAAAGCGTGCAAATGAAAGACACTGGCAGCTCGTTCGTGAAATCATGAGATTGCCTGCAACGAAAGTTGTGGAACATCCGGATGTGTTTGTGAGTCAGTCAGAATACACATTGGATGATTTTGATTATATTATCGAATTGCGTAACGATTATGATGAAGAAATTCAATATAATTTAGTAGATGAAATTGAGCAAGGTACGCAAAACAATTTCTCTATGTTCGACTTTTAAAGAAATATTGAGGTGTTAGTAGTGACGGAATTAGGACAAAAGCTGACAGAAGCAAGAGAAGCGAAAGGCTTATCTATTGATCAGCTGCATGAGATTACAAAAATTCAAAAACGCCATTTAGTAGCGATTGAAGAAGGCAATTATGATGTGTTGCCAGGAGCTTTTTATGCGCGTGCATTCATTAAACAATATGCAGATGCTGTTGGATTAAATGGAGAGGAACTGCTTGTGGAATATCAGAGTACGATACCACAGTCTGAAAAACGTGAAGTTCCACAAGTATCAACTGGACAAAAAACACAAGAAACAATGCAAAAATCTTCATCATGGCCAATTGCGGATCATATGCCCAAAATTTTGATTGCGTTGTTAGTAATCGCATTTGGAGTGGTAGTCTGGTTTGTTATTCAAGCGTTAACTGGAAAAGATGATAGGCAAGTTCAAAATGCTCAAAGTGAGAAAATTGAGGTTCAAAAAGCAAAAAATTCTCCGTTAGATACGAAGAAAGATGAAGCGAAAGCGGAAGAACCAAAAAAAGAAGAACCAAAAAAAGAAGAACCAAAGAAAGAAGAACCAAAGAAAGAAGAGCAACCAGCGCAACCAACTGGACAACAAGAAGTGAAGGTAGTTGGAACGAGTGGTAAGGTATCTACTTTGGAAATTCATAATAATAAAACATTAGAACTGGAAATTTCAGCGAAGGGTGCAAGCTATGTAGATGTTAAAGATGATGCGGGTAACGAAATTCTAAACACTACAGTACAAAGTGGTCAAACAGAAAAACGTGATTTATCAACAGTAAAAGAAGTGCGGCTTAATATTGGAAGTGCACCGAATGTTGAAATTAAACTGAATGGCCAAGTGGTTACTTTCCCATTAGATCCAGCAAAAGAATATCACCAAAGATTGGTGATAAAAAACCAAGGGATAGGGCAAGCTGCGCAATAACAGTCATCGCTTCGATGACTTTTTTCAATGAACAAATGTTTTTGACATGATGGAGGAATAGCTGTGAATTTACCAAATAAAATTACAATATCTAGAATCTTCTTAATTCCAATTTTTATGGTAATTATGTTAGCGCCCTTTGAGTGGGGCTCATTTATAATTGGTGATGTAGAGTTACCAATTCAACATTTAGTAGGGGCACTTATCTTTATTATTGCTTCGGCTACAGATTGGATTGATGGACATTATGCAAGAAAGTATAATCTTGTAACGAATTTAGGGAAATTCCTTGACCCGTTAGCAGATAAATTACTTGTTTCGGCAGCACTTATCACATTGGTAGAAATGCAATATGTACCTGCTTGGATCGTTATTGTAATTATAAGCCGTGAGTTTGCAGTAACAGGTTTACGCCTTGTACTTGCTGGGACAGGGGAAGTAGTTGCAGCAAATCAGCTAGGGAAAATTAAGACATGGACACAAATTATTGCAATTGCAGCATACTTATTACATGATGTACCGTTAAATCTACTTCATATTCCAGTTGCAGATATTTTCATATGGATTGCATTATTCTTTACCGTTATTTCAGGATGGGATTATTTCTGGAAAAATAAAGATGCTTTTGTAAACTCAAAATAGAAGTTTATGGGGGAATTGGGATGAATGCTGAAATTATTGCGGTTGGAACGGAATTATTACTTGGACAAATTGCAAATACAAATGCCCAGTTTTTATCTGAAAAGTTAGCTTCAATCGGAATTAACGTGTACTACCATACTGTTGTTGGGGATAATAACAAGCGATTACAGAAGGCAATTGAATTGGCTGAAGAACGAGCTGATATGCTCATTTTTACAGGTGGATTAGGACCGACAAAAGATGATTTAACGAAAGAAACAATAGCGTCTAGTTTAGATGAAGAGCTTGTGTATGATGAAAAGGCATTAACATCGATAAGCGATTATTTTAAGCGTACAGGCCGTGAATTTACGGAGAATAATAAAAAGCAGGCGCTCGTTTTAAATGGATCGACTGTATTTGCGAATGATCACGGTATGGCGCCTGGTATGGGATTAAATACGAATGGAAAAGTTTATATTTTATTACCAGGACCACCAAAAGAAATGAAGCCGATGTATATAAGTTACGTAGAGCCTTTTTTATGTAAGTTTACAACGGGGGAAAATATTTATTCTCGTGTTCTTCGTTTTTTTGGTATTGGGGAATCTCAATTAGAGGTGAAAGTTCAAGATTTAATTGATGGACAAACGAACCCAACCATTGCACCACTTGCAAATGATGGAGAAGTGACATTACGTTTAACTGCCAAACATCATGATGCTGATGAGGCGGAGAAACTGATTCAGCATGTGGAAGATTTGATTTTAGAAAGAGTAGGAGAATTTTTCTACGGATATGACCAAGATTTCCTTCATTACAAGGCAATAAGGCTATTGAAGGAAAAAGGGTTAACTTTAGCGTGTGCAGAAAGTTTAACAGGTGGTCTTTTTGGAAATCAAGTAACAGAAAATGCTGGTGTTTCGTCTGTATTTAAAGGCGGTGTCATTTGTTATCAAAATGATGTGAAGCAACAAATTTTACATGTACCTGAAGAAGTGTTACGTACTGATGGCGCGGTTAGTAAACAGTGTGCTCGCTATCTTGCTGAAAATGTAAAGAAACTGTTAAAAGCAGATATCGGAATTAGTTTCACTGGGGTGGCAGGACCGGATGCTTTAGAGCATAAAGAACCAGGAACAGTATTTATTGGATTGGTAATTAAAGATGAACCAGCTGTAGTCTTCTCGCTTAATTTAAGTGGAAGTCGTCAACAAATTAGAGAACGCTCTACAAAATATGGATTTTATCATTTATTTAAAAAGCTAGAAGAGATATAAATTTCTTCTAGTTTTTTTTGTTGGAAAACCTAGTTTTATTCGATGTAAAATAAAAAAATCGAATAAATGTTCGATTTTTGTTGGCAAATTGAATTGAAAATAGGTATAATAAGATTAGCAATTTAGTTAAGGAGGAATTTTGAATGAGCGATCGTCAAGCGGCATTAGATATGGCGTTAAAACAAATAGAGAAGCAATTCGGTAAAGGTTCAATTATGAAATTAGGAGAACAAGCGGAGCGTAGAATTTCTACAATTTCAAGTGGTTCTTTAGCACTTGATGTGGCACTAGGGGTAGGCGGATACCCACGTGGCCGTGTTATTGAAATTTATGGACCTGAAAGTTCAGGTAAAACAACAGTTTCATTACACGCAATCGCGGAAGTACAGCGTCAAGGTGGACAAGCAGCGTTCATTGATGCGGAGCATGCAATGGATCCTGTATATGCACAAAAATTAGGTGTTAACATAGATGAATTACTATTATCACAGCCTGATACAGGGGAGCAAGGACTAGAAATCGCAGAAGCACTTGTACGAAGTGGAGCGGTTGATATTATCGTAATTGACTCTGTGGCAGCTCTTGTACCGAAAGCTGAGATCGAAGGGGACATGGGTGACTCTCACGTTGGTTTACAAGCACGTTTAATGTCACAAGCACTTCGTAAACTTTCAGGTGCAATCAACAAATCAAAAACAATCGCAATCTTTATCAACCAAATTCGTGAAAAAGTTGGGGTTATGTTCGGGAACCCAGAAACAACTCCAGGTGGTCGTGCGTTGAAATTCTATTCAACTGTCCGTCTTGAAGTACGTCGTGCTGAGCAGTTAAAGCAAGGTAACGATATTGTTGGTAATAAAACGAAAGTAAAAGTAGTTAAAAATAAAGTAGCACCGCCATTCCGTGTTGCTGAAGTTGATATTATGTACGGAGAAGGTATTTCAAGAGAAGGTGAAATCTTAGATATGGCTTCTGAACTTGATATCGTTCAAAAGAGCGGTGCTTGGTACTCTTATAATGAAGAACGCTTAGGACAAGGTCGTGAAAATTCGAAGCAATTCTTAAAAGAGAATACGGATTTAAGAGAAGAAATTGCCTTCTTTGTTCGTGAACATCACGGAATTGGTGAAAACTCTGGTGTTGAAGACACGGAAGATTCAACTCGTCAAGATTAAAAAATAAAAGACACGGTCCCGTGTCTTTTATTTTTTAATCCACTATGAAAGCGTTATATATAGCTGGAGATAAAATATTTATTCTATCCAAAAGGCTATGTGTAAAGGGGAATATTCATATATTTTAAGTGAATGAATTGGGATTTTCTAAGGTTTTCCAGGATAATATGCTGTCTGTTTTTTAAATCCATATAAGATTCAGGGCTTAAGGTAAAGAAAGTAAAAGTAGACAACGCTTGACAATGAAAATTGCGATAGATACAATGAGAATGTATATTTTTTCTTATATACGATATACTCTTCTCAAGAAGAGAAGTAATATTCGGAGTAAGACTTAAATCTTGCCGAAATAATAATATGACATTTTAATTGTGAAATGAAGAAAGTCCCTTAAAAAAGCGGGACGACGGTCTTTGCTGTACGTTGTAATTCAATGTACATGCCGACAGTCTTTTTTCATTCATAGCAAGGGGAGGTGAAATCATGAGTAGTAGTACAGTTTGGATACTCATCTCCATTTTGCTTGCAACAGTCGGTGCAGTTGTTGGCTTTTTTGTTCGAAAGTCTATTGCTGAAGCGAAGATTAATGGTGCAGCTAATGAAGCAAAACGTATTCTAGACGAAGCGAATCGTGATGCTGAAGCACTTAAGAAAGAAGCGCTTTTAGAAGCAAAGGATGAAATTCATACACTTCGTACAGAAGCTGAATTAGAAATTCGTGACCGTAGAAGCGAATTACAAAAACAAGAAAATCGTTTAATGCAAAAAGAAGAGAACCTTGATCGTAAAGACGAAACGCTCGATAACCGCGAGCGACAGTTAGAAAAGAAAGAGGAATCTCTTGTAGCGAAACAACAACAGATTGAAGAGTTGGAAAGCAAAGTGGGAGAGTTAGTTCAAAAGCAACAAACAGAATTAGAGCGCATTTCCAATCTGACCCGCGAACAAGCGAAAGCAATTATTCTTGGTAAAGTGGAAAGTGAAGTTTCTCATGAAATTGCCGTTATGGTAAAAGAAAGTGAAGTTCGCGCGAAAGAAGAAGCGGATAAGAAGGCAAAAGAGATTTTATCTCTTGCAATGCAAAGATGTGCAGCTGATCATGTTGCTGAAACAACCGTTTCGGTTGTAAATCTTCCAAATGACGAAATGAAGGGACGTATTATCGGACGTGAAGGTCGTAACATTCGTACGTTAGAAACGTTAACAGGTATTGACCTTATTATCGATGATACACCAGAAGCTGTAATTCTATCTGGATTTGACCCGATTCGTCGTGAAACAGCTCGTATCGCTCTTGATAAACTAGTACAGGACGGACGTATTCACCCAGCGCGTATTGAAGAGATGGTCGAAAAATCAAGACGTGAAGTGGACGAGTATATTCGTGAAGTCGGAGAGCAAACAACGTTTGAAGTGGGTGTTCATGGCTTACATCCAGATTTAATTAAAATTTTAGGTCGTTTAAAATACCGTACAAGTTACGGACAAAACGTCTTAAAACACTCTATGGAAGTTGCATACTTAACTGGACTTATGGCAGCGGAGCTTGGTGAGGATGAAAAACTAGCAAGACGTGCTGGTCTATTACATGATATCGGAAAAGCAATCGATCATGAAGTAGAAGGTAGCCACGTTGAAATTGGTGTTGAACTCGCAACGAAATATAAAGAGCATCCTGTTGTAATAAACAGTATCGCATCTCACCATGGTGACACAGAACCAACTTCTATCATTGCAGTTCTAGTTGCTGCAGCAGATGCATTATCAGCTGCAAGACCGGGAGCTCGTAGTGAAACGCTTGAGAATTACATTCGTCGTCTTGAAAAGTTAGAAGAAATTTCAGAGTCTTATGAAGGCGTAGAAAAATCTTTCGCAATTCAAGCAGGACGTGAAGTTCGTATTCTGGTAAAACCAGATACAATTGATGATTTAGAAGCCCATCGTTTAGCTCGTGATATTCGAAAACGTATTGAAAATGAACTGGATTATCCAGGACATATTAAAGTAACTGTTATTCGTGAAACACGTGCAGTGGAATACGCAAAATAAAGTGGTGAAACACCACTTTATTTTTTTGTGTTGGAATTGGGTAAAATAAAGAAAATTATTTATGAGCAGTATGCAAGTGAAAGAAACTTATAATAGATAAATTGTAACTGTTGTAAGGAAATAGCTTTAAGGTTATAGTATGGTAATAAAAAATGTAGTACATAGAAAGGGTAAGACATATGAGAATATTATTTGTTGGGGATGTAGTAGGATCTCCTGGTAGAGACATGATTCAACAGTACGTACCGGCATTAAAGAAGAAATATACACCGACAGTAACAATTATTAATGGAGAAAATGCTGCGGGTGGACGTGGAATTACGGAAAAAATATATCGAAACTTTTTAGAGTGCGGGGCACAAGCGGTTACGCTTGGAAACCACGCTTGGGATAACCGTGAAGTATTTGAATTTATCGATGATGCAAAATATCTTGCAAGACCAGCTAACTTCCCGGAAGGAACGCCAGGAAAAGGGCTTATCTTTGTAAATTGTAATGGAACAGAAGTTGCAGTTATTAACTTACAAGGACGTACTTTCCTTCCTCCAATTGATTGTCCATTCCGTAAAGTGGATGAGTTAATCAGTATTGCAAAAAAACGTACAAACATTATCTTTGTTGATTTTCATGCTGAAACAACAAGTGAGAAGCAGGCGTTAGGTTGGTATGTAGACGGTCGTGCTACAGCGGTAGTAGGTACACATACACACGTTCCTACAGCTGATAATCGTATTTTACCAAGCGGAACAGCTTATATTACAGATGTTGGTATGACAGGCCCATATGATGGGATTTTAGGTATGGATCGCGAAGCGGTATTGAAGAAGTTTTTAACGAACTTACCAGTGCGTTTTGAAGTGACGAATGGTAGAACACAATTAAGTGCAGTGTTAATTGATGTGGATCCTAATACAGGGAAAGCAAAGAAAATTGAGCGCATTTTAATTAATGATGACCAGCCATTTTTTGACTGATTTTTAACGAAAAGTTAGAGAATTCGTTATATTTTAATTTTTTAGAAAAATTACAGAAATTTAGCAGGAATACGTGCCATTCCTCGTGAATATAAGTTAAAGTGAAATAATTGCTATTACTTTTTATAGAAACGAGGAGGAAACGCGGAATGGAAATATTAAAAGTTAAAGCAACGTCGGTCCCTAATTCTGTAGCTGGTGCACTTGCAGGTGTTATTCGCGAACGCGGAACAGCAGAAATTCAAGCTATTGGTGCAGGTGCATTGAACCAAGCGGTAAAGGCAGTAGCAATTGCAAGAGGATTTGTAGCGCCTAGCGGTTTGGACTTGATTTGTATCCCAGCGTTTACAGATATTATGATTGATGGTGAAGAGCGTACAGCGATAAAATTAATTGTAGAACCTCGTTAAGTTGAAACAACCTGTTTGCATGTATGCAAACAGGTTGTTTTTGTAATGGAGGAATGAAAATGAAAATTTTTGATGCACATTGCGATGTACTCTTTCAGTTATGGAGTGCAAAGGGAAAAAAAGACTTTCAAAACGATTCACAATTACATATTACATTTGAACAATTAATGAAAAGAAAAGGAAGTATACAATGCTTTGCTATATATATACCAGAAACAGTAGCGTATGAAAAGCGTTTTGAAGTTGCGCTGCAAATGATAGATATTTTTCATAATGAAATTCTATCGCTACCAGGAATGAAGTTTATTCAGACAAAAAACGATATTAACATGCTAAAACAGGACGAGATTGGAGCATTATTAACATTAGAAGGATGCGAAGCAATTGGAAAAGAAGAGATGAAATTACGTTTGTTTTATCGCTTAGGTGTACGTTCCTTTGGATTGACATGGAACTATGCCAATCTGTTAGCTGATGGAGCGCTAGAGGCACGTGGAGCAGGTTTAACTACATTTGGTAGACAAGTTGTACAAGAACTTAATACGTTACATTTATGGACCGATGTGTCTCACTTAAATGAAAGAAGCTTTTGGGATGTTATTGAAATTGCTAAAAACCCAATTGCATCTCATTCAAACTGTTATCAACTTTGTGGGCATCCACGCAATTTAACCGATGAACAAATAAGAGCCCTTATAAAGAAAAATAGCATTATTGGTATTACTTTCGTACCGCAGTTTTTAACGAATGAAAGACAAGCGAATATAGCAGATATATTAAGGCATGTGGAATATATTTGTTCATTAGGTGGAGAAAAAAATATAGGATTCGGTTCTGATTTTGATGGGATTTTAGAAACTGTTGTAGGTGTAGAAGTATATAGGGATTATGAAAATATAATTAATCAACTGTGTAAAAAGTATAATGAATCAACTGTAGAGCGATTTTTGTATAAAAATTTTGTTGACTGTATAACGTTCTAAAGAATATGTTTTAAAAATTCAGAAGAATTAAAATAAATTCACTTGAATTTATTGATTTTTTTAAGACCTAATACTAGAATGGTAAACGAAATAGCATTATACTAAAGATTCAGGGAAAACAGAAGAGGCATAATTTGCGTCCATTGTAGTTTATTTGCATAAAAAATGCTAAACTAATACTGTAAAAAAATACACTACAATGAATGCAGCCAAAAGGGGTGTAGGAGATGATTAGTCAACTTTCATGGAAAGTTGGAGGCCAACAAGGTGAAGGAATTGAAAGTACAGGGGAAATCTTCTGTATTGCATTAAACCGATTAGGATATTACCTATACGGTTACCGCCACTTCTCATCACGTATTAAAGGCGGCCATACAAATAATAAAATTCGTGTAAGTACAACAGAAGTACGCGCGATCTCAGATGATTTAGATATTTTAATTGCTTTTGATCAAGAAACAATTGATTTTAACTTCCACGAACTACGTCCGGGCGGAATTGTAGTTGCGGATGCGAAATTTAATCCGACAATACCTGATAATACAGATGTAAATCTATATGTGATACCGTTTACAGATATTGCTTCAGAATTAGGCACATCTTTAATGAAAAATATGGTTGCTGTTGGGGCATCTAGTGCGGTATTAGGATTAGACGAAACAGCTTATTTAGAGGTTGTTGAAGAAATCTTTGGTCGTAAAGGAGAGCAAGTCGTTCAAAAGAATATGGAAGCAATTAAACGCGGCTCTCAATACATGAAAGAATTGCTTGGTGAGAAAGTAAACATGATGCAGCTTGAAAAAGCTGACGGTAAGAAACGCATGTTTATGATTGGAAACGACGCAATCGCATTTGGTGCGGTAACTGGTGGCGCTCGCTTTATGTCTGCATATCCAATCACACCTGCATCTGAAATTATGGAATATTTAATTAAAAAGTTACCGAAAGTCGGCGGAACAGTAATCCAAACTGAGGATGAAATCGCAGCTTGTACAATGGCGATCGGTGCAAACTACGCTGGTGTTCGTACATTAACAGCATCTGCTGGTCCTGGTCTTTCTTTAATGATGGAAGCAATTGGTTTAGCAGGTATTACTGAAACACCGCTAGTTATCATTGATACACAACGCGGTGGTCCAAGTACGGGCTTACCAACAAAACAAGAGCAGTCTGACTTAATGGCTATGATTTACGGAACACATGGTGAAATTCCAAAAATCGTAATGGCGCCAAGTACAGTTGAAGAAGCTTTCTATGATATTGTAGAAGCGTTTAACTTAGCAGAAGAATATCAAGTGCCTGTTATTTTCTTAACAGATTTACAGCTTTCTTTAGGAAAGCAAACAGTAGAACCACTTAAGTTAGATAAAGTGGAAATTCGTCGTGGTAAGCTTGATTTAGAAGTAGAATTACCAGAACGTGAAAATAAAGCATACTTCAAGCGTTATGAAGTAACAGAAGATGGAATTTCACCACGTGTTTTACCTGGTATGAAAAATGGTATTCACCATGTTACAGGTGTAGAACATGATGAAACGGGTAAACCATCTGAATCAGCGTTAAATCGTAAAGATCAAATGGACAAACGTTTCCGTAAAATGGCGAATTTACAGTTTAATACCCCTATTTACAAAAATGCTAAGCATGATGACGCAGACGTATTGTTAGTAGGCTTTAACTCAACTCGTGGTGCAATCGAAGAGGCAATGCAGCGTTTAGAACAAGAAGGAATGAAAGTAAACCATGCCCATGTACGTTTAATTCATCCGTTCCCAACAGCTGAAATCGATCCACTTGTGAAAAAAGCGAAGCGTGTTGTAGTAGTAGAAAACAATGCAACTGGTCAGCTTGCTAACATTATGAAAATGAATCTTGGCAATGGCGAGAAAATTTCTAGTCTTTTAAAATACGATGGAAATCCATTCTTGCCGAAAGAGATTTACAACGAATGTAAAAAAGGGGTTGTATTAAATGGCAACATTTAAGGACTTTCGTAACAGTGTAAAACCAAACTGGTGCCCAGGTTGCGGAGACTTCTCGGTGCAGGCTGCGATTCAGCGTGCGGCAGCTAACGTTGGTTTAAATCCAGATGAGCTAGCTGTTATTTCTGGTATCGGCTGTTCCGGTCGTATTTCAGGGTATATTAATTCATATGGTTTGCATAGTATTCATGGACGTGCTCTTCCAATTGCACAAGGTGTGAAAATGGCAAATCGTGATTTAACAGTTATTGCATCCGGTGGTGACGGTGATGGTTTTGCGATTGGTATGGGACATACAATCCATTCTATTCGTCGTAACATTGATATTACGTACATCGTAATGGATAACCAAATTTACGGATTAACAAAAGGGCAAACTTCACCACGTAGTGAAGCTGGATTTAAAACGAAAAGTACACCACAAGGTTCAATTGAACCATCACTAAATGTTATGGAAATGGCTTTAACAGCTGGTGCGACATTTGTGGCGCAAAGCTTTTCAAGTGATTTAAAAGAATTAACGCAAATTATTGAAGCTGGTATTAACCATAAAGGCTTTTCATTAATTAATGTATTTAGTCCATGTGTTACTTATAATAAAGTAAATACTTATGATTGGTTTAAAGAGAATTTAACGAAACTAAGTACAGTAGAAGGATATGATCCATCTAACCGCATGATGGCTATGCAAACATTAATGGAAAAGAACGGGTTAGTAACAGGTTTAATTTATCAAAACACAAAGCAGCCTTCTTACCAAGAGCTTGTAAAAGACTATAGTGAAAAACCTTTAGTGCAAGCTGATTTGAATATGGATCAGAAAATGTTTGATGAGCTTGTTGCTGAATTTATGTAATAATCGGAGAGAAGGTTGCCGCTTGGTAACCTTCTTTTTGAGTGAATAAAAATAATTAATAGATTTGTTTACTTAGAAAATTCAGAATGATAAAATAATATATAAATCGTTGTATAAAAATAGCATGTTCAATAACTGTGAAATGAAATATAGGATAAGAAGCCTTCTTCGTTAAAGTTGGCTAAAGGCTCTATACTATGATAATGTGTATAGGGATAAAGCAATATACTTTTGGGTAGGACAAGATGAAATAAAAAAAGGGAATGTCTATTTGTGTGGGGAAGACTTCATTCTTACGGATGATTAGATCGATTACTCAAGTTTCAAAGGGCAAGTTATCTCTCATGCTATCTAACATCATTGAGATGGGTCTAAGCGCATTAAAATGGACTACAGAGTGTGTGTATAGTTAAGGGTGAAAGGAGATTACCGATGAACGAGCAACAACGATTAGCAAGTCGACAAGCAAATTCCTCTACGAAAAAAGAAGAGAAAGATTATAGTAAATACTTTGAAAGTGTATACCAACCACCTTCCTTGAAATTGGCGAAAAAGCGTGGGAAAGAAGAAGTTAAAATTGAAAGAGATTTTGGCCTACCTAAAGAGTTTCGCGATTTTGGCGCAGGAAGAAAGTTTTACATTCGTACATATGGCTGTCAAATGAATGAGCATGATACAGAAGTAATGGCTGGGATTTTTACAACACTGGGATATGAGCCAACCTTTTCAACTGAAGAGGCAGATGTGATTTTATTAAATACTTGTGCAATTCGTGAAAATGCTGAAAATAAAGTGTTCGGTGAACTTGGTCATTTAAAATCATTAAAGCGAAGAAATCCGGATCTTATAATTGGTGTATGTGGTTGTATGTCTCAAGAGGAATCTGTTGTAAATAAAATTATGCAAAAAAATCAGCATGTAGATATGGTGTTTGGTACACACAATATTCATAGATTACCGTATATCTTAAAGGACGCAATGTTCTCAAAAGAGACGGTAGTTGAAGTTTGGTCAAAAGAAGGGGATGTAATTGAAAACCTTCCGAAAGTACGTCGTGGTGATATTAAAGCTTGGGTAAATATTATGTATGGCTGTGATAAGTTTTGTACATATTGTATTGTACCGTATACACGCGGAAAAGAGCGTAGCAGACGTCCAGAAGATATTATTAAAGAAATTCGCCATCTAGCTGCGAACGGTTATAGAGAAATTACGTTACTTGGACAAAACGTAAACGCATACGGTAAAGACTTTGAAGATATACAATATGGTCTTGGCGATTTAATGGATGAACTTCGTAAAATCGATATCGCGCGTATTCGTTTTACAACGAGTCATCCACGTGATTTTGATGATCATTTAATTGATGTTCTTGGAAAAGGTGGTAACCTAGTAGAACATATCCACTTACCGGTTCAATCTGGTAGTACAGATATGCTTAAAATTATGGCGCGTAAATATTCGCGAGAACACTATTTAGAGCTTGTACGAAAAATTAAAGAAACCATTCCGAATGCAGTGCTAACGACTGATATTATCGTTGGTTTCCCAAATGAAACGGATGAGCAGTTTGAAGAGACGATGTCGTTATATCGTGAAGTAGGATTTGATACGGCATTTACATTTATTTATTCTCCGCGTGAAGGTACACCAGCTGCAAAAATGCAAGATAATGTTCCGATGGAAGTGAAGAAAGAGCGATTGCAACGCTTAAATACACTAGTGAATGAATATGCAGTTAATAAGAATAAGCGTTATATAGGTCAAATTGTAGAAGTATTAGTTGAGGGAGAAAGTAAGAATAATCCTGAAGTACTTGCGGGATATACACGTACGAATAAACTTGTAAACTTTGTTGCTTCAAAATCTTTAATTGGTCAGCTTGTGAAAGTAAAAATAACGGAAGCAAAAACTTGGTCTCTTAACGGGGAATTGGTTAAGGAGCCGATTGAGGTGAAATAATAGATGAAAGTATATACGAAAGATGAAATTGTTGAGCAAGCGAAAGAATTAGCGAAAATGATCTCTGAAACAGAAGAAGTCGATTTCTTTAAGCGAGCAGAAGCACAAATTCATAAAAATGAAAATGTAAAGCGAGCAATTGATGAAATAAAAGCTTTGCAAAAGCAAGCAGTAAACTTGCAACATTATGGGAAATGGGAAGCTTTGAAAAAAGTAGAAGCTGAAATTGATGCACTTCAAGATAAGTTAGATAATATCCCAGTTGTACAGGAGTTTAAATCTTCACAAACGTATGTAAATGACTTACTACAGCTAGTTGCTAGTACCATTTCTAACAATGTAACAGATGAAATATTAGTTTCAACTGGCGGCGATGTGTTGAAGGGTGAAACTGGTGCAGCAGTAGAAAGTAAAAAAGGAAATTGTGGTTGTTAAAGAGATGTCTTATTGACATCTCTTTTTTTTAGTGGGTTATATCGGAAATTCTTCTCAAAAAAAAGAATGACACATTCCGCTATTGTCACGCATATGATTAAGTGAATAGTGATTGAGGAGGGTTACGAATGTCCGAATTTAGAGAGATTATTACAAAAGCAGTGGTTGGAAAAGGACGTAAGTATACAAAGTCAACGCATACATGTGAATCGAATAATGAGCCAACAAGTATTTTAGGGTGCTGGGTAATTAACCATTCGTACGAAGCGAGAAAGAATGGAAAACATGTGGAAATTGAAGGTTTCTATGATGTAAACACTTGGTATTCATTTGATGGAAACACAAAGACTGAAGTTGTAACAGAACGTGTTAACTACAATGATGAAGTAAGTATTGGGTATCGTGATAAAAACTTCTCTGGTGACGATTTAGAAATTATCGCTCGTGTAATTCAGCCGCCAAATTGTTTAGAAGCTCTTGTATCGCCAAATGGTAATAAAATTGTTGTGACGGTAGAACGTGAATTTGTAACAGAAGTAGTTGGGGAAACGAAAATTTGTGTAAGTGTAAATCCTGAAGGTTGCGTAGAATCAGACGAGGATTTCCAAGTCGATGATGATGAGTTTGAAGAATTAGATCCGAACTTTATCGTCGATGCAGAAGAAGAGTAAGAGAAAGCTAGGGAGAAGTTCTTCCTAGCTTTTTACAGTACATAAGTGGTTCTGCATGAACATGATTCCTTATGAAATGTGCTATAATGAGGAAAGACTCCTGGAATAGGAGATATGGATGTCCGTGAAGTGTGACATATATGAATATAGATTATTATGTAAGAATTATGGAGGAAAGACATGACGCAATATACGCCTATGATACAGCAATACTTAAAGGTTAAGGCAGACTATCAAGATGCCTTTTTATTTTTCCGATTAGGTGATTTTTATGAAATGTTCTTTGAAGATGCGGTTAAAGCAGCTCATGAACTTGAAATTACATTAACGAGCCGAGATGGTGGTAGTAGTGAACGTATACCGATGTGTGGTGTACCGCATCATGCAGCTAAAAATTATATTGAACAACTTGTTGAAAAAGGATATAAAGTAGCTGTTTGTGAGCAAGTGGAAGACCCAAAAACAGCTAAAGGTGTAGTACGTCGTGAAGTAGTACAACTAATTACGCCAGGAACGATGATGGAAGGGCGTACAATAGACGAGAAGGAGAATAACTTCTTAGCAGCATTAACACATTTCGAAGATGGATCTTATGCGCTAGCTTGTAATGACTTAACGACTGGACAAAATACAGTGACGTTATTAACTGGTTCAGTAGAAGATATTTTATTAGAAGTGTATGCGACTGGTTCAAAAGAAATTGTTGTAGATTCTACATTTTCAAAAGATGAATTAAATAAGTTAACTGAAACATTAAAAATGACGATTTCGTATGAAGATACAATAACTATTCCAGAAGGATTAGAACATCTTGTGAAAAGTGTTTCCCAAGCAAAATTAATTAAAGCAATTGGACGCTTATTTAACTATGTGATAAGAACACAAAAACGTTCGTTAGATCACTTGCAACCAGTAGAAATTTATTACACGAATCAATTTATGAAAATTGATGTGCATTCAAAGCGAAATTTAGAGCTGACAGAAACACTTCGAACGAAAGAAAAAACAGGATCATTATTATGGCTATTAGACAAAACAAAAACGGCTATGGGTGGTCGTATGTTAAAACAGTGGATGGAACGTCCGCTAATCCAAAAAGAAAAAGTAGAAGAGCGTTTAGAAATGGTTGAAACATTTGTAAATGATTACTTCTTACGTGAAGATTTAAAAGAAAAATTAAAAGAAGTATATGATTTAGAGCGTTTAGCAGGGAAAGTTGCATTTGGTAATGTAAATGCACGGGACTTATTACAATTAAGACGTTCTTTACTGCAAGTACCAGCTATTTTAGAAGCGATTAGTCTGTTAGATAATGCTTATGCTGCAAGGTTAATTCAAGGTGCGGATCCATGTGAGAGCTTAACTGAATTACTAGGAAGAAGTATTCAAGAAAACCCACCGCTTTCTATTAAAGATGGAGATATTATTAAAGACGGTTATAATGACAAGCTTGATCAATATCGTTACGTTAGTAAAAACGGGAAAACGTGGATCGCTGAGCTTGAAAAACGAGAGCGTGATATTACAGGAGTTAAATCGTTAAAAATCGGGTACAACCGTATTTTCGGTTACTACATTGAAGTAACGAAAGCGAATCTTGGAGCACTTCCAGAAGGGCGCTATGAGCGTAAACAAACGCTTGCTAATGCTGAACGTTTCATAACAGATGAATTAAAAGAAAAAGAAACATTAATCTTAGAAGCAGAAGAGAAAATTGTACAATTAGAATACGATTTATTTACAGCGCTTCGCGAAGAAGTCAAAGTATTCATTCCGAAATTACAGCATTTAGCGAAAGTAATTAGTGAACTAGACGTACTGCAAAGCTTTGCGACAGTTAGTGAAGAAGAGCAGTTTGTAAAACCTGTTTTAACAAATAAGCGCGAAATCTTTATTAAAGATGGTCGTCATCCTGTCGTTGAAAAAGTATTGAACGGGAAATTGTATGTACCGAATGATTGTATTATGCCGGAGAAGATGGATGTCTTTTTAATTACAGGACCGAACATGTCTGGTAAAAGTACGTATATGAGACAATTAGCACTTGTTACTGTTATGTCACAAATTGGTTGTTTTGTACCAGCGACAGAAGCAGTATTACCTGTCTTCGATCAAATCTTTACGAGAATTGGTGCAGCGGATGATTTAATCTCAGGTCAAAGTACATTTATGGTTGAAATGTTAGAAGCGAAAAATGCAATTGCAAATGCATCAGAGAGAAGTTTAATTTTATTCGATGAAATTGGACGCGGTACATCTACGTATGATGGTATGGCACTTGCGCAAGCAATCATTGAACATATTCATGACCAAATTGGTGCGAAAACATTATTCTCTACACATTATCATGAATTAACAGTGTTAGAAGAAAGTTTAGACCAACTAAAGAATGTACATGTTTCAGCAATTGAAGAGAATGGAAAAGTAGTTTTCCTTCATAAAATTCAAGATGGAGCGGCTGATAAAAGTTACGGAATTCACGTTGCTCAACTTGCCGAGCTTCCAGAGAGCTTAATCGCTCGCGCGAAAGAAGTGTTAGCACAACTAGAAGGACAGGAAGAAATTGTTATTCCGAAACGAGTAGAAGTGAAAGTGCCAGAAGTCGCTCCAGAACCAGTTGTTGTAAAAGAAGAACCAGCAGAAATACAAGAGACGAAAGTAGAGACTGAGGAAGAATCGCAATTATCATTCTTTGGTGGAGAACAGTCTTCGAAAAAACAAGACAAGTCAGTTCTAGATGCAAAAGAAACGGCAGTACTTGCACAAATTAAAAAGATTGATTTACTCGATATGACGCCTTTAGAAGCGATGAATGAACTGTATCGTTTACAGAAAAAGTTAAAGAAAGGATGAGTAAGTAGATGGGGAAAATTCGCAAACTCGATGATCAACTCTCTAACTTAATTGCGGCAGGGGAAGTAGTAGAGCGCCCTGCCTCAGTTGTAAAAGAACTCGTGGAAAATTCCATCGATGCGAATAGTACATCTATTGAAATCCACTTAGAAGAAGCTGGATTATCGAAGATTCGCATCATCGATAATGGAGATGGTATTGCTGAAGAAGATTGTATCGTTGCATTTGAACGACACGCAACGAGTAAAATTAAAGATGAAAATGATTTATTTCGTATAAGAACGCTCGGTTTCCGCGGAGAGGCCCTGCCGAGTATTGCCTCAGTGAGTGAATTAGAGTTAATTACGAGCACAGGTGATGCGCCTGGTACACACCTTAGTATTAAAGGTGGAGACATTATAAAACAAGAGAAAACGGCAAGCCGAAAAGGAACAGATATTACTGTACAAAACTTATTTTTTAATACACCAGCGCGCCTTAAATATATGAAAACGATTCATACAGAGCTTGGGAACATTACAGATATCGTGTATCGTATTGCAATGTCACATCCAGAAGTATCGTTAAAACTGTTTCATAATGAAAAGAAATTGCTTCATACATCAGGAAACGGTGATGTAAGACAAGTACTTGCATCGATTTACAGCATTCAAGTTGCGAAGAAGCTTATTCCGATTGAAGCTGAGTCTCTAGACTTTACAATTAAAGGTTATGTAACATTACCAGAAGTAACGAGAGCGTCGCGTAACTATATGTCAACGATTGTAAATGGCCGTTACGTTCGAAATTTTGTATTAATGAAAGCAATTCAGCAAGGATATCATACGTTATTGCCAATCGGAAGATACCCAATCGGCTTCTTATCAATTGAAATGGATCCAATGCTTGTTGATGTCAACGTACATCCAGCAAAATTAGAAGTACGCTTTAGTAAAGAACAAGAATTGCTAAAGCTTATCGAAGAAACATTGCAATCGGCATTCAAAAAAATACAACTCATTCCAGATGCTGGTGTAACAACGAAGAAAAAAGAAAAAGATGAAAGTGTGCAAGAACAGTTTAAGTTTGAGCATACAAAACCGAGAGAATCATCTATGCCTAACATCGTTTTACCAACAGGAATGGATGAGAAACAAGAAGAAACAACGACTGTAAAACAACCAGCACAACTGTGGCAACCGCCGAAGCAAGAATGGCAACCACCACAGTCACTCGTAAGAGAAGAGCAAAGCTGGCAGCCATCCTCTAAGCCGGAAACGGTTCGGGAGGAAAAGGAATGGACTAGCAACGATGACGATTTTGAATTAGAGGAATTGGAAGAAGAAGTCGGGGAGATAGAAGAGATTGAAATGAACGGTAATGACTTACCGCCGCTTTATCCAATTGGACAGATGCACGGAACATATATTTTCGCTCAAAATGATAATGGGTTATATATGATTGATCAGCACGCAGCGCAGGAACGTATCAATTATGAATATTTCCGTGATAAAGTAGGAAGAGTAGCGCAAGAAGTACAAGAACTACTTGTACCGTACCGTATTGACTTATCTCTTACTGAATTTTTACGTGTCGAAGAGCAGCTGGAAGAACTAAAAAAAGTCGGACTATTTTTAGAGCAATTCGGCCATCAATCCTTTATTGTCCGTTCGCATCCAACGTGGTTCCCAAAAGGACAAGAAACAGAAATCATTGATGAAATGATGGAGCAAGTCGTAAAACTGAAAAAAGTAGACATAAAAAAACTACGCGAAGAAGCAGCGATTATGATGAGCTGTAAAGCTTCAATTAAAGCAAATCAATATTTAACGAACGATCAAATATTCGCTTTACTCGAAGAACTACGTACAACAACAAATCCATACACATGTCCGCATGGAAGACCGATTCTGGTGCATCATTCTACTTATGAGTTGGAGAAGATGTTTAAGAGGGTTATGTAGGATTAATGTCCAAAGAGAAAAAGTTCGTTCCTAGTTATTTGAAACGGTTTGAAAGTGCCTAGTATTATTTATATGTGTTAAAATAAATATGTAATAGCAATGTTCTCTACAGTTATTTTAATAAAATATTGAGAGAAATAAAAAGGAGCGATAGTAACAAGTCGCTCCTTTTTAATATAATTCTTTTGCAACTATATTTTAAAAATTCATTTATAAACTAGAGATAACCTATTTGTAATTTATATGTGCTTCCTCATTTTTTTGTAAGGAAAGGGGTTTTAATTTACAGATTTATCAGAATTATGTAAAGTGTATATAAAACCATAAAATGGGGTGTTCTTTATGTGTACTAGTTTGACATTACAGACAAAAAACGGTCAGCACCTTTTTGCAAGAACGATGGATTTTACATTAGATTTGAATCAAGAAGTAATAATCATTCCTCGACATTACCAGTGGAATAATATAACTGGTGAAATCATTAATACGAAACATGCTACGGTCGGAATGGGGATTAATCATCAAGGAAGGGTCATTATGGCGGACGGAGTAAATGAAGCAGGTATGACATGTGCAACACTCTATTTTCCAGGATTCGCTACTTATAGTAAAAGTATAGATAATAACAAAACGAATTTGGCTCCATTTGATTTTGTGACTTGGAGTCTCACACAATTCAATTCTGTCAAAGAGTTAAAGAAATCTGTAGATAGCATTACCTTTTTGGATATACCATTACCGGATTTAGGACTTACGCCGCCACTCCATTGGATTTTAGCGGATAAATGGGGAGATTGCATTGTACTGGAGCCAACAAATGAAGGATTAAAAATGTATGACAACCCACTAGGAGTGATGACGAATAGTCCGGAGTTTAGTTGGCATTTACAAAATTTAAGACAATATATTGGCCTTAAATCGCAGCCATTCGCGCCAACAGAGTGGAGTAATGTACCATTAAGTGCTTTTGGTCAGGGCTCAGGTTCAATGGGACTTCCAGGGGATTTCACCCCGCCATCAAGGTTTGTGCGAGCAGCATATGGCAAACAAAACATTCAAGGTATAGATAGTGAAGAAGAGGGAGTATCGGCCCTTTTTCATATCTTATCAAATTGCGAGGTTCCTAAAGGCGGAGTAATAACAGAAGAAGGTGCATTAGATAATACCATTTATACAAGCGTAATGTGTATGGAGTCCGGAACATATTATTATCATACTTACGATTGTAGACAAATTATAGCCATTCATTTATTTCATGAAAATTTAGATACAGATGAGATTAAAGCCTATCCGTTCCAACGGAAACAAAAAATATTTTATGAAAACTAAGTAGCTTTGAAACAACGCTTAGTAAATTTTCAAATATATATAATAGAGCAATAATGACCTATAAAAAGTAGGAATCGGAAGGAATATAATTGATAATCTAATAAGTAACCCGAATAAATACCCCTTAAGAAAAAATAGACGCAAAATATTCAAGGTATTATATAAATTCAATCCAATGACTCCTACCAGTAAAATTCTGCTGGTAGGGGCAGGGGCATTGGCTAAGAAACTTATTTTTTCATTAAACTAGCTTTTATTTCTTCTAGAAGGCCCATTAAAGTGCTATTAGGTAAAATAAACATGGACGTACTACTCCATTTATAAATAGCAAAGCACAAAAAAGGTGTGGAAAATATCCATACCTTTTTTGTGCTTCTATTATCTATGTATAAAAAAGCGCCGTATATCAGCACTTTTTAAAGGTACGTAAATTGTATAATAAGGATTTCTACATTATTAAACACATAACTATGCATGGCCAAATATAGATTCTTATTTATTTTTATTATTATTAATTTTTTCAGTATATAAAACCTGCTCTTTATAATGCTTTTTAATTGGGAAGTTATGTGTACCAGAGCCGTTTTTGAAAGTTTTATTGATGGGGTTTTTTAGAGGGACTGTTGTAGTTTCAGTAAATTCATATGGGTAATTTATTTTAGATTTATCTTCAAACATGAAAATGCCTCCTTTTTAGGATTTCCTGAATTCTTTACTATAACATGATATGCATATAGATTTTTTTTGGACTAGTTATTTATATAGGTTAATGGAATTTAATTACGTAACTACTGAAATATTTCAAAGGAAAACAATGTGAGAAATATATTATAATGATTTCTTTTATTTATTAGCGAAGGGAATCTTGCATATATATTCGTTATAGATTGTTTTTATAATGTAATATATATATAGTTTTCCTGATAATATAATGTGGAATATTATAGTGTTATTAGGTTATTAGGAACATTTAATGTTGTTTCACAACTGAAAGGGAATTGAAAAAAAACTGAAACTTTTCTCATAAAAATTCAATCTTACTTGAAAAATGAAAGGAAAATGAAATTTTTCAAAAGGAATTCTTTGTTAAGATAAAAAGCATACATACAAAAAAGTATTGACATATCTCAAAAATGTATTTTCGAGATATAGTGGGGGAAAAGATGAGATTAGAAAAACAATTAATAAAAAAGATGTATTATGAAACATTCCTAATGGAGAATGAAACACACCCACCTCTTCAAGTACTTGGAGAAGCTTATGTAAACGAAGAAAAAAATGAGATTTCTGATGGATCTTATATTCGTTTTGCACAAGGTGAATTTTATTATCACCATCAAGATTTTGAAGCAGCTATTTTTAAATGGGAGAAAGTTAGTAATGAATTAGCGCCATGGGCACAAAAAAATATTGCGGATGCTTACTTCGAACTTAACCAATTATCAGTTGCTGAAAACGTGTATACTTCCATTACTACTGATAATAAAATACTTATGACTGAAATTGTACTGCAATTACTGTCTCTTTACATCGAGCAAAATAATTTTGATTCAGCTTTCGCTGTTATAAAAGAAGCGGTTTCTTTAAATCCCGATTATCCAAACGTCACAACAATTGCCCGTTCCTTTTATGAAGAACAGCAAGATTTTGATAGTGCAGTAGAGCTTGCTGTGAACGAGTTAATTCGAACAGAATCTTATCCGTGGTTTGAGGTTCTAAAAGAATATATCGATAAAGGATTTACTAAAAATATTTCACCAGACTATTTTTATAAAGTATTAGTTACATTAAATAATGTAGATCAAGTACAATTTACGCAAATTGTTTCATCACTTTGGCACAGCTATAAAGATGAACAAAATTACTTATTATGGCTCAACACAATAAATGAATTTTTCATACATATCGAAATACATTCGTCCGATATATGGGACGAAATTTCTTCTCTTTACGAAGAAACATACTTTGAATTAATTCAAGGTCAATATATGCTTAGACAATTACACGATATCATTCCAAACCTGTTAACAAATTGGTTAAAGGTAGTCAATCCATCTCATGCTGTATTTCCATCTGCAGCAGTATTGGCATGGGATGAGATTTTTCCTTCTAAAATAGATTCAGCGGATATAAAAGATGCAGAAGACCTACTGTCATATTCTATTAATCATGTGAATGGCTTAGAGTATAGTTTACATCTTTTTGAATCTATTACACACTGGGCACAAGAACATGATTTAGAAATGGGTAACCGATTTAGCTGGTTAGTTGGTGAGCTTGCAGATTTAAGAACAAATCGCCTATTAGTAACTGGAACTTCAGGGAACGGAAAAGCTTCATTTATTAACTCTATTTTAGGAGAAAATATATTAGAAAACTCAATCTCAAATGTAGTTGTTTTTAAAAATGACGCTTATACAGAAATTAACGCTATAACAGATTCGGAAATTACAACAACTGAGAATTTCTCTGATTTCCATAACATGATGGCAGTGCATCGTCAAACATATAGAGATAGAGCGTGTGTTGAATTTAAATTACCATGCAGGTTTTTAAGTAAAAATAAACTTACATTCGTTGTTACACCTAGCTTTAATAGGAACAATGACGCGAGAGATGAGGTGTTTGAATATTTAAACTCTGTAGATGAATTATTATTCGTATTGAATACGGATTCACCTTTTACTGACAAAGAACGTGACATTCTATTAAGTATCCAAGAACATACACCAAATCTACAAGTTCATTTCTTATTAAATAAAATCGATAACATTTACAATGAAGCAGAAGCAAAAAGAGTTATACAAGATACGCAAGTGAGAATAAATACATATTTCCCTAATGCAAGAGTTTTCCCTTATTCTTCGTTATATACAAATAGTAAACAACTAAACGATTTAACTGAGTTTATTCATTTTAACTTTAACCATAAAAATATCGATGCAGAACGTACTGAAAAGCTATTGTTTTTCATTCGAAAAACAATTACATATCTTTTGGATAAACGCGTCGAGAGGGAAAATAATCTAGTGGATTCTATTAATTGGAATGAAGATATGTTAGTTAAACTAAATGCTTGTATTAATAACCTTACTGCTTTTGAGAAGGAAAAAATTCATTTAATTACAGAAACATATCGTACAATGAAAAACGAAATTACTAATGATCTTACAGAACATATTCCGAAATTATTGCAGAGTTGTTCCGATTTAATTAGTGAAGAAAGTGATTTTGGGCACATTGATATTGAACTAAATACAGCGATGAATGAAAGGGTGCAACAATATCTAGAACAAACTGTATTACCTAATCTTGCTCGCTCGATGCAAAATTGGATTGCGACTTCTAATAACGAGCTCCTTCAAAGTCAATTGTACTTAGCAGAAACCAGTGAAGGACTTAATTCTTTATTTGGAGAAAATCGAATACAGTTAGAATGTGACTTTAAAGTAATTGATGACTGGCGAAGAGATACTGATAGAATGACAACTAGAATACAAATGGAAGAAGTAAATATTTTACGCCGATTTACGCCAGCACAATTTTTACTGAAAAGTGCCGGTAAATTATTTGGAGTTCTTCCTAAAAATAAAGCTATGCTATATAACAAATACAAACAGTATTTAGAAAATGAAGATTATACCGATGTAACGGCTTCTATTATGAAGAAATTTTTCTTGCAGTTTGAGCTATTTGAAAACACACAAGAGCGGGATATTAATATGTTCTTTAGAAATCCATTTGGCTCGTTGGAACAAGCTGTAAAAAACACTCATTTAGAAATAAAAGAAAAACAAGATAAACTGCATAAAATGAAATCAAACCCTGAAGTTTATCATGATCCTATAACGCTCTTTGAATTGAGATTACGTCAATGTGAAGTAATCTTAAATATAGGTGAGGATAATGCCTATACAGATTTAACTTTAGAAACAAGCGTAGAATAAAAGTAAAACATATCAAGTTTTTTATATGAAATTGCATCATGTGTTATAAGAGGGGAAAAGGGAGCAACCGTAATGAGTTGCTCCCTTTCTTTATATAGATTACTTTTCAGTTTCTTTAATTTTAGTTTTTACTTCTCCAGTTTTAATTTTATTACTTTCTGAGAAACGTAATAAATCGCCTTCAATAATTTTGTCAGACATTCGTAATTCATTTTGTGCACGGTTAATCATTTCTTGAGCTTCTTTTTTTGGTAAATCTACAACCTCACCTGTTTCTCGATTATAAAAAGTATGATTTGTATATGCATACTTGTCTGTAATAAAGCTACCATCACGTAAAACAACAAAACCGGTATATTCATCTGAAAACATATCATGGCCAAAACGGATATCGTTAGTAGTATCAATCCCTAATAAATTTAGAATAGTAGGTTTCATATCGATTTGTCCCGTAGGCTTTGAGATAGTTTGACCTTCTGTTTGGCCAGGGATATGAATATATAAAGGTGTGCGTTGTAAATTTAAAGTATCAAATTCTGTTATTTGATCTTTTTCTAAAAACTGTGCCATTGCGCGATTATGTTTTTCAGAAATGCCGTAATGATCACCGTATAACACAATAATAGAATCATCATACATTCCCTCGGCTTTTAAACGCTCAATAAATTTTTTAATTGATTCGTCTAAGTAACGTGCTGTTACGATGTAACGATCAAATACGCCATTACCAGAGTTGTATGGTTCAATGAATTTTGTATCTTCATCATACGTAAATGGATAATGGTTTGTTAAAGTAAGGAAACGAGCGTAAAATGGTTGATCAACAGTTTTTAATATATCTACTGATTGATCAAAGTATTCGATATCTTTTAATCCCCAATTTAAATTTGTTTCTGGCGTAATTTTGTAATCAAGTTCATTATAGTAACGATCATAACCAAGAGCGGAGTACATAATATTACGATTCCAAAATGTTGCGTTATTCGCATGGAATACAGAAGTGAAATAGCCTTGCTGACGTAAAATTTCTGGAGTCGCAGTATAATCGTTGTTACCGTGCGTGAAAAATACAGCTCCTCGATTTAATGGATACAACGATGTATCTATTAGAAATTCAGAATCTGATGTTTTTCCTTGACCAGTTTGGTGGAAAAAGTTATCAAAGTAATAGCTTTCATTTATGAATTCATTCAAGAATGGCGTAACTTCTTGACCATTGACGGATGCACCTATTAAAAAGGTTTGCAAGGATTCAAGAGTAACGACAATTACGTTTTTTCCTTTAGCTGCACCAAACATGTTAGGATTCGGCTCGCTATGGTTTGCCTTTACGTAGTTTTCAGTTTCTTGTAATTTACTACTATCTGCGAGTGCCTTTTGGGATCCAGCTTTTACTTGTAGTGTTAAATCATATACTTGATGAGTATATAGTCCTAAATTTTTAACAAGCATTACTCGGTCGAAGGATCTCGTTAATAATTCAGGGCGCTCTTTTTCTGCAAGATGTAGATTCGCAAAAAATACAGCAATCGTTAAGAGAAAATATAACAAGCGTGCAGAATGAGTTACACGTCCTGTTTTAAAGACTATCGATTTCTTCTTTAACAAAATAAAGAAGAAAATAATGTCTACGAATGCGAGTATAATTTTGTAGTTTAATATTTCTTTAATACTGCCGCCTAACTGTGTAAAGTTAGATGTTTGTCCAAGTACTGGTAACGTAACAAAATCGCTATAAAAATCATAGAACATTACATTTCCAACGAGAACTATAGTTAATAAGAAATTAATACATAGCGCTATATAATTTCTCTTTTCACCGGTTGCAAATAATGCTAATCCAACAAATGCTAATGATGCAGCTAGAGGGCTAATAAACAAAATAAGTTCTTGTGTGGAAGACTCAATTTTCAAATCAAAACTGAATCGCGTAATAAGATATGTTTTTAACCATACTGCTAAAGCAATTATTAAAACAAAGCTTATATTTTGCATTTGTAAATTTATTTTATTCTTCATTTTTACACCTTCTTTATAGAGTTTATTTAACTAAGGTTATATATTATGTTTTTATAACTATTAGAGTGTGGTGAACCATTTAGATTATATTTTTCTAAAGGTAATAATTTGAAGTATTCATATACATACAATGGAGAATTTTAAAGCGAAGTAACATACATCTAATTTTTTTTGAAACAGAGCAGAAAAAATCATAGTCGTAGTAAAAAATACTTATAGACATCCTAACATATTAAACACTACGGCGATGTTACAAAATATCGAACAAATGAAAGTGAAAATGAATAGATGATTTTTAAACTATTGACATTCAATCAGTTTAAATTTTCAGAAAAGTCAACTTGAAGAAAACGGTTATATTAATTAGTAGAAAACTACATTCTATATAGAATGTAGTTTTTCATGTGTTTTCAATATATCCCGTAAAATCCTGATTCTTTGTGGCTTAATCATCAGCGGGGGAGGGATAATAATTTCGTTAAAGCTATTATTAGATAAATAAAGTGTTGGTGAAACTTAAAACATTTGACTGGCATCTTAATTAAAAAGTTTAAATACCTGATAAATATTTTCCAACATACAGACCACTTGCAGCTGCTTGAGATAATGAGTGAGTGACGCCTGAACAATCTCCAATTAAAAATAGCCCATTCATACTTGTTTCAAAGTGGTTATTGATTTTTATTGTAGGAGCATAGAACTTTCCATCAATTCCATATAATAAAGTATCTTTATCGATAGGTTCTTGGATAAATTGTTCTAAACGTAATAAAAATTTTTTGAGTCCTTCAATATATAATTGAGGAATTTCTTCATTCAAATCTCCATAATCTCCGTGTAGTGTAGGCTGTATACGATTATGTTTCATGTTGTTCTCCGCTGTAGGTTGTTTCTTTATTAAGTCCTCTAAACGCTGTATAACAATCCGATCTCGTCCCTGGTTAATGCTTTTAATAATTGAACTTGCGTATACATTGGCTTCTTTGAGAGTTGGAAAATAGAGTGGGATAAATAAAGTGAAATTTAAGTTAGAAGTGCCAGTTCCTTGCTCTCGAAAATTTTGACCGTCAGGCATAACTAAACCTTCTTCGTACTTTCGAATAATGCGTCCTTTTGGATTCATACAGTAAGTAGTAGCCGTGAAATGTTCATGCTGATAAGAAAGTTTCGTCTCAAATGTATCTTTTAATATAGAACGTAATTGATGTTCTTTCATCTCTACCCTAATACCTAAATCTATACGGGTTTGTTCCTGTGCAATTTCAAGGGAAGAGCACATTTCTTTTAACCAATCAGCCCCGGAACGTCCTGTTGCAAATACGAGTTGCTTAGATTGAACTATCCCTTGATTTGTAGCTATTCTAAAATGATCTTTCTGCCTTATGATATGCTCTACATCTATATGAAATCGGATATTTATTTTCGTAAGTAAAAATTCGTAGAGCTGCTGAAAAATGTTACTTGAAAGTGTAGTGCCAAGATGCCTTACTTCTGTTGTGAGCATTTGTAAACCACACGCTTCAGCTCTCTTAGTGAGATTTAGATTTTCTGTAGAATATTTTGAAACGGAACTTCCACCAAACTGACATAGAATTTCATCTACTTCGGCCATGAGTTGTATAAAAGCTTTTTTACCTACTTTTTGCTCAAGTTCCCCACCAAATCCATTTGTATAATTAAATTTCCCTTCGGATTTTCCTAAACCACCAAATCCGAAATATTTATCACATGTAGTACAATTACACACTTTTCCTTGGTCTAAAGGACAATGGCGATCTTTTAGCGCTTTACCTTTATCAAGAATTAAAATCTTTTTGTTACTTTGGGCTAATGAATAAGCCATAAAGATGCTACTTACTCCAGCTCCGATAATTGTAACATCATACATATTCTTTCACCTGCTAACGAATAGTTTGTTTTTTATTTTCTTAGTGTATAACACTTTTATGAAGTTAAGAAATAGCTTTTATTAATAAAGAGGGAGTTTTTGAACTTGATGCTTTTTTAATTTCTCCGAGTGGTGGAGTAAATACAAATGTTTTTATTTGAAAGAAGAAATAGTTTTAAATGATCACTATGTCATATGATTAATAAAATCTTACATATAAAAAACAGACCTTTTAAGTGAAGAGGTCTGCTAATCATTTGAAATAGTTGTTAAGTGCATAAATTTGAAGAGAATTATAGTTTTATTTAGCGAAGACGTGGTTACCGATTACCGCTACTGTTTGACGTGTCGTAATCCATTTGTTTGTTGAAGTTTTTGGATTGTAAAAATAAAGCCAATCAGAATGTATTCCATTTGTAGAGATAGCCTCTTCTACTGCCATTTTTGCTTCTGCGCTTGCAGGCTGATTAATTCTACCATCGGTAACAGGAGTAAATGCATATCCGCGTTTAATAGGTTCATAAATAACACCTGTTATTGTATTTGGAAAACCATTTGCATTTACACGATTCAAGATAACTTTCGCCACCGCTACTTTTCCTTTATATGATTCGCCACCTGCCTCAGCAGTAACTAAGCGTGCCATTAAGTCTTTTTCTTTTTCTGAAATACTTGAATTGATTTTTAAATGTTGTCCTGTATAAAGCTTGTTTCCGACTGTATTGTTAATTTGTTTTATAGATTGAACGGTAACATTGTAACGCTTTGCTATAATTTCTAATGAATCTCCCGGCTGTACTTGATAAATAATTTGTCCAGAGATGTTCTTAGGTTTGTCGTTTTGATGAACAGTGACCTCATTTGATTTCATGGATCCTGGAATATGTAACTGTTCACCAATAAAAGTTTGATCTTTTCCTTTATTATTTGCTTGTTTAATAGATTGTATTGAAACTCCATATTGTTTACTGATACCCCAAAGTGTATCATTCTTTTTTACTGTATGAATGGTGGAAGCCTCAGCTACACCTTGATTACATACGAATGTAATTGCTGCCGCAGATAAAGGAATTATATGTTTTATTTTTAATAATTTCATTGTAAATCCTCCCAATAAAAAATTAAGTTTTAACTGTTGAGTAATGTAGTTCAGAGTATATAAGGTATGTATTTACATTTTAATATAATTATATTAGCACGTATGGAATAAATAATCATTATAAGTTTTTTATTTATATCATGTAGGACCCAAATATGAAATATTGCATATGAAAGCCCATTGAAGTCCGAGTTGTTGATTACTATAATTTATCTAGTGAAAAGGGATATTAAATTTTTTTAATGCATTGAGATGAGAATATGTGGATGTTTTTAAATTTTACTTATATGCAATATTCCATATTTATGAAATGTTATTTATTAAGTAGCTTATGTTATATTCAATAAGTGTGATATAAAACGGAAAGAGAGAGGAATAAAAATGAGCAATAAGAAGTTTATTTTGAAATTATTCATATGTAGTACTATACTTAGCACATTTGTATTTGCTTTCAATGATAAGCAAGCAGTTGCTGCTAGCGCTGGTAATGGGCTTGAAAACTGGTCAAAATGGATGCAACCTATACCCGATAACGTACCGTTAGCACGAATTTCAATTCCAGGAACACATGATAGTGGAACGTTCAAGTTGCAAAATCCGATAAAGCAAGTATGGGGAATGACGCAAGAATATAATTTTCGTTACCAAATGGATCACGGAGCTAGAATTTTTGATATTAGAGGGCGTTTAACAGATGATAATACGATAGTTCTTCATCATGGGCCATTATATCTTTATGTAACATTGCATGAATTTATAAATGAAGCGAAACAATTTTTAAAAGATAATCCAAGTGAAACGATTATTATGTCTTTAAAAAAAGAGTATGAGGATATGAAAGGGGCAGAAGATTCATTTAGTAGTACGTTTGAAAAAAATTATTTTCTTGATCCTATCTTTTTAAAAACAGAAGGGAATATAAGACTTGGAGATGCTCGAGGGAAAATTGTGCTACTCAAAAGATACAGTGGTAGTAATGAATCTGGAGGATATAATAATTTTTATTGGGCAGATAATGACACGTTTACGACAACTGTAAATCAAAATGTAAATGTAACAGTACAAGATAAATATAAAGTGAGTTATGATGAGAAAGTAACATCTATTAAAGATACTATAAATGAAACGATTAACAACAGTGAAGAGTGTAATCATCTATATATTAATTTTACAAGCTTGTCTTCTGGTGGTACAGCATGGAATAGTCCATATTATTATGCGTCCTACATAAATCCTGAAATTGCAAGCTATATGAAGCAAAAGAATCCTACGAGAGTGGGCTGGGTAATTCAAGATTATATAAATGAAAAATGGTCCCCAATACTTTATCAAGAAGTTATAAGAGCGAATAAGTCACTTGTAAAAGAGTAAAGATTGTCATAGTAAGAAGCGATGAAATACGTCGCTTCTTTTTTGTTTTCTAAAAATTAACATCAAATATAGTTTTACATATCGTATGTTCATGATAGAAAAAAATCGAAACTTAAGCTATAATTACTACATATAAAATTTGTACCTATAAATTTTATATGTAGTAATGAATTTGATTTGTTGTAATGAAACGGAGGTATATATTATGAAGTTTCCACATGATTTTTTATTCGGAGCTGCTTCAGCTTCTTATCAAGTAGAAGGTGCATGGAATGAGGATGGAAAAGGTGTTACGAATTGGGATGAGTTTTCAAAAATTCCTGGCAAAACATACGATGGAACAAATGGTGATGTAGCGGTTGATCATTATCATCGATATAAGGAAGATGTTCGTTTAATGGCTGAGATGGGATTGGAATCGTATCGTTTTTCGATTTCTTGGGCGAGAATATTGCCGACTGGAGATGGAGAGGTAAATGAAAAAGGAATTGAATTTTATAATAATTTAATTGATGAATGTTTAAAGTACGGGATTGTACCGTTTGCCACTTTATATCATTGGGATCTACCATTACCGTTAGAAAAAGATGGTGGGTGGACGAATAAACGAACAGCAGAGGCTTTTGTAAAGTATGCAGAAATTTGCTTTAAGGCATTTGGTGATAGAGTGAAACATTGGATTACTTTTAATGAAACAGTGATGTTTTGTGGATTAGGCTATTTAAAAGGTGCACATCCACCAGGAATACAAAATGATGTTCCAAAGTATTTTCAAGCGACTCATTATGTATTTTATGCGCATGCGAAAACAGTTGCGGTGTACAAGCAGCTGAAACAGTATGGGGAGATAGGGATTACACATGTTTTCTTACCTGCTTATAGTGTGGATGATCAAAAAGAAAATATACTAGCAGCAAATCATGCGAATGAATATGAAACGTATTGGTACTACGATCCAGTTTTAAAAGGTGAGTATCCGTCTTATGTTGTACAACAATTAAAGGAAAATGGGTGGACTCCTAATTGGACGGTTGAAGAATTAGAAATCATTAAACAAAATGCCGAAAAAAATGATTTTATCGGCTTGAATTATTATCAGCCAATACGAGTAGAAAGATATGATATGGATATAAAGAGCGAGGAGCATTCTCGAGAAAACTCAACACTTGCTCCAGGTAATCCTTCTTTTGATGGTTTTTATCGAACAGTAAAAATGGATGATAAAACATATACCAAATGGGGTTGGGAAATATCTCCCGAAGGTTTCTTAGATGGATTGCATATGTTGAAAGCGCGTTACGGTGACATAAAGATGTATGTAACGGAAAATGGACTTGGTGATGAAGATCCAATCATTGACGGAGAAATTGTAGATGTTCCGCGAATTAAATTTATTGAAGAGCATTTAAAAGTAATGAAGTGTGCAATTCAAGAGGGAATTAATTTAAAAGGTTATTATGCATGGTCAGTTATTGATTTGTTAAGTTGGTTAAATGGATATAAAAAGCAATATGGCTTTATTTTTGTCGATCATAATGATAACTTAAAACGTAAGAAGAAACTTTCGTTTCATTGGTATAAACATGTGATCGAAACGAGAGGAGAAGAGTTATAACAGATAAAAGAGTATTTTAGGAGAAAGTGTATGAGTGCAAAGTATAAACAAATTGCAGATGTGTTAGAGCAAAACATTCGAGATGGGCTTTTTAATGAAACGAAAAAATTACCTACAGAAGAAGCGTTGATGAATCGATTTGAAGTAAGCCGTAATACGATACGTAAAGTAATTAGTCAACTTGTGAATAGAGGTTATATTTTTCAAGTGCAAGGTAGTGGTATGTTTTTACGTGAAACTTCTGTAACAGATTACATTAATTTAGGAAGTTTACGTGGATTAACGAAAAATCTCGTTTCACAAAATATTGAAACGAAAGTGCTAGAGATTGAAGTAATAGAGGCAAATGAAGAGATAGTAGAACGGATGCAATGTGAGATTGGAACTAGACTATATTTTTTGAAGCGTTTAAGAATTGTAGACGGTAAACCATTCTCTATTGAAGTAAGTTATTTCAAAAAAGATATCATTCCTTATTTGAATGAAGAAATAGCATTAAGTTCTGTATACAGTTATTTCATTGAGGATTTACGATTAAATATTGGCTTTGCCGATAAAGTTATTAGTTGTGAAAAAATAAATAAAGAAAATGCAAAGCTTTTAGAACTAAATGTAGGTGATCCAGCGCTTCTTATTGAAAATACAGTTTATCTTGTAAATGGAACAATTTTCGAGCTATCTCAATCAATGTTTCATTATGAAAAGACCAAACTTTTAAATCGAATTAATTTTAATTGAAAATGAATATAAGTAGCCTTGTAAAAAAGCAACTGGTCCTAAGTGAGCAGTTGCTTTTTATTTTTAAAGTGGATGAGCAAAAAAACACAAAAGTGGTTGGTCCGTTTTTTACAAACTTCTATTATGATAAGAGAAGAAAGGTAGTATTTTATTCATGCTTTAAAATAGACTGGCCTTAGAGAGGTGGAAGACAATGAGTTTTGCGATTTCACTAGTTGTTATTATTGTAGTTGTATCACTGTTTGGGACCGTACTAGTCGCACGAAATGTAGAGGAGAATTACGGTAAGTCTACAAAGAGGAATGTGAAAAACTTATCCGCTATCTATGTCATTCTTCTTTTAGTGCTTCTTGTAGGAGTTACTTGGTATGCGGTCGTTATTTTATAAAGTTTGTATATGATGAAGGAGTTAATATATTGATGAAAAATGAGCGCCACGTTTTAGTTGTTTTCCCGCATCCGGATGATGAGTCGTATTGCGTGGCTGGAACAATTTTGGCTTATACTGAGCAGAAAGTCCCTCTTACTTATGTTTGCTTAACACTTGGTGAAATGGGGAGAGCGATGGGGAATCCACCTTTTGCAACTCGTGAATCTTTATATACAATTAGAGAGAAAGAGTTAAAGCGAGCTACAAATATTTTAGGGATTGAAGATTTACGTATGATGGGATATCGTGATAAAACTCTTGAATTTGAAGAGCCTGGAAAATTAAGAAGCTTGATTCAAAACTGTATTGAAGAATTGGATCCTTCTGTAGTTATTTCTTTCTATCCTGGGTATGCAGTTCATCCGGATCACGATGCAACTGGGGAAGCAGTAGTAGAGGCCTTAGCTAATATTTCGGAAAGTAAACGACCAGCCTTTTATGCTGTAGCTTTTTCGAAAAATCATGAAGACGAAATAGGACCTCCAGATTTTAAAAATGAAGTGAAAAAATATGTTCCGAAAAAATTGGAAGCATTACGAGCACATGCATCACAATTTACAACTAAAGTGGATGAGCTGGAAAGGGAGTATGAAGACGGTATTTCAGGCACAGTTGAGTGGTTAGAAAGAGAACCGTTTTGGATATATTCATTCAAAGATAAAAATATGTGATGCTACATCTGAAGGTGATGAATATGTATTTTGAATATAAGAATCGAAAGATTTTTTACAATATAGAAGG
Source organism: Bacillus sp. AC266 (assembly GCF_979253805.1). Taxonomy (NCBI): domain Bacteria; kingdom Bacillati; phylum Bacillota; class Bacilli; order Caryophanales; family Bacillaceae; genus Bacillus; species Bacillus sp. AC266. Next base: position 1,059,101 of record NZ_CEEDEC010000002.1, read on the forward strand.
ATCGGGTCCTGTCATATTGTTTTTACACGGTCTTGGAGGAAATTCGAATAATTGGTTATATCAAAGAAAATACTTCAAGAAGACATGGACCGTAATCTCACTCGATTTACCTGGGCATGGGAAATCCGAAGGGATGGAAATTAGTTTTAAAGAATATTCAAATGTTTTATATGAGTTATGTAATCATTTAAAGCTAAAATCAGTAACAATTTGTGGTCTTTCAAAAGGAGCTAGAGTGGGTATCGATTTTGCTATTCAATATCCACGTTTTGTTTCTAGCTTAATTGTTGTAAATGCATTTCCCTATTTAGAACCGGCAGATCGTAAAGAACGACTTGAAGTATATGATTTACTTAGCTTGCAGGATAAAGGGAAAACTTGGGCTGATACGTTATTGAGAGCAATGGGAGTAGAAGATAATGATGCAATTGTCCGAGGATTTCATCAATCCCTACAAACGATTCATCCGACGCATATTCAAAGGCTATTCGCTGAATTAGTTGATTACGATCAAAGACCATACCTCTCTAACATTGCATGTCCTGCATTAATAATACGAGGAGAGAATGATTATTTTGTTCCGGAAAAGTATGTGAGAGAATTTGAAAAACACCTGAGAAACGTGACTTTCGTTGAGTTGAAAAATAGTGGGCACTTGCCTTATTTAGAACAGCCTACTAGCTTTAATGTGACGGTAGAGGCATTTTTAAATCATGCGCTTGATTAATACCATTTTTGCAGTGAATACTGTTATTAATGAGTTCAGGACACCAGCTTGGAGAGGAGGGAACTAAATGGAATGGCAACCGAATCGTGAAGATAAGATACCAGTTTATAAACAAATTGCTGATTACATTGAAAGAGGCATTTCTACCGGTGAATTCCCTTCTGATAGAAAATTACCTTCCGAGCGTATGTTAGCACAGAATTTACAAGTGAACCGGAGTACGGTCGTAGCTGCTTATGAGGAATTGAAATCACTTGGGGTAGTAGAACGGAAAAAAGGAAGCGGCACTCGGGTGAATACAGATATATGGGGTGTGTCACATAAACGAATACCGAACTGGGGTAGGTACGTTGAGGATGGATCGTTCTTACCTAATGTACCACTTGTTCAACAAATTCGAACGGAAACACAAAAAGATGATTTAATCAATTTAGCGAGTGGTGAATTGTCATCAGATTTAATTCCGAGTGATAGATTTCGAACAATTTTGTCGGAGAAAACATTTATGGGAAATCTCGGTTATGACCATCCGCTTGGAAATGAAATGTTGCGAAAAACCATTGCGGCACATGTCGAGCAATATAAACAAATAGAAGCAGATTCAAGCTCTATTCTTATTACATCTGGAGCTCAGCAAGCACTTAATCTTATCGTTCAATGTTTGTTAAAGCCTGGAGATGCGATTGCAATTGAGGATCCCTCCTATTGTTATTCACTTCCGATGTTTAAATCAGCAGGTTTAAAAATATTCCGTTTACCAGTTGATCAGCATGGTATGAATCCAGATGACTTAATCGATTTGCACAAAAAGCATCGCATTCGTATGGTGTTTTTAAATCCGGATTATCAAAATCCAACTGGAACGGTACTTTCATTGGCAAGACGTAAAAAGGTTTTAGAACTATCTTCTGAATTTGGTATACCGATTGTAGAAGATGATCCGTATAGTTTGACTTCTTTTACTGGAGAAGTGAATCCAACATTGAAATCGATGGATCAAAATGGGAATGTTCTTTATGTGAGCTCATTATCAAAAATTGTTGCATCAGGATTACGTATTGGTTGGGTAATTGGCCCCACGCGCGTAATTGAGAGATTGGCAGATGCGAAGCAGCAAGTTGATTTCGGTCATAGTGTATTTACACAGTGGGTAGCGAACCAATTTTTAGAATCTGAGGATTTTCATGCGCATATTACGATGCTCCGTGGACAACTGAAACAAAGAAGAGATGAGTTAATTAGAAAGCTTGAAGAAATATTAGGGGATCAGATTGAATTTTTTGTTCCTGAGGGCGGAATACATTTATGGTGCAAAGTGCAAGGAACGTTTGATGAATATCATTTACTAGGTGAATCTATACAAAATGGTGTAGCATTTGTCCCAGGAAGCGTCCTAGGTTCGAAAAGTGAATATATCCGATTTACTTTTGGCAGAGCGAATGTAGAACAAATTCAGCTTGGAGTTACAAGGTTTGCGGAAACATTAAATGAGATTTCATAATAGCGAAGCGTAATATGGAAATGAGGGAAAGAAATGAAGTACGTGACGCTTTTACTTCAAGTAGGCGTGCTATATGTGTTTAGCTTAGCTGGTACGTGGATTCAAGGAGTATTCCATCTGTCGATGCCAGGAAGTTTAATAGGGATGTTAATATTGTTTCTACTCCTTTCTACTCGTATTTTTCCATTAAAGTGGTTTGAGGTAGGGGCAGAAAAGTTAATAGTATTTTTACCGTTATTTCTAATTCCTTCGACAACAGGATTAATGGAATATGGATCTTTTCTTTTAAGTAAGGGGAGTGTTATATTCCTTTTAGTAATTGCAAGTACGGTAGTAACATTGATTGTTTCAGGGTATGTAAGTCAATTATTAGTAACATCAAAAAAATAAAATCGACAAGGTGCACGATTCAAATGGTCTTAATTATTATTACTGTAGTAATTTATTTATTGGCGACAAAGTTATATAAAAAATTTACGTTTCCATTTACGTTACCGGTATTAACAGTTACAGCAATTATGATTTGCTTATTTTTGATATTTGGTATTTCTCATCATGAGTATAAGGAAAATGGGGGAGACATTCTTTCAGGTTTTTTGAGTCCTGCAATTGTAGCGTTAGCCATACCTCTATTTAAAGAGCGAAAGATACTTATGAAAAACTTTTTAGCGATACTAATCGGCGTAGTGATAGGTATAGTGGCTTTAACGAGTATGAATATAGTGATTGGTGGAATTTTAAATATAGATAAGGAACTTATATTAACAACTTTACCACAATTAGCGACAATGCCTATTGCCATTTCATTAGCGGATCAAATTGGTGGCATTCCATCTATGACTTCTAGTTTTGTAGTTGTTGCAGGAATAACAGGTGCTATTATCGGACCGACAGTACTTAAGTTTTTCCGAATAACAAGTACGATTGGAAAAGGAGTGGGGATGGGCTGTGCATCACATATTATTGGTGTGAGCCGTCTAGTGAAAGAAGGAGAGAAAGAGGCAACTATCGGTTCGGTAACGATGATTGTAACAGGGATACTTATTAGTATATTAGTACCTTATGGAGTGAAATTTTTATTTTGAAAATTAATGAATCGTAATAAGGAGCATAACACTACTCATTTTAGAGCGTAATGGAGATGATTAAAATGACAACATGGTTTATAGTTACATTATTTATTTTTGGTGCTCTTAAAGTACTAGTTTCTAGTATGCCAACTTCTGTTGTAGAATCAATTATTAGTAGATTTGAGTTACACCAAAAACTTGATGAGGAAAATACTACTGTAACGGTAGATGGGGAAAGTATAGAAGGAGAAATGAAACTGCAAGTTATTCATGAATTTAACGAGGCTTTATTTTTAGATAAACATTATTTTCCGCCGCAAGGGAATGGTACACCGATAGTCATGGAGACGAAGAAAGGAAAAAGAGAGATTAGATTTTCTATATATAGCTACGAGGAACACGTTGATGTAGTAAAGCAATATAAGAAGAAAGTAGTTGCATATCGTTTGCGATCAAAAAGCCTTCAAAGTCGTTCAGTAGCAGTGACTGAAGATTATGCTTAAGGAGAGACCGTTATTATAACGGTCTCTTTATTTTTGCATCCAAGTATATAATTTCCAAATAAGAGAAAAGAAAATGATATATCCAAATAAAGAATAAGCATGATGCCAATTCCCGTTATGTACAAATAAACCTAACCTCTCAGCAACTTGTTCAAAAATACTAGCACAAAGCCCTATTAAAATAATAAATAGAGTTCTAGAAACTGCAGATAATGTTTTTGAAATTTGTATGAAAATGATTGTTAAAATTGGTAGCACAAACAACGTAAAGCCTATGTTAACTGAAAATATAGATGAGAAAGGTCTAACTGGAAAGGAATATATTTGTGTATGCACAAAGAAAGCATCTAAGCAAGTTCCAATAATAGAAGAAAGTAAGACTGTAACTAATAATGCTAAAAAATCATTCTTCTTCTCGAAGGAGGACATTTTTCTTTGCGAGAATTGCGAGTTCAATTTTTTCGAGTGTTTTGCAGTAGTCTTCTGTAATTTGTCCATTTATATTTTCCTCCTTATCAACTAAATAATTTACAACTTGCCAATCGTTAAACCAATCTTCATTTTCAACTTCTTCATGTTTCATATCCCGCCATGCATAGATGAGTGCAGGGCTGTATATACGATACGCGTCACTACGTAGCTGGCATTTCTTTATTCGGCGTTTATAAAACTCACGCGAAAAAGATTCATTTACACTAGAAAATAAATGAGGCCAGTAATCTTTTCTTGAGCCTGTATGTGGATGGTGATGGACCCAGTTTATTATTTGAGATAAAATATGTGTATCCCGAAATAACAATGAATACAACCGTTTTCCAAGTGAAATTCGTTCATGCAAAGAAGTGAAATGTTTCATTGTATCACCAAATAGTAATACTTTTTGCTTTTTATCATTTTCGTAAAATGGGAAAAGGATATGATTAAACTGAAAAAAATCAAAGAGTTTAAATCCAATACTATTTAATACAGTCTTTTTAAAGTGTGCATTTTGAATAACTCTTTTTTCTAAGTAGTTTTGTTCATTAACAATAGTTGCGATCGCTAATGTTTTTTTGTTACCTGTTTTCCAAAAATCGTTCCACATTGTTTCCATAAATGTAGAAACATTTAAGTGAGTGAGAAGGTGAAATAGCTTTTTTGATTTTTTTACACTTTGCTCATATAGTAAAAATTGAGGATATACATCTTGAAAAATGAGCCAATTTCCTCTTTCTAAAAAAGAGAAAAATGTAATTTGATCTTTCTCGGATAAAAGCCTCGTATATAAATCTCCCTTTAAATCTGTCATATTCCAGCCACCGTTACGTGATACGATATGCCCAAGTAGTGCCCAATGTATTTCTGGATATTGAATGTAAAATTGGTAGTATGCACGTGTTCTTGTGACGTTATTTTTATTTAGTTCTTTTGTCTGAGCTTTAATTTTATCGATGATAAGTTGCTCTTCTTTCGTTAATTTATATATGGTAACAGAAGAGATGAGATCGCTTTTTTGTTGTAACTCGTTTTTCACGTCGAATAGGGAGAGAGGGAGTGCTTTTGAGAATTCTTTAGATGTATTGTTTGAATTGCTTTGGTACATTCCATTACCTCCCTTTTCTATGAGTTTAAATGTGGTATTGGTTATGAATCATTCCATTTATCTCGCTATTAACGAGCAGTAAGACTCCCATCTCAAAAGTCGGCTAAAGCAAAGAAGTTAGGTGAGGGTGGGGCTGCTCGTAAAAGCCCGATTGATTCAACTAATAATCAGTGGGGGATGGACAAAATCCCCACTAATTAAAGTTTCACTTTATTTTATTACGAGTATAAGAAATAAATGAGCGGTGTTTTTTAAACCAGTAATATAGTTATCATTCAAACAGTATAAAGAAAATCTAATTGCTAAGAAGTGAAATGAAAAACAGAAACTATTAAAAAATAGTTTCTGTTTTTTTATTTTGTCAATTAAATGTAACAAACGACGATTATGATTTGAATCAATTGAAAATAATTCAATAACCTTAATAAATACAATTTGAATTGAAATGTATGGTAGGAGGAAAAGGAATGCTTAATAAAATAATTTTAATTACTGGTGGTACAGGTTCGTGGGGACACGAACTTATAAAACAACTATTAGAAAAATCACCGAAAGAAATTAGAGTTTTTTCAAGGAATGAAACGGTTCAGTTTGAAATGCAGCAACAGTTTATAAATGAAGAGAGATTGAAATTTATTATTGGAGATATTCGTGATAAAGAGCAACTAGTATATGCTTGCCAAGGTGTACATTATGTATTTCATCTTGCAGCTTTAAAGCATGTTCCAGTATGTGAATATTATCCTTATGAAGCTATAAAAACAAATATACATGGTACGCAAAATGTAATTGAAGCATCTATCCAGAATCAAGTTGAGAAAGTTATATATGTTTCAACTGATAAAGCGGCGGATCCATCAAATACGTATGGGATGACAAAAGCAATTGGTGAAAAATTAATGGTTCATGCGAATGTGCAAACGAAGAAAACAAAATTCATTTGTGTTCGTGGCGGAAATGTTCTAGGAACGAGTGGAAGTGTGGTACCGCTTTTTAAAAAGCAAATTAAGCAATCTTCAAAAGTAGGGATTACCGATGCAAATATGACTAGATTTTTCTTAACCATTGAAGATGCTGTTGGATTGTTATTTAAAGCAGCATCTGAAGGAAGAGGAGGAGAAATCTTTGTTATGAAAATGCCAGCATGTAAAATAACGGATTTAGCAAGAATATTGATTGAAGATTCGAAAAAAGAAAGCGTGAAGATAAAAGAGGTAGGGATAAGACCTGGTGAAAAATTAAGTGAAATGCTTTTATCTGAGGTAGAGAGTAAAACAAGTATTAGTTTTGATCAAAATTATTTTGTGGTACTACCGACTATTCCTATAGAAGGACTTCAAGAATATTATGCTAGTTATCCGCTTGTGGATGTGAAGAGTTTTAGTTCTCAACAAGACTTACTTACAAAACATGAGGTGAAACAAATGTTAGAAAAAGGAGGGTTTTTACGATGAAAAGAAATGCGAGCCTTTTAATAACTGGTGCAAATGGCTTCACAGGACGTCATGCTTGCCAATATTTTTTAGAGCAGGGCTTTCATGTAATTCCTATGTTTCAAAATCGTTCACATAGAGAAAAAATCGAAAATGGTATTACTTGTGATTTAACAAATAAGAGTGAAGTAATGAAGGTAATTAAACAAATAAAACCAGACTATGTATTGCATTTAGCAGGAAGAAACTCAGTTAATGAGTCTTGGACAGCTTCTCTGGAATATATAGAGATTAACGTAATAGGGACTTTATATTTATTAGAAGCCATTAAGCAGGAAGCCTCGCATTGTAAAACATTAGTTATAGGATCTGCATTGCAAGCAGATAGTATGAAAAACATAAAAGTTTCAAATCCATATAGTTTAAGTAAAACTATGCAAGTCATTATTGCGGAGGCTTGGGGCGGATTAATGGATTCAAATATTATCATTGCAAAGCCCTCAAATTTAATTGGTCCAGGAGTATCGAATGGTGTTTGTTCAATTCTCGCAAAAAAAATGATAGATATAGAATCGGGTAGAAGTAAAGCGATTATTGAAGTAAACAGTTTGAAAGATAGTAGAGACTTTCTAGATGTACGTGATGCAGTTAAAGCGTATCATGTGTTATTACGTGATGGTATAAATGGAAAACAATATAATATTGGATCAGGAGTAAAACACTCTTTATTAGATGTATTGGAACAATATAAAGGATTAACACAGTTGAATTTTACTATAAAAGAAACAGAGAATAGTGAGAGCGGCTCAAATGAAAGTTTAGTATTAGAGGATATAAAAAAGTTAGGTTGGGTTCCAGAAATCCCATTTCAGCAATCATTAAAAGATGTACTTGAGTATGCGAAGTGTAGTGACATCTGCATTTAATGAAAAATATAAAAGGATGTAAGAAATATATGAATTGTTATGAGACTATAAATAATCAAAATATGCTATCGCTTTCGATTGTTGATACGCTGGATTGGAAAGATGAAGAAGAACATGTTTTGAGCATCTATGAGGCGATAAATACATGTCGAGCATATGTGGAAAAGGTTAATCGAAAACCCAAAACAATATATACAGGAACTAGTCCTGTAATCCAAGTCTTTACTCAGTATGAATGTAGTGAGTATGGAAATGATTTTTATGAACTTATCAAAGATCTTTTGCAAGACATAGGTCTGGAGTTAAAGATTTATATAAATCATAGTAAGTTAATGTACATTTGAAAGATTACTATAAAGCTAGACTTTTAATGATAAAGGTGGGATATAAGCTATGAATAAAACGATTCTCTTTACTGGGGGCGGTACAGCCGGACACGTAATGATTAATATGGTATTGATTCCTAAATTTATGGAAAAAGGATGGGGAGTTGAGTATATTGGATCTCAAAATGGAATTGAAAAATTATTAGTTCAAAATGTTAAGTACAATAGTATTTCAACGGGGAAGCTCCGGAGATATTGGGATTGGGAGAACTTTAAAGATCCTTTTAAAATTATAAAAGGCTGCTTACAAAGTTATAAATTAATTAAGAAAATAAAGCCTGACGTTATCTTTTCGGCAGGAGGATTTGTTTCAGTTCCTGTAGTAATAGGGGCATGGTTAAATAGTGTACCTATCGTAATACGTGAACCAGATAGCACCTTAGGACTTGCAAATAAAATAGCATTACCTTTTGCTACAAAACTATGCACAACATTCCCTCATACAGGGAAGAATGTAAGTAATGAGAAAAAGGTTTATGTAGGACCAATTGTAAGGGAAGAAATTGAGAGAGGTAACGTATTACGAGGAAGAAGGTATTGTGAATTTCAGCAAGATAAACCGGTATTGTTAATAATGGGTGGGAGTCAAGGTGCTAAGTGGATAAATGATATGGTAAGGAAAAGTTTAGATACATTATTATTAAGTTTTAATATTGTTCATATGTGTGGTAAAGGGAAGGTGGATCCTTCTATCGGAATGGAAGGTTATATGCAATTTGAATATATAGGGGAAGAGTTGCCACATATACTGAATATGGCAAGTGTTGTAGTTTCCAGGGCTGGTTCTACTGCTATTTCTGAATTGTTATTTTTGAAGAAACCGATGTTGCTTATTCCGTTAACTAATGGTTCCAGTAGAGGGGATCAAGTTTTAAATGCTGACTATTTTTCTAGGCAAGGATATGCGGAAGTATTACTTCAAGATAGAATAAGCACCAGTACATTTACAGATGTGGTAAATAAGTTGTATGTAAATAAGGAGAGATATATTCAAAACATGAATGGATTTAAGAAAACAAATGAGGAGGGAATTCATCAATTAATAGATTTAATAAATGAAGTAGTTAAATAATAAAAAAAGGAAAGAAATTATTTTCTTTCCTTTTTACTATAGTTGTTCAAATTCATTATTACCTATAACGATTACATTCCGTATAGAGTTATATGCATTTTGATTTACTATGGACGAATACCGTTTTCTAACAGCTTAGTAAATGCATTGGCATAAATAGGTTTACTGTAATAGTAACCTTGAATAAACTGACATTTATTTTTTTGAAGGAAATTTACGTGTTCTTTCGTTTCTACGCCTTCAGCAATGACAGACATTCCTAATGTATTTGCTAATGTGATGATTGTTTTAATGATTTCCATTCCATCTTCACACGTTTCAGACATTGTAATAAATTCTCTTGGGATTTTTAACGTATCGATTGGATATAAAGGTAAGTAGGCTAGGGAAGAATAGCCTGTACCAAAGTCGTCGATTGAAATGTGAATCTCTAAACTTTTTAGTGTACGCAGTTTTATCAATGTTTCTCTCTCATCCATCATTGCAATTCGTTCTGTTAATTCTAGATCAAGGGAACTTGCTGGTAAGCCTGTAGTTGCTAAAGTAGAAGAAATAGATTTTACAAAGCCTTCTTGTTCAAATTCTTTAGCAGATAAATTTACCCCTATTTTCAAATGCGAATATCCGAGTGCGTGCCAACGTTTCATTTGCTCACAAGCCTGCTGTAATGTCCATTTTCCTATTGGAATAATTTGTAGTGTTTCTTCTGCAATCGGAATAAACTCGTATGGAGAAATAACACCTAATTCAGGATGATTCCACCTGATTAAAGCTTCTGCACCGATAATTTTATTAGATTCACTATCAACTTGAGGTTGATACAAAAGGAACAATTCTTCATTTTGTATTGCGTTTGGTAAATCTTTTTCTAATCGTAATCGTCTTTCGATTTTTTTAGCGATTACATCGTCATAAATAGAGACAGAGTTAAGCTCTTTTGCCTTTGCATCATACATTGCAACATTAGCGTTTTTCAGAAGTGTAGCGGTATCGATTCCGGAATGTGGATAAATGGAGATACCGATACTCAGTGATAAAGTTAATTTATGCTCATGTATGACAAACGGCTTTTCCATGCTTTCAAATAATTGGTTACATAACTCGAATAAGGAATCTTCGTCAGTATAGTTTTCAATTAAGATTGTAAACTCATCACCACCGATTCTTGACAGATGAGTATGTGATGGAAGACATGATTGGAAACGTTTTGCTACTTCTTCTAATATGTAATCACCTGACGAATGTCCAAGTGTATCGTTAATTACTTTAAAGCGATCTAAATCTAAATATAATAATGCAAACTCACTTTGTGTTGTTTGAGCATTTTTTATAAATTTTCTTAACTTCCTATGGAAAAAGGATCGGTTCCCAATTTTCGTTACAGTATCGTGGAATGCTAAATATTTTATTTCTTCTTGTTGTTTTTTTAGTGCGGTAATATCCTTTACCATAATATAGCTTCCTGAAATTTGTCCATCTATCATAATAGGAACGATGGTAACGTATAAAAAATAAGTAAAGCCATCTTTATATTGAGAACTAAGTTGTAAGGATGCTGATTCTTGTTGTTTAACTTTTTCTAATGCAGATATCAGTTTATGTTTATCTGCATCTAAAATAATAGAAAAACATGTCTCACCAAGTAACTCGTTCGTTGGTGCTCCAAGTAGTATGCTTCCTGCTTTATTTACATTTAAGAATATTCCATTTAAATCAATCGTAAAAATGGGATCAGGATGATATTCATATAATGATTTGAATTTTTGTTGTTTCTGAGATAGGGCCTCTGATTTATGGACTAAATCAGAAGTTCTTAAAGTAACTTTTTCTTCTAGTTGAGCATTAAATACTTGTAAACGTTTTGTTAGGGTGTCGTTTTGCATACGCACAATAGAATGGCGAATAAGTACGAAAACAAAAGCGATACAATTTCCTGTAATGAGAGTTGAAGACGATGTTTGTTCTTTTAATGTAAACCCGATTAGTATTGCAACAGCAAGATAGGGAAATACGACTAATACTTTTTTTCCTAGTATAGGGTTTACAATGAAATAATTTTTATGGCTATTATCATCTTCTGAAATAGACCCAGCTATTGCGATAAGCAATATAGGTATTCTATATAAAAGACGTAAAAATGTTATAGTGTCAGTTGATAAATGGGTATTTAAGTGAAAATAAATATAGTTAAAAGTTGCAGAACTAATCAATACAAAAATAAAGATATAAATTTTCCGCTTGGACTTAAAAATTGTTGGGCGGAAAAAGAGACTAACACCTAGTAGAAGAAATAATAGATCTGCAATTGGATATAGAAATGAAAGGAAAATATCTCCGAGTGAAAGTGAGAATATATTTAAATTTGGCTGATTAAATAAATACCATTCTAATGTGAATATGGAAGTAAGTACTATACATATATCACAAATAAAGAAAGCTCTTTCCCATTTATTGCATTCTTTTAAGATCTTATAGCAAAAAGCGATAAGGCAGAAGAATAGAAAAAACATGTAAAATACATCAGAAATAGTAAAATGATGTATTGGAAGTTCGAAAAAGGTATCTTGATACGTATATACTACTTTTCCTAATAAAAAACTACCAATTGCAATTGTAATACATATCCAAAAAGGATTTGAACTAACTTTTTTAGAGTATATAGAGTAAATTAGCGATATAAATGTAATGACTTCAACGATGAGTGAAGCGAAGCGTACATTGAAATTTGAAAAATTAGTAGGGAACAGAAAGAAAAACATAAAATAGATTGAATAGCATATTAATGTTGTGATTAATATACATAGCTGTAAATTTTTATTTAATTTCAAAAAAATCACCTTCTTTAAGTATGTACTATATTCGTAATATCTATACGTAATAATATTACTTAAGGATTGTATCAGATTTCCTTATAAAAAGCATGCTTATAAGGAAAAAAACAAGAGTGCAATAATTCTTGAAAATGAAAAAACACTACATTTAATGATTTTTAGTGTATCAAGATTTTAGATGGGAATTGTATATTTAGTCATCCAGTATATTTTAAAGGTTTTTTAGTGCTTTGCAAGTGGAGATGCAAATTTGCATATAAAATGATGGGATTTTCTTTCTAGGTGAGTTTTTGATTGTTATAGGCTAGTAAGTAACACCTTTGTATGTATCTATTTTCATACTAATGAGGGATTTCAAAAATGTTTTAAGAATATACTATAAAATATAGTCATTCATTACGTTTTTAGTATGGTAGGAAAAGCATGAAAAATTTGGTGAAGTTTCGAATAGCACGTCCAACAGATAAGTTTGAAGAGGTTATAGCATTCTATGAAAAAGGATTAGGTTTAAAGCGTATAGGTGAATTTTACGGTCATGAAGGTTACGATGGCGTCATGTTTGGACTACCAGATGAAGAATATCATTTAGAATTTACAAGATATATAGATGGGAGCCCATGTCCAGCTCCAACAAAAGATAACTTACTTGTATTTTACATGCGAGAAGATAGTGAAATGAAAAAAGTGAGTAAAAGGCTGCATACAATGGGGTATGGTGAAGTAGAACCAGAAAATCCGTATTGGAAAGAAAAGGGGATAACGATAGAAGATCCGGATGGTTGGAGAATTGTATTGATGAAAATAGAAGAATGAGGTGTGGCGAAACTAGAGGAGAAAGACGTTTCGAGTTTTGATAGTGTAAAAGAAAATATATATAAGCTTCCTTGAATGGGATAAAATCAAGGGGAAGCTTTTTTGTGAATTTATCTGAAGATTAACATTTGATAATTTGTTCTGGAAAGATATGAAATAAGAACGTATATTCTTATGGGTTGATAGTCATGTCTTTAAAGAGGGATATAGAAAAGGGAGGAATTATGAATACATATATCTATATGGTTAGGCATGGTGAATCGCCAAAATTAGAAGGAAATGAAAGAACACGTGGATTAACTGAGAAGGGAATTTTAGATGCTCAAAGAATAACTGAGATATTAGAAACAGAGGGAATTAATACTTTCATTTCAAGTCCGTATAAGAGGGCTATGTTAACGATAGAAGAGTCAGCGAATCTCCATGAAAAAGAAATGTTAGTATATGAAGATCTTAAAGAGTGTAAGTTTTCAAATGAAAATAAAATTATATCGGATAAGGAAGTGTACCCACTTGTAAAGGAGATGTTTTTTAATCCAGAATATGCACTGACAGATGGAGAGTCATATGCGGATTGTCAGCGAAGAGTAGTGAGAGTGTTAAAAGAAATATTAATGAATTTTCAAGGACATAAAATTGTAATTGGTACACATGGGCTTGTAATGACACTAATGATGAACTATTTTGATAATCAATATGGACTTGAATTTTTAATGAATACATCCAAACCGGATATATATAAGCTAGAATTTAAAGAAGAGCAATTAATGAATGTAGAGAGATTATGGAGAGAAGAATGAAATGGGGTATATGGAGTGTGTTTTAAAAATTACTTTTAAAACACACTCTTTTGCATTAAGTTGAGTTTTAAATATTTTCACTAATACGTTCTTTGTTTTTGTTATTTAAAGTATGTAAGAGTTTTTGAAATACCTTAAATGAATGCTGGAATATTGGACTTTGAATAAAAGTGTATAGAAAAGTTACGATAAAAACAGGACCTCCTAGCATGAATCCAATGACTAGTACAAAGCATTCTACAATAATTCGAGCACGGCTAATAGATAACCCAGTTTTGTCAGAAATGGTAAGCATGAATCCATCGCGTGGTCCAGCACCAATGCCAGCCGCGACGTACATGCCGCCCCCAATTCCTGTAATTGCAATACCAAAAAATAAAATGAGTAAGTTTATCCATAAATAATCACTAGCGTTTGGAAGGATTTTTGATTGTAAGAAAAAGTCCATAATAGGACCGATAAGTAGTGCATTTAAAAATGTGCCCACGTTTATATATTTTCGATCTACTAGTAAAGAGATAAGAACGAGACATAATCCACATATGACACTCCAAGTACCAATTGTCCACCCAAACCGTTGGTAGAGAGCCATATTTAAAACTTCCCAAGGATGTAAACCGAGGAATTTAACTTTGACTGCGAGAGCATTTCCAAGTCCAAAAAAAATTAATCCTAGGAAAAAAAGAAAATAGCGAAAGAGAGTTAGCCTCATCTTTAAAACCTCCCAATATATAATGATGTATATTACATGTTTGAATTTAAATGTACAAATGTTATGTCTTTTTATGATTTATTAAAAATGTAAATGGATATATATTTTCACAGTCAAAAAAGTTAAAATATTTCGTTATAAGGATTATAATAGAGAGAGAACTATAAAAGGAGTGAACGAATTTGAAACAAGAACTTATTGAAAGATTTACGAGATATGTAAAGATTGATACACAATCAAATGAAGAAAGTCATACAGTGCCTACAACACCAGGGCAAATTGAGTTTGGTAAGTTATTAGTGGAAGAGTTGAAAGAGATTGGGTTATCAGAAGTGACGATGGATGAAAAAGGTTACGTAATGGCAACACTGCCTGCTAATACAGATAAGGATGTTCCTGTAATCGGCTTTTTAGCTCATTTAGACACAGCAACAGATTTTACAGGGAAAAACGTAAAACCACAAATTCATGAAAATTTTGATGGTAATGCGATTACGTTAAATGAAGAATTAAATGTTGTGTTAACACCTGAACAGTTCCCGGAATTACCATCATATAAAGGACATACAATTATTACAACTGATGGTACAACACTTCTTGGAGCAGATGATAAAGCTGGTCTTACAGAAATCATGGTCGCAATGAATTATTTAATACATAATCCGCAAATTAAGCATGGAAAAATAAGAGTAGCATTTACACCGGATGAAGAAATTGGCCGTGGACCATCGCATTTTGATGTAGAAGCGTTTGGTGCATCGTTTGCTTATACAATGGACGGAGGTCCATTAGGTGGTTTAGAATATGAGAGTTTTAACGCTGCAAGTGCCAAATTAACTTTTAGAGGGACAAATACACATCCTGGAACAGCGAAAAACAAAATGCGTAACGCAAGTAAACTCGCTATGGAATTCGATAGACAGTTGCCAGTAGAAGAGGCGCCAGAATATACAGAGGGATATGAAGGGTTTTATCATTTACTCTCTTTAAATGGTGATGTCGAGCAAAGTAAAGCTTACTATATTATTCGAGATTTTGATCGTAATCATTTTGAAGCGCGTAAAAATAACATTAAAGATATTGTGAAAAACATGCAAGAGAAGTACGGCGAAGATGCAATCGTTTTAGAGATGAATGATCAGTATTATAATATGCTTGAAAAAATTGAACCGGTGAGAGAAATTGTTGATATTGCGTATGAGGCAATGAAAAGTTTAAATATTGAACCGAATATTCATCCAATTCGCGGTGGAACAGATGGATCGCAATTATCATATATGGGATTACCAACGCCAAATATTTTCACTGGTGGTGAAAACTATCACGGTAAATTTGAGTATGTTTCGGTAGATACTATGGAAAAAGCTGTTCAAGTAATTGTAGAAATCGCAAGACGATTTGAAGAACAAGCTTAAAAAGAGAACCAAGTAGTAATGAAGTGCTACTTGGTTCTTTTCTATAGTAAAAAATACAAAGTGAAACTTGTTACAAGACGTTTGTAAAAGGGGGAAATGTTATGAGTGAAAATCAGTTTCATGGTTATATAGGGACATATACCAAAGCAGAGAGTAAGGGGATTTATAAATTTATACTTGATACGAACATCGGAGAACTTAAAGGGATTGAATTAGCAACTCATATAGGAAGTCCGACATATGTAACGATTAGTCATAACAACGAGTACCTTTATTCTGTTGCGAAAGATAATGGGTTAGGTGGAATTGCTAGTTTTTCTATTCATAATAAATCCGGTAATCTAAATTCGATTAGCATGCAAGTTTTAGAAGGGGCATCGCCGTGCTATGTAAGTGTGAATAGGGAGAATAGTATAGTAGTAGCAGCTAATTATCATAAAGGAACAGTAGAGTCCTATTTAGTGAAAAAGGATAATGGAAGTTTAAATGCTGCTACGGTAATTGTAGAACATAAAGGGTCAGGACCAAATAAGGAAAGGCAAGAAAAGGCACATGCTCATTATATAGATTTTACTCCTGATGAAAAATATGTAGTAGCAGTTGATTTAGGAATAGACAAGGTGATTACATATAAAGAAAGTGATGGAGAACTAATAGAAGTTACACGGTTATCTGTAAAACATGGTAGTGGTCCAAGGCATCTTATATTTCATCCAAGTGCGCAGTATGCATATGTTATGACAGAATTAAGTTCAGAGATTATTGTACTTCAATATGATGCAAAGAGTGGCAGTTTTAAAGAAAAACAATACATTTCTACATTACCTGAAGATTTTAGAAAAGATAGTTACGGAAGTGCAATTCACATTTCTTCTGATGGCAAGTTTGTTTACGCAGCAAATAGGGGACATAATAGTATCGCGGTTTTCCGAGTGAATGAGCACAATGGAGAGCTCGCTTTTATTGAAACAGTATCGACAGAAGGTGATTGGCCACGTGATTTTTCTTTAGATCCTGATGAAAAATTTTTAATTGCAGCGAATGAAAGATCTAATACTTTGACTTTATTTGCTAGGGATGAAATGACAGGGGAGCTAACGCTTGTACAGACGGACGTAAATGTTCCAGAGCCAGTATGTGTGAAGTTTTTACATGTGAAAAAATAGATAGGTTTCCCTATCTATTTTTTATTAGGAAATTTTAATATAGCACCCGCCACAAATAAAAAGTCGCGTAAGACTCCCAATTTGTCCAATTTGATGCAAATTCTTTTATTTCATTTTTAGTCGGTTTCTTTTCGGCACCTGTTATAAATTTAATTGCATTATGCAAACCAACATCATCAATTGGAAAAGCTGAAGGGAATCGTAAACAACGCATCAAAACATAGTGAGCTGTCCATGGCCCTATACCGCGAATGCTAGTTAATTGTTTTTCAGCTTGCTTCACATCTTGTATTTGTAATAGAGATTCTTTTGATAATTTACCTTCTGTAATGAGCTGCGCGACGTCAATTAAGTATTCGCACTTTCTTGTAGTCATTTTTAATGTTGCGAGATCTTCTACATCTAAATTTGCTATTACTTCAGGTGATGGGAATATCCAATGTTTTCTACCGTTCCAATCTACATAATCGCCAAAATTTTCGACTAATCTTCTTTTTAGAGTATAGGCATATGTGAGGTTGATTTGTTGACCTAGAATCCCCCAGCATAGTGCTTCAAATA
Organism: Bacillus sp. AC266; assembly: GCF_979253805.1. Taxonomy (NCBI): domain Bacteria; kingdom Bacillati; phylum Bacillota; class Bacilli; order Caryophanales; family Bacillaceae; genus Bacillus; species Bacillus sp. AC266. The sequence continues at coordinate 1,076,599 of NZ_CEEDEC010000002.1, forward strand.
AATCCGGAATTCCCAAAGTACGAAGACCGTAAAATTCTTTAATGGGTTTTTGAAGGAGTGGGTCGTGTTTAGCTAATTTATAGAAGGGAGCTAAATCAGTAGTTAAATCAAACCACTCTTTTACATAGTTAGATACGGCATCGTGTGCCCATTTTTCAGAGACATATGATGCTCCTAAAAAACGTATTTGAATATTACTATTGGCATTCAAACCAATTTCAACTAATGGATTTATGTTTTGAACAGGAATGACTTTATAGATTTTATTGTTTTCAATATGAAACATACATTCATTTTTAGAACGCGATAGATAGCGTAAGTTTTCTTGAAAACTAAATTCTTTTGGAACGACTAAAGACAATATTTCATTACAATCCTCTGTCATATTTACTCCTCCCGAAGCGCTTCTAATTTGAGCAATTCTTTTTTCATTTCTAAACCACCTCTAAAACCGGTAAGTTTACCATTTTTCCCAATAACGCGGTGACAAGGAATAGTGATAAGCAGAGGATTTGCCCCAACGGCAGTCCCAACTGCACGTACAGCGTTAGGTTTTTGAATTCTTTCCGCAATCTCTGAATAAGAATGTGTATCCCCATAAGGAATTTCACGTACCGTATTCCAAACAGCTAATTGAAATGCAGTTCCGTAAACATCGATAGGAATTGTAAAGGTTTCTAGTTTGGTTTCCAAATACTCGATAAGTTCTTTTGTATATGTTTGCAGATAATCTGGATTTTGGATGAATGTATGTTGTGGCAGTTTTTTGCTAGCCCACGTATTTAGTTCTTCAAAAGTTTCATTTTGCGATCCGATGAAGCATAATCCATTTGAAGTAGCTGCAGTATGCATACGCCAATGTTTATGAATAAGCAATGTCCAATATATAGTTTTATTTTCATGTGGTTTCATTATTTCATACCTCTTTTATTCCGTTCTTTTTTCGATATTCAGTAGGGGTAAATCCTGTCTTCTTTTTAAATAAAGTCGCGAAATACTCCGGATTTTCTATCCCGACATCAGTACTAATTTCCATAATGGATTGATTTGTATGTGAAAGGTATTCTGCCGCTTTTTTAATTCTGAATTGCTGTATATATTCTATTGGACTAATCCCTACAATTTTCTTGAAAGTGCGTTGTAGATGATAAGGGCTACCATGGCATATTTCTGCGAGTAAGTCGAGGGTTAGCACGTCACAATAATGTTTTTGGATATATTCTTTAATTTGCTCTACCCATTCTTCATTAGGTAAAGTTAGCCCGTTTGGTTTACAACGTTTACACGGACGAAAATTTTCATGTAATGCTTGCTCTGCCTTAAGAAAAATACGTACATTGTTTTTATTCGGTATTCTCGATTTACATGATGGTCGGCAAAAAATACCGGTTGATTTTACAGCGTAAAAGAATTTGTCATCATATGTGGAGTCATTATGAATAATTGCTTGCCAATACTCATTTGTTACTGTGAACTCTTCATTATGCACAGAACATCACCTCTGGCATTAGTATAACCTGAATAAAGTACGTATGTACGTATTTACGAATGTAAGAGCAAGATTACAAAGATGAAACTATGATAGGGTATCTATTTTGTGTTAGCATGAAAATTGAAAATGCACATCAAGAGGAGGAACATAGATGAAGTTGATTTCATGGAATGTAAATGGTTTGCGAGCAGTTATTGCAAAAGGTGGATTTCTAGAATATCTAGAAGAATCTAATGCAGATATATTTTGTTTACAGGAAATTAAATTACAAAGTGGACAAATTGATTTAAATCCCGAGGGATATTATACATATTGGAATTATGCTGTGAAAAAAGGCTACTCAGGAACGGCTATTTTCACGAAAAAAGAACCGATTTCTGTTACATATGGTTTAGGGATTGAAGAGCATGATCAAGAAGGACGAGTTATTACGTTAGAATTTGATGATTTTTATATGATAACGCTGTATACACCAAATTCTAAACGAGGATTAGAACGTTTAGATTACAGAATGGAATGGGAAGATGATTTCAGGGCCTATATTAAGCGATTAGATGAAAAGAAACCAGTTGTTTTTTGCGGAGATTTAAACGTCGCACATAAAGAAATAGATTTAAAAAATCCAAAAAGTAACCGTAAAAACCCTGGATTCTCTGATGAGGAGAGGGAGAAGTTTACACGTACTTTAGAAGAAGGATTTGTTGATACGTATCGCTACCTTTATCCTGATCAGGAAGGAGCATATTCGTGGTGGTCGTATCGTATGGGAGCGAGAGCAAAAAATATTGGATGGCGTTTAGATTATTTTGTTGTCTCGGAAAGAATGAAAGACAAAATAACAGAGGCGAAAATTAACAGTGAAATAATGGGATCAGACCATTGTCCAGTTGAATTACATATAAATTTCTAAAAAAGGAAGTATCTCGCTAATAATAGGCGGATACTTCTTTTTAATTCAGTTTGTTAAAATTTTTCAAATCATTCTTGAAATAATTGCATATTAAATATATACTTAGTAACGATAATCATTATCACTGAAAAAGGTTATCGATGGATGAAGTGTAAAAGAATTATAGTTTAGGGGAAGTGAATGAGAATGAGTTCCGGATAAAATTATTAATCTAATGAAATATATGTTTGGGACAAGTTTCATGTAGTTAAGTTTTCATATAAAAATAATCTATTTACAAGTTTTGAGAGGAGATATATAAAGATGAACAAGAAGTTATTTACATTAGGGATGGTTACAGTTTTAAGTGTAGGTTTAGCAGCATGTAATAGTACGGATAAAACTTCAGGGGAACAAAAGCAACAGACAAAAGCTACGGAAACAAAAAAAGATGAAAAACGAAAAATTACATATTTAGGTAAAGAATACACAGTACCAGCAAAAGTAGATAAAATTGCAACAGCTAGTTTAGAGTCAATGGAAGATGCAGCAGTACTTGGAATTAAACCAGTCGGTGCAATTACTGTAGGTGGTAAATTACCAAAGTATCTTGAAAAAGAATTAGAGGGTGCAAAATCTGTGGGTGAAAAAATGCAACCTAATTTTGAAACATTACTTCAATTAAAACCGGATGTTATTACATCTAGTACGAAATTCCCAGCAGAAACAGCTGAAAAGTTTACGAAAGTAGCTCCGACGTTCCCGGTATCACACGTTTCAACAGATTGGGAAGATAACTTAAAGTTAATGGGAGAATTAACTGGTAAAAAAGATAAAGCAGAAAAAATTATTAAAGATTACAATGCGGACGCTGAAAAAGCAAAAGCAAAATTAGGAGATAAGTTAAAAGACAAAAAAGTACTTGTAATTAGACTAAGAGCAAATGAATTATTCCTATATCCAGAAGGAGTATACTTCAACCCTGTAATTTATAAAGATCTTGGACTAACTGCTCCAGAACAACTTAAAACTGTAAAAGCACAAGAGAAAATTTCATTTGAAAAACTTGCTGAACTTAACCCAGATTATGTTTTCTTACAATATGAGGCAAGTGAAAATAAAAACCCGAAAGTGCTAGAAGAAATTGAAAGCAATCCAATTTGGCAAAGTATGAATGCTGCGAAAGAAAAGAAAGTATTTGTAAACGTTGTAGATCCAATGGCCCAAGGTGGCACAGCTTGGAGTAAAACAGCATTCTTAAAAGAAGCAGTGAAAAATTTATCTAAATAATACAATAAGTAAGGTGCGTTGAATGATATGCAGAAAACGAATGCGGTACCAGTAACCATTTTATGTATAGCACCCATATTGATTTTATTTACAGTTATACTTTCTGTTTTATATGGGGCGAAAAACATTGATGCTGAAACAGTGTGGAATGCTTTATTTCATTTTGATTCAAGCGATGTAAATCATAATATTATTATTACTTCACGTTTACCAAGGGTAGTTGCAGCTCTTTTAGTCGGAGCATTTCTAGCCATATCAGGAGCACTTATGCAGGGGATGACAAGAAACTATCTTGCATCCCCTTCTATTATGGGTGTGACGGATGGTGCAGCCTTTGTTATTACACTTTGTATGATTTTTCTTCCAGGAATGTCATCGATTGGTATGGTTTTATGTTCAATGATTGGCTCTGCACTAGGAGCCGGTATAGTGTTTGGTTTTGGCTCACTCCTTCAAAATGGCTTATCCCCAGTTAGATTAGCAATTATAGGGACAGTTATTGGAACATTTTTAAGTAGTGTATCGGCTGCAATGGCTTCATATTTCCAAATTTCTCAAAATGTTAGTTTTTGGTTTAATGCAAAGTTAGATCAAGTGGACCCTAATATCATTAAAATCACGATACCATTTGGGATAATTGGTATAATTTTAGCACTGTTAATATCAAAATCTATTACCATTCTTTCTTTAGGAGAAGAAGTTTCTATTAATCTAGGGCAGCGTACAAAACTAGTTAAGGCGATGGCAATTTTATCAGTTATTTTTTTAACAGGAACAGCAGTTGCTTTAGTGGGGAAAGTTGGTTTTGTAGGTTTAATTATTCCACACATTACGCGCTTTATAATTGGAGTAGATTATAAGTGGATTTTGCCTTGCGCAGGCGTTATTGGTGGAGTTTTCTTAGCATTATGTGACATTTTAAGTAGATTTGTAAACTATCCATTTGAAACGCCAATTGGAGTCGTTACTTCCTTAATTGGAATTCCTTTCTTCCTTTATTTAATCCGTACAAGAGGAGGAGAGAGACATGCTTAACAGTTCAAGTCAACGTTTTGGAATGACAATGGGGATTAGTATATTTTTAATATTATGTGCTATTTATATTAGTTTAACGAATGGTACGTTTGATATTACGATTACAGATGTATTTAAAACACTCTTTAGAATAGATCCAGTACCAGACCATGATTTAGTTATTTTTGAGTTTCGCCTTCCGCGCATTGTAATTGCTGGATTAGTAGGATTAGGCCTCGGTGTTGCGGGTGCTGTAATTCAGGGGATTACGAGAAATGGATTGGCGGACCCAGGTATTTTAGGAGTGAATGCCGGAGCAGGTACAGCCATCGTAATTTTCATGTTCTTCTTTCAAGGGCAATTAAAGAGCACAGACTGGGTTTCTATTATGATGATGCCGATGTTTGGTTTAGTCGGTGGGCTAGGAGCCGCTATAATAATTTATCTGTTTTCTTGGAAAAACGGTAAGTTAGACTCGCAACGTCTTTTATTAACAGGGATTGCAATTGGATCTGGATTTGGAGCGTTTTCTATGTATTTATCGCTCAAAATGAAGTCAACTGATTTCGAGATGGCTGCAGTTTGGGTGTCTGGAAGCATATATAGTGCAAACTGGAAGTATATTGTTGCTATGTTGCCGTGGCTTATCATATTAATTCCGCTTATACAAAAGAAAGCTTATTTATTAGATTTATTTCAATTGGAAGAAACGAGTATTACAAGTCTAGGTGTTTCAGTAGAAAGAGAGAAATCTATTTTACTATTAAGTAGTATCGGACTTGTGAGCGCATGTGTTGCTGTTTCAGGAAGTATTGGTTTCATTGGACTAATGGCACCGCATATAGCGAAAAGACTTGTCGGTATTCAGCATAAGCATATAATTCCTACGTGCGGAGTAATCGGAATGTTCCTTGTAATTGCTTCAGACTTTATTGCAAAAACAGTTTTCACACCTGTAGAGTTACCAGTTGGAATCGTTATTTCTATTGTCGGTGTACCGTATTTCTTATATTTACTTTATAAGGCGAAAGCGTAAGAGGAGGAATAAAAGTGAGTATTTTAAGTGCAAAAAATTTAGAGACGAGTTATGAAAAGCTTACAGTGTTTCGCGATTTAAATGTGGAAATACAAGAAGGAAAAGTAACGACAATTATAGGGCCAAACGGGTGCGGTAAATCGACATTGTTAAAAACAATGGGAAGAATCTTAAAGCAAAAGAGCGGTAAAGTATATTTGCAAGGACAGGATTTAAATACAATTCCAACGAAAGAAATTGCGAAGCAGTTAGCTTTACTTCCGCAAACTCCAATTGCACCAGGAGAGCTTAAAGTAGAAGAGTTAATTTCTTATGGACGCTATCCACATCGAAATAACGTAAATAAGTTAACTTCAAAAGATAAAGAAATGATTGATTGGGCATTAGAAATAACGAAAACTTCTGAATTTAGAACGAGACAAATTGCAAATTTATCAGGTGGTCAACGACAGAAGGTATGGCTAGCGATGGCTTTAGTACAAGAGACAGAAGTGTTGCTATTAGATGAGCCAACTACATATCTTGATATGTCTCATCAATTAGATGTATTACAAATTGTGGAGAAGTTAAATAAAGAACATAATTGTACGGTCGTTATGGTATTACATGATATTAACCATGCAGCAAGGTTTTCAGATGAAATTATTGCAATGAAGGAAGGGGAAATCGTTACAACTGGTAGCCCAGAAGAAATAATTACAAATGAAGTGTTAAAAGAAGTATTTCATATTGATGCACGTGTCATGATTGATCCGTATAATGGGTCTCCTGTTTGTTTCGGTTACGATAGCGTTGTATCTCAAAAAGAGAAAGTAGAAATATATGTAACGAGTTAAGAAGGGGGGATATAAGATGAATACTACTATTGAAAAACAGCAGATTATTACATTTAATACAGAACAGTGGAAAATGTATTCAAAATTAGAAGGTAAAGAATATCAAATTCATATTTCAAAGCCGAGGCAGCCAGCACCAGAGTCAGGATATCCTGTTATATACGTATTAGATGGCAATGCCTTTTTTCAAACATTCCATGAAGCGGTTAAAATACAATCGGTAAGAGCAGAGAAAACAGGTGTTTCACCAGCTATTATAGTAGGTATTGGTTATCCAATTGAAGGGGCATTTTCAGGAGAAGAAAGATGCTATGATCTTACACCTGTCGTAATTTCAAAAGATGCCCCGTTAAAACCGGACGGTAAACCGTGGCCTAAAACAGGGGGAGCGCATAATTTCTTTACTTTTATTGAAGAAGAATTGAAACCACAAATTGAAAAGGAATTTGAGATTGATAAAGGAAAGCAAACGTTATTTGGACATTCTTTAGGTGGTCTATTTGCTTTACATATACTATTCACAAACGTAAATGCCTTTCAAAATTATTTTATAAGTAGTCCATCTATTTGGTGGAATAACCAATCCGTGCTTGAAAAAGAAAGGAATCTTATAAATGAATTAAACAATGCTAAAGTTGAAACGGGAGTATTCCTTACAGTTGGGGCATTGGAACGAGAGCATATGGTTGTAGGTGCAAACGAATTATCAGAGCGCCTTCTCCAAGTAAAACACGATCAGTTTAGATTTATGTTTTATGAAGCTGAAGGGGAGAATCATGCATCTGTTGTGCCGACTTCTTTAAGTAAAGGATTGAGATTTATTAGTCAAGTGTAGAAGACGTATATGAAAAAAGGTAAGCAATTGCTTACCTTTTTTCATTATTGTTTTATTGCTACGTATCCATCAATTAAAAAGCTTGTGAAAAAGCGATTGATTTGAGTAAATCCACATTCCTCCATGATAGCTAGTAGATTCGTTTCGGAAATAGGAAATATTTCTGTTTCAAAAGAATTTTCAAATCGGTTCCAATCTTCTAATGGAATTTGATTTTGCATCATGTGGTTGCGCCAAGCATTCAATTGTGCAGAAAACATACTTGTATGGGGTACACCATTTATTGTAGAGAGAAAGAATGGAGCACCAGGTTTTAAGCGACTACTAATTTCATTAAGAAGCTCTTTTTTCTCCTTAATAGTTGGGATGAAGTGAAGAACAAGCATACAAGTAGCAGCGTCAAATAATGGATTGGTTAATAATGAATGGACAGTTCCATGTACAAAGTGAATTTGATTTTGTATGCCTTCGCTTTCAATTCTTTTTTTAGCTAGCTGTAGCATGCTTTCAGATGGATCAACACCTGTAAAAGATAAGTTGCAATTTTGTTTGCCTATTGAGAGAATTTCTTGTCCACCACCAGCACCTATAACTAGAAAATTTGGATTCATATTTTCTTTAGGGAGTGTAGTAAACAAGAAATGATTCATCATTTCATATAGGTTGTAGTAGCCTGGGATTTTACATGGAATTCTTTGTTCATATGAATTTACGGTAGTATCATTCCAATTCATTTTTAACCTCCTAAGTATGTGTGTTATAGGTTTATTATGGAATGAAATTATGAAGGGAAACAATCCCGTAAATCTGGGGGGAAGAGGATGTATGAAAAAATAACGAAAGAAATTACAATGGTAGCGAATCGTATAAGTTCTATAAGGACATTTCAAGAGTCATTTCTCCACTTAATACGTAAAGTCATTGATTTTGACGCCGCTTGTTTTACAGCTATAGACCTAATTTCTTTTTTATCTACTGGGGCATTTACGGATGAAAGTGTTGAAAAGATTCATCCACAATTGTTTATGAATGAATTTCTAGAAGATGATTTTAATAAATTTAAATATTTATCAGAACACTATCCTCATGTTGCTTCTCTTAGTATGGTGACAAATGGTGAACAAAAGAAAAGCTCTAGATACCGAAATATTTTAAAACCAGCAAGTTTTGGAGATGAATTAAGGGGCGTTTGTATGAGTAAGGGGAACTGTTTTGGGCATCTTAGTTTATTTCGAGGGAGTACAAGTCCCGCTTTTCATATAGATAATTGTAACTATTTGGCAATGGTAGTCCCGATTGCTGGAGAGGGTTTAAAAAAGGCATTTCCTAAACCTTTTTCAGAAGAGAAGGTAATAGGGACAGGTACGATTATATTAAGTGAGGATTTTAATTTATTATATTGGAATCAAGATGGCAGCGATTGGCTCTCAAATCTTAGAAAGTATGAACAGTTAAATATAAAAGAAATACCAAGGCCAATACGTGCGGTTTGTTCGAAAGTAAAGGCTAACGAATATAATGTAGGTTGTATGAATAGAGAAGAAAAAGTTTGTATACCTTTAGCCTATGGACATTTTTTAATCATTCGGGCCAGTAAGTTAGAACGTACAAGTAGTTTTCAGGGTGGTTATGTTGTTCTATTCGAAAGAGCAAGACCGGAAGAAATCTTTCCGCTTATTACGGAAGTGTATAGTTTTACAACACGTGAGAAGCAAGTAATACGTAAAATTCTTACAGGTATGTCGACAAAGGAATTGGCCCATGAACTTTGTATATCTATATACACGGTACAAGATCATTTAAAATCCATTTTTGAAAAGACTGGGGTAAGTAGTAGAAATGAACTCGTGTGGGAAGTTTTTTCAAGATTTTGTTTTGATGGCGATGAATAAAAATAAAATAACTCTACAAAAATCACATGAAGTACGGTGGATGAGTTGTAGAATAGGGCTGAAAAAAGGTTATGGATGAAACATTCCATAACCTTTTTTATAAGTAGAATTGTCCTTTTTGAAAGTTTTGTTTCAACTTTTCGTCTAAATAGACAAAAAGTTGTCACAATTCGGTCACAATTAGCATAAACATAAAATAGACGAAATGAACTTATTTCCAAAAAGGCTTGATTCATTCCATTCATGATTAGTAGAGCTGAAAAAGCATGGATTAAAAGTTCACTATATTCTCAAGGAGGTAGATCGTATGAAAACTATTCTTGCTATCGCTGGGTTTATTTGGGTTTTATCACATGGCATTCCAATTTATGAAGGAGAACAAATTCGCAGTGCTCTGAATAAAAATTTTAATGAATACCATATCATTGATCGGCAAGATAATGTTGTGACAGTTCGTGTAAATGACTGTTTTCATACGGTAACCGTTGAAGGAACTTCAGTAGTGAATGATACAAAAGTATGTGATCAGCAATAATTATATATAGGAAGAAAAAAGTCTCAATTTACACGTGTGAAAATTGAGACTTTTATATTTGTGGATGAATAATAAGCGGGGATGGACAATCCCTGCTTATTATTGTTTTTTTGAAAAAAAGAAAGGGTATCATATTAATTGAGACTGAGAAGCTAATGATGTGTTAAGAATAATCATAAAGCGAAAATATACTCATATGGGGTATCCTACATAGATATTTGATGATATAATTGGTATACTCATAAAAGCAATTGTTTTATTGGATGAAGAGAAACTTTAAGAAGGTGATAATATGGATCATAAGGACCATGAATCAGTAACACATAGATCAGAAAAAGAAAAAGAACAAATTATAAATAGATTAAAGAGAATTGAAGGCCAAGTCCGTGGTATTCAAAATATGATTGAAAATGATCGTTATTGCGTGGATATTTTAGTTCAAATTTCTGCGATTAATGCAGCGATGAAAAAAGTAGGAATGGGTGTCTTAAAAAATCATACGAGTCATTGTGTTTCAGGAGCTATTAAAAATGGTAATGGTGACGAAGCAATTGAAGAATTAATGACAGTATTTGAACGTTTTTCAAAAGCATAAAAGCCAAGCTAGTATTTGACTAGCTTGGCTTTTGTTTATATAGGAGAAGATATATAAATTCATAATTGGAGCAAAAAAATAAAGATTTTAGAAAAAAATAAAAATCATGATATAAAACCATTGATTACCTTAGGGGGGTATGGTAAGATGTAGTTGTGATTAATAAACAATGAATAAACAAGAGGAGGATTTTAAATGGAACAGTTAACATTAAAAGTTGAGGGTATGTCTTGTGGGCATTGTGTAAATTCTATTGAAAGTAATGTGAAAGAACTAAACGGCGTTGAACAAGTAAAAGTTCAATTAGCAGAAGGAACTGTTGAAGTTACTATCGACTCATCAGTTGTAACGTTAAAAGATATCGTTGCTGTAATTGAAGATCAAGGCTATGAAATTCAATAATAATTTTTAATATAGAAATAAATCGTACTTTATATGGAGTACGATTTATTTTGCTAAAAATTATACCTTATAAGGGTATATAGAGGTGAGAGACATGAATGAGCAAAAAGAGGCCAATCTCCAAATATCAGGCATGACATGTGCAGCCTGTGCAAATAGAATTGAAAAAGGCCTGAAAAAAGTAGAAGGTGTTCATGATGCAAATGTAAATTTTGCACTTGAAAAAACAAAAATAATGTATGATCCCCATAAAACAAATCCACAACAATTTAAGGAAAAAGTTGAGTCGCTAGGATATGGAATTGTAAGTGATAAAGCTGAGTTTACTGTTTCAGGGATGACATGCGCAGCATGTGCGAATAGAGTAGAAAAGCGTTTAAATAAGTTAGAAGGTGTGAACGGAGCGACAGTAAATTTCGCTTTGGAATCAGCTACAGTAGATTTTAATCCTGATGAAATTAATGTAAATGAAATGAAGAGTGCAATCACGAAATTAGGATATAAATTGGAAGTGAAATCAGATGAGCAAGATGGATCAACAGATCATCGCTTACAAGAAATTGAACGACAAAAGAAGAAATTTATTATTTCGTTTATTTTATCATTCCCGTTATTGTGGGCAATGGTAAGTCATTTCTCATTTACATCGTTTATTTATTTACCTGATATGCTAATGAACCCTTGGGTGCAGCTAGCTCTTGCAACTCCTGTTCAATTTATCATTGGTGGACAGTTTTATATTGGAGCGTATAAAGCGCTACGCAATAAAAGTGCAAACATGGATGTTCTTGTGGCACTTGGAACGTCCGCAGCTTATTTCTATAGTGTGTATTTAAGTATTAGGTCGATTGGTTCTTCAGAACATATGACAGATTTATATTTTGAAACGAGTGCGGTACTTATTACTTTAATTATTTTAGGTAAATTATTTGAGGCGAGAGCAAAAGGGCGTTCATCAGAAGCTATTAAAAAGTTGATGGGACTACAAGCGAAAACTGCCACAGTTGTGCGAGATGGAACAGAGATGAAAATTTTAATCGAAGAAGTGGTAGCTGGTGATGTTGTCTATGTTAAACCTGGTGAAAAAATCCCAGTAGATGGAGAAATTGTAGAAGGAAAATCAGCGATAGATGAATCGATGTTAACAGGCGAGAGTATTCCAGTTGATAAAACAATTGGGGATGTAGTAATTGGCTCTACAATGAATAAAAATGGATTTTTAAAAGTTAAAGCAACTAAGGTAGGAAGAGATACTGCATTAGCTCAAATTATTAAAGTAGTAGAAGAGGCTCAAGGTTCAAAAGCTCCTATTCAAAGGGTAGCAGATCAAATTTCAGGTATTTTCGTACCTGTTGTAGTTGTAATTGCTATTATTACATTTGCGGTGTGGATGATATTTGTTACACCTGGTGATTTTGGCGGAGCACTTGAGAAAATGATAGCAGTACTTGTTATCGCTTGTCCGTGTGCATTAGGCCTTGCAACACCTACATCTATTATGGCGGGATCAGGAAGATCAGCTGAGTATGGTATTTTATTTAAAGGTGGAGAGCATTTAGAAGCAACGCACCGATTAGATACAGTTATTCTAGATAAAACAGGTACTGTGACAAACGGGAAGCCTGTTTTAACAGATGTAATTGTAGCAGATGGATTCCATGAAGAAGAAATACTACGTTTAGTAGGTGCGGCAGAAAAAAATTCTGAACATCCACTTGCAGAAGCGATTGTAGAAGGAATTAAAGAAAAGAAAATTGATATCCCAAGTTCAGAAACGTTTGAAGCGATTCCAGGATTCGGTATCGAATCAGTCGTAGAAGGGAAACAATTATTAATTGGTACACGTCGATTAATGAAGAAATTTGATATTGATATTGAAGAAGTTTCTAAATCGATGGAAGAGCTAGAACGAGAAGGAAAAACAGCAATGCTTATTGCGATCAATAAAGAATATGCTGGTATAGTGGCCGTTGCAGATACTGTAAAAGATACTTCAAAAGCAGCTATCGCAAGACTTAAGAAAATGGGTCTAGACGTTGTTATGATTACAGGAGATAATACACAAACTGCTCAGGCAATCGCTAAGCAAGTTGGTATTGATCACGTAATTGCAGAAGTATTACCTGAAGGAAAAGCAGAAGAAGTGAAAAAACTTCAAGCGCAAGGTAAGAAAGTAGCAATGGTTGGAGATGGAATAAATGATGCTCCTGCACTTGCTACGGCGGATATCGGTATGGCAATTGGAACAGGTACGGATGTAGCGATGGAAGCGGCAGACATTACGTTAATCCGTGGTGATTTAAATAGTATTGCTGATGCAATTTTTATGAGTAAAATGACGATTAGAAATATTAAGCAAAATCTATTCTGGGCGTTAGCTTATAACGGCCTAGGAATTCCAATTGCGGCGCTCGGTTTCTTAGCTCCTTGGGTTGCAGGTGCAGCAATGGCATTTAGCTCTGTATCAGTCGTATTAAATGCATTAAGATTACAAAGAGTTAAATTGAAATCTTAAACACTTTCAGCTATAAAGCGAATTTAATATGCTTTTTTACAATAAACAATACTTTGTATGAGTATTGTTTATTGTTCGTTTAGAAGGAAAAGTCGATATAATATAGAAAGAGCAGAAGTAGAATCATATATAGTGGAAGAAACTGTTTCGAAAATAAACACGAAATAATTATCCGGATAACCGAAATAAAAGAGTTAGTTTGATAAGGAGTTTTACATATGTTTAAAGATATTAAAATTAGAACATTCCAGAAGGAGGATTTAGAGCAAGTATTACAATTGTTCTATGAAACGGTTCATACGGTGAATGCAAAAGATTATAACGAGTTACAGCTACAGGCGTGGGCCCCGGAGCGACTAGATAGAGAGAGATGGCTACAGTCTTTAGAAAAGAATATTTGTTACGTTGCTGATTATAAAGGTGTGATAGTGGGATTTGGGGATTATAATGATGATCATTACGTAGATCGCTTATTTACGCATAAAGATTATCAAGGAAAAAGGATAGCATCATACATACTACAGAAGTTAGAAAAAGAAGCAGTGAACTTGCAGCATAGGGATATGTATACAGAGGCGAGTATTACAGCAAAACCTTTCTTTGAAAGCAAAGGTTTTATTTGCATAAAGGAACAAAATAAGCAGCATAATGGTCAGATTTTTATTAATTATGTCATGAAAAAAATAGCCTTCTCATAAATGAGAAGGCTATTTTTCATTATTTTACAGCTTCTTTTAGTTCTTTACCAGCTTTAAAAGCAGGTACTTTAGAAGCTGCGATTTGCATTTCTTCACCCGTTTGTGGGTTACGGCCTGTACGAGCAGCTCTTTCACGAACTTCGAATGTACCGAATCCGATAAGTTGTACTTTTTCGCCAGCAGCTAAAGAGTTAGTGATTGATTCTACTACAGTTTGTAAAACTACAGTAGCTTCTTTTTGAGAAATCTCAGCGTTTTGTGCTACGTTTTTAATTAATTCTGTCTTATTCATGTTTTTCACCTCATATGTAAATAATGCTATTTAAGTTGTTATTATAACGTATAAAACATTCGAGAACAAGTGTACGTACATATATTCGCAAAAAAAATGAAATTTGTAATATTTTTAGGACCAATTTATAGACATTCAATTTAAGCGGATACAGATTTTTTCTTTAATGCAGTTTGCTCTTTATTGGAAGGTAGTTTTTTATTATAAGATATGAAATAAGGTAATGCTACAAATAACATACCCCCTACTAAATTTCCGAAGAAAACAAAAATGAAGTTTGGAAAATATTCAACCCAAGTTAAATGACCAGAAAAAATTGCAGCTGGGATGACAAACATATTGGCTACAACGTGTTGAAATCCAATCGCAACAAAAGTCATAACAGGGAACCAAATACCGACAATCTTTCCGATAAATTCTTTACTTCCCATACTGAGCCAAACAGCTAAACAAACGAGCCAATTACACCCGATTGCAGAAATGAAGGCTTGCAGTGGTGTATCTTGTAGTTTAGCTTGTGCAATAGAAACTGTTTTTGCTAAAAAAGCTCCCTCCGTTAAGCCGACGATATGACCAAAAAAATAAGCGACGAATATAGCACCTATGAAGTTGCTAAACGTAACAATAACTAAATTTCGTATGAAGTGAAATAAGTCGATTTTTTTGTGAAGCCATGCCATTGAAACGGTCATCATGTTGCCAGTTACTAATTCACCGCCTGCAAGGATAACGAGTATAAGACCGATAGGGAATACGGCAGCACCTAAAAAGCTAGTAAATGATCCCCAAGATTTTGGCATTGTTCCGATAACATGGATATCAAGTAAATATCCTAATGCTATGAAAGCACCACCAAAAAAACCGAGAATTAGCATAGGGAGCAATGATAAATGAGCTTTTTTTCTTCCAGAATTAGCAGCAAGTTCCGTAATTTCTTCTGGTGTAAATACAGACATGAATAACCTCTCCTTAATAGAATGATGGAATGAATAGAAGAAACATTTTAAAGAATCTATGTATGATAAAAATATGATATGATTTCTGTATAAATTTGTCAAAGTGAGTGGGGCTGAAATTGGATATAACGAACATTGTTCATGTTGTCACATTAATGTAACAATAAGGATTTAAAGTGATTTTAGAGGTGAAAACATGAATACGCATCATGTAAAAAAAGAACGAAAAAAATCAATCGTAAAGATATTTATTATTAGTTTCATAAGTATATTAATGATACCAGTAAGTTTGTATTTCTATGCGACTGAAATAGAAAGAAGACTAGTAACAGTTACGTGGAATGAAATAGAAGCTCCTACAATTCCTAAAGAGTTTAATAATAAAAAAATATTGCAGTTCTCAGATGTACATTTAGGACCAGATTTCACATTGAAACAACTAGAAAATTTGGTGGAGAAGATGAATGAATTACATCCAGATATAGTAGTTTTTACAGGAGATTTAATAGATAAGTTTGGATCCTATAGTGCGGAAAGAGAAGAAGCAAAGGTTATTTTGCAGAAAATTAAAGCTCCCCTAGGAAAATATGCTGTGTTTGGGAATCATGATAGAGGTGGGGGCGGTAGTTTATTTTACAAAAAGTATATGGAGGAAGCTGGTTTTTCTGTGTTAGTAAATGAAGTGCAGAAAATTAAAGGGGAAAACGGCAAGTATATTACAATATCAGGTTTGGATGATTTTTTATTAGGGAAGCCACAAATAGACTCGACTTTAAAAAACTTAAGACAACAAGATTTCAATATGCTATTAATACATGAGCCGGATGTTGTAGATAAAGTATCTCGTTATCCAGTCGATTTTCAAATGTCAGGACATAGTCACGGAGGACAAGTTCAAATTCCTTTTGTAGGTCCTTTAATTACTACAAAACTAGCTGAGAGTCATGTTGAAGGTATGTATGAATTAGAAGGGAAGAGTAAGCTGTTACATTTATACGTAAATCGTGGTATTGGAACGACTCGAATGCCTGTTAGATTTTTAAGTGTACCGGAACTTTCACTATTTGTATTGAAGCAAAGTAGTGACTGAAGTAGAACGTTTAATATTTTGAAGAATTAAGAGTACTTTTAAAGAAAGTTCTCTTTTTTTTATTGATTAAATACAGAATATTATGTATTTTTTATTTAAACTGTTAAAAAGAAAGGGGAATTTCTATGATAGAAACATGGCATAAAGAATTGGAAAGTTTATATAATCAAATGGTTTCGTGGCGAAGAGATTTTCATCAATACCCAGAGCTATCGTTTCAAGAAATAGAAACACCGAAAAAAATAGCTGAAATTTTAAAAAGTTTTCATATTGATGTGAAAACAGATGTCGGGGGAAGAGGGGTAATCGGCGTAATTGAAGGTGGAATACCTGGGAAGACGATGGCGCTACGTGCTGATTTTGATGCACTACCTATTCAAGATGAAAAGAAAGTTTCATATAAATCAAAGGTTCCTGGTGTAATGCACGCTTGTGGCCATGATGGACATACAGCAACACTTTTAGGAGTTGCAAAAATATTAAGTGATAACAGAGACCAACTTTCAGGAAAAATAGTCCTTATTCATCAACATGCAGAAGAGAAAGAGCCTGGCGGAGCAATTGCCATGATTGAGGATGGTTGTTTAGAAGGAGTAGATGTTGTTTTTGGTACGCATTTATCTTCTAAGATGCCTTTAGGAATTGTTGGAACGAAAGCTGGAGCAATGATGGCGGCAGCTGATACTTTTGAAGTGAAGATTCAAGGGCGAGGCGGTCACGGCGGTATGCCACATCATACTGTAGATGCTATTATCGTTGCAACACAAGTTATTAATCAGTTGCAACTTTTAGTGAGTAGAAAAGTCGATCCACTTCAATCAGCAGTTTTAACAGTTGGTACATTCCATGCCGGGCAAGCCGATAATATTATTGCGGATACTGCTACGTTTACAGGAACCATTCGAACGTTAGATCCTGAAGTGAGAGAATATATGGAGAAGGAATTTAGACGAGTTGTTGAGGGGATTTGTCAGTCCCTTCATGCTGAAGTTAATATTCAATATAAACGAGGTTATCCAATATTAATAAATCATGTAGCTGAAACACGTCATTTTATGACGGTCGCGGAACACGATCTTGGCAAAGAAAGGGTCATGGAAGTACCACCTATTATGGGCGGAGAAGATTTTGCATACTACTTAGAACATGTTCCAGGAGCATTTTTCTTCACAGGTGCCGGTAATGAAGAAATAGGGGCAACATATCCACACCATCATCCTCAATTCGATTTTGATGAACGTGCGATGTTGGTTGGTGGGAAGTTGCTTTTAAGTCTTGTGAATAGTTATTCAAGAGATGGAAAAGAATTTCTTCATCATGTAGAAGTGAAAAAGTAATTTACATAGATAAAAAACAACAATAGGTCATATAAAACCTATTGTTGTTTTTTATTATTTTTGCAAGGAAAGACTATCAAAATATGTTCTATAGTTATTAGAGAATTCAAAGTTGTTTTTTGCATCCCAATTAATAGACCAAGACATTAGGCCACGGAATGCAGGATAGCCACTCTGACTTGAAAGTTTATACTTTCCTCCGAAAGGAATTCCTTTAATGATATAATCTAAAGCTTTTTTCATTTCAGTTGGAGAAATATATCCGCCACTTGGAGCGGCCGCTGGTGCTGCAGGAAGTCCAATCATGACTTGATCCGAACGAAGAGGCGGGAAAATGTTATTTGCATTACCACCTACAGGAAAACCATGTAAGAGCATATCTGCCATAGCGACTTCGTAGTCTGCAGTACCTTGATTGTAGTTATTACCGTCCATTCCAATCCCGCTACCAGCGTTGTAGTGTTGAACGTGAATGTATGTTAGTTTGTCTTTCACTCCGTAAATAATCGGTAAATATGCACCCCAGATGCTTCCATATGCGCTATAGCCGCCTTGAACATAAGCTGTTTCAGGAGCCATGCTTAATAGAAAATTTGGACCATAATGATCTGAGATTGTCCGAATAGCCGAAATAAGATTTACGATTTGAGGAGTCGTTGGGTTTTTGAAATTAGTGTCATTACCGTTTAAGTAAATTCCTGATTCAAGGTCAATATCTATTCCATCAAAACCGTATTTATCAATTAGAGATTGTATGGAATTAATAAAACGTTGCTTAGCGGCATTATCAGGAAGTAAAACGACCCCATTTTGTCCACCTATTGAAAGAACTACTTTCTTTCCTTTACTTTTTAAATAAGCAATATCTGATTTGAATTCTGCATCTGTACCATACACAGGAGAAAATTCAACAGTGGAACGATCACCACCAGTTTCACCGAAAGATACATTGAGTACATCCCATTTTGGTGAAACGTCTCTTAATTTAATAATGCCAGTACCGTTATCAAAGTTATGCCAGTATCCAACGAGTAATTTTGATCCTAAATTGTTTGCTGCTTGTGCTTGAAAGGGAGCTAGCGGTAGCAGTAAGAAAATTACTAAAGTACAACAAATGAATTTGAACTTGTTTAACATATCAACACCCCTATACAAAAAGTTGTCTAGATGTATAATCTTGTTTATTTAATAATATCTGAAAATTCATTCTCTTGTAAGGTGACTATAATTTTCTCAACAATTGTGTATGGGAAATTATTAAACCTAATGAAATAATTTTTGAAGGAGGTCGAATTGTGATTGTTAAATTCAGAATATTTTGATATATTTTAAAGTATAGGATAAGATTTTTCACATAATACTCTTACATAAATTTCAAAATTAAGTTTGGAAGGGGATGTACAAGAGTTGGATAAAAATCTTAAGAAAGACCTCAAAATACGCCACATTACAATGATTTCCATTGGTGGCGTAATAGGAGCTGGTTTGTTTGTTGGGAGTGGCGCGGTTGTGCATTCAGCGGGTCCAGGTTCTATCGTTTCATATGCATTAGCAGGACTTCTAGTTATTTTCGTTATGAGAATGCTAGGAGAAATGGCAGCTATTAATCCGACAAGTGGTTCATTTGCAACATATGCAAGAGAGGCAATTGGTCCATGGGCAGGTTATACAATTGGGTGGCTATATTGGTTTTTCTGGGTAATTGTTATTGCAATAGAAGCTACAGCAGGTGCTGGTATTATTCAATACTGGATTCCAGAAATCCCACTCTGGTTATTAAGCTTAATATTAACGATTTTATTAACGTTGACGAATGTTTTCTCGGTGAAATCATTTGGAGAATTTGAATATTGGTTTTCATTTATTAAAGTAATAAGTATTGTTTTGTTCCTTTGTCTTGGACTAGCTGTTATTTTAGGATTTGTACCAGGAACGGAAGCACCTGGCACTTCGAATTTGGTAGGTCAAGGAGGATTTATGCCAAATGGTATAAGTTCGGTGTTACTTGGAATCACCGTCGTTATATTTTCATTTATGGGATCTGAGATTGTTGCAGTGGCCGCTGGAGAGTCTGCCGAACCTGTAAAGGCAGTCAAAACAGCAACAAATAGTGTAATTTGGCGTATTCTCGTATTTTTCATTGGATCGATCGCTGTAGTTGTTACACTCCTTCCGTGGAATTCGGCGAACATACTAAAAAGCCCATTTGTGGCGGTACTGGAACATATAGGGATACCAGCGGCAGCGCAAATTATGAATTTTATCGTTTTAACAGCTGTACTTTCTTGTTTAAATTCGGGTTTATATACGAACTCAAGAATGCTTTTTTCAATGGCAGAAAGAGGAGATGCGCCAAAGGCATTTTTGAAATTGAATAGTAGTGGTGTTCCAGTTCGGGCGGTTTTATTTGGAACTTTCTTTGCTTACATTGGAGTTGTTTTTAGTTACATATCTCCAGATAAAGTATTTTTATTTTTAGTGAATGCATCTGGCGGGATTGCGTTACTCGTTTATCTCGTTATAGCAGTTTCACATTTCAAGATACGTAAAAAAATGGGGAAAGCGGAACAACAAAATTTGAAAGTGAAAATGTGGCTTTTTCCATATGTAACATATGTTACAATTGCTGCGATTATAGCAGTTTTAGTTGCCATGCTCGCAATTGAATCTTTACGTTCACAAGCGCTTTTAACAATGCTTGTTACTGTTCTTATAATAATTTCTTATTTTATTTTTAATAGAAATAAAAATAGTACATTGTTGAATCCTAAAAGTAAGAATGAGGAATCTGTTCGATTCTAATTTCTTGTTTTAGAAGAGAGTTACACCCAATCATTGCTATAAAAGAATCATATATAATCATAGAAACAAGTAATTACTATTGTCATAGTGAATATAAACTTTTTTCTTGACTTTTTATATGAAGGCGAGCAAAATGGTAAAAAAGGAAGGGGGGATGACGATGGAAGAGTACGTATTAGAGCTGTATAACTTTTTATATACGACAGAATGGCAAGATATTGTTTCATTTCTAGGAATAATGTTTTGTATGAAAATTGTAATTGTATATATGGAAGAGCAAGGTATGTTCTATTCCTTCTCATCTCCGTTCGATGTGCAGCGCGAGCCGTTGCCAAACTATGCCAAGGTAAATTATGAACAATTTCCTTTTGTGATTTTCTTTATGATTCGATTTATAACAGCAATTGTAAAGAAAAAGGAAAGTGACGATGAAGAGTGCCACTCAACTTGTAATATAGCGACTGCTTTTTAAGCTAAATACAAGGAGGAGATTTATATGTGGTTTCGATTTCTTATGATTGGTTTCTTTTCATTAACAGCAATTTCATTAATGGGATATCAAGTGTCTGAAATATATCAAGCGTATAGCAGTACGTTTTTTAACAAAAACTAATCGCATTGCTATTTGAATAATAAAGCGATAAAATCCTTCTTAAGAAGTATTGTTAAGAAGGGTTTTTTCTTTGCCCTGTCTTACTGTGTCAAACTATTGTCACATTTACACTGTGAATAATATGTTAAAATAGTGAGGTTACGTATACATATTTGAAGGAAGAGGAGTGACCATTTTGGTGGATCAATCAACGAATCAGAAAAGCTATGCTCCTATTGTGATAACGCTTTCTGTAATTGTAAATGCGATTATTTTATTTTTGTTCTTTGGACCTGTTGGCTATGAAGGAGAAGTACATTTTGATGTAACAATTTTACCAATGTTAAATGCAATTTTTAATAGCTTTACGTTCGTATTCTTATTAGCAGCTTTATACTCTATTATTAAGAAGAATGTGAAAATGCACCGTGGTTTCATCCTAGCAGCATTTACAACGACGTTGCTATTTTGTGTTTCTTATTTATCGTATCATTACTTGGCGCCAGCAACACATTTTGGCGGAGAAGGATTCATTAAATATGTGTATTTCATCATTTTAATTACACATATTATCCTTGCAGCAATTATTGTACCGCTTGCATTGTTTGCACTTGTGTTTGGTTTTACGAATCAATTAACACGTCACCGTAAAATTGTACGTTGGACGATGCCGATTTGGTTATATGTAAGTTTATCTGGTGTTATTGTTTACTTAATGATCTCACCTTATTACCAATAAAAAAATCTCAGCCTGTAGGCTGGGATTTTTTTGTTAGGCAAATATTTTTGTGAAATGAAAAAAATATGGTATACAAAAGTATAGTTGCTTTTCATATAGAAGGGATGGTAAAGAAATATGCAAAATTTTGTATTTCGTAATCCAACGAAACTTATTTTCGGTAAAGGTCAATTAGAACAGTTGAAAACTGAAATTCCACAGTTCGGTAAAAAAGTTCTTCTCGTATACGGGGGAGGCAGCATTAAAAGAAATGGTATTTATGATAATGTGATTTCTATTTTAAAGGATATAAATGCGGAAGTATTTGAGTTGACAGGAGTTGAACCGAATCCTCGTTTATCAACAGTAAAGAAAGGGATTCAAATTTGTAAAGACAATGGAGTCGAATTTATTTTAGCGGTTGGCGGAGGAAGTGTAATCGACTGTACGAAGGCGATTGCTGCTGGTAGTAAATATGATGGAGATGTATGGGATATTGTAACGAAAAAAGCATTTGCTAGTGATGCATTACCATTTGGTACGGTACTTACGCTTGCGGCAACAGGTTCTGAAATGAATGCTGGTTCTGTCATTACAAACTGGGAAACGAATGAAAAATATGGCTGGGGTAGCCCAGTTACTTTCCCGCAGTTTTCGATTTTAGATCCAGTTCATACTGCATCTGTACCGAAAGATCAAACAATTTACGGTATGGTAGATATTATGTCGCACGTATTAGAGCAATATTTCCATCACGGCATGAATACAGAATTACAAGATCGTTATTGTGAATCTGTTTTAAGAACAGTAATTGAAACAGCTCCTAAGCTTTTAAGTGATCTAGAAAATTATGAGCATAGGGAAACAATTTTATATTGCGGTACTATGGCGTTAAACGGCATTTTAGCGATGGGAGTAAAAGGAGATTGGGCAACTCATAATATTGAGCATGCAGTTTCTGCGGTTCATGATATACCACACGGGGGTGGCCTTGCAATTTTATTCCCGAACTGGATGAAGCATGTTGTAGATGAAAATGTAAGTCGTTTTAAACAGTTCGCTATTCGTGTATTCGATGTAGAAACAGAAGGGAAGACGGATCGAGAAATTGGGTTAGAAGGAATTGAGGCGTTACGTCAATTTTGGACTTCAATTGAGGCGCCGGTAACATTAGCGGATTACGCTATTGGAGAAAATGAAATTGATTTAATGGCTGATAAAGCGATGGCTTATGGTGAATTTGGTACCTTTAAAAAATTAAATAAAGATGATGTTCTTGCAATTTATAAAGCTTCTTTATAAGTGAAGCGAGAGAAGAAACCTATTTGATTGTTGTATCAAATAGGTTTCTTTTTTTGTTTATAACCGGTTTTGATTGATAGTGATTATTTTTGACTGTTTATGGTTGATTTTTGTGATCGTTTTCATTATACTGTAATCAAAGAAGAGGTGAATAAAATGTTAACTCCTGAACGTCATCAAATGATATTGCAACTTGTAAAAGAGCAGAAGGTTGTTAAATTACAACAATTAGTTGAAAGAACAGAAAGCTCTGAATCGACAATTCGTCGTGATTTAGCACAATTAGAAAAACAAAGGTTATTAAAAAGAGTTCATGGTGGTGCCTCTGTTTTAACAGGAAAAGGACAGGAGCCAACGATGATTGAAAAATCATCCAAAAACATTCAAATAAAACAACAAATTGCCAAGTATGCGGCTAGTATTGTTGAACAAGGGGATTGCGTTTATTTAGATGCAGGAAGTACAACATTTGAAATGATTCCATTTTTAATAAATAAAGATGTTACTGTCGTAACGAATGGACTTATGCATATTGAAGCTTTAGTTGAAAATAATATTCGTGCGTATTTACTAGGCGGGATGATGAAGAGTAGGACGAAAGCTTTAATTGGTGCTATGGCACAGGAAAGTATGCAAAAGTACCGTTTTGATAAATGTTTCTTAGGAGCAAATGGTGTACATGAACAGCTTGGTTTTACAACTCCAGATCCAGAAGAGGCACTTTTAAAACAAATGGCATTAACATTTGCGAACGAAGGATATTTCTTAATTGATGAAAGTAAGTTCTCAGAAGTTGCATTTGCGAAAATTGCCAATGTTGAAGAAGCGAATATTATTACAAACCATTTAGAAATTGATTTAGAAAAATATAAAAGACAAACCAATGTAATTGAGGCTGATAAACAATGATCTATACAGTTACTTTAAACCCATCTATTGATTATGTAGTACAAGTTAATTCCTTCGATTTAGGCGCAGTAAATCGAGCAGAGAAAGATATGAAATTTCCTGGAGGGAAAGGCATTAACGTTTCTCGTGTTCTTCATCGTTTAGGTGTTGAAAATGTAGCGCTTGGATTTACTGGTGGATTTACCGGTCGATTTATTAAAGATGTATTACAGGCGGAAGGTGTAACAACAAACTTCGTCCAAGTAGACGGTGATTCCCGAATTAATGTGAAAATAAAAGGGCAAGAAGAGACAGAATTAAATGGGCAAGGTCCTAATGTGACAAATGAACAATTTGAACAATTAATGAAACAAATCGAAAGTATGAGGCAGGGAGATTGTGTTGTACTAGCTGGAAGTGTACCGGCGTCTATCTCAACTACTTTTTATGAATCAATCGCAGCGCTCGGAGCTGAGAAAGGTATTCGTGTAGTAGTCGATGCAAGTGGAAGTGCGCTGCAGCATGTAATTAAAAATAAACCATTTTTAATAAAGCCTAATCATCATGAACTTGGTGAGTTATTCGGAGTAGAGATTTCAACAGTAGAAGATGTTTTACCGTTTGGAAGAAAATTAGTTGAACAAGGTGTAGAGCATGTTATCGTATCAATGGCTGGAGATGGGGCTTTATTATTTACGGCACAAGGTATATATGAAGCAACTGTTCCAAAAGGTGTTGTAATTAATTCGGTTGGGGCCGGAGATTCTCTCGTTGCAGGATTTGTAGGTAAATATGAACAGACAAAAGATATTGAAAAGGCATTTCAATATGGCGTTGCAACAGGGAGTGCAACAGCATTTTCAGCTGATTTATGTGAAAAAGAAAAAGTAGAAGAATTATTGTCGCAAGTAATTGTAACTAAGCGATAGGGGGAAGTAACATATGAAAATTACAGAACTATTAAAAAGGGATACAGTTATTATGAACTTGACAGCTTCAAATAAAGAAGCTGTCATAGATGAATTAGTTGAGAAATTAGACGGAGCAAATCGTTTAAATAGTAAAGCTGAATTTAAAGAAGCTATTTTAAAGCGGGAGTCACAAAGTACAACTGGCATAGGGGAAGGGATTGCTATACCTCATGCGAAGACGAATGCCGTTAAACAACCATCGATTTGTTTTGGTAGAAGTGTAAGCGGTATCAACTATGAGTCGCTTGATGGACAGCCTGCACATCTGTTTTTTATGATTGCTGCGAGTGAAGGGGCGAATAATACTCATTTAGAAACGTTATCTCGTCTCTCTACGTTATTGATGGATGAAGGGTTCCGCAAGCAATTATTAGAAGCAAAGGATGAGGATGAGCTTCTCCGTTTATTTGATGAAAAAGAGAATGAAAAAGAAGACGAAGAAGTTGAAGTAGCAAAGCCGGAAGGGAATGAGCCATACGTATTAGCTGTTACAGCTTGTCCGACTGGTATCGCTCACACATATATGGCTGCGGATAGTTTGAAAGCAAAAGCAGCAGAGTTAGGAATAGCGATTAAAGTTGAAACGAATGGATCAACAGGTGTTAAAAACGATTTAACGAAAGAGGACATTGAACGCGCAACGGCTATTATTGTAGCTGCAGATAAACAAGTAGAAATGAATCGTTTTGCTGGGAAGCATGTCATTCAAGTACCAGTCGCCGATGGGATTAGAAAAACTGAAATCCTTCTTAATCGAGCTATAAAACAAGATGCACCAATCTTTAAAGGGGTAAAAGAGGATGGGAAGGCAGAAAATGTAAAGAAAGAAAAAGGGCTAGGAATTTATAAGCATTTAATGAGCGGTGTAAGTAATATGCTTCCGTTCGTTGTTGGTGGTGGAATTTTAATTGCACTAGCGTTTTCGTTTGGTGGTATAAAAGCGGAAGGTCCTTTAGCTGAATTGTTCATGTCTATTGGGGGAGGAAAAACAGGTGCGTTTTTATTCCTTGTACCAATCTTAGCTGGATTTATTGCGAGTTCTATTGCTGATCGTCCTGGTTTTATGCCTGGTGTTGTAGGTGGGTTTTTAGCAGCACAAGCGAATGCGGGATTTTTAGGTGGATTAATTGCTGGTTTCTTAGCTGGATATGTTGTTTTAGGATTGAAAAGATTATTTTCAGGATTACCAGTACAGTTAGAAGGAATTAAACCTGTTTTGTTATATCCAGTCTTTGGATTGTTGATTACAGGAGTTGTTATGCAAAAAGTAGTAAATCCGCCTGTAGTAGCATTAAATGAAATGTTAACAGGATGGTTAAATGGTTTGAACGGTACGAATGCTATATTATTAGGACTTATTTTAGGCGGTATGATGGCAATTGATATGGGTGGTCCAATTAATAAAGCGGCATTTACATTTGGTATTGCTGCAATAGAAGCACAGAATTTTGGAGTGCACTCAGCAGTTATGGCTGGTGGTATGGTACCGCCACTTGCGATTGCATTCGCAACCACATTCTTTAAAACAAAATTTACAGAAGCAGAACGTAAATCTGGTTTAACAAATTATATTATGGGAGCATCATTTATTACAGAAGGTGCGATTCCATTTGCAGCTGCCGATCCGGTTCGAGTAATAGTAAGCTGTGTTGTTGGTTCAAGTATCGCGGGTGCCTTATCTATGTTATTCCAAATTACATTGCCGGCACCGCATGGTGGATTGTTTGTTATCGCATTAGTGAATAAACCGTTGCTATACATTTTCTCTATATTAATTGGGACGATTGTTTCAGCTATTATGATAGGTGTTTGGAAGAAGAAAGTTAAATAAAAGATAAAAAGGGACAGCTAATAGGAGTTGTTCCTTTTTCGTTACAAAAAGTAATTTAATAATTGGATTATGATGGATTTTGGTAAAAGATGTAATGAAAAGTGATTTTTTTGTAACAAAAAAGTAATACTGTAATTTTTTCTGGAAAAAAATTCTTATACTAATTTGTGAGAAATATATGAAAACTATTGCTAATTTTGGTAGAAATACAATTCTTTAATATGGAAATTTATGTTACAAATCATTAATCGTTTATTACGAATGCTTTGTAATTGTGTGATTTTCGAAATTCTACAAAAAACTGTTGCTATAATGAGAACACGAAAACAAAGCAAATGGAGGCTATTCATGAAAAAATTATTAGGTATAGCAACAGCAGCAGTTTTTGGTCTTGGGATTTTTGTAGGTTCTGCTAAAGCGGAAACGATTGTAACAACAGATGTATTAAACGTTAGAGAAAACCCAACTGTAGAATCAAAACTTGTAGGTAAAATGTTAAGTGGAAATAAATTAGATGTTATAAATACAGAAAACGGATGGTCCAAAATTAAATTAGATGGTAAAGAAGCTTTTGTAAGTGCTGAGTTTACGAAAAGTTCTTATTATGTAACAGCAAACGTATTAAACATTCGTGCTGGAGCGAATACTGATTCAGAGATTCTTGGCACGCTTAAAAAAGATGACTTGATTGAAACGACAAATCAAGTACAAAACGAATGGTTACAATTCGAATATGGCGGGAAAGCGGCGTATGTTCACATACCATTTTTAACAGGTACAGCACCTGTTATTGAAAGAAAAGAAGTTCCAGCTCAAGATGAAGCGCCAACTAAGGTGAAAACGGCGGTTAAAAATGATACATCAGTTAAGGTGAAAGCGCCGGCTAAAAATGATACGGCAGTTAACGGAAAGGAATCAGTTAAAAGTGGAGCATCAAGTAAACCAGTAGCGCAAGCGAAGCCGGCAACTAAGCCAGTGGCGAAATCTACTGAAACAAGTGAACCTGCTGGTCGTGAAATAACAGTAGAAGCGACAGCTTACACAGCTCACCCGAGTGAAAATGGCACATATGGTGGTCGTGTGTTAACTGCGATGGGGCATGATTTAACAGCGAATCCAAATATGAAAGTTATTGCTGTTGATCCGAAAGTAATTCCTCTCGGATCAAAAGTGTGGGTGGAAGGATATGGAGAAGCAATTGCTGGAGATACTGGTGGCGCGATTAAAGGAAACCGTATTGATGTTTTAGTTGGTTCAGATAGCACTGCTGATAGTTGGGGGCGTAAATCCGTTAAAGTGAAAGTTATAAAATAATTTATTAAAATAAAAAACGGCTGCTTGAAAATGTCTAAGCGGCCGCTTTTTTTATATAAGAATTATTGAAAAGGGTAAATTGTTTTACCTGTAATAATTTTATACGCGGTGCAAAATTGAGTTTGTATATACTCTGTATTTTTATTTTCTGGATGTAACGTTGTTTCTTGAAGAGTAGAATGAAAGGAAAGTAGTAAACAATTTAGTGCGAAGTATAATTCTTCTTGTGAACAATTTTGTTCTTTTGTAGCAGTAGCTAAAATAAGGTCTTTTATTAATAATGGAAAATCGATAGTCGCTTGTTTCATAGTCATTGCACCCTCTCCGAGCTATTTTTTATCATGTATATGCAGAATTGGACAAGCTATGCTCTTTTTTTGTGTAATTTCATGTACTGGATTCAAAGAACTTGCAATCATGCCGTTAAAATTGGTAAGATTGGGTATAATCAATAGATGGAGTATATTACATAAAGAGAGTTGAATGATATGGGAGAAGTGCAACGTGAAAAAGTTGCTGTCATCATTGGGCCAACTGCTGTCGGAAAGACGAAATTAAGTATCGATCTTGCAAAAGCGTTGAATGGTGAGATTATTAGTGGTGATTCCATGCAAATTTATCGTACGATGGATATCGGGACTGCAAAGGTGACGACAGATGAGATGGACGGAATTCCACATTATATGATTGATATAAAAGATCCGGAAGATTCATTTTCTGTGGCGGAATTTCAAGAAAGTGTCCGTAAGTGCATTCGAGAAATTACAGAGCGCGGGAAATTACCAATTATTGTTGGTGGAACCGGTCTCTATATACAATCTGTTCTATTCGATTACCAGTTTACAGATGAGGCTGGGGACGCTACATACCGAGAACAGATGGAAAAGTTAGCATTAGAACACGGTGTGGAATATGTACATAAAAAGTTGCAAGAAGTAGATCCAGAAAGTGCGGAGCGTATTCATGCCAATAATGTAAGGCGTGTTATTCGGGCGTTAGAAATTTTTCACACGACGGGTGAAAAAATGAGTAACCAGCTCGAAAAACAAGAAAATGAGTTACTGTACGATGTTTCATTAATTGGCTTGACAATGGATCGAGAAATGCTATACGATCGCATTAACTTACGTGTTAACCTAATGATTGAACAAGGTTTATTAGAAGAAGTAAAAGGTTTACATGAAAGAGGAGTGCGAGATTGTCAATCTATTCAAGCGATTGGTTATAAAGAGATATATGATTATTTTGAGAATCGTGTATCTTTAGAAGAAGCGGTATCACAATTAAAGACGAATTCACGCCGTTATGCAAAACGTCAATTAACGTGGTTCCGTAATAAGATGGATGTCGCGTGGTTCGATGTTACTGATGGTGAAAAAACGTCAGAAATTTTACGATACATAGAAGGAAAGCTACAACTAAAGTCGAATAATAGTAAGTAGAGAAAAAGAGGAGGATTCGACATGAAGCAATCAATCAATATTCAAGATCAGTTTTTAAATCAACTCCGTAAAGAGAATACGTTCGTTACGCTGTACTTATTAAATGGTTTCCAGCTTCGTGGATTAATTAAAGGATTTGATAATTTTACAGTCCTGCTGGAAACAGAAGGTAAGCAACAGCTTATTTATAAACATGCAATTTCTACATTTGTACCACAAAAAAATGTTTCAATTGAATTAGAGTAGTAATGAATTATTGTACATAACAAAAAAAGAGCGAGTTTCTCGCTCTTTTTTTTATTTGTCATAAACAATAAATAGTGAAATTTAAGCGATTCTAAATACAGTAAGACGAATGTTAGTGTTTCCTGTTGCAGGGATCGTAATCTCGTTAAGAGTAGATTGGACAGAAATGTTTGCTCCAGCAGCTAATGTTTCGATTGTAGTAAATGAAAGTGAGTCGCCTATTAGATTTGAAGAGAAGTTGTCAGTAGCAACTGCTCCATTAATTGAAATTCCTACTCCAAGTGGAGCGCATCCTGGCGCAGTTGTAGAAATAGATACGCTAATTACATAAATACCAGCGTTAATAACAGTAACTGTATTTGTGCCGTTAAAGATAATATTGTTTACGTTAATTGCAGTACTAAAAATAAAGTTATTAAATTGGATTACTGTTTGTTGGATGTTGTTTGTTACAACGATTGTTGCTACTGGGAAGCTAGGTCCAGTAGGTCCGGTAACTCCTATACCAGTCGCACCCGTTGGTCCTTGAACACCTTGAGGTCCAGTCGCACCCGTGTTACCTTGAGGTCCAGTAGGTCCGGTAACTCCTATACCAGTCGCACCTGTGTTACCTTGAGCACCTTGAGGTCCGGTAGCACCCGTATTACCTTGAGTGCCTTGAGGTCCGGTAGCACCTGTGTTACCTTGAACACCTTGAGGTCCGGTAGCACCCGTGTTACCTTGAATACCTTGAGGTCCGGTAGCACCTGTGTTACCTTGAGCGCCTTGAGGTCCAGTCGCACCTGTGTTACCTTGAACACCTTGAGGTCCGGTAGCACCCGTGTTACCTTGAATACCTTGAGGTCCAGTGGAACCAGTCGCACCCGTGTTACCTTGAGTACCTTGAGGTCCGGTAGCACCCGTGTTACCTTGAGCACCTTGAGGTCCGGTAGCACCCGTGTTACCTTGAGCACCTTGAGGTCCGGTAGCACCTGTGTTACCTTGAGCGCCTTGAGGTCCGGTAGCACCTGTGTTACCTTGAGCGCCTTGAGGTCCGGTAGCACCCGTGTTACCTTGAGGTCCAGTAGGTCCAGAAGGTCCAGGAGGCCCACCAGAAGGTCCAGTAGGTCCGGTAACTCCTATACCAGTCGCACCCGTGTTACCTTGAACGCCTTGAGGTCCAGTGGCACCTGTATTACCTTGAATACCTTGAATACCTTGAATACCTTGAGGTCCAGTGGAACCAGTGG